>NZ_JBIVNL010000004.1:311821-441878 GCF_044753545.1 Streptomyces sp. NPDC088350 | reverse complement strand
GCCGCCTTTGTTGTTTTGTGGGGCTTCCTTGACGCGGTGTTGGCGGGGGGGGGGGGGGGGCGGGCCCGGGGGGCCGGGGGGGGGGGGGGGGGGGGCCCCGCGGGGGCCCCCCCCCGACCGTCAGCCGGTGACCGTGAACCAGGTCGACCGCGACTTCTGCCACTCCGGGTGCGCGAGGTCCTTCGCCTTGGTGCCGTCGCCGTACAGGTCGGCCGAGCCGTCGTCGGTGATCAGCTGGGCGCGGGCGCCGGCAGCAGTGAGGTCCGGTACGTCGACTACCGCCTCCCAAGCACCCGGGTCCGTGGTCGGCAGGTCACGCAGCTTGACCGGGCTGTCGGCGGCGTTGCCGGTCCAGGAGTAGAGGGCGTACGGGTCGGAGTTGTCGTCGGCGGCCCAGGAACCGGCGACGATCAGATACTGGTTGGCCGCGTTCTTGCGGATGTCGCGCACCGAGAGGCCGCCGAGGTCCAGCTCGATCGGGGTGCCGAAGGCCGCGGCGGTGCCGTTCGCGACCACCTTGTCGATGTTGGTCACCGGCACGAGCAGCGCCTTGCCGCCGGCCACCGCCGGGGCGAGCGGCGCCCGGAATCCGAGGTACGCCGTGCTCGTCGAGCCCGGCGCGAACTCCAGGCCCTCCACGTTGAACCCGTTGATCTCCTTGGGTACTTGACCGTCCGCGGTGCCCGCCGCGAAGCCGTACCGGTTGCCGTTCGCCTTGTCCCACGCCACCAGGTCGTCACGCAGCTTGCCGTACGAACCGCCGTAGGAGAGTGCCGTGTTGGCGCCGCTGCCGGTCACCTTCGTGGTGAAGACCGTGTTGCGGGCCGCCTTGTACTCGCCGTCCTTGTTGTTGCCGAGCGAACCGGTCCAGTAGACCGTGTCGCCGACGCGTGCCGCGCCCTCGATGTCGATCTCCTTGGAGACGCCGATGTCGTCGCTGAAGTCCCAGGTCCTGACGGGGGCGCCGCCCGCCGAACGGTCGTACAGGCGAAGGACGTTGGACTCGTCGTCCGCCACGACGACGTAGCCGCCGCCCACGTCCACGGCGGCGGAGGCGTCGCTGGAGCCGGTGAAGTAGCGGGTGTCGGCGGGCTGTTGGACGGAGGCGGAGGCCGCGTAGTGCAGGGTCTTCGTGGCCGTCCTGCCGCCCAGCCCCGTGACCTTCACCGTCAGGTCGGTGTAGCCCTGCGCGGCGGCCGTGACGGCGAGTCGGCGGGTGGCGCCGGTGCCGGTGACGGCCACCGCGCTCGTCGGCGCGACGGACGTCCTGCTGCTCTTGCTCGCCGCGACCGTCAACGCGCTGACATCGGCGCCGCTCTGAGCGACCGTCACCTGCACGGTCGGGTCACCTACCGCGCCCACCGCGCCCGAAAGGTACGTGGCCGACAGGGAGATGGTCGGTGTGCCGTAACTCGCCGCGTGCGCCAGGCTGTTCAGGCCCAGGTTCAGGCCAAGGGCCGCGAGGGCGAGGCAGGTGCCCGCCGCGGCGACCGTCCTGCGCCCGTTGGAGAAAACTCCGTCGGAAGAAACGTAGTCCTGCACGGGGACCCCTTCGTCGGCTCGGTGTCGACGAGAAGGCTCAGTGGGTCTCACCAACTCCGCGCGGCGCGGGCAGGTCCTGGGGGTGAACAACGGCGGACGGGCCGAGGGAGCGCTCCATGACCCGGGCCAGGTGGCGGGTGAAGACCTCCTGCGTGTCGGGGGTCAGCGTGCGCAGCGCCACCAGCGCGGTGATGACGACGTCGCACAGTTCGGCCTGCACGTCGTCCCAGGTGTGGGTGACGCCCTTGCGCGGGTTCTGGCCGGTCGCCCCGATCACCGCCTGGGCGACCTCGCCGACCTCCTCGGACAGTTTCAGGACGCGGAGGAGGAGCCCTTCCCGGCCTTCGAGGGGACGGTTCGCGTCCACCCAGGTCCAGAGGTCCTCGATGCCGGTCCAGAGTCCGGTGGGCTGGTCCTTCTGCTCACTCATGGACCCAGCCTGCCATCACGTCACTCCGCGTCGAACAGCGTCTCCTGCCCGAACTCCGACGCCTCCCGCACCCGCCTGTTCCGCAGGCCGATCACCACGGCCGTCGCCGCCCCGGTCACCGCGAGGGCCGCCGGGACCATCCAGCCCCGGTTCACCGCGTGCCCGAGCGCGTGGTCCAGGGAGAGGCGGCCAGGGCCCGTGATCGCGAGGCCGGCGGCCGTCAGGGCGAGGGAGGCCGCGTACTCGTAGCCGCCGCCCGCCGCGAAGAAGCCGTTGGGCGCGTGGACGGCGGTCGCTCCCGCCATCGCACCGGCCGCCGCCGCGCCCGCCGCCGGGGTCGCCAGGCCCAGGGCGAGCAGGGCGCCGCCGCCCGCCTCCGCGAGGCCCGCCATCGTGGCGCTCTGCCTGCCGGGGGAGTAGCCCATCGCCTCCATGGCCGCGCCGGTGCCCTCGATGCCACCCCCGCCGAACCAGCCGAACAGTTTCTGCGAGCCGTGCGCGGCCAGCACACCGCCGGTACCCAGCCGGAGCAGCAGCAGGCCCAGATCGCTTCGGTCGTAACAGGTCACGGTGACTCCCTGGACAGGCGGCGGGGACGTTCCCCTACGTGTCTCCCCTAGGTCTCTCCCTAGGTGTCCCCCGACGCCCCTCCACCGTCGCACCCCGGGCCTCGCGCGGGCGGGTTCGCGCGGCCGTTCGGGTGGCGGGGCCCCGGGAACGGTGTGAGTCTGACCGGCATGACGATTCAGACAGCCAAACTCAGCGATCCGGCGGTCCGGGCCTTCGTCGGCGCCGTCAACGCCCATGACCGCGAGGCCTTCCTGGCGGTCCTCGCGCCGGGCGCGACGATGGCGGACGACGGCTCCGACCGTGACCTCGCCGAGTGGATCGACCGGGAGATCTTCTCCTCCCACGGCCACATGGAGGTCGACCGGGAGTCGAACGGCGGCCGGGCCCTCGTCGCCCGCTACTCCAACGACGCGTGGGGCGAGATGCGCACCCGGTGGAGTTTCACGGTCGGCGACGACGGCAGGATCGCCCGCTTCGAGACCGGGCAGGCCTGACCGACGTAAAAACCCTTGCCTTCGTGTGCGCTCCAACTCCTAGTGTCCACAGGCATGGAGACGAAGTCGAACATCAGGACCCTCGGACGCAGCGGGATCGACGTGAGCGCTCTCGGCTTCGGCTGCTGGGCGATCGGCGGTGAGTGGCAGGACACGAGCGGGCAGCCGCTCGGCTGGGGCAAGGTCGACGACGAGGAGTCCGTACGGGCGGTTCGGCGCGCCCTCGATCTCGGTGTCACGTTCTTCGACACCGCCGACACCTACGGTGCGGGGCACAGCGAACGCGTCCTCGGCCGCGCGC
The DNA here is from genome assembly GCF_044753545.1 of Streptomyces sp. NPDC088350. Classification (NCBI taxonomy): domain Bacteria; kingdom Bacillati; phylum Actinomycetota; class Actinomycetes; order Kitasatosporales; family Streptomycetaceae; genus Streptomyces; species Streptomyces sp. NPDC088350. The sequence continues at coordinate 438,541 of NZ_JBIVNL010000004.1, read as the reverse complement.
TGGGCAAGCGCCGGGACGACGTGGTCCTCGCCACCAAGTGGGGCAACGTCTTCGACGAGGACACCCGCACCCTCACCGGCGGCGACGACTCCCCGGAGTACGCCCGCCGCGCGCTCACCGCGTCACTGAGGCGCCTCGACACCGACCATGTCGACCTGTACCAACTGCACCTCTCCGACGCCGACTTGGAGCGTGCCGCCCAACTCCGCGACCAGTGCGAGGAGTTCGTGCGGGAGGGGCTGATCCGCGCCTACGCCTGGAGTACCGACGACCCCGCACGCGCCGCCGTCTTCGCCGAGGGGGAGCACTGCGCGGCCGTACAGCACGCGGCGAACGTGTTGCAGGACGCACCCGAAATGTTCGCACTGTGCGAGGAGTTGGGCCTCGCCAGCATCAACCGCAGCCCCCTCGCGATGGGCCTGCTCACCGGAAAGCAGGCGGTGGGGCGGGAGTTGGAGGCCGGCGACATCCGCAACACGCCCCCGGCCTGGATGCAGGGCTTCAAGCGGGGCGCCGGTGCCGACGGGGACTGGGTCACTCGCGTGGACGCCCTGCGCGAGATCCTCACCTCCGACGGCCGCACCCCCGCCCAGGGCGCCCTCGCCTGGCTGTGGGCCCGCAGCCCGCGCACCATTCCGATCCCGGGCTTCCGCTCGGTCGCCCAGGCGGAGCAGAACGCGGGCGCGATCGCGAAGGGGCCGCTCACCGCAGGGCAGTTGGCCGAGGCCGACCACGTGCTCGGGCGGTGAACGGCCCCGACAGGACCGGACCGACGGCGTAGGGGCTAGTAACCCTGGTTGCCGTACTGCGCGTACTGCTGCTCGCTGTGCCCCTGCTGGGGCGCGAACTGCCGCTGGCCGCCGCCCTGTTCGGTGAGGGTGATCTGGCCGGCCTTGATGGTGGCCAGGCGCGGGGCGCGGCGGGCGATGGACGAGTCGTGGGTGACCATGATGAAGGTCAGCCCGTACTCGTGCCAGAGGCCTTCGAGCAGGCCCATGATGTCGTCGCGGGTGCCTTCGTCGAGGTTGCCGGTGGGCTCGTCGGCGAGGAGGACCTTCGGCTTCTTGACCAGTGCGCGGGCGATCGCGACGCGCTGCTGCTGGCCGCCGGAGAGTTCGGACGGGGCGTGGCGCAGACGGTCGCCGAGACCGACCGAGGTCAGCGCCTCGGCGGCCCGCTCGCGGCGCTCCGCCGGCTTGACGCCGAGGGGGACCAGGGCGGTCTCGACGTTCTCCTGTGCGGTGAGCGTCGGGATGAGGTTGAAGGACTGGAAGATGATGCCGATCTTCTCGGCCCGCAGCCGGGTCAGCTTGGCCTCGCTGATGGTGGCGAGGTTGACGTCGTCGAGTTCGACGCTGCCCTCGGAGGGGCGGTCCAGGCCGCCGATCATCTGCAGCAGCGTCGACTTGCCGCCGCCGGTGGGGCCCTGGATGACGAGCTGGTCGCCGTCCTCGATCGTGAGGTCGACGCCGCGCAGCGCCTCGACCGTCTCCTTGCCCCGCGTGTAGCGCTTGGTGACGCCGGTGAGCTTGTACATGGGATCTCCGTCGGTACGTCGGTGAAGAAGAGGGCGGGGCGCCGCCACCCGGGGGGAGTGGAGGCGGCGCCCCTGTTCAAGGGGGTGCGGCCGGTCTACGACACGCTGCGCAGGGCGTCCGCCGGGCGCATCCGGGAGGCACGCCAGCCGCCCATCGCGCCGGCGATCAGACCGCCGGTGACGGCCAGGCCCACCGCGAGGGCGATGGTGGTCAGCGAGACCGGCGCGTTCAGCGCGATCTCCAGGGTGTTGGAGGAGGCCTGCTGGCCGGGGCCGCCCTGGCCGCCGGGGCCACCGCCCATGCCGCCACCGCCGCCGGAGGTGGAGCCCAGCTGCGCGGTCAGCTTGGGGCTGATCGCGGTGACCGCGTAGGCCGCCGCGAGGCCCAGCGCGATACCGAGAGCGCCGCCGATCAGGCCGTTGACCATGGACTCGCCGACGACCTGCCGGGTCACCTTGCGGCTCGGCCAGCCGAGCGCCTTCAGGGTGCCGAACTCACGCACCCGGCGGGACACCGCCGAGGAGGTCAGCAGCGCGGCCACCAGGAACGCGGCGATCAGGACCGCGATGGAGAGCCACTTGCCCACGCTGGTCGCCAGGTTGGAGGCGGTGGACAGCGAACCGGACACGGTGGACGCGAGGTCGGCGGAGGTGGTGACCGTCGTACCCGAGATGTTCTTCTGGATCGTCGACTTGACGGCCGAGATCTGCTTGGAGTCGGTCGCCTTGACGTAGATCGTGGTGACCTTGTTCTTCGAGTCGCCCAGCGTCTGCGCCTGCTTCAGCGGCAGGTACACGTCGATGGTGGACTCGCTGCTGTTGGGCGTCGCGATGCCGATGACCGTGAACTTGGTGCCGGAGATCTTGAAGGTCGAACCGACCTTGTACTTCTTCGTCTTGGCGTACGACTTGCTGACGACGGCGACCTTCGCGTCGGTCTGCGCGGTCGTGAACGTCTTGCCGGTGGTGATCTTCGACGTGGACAGCGGGCCCAGCGTTTGGTTGGTGACGTCGATACCCGCGACCGAGTACGAGTTCACGTTGAAGTTGGCGCCGCCGCCCTGCACTTGGGGCTGGCCGGTGCTGCCGCTGCTGCCCGAGCCGCCGCCGGGGCCGCCCTGCTGCGAGGAGGAACCGGAGCTGGAGGAGGAACCGGAGCTGGTGGAGGTCTTCGCCTTGCCCTGGGTGAAGGAGCCGTCGACCTTGGTGACGTTCAGGGTGAGCGCGCCGACCGCGGCGGACACGCCCTTCTGCGCGCCGACCTTGGTGACCAGGGAAGACGCGAGGGCCTGACCGCCCTGCGTGTTCACCCGGTCCGAGCTCTGCGAGCTGCCGCTGGAGGAGGTGGCGCCGAACTTGAAGCTGGGACCCTGCGAGCTGCCGGCCTTGGGGGCCGACTGCGCCTTGGTCACGGTCATGTCGGTGCCGAGACCGTAAAGAGACTTGAGGACCTTGTCCTGAGCCTGATTCATGCCGGCCGACACCGAGTTGACGGTGATGACCAGCGCGATACCGAGCGCCAGACCCATGGCGATGACCAGGGCCGCCTTCTTGCGCCGGCTCAGCTCGCGCTTGAGATAGATGCCAAACATCCCGTTCCCCAAAGGTTCTTGGCGCCCGCTGTGGGCGCGGCCACAAGCTATGGAGGAACCTTTGAGTCGACCTGAGTAAAGGATGTGTCTGACCTGAGAAAAAGAAGCCCGAAATCAGAATTGTGTCAGACAGCCCATTCCTAGCCTGTGGAGGGCGTCTTGCCAGGAAACCCCTGTTCAATGGCGTGCTGACATGGGTTCCCGTGCTTTCGTTCCGACGTTTTTTCGACACCCCGCCGTGCACCGGCCCGGCCCGATTTTGTACGGTCCCGGGATGCGCGATTCCTCTCGGCTCACCCGGCGTGCCGCTCTCGGTCTGACCGCCGCCGCCCTTCCCTTGGCGGCGGCCACTCCCGCGTCGGCGGCGACGGCGATAGGCGGTGAGCGTCTGGCCCGCGACGGGATCCAGACGAGCGGTGCCACCGGTCTGCCCAAGAAGCTCACCGCCCGCTCCTGGATCCTCGCCGACCACGAGACCGGCGAGGTCCTCGCCTCGTACCGCGCGCACCAGCGGCTCGCGCCCGCGTCCACGCTGAAGATGCTGTTCGCCGACACCGTGCTGGGGAAGTTCGAGCGGACCCGCACGTATCGGGTGACCGACGCCGACCTGGCCGACGTCCCCTCCGGCTCCAGCCTCGTCGGCGTCAAGCCCGGCATCCTCTACACCGTCCACCAGCTGTGGCAGGGCGTCTTCCTGCGCTCCGGCAACGACGCCGTGCACGTGCTGGCCCACATGAACGGGGGCATCGCGAAGACCGTCGCCGAGATGCAGGCCAAGGCGGCCGACCTCCAGGCCCTGGACACGCATGTGGTCAGCCCGGACGGCTTCGACCACCCCGGGCAGGTCTCGTCGGCGTACGACCTCACGCTCTTCGCCCGGCACGGGCTGCGCGACGAGGACTTCAGCGCCTACTGCTCGACCAGGACCGCGAACTTCCCGGCCGGCGGCAAGAAGACCTTCCAGATCCAGAACACCGACCGCCTGCTCACCGGCGCCTACGGACTGGGCACGTACCGGGGCATGATCGGCGTGAAGAACGGCTACACCAGCCACGCCGGCAACACCTTCACCGGCGCCGCCACCCGCGACGGCCGCACCCTCCTGGTCACCGTGATGCACCCGGCGAACGGCGGCAACGAGGTCTACAAGGAGACCGCCGCGCTGCTCGACTGGGGCTTCGGCAAGGGGAGTTCGGCGCAGGCGGTGGGCAAGCTGGTCGATCCGCTGAGCGAGGGCGGCGCGACCGCGAGCGCCGCAGCGTCGGGGAAGGGCGCCAAGGGCGCTCAGGGGGCCACGGGCGCGGCTGCCTCCTCGTCGGACGGTCCCTCGCCCTGGCGGCTGCTGGAAGGCGCGGCGGGGACGGTCGCGGTGCTCGCGGGCGGCGCGTTCGCGCTGCGCAGGCGCCGGGCGGCCGTAGCGGCGGCGGCCAAGGCCGAAGAGGATCAAGGGAGTTGAACTGTGCGACAGCCGTTCCACTGCCCGGTGTGATACCTCGCGGTCCCACGCGAGGCCCACCCCCACCCGGGCAGTGGAACGACTGTCGCCTCCCCCCTCGGGTGTGGTCTGCGGAAGCTCAGTGCTCCAACTGTGAAGCTTTGGTGGAGAAGAGTTGAGCATAAGTCAGCAACCGGGCGCAATGGTGCGGACGGTCAAATTCCGCTTGTGCACATCGAATCGGCCATCGCTCAGCCCCGGCCCACATACGGCATCGCCGTCGCCAGCACCGTCGCGAACTGCACATTCGCCTCCAACGGCAGCTCCGCCATGTGCCGTACGGTGCGCGCCACATCGGCGACATCCATCACCGGTTCCGGGGCGACCACCCCGTTGGCCTGCAACGCCCCGGTCTCCATCCGCCGCGTCATGTCCGTCGCCGCGTTCCCGATGTCGATCTGCCCCACCGCGATCGAGTACGGCCGCCCGTCCAGCGACAGCGACTTCGTCAGCCCCGTCAGCGCGTGCTTGGTGGCGGTGTAGGCCACGGAGTGCGGCCGGGGAGTATGAGCGGAGATCGACCCGTTGTTGATGATCCGCCCGCCCTGCGGCACCTGCTCCTTCATCCGCCGGTAGGCCGCCTGCGCGCACAGGAACGCCCCGTTGAGGTTGGTGTCCACCACATGCCGCCACGCGTCGTAGGGCAGCTCCTCCACCGGCACCCCACCGGGCCCGAACGTCCCCGCGTTGTTGAACAGCAGGTCCACCCGCCCGAACCGCTCCACGGTCGCGTCGAACAGCGCACCCACGTCCTCCGGCCGCGCCACATCCGTCCCTACGACGAGGGAGGCGCCCTCCGGCACCAGCGCGGCCGTCTCCTCCAGCGTCCCGGTGCGGCGGCCGGCCAGCGCCACCGACCAGCCCGCGCGCAGGAGTTCCACGGCGACCGAGCGGCCGATCCCGGAGCCGGCGCCGGTCACCACGGCGATCCTTGACGAGTGCGTTGCGTTCATGGCCGCAGCCTACGAGTCACCCCTCCTGCGGATACCGCACCCCGATCCGCTCCCGCACCGCGTCCAGCGTCCGCATCACCGCGAGCGTGCCCTCCAGCGGCACCAGCGGCGACTCGGTCTCACCGGCGCGCAGCGCCCGCATCACCTCCGACGCCTCGTGCCGCAGCGTGTTGCGGGGCCCGTCGGCCGGGTCGAGGGCGAACTCCTCGGGGTCGCGGCCGTCCCGGTGCAGCACGAACCGCTCCGGGTGGAAGAAGCCGTCCGGGATGTCGATCCGGCCCAGCGCACCCGTCACCGACGCCGACGTCCCCGTACCGCCGACGATCGAGCAGTGCAGCGCGGCCAGCGCGCCGCTGTCCCAGGAGAACAGGGCCGCGGTCTGGAGGTCGGCGCCCTCGGGGGAGAGCACGGCCGACGCCTTGATGCCGGCGGGCTCACCGAGCAGCAGGTGCGCGAACGACACCGGGTACACCCCGAGGTCCAGCAGCGCGCCGCCGCCCTGCGCCGGGTCGCGCAGCCGGTGTGACGGAGGGAAGGGTCCGGCGAGCCCGAAGTCGGCCTGGACGGTGCGGACTTCACCGATCGCCCCGTCGTCGACGAGGGATTTCAGCCGCCGTACCAGCGGATTGCAGTACATCCACATGGCCTCCATCAGGAAGCTGCCGCGCGCACTCGCCAGTTCCACAAGCTCCGCGGCCTCGCGGGAGTTGAGGGTGAAGGCCTTCTCGACGAGCACGTTCCGCCCGGCCTCCAGACAGAGACCGGCCGCGGTGCGGTGTGCCGAGTGCGGGGTGGCGACGTAGACGACATCGATGTCCTCGTCGGCCGCCAGCGCGGCCCAGTCGCCGTAGGCCCGCTCGATCCCGAACCGTTCCGCGAACGCCTTCGCCGACGTCTGAGTCCGCGAGGCCACCGCGACCACCTCGGCGTCCGGCAGATCGACCAGCGCCGCCGTGAACGCGGCGGCGATCCCGCCGGTCGCCAGGACTCCCCAGCGCACGCTCTGCTCCGTCATTCCGGACCCACCCTCGCTCACCAGACCCTCGGCACCCTGTACGAGCTGAGAGCATAGGTGGCGGATCACTCGGAGAGGGAGGGGCACATGCCCGAGCAGAGGGCGCAGGCGCCGAGCACGCCGCAGTCCGTCGTACCGCCGACCGAGGCGACCCGCCGCTCCGGCCTCCTCGTCGTCCTCGTCCTCGGCGGTCTCACCGCGACACCGCCGCTGGCGATGGACATGTACCTCCCCTCGCTCCCGGAGGTCACCCGCTCCCTGCACGCCCCCGCCGCGACCGTGCAGCTCACCCTCACCGCCTGCCTCGCCGGCATGGCGCTGGGCCAGCTGGTGGTCGGCCCGATGAGCGACAAGTGGGGCCGCAGACGCCCGCTGCTGACCGGCCTGGCCGTCTACATCCTGGCCACCGCCCTGTGCGCGTTCGCGCCGAACGTGGAGTCCCTGGTCGCCTTCCGGCTGCTCCAGGGCCTCGCGGGCGCCGCCGGGATAGTGATCGCCCGAGCGGTCGTACGCGACCTGTACGACGGCGTCGCCATGGCCCGCTTCTTCTCCACCCTGATGCTGGTCTCCGGGGTCGCCCCGATCGTCGCGCCGCTGGTCGGCGGCCAGATCCTCCGGGTGACGGACTGGCGGGGCGTCTTCGTGATCCTGACCTTCGTCGGGGCGGCGCTGGCGGTCCTCGTCTGGACCCGCCTCCCCGAGACCCTCGCCCCTGCCGACCGCCACGCGGGCGGCACGGCGGAGGCCCTGCGCGGTATGCGCGGCCTCCTCGCCGACCTCCCCTTCACCGGCTACACGCTCACGGGAGGTTTCTCCTTCGCTGCCCTGTTCGCCTACATCTCGGCGTCCCCCTTCGTCGTCCAGGAGATCTACGGCGCCTCCCCGCAGACCTTCAGCGTGCTGTTCGGCGTCAACTCGGTGGGGCTGGTCGCGGTGGGCCAGATCAACGGAAAGCTGCTGGTGGGCCGGGTCTCCATGGACAAGGTCCTGGGTGCGGGCCTGGCGGTGGTGGTGCTGGCCGCGACGGCGCTGCTGCTGATGGCGACGGGGGTGTTCGGGGAGGTGGGCCTGGCCCCGGTGGCCACGGCCCTCTTCATCCTCATGTCGGCGATGGGCGTGACCCTCCCCAACGCCCAGACCCTCGCCCTCATGCGCACCCGGCACTCGGCGGGCTCCGCCTCGGCGCTGCTGGGCACCTCCTCCTTCCTGATCGGAGCCATAGCCTCCCCGCTCGTCGGCATCGCGGGTGAGCACACGGCCGTCCCGATGGCGGTCGTCCAACTGGTGGCCGCACTGGTGGCGGTGGCCTGCTTCGTGGGAATGTGCCGTCCTTGGAACACACGTACGACCGTGGAGGGAGTGGGGAGCTGAGCGCCCCGAGACTTCGCATCGACACCCCGGAACGGGCCGGCCTCGATCCCGGGGAACTCCGGCACCTGGTCCGGGAGGTCCACGACCTCACCACCGGCGACCGCCCCTGGGCGGCGGGCACCGTCGTGGTCGCCGGCCGCGGCCCGGTGATCGCCGTGGAGGAGGCGGCGGGCTGGGCCGTCCGCTACTCCGCCTACGACCCCGAGACCGACCGGGGTGTGGAACTGCCACCGGCCTCGCGTATCCCGACGACGGTCGACACCCCCTTCGACCTGGCCTCCCTCACCAAACTGTTCACGGCGGTCGCCGCCATGCAGCAGATCGAGCGGGGCACGCTGGGCATCGACGCCCGCGTCGGCGCGTACCTCCCCGACTTCCGCGCCGCCGCCCGCCACGGCATCACCGTCCGCCAACTCCTCACCCACACCTCGGGCCTACGACCCGAACTCCCGCTCTACGACTGCGCGGACGACACGGAACGCCTGGCAATGCTGCGGGCGGAGGCGCCGGCGGGAGAGCCGGGCACCTACCTGTACTCCGACCTGAACCTCCTCCTGCTCCAGTTCGTCCTGGAACGCATCAGCGGACGCACCCTCGACGTCCTCGTCCACGACGGGATCACCCGCCCCCTCGGCATGACCTCGACCGACTTCGGCCCCAGCCCCGGCGCGGCGGCCACGGAGGACGAGCGCCGCCCGTGGGCCAAGGCGGACCGGGGCATGCTGCGGGGCGTCGTCCACGACGAGAACGCCTGGGCCCTCGGCGGCGTCGCCGGCCACGCGGGCCTCTTCTCCACGGCCCGCGACCTCGCGATCTTCTGCCGCACCCTCCTGGCAGGCGGTTCCTACGGCCCCGCCCGCATCCTGGGCGCGGACTTCGTGGAGCTGCTGCTGACGCCACCGGGACTCGGCTTCGCGGTCGACCAGGCCTGGTTCATGGGGGAGTTGGCGGGGCGCGGGGCGGTCGGGCACACCGGGTTCACGGGGACGTCGCTGGTACTGGACCCGGCGACGGACACGTTCTTGGTGCTGCTGGCCAATACCGTCCATCCGCGGAGGAGGGATGCGGACAGTGGGCCGCGGGCGGCGGCGGGGACGCGGGTAGCGCGGGCGGTGCGGGGTTTTTGACGGCCACCTCTTGACTGACAGTAAACGGGTGGTGGGTGGGCAAAGGACGGGGGGCTGGGGGCGGAGCCCCAGGGACGACGCCCGCCTCCACCCCGGCCCACTTAGAATCGGCGAGTGAACGACCCCGTGACCCCGGCTCAAACCCTCCGTACCGCTCTCGCCACGCTGCTCGACGGGCTTCCGCCCAGGCAGGCCGCCGGTGCCGTGGAGCGGCTGATCGCCAGCTACAGGGGGGTCACCCCGACCGACGCCCCGATCCTCAGGGACCGCGCGGACGTCGTCGCGTACGCCGCGTACCGGATGCCGGCGACCTTCGAGGCGGTCCGCTCCGCGCTGGACGAGTTCGCGGACGCCGTACCCGACTGGGCCCCGCAGGGACACGTGGACATCGGCGGCGGCACCGGCGCCGCGACCTGGGCCGTCACCGCCACCTGGTCCGGCGACCGCCCGGTGACCGTACTCGACTGGGCCGAACCCGCCCTCGCCCTCGGGAAAGAGATCGCGACCGCCAACCCGGGCCTGCGGAACGCCAGTTGGCGCCACGCCCGGATCGGATCGGCGCTCACCCTCGACGCCACCGACCTCGTCACCGTCTCCTACGTCCTCAACGAACTCACCGCCCCCGACCGGGCCGCCCTCGTCGACGCCGCCGCACACGCGGCCCAGGCCGTAGTGATCGTCGAAGCGGGCACCCCGGACGGCTACGCCCGGGTGATCGAGGCCCGCGACCGCCTGATCGCCGCCGGTTTCCGCATCGCCGCCCCCTGCCCCCACAGCGCCGGCTGCCCCATCGTCCCCGGCGAGGACTGGTGCCACTTCTCGACGCGCGTCAGCCGTTCCTCCCTGCACCGCAAGGTCAAGGGCGGCTCCCTGCCGTACGAGGACGAGAAGTTCAGCTACGTGGCCGCCGCCCGCTTCCCCGTCGAACCCGTCCCCGCGCCCGCGCCCGCCCGCATCGTCAGACGCCCGCAGATCCGCAAGGGGCAGGTACTCCTCGACCTCTGCGAGACCGACGAACAGCTGCGCCGGACGACGGTCACCAAACGCCACGGCGACCTGTACAAGGCGGCACGGGACGCGGACTGGGGTGACCCGTGGCCGCCGCGGCCCTGAAGACCGTAAATCCCGGCAAATCATGTGATAGGCGGTGATCTGGGTCTCGGTGTGTCTCGTCCCACCCACCCCGGATACGGGGTCCCGCCACTCGGAGCGCAGGATGGTGGGACCATAGGGGAAGTTCTCCGCACAACGGCAGGGCGACAACAGCAGGGCGAGGAGATAGATGAGCGCGACGTTCGGTGGCCGGACCGGTCGGCAGGGCAAACTCTCCTCGTGGCTGCGCGGACGCCGCCCGCAGGAGGTCCCCGACGGCAGCGGACGTGAGGCGCTGCTGCTCGCCGCCGCCGGAGCGGGACTGCCGCTCGCGCCCGCCGCGCACCCGGCCCCGGGCTACCGATGTTCGTGCGACCGCGTGGGCTGCCCCACACCGGCCCGCCACCCGGTGTCCTTCGCCTGGCAGACGCAGTCCACGACCGACCGCGCGCAGATCGAGCGCTGGGCCCGCCACCAGCCGCAGGCCAACTTCATCACCGCGACCGGGATGGTCAACGACGTCCTCGACGTCCCCCTGGAGGCCGGCCACGAGGCACTGGAGCGGCTGCTCGCCGCCGGTGTCGAGGTCGGGCCGGTCGCCGCGAGCGACGACGGACGGCTGCTCTTCTTCACCCTCACCCGCGGCACCCCCGAGGACGAGGACGAGTGGTGGCCGTGCGAACTGGACTGCCACCCCGAGACGATGGACGAACACCCCGGGCTGCGCTGGCACTGCCGCGGGTCCTACGTCCTCGTCCCCCCGGCCCAACTCCCGGGCGAGAACCAGTCCGTGCACTGGGTACGCGGCCCCGAGCATCCCCTGCCGGACCCGCTGACCCTCCTCGAAACCCTCACGGACGCCTGCGCCCGCCACGCCGGCGCGGAGCCGGACCAGGCCAACGCGGCCTGGCCGCTGGGCCGTTGACCACCTGAGGTCAGCCGCCCTGTGCGGAGGTCAGCCCCTCGATCCGTCCAAGGACCGACACCTTGCCGCCCCGCTTCGGATCCAACGCCACCTCGTTGGAGAGGAGTTGGAGGGTGAGGGACTGCTGGACCCGGCCCGTCGTCAGCGCCTGTACGTCCTTGTTCTGGGCCGGCACCGACGTGCCCGCCGCCGCGGTCTCCTTCTGGAAGTAGCGCGTGGTGAAGAACACCAGCGCCCCGCCGTCCGCGGTACGCAGCGCCAGCGGCGCGTAGTCGCCGCTCGTCAGCGGCTGGTCGAGATACTGGGTGGCCAGACCGGGCTTCGCGGCGTTCTTCGCCCGGTCCGCGCGCCACGCGCTGGTGTGCGTACCGTCGGCGAAGACCGTCCCGCCGCTCTTCAGATACGTCGCGTAGCTCTGGCTCAACTCGCCCGGCGCGACCGCCAGTTCGGCCGAGTTCGCCGGTACGGCCTCGGCCCAGCCGTCCTTGTCGGTCTTGAACTCCGGTACGGCACTGGGCGCGAGCAGCGTCAGATACGCCACCTGGAACGGCTCGGACAGGTCGTCGCGGGTGAACACCAGCAGCCAGCGGGCGCTGCCCCCCTTGTTGGCGGCGGTGTCGGCGACGAACCAGCGCGGCCAGCCGGCCTTCTTCGGGATGGTGAACTTGGCGTCCGTCAGCTTCAGCGGAGCGTAATTCGGGTTACCGGCCGGGTAGTTGGTGTGCCCCGCCTTCAGCCGCGCCGCGTCGATGTCACCGAGCGCGCCGGTGACATGAGCGGCGTCCAGGGAACTGTCGTACGCCTTGTCGGCCGCGTTGTACGCGGTCGTGAACTGCTGGAGTGCCGTGGCGGCCTCGGCGCGGGTGGTGGCCGGGAGGACCTCGCGTTCCCCGTGGACCACCACACAACCGCTCGCCGTCAAGGACAATGCGGTCAACGAGGCCGCTATGAGGGCGCTCCGGTCAAGCCTTCGAGGCCTCCGAGGGCTTCGGTCCCTGCTCATCAGCTACCTTCACCTTCCCCTTCCCGGAGGCGAACCCTACCGGGACGAAGAACAGCGTGAGTGTGGGGACCAGGTACAGCAGCCACACCGTGACCTGGAGAACGGTCGGGTCCGGCTGGAAGTTGAACACGCCCTTGAGGAGCGTGCCGTACCAGCTGTCCGGCGGGATCGTGCCGCTGATGTCGAACGCCAGGTTCGTCAACCCCGGGATCCAGTCGGCCTCCTGGAGATCGTGGAAGCCGTAGGCCAGCACGCCCGCCGCCACGACGACCAGCATCGCGCCGGTCCAGGTGAAGAACTTGGCGAGGTTGATCTTCAACGCGCCGCGGTAGAACAGCCAGCCCAGGAACACGGCGCTGGCCAGGCCGAGGGCCACGCCGACCAGCGGGCGCGGGGTGCCGTCGCTCGCCGCGTGCACCGACGCCCATACGAACAGGGCGGTCTCCAGGCCCTCGCGGCCGACGGCGAGGAACGCGGTGGCGACCAGCGCGCCCGTACCCATCGCGAGGGCCGCGTCCAGCTTGCCGTGCAGGTCGGACTTCAGGTGCCGGGCGGTGCGCCGCATCCAGAACACCATCCACGTCACCAGACCGACCGCGACGACCGACAGCGAACCGCCGAGCGCCTCCTGTGCCTCGAACGTCAGCTCCTGGGAGCCGAATTCGAGCGCGCAGCCGAAGCCCATCGCGATGAGCACCGCGACGGCGATGCCGATCCAGATCGGCTTCAGCGCGTCCCGCCGGTCCGTCTTGACCAGATAGGCGATCAGGATGCAGACGACGAGGCTGGCTTCCAGCCCCTCGCGCAGACCGATCAGATAGTTGGAGAACACGGTCTACGACTCCTTCGCGTCCTGGGAGAACAGCGTGCTGCCCCACCAGTCGTCCTTGTCACGCACGCCCGGCGGGACGGCGAAGACCGCCGAACCCACGTGCTGGATGTACTCGTTGAGCGCGTCGGTCGCCGACAGCCTGCGCTGCAGCGGGATGAATCCCTTGCGGACGTCGCGCTGGTAGGCCAGGAAGAACAGGCCCGCTTCGAGACGGCCGAGGCCGTCGGTGCCATCGGTGAAGGAGTAGCCCCGGCGCAGGATCGTGACCCCGCCGTTGGACTCGGGGTGCGCGAGCCGGACGTGCGCGTCGGGCTTCATCGCCTTCAGGAACGGCGCGTCGTGCTCCTTCGCCTTGCCGACCGGCGCGCCCTCGCCCTTGTCCCGGCCGAAGACGTCCTCCTGCTCCTGGAGGGAGGTCCGGTCCCAGGTCTCGATGTTCATCCGGATGCGCCGGGCGACGAGATACGAACCCCCGGTCATCCAGGCCGAGTTCGTGCCGACGTCCCCCTCGTCGACCCACACGAACTTCTTCAGCCGGTCCGTCTCGGTGCCCGCGATGTTGCGGGTGCCGTCCTTGAACCCCATGAGATTGCGGGGCGTTTGGGCACCGGGGGTCGTGGACGACGTTTTCCCGAAGCCGAGTTGGGACCAGCGGATGGCGACCTTGCCGAAGCCGATACGGGCCAGGTTGCGGATCGCGTGCACGGCGACCTGCGGGTCGTCCGCACAGGCCTGCACACAAAGGTCGCCGCCTGTACGGGACTTGTCGAAGTTGTCGCCGGGGAACTGGGGAAGGTCGACGAGGGCGTCGGGGCGAGCGTCCTCGAGCCCGAACTTCTCGAAGAACGACGGCCCGAAGCCGATGGTGAGGGTCAGCCGCGACGGCTTCAGCCCCAGCGCCTCACCGGTGTCGTCCGGCGGCGCCTCGGCGAGCCCGCCGTAGGCCCCCTCGCCGACCGCGTGCCCGCCGGTCATCCGGCGGGCGGCGGCCGTCCAGTCCTTCAGCATCCGCACGAACTCGGCGCGGTCGTCGGTCTTCACGTCGAACGCGGCGAAGTGCAGCCGGTCCTGCACGGGCGTGGCGATGCCCGCCTGGTTGGCGCCGTGGAAGGCGACCGCGGCGCCCGTCTCGGCGCCCGCCGGATCGACGTCCTCACCGACACGCGTCATCGCCACCGCGCCACCGGCCGCGACGGCACCGAGCGCGAGCCCGGCACCGCCCCAGCCGATCAGCGAACGGCGGGACGGAGCACCGCTCTGCTGGACTTCGCTCTCCTGAACTTCGGTCATTTCAGGCCTACTTCACAACGGCGGCGGCGAGCTTGGACAGCGGCTCCGCGAGGGCGTTGACCGCGTCCGACAGCTCCTTGCGCTGGTCCTTGGTGACCTTGTCGTACGACACGAAGCCGTCCGAGGTCGAAGTCGAGCGGTACTTCTCGAGCAGCGTGCCGATCGCGGCGAACTGCTTGTCCAGCTCGGCGGTCAGCGCCGCGTCGTTCTTCTGCGCGACCGGCTTCAGCAGCTCGTACGCCTTCTGCGCGCCGTCGACGTTGGCCTTGAAGTCGCTCAGGTCGGTGTGCGAGTAGCGGTCCTCCTCGCCGGTGACCTTGCCGGTGGCGACCTCGTCGAGGAGTTCCTTGGCGCCGTTGGCCATGGAGGTCGGGGTGATCTCGGCCTTGCCGACCCGCTTCTGCCAGTCCTTCAGATCGGTGAGCAGCTCGTCGGCGAGGGCCTTCTGCTCGGCGCCGATCTTCTTGTCCTGCCACAGCGCCTTCTCCAGCGCGTGCCAGCCGGTCCACTTCTGGCCCTTCTCCAGGTCGTTGACGCGGGTGTCGGTCTTGGGGTCGATGTCCCCGAACGACTCGGCGATCGGCTCGGTGGTCTCCCAGCCGACGCGGGAGGGGGCGTAGGCGTTCTTGGCGGCGGTGAGGTCGCCCGCCTTGATGGCGTTGACGAAGGTCTCGACCTTCGGGATCGTCGCGTCGGCCTCGTTCTGCGCGTACTCGCGGTAGGCGGCGACGGCCGCGTCCAGCTTCGGGTCGCGCTTGGCGACCGAGCCACCGGTGACGGTCAGCTTCTGCCGGACGCCGTGGCCCTTCATACCGGGCCGGCAGGCGATCTCGTACGACCCCGCCTTCACCTCGGCGGTGAGCGTGTACTTGGTCCCCGGCCCGATGTTCTCCTTCTCGGTGACGATCCGGTCGTCCGGGAAGAGGATCTCGACCTCGGTCGCCTTCGAGCCGGTGTTCTCGATCTTCAGCGTGACCTGTCCGGCCGGGATCGACTTGGTCGAGGTCGTGCACTTGGAGTCGGCCGCGGTCACCTGGATCGCGTCGCCGTCCTTGGCGTCGCTCTTCGCGGTGCACGCCGTGACGGCGGTCAGGGCCGCCGCGGCGGCGACGGCGGTGACGACGGGGAGTCGGACGGCACGCATGCAGGCTCCAAGCGGGAGTGTGTGGTGAGGCAGTGTGGTGAGGCTGCCCTAACTTACCTGAGGCTTACCTCAGTCATACCCGCCTGGGTGGGTATTCACTGTCCACGGGAAAATCACAGACACGGCTCGATCTCGATGGCGAAAAACACACACCAAGGGAGGGTCAAGGGGAGGTCAAGTCGGGCGATGCGGGGCCACGACGACCGCTCCCGTGCGCGGATGAGGGAAGACCTCGACCGGCTGGTCGTAGACGTCCGACAGCAACTCCTCGGTGAAGACCTCCCCCGGCGGCCCGTCGGCGGCGGCGCGACCGGCTCCCTCGCCTCGACGGGTTCCGGCATACCGGCGGCGGCGCTGGGCACGGCGGCGGCGATCACCGTGGCGGCGGGCGCGGGCGGCCGGCGGGGTACCTGGTCTGCGGAAATGTGACACTCGCACCTGCGAGTGTCACATTTTTTCAGGGCACCCTTCCTCGGTCGGCTCCGTCGCCTGGGACGACCCGGCCACCGGTGGGATGTTTGAATGCCCCCGTGACTGATTACGACGTGCTGCGTGTCTTCTGCGGCCCCAGCGGCGGATACGGCAACGAACTCGGCGTCGTCCGCGAGGGTTCCGTCATGGCGGACCCGGACGAGCGGCAGGTGTTCGCCGGGAAACTCGGCTTCAGCGAGACCGTGTTCGTCGACGACCCCGAGCGCGGAGTCATCGACATCTACACCCCGACCACGCGCCTGCCCTTCGCCGGACACCCCTGCGTCGGCACGGCCTGGCTCCTGGACATACCCGAACTGGTCACCCCCGCGGGCATCGTGGGCGCCCGCCTGGACGGCGAGTTCAGCTGGATCGAGGCCCTCCCGGAGTGGGCCCCGCCCCGCACCCTGCGCCAATACGCCACCGCCGCCGAGGTCGACGACCTGCCCGTGCCCCCACTCGGCGAGTGGATCTACGCCTGGGCCTGGGAGGACGAGGCAGCGGGCCGCGTCCGCGCCCGCGCCTTCCCCGGCCGCGACGACGGCATCCACGAGGACGAGGCGACGGGCGCGGCGGCGTTGTTGCTGACCGACCAGTTGGGCCGCGCCCTCAACATCACACAGGGCGCGGGTTCCCAGATACTCACCGCTCCGCAGCCCGGGGGATGGGTGGAGGTCGGGGGCCGGGTGTTCCTGGAACGCTGAACGTCTCCGGGAACAGGCTTACTCGACCTGCGCGACAAAGGCCCGCCAAGCGGTACGCCCGAAGGCTATGACCGGCCCGGTGGGGGTCCTGCTGTCCCGAGACGAGAGGCTTCGTGGCGTTCGTGGGTCATGGACCGTACTCCTTGGCAGTGCGACGGATGAGTGCGAGTGATTCCGTCGACGGCAGCGCAGCGGTGCGCGCATCGTCGAAGAGCGCCCGATAGCGGGCGACTTCGAGCTCTCGCTCCCTCCAGGTGTTGCCCGTGGGAGTCTCCGTCAGTACGAGATCCTGTGCCGTCACCTGCGGAAAGCCCATCAACAGGTACGGCCCGAACATGCCTGAGTGCGCCCCGCGCGAGAACGGCAGGACCTGGACGGTGATATTGGGGCGCACCGCCATCTCGGCGACGTGTTCCAGCTGGGCACGCAGGACGTCGGGCCCGCCGACCTCCTGGCGGAGCACTCCCTCTGCGAGTACCGCCCAGAATGCCAACCTGGGCTCGTCGAGGAGCCGTTGCTGCCGAGAGAGCCGTACCTGAACGAACTGGTCGATCTCCTCGGACGACTGCCATGCACGCGAGGCGACAGTCACCGCTCGTCCGTACTGTGCGGTTTGCAGAAGGCCTGGGATCAGCTGCGCCTGGAAGGTGCGGACGCTTTCGCAGAGGGACTCCATCTCGATGTAGTCCCGATACGTATCGGCCCGCACTGAGCCGTACTGATGCCACCAACCCTCACGGCGGCGGCGGCGGTTGGCGGTCCGGGTGAGGCGGGTCAACCGCTCCAGGGTCTCCGAGTCGTCGGTTCCGTACGCGTGGAGCAATGCGACCACATCCGGTGTACGCACCAGAACGTGACCGTTCTCCATGCGGCTGATCTTGCCCTTGGTGCAGTCGAGCGCGCCGGCGGCCTCGGTGGTGGACAGGCCCGCGGCTTCCCGGTGACGCGGAGCCGCACTGCGGGGAGTTCGCCACAGTCGCCGAGTCCCGAGGAGGCCACCGCATGGCCGCACCGAACGAAGTCACCTTCCGGCTGCCCCGTTGCCATCGCAGCGTGCCCAGAGCGCGGGCTGCGCTGCTCGCGGTGCTCGGTGACTGGGGTGTCGATCAAGAGGTCCTGGGCAACGCCGAGTTGGTGCTCTCGGAACTCGTGACCAACGCGCTGCGCGTACCCGTGCCGAGTGATCGGCAGGTAGGCGTACGGGTCGAGGCGTTCGCCCACCGCTGGGGCGTGGAGAAGCGTGCGGGCGGCGTCGGCAAAACCGTGTTCGCGGAGCTGAAGGCACCGGACATCGTGGCCGAGCCCAGCGTGCGCGACATGGCCGCGGTCATGGTCCGACCCGGTCACAGCAAGCGTGTGTGGGGCGCCTGGCGCACGCCCGACAAAGGCGATCGTGGCGCCCTCCGCCAGATCATCGGCACCTCCCACTCTCCGGTCGTGCCGGCCTCGCTGCTGGACGAGGCTTCCCAGGACGTGGTGTTCATGGACACGGTCACACGGCTGGAGAAAGGGAAGTCGCCGGCCGGACTGACGCGGGCCCGGCGGGTCGGCGTGACCGGTGAGCGTGGTACATACGTCACGCCCATGGAAGTGAGCCAGTACCTGAACCCCGTGGGATACGCGCATGGGGCTTGGGTACGTGAGCATCGCGTTGCTGAAAGGCCCACACTCAGCACGTCCTGACGGCCATCGCCGTCACCATCGAGCGCCTCAGCGGACTGCCGCCGACCATGGATTCGCGCGTCGGAACATCCCCGGAACCGCACGCGCCACGCCGGAATACACGAACCGGAAACGGACGGTGAACGCACCGCCGGCCGACAGCGCGTCCGGCGGTGCGTCGTGCGCCATGAACTCCTCAGATTCCCGGCAACAGCCCGGGGGCTCCCCGCGTGCGGTGGCGCGGAGCCCCCGGTGGATCGTTCAGCCGGTGTGCTCAGTGCCCGATCGCGATGAACGAGAAGTCGCGGTCGGCCTTGACGTTGGCCGAGGAGCCGGTGATGGACCGGAAGCGGTCGCTGCTTATGCCGACCACGACGCTGTTGTCCAGGACGTCCCCGCCGGTGGAGCTGGTGTCGTTCGGGTACACCTGCGTCGTGACGACGGACGGCACCCCGACGAACGTCCTGTCGAATAAGACGGTGTACACGCCCGTTCCCACGCGGTCCACCTTGAACCCTGTTCCGGAGAGAATCGAGCCGTCCTTGGCCACGATGCCCCACACGCTGACCGATTCCGCCATGTGAATCACTTCCCTTTTCCGCTCGGATTTTCGGGCCGGGACAGACTTCACCCATCGCGGATGACCGGAAGGATGCACGCGATCGTCGTGCGCCTTGCGAAGAACCCCCGTCGTCCGCGAGCCGTTCGCACCTTCGGTGCAGCCCCCTCGGCTCACTGACCTATCATGTGAGGCTACGTGTATCGCTACGAAGTACCCTCATGTGTAGCCTCAAGGGCAGACGGCCCGATGTCAAGGGGCCGCCCCACAGGAACCCGTTCGGCTCGCACTTTCTGGAGAACAACCGTGACATCACGACCCGGCGACACCCCGCGCCACACCCGCAACCCCCGCGGAAAGGGTGAGCGGCTGCGCCAGGACCTGATCAGCGCGGCCAACCGGCTGCTGGAGAACGGCGCCACCCACGAGTCACTGTCCCTGCGCGCCGTCGCGCGCGAGGTCGGCATCGCGGCCACCAGCGTCTACCTGCACTTCCCCGACAAAGTCGCGCTGCTGCTCGCCGTCTATCAGCAGCACTTCGCCGACCTGGCCCGGCAACTGGACGACGCCGTAGCCCAGCACACCAGCCCCGCCGCGCAATTGCGCGCCGCCATCCAGGCGTACTACCAGTTCGCCACCGACCACCCCGACGCCTACCACGTCATGTTCACCGTCCCCACCACGACCAACCCGCGCCGCGCCATCCCTGCCATCCCTGACGGCGAACGCCCCGGAGCCGCCGTCATCCAGACCGTCCAGAACGTGATCACCCGCTGCATCGACGCCCGCCTCATCCAGCCCGTCGACCCCTACCCCGCCACCCTCTGCCTCTGGGCCGCCGTCCACGGCCTGATCACGCTGCGAGCCGCCCGCCCCACAGTCCCCTGGCCCGACTTCGACGCCCTGCTGGACGCCCTGCTCACCACCTGGCTCACCGCCGGCTGACGGCCGTGCGCGGCTGCTCGCCGTAGGACCGGCACCGGTACAGCACGTCCGCGGACGACTTGGTGGGCAGCGTCGAGCCGCGGAACAGTTCCGTCTCCAGGATCTGCCGGGCCGCCCCGATCGTCTTCCGCGCGTCCGGCGGTGAGGGGACCCACAGCCAACAGCCGGCGATCGCCACGTCCGCCGGCGCCTGACGGTGAGGTGACCTCATGTGCTCGGCGATGCCGTAGGCATGGACGAACTCGCGGCGGGCGTCCTGGACCAGTCCGCGGCGGTCTCTCGCGCTCCGCCAGGTGTCGGGCAGGTCGCGCACGTATCTGCGTCCGGCGGCCATGTACTCCTCGAACTCGCGCCCGGGGATGTCACCGACCTGCTTGCCGACGGCGTCGGTCTTCCGCCCCAACACCTCGAATCCCTGGCTGAGTTGCTGGAAGCCGGACTCCCGCCGGGTCGCCGTGCCGACGAAGACGTCCACGACCTGACTCGCCGCACCGGCCCAGGCCGCGTTGTCCATGGCCTGACCGGCGATCAGCCGGGCGACCGCCGTGCGTGCCACGAGAGCACCCAGCGCGATCGCCAGTTCAATGGCCATGCCCTGCCTCCCCCGAGGACCCCTCTACGCCTTTGAGCGCAGGGAGTTCACGCCGACAGCGGGAACTCCTCGCCCAGCGCCCGAAAGACCCCGGTGTTCAACGCGAACGCCCGCTTGCACTCCGCCACGACCCGCTGCTTCTCCAGGTCATCGACCCGCACGGAATCCAACAGCTCCCGGTACCCCCGCTTGAACGCCGCCGGGTTCCCGATCCCGTCGAACACATAGAACCGCACTCCGTCCCCCCGCCGCGCGAACCCCCACGTCCGCTCCGCCTTGTCCCGGATGATCTGCCCGCCGGAGAGATCCCCGAGGTAACGCGTGTAGTGGTGGGCGATGTACCCGGCCGGCCACGACTCCGCGCACTCGCGCACCCGTTCGGCATAGGCCCGCGTCGCAGGAAGCGCAGTCAATCCTTCCCGCCAGTCCGCACCCCGCAGATGCTCCAGGTCCCGCTCCAGCGCGGGCAGCCGGAACAACTCGGCCCGGATGAACGCCCCGGCCACCGGATCCGCCGTGAGGCGCTCCGCGCCGGTCTCCAACGCCTCGTAGACGAACCACAGTTGCTCGGTGTACCGGGCGTACGCCTCGACGCCCAGCCGGCCGCCGAGCAGATCGCTCATGAACGTGGAGGTCTCCGCCTCCACGTGCTGTTCGTGGGACGCGGTGCGGATGACTGTCGAGAAGGAGTCCATGAGTCCTATCCTCTAAGGCAAGCCTTACCTAAGTCAACGGGTTGCCGACATCCTGTCGGTAAAAGCGTACAAGAAAGGACCCGCCCTCAGCAGAGGACGGGTCCTGACGTGCTACGGGAGGGTGAGAACCTCCGCCCCCGTCTCCGTCACCACCAACGTGTGCTCGAACTGCGCCGTCCGCTTCCGGTCCTTCGTGACGACCGTCCACCCGTCGTCCCACATGTCGTACTCGTACGTCCCCAGCGTCAGCATCGGCTCGATCGTGAACGTCATCCCGGGCTGGATGACCGTCGTCGCGTGCGGGCTGTCGTAGTGCGGGACGATCAGGCCGGAGTGGAAGGACGAGTTGATGCCGTGGCCGGTGAAGTCCCGGACCACGCCGTACCCGAAGCGCTTGGCGTACGACTCGATGACCCGGCCGATGATGTTGATCTGGCGGCCGGGCCGGACCGCCTTGATCGCGCGGTCGAGGGACTCGCGGGTGCGCTCCACCAGCAGCCGGCTCTCCTCGTCGACGTCGCCGACCAGGTACGTCGCGTTGTTGTCGCCGTGCACCCCGCCGATGTACGCCGTCACGTCGAGGTTGATGATGTCGCCGTCGCGCAGCACCGTGGAGTCCGGAATGCCGTGGCAGATCACCTCGTTGAGCGAGGTGCACAGGGACTTGGGGAAGCCGCGGTAGCCGAGCGTGGACGGGTAGGCGCCGTGGTCGCACATGTACTCGTGCGCCACCTTGTCGATCTCGTCCGTGGTCACCCCCGGCGAGATGATCTTCGCGGCCTCCGCCATCGCCCGCGCGGCGATCCGCCCGGCGATCCGCATCGCCTCGATCGTCTCGGGGGTCTGCACCTCCGGCCCCGTGTACGGAGTCGGCGCGGGTTTGCCGACGTACTCGGGGCGACGGATGTTTCCGGGCACGGAACGGGTGGGAGAGAGCTCCCCTGGTACGAGCAGCGACTGGCCAGACATGCCAGCGAGTCTAACCAGCGGTCATGGGGGAACATGGCCGTAGGGAAAGGAGCCGTTGATGGCCCTGTTCAAGAAGCGCACGGTCGGGAAGCCCGGCGAGTGGTACTACTGCCTCGAACACAAGAAGGTCGAGGAGGGGCCCGAGTGCCCCGCCAAGGACCGGTTCGGGCCGTACGCCACCCGCGCGGAGGCCGAGCACGCGATGGAGACGGCCCGCGAGCGCAACCTGGAGTGGGAGACCGACCCCAAGTGGCACGACGCCACGAAGGGCAGCGCCGAGGACGACTGATCAGGCACGGGCAACTGATCAGACCTCGGCCGCCGTCGTGGCCGTCGCCGTCGCCCGCCGCTCCTTCAGCCGCAGCGCGTGCTCGTTCGTCCGCGCGTCGTACGACATCAGCTTCGGCAGCCCCGCGGCCAGCAGCCCCACCGCGCCCACACACATCAGCCCGCCCGCCCACACCGACGTCCGCACCCCGGTCAACGCGGCCATGCCGCCCGACCGGACCTGACCCAGCTGCGGGCCCACCGAGTACGACAGCAGCTCGATCCCGGCGAGCCGGCCGCGCAGCTCGTCCGGGATCGTCTGGTTCCACATCACCCCGCGGAAGATGCCGCTCACCATGTCGCAGCCGCCCGCGACGGTGAGGAACAGCAGCACCAGCCATACGTTGCCCACGGCACCCGCGCAGGCGATCGCCGCGCCCCACAGCGCCGCCGACAGCACCACCATCCGCCCGTGCCGGTGGATCCGCGAGGTCCAGCCGCTGGTCACGCTCACCAGCAGGGCACCGGCCGGGACGGTCGAGTACATCAGCCCCAGCGCCCACTCCGCGTGCAGGTCGTCCGCGAGGAACGGCAGCACCGCCAGCGGCATCGCGAAGAACATCGCCGCGAGGTCGACGGCGTACGTACCGAGGAGTTCCTTGCGGCTCCACGCGTACCGGGCGCCCTCCGCGATCGACCGCAGCGAGGGCTTCCGCGCCTCGTGGGTGCCGGGGGAGGCAGCGATACGGACGATCAGGGCGACCGAGATCGCGAACGTCAGCGTGTCCGCCGCGAACGCGTAGGGCAGCCCCGCGAACGCCACCACCACACCCGCCACGGCCGGTCCCGTGACCCCGCCGACCGTCCAGCGCAGGGAGTTGAGCGCGGACGCGGCCGTCATGTGGTCGTGGGCCACGATCCGCGGCCACAGCGAGTCCAGCGCCGGCCGCTGGATCGAACCGAGCACGGAGGTCAGCGCGGCGATCACATACAGCGGCCATACGGCGGGGTGCGGCAACAGCGAGTTGAACAGCAACGCCCCGCACAGCACGCCCTGTCCGACCTCGGTCCACACGATCAGCTTGCGCTTGTCCCACGCGTCGGCGAGCGCGCCGCCGTAGAGCCCGAACACGATCAACGGCACCAGTTCTACGGCGCCGACCGCGCCCACCGCCGCCGCGGAGCCGGTGAGTTCCTTGATCTGCACCGGGAGCGCGACGAACGTCAGGAAGTTGCCGAAGTTCGAGATCAGCCCCGCGAGCCAGAGCCTGCGGAAGTCGGCGGAGGCGTGCCAGGGGGCGAGATCGGGGAGGAGGGCGCGGAGGCGGGGCGTGGGGGAGTCGGCGGTCACAACGGGCCACGATCACCCGGAGGCGGGGGCGAGGCAACCGCTTTTCTCGTCCGCCTCTCGACCGACCGAGACGGGTGGGCGGGAAAACAATTACCAGCGGGCCGGCGGCGGTGCCGTCAACTGTTCGGTCAGCCACGACACCCGGTCCCGGAACCGCCGCCGCCCCCGCGCCGCCGGCAACACATTCTCCCCGGCCGCCGCGCTCACCAGGTGCTGCACGGTGTCCAGGTCCAGATCCATGCCCTCCGGTACGGCGAGCGACTCGTGGGCCAGGGACGCCAGTTCACGGTCCTCCGAGCCGAGCGAGAGGACGGTCGCCCCGGCCCGCCGCGCGTCGGACACCCGCTCCAGCAGCGGATCACCGGGACCCTCCGGCGACACGACCAACAGCGTCTCGCCACGCCGGGCCGCCTCGATCCGCCCCAGCCCGACGGCCAGATGGGCGGGATCGGAGGGCCGCGCGTCATGCCGTACGAGAGTCGGAGCCAACTCGGGCGTACCCGACCAGGCGGCCTCGTCGACCAGATGGGCCGCGAGATGCCAGGGCTCGTACGCGGGCGTGCCCACCAGCAGCAGCCCGCCGCCGTGCGACACCACGGACCCGCGCAGCACCCCCGCGAACCGTCGCGTGGCCCCCAACCACTCGGTCCCGGCGAGCACTTCGCGCAACAGCGCGACCCGTACGGCGTCCATGTCCGCGCATCCTGCCGCAACGGGCCCTTCGTGACGCGGAGTTCACCACGAATTCGCCCAACTTGGGGATGGTGCGGGCCCATAGGACACACAGAGAGTCACCTGGGGAGTCGCCTCATGACAGAAGTCACCGTTCCCTTCCGCGCGGGCGAAGGGGGCTACGCGAGTTACCGGATCCCGGCGGTGGTGGTGACCGGCGCCGGTACCGTCCTGGCGTTCTGCGAGGGGCGGGTCGACTCCGCGAGCGACCACGGCGACATCGACATCGTCCTACGGCGCTCCACGGACGGCGGCCGGACCTGGGGCCCGCTCGCCACCGCGGCCACCAACGGCGAACACCTCGCGGGCAACCCGGCCCCCGTCGTCCTCGACACCGGCCGCGTCCTGCTCGTCTACGTCCGTTCGACCGCCGGCGCCACCGAGGACGCCATCCTGCGCGGCGAGGTGACACCGGCCGACGGACGCAGGATCTGGGTGCGGTACAGCGACGACGACGGTGTCACCTGGTCGAGTTCGCGGGAGATCACCGAGCAGGTGAAGAAGCCGGACTGGCGCTGGTACGCCACCACACCCGGGCACGCGCTCCAGTTGGGCACCGGCCGCGTGGTCGTCGCCGCCAACCACACGATCCCGCCGACCGGCACCGACGTCGGCAACGAGGCCAAGTACAACAGCGGCCACTGCCTGCTCAGCGACGACAAGGGCGAGACCTGGTACCTCGGCTACGTCGACGAGAACACCGACGGCTGCATCAACGGCAACGAGACCACCGCCGCCGAACTCCCGGACGGGCGCGTCTACTTCAACACCCGCAACGACTCCCCGTCCCCCGGCAACCGCGCCGACGCGTACTCCGAGGACGGCGGCAGAACCCTCGTGAAACCCTTCCGCCCGCAGACCGGCCTCACCGCCCCCGTCTGCGAGGCGAGCGTCCTCCAACTCCGCGACCCCGACGTGCTCCTGTACTCCGGCCCCGGCGACCCGGCCGCCCGCGCCCTGATGACCCTGCGCGCCTCCACCGACGCCGGCACCACCTGGCGCCCCGTGCACACGGTCGACGGCCTGCCCGCCGCCTACTCCGACCTCGTACGGATCGACGACGACACGGTCGGACTCCTCTACGAGACCGGGGACTTCGGACCGTACGAGACGATCACGTTCCGACGGGTGCCCGTGACGGACCTCACCTGAGCCGCGACGGCCCTCTCCTCACCCGTGACGGTCCTCACCTGACCCGATACGGGTGCGGAGGCGGACGTAAAGTCGCCCCATGACCTCTACCGACAGTGCTGCACAGCCCCCCGCGACGACCGCCACGACGGCCCCCGCGAAGGCCCCCGCCAAGGACCCGTGGGACCTCCCCGACGTCTCCGGACTGGTCGTCGGCGTGCTCGGCGGGACCGGGCCGCAGGGCAAGGGCCTCGCCTACCGGCTCGCCAAGGCAGGCCAGAAGGTGATCATCGGTTCCCGCGCCGCCGACCGCGCGCAGGCCGCCGCCGACGAACTCGGCCACGGAGTCGAGGGCGCCGACAACGCCGAGACCGCGCGCCGCAGCGACGTCGTGATCGTCGCCGTGCCCTGGGACGGCCACGGCAAGACCCTGGAGTCGCTGCGCGAGGAACTGGCCGGCAAGCTCGTCGTCGACTGCGTCAACCCGCTCGGCTTCGACAAGAAGGGCGCCTACGCGCTGAAGCCGGAGGAGGGCAGCGCCGCCGAACAGGCCGCCGCCCTGCTGCCCGACTCGCGCGTCGCCGCCGCCTTCCACCACCTGTCGGCGGTGCTGCTCATGGACACCGAGATCGCCGAGATCGACACGGACGTCATGGTGCTGGGCGAGGAGCGCGCAGACGTCGAGATCGTGCAGGCGCTGGCCGGCCGTATCCCCGGCATGCGCGGCGTCTTCGCGGGCCGGCTGCGCAACGCGCACCAGGTCGAGTCCCTGGTCGCGAACCTGATCTCGGTCAACCGCCGCTACAAGGCACACGCGGGCCTGCGCGTCACGGACGTCTGAGCGGTGGGGGACACTGATGACAGCAAGCCGTCAGTGTCCCCCTTGTCGTCCCCCTTGATGTCCCCTTGTTCTGCCGACAGGAGCCGTTCCCATGCCCCGCCTCGCCGTCTACGCCCTCGTCGTCTGCCTGCTCGCCGTGGCCGCGGCGGTCGTCTCCTTCGTGGAGGGCAGCTGGCTCGGGATCGTGTGGGTACTGCTCGCGGGGCTCTCGTCCAACATGTGCTGGTACTACCTGAAGCGGGGCAGGCCGGTCACTGGCTGATCGAGCAGTACTGGTCGGTGCTCTGCCAGAAGCGGTACAGGTTCTGCCCGCAGTAGGTGTCGTCGTTGCCGATGCCGAGGCCGCGCAGGATCGCGTCGATCGCGTCGAAGAAGTGGGTGTTGACCGACGGCACCCACAGCAGCGCGAACACGAACAGCAGGCCGAACGGCGCGAACGGCTCCACCTGCCGCTTGACGCTGTACGACAGCCATGGCTCGATCACGCCGTAGCCGTCGAGGCCCGGCACCGGCAGGAAGTTCAGCAGCGCGGCCGTGACCTGGAGCAGCGCGAGGAACGCCAGCGCGAACCGGAAGTCCCGCGGCACCCCGTCGAGCGAGTGCAGCCAGAACGGCGCGGTGCAGACGGCCGCGAACAGTACGTTCGTCAGCGGCCCCGCCGCCGAGATCAGACTGTGCTTCCACCTGCCCTGGATCCGGTTCCGCTCGATGAACACCGCGCCGCCGGGCAGACCGATGCCGCCCATGATGACGAAGATCACGGGGAGCACGATGCTGAGCAGCGCGTGCGTGTACTTCAGCGGGTTGAGGGTGAGATAGCCCTTCGAGCCGACGGAGATGTCCCCGCTGTGCAGGGCGGTGCGCGCGTGCGCGTACTCGTGCAGACACAGGGAGACGATCCAGGCCGCCGTCACGAACAGGAACACGGCGATGCCGGGCTTCTCGGCGAACCCGGTCCAGGTGGCCCAGCCGGTCACCGCCGTGACGGCCAGGATCCCGACGAAGACGGGACTGATCCGCCGGTCGCCGGTGCGGGTGGTGGTGGCGGTCATGGGGGCGGGCTCCCTGCTGGGTCGGTGGACGCGAAGCCCGACGGTACCGGGCGTAGGCGAAAACGTCTCGCGAGCGGACGTCGGTTCCGGGGAAGGTGGGGACATGGGACTCTGGCACGCGTTCTGCGACCCCGTCACCTCTCGGGGGCGGCGGCCCTCGTCACGCCGTGCCCGGCGCCGCGCCGTCGCAACCCCGTGACCGCTTTCCACGCCACCGGAGACAATGGACCCCGTGCGCTATCGCATCCTCGGCACCACCCAGGCACTCCGCCCCGACGGCACCCCCGTCCCGGTCGGCGGGGCGCGGCTGCGTGCCCTGCTCACCGTGCTCGCCCTGCGGCCCGGCAAGGCCGTACCGGCGAGCCTCCTGGTGGACGAGGTGTGGGCCGGTGACCCGCCCGCGGACGCGACGGGCGCGCTGCAGGCGCTGGTGGGCAGGCTGCGCCGGGTACTCGGCGCCGACGCGATCACCTCGGCGGAGAACGGATACCGGCTCGCCGCCGCCCCCGACGACATCGACCTGCACCGTTTCGAGCGGCTCACCGCGGAGGGGCTGCGGGCGCTGGCCGACGGCAACCCCGCGAAGGCGGCGGAGGCCCTGGACGACGCGCTGGCCCTGTGGACCGGCCCGCCTCTCGCCGACCTCCCCGACCGCACGGCGGAGGCGTCCCGCTGCGAGACCCGCCACCTGGACGCCCGCCGCGCCCGCCTGACAGCGGCCCTGTCCCTCGGTGAAGCGGACACCGCCCTCCCCGAACTGACGGCCCTCTGCGACACCCACCCCCTCGACGAACCCCTCCAGTCCCTCCGCCTCCGGGCCCTGCGCGCGACCGGCCGCACGGCGGAGGCACTGGCCGCGTACGAGGACATACGGAAGCTGCTCGCGGACCGCCTCGGCTCCGACCCCGGGCCGGAACTGCGGGCGCTGCATAGGGAGTTGCTCAGCCCGGGGGACGGTGGGTACGGCGGGAACGGAGAGGACAGCGGGTACCGAGGGATCGGTGGGCGTGGCGGTCGCGCCGGGTCCGGCGGCCCTGGCGTCTACGGCGGCCCCGGCGCACGGAGTGACGGCGACGGACCCCGTGGTAGCGGCGGGCCCGCCGGCGACGCCGATCACCGGGGGTCCGTCGGCGACGCCGATGACCGCGGGTCTGCCGGCGACGCCGATGACCGCGGGTCTGCCGGCGACGCCGATCACCGGGGGTCCGTCGGCGACGCCGATGACCGCGGGTCTGCCGGCGACGCCGATCACCGCGGGCCCGTCGGCGACGCCGATCACCGCGGGTCCGCCGGCGACGCCGATCACCGCGGGTCCGCCGGCGACGCCGATGACCGCGGACCAGTCGGCAACGCCGATCACCGGGAGCCTCTCGGCGACGCCGATCGCGGCGCCCCCGGAACCGACGCCGGCACCTTCGCCCCCGCCCGCGGCACCCCCACCCCCACCCCCACCCCCACCCTCACCCACAGCACCCTCGCCCCCGCCAACACCCCCTCCCACCAACCCACTTCACCCCCCGGCAACCTCCGCGCCCGCCTGACCTCCTTCGTCGGCCGGGAAGCCGACATCGACGTCATCCGGGGTGACATCGCGGCGGCCCGGCTGGTGACCCTGCTCGGGCCGGGCGGGGCCGGGAAGACGCGGTTGTCGCAGGAGGCCGCCGAGGGCGTGCGGTACGCGGCGCCGGACGGGGTCTGGCTGGCCGAACTCGCCCCCGTCGACGACCCCGACGCCGTACCGACCGCCGTGCTCACCGCGGTCGGGGCGCGCGAGACCGTGATGTACGGCGCCGGTGCCGAGGCGATCCGGGCCGCCGGGGGAGAGCGGCACGACGACCCCGTCGAGCGGCTCACGGAACACTTCGGCAGGCGCCGGATGCTGCTGATCCTCGACAACTGCGAACACGTCGTGGACGCCGCCGCCCGGCTGGTGGAGGCGTTGCTCGAGCGCTGCCCCGAACTCACCGTGCTCGCCACCAGCCGTGAACCCCTGGGCGTACCGGGGGAGTTGCTGCGCCCGGTGGAACCCCTGCCCGACCCGGTCGCGCTACGGCTCCTCGCCGACCGAGGGGCCGCCGCCCGCCCGGGGTTCAGCGTCGAGGACGACCCCGACGCCTGCGCCGAGATCTGCCGGCGGCTCGACGGGCTGCCCCTCGCGATCGAGCTGGCGGCGGCCCGGCTACGGATGTTGACGCCGCGTCAGATCGCCGACCGGCTCGACGACCGCTTCCGCCTCCTCACCTCCGGCAGCCGCACCCTCCGGCCCCGCCAGCAGACCTTGCGGGCCGTCGTCGACTGGTCCTGGGACCTGCTCGACGCGGACGAACGGGAGGTGCTGACCACCCTGTCCGTCTTCGCCGGCGGCTGCGACCTCGCCGCCGCCGAGGCCGTGTGCGGGCCCGTCGCGTTCGAGACGCTCGGCTCCCTCGTCGACAAGTCCCTTGTGGTGGCGGCCCCTTCGGGCGACGGGGAGATGCGCTACCGGCTCCTGGAGACCGTCGCCGAGTACGCGGCCGAACGGCTCGACGAGTCCGGCCGCCGCCCCCGCGCCGAGCGCGCCCACCTGACGTACTACCGCGAACTCGCCCGCACCACCGACCCGTTGCTGCGCGGTCCCGGCCAACTCGCCGCCGTGGAGAAGCTGGAGCGCGAGTACGAGAATCTCCGCACCGCCCTGCGGCACGCCGTCGCGGAGGGCGACGAGCAGGAGGGTCTGTGCCTGATCCTGTCGCTGGTCTGGTACTGGCAGATGCGCGACGTCCGTATCGAGGCCCGCAACTGGTGCGCCGAGGTCATGGCCCTGGGCCCCGACCCCTTCGCCGCCCCGGTCCGCCGCGCCGCCCCCGTCCACCAGCGCGTCACCGACGTCCCGCCCCCGTTCACCGGCGAACTCCTCGCCGAGGCCCGCCGCGGTGTCCACCTCGCCCATCTGGCCTGCATGGACACGGAGTTGGAGGCCTGGGAGTCACCGGAGGCGAAGGAGAAACTGCGCCTCATCACCGAGGTCTACGAACCCGGTCTCCCGCAGACCTGCCGTTCCCCGGGCATGCTCTGGTTCTACGCCGTGATGCTGAGCGGCAAGACGGACCTGCTGCCCGTGATCCTCGACGCCGGCGTCGCGACCTGCCGGGCCGTCCCCGCCATGGAGTGGGAGCTGGCGACCACCCTCCAGATGCGCGCCAACCTCCTCGCCAACCGCAGCGACTGGGCGGGCGACGCGACCCGGGACGCCGACGAGTCGCTGGAGATCTTCCGCCGCCTCGGCGACGCCTGGGGCACCGCCGAGGCGCTCTCCGCCCGCGGCGAGGCCCGCGAACGCATCGGTGAGTACCGGCTCGCCGCCGCCGACTACGAGGCCGCCACCGTCCACGCCGAGCGGCTCGACGCCCACGCCCAGACGACCGTGCTCGGCGCCCGGCTCGGCAGCGCGCTCATCGAGGCGGGCGAGTTCGAGCGGGGCGAGCGCATCCTGCGCGAGGTGATCGAGAAGCCGTTCGGCGTGGGCAACGACGCGATGCCCGCCGCCCGGATCGCCCTCGTGGGGCGGCTCGCCCTGACCGGCAGGTTCGAGGAGGCACGCGAGCAACTGCGGCTGCTGCGCGAGGAGTTCCACATCTCCCACTTCGTCGTCTTCGACGCGTTCATCCTCGGCTCGGAGGCCTGGGTGGAGGCGCTCGACGGCAACTACGGGATCGCCATGGACAAGATCCTGGAGGGGCTGCCACGGGCCGGTGACCCGCTGTCCGCGGCCATCGCCCCGCACATGCGCTCCCTGTACCTGGGCATGGCCGCGATCGCCATGGCCGAGGCCGACGGTGGCGGCCGGGCCGGTGACGCCGCCCGCTGCCTCGGCGCCGCGCGGGCGCTGCTGCCCCCCGGTCATGTCGCGGCGTCGATGGAGCGCGAGGTGTACGACCAGGCCGAGCGGCACACGCGCGGCGCGCTCGGCGACGAGGCGTACGAGGCCGCGCACGCCGAAGGCGGCGGCCTCTCCGCGGGGGAGGCCGCCGCCTTGGTCCGGCGCTGACACGAACCCGGTGAACCGGGCGGACCCGGCGGACCGGGTGGACCGGGTGGACCGGGTGGACCGGGCGGGCCTGGTGGACCGGGCGGGCCTGGTGGACCTGGTGGACCTGGTGGACCCGGTGGACCCGGTGGACCGGGTGGACCCGGTGGACCTGGTGGACCTGGTGGACCGGGCGGACCCGGCGGGCCCGGCGGGCCGGTCAGGTCTTGGTGCGGAACTTGTGGATCGCGATCGGGGCCATCACCGCGGTGAGCCCCACCGACCAGGCCAGCGTCAGCAGCACCCCGTGGGCGACCGGGCCGCCCACCATCAGCCCGCGGGCCGCGTCCGCCAGGGAGGACAGCGGGTTGTAGTCGGTGAAGTTCTGCAGCCAGCCCGGCATCGACCCGGTCGGCGCGAAGATCGACGAGCCGAACTGCAGCGGCATCAGGAACAGGAAGCCCATGGCCTGCACGGACTGCGCGCTCTTCATGGTCACGCCGAGGGTGATGAACACCCACATCAGGGCCGAGCCGAACACCGCGGACAGTCCGATCGCGGCGAACATGCCGCCCCAGCGGTGGATGTCGAAGCCGACGAGGACGCCGACGACCATCAGCACGGCGCACGCGACCAGCATCCGCATGATCTCGACCACGATCTTCGCGATCAGCACCGAGCCGCGCCCGATGGGCAGCGACCGGAACCGGTCCATGACCCCGGTGTGGAAGTCGGTGTTGAAGCCGGTGCCCACCCCCTGGGCCATGTTCATGCCCATCATGGCGAGCAGGCCGGGCACGACGTACTGCACATACGCGTGCTGTCCGCCGCCCAGCGACTGACCGATCGAGCCGCCGAAGACGTACACGAACAGCAGCGTGAAGATGACCGGGAACAGGACCGCGTCGAACATCGACTCCGGGTCCTGGCGGATCCACAGCAGGTTGCGGCGGATCAGGGCGCCGGTGTGGCGCAGATGGCTGCGCAGCGGGATACGGGGGTCCGCCGGCGAGCCGGCGGAGTTCACGGTGACGGCGCTCATACGGCGACCTCCTCGCGGTCGGTGGTGGGCACGGTGTCCTGCGGGGCGCCGGCGCGGTGGCCGGTGAGGGACAGGAACACCTCGTCCAGGCTGGGCAGTTCGGTACTGATGGAGGCGATGGTGAGGCCGCGCGCGGTCACCGCGCCGACCACGGCGGTCAGTTGCTCGTCGCTGAGGATCGGCACCAGGACCGTGCCGCTCTCCACGTCGACGGTGACGGTGGCGAGCCCGGTGATGCCCAGCTCGTCCAACGCGCGGGCCAGTGGCCGTAGTTGCAGCGGATCGGCGGGCCGGATGCGCAACGCCCGCCCCCCGACCTTGGCCTTCAACTCATCGATGGCGCCGTTCGCGATGACCTTGCCGTGGTCCACCACGGTCAGCTCGGAGGCGAGCGCCTCGGCCTCCTCCATGTACTGCGTGGTGAGCAGCACGGTCACGCCGCCGCCGACCATGGACCTCACCTCGTCCCACACCTCCATGCGGGTGCGCGGGTCGAGACCGGTGGTCGGTTCGTCGAGGAACAGCACCTGCGGGTGCCCGATCATCGACGCGGCCAGGTCGAGCCGCCGCCGCATACCGCCGGAGTACGTGCTCGTCGGCCGCTTGGCCGCCTCCGTCAGCGAGAACCGCTCCAGCAGTTCGTCGGCACGGGCACGGGAGTCCTTGCGGGACAGGTCGAGCAGCCGCCCGATCATGTACAGGTTCTCCCAGCCGGGGAGCTTCTCGTCCACGGAGGCGTACTGGCCGGTGAGGCCTATCACGCGGCGTAGTTGGCGGGGCTGGCGCAGGACGTCGTAGCCGGCGACGGTGGCCTCGCCGGAGGTCGGGGCGAGCAGCGTGGACAGGATGCGTACGAGGGTGGTCTTACCGGCACCGTTCGGCCCGAGCACACCCATCACGGTGCCCTCCCGGACGTCCAGGTCGACGCCGTCCAGCGCCTTGGTCTCGCCGTAGTGCTTGACCAGCCCCCGCACGGTCACCGCCGTGCCGCCGGAATTCTTGTCGATTCGCGTCATGGGGACGACAGTGCCAGGGCCTGCCGACAGAACGCCGACATCCCACCGACAGCCACCGACAACCGGCCTACGCCCACCGACCACCCGTTTGCTGTCGGTCAAAAGGTGACCCGCTAAAACGCCCGAGACGGGCGGCAGGCGACAAGGAAGCAGCCCGCCGACGGGGGAAGATCGGCGGGCTGCCATGGTGCCGCAATGGCTCAGTGGACGGAGTGCTCCTCAAGAGGGAACGTTCCGCCGACGACATCCTCCGCAAACGCCTTCGCCGCGTCGCCCATGACCTGACGCAGATCGGCGTACTGCTTCACGAACTTCGGCATCTTCCCGCCCGTCAGCCCCAACATGTCGGTCCACACCAGGACTTGGGCATCGGTCTCGGCGCCCGCCCCGATCCCGACCGTGGGAATGTGCAGCACCCGGGTCACCTCGGCCGCCAGCTCCGCCGGAACCAGCTCAAGAACGACGGCGAACGCCCCCGCGTCCTGCACGGCCTTCGCGTCGCGCAGCAACTGCTGGGCCGCCTCCTCGCCGCGCCCCTGCACGCGATACCCCATCGCGTTCACGGACTGCGGGGTGAGACCGATGTGCGCCATGACCGGGATACCGGACTCGACGAGGAGCCGGATCTGCTCGTGCGACCGCTCGCCCCCTTCGAGCTTCACCGCCCCGACCCCGGCCTCCTTCACCAGCCGGGTCGCCGAGCGCAGCGCCTGTACCGGCCCCTCCTGGTAGGACCCGAAGGGCAGGTCGCCCACGATCAGGGCGCGGTTCGTGCCCCGCACGACCGCGGCGGACAGCATGGTCATCTCGTCCAGCGTGACGGGCACGGTCGACTCGTACCCGAGGTGGCAGTTGCCCGCCGAGTCGCCGACGAGCATGACCGGGATACCGGCCTCGTCGAAGACGGACGCGGTCATCGCGTCGTAGGCGGTGAGCATGGGCCACTTCTCGCCGCGGTCCTTGGCGAGGGCGATGTCGCGAACGGTGATACGGCGTGTGCCCTTGCCTCCGTACAGCGCCTTGCTGCCGTCGGAGGAACTGTTCTGCACAGTCTGGGCAGCCGAAAGCTGCGTCATTGCAACGGCTCCTTCAGTCATCTCGAGGCACCCTCACGGCGTCCCCGGATCCCCTCCATGGTGGCACCTCGTGCCACGGAGGGCCAGAGGGAACCCCGTCACGTCGGCCGAAGTAAGGCCTGAGTAAAATAATTACGATACGGCACGGTCTCGTATCGGAATGGGCCCGCGGTTCCCTAGTCTGGACGGCATGACCACTCCACCCGTCCCGGGCACCCGGATACCCGAAGCGGTGCACCGTCGCCGCTGGGCCATCCTCGGCGTGCTGATGCTGAGCCTGCTGATCGTGGTGCTCGACAACTCGATCCTCAACGTCGCCATCAAGACCATCTCCACCCCGGCCCCCACCGGCCTGGGCGCGACACAGAGCGAGCTGGAGTGGGCGATCAACGCCTACACCCTCGTCTTCGCCGGCCTGCTGTTCACCGCCGGCCTCCTCGGCGACCGGATCGGCCGCAAGAAGGTCCTGCTCGGCGGCCTCGTCGTGTTCGGCGTCGGCTCCGTGCTCGCCGCCGAGTCCGGCTCGCCGGCCCAACTCATCGCCTTCCGCGCCCTGATGGCCCTCGGCGCCGCGTTCGTGATGCCCGCCACCCTCGCCGTCCTCATGAACGTCTTCGAGCGCGACGAGCAGCCCAAGGCCATCGGTATCTGGGCCGGCGGCGTCGGCCTCGCCATCGCCATCGGCCCGATCACCGGCGGTGTGCTCCTCGACCACTTCTGGTGGGGCTCGGTCTTCCTGATCAACGTGCCGATCGTGCTGCTCGCGCTCGCCCTGATGATCTGGCTGGTCCCCGACTCCCGCGACCCGAAGCCCGGCCGCCTCGACCCGGTCGGCGTCGTCCTGTCCGTCGTAGGCCTCGTGCTCCTTGTCTACGGCATCATCGAGGGCGGCGAACTCGCCGACTTCACGGCGCCCAAGGTGCTGTCGACGATCATCGCCGGTGTCGTCGTCCTCGCCGGGTTCGTGTGGTTCGAGAAGCGCAGCGACCACCCGTCCATCGACGTCACGTACTTCAAGAACAAGGAGTTCTCGGCCGCGATCGCCGCCATCGCGCTGGTCTTCTTCGCGCTGATGGGCGTGACCTTCTTCTCGGTCTTCTACACCCAGAGCGTGCGCGGCTACTCCCCGCTGCAGACCGGTCTGCTGATGCTGCCGCTGGCCGCCGCGCAGATGGTCTTCGCGCCGCGGGCCCGGCTGGTCGTCAACCGGTTCGGCAACAAGATCACGACCGGTGTCGGTCTCGTGCTGCTCGCCGGGATGCTCGGCGCCTTCGCGACCCTTGAGGCGGACACGCCGATCTGGATCCTGGAGGTCGTCTTCTTCCTCATGGGCGCCGGCATGGCCCACGTCATGACCCCGACCAGCGTCGTCATCATGCAGGCCCTGCCGCGCGAGAAGGCGGGCTCCGCGTCCGCGCTGAGCAACACCTTCCGCCAGGTCGGCGGCGCCCTCGGCATCGCCGTCCTCGGCTCGGTGCTCTCCACGGCCTACCGCAACGGCATCGAGGGCAAGCTCGGCTCGGTACCGGCCGCCCTCCGGGACACGGCCGGCGAGTCCATCGAGGCCACCCTCGGTGTCGCCGCGAAGCTCGGCCCGCAGG
Source organism: Streptomyces sp. NPDC088350 (assembly GCF_044753545.1). Taxonomy (NCBI): domain Bacteria; kingdom Bacillati; phylum Actinomycetota; class Actinomycetes; order Kitasatosporales; family Streptomycetaceae; genus Streptomyces; species Streptomyces sp. NPDC088350. The sequence goes on along the minus strand of NZ_JBIVNL010000004.1, from coordinate 402,453 downwards.
GCAGGGCCCTGGTCACCCCGGCCAACGACGCGTTCCTGCACGCCATGCATGTCACCGCCCTGTGCGGCGCGGGCGTCGCGGTCGTGGGCGCGGTGGTGGCGTTCCTCTTCCTGCCCGGCAGGCCGCCGGTCGCTCAGGAGGGCAAGGAGGAGCCGGAGTTGGTCGTCGTAGGGGAGTAGCGACGACAATCGTCCGATACGGAACCGGGGGAGAGCGAAGGGACGGAGTGAAGTGAGCCTTGCCGGCAGCGGCACCGACAGCGGGACTCGGCAGGACGCCCCCACCAGGGGACGCCCGCGCAGCGAGGCCGTCGAACGCGCCATCACGGAGGGCGTGATGAAGCTCCTGGAGGAAGGCGTGCCCCTGGCCGAACTCTCCATCGAGCGCATCGCCCGCACCGCCGGTGTCGGCAAGGCCACCATCTACCGGCGCTGGCCGGGCAAAGAGGAGCTGTTCGTCGACGTCGTCCGCCAGGCCGAGCCGCAGGACCCCGAACTGCCCGGCGTCTCCCTGCGCGACGACCTCGTGGCCATGATGGAACAGCTGCGCCAGCGCGGCCTGATGACCCGGTCCTCGGCGCTCCTGCACAACGTGTACGCGCAGATGAAGAGCGCCCCGAAGGTGTGGACCGCGTACCACGCGACCGTCGTGGAACCCCGCCGCCGCAAGCAGGTGGACCTCCTGCGCCGCGGCCAGGAGAGCGGCGAACTCCGTACCGACATCGACGCCGACCTGATGAACGACATGCTCGTCGGCCCGATGCTCCTGCGCACCGTCATGCGCGCCGACGCCGACCTCCCCGAGGGCCTGTCGGAACTGCTCGTGGACACCGTGCTGGTGGCCCTACGGCCCGTCAGGCCCGCCGTCTGAGCCTCCGTCGGAATGTGCGCGTTCCGTCACAGAAGGCGCTGCCGTCGTGCGTGTTCGGAACTCCGGACACCGGCTTGTTCGTCCTCGTGCCCGTACGGCCGTCATGTGACGGCGGATCGGAACCGATCATCCCCTAGGGTCGTAGGCGCGGGGACGATGGTGTGCACGGCAGGTAGTGAGGCGACGGTATGGCACAGCAGGCGTATGTGGCGGAGACGGACGACGGCGGCTCGGGCGACGAGCAGCGGGGAAACCGACTTCGGCGCCTGCGGAACAGACTGCTCGACGGCTGGCGGGGCGATCCGAGGATCTGGCGCCGGGGCCTGATCCTCGCCGCGCTGGCGATCCTCCTCTCCCTCGTCATGCTGCTGCACTCCCGCATCCCGAACCGGATCGGCAACCTCGGCAGTCTCACGGAGACGTTCCTGCCGTGGTTCGGCCTGATGATCCCGGTGCTCCTGGTCCTCGGCCTGGTCCGCAGGTCGGCGACCGCGCTCATCGCCGTCGTCCTCCCGGCGGTCGTGTGGCTGAACCTCTTCGGCGGCCTCCTGCTCAGCGACAAGACCGGCACCGGCGGCGACCTGACGGTGGCCACGCACAACGTCAACGCCGAGAACCCCGACCCGGCCGGTACGGCCCGCGACGTGGCCGCGTCCGGCGCGGACGTCCTCGCCCTGGAGGAACTGACGGCGTCGGCGGTCCCGACGTACGAGAAGGCCCTCGCGACGACGTACAGGTACCACGCGGTCGAGGGCACGGTCGGTCTGTGGAGCAAGTACCCGATGAGCTCCGTGAAGGCCGTCGACATCAAGCTGGGCTGGACGCGCGCGATGCGTGCCACCGTCACCACCCCCGAGGGCCGGATCGCGGTCTACGTCGCCCACCTCCCCTCGGTGCGGGTGAAGCTGGAGGCCGGGTTCACCGCCCGGCAGCGCGACACGAGCGCCGACGCGCTGGGTGAGGCCATCGCCGCCGAGCCGCTCCGGCGGAAGATCCTCCTCGGCGACCTCAACGGCACGATGAACGACCGCTCGCTGAACGCCGTCACGTCCCAGATGCGCTCGACGCAGGGCGCGGCGGGCGACGGCTTCGGGTTCAGCTGGCCGGCGTCGTTCCCGATGGCGCGGATCGACCAGATCATGGTCCAGGGTGTGGAACCGGTCACCTCGTGGACCCTCCCGAAGACGGGCAGCGACCATCTCCCGATCGCCGCCCGTGTGAACCTCGACACGAGCTCTTAACCTCGTGGAATAGCGGGCCTGGGAGTCTTTGTTCCGTAGCTGAACTTAAGTGAAGCCCAGCTGTACGGAACTCCGCTCTCCCTTGAAAGGCACAGGCACCTCCATGCCCCTGGCCCTGCTCGCCCTGGCCGTCGGCGCTTTTGGTATCGGCACCACCGAATTCGTGATCATGGGCCTGCTGCCCGAGGTCGCGGACGACCTGCACGTCTCGATCCCCACGGCGGGCCACCTGGTCTCCGCCTACGCGCTGGGCGTGGTGATCGGCGCCCCCCTGCTCGCGGCCGTCACCGCCCGCCTGTCCCGCCGCACGGTCCTGATCGGCCTGATGGCACTGTTCGTGGCGGGCAACGCCCTCTCGGCCCTCGCCGCGAACTACGACTACCTGCTGGCCGCCCGCTTCCTGAGCGGCCTGCCGCACGGCGCCTTCTTCGGTGTGGGAGCGGTGGTCGCTACGACCATGGTGGCGCCGGAACGCAAGGCCCGCTCCGTCTCCCTGATGTTCCTGGGCCTCACGGTCGCCAACGTCGTGGGCGTACCGGCGGCCACCCTGATGGGCCAGCACCTGGGCTGGCGGGCCACGTTCCTGGCCGTGAGCGCGATCGGCCTGGTGGCGATAGCGTCACTGGCGCTGCTGATCCCGCACGACCACGCGCACGCACCCGCCGTGGGCCTGCGCCGCGAGCTGGCGGCACTGAAGTCCCTCCCGGTGTGGCTGGCCCTCGGCACCACGGTCGCGGGCTTCGGCGCGCTCTTCTCGGCCTACAGCTACATCACCCCGATGCTCACGGACGCGGCGGGCTTCGCCGACGGCAGCGTGACGCTGCTGCTCGCGCTGTTCGGCGTGGGCGCGACGGCCGGCAACCTGGTGGGCGGCCGACTCGCGGACCACTCTCTCCGGGCGACGCTGTTCGGCGGCCTGGTGTCCCTGGCCGGGGTCCTGGCCCTCTTCCCGCTCCTGATGACGACGGAGTGGAGCGCGGCACTGGCGGTCGTCCTCCTGGGCGTGGCGGCGTTCGTCACGGGCTCCCCGCTCCAGCTGATGGTGATGGAGAAGGCGTCGGCGGGCCCGTCGCTGGCCTCCTCCGCGAACCAGGCGGCGTTCAACTTGGCCAACGCGGGCGGCGCCTGGATCGGCGGGCTCGCCTTGGCGGCGGGCTTCGGCGCCACGTCGCCGGCGCTGGCCGGTGCGGTGCTGGCCGTGCTGGGGCTGGGAGTCGCCGGTACGGCGTGGGGCGTGGACCGGCGTCGAGGGGTCCCGAGGAGCGGTCGCGAGCGGCTGGTCGCGACACACGTACCGGACCAGGCGAAGGCACTGCACCCCTGACCTGTCGCCTTCGACGGACCCCTCCGCCGACGTCGGCCGGGAGGGGACCCTGTTTGCGAAAATGTGACACTTGGACCCCGAAGTGTCACATTTTCGCGACCCACCCTCCCCGGGCGCCGCGCGTCTCCGCGTGCCGCGGCTAGTCGAACCGCCCCAGATCCCGCAGCCAGACCTCCGCCGACCCGTCCGAAGGCGCCCGCCAATCCCCGCGAGGCGACAGCGAACCCCCCGCCGAAACCTTCGGCCCATTGGGCATGGCCGATCGTTTGAACTGCGCGAACGCGAAGAAGCGCCGACAGAACACCTCCAGCCACCGCCGGATCTCCGGCAGGTCGTACGCCACCCGTTTGGCTTCGGGGAAGCCCGGAGGCCAGGCGCCCGCCGCCGCGTCGTGCCACGCGTGCCACGCCAGGAACGCGATCTTCGACGGGCGGAAGCCGTACCTCAGCACATGGAAGAGGGTGAAGTCGTGCAGCGCGTACGGGCCGATCTTCGACTCGGTCGACTGCATCTCCTCGCCCGGTACCAGCTCGGGGCTGATCTCCGTGTCGAGGATCGCGGTGAGGATCTTGCCGGTCTCCTCGTCGAACTGGCCGCTGCTGACGACCCAGCGGATCAGGTGCTGGATCAGGGTCTTCGGGACGCCGGAGTTGACGTTGTAGTGGCTCATCTGGTCGCCCACGCCGTACGTCGACCAGCCGAGCGCGAGTTCCGAGAGGTCGCCGGTGCCCAGCACGATGCCGTTGCGCTGGTTGGCGAGCCGGAACAGGTAGTCCGTGCGGAGGCCGGCCTGCACGTTCTCGAAGGTGATGTCGTACACCGGCTCGCCGGAGGCGAAGGGGTGGCCCATCTCCTTCAGCATCAGCCGCGCCGTCGGCGTGATGTCCAGCTCGGCCGCGGTGACGCCGATGGCCCGCATCAGCGCGTGGGCGTTGTCCTTGGTGTGGTCGCTGGTGGCGAAGCCGGGCAGGGTCCAGGCCAGGATGTCGCTGCGCGGCCGGCCGGCGCGGTCCATCGCGCGGGCGGCGACGATCAGCGCGTGCGTGGAGTCGAGGCCGCCGGAGACGCCGATGACGACCTTCGGGCCGCCGATCGCCGCGAGCCGCTGCTGGAGGCCCGCCACCTGGATGTTGTACGCCTCGTAGCAGTCCTGGGCGAGGCGCTCCGCGTCGGCCGGTACGAACGGGAAGCGTTCCAGACGCCGGCGCAGCCCCAAGTCGGTGAGCGGCGGGGCGAGTTCGAAGGAAACCGTCCGGAAGTCGGCGGTGCGCGCCCGATGGGTCCGCCGGTTGTCGTCGAACGTGCCCATCCGCTGCCGCTCCTGCCGCAGCAGGTCGAGGTCCACGTCGGCCACCGCGTACTCGTCGCCGAGCGGGAAGCGTTCGGTCTCGGCGAGCAGGACGCCGTTCTCGTAGACCATGGCCTGGCCGTCCCAGGACAGGTCCGTGGTGGACTCGCCGAGGCCGGCCGCCGCGTAGACGTATGCGGCGAGGCAGCGGGCGGACGCCGAGCGGCACAGCAGTTCGCGGTCCTCGGCGCGGCCGACCGTGATCGGGCTGCCGGAGAGGTTGACGAGGACCGTCGCGCCGGCGAGGGCCGCCTCCGCGCTGGGCGGCACCGGCACCCACATGTCCTCGCAGATCTCCGCGTGCAGCACGAGCGACGGGACGTCCTCGGCCGCGAACAGCAGGTCCACGCCGAACGGCACGCTCTCGCCGCCGACCTGGATCGAACCGTCGCGCTCGTCGGCGCCGTCGGCGATCTGACGGCGCTCGTAGAACTCCCGGTAGTTCGGGGGGTACGACTTCGGTACGACGCCCAGGATCCGGCCGCGGTGCACGAGCACCGCGCAGTTGTAGATCCGGTTGCGGTGGCGCAGCGGGGCGCCGACGACCAGGACCGGCAGCAGGTCCGCCGACCCGGTCACCACGTCCCGTAGCGCCTCCTCGACCTGGTCGAGCAGCGCGTCCTGGAGCAGCAGGTCCTCGATGGAGTAGCCGCACAGGCCCATCTCCGAGAAGACGGCGACGGCGACCCCCTCGTCGGCGCAGCGGCGGGCGTGACGGAGGACGGCTGCGGCGTTGGCGTGCGGGTCCGCGATGACGGTGTGGCCCGTGCAGGCGGCGACGCGGGCGAAGCCGTGCTGATAGATCGACCAGAAGTTCAGTGGAGGCACCCGCCCACTCTAATCGTCAGGGCGACGCGATGGGGTGGCGCGGGGTGTCGTGCACCCCACGCCACCCCATCGACAGGTGACTACTGGTTACCGCTACGAGGTCAGTGGTGACCCTGCGAGCGGCTGAACGACTCGACGTAGCCGTCCGCGGGCGTGCCCACGCCGGTGACGTCGTCGTAGCCCTTCACCGCGGACAGCGAGCTGTCCTTGCCGAGGCTGCGGACCGAGGTGATCAGACCCTCGGAGGCGTCGAACGCGTTGGCGAAGTCCACACGCGCCACCGCCAGGCCGGAGCCCGTCGGGTTGTCGGTCACGTCGTGGTAGACCTTCGTGCCGTACTTGGCGTAGATCGACGGGTTGGCGAAACCGATCGCCTTGCCGCCGCGCGCCTCCTGGGCCAGGGCCTGGACCGCCGCGATCACCGGGGAGGCGAGCGAGGTGCCGCCGATCCGGTACTCGCTGTACTGCTCCGAACCGTCGGGGAAGGTCTGCGTCTGGCCGACCTTGAAACCGGTGTTCGGGTCGGCGATCGCCGAGATGTCCGGGACGACGCGGTTGCCGGTGGCGCTGTTGGCCTTGGCGAGCGCGTCCGGGACGACACCCTTCTGGTAGAAGGGCTCGTTCACGGTCTTGCTGGTGCCGCCGCCCGCGCCCGAGGTGAAGGCGCCGGGGAAGCTGGTCCAGCTCTTGCCGTCCGAGGACAGCAGGGCCTTCTCGGTGCCCCAGCCGGTCTCCCACAGGTACTTGTCGCCCTTGCCGACCGCCAGCGAGGTACCGCCGACCGCCGTCACCCACGCCGAGTTGGCCGGGGTGTCGACCTGCTTCGTACCGGTGTTGGCGACCTCGTCGCCGTTGTCACCGGAGGAGAAGTAGAAGCCGATGCCCTCGACCGCGCCCAGCTGGAACACCTGGTCGTAGGCGGCGGCGAGGTCCGGGGTCTGGCTGGCCTCGATGTCGCCCCACGAGTTGGAGACGATGTCGGCCAGGTGGTTGTCGACGACCTTGCTGAGCGAGTCGAGCAGATCGTCGTCGTAGCAGGACGCGGCACCCACGTACGTGATGTTCGCGTCCGGCGCCACCGCGTGCACGGCCTCGACGTCGAGGGTCTCCTCGCCGTACCAGCCGGCCGCCCCGCACTCCACGGTCTTGGTGTAGTTCGCGGGGAGCACCTGCTTGAGCTGGCTGGTGCTGTACTTCGCGTCGCCGTGCGCCTTGGCGTAGGTGGCCGCGTCGTAGGCGATCGTCGGGGAGGCGTACGCGTCGGTGATCGCGACCCGCACCCCCTTGCCCGTGTACTTGCCCGCGCCGTAGGCCGCACGCAGCTGCTTGCCGGTGTAGCCCTCGATCGCGTACGGGATCTTCTGGCCGTACGCGGACGGCAGCGTCGTCGCGGTGTTCGAGCCGTAGTACGAGGAGAACGGACCGGAGTTCTTGAACACCGTGTCCGGACCCGGCAGCGTGTCGTCATGGCTCGCCGTGTGCGGCGCGTTGTCGAGACCGGTGACGGTCAGGACGGCACCGTTGAGGCTGTCCGGCGCGGAAGCGGTCTTCGACGGGGCGCGGTAGGTCTTCGAGCCCTTCGAGTAGTTGTGCAGCGAGGTGCTGAACGCCTTCTCGACCGCGGCCACGTCACCGGAGACCGTGACGTAGTGCTGGGTGGTGCCGGTGACCTTCAGCCCGGCGGACTTCAGCCAGGACTTGACCGCGGCCACCTGGGCCTTCGTGGCGCCGTAGCGCTGCTGCACCTGCTTGGCGCTCAGGTACTTGCCGTACAGGGCCGAGCTCGGGTCCGAGACGGCCTTGGCGTACGCCGCCAGGCCGTTGGCGTTCCGGCCGGCGAGGTAGACCCGGGCGGACACCTTGGAGCTGTCGGGCGTCGCCCCCTTGTCCGCCTTGGCCGTCGCCCACGCGGGCTTGGTGCCCGCGAGCGAGTCCCGGCCCGGGGTGTCCGCGGCGTGCGCCGCGGGTATACCGAGCGCCAGAGCACCGGCGATCATGGGCAGTGTCGCTGCCATGCTCACGCCGGCGCGCATGGTGGCGCGATTGGATCTCATAAAACCCCCTGCTATGCGGTTCGACGCATGGAGTGGTCGGTCGACGTCGATCCACACGAAACCTGCGGCGGGAAGGTCCGTGGATGGATCACACGATGGGGGCCACTCTTTCGATGAACCGTTCATGCCAGGGGAACGCGAAAGTCAAGAGAACCCCAAGGAACCGTCACCCAGGGCGAATTGGGGGCTTTTTTCCTTACGGGCGTGTAACGAACAACCCGGGACGCTTTACGAACGTGCTTTTGCGCCACGCTCCTTGAGCATGTCGGCCATCAGCTGGATCTCCGACTGCTGCGCGTCGACCATCCCCTGCGCCAGCCGCTTCTCCACCCCCACCCGGCACTTCTCCACACACCCCTCGGCCATGTGGATACCGCCCTTGTGATGGTCCGTCATGAGCTGCAGGAAGAACACCTCGGCGGGCTTGCCGCTCAGTGAACTCAGCTTCTTCAGCTCGGTGTTGGTCGCCATCCCGGGCATCAGCGCGCCGTCCTTCCCGGACGCCATGTCACCCATGCCCATCCACGTCATCGGCGGGTCCGCCGACACCTTCGGCAGGTTCCACAGGTCCAACCAGCCCAGCAGCATGCCCCGTTGATTGGCCTGCGTCTGCGCGATGTCGTAGGCGAGCCGCCGTACCTCCACGTTCTTCGTACGGTCGCGCACGATGTACGACATCTCGACGGCCTGCTGGTGATGCACCGCCATGTCCCGCGCGAAACCGGCGTCCGCCGAATCCGCCGTAGGAGTGGGGGAGTTGCTCGATCCGCCGGTGTCCTCGGCGACCGCGTAGGTGATCGCGCCGGCCGCGACGAGCGCCGTCGCCGCGGCCCCCGCGATCAGTGCCACCTGCCTCACTGCGACAGCCCGCCCGTGCACGCGGCACCCGGCTCCGGCGTCTGGCTGCCCTGCACGAACTTCGCGAAGAACGTGTTCACGGCCGGGTCGCTCGCGCTCTTCACGGTGCGCTGGTGCCCCCACGCCGACAGCATGATCGGGTCCTTCTGGCTGTCGTAGGGACTCATCAGCGAGTACGGCGTCGACTTCACCTTCGCCGCGAGCGCCGTGACGTCGGCCGCCGAGGCCTTCTTGTTGTACGTCACCCAGACCGCGCCGTGCTCCAGCGCGTGCACCGCGTTCTCGTCCTTGACGGCCTTGGCGTAGACGTCGCCGTTGCAGTTCAGCCAGACCGGGTTGTGGTTGCCGCCCACCGGCGGGTGCATCGGGTAGTTCACCGTGCCGGTGACGTGGGTGCGGCCCAGCGTCCCCTTCCAGGTGTTCACACCGTCCGCGCCGGCGACGAAGTGCCCCGAAGCCGAGTTCTTGGAGTCACTCGCGGAACTGTCCTTCTTGCCGGACTGCGCGTGCACGACGGCGACACCGCCGACGACGAGACCGGCGACGACCACCGCGCTCGCCGCGATCTTCACGATCCGGGTGCGTCGCTCGCGGGCCTGCTCGGCGCGCCGCATCTCCTCGATGCGGGCCTTGCGCGCCGCGGATCCGGTGTTCTTGGCGGAACCCATGGATGGTGTCCTTTGGGGGAAGAGACGGTCGGGTCAACTGATCGTAGTGGGGGGTGGGGGGTTTCCCGTAGGGCCCCCACAGCAAAGACGCAGGGAAGACGCCGAAGACACGGAAGAGCGGGATACCCCCCGGTCAGGCATTACGAATGTCAGTCCGAGCAGGCAAGATGGTCAGAAGACGGGCGACAGCGCAGGACATCTGCCGTACGCGAGGCGTTCAGCCGCAGGACAGCCGGCCGATCATGGCCGGCAACGCGCACGAAATGGTGTTGTGGTGGGATGCTCAGGTGCCCGACCGCCTCCTGCGGTACGAGGACAGGCGGCCTGACCAGCAAGGATGGGGAAGCGGAAGATGGACAAGCAGCAGGAGTTCGTGCTCCGGACGTTGGAGGAGCGCGACATCCGTTTCGTACGGCTGTGGTTCACGGACGTGCTGGGCTTCCTCAAGTCCGTCGCCGTGGCCCCCGCCGAGCTGGAACAGGCCTTCGACGAGGGCATCGGCTTCGACGGCTCCGCGATCGAGGGCTTCGCCCGCGTGTACGAGTCCGACATGATCGCCAAGCCGGACCCCTCCACCTTCCAGGTCCTGCCGTGGCGCGCGGAGGCCCCCGGCACGGCCCGCATGTTCTGCGACATCCTCATGCCGGACGGCTCCCCGTCCTTCGCGGACCCGCGCTACGTGCTGAAGCGAGCCCTCGCCAAGACCTCCGACCTGGGCTTCACCTTCTACACCCACCCGGAGATCGAGTTCTTCCTCCTGAAGGACCGCCCCCTGGACGGCTCCCGCCCGACGCCGGCCGACAACTCGGGCTACTTCGACCACACCCCGCAGAACGTGGGCATGGACTTCCGCCGCCAGGCGATCACCATGCTGGAGTCGATGGGCATCTCGGTCGAGTTCTCCCACCACGAGGGCGCCCCGGGCCAGCAGGAGATCGACCTGCGGTACGCCGACGCGCTCTCCACGGCGGACAACATCATGACGTTCCGCCTGGTCATGAAGCAGGTGGCGCTGGAGCAGGGCGTCCAGGCGACGTTCATGCCGAAGCCGTTCTCGGAACACCCGGGCAGCGGCATGCACACGCACCTCTCGCTCTTCGAGGGCGACCGGAACGCGTTCTACGAGTCCGGCTCGGAGTACCAGCTCTCCAAGGTCGGCCGCTCCTTCATCGCGGGCCTGCTGAAGCACGCGGCGGAGGTCTCCGCCGTCACCAACCAGTGGGTCAACTCCTACAAGCGCATCTGGGGCGGCTCCGAGCGCACGGCCGGCGCCGGCGGCGAGGCCCCCTCGTACATCTGCTGGGGCCACAACAACCGCAGCGCCCTGGTCCGCGTCCCGATGTACAAGCCCGGCAAGACCGGCTCCGCGCGCGTCGAGGTCCGCTCCCTGGACTCGGGCGCCAACCCGTACCTGGCCTACGCCCTCCTCCTCGCCTCCGGCCTCAAGGGCATCGAAGAGGGCTACGAACTCCCCCCGGGCGCCGAGGACGACGTCTGGGCCCTCTCCGACGCGGAACGCCGCGCGATGGGCATCGAGCCCCTCCCGCAGAACCTCGGCGAGGCCCTGACCCTGATGGAGCGCAGCGACCTGGTCGCCGAGACACTCGGCGAGCACGTCTTCGACTTCTTCCTGCGCAACAAGCGGCAGGAGTGGGAGGAGTACCGGTCGGAGGTCACCGCGTTCGAGCTGCGGAAGAACCTGCCGGTGCTGTAGCGCTCCGCAGGCGTGGCCGTTCGCGCAGGCGCCGTTCCCGGCGCCCCTTCGGGGGCGCCCCCTAGTTGACGTACGCGGGAGACACCGCCGCGGTGCTGATGCGCCGCGGCTTTCCCGTGCCGTTTGCCGGTACCTCGTACAGGTCCGCCCCGTAGTCGCCCGGCAGTGCGTAGACGATCGTGTGGTCGTCCCTCCACACCGCCTGGTCGTCCACGCTGCGGGGTTCGGCGAGCGGGGTTTCGCGCATCGTGCGGAGGTCGAGGACGTAGAGGTGCCAGGGGGCGTCCTTCGGGAGGCCCGGTACCCGTTTCTTGAAGGCGATGCGGGTGCCGTCGGGGGAGAGGGACGGGCACTCGACGTTCGTGTGGAGCGTCGTCACCGTTCCGGCCCTCAGGTCGCCCTTGATCAGGTAGGTCTTGCCCTTCGTCGCCAGCGTCGCGTAGAACGTGCGGTCGTCCGCGGCGAAGGTCACGCCCCAGAAGTTGACGTCCGCCGCGTGGTAGACGTGGCCGTCCTTGAGGATGCGGAACGACTCCAGGGTCGGGATGAACCGACCCGTGCGGGTGTCCACGATCGCCGCTCGCGTCGAGAAGTTCGTGCCCGCGTACGAGTCGCCGCCGACGAAAGCCGTCCAGGCCGCGAAGTGGCCCGTGGGGGAGACGCGGGCCCGGGAGGGGATGCCGGGGACGTCGTAGTGGGCCGTCTCTTTGAGGTGGGCGTCGAGGATCAGGGCGCGGTAGGTGTCCGTGACCGGCCCGTGGACCGCCTGGAGGCATACTCCCGTGCCCGAACTGGCGTAGAAGCGGAGGCATTTGAGGCCGGAGGCCGTGCGGGGGCCGGAGGGGTCGGCGGCCGGGACCGTGGTCAGTTCGTCTCGGTGCGGGCCCCATGCCATGTTGCGGAACACCATGCGGGCGGGGGTCGTGAGCGTGACCCGGCCCGCCGTGATTCTGGGGCCGCCGGGCTGCGCCTCGTTCCTTCGCTCGGCTCGTGCGGACGCGTGCAGGACCGAGGCCACCGCCACCGCGGCGAGTGCGGCGACGGCCGCGAGGAGTACCAGGACGCGGTTGCGCAGGGTCATGAAACAGGCTCCAGAACTGGTCCGGCCGGACGGCCCGGGCGGAGTGTCAGGGCGAACGCCGCGCAGATCGCCAGCGCCACCGCCGATGCCATGAGCGCCGTACGGTCGCCCCACAGGGTCCAGGCCGCCCCGAAGCCCAGCGAGCAGACGAACCTCGCCGCCGTCTGGCCGGTCTGCACCAGCGCGAGTCCCGACGAGCGCAGTTCCGCCGGCACGCTGTCCGAGGCCGCCGCCATCAGCACGCCGTCGGTCGCCGCGTAGAAACCGCCGTGCAGGAGGAGGACGGCGTAGGGGAGGGCCGTGCCGTGCCAGGAGGTCAGCAATATGGCGTACGTCGTGAGGAGGGCTCCGTGGCCCGCCAGGAACACCTGCCAGCGGCCGATACGGTCCGCGAGGCGGCCCAGTGGTATCGCCAGCAGGAGGAACGCCGCCGCCGTGCCCAGCGGCAGCAGTGCGAACCAGCGGTCCGGTACGCCGAGCCTTCGTTGCAGCAGCAGGTACACGAAGGAGTCGCTGACCGTCGCCAGGCCGAGCAGGAGTGCGCAGACCGTGACGCGGCGCAGATCGCGGCGGGCGAGGAGGGCGAAGGCCGCGCCCAAGGTGGGGCGGCTCGAAGGTGCCGGCGCCGACACCGGTGCTGGCGCTGATGCCGGTGCCGGTGCCGGTGCCGGTGCCGACGCCTGTGCCTGGCCGCCCGGCACGAACAGCACCAGCACCAGCACCCCGACCACGGCCACGCAGAAACTCACCGTGAACACCGCGTCGTACCCGTCGACCGTCGCCCGGAGGATCAGGAACGCCGCCAGCGGGCCGAGCAGCGCGCCCGCCGTGTCCATCGCGCGGTGTACCCCGAAGGCACGACCTCGGTTCTCCGGGGTGGAGGAGAGCGAGATCAGCGCGTCGCGCGGTGCCGTGCGCAGGCCCTTGCCCGTGCGGTCGGCGGCCAGGACCAGGCCGATGGGGGTGAGGGTGTGGGCCAGGAGGAGGAGAGGCTTGCAGGCCGCAGAGATGCCGTAGCCGATGCCCGCCACCCACTTGTGCCGGCCGCCGCCCCGGTCGGCGAGGTGGCCGCCGGCCAGGCGGACGAGGGCCGAGAAGCCGTTGTAGACGCCGTCCAGGAGGCCGAAGCCCAGCGGGGACAGGCCGAGGCCCGTCACCAGGTACAGCGGGAGGACCGCGGTCACCATCTCGGACGACACGTCGGTGATCAGGCTGACCGCGCCGAGCGCCAGGACCGTGGGGGCGACCGCGGACACCCGCGCCGTGGTACCCGTAGTACCCCTGGTGTCCGGGGCGCCTGTAGTACCCGTAGTACCGGCGCGGCTGTCCGCGACGTACATGTCAGGACGCCCAGATGCCGGTGATGTCGGCGGCGGACGCCGCGTTGCCCGCGTGGGTGGAGAGGCCCTGGGTATCCTCCAGGGTCCGCAGCAGGTTGTAGTGGTTGTAGGTGGTCGAGGACGTGGCGCCCGCGGTGACCGGCTGGCCGTAGAGGACCGTCGGGATGCGGTTGCCGCTGAGCAGGTTGTCCTCGTCGAAGGTGACGACGAGCAGGCTGTTGTTGGTCTTGGCCCACGTCGCGTACGCGCCGAGGTTGTTCTTCAGCCAGGTGTCGCCGGTCGCCACCGAGCAGTCGTGCATGTCGCTGCACAGGTTCGGGGTGACGAAGGAGATGTCGGGGAGTGTCGTGTAGTCCGTCGGGAACTGCGCGAAGGTCTTCGCGGTGGACGTCGCGACGTTGGAGAAACCGAACCACGGGTTGTGCTTACGCGCGTAGTTGCCGCTGCTGCACGTCGTCGAACCCTGGCTGGGCAGCGTCTCGTTGTAGCTCGCCCACGTGCCGCCGGCGGCGGTCACCTCGGAGGCGAGGTTCGCGGCCGAGGAGAAGCCCGCCGTGTAGCAACTGTCGCTGGTGATGCCCTGGGTGGAGCCGGAGAACAGGGCGAAGTAGTTCGGCTGGCTCGGGTGGGTGATCCCGTACGACTGGGTGAGGGCGGCGCCACCGGACGCGAGCGAGTTGATGTAGGGGGCACTGGAGGAGCCGATCACCTGGCTGTAGGCGTGGTTCTCCATGACCACGACGACGACGTGGTCCGGGGTGGGCACCCCGGTCGCGGCGTGCGCGGTCGAGATGCCTCCGAAACCGGTCCAGACCCCGACGGCGGCTGCCGAGAAGGCGAGTGCGGACGCCACGACGGCGCGACTGCGGCGGTACACGGAACTGCCGGACACTTCTACCTCCGGGTGGGGGGAGGAACGGGGGTGACGGTGCGGACAGAGCATGTACACGCCAAAATGCCCGCATCCGACGGTGTCCAACCCGATGGATGAAGAAGTGGTGAACTACTGCTGGTGGTGAACCGATGCCGGTGGCCAACTACTGCTGCGAAGCGGCCAGTTGAGCCAGTACGTGGTGCAGTGGCTCGGCGCCCCGCTTCCGGTACTCCTGGATCTCCCACCCTCCCCCACTCTCGGCTTCGTTCGAGCGGGGGGACCCCCATCCGTCCGGGTCCTTGACATACATGAACGTCGCCCCGTCCTGCGGCGCGAACTGCACCGGCTCGCTGACGTCGAGCCCACGCGCGCTCAGCTCGTCGTACGCCGCCTTCGCGTCCCGCACGCCCTCCATCACCTCGCCGTCGAGATCGACACGGAAGCCGACCTTGTCGCGGTAGAACTCCTTGGCCCGGTCCACGTCGGAGACCGGCAGCACGATCACTTCGAGGGTCGTGTCCATGGTTTGACTCCTTTGTCGTACACCAGTGGAACGTCCGTCGCGTCACTCGAACCGCCACCGCGTCTGGCTGAACGGCTCCCCCTTGCCGAAGCCGAAAACCGTGCGGGGCGCCACAGCGAAGACGAACGCGTGCCCGGCACCGTGGTGGAAGGCCTCGTCCCGCACGTCGAAGTGCCAGAAGCCGCCGTACTTGGCCTCCCACGCGGCGGCCAGCTCCCGCAGCCTGTCCTCGTCCGTGACCCGCCTCGCCGCGCCCTCGACGACCAGGTCGTATCCCGTGTCGATGGTGTTCGTGCCGGTCGTCAGCACGACGTGCGGATTGCCGGCGAGGTTGAGCGCCTTGCGCTCCTCGGGGCCGGTGCAGAAGTGCAGCGCCCCGTCCGTCCACACCGTCGGCAGGGGCGTCACATGCGGCCGCCCGTCCGGCCGTACCGTCGAGATCCAGCACAGCTCGGCCGCCGAGAGCCGCGCCTCGGCCGCGGCCCAGTCGGTCGCGGTGGCCGCCGGGTCGCTGTAGCGGGGGTCGAGACGGGTGCGCGGTTCCTTGTGGGTCATCGGCTTCTCCCTGCGTCTGCCTGTCGGCGGTTTCCACAGGACAGACCCCGTACCCCTACGGAACTCATCGCCGTACTCCTCCGGAACTCATCGCCGTACCTCTCCGGAACTCATCGCCGCACGCCCCGGCGCCCCCGCCCGCACCTGCGGTTAGGCTCGGGACGTTACGACCTAGATCCGCACGACCTTGATCCGAGGGAGGCCGAGGATGACGGCGCCGGGGCGCAGGAGCAGCACCTTCACGCGACTGCTGCGGCACGGTTTCACCGATCCCTCGGCGGCCGAGCGGCTTCTGGAGAGCGCGGAACTGGCGCCGATAAGGAACGACCCGGTCCTGCTGGAGGCCCTCGGCGGCACCGCCGACCCCGACCTGGCCCTTCAGGGTCTCGTACGACTCCTGGAGGCGCAGCCCGAGCCCACCGCCCGGCGTGAGCTGACGGACACGCTGATCGCGGCGAAGCCCTTGCGGGACCGGCTGCTCGGTGTGCTCGGTGCCTCGGCCGCCCTCGGCGACCACCTCGCCCGGCATCCGCGCGACTGGCACGCCCTCGTCATGTACGAGCCGCGTGACCTCCACCCCGGGGTGGAGGAGTTCGAGCGGGGTCTCGCCGGGGCCACCGACCCCGTAGCCCTGCGCGTCGCCTACCGCCGCTGCCTGCTGTCCATCGCCGCCCGGGACGTCTGCGGCACCACCGACCTCGCCCAGACCGCCGCCGAGCTCGCCGACCTCGCCACCGCCACCCTGCGCGCCGCGCTCGCCATCGCCGGTGCCGCCGCGCCCGACGACGCCGCGCTGTGCCGGCTCGCGGTGATCGCGATGGGCAAGTGTGGCGGCCACGAGCTGAACTACGTCTCCGACGTCGACGTCATCTTCGTCGGCGAGGCTGTCGACGGCGCCGACGAGGGCAAGGCCCTCCGCGCGGCCACCAAGCTCGCCGCGCACATGATGCGGATCTGCTCCGAGACCACGGTCGAGGGCTCCATCTGGCCCGTCGACGCCAACCTGCGCCCCGAGGGCCGCAACGGTCCGCTGGTGCGCACCCTCGCCAGCCACCTCGCCTACTACCAACGCTGGGCCAAGACCTGGGAGTTCCAGGCCCTCCTCAAGGCCCGCCCGGTGGCCGGCGATCTCGCGCTCGGCGAGGAGTACGTCACCGCCCTCGAACCCCTCGTGTGGACGGCGGCAGAGCGCGAGAACTTCGTCACCGACGTGCAGAAGATGCGCCGCCGCGTCATCGAGAACATCCCCGCCGCCGAGATCGACCGCGAACTCAAGCTCGCCCCGGGCGGCCTGCGGGACGTCGAATTCGCCGTCCAGCTCCTCCAGTTGGTGCACGGCCGCGCCGACACCTCGCTGCGCAGCGGCACCACGCTCGTCGCGCTGGAGGCCCTCGCCGCCGGCGGCTACGTCGGCCGCGAGGACGCCGCCCGGCTCGACGACGCCTACCGCTTCCTGCGCACGATGGAACACCGCATCCAGCTCTACCGGTTGCGCCGCACCCACCTGGTCCCCGTCGAGGAGGCCGACCAGCGGCGCCTGGGCCGTTCCCTCGGCCTGCGCACCGACCCGGTCGCCGAGTTGAACCGCGAGTGGAAGCGGCACGCGACCGTCGTACGACGCCTGCACGAGAAGCTCTTCTACCGCCCACTGCTCGACGCGGTCGCCCAACTCGCCCCCGGCGAGACCCGGTTGAGCCCCGAGGCGGCCCGCGAGCGCATGGTCGCACTCGGCTACCACGACCCGGCCGCCGCCCTGCGCCACCTGGAGGCCCTCGCCTCCGGCATCACCCGCAAGGCCGCCATCCAACGCACCCTGCTGCCCGTCCTGTTGGGCTGGTTCGCGGACTCCGCCGACCCGGACGCGGGCCTCCTCAACTTCCGCAAGGTGTCCGACGCGCTCGGCAAGACCCCTTGGTACCTACGGCTGTTGAGGGACGAGGGCGCCGCCGCCGAGAACCTCGCCCGCGTCCTCTCCGCCGGCCGCCTCGCCCCCGACCTCCTCATGCGCGCCCCCGAAGCGGTCGCCCTCCTCGGCGACGGCGACGGCGGCAGCGGCCTCGAACCCCGCGAACGCGCCCACCTGGAACAGGAGATACTCGCCGCGGTGGGCCGCGCCGACGACGCCGTCCAGGCGGTCACCTTCGCCCGAGGCGTCCGCCGCCGCGAACTCTTCCGTACGGCGGCCTTCGACATCGTCGGCTCCTACGGCACCGAGACCCAGCCCGCCGAGGCCGACCAGGGCGCCCTCGTCGACCGGGTCGGCGGCGCCGTCTCCGACCTGACCGCGGCCACCCTCGCCGGTACCCTGCGCGCGGTGGTCCGCGAGGGCTGGGGCGACACCCTCCCCACCCGCTTCGCCGTCATCGGCATGGGCCGCTTCGGCGGCCACGAACTGGGCTACGGCTCCGACGCGGACGTCCTGTTCGTGCACGAACCCCGCGAGGGAGTGCCGGAGCGCGAGGCCTCCGAAGCGGCCAACAAGGTCGTCTCCGAGATGCGCCGACTGCTCCAGGTCCCCAGCTCGGACCCGCCCCTGCTGATCGACGCGGATCTCCGGCCGGAGGGCAAGTCGGGGCCGCTCGTGCGGTCGTTGAACTCCTACGAGGCGTACTACCGCCGGTGGTCGCTGGTTTGGGAGTCGCAGGCGTTGCTGCGGGCCGAACCTGTCGCCGGTGACGAGGAGTTGGGCCGGCGCTTCATCGAGCTGGTCGATCCGTTGCGGTATCCGGCGGAGGGACTCGGTGACGACGCCGTACGGGAGATCCGGCGGTTGAAGGCCCGGATGGAGTCCGAGCGGTTGCCTCGGGGCGCGGATTCGACTCTGCACACCAAGCTGGGGCGCGGCGGGCTCTCGGACGTCGAGTGGACCGTGCAGCTGATGCAGTTGCAGCGTGGCTGGAGCGAGCCGGGGCTGCGTACGACTCGTACCCGGGCTGCCCTCGCCGCCGCGTGTGCCGCCGGCCTGATCTCCGGTGAGGACGCGGCGATACTGGACGAGGCGTGGGTGTTGGCCACGCGGGTTCGTAACGCGGTGATGCTTGTGCGGGGGCGGGCCGGGGACACGTTTCCGTCTGAGCCGCGTGAACTGGCTGCGGTGGGGCGGTACTTGGGGTACGGGCCCGGTCACGTGGGTGACATGCTTGACGATTATCGGCGTACTACGCGCAGGGCTCGGGGTGTGGTGGACCTGTTGTTCTACGGGGCCTAGGCGGGTTGTTCGTCGGCTGACCGCCGGTGGGGGCTGGGCGCGCAGTTCCCCGCGCCCCTCTGGGGCGCGTCATCTCGCCGTTCTGCCGAAGGGGCATCGGCCGGGGGTCAGGCCCTGGTGGGCAGCCAGGATCCGCTCGTCCCCCGTACCGCCACCGTTCTCGGCAGGGCGTACGGGAACGTGCCGTACCAGAGGCGGGCCACGGTGAAGCCGAAGGCCAGGCAGAGCATGCCGCCCACCGCGTCGAGCCAGAAGTGGTTGGCGGTGGCGACGATGACCGTCAGGGTCAGGGCCGGGTAGAGGAGGCCCAGGACGCGGACCCAGGGGAGTTTCGCCAGGGCGAAGATCGTCAGGCCGCACCACAGGGACCAGCCGATGTGCATGGACGGCATCGCGGCGTACTGGTTCGACACGTGCTTCAGGTCGCCGGACGCCATCGAACCCCAGGTCTCGTGGACCATGACCGTGTCGACGAAGTGGCTGCCGTTCATGAGGCGCGGCGGGGCGAGGGGGAACAGATAGTAACCGACCAGGGCCACCGCCGTGGTCGCGAAGAGGACGAGGCGCGTCGCCGCGTAGCGGCCCGGATGGCTACGGTACAGCCACACGAGGACACCCAGCGTCACCACGAAGTGCAGTGTCGCGTAGTAGTAGTTCATGCCGACGATCAGCCAAGTCACCGAGTTGACCGCGTGGTTGACGGACTGCTCCACGGCGATCCCGAGATCGTTCTCGACGCGCCAGATCCAGTCGGCGTTGCGCAGCGCCTCGGCCTTCTGTTCCGGAACCGCGTTGCGGATGAGTGAGTACGTCCAGTAACTCACCGCGATCAGCAGGATCTCGAACCACAACCGTGGGCGGCGCGGGGTACGCAGCCGACGCAGAAAGCCCGGCCCCGCGGCGTCCGCGACGGGGCTCGGAACGGCTTCTTCGCGGCCTTCCAATGTCGTCACGGTGGTCTCACCCATAGACACGAAGTCTGCCAGAAAAGGCTTCCGCGACCGATCATCCCCTGGTCGGGTCCGGCTCGCATGTTCTACGACGAGAAGAGTCCCCCGGCTACTACCAGCGCACTGGACGCGATCATGTTTCCTCCCCCTTAGGGACGATTCCGGTCCCCAGGGGCCGAAGCCGTCGAACCGCGCACCACCAGCTCCGGCATGAACACGAACTCACTGTGCGGCGCGGGCGTCCCGCCGATCTCCTCCAGCAACGTCCGCACCGCCGCCTGCCCCATCGCCGGCACCGGCTTGCGGATCGTGGTCAGCGGCGGGTCGGTGAACGCGATCAGCGGGGAGTCGTCGAAACCCACCACCGAGACGTCCCGGGGCACCTCGAGACCCCGCTGCCGGGCCGCCCGTATCGCGCCGAGCGCCATCATGTCGCTCGCGCACACGATCGCCGTACAGTCACGGTCGATCAGCGCGGCGGCGGCGGCCTGCCCGCCCTCCAGGGTGTACAGCGAGTGCTGGACGAGCCGGGTCTCCACATCCTGCGCGGTCAGCGCCAGTTGGTCCTGCATCGCGCGGACGAAGCCCTCGATCTTGCGTTGTACGGGTACGAACCGCTTGGGGCCCAGCGCCAGGCCGATGCGGGTGTGGCCGAGCGAGACGAGATGGGTGACGGCGAGGGTCATCGCCGCCCGGTCGTCCGGGGAGATGAACGGCGCCTGCACCTTCGGCGAGAAGCCGTCCACGAGCACGAACGGCACGCCCTGCGCCCGCAGTTGCTCGTAGCGCTGCATGTCCGCGGAGGTGTCCGCGTGCAGCCCGGAGACGAAGATGATGCCCGCGACCCCGCGGTCGACGAGCATCTCGGTCAGCTCGTCCTCCGTCGACCCGCCCGGGGTCTGGGTGGCGAGCACCGGCGTGTAGCCCTGCCGCGTCAGCGCCTGCCCTATGACCTGCGCCAGGGCGGGGAATATGGGGTTCTCCAGCTCCGGCGTGATGAGACCGACCAGGCCCTCGCTGCGCTGCCGCAGCCGCACCGGACGCTCGTAGCCGAGCACGTCGAGCGCGGCGAGGACGGACTGGCGGGTGGTGGCGGCGACGCCGGGCTTGCCGTTGAGGACGCGGCTGACGGTCGCTTCGCTCACTCCCGCCTGCGCGGCGATGTCGGCAAGCCGTGTGGTCACGGGAGTGGACTGTACCGGCCGTCGGCGCGCTGCGGGTTGCTGCGTCATCGCGATCCCTCGTGTTCTGGTCGGCGTACGGCATGCGGCAAGAGCTTGCAGAGTCTTGCACAAGTGTCCCATTACCCGCTCAGCCGCATCAACTACGGGTTTCGCGGGGGTCAGGAGGAGGTCACGGGTGGGTAACTCTCCGCCGTTCTTGCAGTTTTTTGCAGCAAGGACTTTCGCAACGGTTGCATCACTGTTACGTTCGGCGACGCCCGGCGGCCTCCCCCACGCTCGTATCCATTCGAGCGGGGGGACCCCACCGGCGCAGTCGGCAAGGCGCAGAGGCGGCGGACGGGCCCGCACCCTGCACCACACGGGCTTTCACCCTCAAGGAGAACTCATGCGGCGTGGCATAGCGGCCACCGCGCTGGTGGCGTCCCTCGCCCTCGCGGCGACGGCCTGCGGCGGCAGTGACAGTGGCAGCGGCAAGTCGGACGGGCCGGTCACCATCACCTGGTGGGACACCTCCAACGCCACCAATGAGGCACCGACGTACAAGGCACTCGTCTCCACGTTCGAGGCGGCCAACAAGAACATCAAGGTCAAGTACGTCAACGTGCCCTTCGACCAGGCGCAGAACAAGTTCGACACCGCCGCCGGCTCCAAGGGCGCCCCGGACGTGCTGCGTTCGGAGGTCGGCTGGACCCCCGCCTTCGCGAAGAAGGGCTACTTCCTGCCGCTCGACGGCACCGAAGCACTCGCGGACCAGGCCAAGTTCAAGCCGAACCTGATCACGCAGGCCCAGTACGAGGGCAAGACGTACGGCGTGCCGCTGGTCACCGACACCCTCGCGCTCGTCTACAACAAGGCGATCTTCGCGAAGGCCGGCATCACCCAACCGCCCACCACCTGGGACGAGTTGAAGGCCGACGCCTTCAAGATCGACGCCAAGGAGAAGGTGTACGGCTACTGGGGCTCCACCCAGGCCTACTACGCGCAGACCTTCCTCTACGGCGAGGGCACCGACACCGTCGACGCCGCCGCCAAGAAGATCACCGTGGACTCCGCCGCCGCGAAGAAGGCCTACGGCACCTGGCTGAGCCTCTTCACCGGCCAGGGCCTGCACGACGCCGACACCACCGCCGACGCCTACGCCCACATCCAGGACGCGTTCGTCAACGGCCAGGTCGCCGCGATCATCCAGGGACCCTGGGAGATCACGAACTTCTACAAGGGCTCGGCCTTCAAGGACAAGTCCAACCTCGGCATCGCCCAGATCCCGGCCGGCTCCACCGGCAAGTCCGGCGCCCCGACCGGCGGTCACAACCTCTCGGTCTACGCCGGCTCGGACTCCGCGCACCAGCAGGCGGCCCTGAAGTTCGTCAACTTCATGACGTCGGCCGCCTCCCAGACACAGATCGCCCTGAAGAACTCGACGCTGCCGACCCGCGACGACGCCTACACCGCCGCCGTCAAGGCCGACCCGGGCATCGCCGGCTTCCAGAGCGTCCTCGGCGCCGCCCAGCCGCGCCCGGCGCTCGCCGAGTACAGCTCGCTGTGGGGTCCGCTGGACACCGAACTGCCCAAGATCGCCGGTGGCAAGGAGTCCCTCGACAAGGGCCTGAGCAACGCCGAACTCGCGATCCAGAAGCTGGTCCCGGACTTCAGCAAGTAGCCCGAGTGGCCGCCGGATCCGCGAAGAGCAGCCCGGGGGACGGATCCGGCGGCCATCGGCCTGCGCACAGGCCCAACTCCTGAACTTCCAGAAGGTGTCGAACGAACCATGACAGTCGCCATCGACCGCGCGACCGGCAGGCGCCACGGTGACCGCGCACCCCGGCCCGGACCTGGCCAACGCCTCAAGTACGGCTACCAGAAGCACTGGTACGCGTACGCGATGATCATCCCCGTGGTCGTCGTGCTCGGCGTCCTCGTGCTCTACCCCCTGGCGTACGGCCTCTACCTGACGCTCACCGACGCCAACAGCCTCAACACCGCGCGCACGATCGGCGTCAACCACATCGACGCCACCTACAAGTTCATCGGGCTCGACAACTACAAGGACATCCTGTTCGGCCCGACGTCGTACGACCGCTTCTGGTCGCACTTCATCTGGACGATCGTCTGGACCGCGCTCTGCGTCGCCCTCCACTACACGGTCGGACTCGCGCTCGCCCTGCTGCTCAACCAGAAGCTGCGCGCCCGCACCTTCTACCGGCTGATCCTCATCCTGCCGTGGGCCGTCCCGACCTTCGTCACGGTCTTCGGCTGGCGCTTCATGCTCGCCGACGGCGGCATCATCAACACCGCGCTGCACAGCCTCCATCTGCCCCAACCGAACTGGCTGGAGAGCACGTTCTGGCAGCGGTTCGCCGCCATCATGGTCAACACCTGGTGCGGTGTGCCCTTCATGATGGTCTCGCTGCTCGGCGGCCTCCAGTCCATCGACACCTCGCTCTACGAGGCCGCCGAGATGGACGGCGCGAGCCCCTGGCAGCGCTTCCGCTACGTCACCCTGCCGGGCCTGAGGTCGGTCAGCTCCACCGTCGTACTCCTCGGCATCATCTGGACGTTCAACCAGTTCGCCGTCATCTTCCTGCTGTTCGGCAACACCGCCCCCGACGCCCAGATCCTCGTCACCTGGTCGTACTTCCTCGGCTTCGGCCAACAGCCGCGCGACTTCGCCCAGTCGGCCGCCTACGGCATCCTGCTGCTGGCCATCCTGATCGTCTTCACCTCCTTCTACCGCCGCTGGCTGAACCGCAACGACCAACAGCTCGCGATCTGAGACAGGAGCCCCCATGAGCAGCACGACCGACACCCCGCCCCAACGGGCGCGCCGCCGGGGCGAGTTGAGCCGCGCGGGCGCTCTCACCTCGCACGGCATCCTGATCGTCGCGAGCCTGATCGCCCTCTTCCCGATCGCCTGGCTGGTCTTCCTCTCGCTGGGCCCGGACTCGGACGACTACCTCCACCCGGCCGGCATCTGGAAGAAGATGACGTTCGGCAACTACTCGTTCGTCCTCCAACACACCGAGTTCTTCGACTGGTTGAAGAGTTCGCTGATCGTCTCGCTCGGCACCACGGTCATCGGCGTGACCATCGCGGCGACCACCGGCTACGCCGTCTCGCGCATGCGCTTCCCCGGCTACCGGAAGTTCATGTGGGTGCTGCTGGTCACCCAGATGTTCCCGATAGCGGTACTCATCGTGCCGATGTACCAGATCCTGGCCGACCTCCAGCTCATCGACAGCTACCTTGGTCTCATCCTCGTCTACTGCTCCACCGCGGTGCCCTACTGCGCCTGGCTGCTGAAGGGTTACTTCGACACGATCCCGTTCGAGATCGACGAGGCCGGACGCGTCGACGGGCTGAACCCCTTCGGCACGTTCGCGCGACTGATCCTGCCGCTCGCCAAGCCGGGCCTGGCGGTCGCCGCGTTCTACAGCTTCCTCACGGCCTTCGGCGAGGTCGCGTTCGCCTCGACGTTCATGCTGTCCGACACGAAGTACACGTTCGCGGTCGGCCTCCAGACCTTCGTCAGCGAACACGACGCGCAACGCAACCTGATGGCCGCGACGGCGGTACTGATCGCGATACCCGTGGCCGCGTTCTTCTATCTGGTACAGAAGAACTTGGTAAGCGGCCTGACGGCAGGCGGTACCAAGGGCTAGAAACCCCGGTTCCTGGAGCGCCCCTTTAGGGGCGCGGGGAACGGCGCGACCAGCCCCCACTCAGCCGCACCCAAGACTCGAGGCGGCCGTGACGTCCATCCGACCCCGCTGACATCACGGCCGCCTCGTCACCAACTCCCCATGACCAGAACCCCGTTACGCACCAAGGACGCCATGACCCACCAGCACTCCGCCATCGCCCCGGCACCGAACCCCGCCGCAGCCAAGCGCCGCGACTGGTGGAGGGACGCGGTGATCTACCAGGTCTATCCACGGAGCTTCGCCGACAGCAACGGCGACGGCATGGGCGACCTGGAAGGCGTACGCGCCCGACTCCCGTACCTGCGAGACCTCGGCATCGACGCCGTCTGGCTCAGCCCGTTCTACGCCTCCCCGCAGGCGGACGCGGGCTACGACGTCGCCGACTACCGTGCCGTGGACCCCATGTTCGGCAACCTGCTCGACGCCGACGCGCTGATCCGCGACGCCCACGGACTCGGCCTGCGCATCATCGTCGACCTCGTCCCGAACCACTCCTCGGACCAACACGAGTGGTTCAAGCGGGCGTTGAGGGAAGGCCCCGGCTCACCGCTGCGGGAGCGCTACCACTTCCGCCCCGGCAAGGGCGAGCACGGCGAACTCCCGCCCAACGACTGGGAGTCCATCTTCGGCGGCCCGGCGTGGACGCGGGTCACCGAACCGGACGGCTCGGCGGGGGAGTGGTACCTGCACCTCTTCGCACCCGAGCAGCCCGACTTCAACTGGGAACACCCGGCGGTCGGCGACGAGTTCCGCTCGATCCTCCGCTTCTGGCTCGACATCGGCGTGGACGGTTTCCGCATCGACGTGGCCCACGGCCTCGTCAAGGCGGAGGGTCTGCCCGACCTCGGCTCGCACGACCAGCTCAAGCTCCTGGGCAACGATGTCATGCCGTTCTTCGACCAGGACGGCGTGCACGACGTGTACCGCCAGTGGCGCACGGTCCTCGACGAGTACGCCGGTGAGCGCATCTTCGTCGCCGAGGCATGGACGCCGACCGTCGAGCGCACCGCGAACTACGTCCGCCCGGACGAACTCCACCAGGCCTTCAACTTCCAGTACCTGTCGACCGATTGGGACGCCGGGGAACTCCGCACGGTCATCGACCGGACGCTGGAGGCCATGCGTCCCGTCGGCGCCCCCGCCACCTGGGTCCTCTCCAACCACGACGTCACCCGGCACGCCACCCGCTTCGCCAACCCGCCCGGCCTCGGCACCCAGATCCGCACGGCGGGCGACCGGGAACTGGGCCTGCGCCGGGCCCGCGCGGCATCACTGCTGATGCTGGCGCTGCCCGGCTCGGCGTACATCTACCAGGGCGAGGAACTCGGCCTGCCCGACGTCGTGGACCTCCCGGACGAAGTCCGCCAGGACCCCGCGTACTTCAGGGGCGCCGGCCAGGACGGCTTCCGCGACGGGTGCCGGGTGCCGATCCCATGGACCCGCGAGGGATCGTCGTACGGCTTCGGGGACGGCGGGAGTTGGCTGCCGCAGCCGGACGCCTGGGGCGAGTTGAGCATCGAGGCGCAGACGGGGACGGCCGGCTCGACGCTTGAGCTGTACCGCGCCGCGCTCGCCGCCCGCCGCACCCAGCCCGACCTCGGCGCGGGCGACTCGGTGGAGTGGCTGCGGGCGCCCGAGGGCGTACTCGCCTTCCGGCGGGGGGAGTTCGTGTGTGTCGCCAACACGAGCGGGGAGTCCGTGACGACTTCGGCCCACGGCCGTCTCCTGCTCGCCAGCGGTGAGGTGACCGAGGCGGACGGCGAGGCGAAGCTGCCCGCCGACACGACGGTCTGGTGGACCACCACGCCGTAACCACCCCTCCGCCACGCGAAGTTCTTGCATCAACTTCACACGGCCCGCTGCCCTTTTGGGCGGCGGGCCTTTAACATCTGGCCACCGCAAGGTTTCCATCATGTTTCAGCAAGAACCTTCAATGGAGAAGGAACCCCCACATGGCCAGCAGCAGATCACTTGCAGGAGCCGTCGCCCTCGCCGCCGCGACGGCCGTCCTGGTGCCCGGCACCGCACACGCCTCCCCACCCGGCACCAAGGACGTCACCGCGGTCCTCTTCGAGTGGAACTTCGCCTCGGTCGCCAAGGAGTGCACCAACACCCTCGGCCCCGCCGGTTACGGCTACGTCCAGGTCTCCCCGCCCGCCGAGCACATACAGGGCTCTCAGTGGTGGACGTCGTACCAGCCGGTGAGTTACAAGATCGCCGGGCGGCTCGGCGACGCGACCGCCTTCAAGAACATGATCAGCACCTGCCACGCGGCGGGCGTGAAGGTCGTCGTCGACACGGTCATCAACCACATGTCGGCGGGCAGCGGCACCGGCACCGGCGGCTCGTCGTACACGAAGTACAACTACCCCGGCCTGTACTCCTCGTACGACATGGACGACTGCACGTCGCTGGTCAGCGACTACACCAACCGCGCCAACGTCCAGAACTGCGAACTCGTCGGCCTGGCCGACCTGGACACCGGCGAGGAGTACGTCCGCGCCACCATCGCCGGCTACATGAACACCCTCCTCGGCTACGGCGCCGACGGCTTCCGCATCGACGCGGCCAAGCACATCCCGGCGACCGACCTCGCGAACATCAAGACGCGCCTGACGAACCCCTCCGTGTACTGGAAGCAGGAGGTCATCTACGGCGCCGGCGAGGCCGTCCAGCCCACCGAGTACACCGGCAACGGCGACGTCCAGGAGTTCCGCTACGCCTACGACCTCAAGCGCGTCTTCAACAACGAGAACCTCGCCTACCTGAAGAACTACGGTGAAGGCTGGGGGTACTTGAGCAGCTCGGTCGCCGGAGTCTTCGTCGACAACCACGACACCGAGCGCAACGGCAGCACGTTGAACTACAAGGACGGCGCCAACTACACGCTGGCCAACGTCTTCATGCTCGCCTACCCCTACGGCGCCCCGGACATCAACTCCGGCTACGAATGGTCGGACACGGACGCCGGACCGCCCAACAACGGTGCGGTGACCGCCTGTTGGCAGGACGGCTGGAAGTGCCAGCACGCCTGGCCGGAGATCAAGTCCATGGTCGCCTTCCGCAACGCGACGAGCGGCCAGTCCCTCACCAACTGGTGGGACGACGGCAACGACGCGATCGGCTTCGGGCGCGGCAGCAAGGGCTATGTGGCCATCAACCACGAGTCGTACTCGCTGACCCAGACCTACCAGACGTCACTGGCCGCGGGCACGTACTGCAACGTCCAGAACAACACGACGGTGACGGTGAACTCCGCCGGGCAGTTCACCGCCACCTTGGGCTCCAACACGGCGCTCGCGATCTACACGGGCAAGTCGGCCTGCTGACCGTCAGGGAGCAACGCTGATGTGCCTGGCCAGCGCGGTGACGGACAGGTCGCCGTGGTCGACCCACTGGGGGAAGGCCAGCGTCTTGTGCTGGGTGGCGCCGGGCGGGGTGATCTCCAGGTAGGAGGCGTGGACCGCGCCCGAGGTGCCGGTGTTGGCGTGGGTCCAGGCGACGACGGCCTCGGCGCTCTGTCCGTCCTTCAGAGCGAGGGTCTTCTTGCCGGGGTCGTGCGCGTACCAGGTGTTGCCCCAGTGCGTGTGGGTCGTGAGCTTCTTGTGCGCGGAGTTCTCCAGCCCCAGGCCGGGGTAGCCGCGCAGCGCACACGTCCTGCCGCTGAGGTTGCGCAGCGTGATGACGACACCCTGGTGGTTCATGCCACCGGCGAGCTGCCGGCCGAAGGTCGCCTTGAGGGCGGAGGCGGAGCAGGTCGGGGTCGCGGCGCCGGTCGCGGGGGGGGGGGGGGGCGCCCCCCCCCCCCCCCCCCCCCCCCCCCCCCCCGGCCCCCCCACCCCCCCCCCCCCCCCCCCGCCGCCCCCCCCCCCCCCCCCCCCCCCGCCCCCCCCCCCCCGCCCCCCTAGTGCTCGCCCCCCTCCTCCCCCCCCCCCCCCCCCCCGGGGGGGCGCCCCCCCCCCCCCCCCCCCCGGGGGGGGCCCCCCGCCCGACATTCACCCTCGCGGAGCTGTCACTCCCGCGGGGCGGTCAGCACTTGCCCTTGCACGGCTCCCCCCGCTTGTTGGCGATCCGCACGACCAGCCCGTCGCCCTCGACCCCGTTCTTCAGGGTGAGGTGGTACGGCCCGGTGACCGGGTCCCTCGGCAGGACGTAACCCTCGGGGACGTCCTTCTCCACGAGGTAGTACGTGCCGATCGCCAGGTGGTCGAAGGAGCACTTGCCGTTCTGGCCGGAGACGCAGTCGTCCACCAGGGTGTCCCTCGTGCCGCCGCCGCGCTGCAGACCGGGCGTCCCGTTGGAGTCGCGCCACAGCTGGAACACCGCGCCGTGCAGCGGCCGGTGGGTCTTCTCGTCGGTCTTGAGGACCGTCAGCTCCAGTTCCCGGACCAGCCCCGCGTCGAGGGTCAGGTCCTGCCGGTGCCCCGGACCGAGGGTGACGGCCGGGGAGCACCCGGTCGCCGGGTCGACGACGGAGTCGTCACCGACCCTGCCCGCGTCCTGCCTGGTCCACAGATATCCGCCGGGCCTGACGAAGCACACCTTGTAGGTGCCGTCGGCGAGCTTGTCGAAGAGGTACTTGCCGTGGGTGTCCGTGGTCGTGGTGCCGATGACCTTGTTCGTCGACGGGTCGACCAGGTGGACGGTGATGCCGGGTGCCGGCTTCTCGTCCTTGTCCTGGATGCCGTCGCCGTTCTCGTCGTACCAGACGTAGTCGCCCAGCTTGTTGACCGGGCCCACGATGCCCGCGTCCACGGCGTGGTCGACGTAGCCGGGGTCGCCGACGGCCACGGTGGTCCGGCCCGCCGGGTCGACGTCCGAGTCGATCGCGGTGTCCGAACCGGCCCTCCGGACCGTCCACTTGAGCTGGGCGAGGGTCGGGGAGCCGGGCAGGGCCGACGGGTTGATGTGGCTGTAGTCGAAGGCGGCGGTGTACGAGGTGTCGGGCTTGAGGCCTTCCTTCGTACCGATGTAGTACTCGCCGTTGGCGTCGGTGGTGGCCGTCAGCGTCTTGCCGCCCGCGTCGGTCAGGGTGACCACGACACCGGCGACCGGCGGCTCGGACGGGTCCTGGATGCCGTCGCCGTCGGAGTCGTACCAGACCCGGTTGCCGATCTGGACGGGCGCCTGGTCACAGACCAGTTCCAGGTCGGCGAGGCCGTTGGCCTTGCCGAACAGGTTGGCGCGGGTGGCGGCCGTGTTGTCCCACGTGCTCTGGATCAGAAGGTCGCCCGCCGTGACGCCGGTCTCGGAGCCCCAGCGGCGCGCGCCCTGCTGATACGCGTCGTACGGGTCGTAGGCCGTGCTCCACAGCTTCTTGCGGTAGGGCTGCAGGACCGTGCCGCCCTCGGTGATCTGGTCGTGCTGGGCGTCCGACAGGACCGTGAGGTCGTCGTAGAACTCGCCGTTGCCCGGGCCCAGCTTGTTGCCGGGCAGTGCGCCGGTGAGCGAACCGCAGACGGCGTTGTTCTCCAGCGTGCGACTCGTGCCGGACCCGCACACGCGCAGGACGTCGCCCGCGGCGATACCGGTGAGGAGGGTGCTGCCGTCGGCGGCGCCGTGGGCGTAGGTCGCGGTGCCCTGCATGTCGCCGAAGCGGTCGCGGAAGCCCAGGACCAGGTCGCCGTTGTCGGCGATCTCGATGTTGGCCAGGATCGGCTGCGGCGCGCTGATGAAGGAGTGCGACTCACGGCTGGGCACCCGCTCGTTCCAGGCCTCCCACCGGGCGCTCATCACCTGGCCGACCGTGGTGGCGTCGGTGCAGCGGTAGGCGGTGGCCGGGGTGCCCGTGAAGCGGTAGGCGCAGCCACGCGGGTAGTTCATCGCCGTGCTGAACAGTTCGGCGAACGACCCGCTCCCGAACTCGTAGACGTGTGAGGTGACTTGGGCCGGGTCACCCCACGGAACGGTCATGGTCGTGGTCGTCTCCGCGCCGCACACCCCGCCGACGAGCACCCGCTTGCCGCGCACGCCGATGCCGTAGGGGTGCCATTCGCCGACGCAGGACGACGGCCTCGGGATGGCGTACGACGTCTGGGTGCCTGCGGTGACGGAGTCGCCGGTGCCCTGGATGGGCACGGAGTACAGCCTGGCGTTGTTGAGGTCGACGGCGTAGAGCGTCTTCCCGTCGCCGGAGACGTCGACGTCGCCGATTCCCTCGCGGCCGACCTTGCCGTAGACCGCGTCGTCGTGCAGCCAGTTGCCGGTGGCGTCGTGCGCGGTGAGCGTGCCCGGCAGGGTGGCGAAGGTGGTCACCGTCTTGCTGGTGTCGTTGTAGCGGTAGATCGCGTTGACCGCGCCCGCGGGCCCGTAGGCGGCGTGCCGCTTGACCAGCGTGCCCATGTACTTGTTGCCGGTGCGGTCGGCCCCGATGCCGAAGACCGCCTGCTGCTGGGTGTTGCCGGTCAGCTGGGTGACCGTGCCGCCGGGGGACGTGTTGGAGAAGTTCCCGGCGAAGGACACCAGGCCCTTGTAGCCCGTCGCGTCGCCCTTGGCGAGGTTGCAGGTGACGAGGGTGGGGTTCTCCTGGCAGTACACGCCGGGCTCCCAGAACCCGGTGGTGTACGTGGCGCCCTTGCCGCCGGTGACGTCGACGAAGCCGACGTTGCCGCGGATGACGTCGGCGCCGGTGCCGAGGCCCGCGACGGCCTCGGACAGGGTGCCGGGGGCGGGGTTGGCGACCTGGACGCGGTACTTGCCGCCGGTGAGGGCGGAGGACGCCGGGGTGAGGACGGCGGTGCCGTCGTCACCGGTCGTGGCGGTCAGGACGGCGCCCGCGTCGTCCGTGAGCGTGACCTTGGCTCCGGCCAGGCCGGGTTCCAGGACGCTGTCGTACTTGCCGTCGGCGTTCACCTCGGTGACGACCCGCACGGTCACCTTGCCGTCACCGCTTCCGGCGGCCCGCACGACGGCGGCGGACGCGAGCCCGCTCGCTCCGCCGGCCGACGTGCCCGCCGCCACCAGGGCCAGGCTGAGCACGCCCAGCCCGGTCACTCTCCAGTCCGTGTGCAGCACTCTTTCCTCGTCTCGTACGACCGGCCCCCACCGATACATGTATAGAAGAGGTAAAGATGTACTAATCGGACCATTAGGGGTAATGGGTTGTCAGATCACCACGTACCACCGGATTCCAGTGCGCGGGAGGCGGGTCCCGTTACTCCGCCTGGAGCACCAGCAGCGCCATGTCGTCCTCCGGCGGGCGTCCGCCGAACTCGTGCACCAGCCGTTTGATCCGCTCCGCGATCAGCTCGGCGCTGAGCCCCGCGCACCCGGCGAGCGCGGTCGCGAGCCCGTCGCCGTCGTCGAACTGGACGGAGCCGGAGCGCCGCTCGGTCACCCCGTCCGTGACGCACAACAGGCTGTCGCCGGGCCGCAGTTCGAAGGTCTCGCTGGTGTACGTCACGTCCTCGACGACCCCGAGGAGGGTCTGCGGGCGCGCCGCCGTACCGACGCCGCCGTCCGGCCCGAGGAGCAGCGGCAGCGGGTGTCCGGCGGAGGCGAGGGTGCAGCGGACGCCGCCGTCGAAGGGGACCAGCTCGCCGTAGAGGAGGGAGAGGAAGCGGGGGCCGTCGCCGACCGGGCCCGGCATGCCGCCCGCGGCGACCAGGGCGTGGGCCGCCGCGTCGGCGGCCTCGGTGGCGTCGTCGAGGAGGAGCTGGTTGAGACGGTCGAGGACGTCGGCGACGCCGTAGCCCTCGCGGGCGAGGAGGCGCAGCCAGGGGCGGGCCAGCCCGATGACCACGGCGGCCTCGGGGCCCTTGCCCTGGACGTCGCCGAGGGCGAAGCACCAGCGGCCGTCGCCGGCCGGGAACAGGTCGTAGAAGTCGCCGCTGGGGCCGCCCTTGTCGCACGGTTCGTAGACGAGGGCGCTGTGCACACCGGGGATCTCGGCGACGGCGCCGGGGAGCAGGCCGCGCTGGAGGACACGGCTGATGGTGGCCTGGCGGGCGTACTGGCGGGCCGCGCCGATCGCGAGCGCGACCCGGCGGCTGAGGTCCTCGACCAGGCCGGTGACCTCGTCGGGGAAGCACGGCAGCCCGGACCGACCGATGACCAGCGTGCCCAGCGGACGGCCGCCCGCGATCAGCCGGTACGCCAGCGCCGCGCCGTGGGTGCCGTGCGGGCCGAGGGCGTCGGCGGGCCAGGGGTAGGACACGGGCCGCAGCGAGTCCGGCGGGCGGGGCGGGTCCTTCTCCAGGGCCCGGCGCAGCTCCTCGATGCGGTTCTCGCTGCCGTGCCAGACCCGGGCGAGGCGCGGTCCGGCGCCGGCCCCGGCGCTCTCGCCCCAGCCTCCGCCGCGGCCCATCGCCTCGTCCTCCAGCCATACGGCGCACCAGTCGGCCAGTCTCGGCACGATCAGCTGTCCGGCGAGCGCGGCGACGAGGTCCTCGTCGAGCTGTCCGGCGAGAAGGTCGGAGGCCTCGGCGAGGAAGGAGAGGGCGCCGCGGCCCAGCCAGTCCCGGTCGCGTTCGGCGCGCTGCGGTTCGGGGGCCAGGATCTCGGCGACGCGGAGGCCGCGCTCCACGGCGTAGGTCTCCAACTCCTCGGCGGCCGGAGTGCCGTTGGCGGGCAGGCGGGCCCACACGGTCTTGGTGCCGGTGCGGTAGGTGACACCCCAGGCCTCGGCGAGGGTGGAGACGAGCCGCAGTCCGCGGCCGAACTCCGGTGTCTCGTGGGCCGGTTCGGGGCTGTTGTCGCGCGGGGCGCGGGAGGGGTGGTGGTCGGCGACCTCGACGACGACCGACTCCGTGTCCTCCAGCCGGCAGATCAGTTCGACGTCGGTGCCCGCGTGCACGACGGCGTTGGTGACGAGTTCGCTGACGACGACCATCGCGTCTTCGGCGAGCCGGTCGGTGAGGAACTCGGTTCCGGACAGGCCGAGTTCGGTCCATTCGCGGAGCGCGGCGCGCACCAGGCCGCGGGCGGAACCGGGCGCGAGGGGGCTTCCGGACAGCGTGGCGCGCATCGTCGTGCGCGGGTCCGCGCCGTGGTGCGCGGGCGCATCGGGAGCACGCGAAGTGGTCTCCCTTTGCGTCGGAATGGCCCCCATGCACAGCTCCCCGAGCAGATCGGACGAATACGCCTCAGTCGATGGCGACAGAGTGACAGACTGGCCGCGCCCATAAGCGCCGAGTTACCGAAGTGGGCCGCCATGAGTGAGAACAGTGCTACGCGTGTGCTCGAAGACGGACACAAAGAGGACTGGATTCGAGCATCGGACCTCCGTCCGCTGCTCGCCGTGATGACGGCCGCCCGGGACGGCGACTTCACGAAGGCGCCGGAGACGGGCTCCGGAATGGTGGCCGAACTGACCGCCGCCTTCAACCAGATCATGGACCGCAGCACCCACTTCAACGCCGAGACGCAGCGTGTCAAACGGGAGCTGATCCGCCACGGCCGCCTCGACGAACGCCTCTCCGCGAGCCCCGGCCAGGGCGGCTGGACCTCCCGCGTCAACGACGTCAACCAGCTCCTCGACGCCCTGGTCGCCCCGGCCGCCAACGCGACCCGGGTCCTGGACGCGGTGGCGGGCGGCGATCTGACCCAGCGGGTCGATCTGCACGACGGCAGCAGGCAGTTGCGCGGTGATCTACGGCGCCTCGGCCGGGCCGTGAACAAGATGGTGGACCAGCTCTCCCTGTTCACCGGCGAGGTGACCCGGGTCGCCCGCGAGGTCGGCACCGAGGGCAGACTCGGCGGGCGCGCCAAAGTACAGGGCCTGTCGGGCAGTTGGCGGGATGTGACCGAGGCGGTCAACACGATGGCGTCCCGGCTGACCGCGCAGGTGCGGGACATCGCCCTGGTGACGACGGCGGTGGCGCGCGGCGACCTGACCCGTACGGTCACCGTCGAGGCGACCGGTGAGCTGCTCGAACTCAAGCTCACCGTGAACACGATGGTCGACCAGCTCTCCGCGTTCGCCGACGAGGTGACGCGCGTCGCCCGCGAGGTCGGCACCGAGGGGCAGTTGGGCGGTCGCGCGCAGGTGCGGGGCGTGTCCGGGGTCTGGAAGGACCTCACCGACAACGTCAACTTCATGGCGTCGAACCTGACTTCACAGGTCAGGAACATCGCCCAGGTGACCACCGCCGTGGCGAACGGCGACCTGAGCCAGAAGATCACGGTCGACGCCCAAGGGGAGATCCTCGAACTGAAGTCGACCATCAACACGATGGTGGACCAGCTCTCCGCGTTCGCCGACGAGGTGACGCGCGTCGCCCGCGAGGTCGGCACCGAGGGCAACCTCGGCGGGCGCGCCCAGGTGCGAGGTGTCTCGGGGGTCTGGAAGGACCTGACCGACAACGTCAACTTCATGGCGGACAACCTGACTTCGCAGGTCCGGAACATCGCGCTGGTGTCGACCGCCGTCGCACAGGGCGACCTCGGCAAGAAGATCACGGTGGAGGCCAAGGGCGAGATCCTGGAGCTGAAGTCCACGATCAACACGATGGTGGACCAGTTGTCGGCTTTCGCGGACGAGGTGACGCGCGTGGCGCGCGAGGTCGGCACGGAGGGCAACCTCGGCGGTCAGGCGCAGGTGCGGGGCGTCAGCGGCGTCTGGAAGGACTTGACGGACAACGTCAACTTCATGGCCCTGAACCTGACTTCGCAGGTCCGCAACATCGCCCAGGTGACGACCGCGGTCGCCAACGGCAACCTCTCGAAGAAGATCACCGTCGACGCGCGCGGCGAGATCCTCGAACTGAAGGACACCGTCAACACGATGGTGGAGCAGCTGCGGGCCTTCGCCGACGAGGTGACCCGGGTGGCCCGCGAGGTCGGCACCGACGGCCGACTCGGCGGCCGGGCCCAGGTGCTGGGCGTCTCCGGCGTCTGGCGCGACCTGACCGACAACGTCAACTACATGGCCGACAACCTGACTTCACAGGTCCGGAACATCGCGCAGGTCGCCACGGCCGTGGCGCAGGGCGACCTGTCGAAGAAGATCGACGTGGACGCGCGCGGCGAGATCCTTGAGCTGAAGACCACCATCAACACGATGGTCGACACCCTCTCCTCCTTCTCCTCCGAGGTCACGCGTGTCGCCCGCGAGGTCGGCTCCGAGGGCCAACTCGGCGGCCAGGCGCGGGTGGAGGGCGTCTACGGCACCTGGAAGCGCCTGACGACCAACGTGAACGAACTCGCGCTCAACCTGACCACGCAGGTCCGCGCGATCGCCGAGGTGGCCTCGGCGGTGGCGCAGGGCGACATGTCCCGCTCGATCACGGTGGAGACCCAGGGCGAGGTCACCGAGCTGAAGGACAACATCAACCTGATGGTGGCCAACCTCCGCGAGACGACCCGCGCGAAGGACTGGCTGGAGTCCAACCTGGCCCGCCTGGCGGCCCTGATGCAGGGGCACCGGGACCTGATGGAGGTCGCCGACCTGATCCTGCGCGAGCTGACCCCGCTGGTGAACGCGCAGTACGGGGCGTTCTTCCTGGCCGATCCGGACGAGGACAGTCTGCGAACGGCCATCCCCGCCAAGGGACTTGCCTTCATCGCCGGGTACGGGTCGGCGCAGGGGGCGACCGTGGACACGGGCGGGATGCCGGTGCACGGGCTGGTACGGCAGGCGGCGCGGGAGAAGAAGCGGATCCTGGTGGAGGAGGCCCCGCCGGACTACATCAAGATCAACAGCGGGCTGGGGGAAGCCGCCCCGGCGAGCGTGGTCATCATCCCGATCATCTTCGAGGACAAGCTCCTCGGTGTGATCGAGCTGGCCTCCTTCTCCCGCTTCTCCGACGTCCACCTGGCCTTCTTCGACCAGTTCGTGAACACCATCGGCGTCGCGATCAACACCATCATCGCCAACTCCCGCACGGAGTCCCTGCTCGGCGAGTCCCAGCGGCTGGCCATGCAGTTGCAGGAACGTTCGGACGAACTCCAGAAACAGCAGGCCGAGTTGCAGCGCTCCAACGCCGAACTGGAGGAGAAGGCAGCCCTGTTGGCCACCAGCTCCCAGTACAAGTCGGAGTTCCTGGCGAACATGAGCCACGAGCTGCGCACCCCGCTGAACTCGCTCCTCATCCTGGCGCGCCTGCTGTCGGACAACCCGGACGGCCATCTCTCCGACCAGGAAGTGCAGTTCGCGACCACGATCCACCGCTCCGGCTCGGACCTGCTCCAGCTCATCAACGACATCCTCGACCTGTCGAAGATCGAGGCCGGCCGGATGGACGTACGCCCGAAACGGCTCCCCCTCATCAAGCTCCTCGACTACGTCCACGCCACCTTCCGCCCGCTCACCCTGGACCGGGGGCTCTCCTTCGAGGTGTCGGTCGGCGAGGACGTACCGCGCGAGATGTGGTCGGACGAGCAGCGGCTCCAGCAGATCCTGCGCAACCTGCTGTCCAACGCCATCAAGTTCACCGCCACGGGCCGGGTCGAACTCCGCGTCAACCGGGTCAAGGACCCCGATCACCGCCACTCCACCGACAGCGACGAAGTCATCGCGTTCGCCGTCTCCGACACCGGTATCGGCATCGCCGCCGAGAAACTCCCGGTGATCTTCGAGGCGTTCCAGCAGGCCGACGGCACGACCAACCGCAAGTACGGCGGTACGGGACTGGGGCTGTCGATCAGCCGCGAGATCGCCGGGCTGCTGGGCGGCCGTATCGTCGCGGAGAGCGAGCCCGGCAGCGGCTCGACCTTCACGCTCTACGTCCCGGTCGCCAGCCCCGGCCACGCGGCGACCGGACGGACCTCCGAGGACCGGGAACCGCCCTCGCTGCCCGAGCAGTTGTCGTCCGAGCCGTTCACCGCGCACGAGGTGGACGACTCATGGCCGACGCCCACCAAGCTGGAGGCGTGGAAGGCCGGGCGGGCGGGTCAAGTGCTGCCGGGGCGGCGGGTGTTGATCGTCGACGACGACATCCGCAACGTCTTCGCACTCACCCATGTGCTGGGCCGGGTCGGCATGCCGGTGCTCTACGCGGAGAACGGCCGCGAGGGCATCGAGACCCTTGAGCGCAATCCCGACGTCGAACTGGTGCTGATGGACATCATGATGCCGGAGATGGACGGGTACGAGACCATCGCCGCCATCCGCCGCGCCCCGCGCTGGACCGGGCTGCCCATCGTCGCGCTCACCGCCAAGGCGATGCCGGGCGACCGGGAGAAGTCCATCGCGCGGGGCGCCAACGACTACGTACCGAAGCCGGTGGACGTCGACCAGTTGCTGACCGTCGTCTGCGCCCTCCTGGACCCCGAGGCCGAGGACATCGCGGGGACGGATACGGGTACACCAGGGGAGACGGCGGCACCGCCGACGACTGAGTGAGGCACAGTCATCATGAGCGCTGAGGCAACGACCGACGAGAGTGCCGGCATCCTCCTGGTCGACGACATGGAGGACAACCTGGTCGCGCTGGAGGCCGTCCTGGGGTCCCTCAACGAGCCACTGGTACGCGCCCGTTCGGGCGAGGAGGCGATGAAGGCGCTGCTGCGGCAGCGCTTCGCCGTGGTCCTCCTCGACATCCGGATGCCGGGCATGGACGGTTTCGAGACCGCCGCCAACATCAAACGGCTCGACCAGACCAAGGACGTGCCGATCATCTTCCTGACCGGCACGGACTCGGACGCGGGGTACGCGTTCCGGGGCTATGCCACGGGGGCGGCCGACTATCTGACCAAGCCGTTCGATCCCTGGGTGCTGCGGGCGAAGGTCACCGTCTTCCTCGAACTGCACCGGAAGAACCAGCTGTTGGAGCGGATGCTGGCGCGGGAGCAGGGGCAGTTCGAGGAACTGGCGTCGCGGCTCAAGGAGATTGAGGCGCGGGTGGCTGCGAGCACGGTGGAGGAGGTGCGGGAGCTTCGGGATCAGGTGAGGGAGATGGGGCAGCTGGTGAGGGAGTTGCGGCGGCGCTCGACCAGGTAGGTGCGTTGTTGGGTGCGGGTCCGGTGGGGGCTGGGCGCGCCCACACGGCGGAGCCGCATATCAATACAGCCCCGCGCCCCTGATGGCCCGCGGCCCCTTCGGGGCGCGGGCCATCATTGTGGCTACGCCTCCCTCGAACCCGCGTACATCTCGTCGATCAGGTGCTTGTACTCCCGTTCCACCACCGGGCGCTTGAGCTTGAGGCTCGGGGTGATCTCGCCGTGTTCGATGTCGAGGTCGCGCGGGAGGAGGCGGAACTTCTTGATGGTCTGCCAGCGCTGGAGACCCTCGTTGAGTTCCTTGACGTAGCCCTCGATCAGGGCGAGCGTCGCGGGGGCGGCGACGACCTCGGCGTAGGACTTGCCCGCGAGGTCGTTCTCCTTGGCCCACTCCAGGACGGACGGTTCGTCGAGGGCGATGAGGGCGGTGCAGAAGTTCCGGTCGGCGCCGTGGACGAGGATGTTGGAGACGTACGGGCACACGGCCTTGAACTGGCCCTCGACCTCGGCGGGCGCGATGTACTTGCCGCCGGACGTCTTGATGAGGTCCTTCTTGCGGTCGGTGATGCGCAGGTAGCCGTCGGGGGACAGTTCGCCGATGTCGCCGGTGTGGAACCAGCCGTCCGACTCCAGGACCTCGGCGGTCTTCTCGGGCAGCCCGTGGTAGCCCTCCATGATGCCGGGGCCGCGCAGCAGGATCTCGCCGTCGTCCGCGATGCGCACCTCCGTGCCGGCCAGCGGCTTGCCGACCGTGCCGGTGCGGTAGGCCTCGCCGGGGTTCACGAAGGAGGCCGCGGAGGACTCGGTCAGGCCGTAGCCCTCCAGGATGTGGATGCCGGCGCCGGCGAAGAAGTAGCCGATCTCGGGCGCGAGCGCGGCCGATCCGGAGACGCACGCGCGCAGCTTGCCGCCGAAGGCCTCGCGGATCTTCGCGTAGACCAGCGCGTCGGCGACCTTGTGCTTGGCGGCGAGGCCGAAGGGCGCGTTGGCCACGCCGGTGCGGCGGAAGTTGTCCTGGGTGACCTTGGCGTACTCGCGGGCGACCTCGGCCGCCCACAGGAAGATCTTGTACTTGGCGCCGCCGCCGGCCCGCGCCTTGGCCGCGACCCCGTTGTAGACCTTCTCGAAGATGCGCGGGACGGCCGCCATGTACGTCGGCTGCACGACCGGCAGATTCTCG
Source organism: Streptomyces sp. NPDC088350 (assembly GCF_044753545.1). NCBI lineage: Bacteria > Bacillati > Actinomycetota > Actinomycetes > Kitasatosporales > Streptomycetaceae > Streptomyces > Streptomyces sp. NPDC088350. The sequence goes on along the minus strand of NZ_JBIVNL010000004.1, from coordinate 363,074 downwards.
ATGATCTTGTCGACCCGGCCGTCGACGGCGGTGACGTGCCCGACCTCGATCTGTCCCGAGGTCAGCACCTTGCCGAAGACGTGCGCGAGCGGCAGCCACAGGTACTGCACGTCCTCGGGGCCGAGCAGCCCGGTCGCCGAGATCGCCTTCGCCATGTACGACCAGTTGTCCTGCGGCAGGCGGACGCCCTTGGGGCGGCCGGTGGTGCCGGAGGTGTAGATGATCGTCGCGAGCTGGTCCCTGGTGATGGACGCGACCCGTTCCTTGATCAGGTCCGGGTTCTTCTCCAGGTACGCGGCACCGCGCTGCTCCAGCTCGGCGAGGGTCAGCACCCAGTCGTCGGTCTCCCCGGCCTGTCCGGTCTCGACGCCTGCCGGGTCGATGACCACGACGTGGGTCAGCTCGGGCAGTTCGGCGCGCTTCTCCCGGGCCTTGGCGAGCTGTGCCGCGTCCTCCGCGATCAGGATCCTGCTGCCGGAGTCGGAGAGGATGAAGGTCGACTCGTCGGCGTTGGTCTGCGGGTACACCGTCGTCGTGGCGGCGCCGGCGCACAGGATGCCCAGGTCGACGAGGATCCACTCGACGCGGGTGGCGGAGGCGAGGGCGACGCGCTGCTCGGGCTGTACGCCCAGTTCGATCAGACCGGCCGCGATCGCGAAGACCCGCTCGGCGGCCTGCGCCCAGCTCAGCGACTTCCAGGCGTCGGGGCCCTCACCGGAGGTCGCCGGCACCGGGTAGCGGTAGGCCTCGGCGTCCGGCGTGGCCGCCACCCGCTCCAGGAAGAGGCCCGCCACGGACGGCGGACGGTTCTCGATCAGGGTCTGTGTGTCGCTCACGACATCCTCCGGGGCCCGCGACAGTGCGGCTGGCTCATTGCTACGGCTGTTGTTTAACTCGCGAGTAACTATCGAGCAGTGATCAGAGTAAGCCGCGACCGGCCGGTGCGTAAGGGGCGGCGGACGGTCACTTCCTCCAGAGCCAAGACTTGGGGCCCGCCGCGCGAAAGCGCAACGGGCCCCATGCGTCGCCGCTACTTCTTGCCCTTGGCCCCGCCGCCGCTGTCGTCGCTGGACAGCACCGCGATGAAGGCCTCCTGGGGAACCTCCACGGAACCCACCATCTTCATCCGCTTCTTGCCCTCCTTCTGCTTCTCCAGCAGCTTCCGCTTCCGGGAGATGTCACCGCCGTAGCACTTGGCGAGGACGTCCTTGCGGATGGCGCGGATGGTCTCGCGGGCGATGACCCGGGAGCCGATGGCCGCCTGAATGGGCACCTCGAAGGCCTGCCGCGGGATCAGCTCCCGCAGCTTGGCGACCAGCCGCACGCCGTACGCGTACGCCGCGTCCTTGTGCGTGATCGCCGAGAAGGCGTCCACCTTGTCGCCGTGCAGCAGGATGTCGACCTTGACCAGGCTGGAGGACACCTCGCCGGTGGGCTCGTAGTCGAGCGAGGCGTAGCCGCGGGTCTTGGACTTCAGCTGGTCGAAGAAGTCGAAGACGATCTCCGCGAGGGGGAGCGTGTACCGGATCTCGACCCGGTCCTCCGACAGGTAGTCCATGCCGAGCAGGGTGCCGCGCCGGGTCTGGCACAGCTCCATGATCGAGCCGATGAACTCCGACGGCGCGAGGATCGTCGCGCGCACGACGGGCTCGTAGACCTTGTCGATCTTCCCCTCGGGGAACTCGCTCGGGTTGGTGACGACGTGCTCGCTGCCGTCCTCCATCTCGACCCGGTACACCACGTTCGGCGCGGTCGCGATGAGGTCGAGTCCGAACTCGCGCTCCAGCCGCTCCCGGATCACGTCCAGGTGCAGCAGCCCGAGGAAACCGACACGGAAGCCGAAGCCCAGCGCCGCCGAGGTCTCCGGCTCGTAGACGAGCGCGGCGTCGTTGAGCTGGAGCTTGTCGAGGGCCTCGCGCAGCTCCGGGTAGTCGGACCCGTCCAGCGGATACAGGCCCGAGAAGACCATGGGCTTGGGGTCCTTGTAACCGCCGAGCGCCTCGGTCGCGCCCTGGTGCAGGGTGGTGATCGTGTCACCGACCTTGGACTGGCGGACGTCCTTCACACCGGTGATCAGATAGCCGACCTCGCCGACGCCGAGGCCGTCCGCGCCGAGCATCTCCGGCGAGTTCGTCCCGATCTCCAGCAGCTCGTGCGTGGCGTTCGTGGACATCATCCGGATCTTCTCGCGCTTGGTGAGCTGACCGTCGATGACCCTGATGTACGTCACGACACCGCGGTAGGAGTCGTAGACGGAGTCGAAGATCATGGCGCGGGCGGGCGCGTCGGCGTTCCCGACGGGCGCCGGGACCTCCTTGACGACCTTGTTGAGCAGTACGTCGACCCCGATACCGGTCTTCGCGGACACCCGCAGCACGTCGTCGGGCTCGCACCCGACGAGGTTGGCCAGCTCCTCCGCGAACTTCTCGGGCTGCGCGGCCGGCAGGTCGATCTTGTTCAGTACGGGGATGATCGTGAGTTCGTTCTCCATCGCCAGGTACAGGTTGGCGAGGGTCTGGGCCTCGATGCCCTGGGCGGCGTCCACGAGCAGCACGGTGCCCTCGCAGGCGGCGAGCGACCGCGAGACCTCGTACGTGAAGTCGACGTGTCCCGGGGTGTCGATCATGTTGAGGATGTGGGTACTGCCCTCGTCGGCCCCGTCGGTGGGGGCCCACGGCAGACGCACCGCCTGGGACTTGATCGTGATGCCGCGCTCGCGCTCGATGTCCATGCGGTCGAGGTACTGAGCACGCATCTGCCGCTGGTCGACCACTCCGGTCAGCTGGAGCATCCGGTCGGCGAGCGTGGACTTGCCGTGGTCGATGTGCGCGATGATGCAGAAATTGCGGATCAACGCCGGGTCGGTACGGCTCGGCTCGGGCACATGGCTGGGGATCGCGGGCACGCAGGGTCCTGATTCTTGAGGCGTCCGCAGTGTCTGCGGTCTCGGGTCGGATCGATACGTAGACTCCATCGTCCCACGCGTGGGAGGTGCGGTCCGGTTTGGGCCGGTGCGAGAGGTTCGCCGGAGGCCTCTCGGACGCCTCTCTAGGACCGGTTTGGGTGGCCCGGTGGGCGGCTGGTAGCCTGGGTGGCTGTGTCTCATGCCCTCTCTTGCACGAGTTCGGGCGCGGGACGCACCCCAAGAAAAATCATCGGCCCGGGACCCGTGCGGCCCCGTGCCAGAACCTGCAAAGGCTCATTCGTGGCGAACATCAAGTCCCAGATCAAGCGGATCAAGACCAACGAGAAGGCTCGGCTGCGCAACAAGGCCGTCAAGTCCTCACTGAAGACCGCGATCCGCAAGGCCCGTGAGGCAGCGGCCGCGGGTGACGTCGAGAAGGCCACCGAGTACCAGCGCGCTGCCGCGCGTCAGCTCGACAAGGCCGTCGCCAAGGGCGTCATCCACAAGAACCAGGCCGCCAACAAGAAGTCGGCGCTTGCTTCCAAGGTCATCGCGCTCAAGGGCTGATCCTCCCGCACTCGACTCGGCCCGCATCCCGGGCCGGGACCAGTAGCAATCCACCGTGAGGACACGTCGAGCCCTCTACCTCGATTCACGGACAGACATCGTGGTCGCCACGCCACGTACAGTGCCCCCGGACCCACTTCGGGGGCATTGCTGTGTCCCCGCTCAGTCGTGTGTTCCGGGGGTGGAGCTGTCAGGCCTGTCCCCGCGACCGAGCCGCCCGAGCGATCGCGACGACCGCCTTCTCCAACGCGTACTCCGGATCGTCCCCCCCGCCCTTCACTCCCGCGTCCGCCTCGGCCACCGCCCGCAGCGCGACGGAGACCGCGTCCGGTGTCCACCCGCGCATCTGCTGGCGCACCCGGTCGATCTTCCACGGCGGCATCCCCAGCTCCCGCGCCAGATCCGCCGGCCGCCCGCTCCGCGCGGACGACAGCTTCCCGATCGCCCGCACCCCCTGCGCCAACGCGCTGGTGATCAGCACCGGCGCCACCCCGGTGGACAACGACCACCGCAGCGCCTCCAGCGCCTCCGCCGCCCGCCCTTCCACGGCCCGGTCCGCGACCGTGAAGCTCGACGCCTCGGCCCGCCCCGTGTAGTACCGCCCGACGATCGCCTCGTCGATGGTCCCCTCGACATCGGCGACCAACTGGGAGACGGCGGACGCCAGCTCCCGCAGATCGCTGCCGATGGAGTCGACGAGCGCCTGGCACGCCTCCGGCGTGGCCGATCTCCCGGTCGCCCGGAACTCACCCCGCACGAAGGCCAGCCGGTCCGCCGGCTTCGTCATCTTCGGGCAGGCCACCTCCCGCGCCCCCGCCTTGCGTGCGGCATCGAGCAGCCCTTTGCCCTTGACCCCGCCCGCGTGCAGCAACACCAGGGTGATCTCCTCGGCGGGCGCGTCGAGATACCCCTTCACATCCTTGATCGTGTCCGCGGACAGATCCTGCGCATTGCGTACGACCACGACCTTCCGCTCCGCGAAGAGCGACGGACTGGTCAACTCGGCGAGCGTGCCGGGCTGCAACTGGTCCGAAGTCAGGTCACGTACGTCCGTGTCGGCGTCGGCGGCCCGGGCGGCGGCCACCACCTCCTGCACGGCACGGTCGAGCAGGAGGTCCTCCTGGCCCACGGCAAGCGTCACCGGGGCGAGAGGGTCGTCATTCGCAGTCTTCCTGGCCATCTCGTAAAGCATCGCACGCGCCACTGACACTCGGGGTACGAGCGGGGGGGGTGCGGGTGGGGTGCCGGGATGCGGGTGCGGGGCCGGTAGCGGACCCGGCGGCTGCTACGGCTCCTCGCGCCAGCCGTCCCACTCCCCCGCGAACGCGTCCAGCTCCCCGGGATCGAGCCGCCCCTCCTCGTCCCGCAGCACGAGAAGCCACTGCGCGTCCTCGGCATCGTCCTCACCGGCCAGCGCGTCCCGCACCAACCGCGGCTCCTCGTCGAGCGCGAACCGCTCCCCGATCACCTCCGCCGCCTCCTGGGCCGCGTCACGGTCGGGCAGTACCAGCACATGTCTCACATCGCTCACGAGGACATTTTCCGGCACGACCGCGGGCTCGCGCGCACCCACCCGGGCTACGCGGGCTCGCGCACCGTCGGCACCTCCCCCAGCTCGATCCCGAACCGCTCCCGGTACACCGCCAACACCTCCTCGTCCGTGGCCAGTTCACGTACGTCCCGGGTACCGTCCGGCGCCGTCACCGTCAGCCCGCGACCGCTGAGCGTGATCCTCCCGCCGTCGTCCGTGAGCCGTGAGCAGACCAGTGACCGGGTGAAGTGCGACACGGGCGAGGTGCTGTGCCACCACGCCCCGGCCACGAAGTCACCGAGCACCCGGGGGCGCACCTCCAGGCGGTACTCGGGCTTTCCGTTCCGGAGCACGTCCAGGTCCCCGTCCGGCCCCGACGCGACAACGCTGAACGTACCGCCGGGGTCCTTCTGTTCACCCCGCTCCTCATAGGCCAGCGGATAGTGACTGTGCGTCCCGAACCCGACGTCGGCCAGCCACACGCCGTCGTCCCCGTCCCCGTCCCTGCCTCCGTCCCCGTCCCCCGTCCGCACCCGCAGCGCGAGATGGTCGTACGGAATGCCCAGCCGCCCCTCGTCCCCGTGCACCCGCGCCGCGAGCAGCGTGACCTCGAAGCCCAGCGCGGTGAGCAACGCGCCGAACAGTCCGTTCAGTTCGTAGCAGAACCCTCCCCTTCCCGCGCCCACCACCTTGTCCAGCAGCCGCTTCTCCTCCAGCACGATCTCCTCTCCCAGATGAACCGACAGATTCTCGAAGGGCACGGTCCGCAGATGGCGCAGATGCAGCTCGCGCAGGACATCGACGGTGGGCCGCGCCGGGCGCTGGACTCCCAGCCGGCGGAGATAGGCGTCAACCTGTGCGGGATTCATGCCCCCAGTCTGGCTCCGCCTGCGGCCAAGCGCCGATGCCGTCAGTCCCGTGTCACCTGGAGCCCGTCCCCCGCGCCTCCCACCGCCAGCGCCCCGTCCACATCCGTCCGCAGGACCACCGCGCCCATGGCCCGCAGCGCCGCGACCGTGCTCGGGGCGGGGTGCCCGTAGACGTTGTGCTCACCGCAGGAGATCAGCGCCAGCCGCGGGGCCACCCTGCGTATCAGATCCGGGTCCTGGTAGGCCGAACCGTGGTGGGCGACCTTGAGCACGTCCACCCCTCCCAGCAGACCGGCCGCCGGTGACCTCAACAGCTCCTGCTGGGCCAGGGGTTCGAGGTCCCCGAGCAGCAGCAGGCGCAGCCCGGCCGTCCGTACCAGCAGGGCGACGCTGGCGTCGTTCGGGCCGTCCGGGTCCGGCGCCGGGCGTGGCGGGGGCCACAGCACCTGCCAGGAGAGCGGACCGGTGCGTCGCTGTTCCCCGGCCACGGCACGGGTGATCGGGATGTGCCGTTCCGCCGCCGCTCTCCTGACGAACTCGGCCTGGTCCGCGGGTTCTTCGAAGGACGTCGTCTCGATGGCGCCGACCGAACGGCCCCGCAACACCCCGGGCAGTCCCGCCACGTGGTCGGCGTGGAAGTGGGTCAGGACGACAAGCGGAATCCTGGTGATGCCGAGGGTGCGCAGACACTGGTCGACCAGCTTCGGATCGGGTCCGGCGTCCACCACCACGCCGGCGCCCTCGCCCGCCGCGAGCACCGTCGCGTCACCCTGCCCGACATCGCACATCGCGAACCGCCAGCCCGGCGGCGGCCATCCCGTGATCACCCGGGTGAGCGGCGCCGGTTCCACCACGACCAGCAGCAGGAGCAACCCGCAGACACCGCACAGCCAGGGATGCCTCAACAGCCGTCGCCCGACCAGCACGAGGACCGCTACGGCCACGGCGAGCAGCAGCGCCCCGGTCCAACTGCCCGGCCAGTCCACTCCCCCACCCGGCAGCGCCGCGCCGGTCCGCGCGACGTCCGCGATCCATCCGGCGGGCCAACTCGCGCCCCAGGCAAGGACCTTGGCCACCGGCATCGCCACCGGTGCCGTCGCCAGCGCGGCGAAGCCCAGCACAGTGGCCGGTGCGACGGCGATCTCCGCGAGCAGGTTGCACGGCACGGCAACCAGGCTGACCCGCGCCGACAGCACGGCCACGACCGGCGCGCACAGGGCCTGCGCTGCGGCAGCGGCGGCCACCGCCTCGGCCAGCCGCGGCGGAACCCGGTGCCGTCGCAGCGTCTCGCTCCAGCGCGGCGCGAGCGTGAGCAGGGCGCCGGTGGCCAGCACGGAGAGCAGGAAGCCGTAACTGCGGGCCAGCCACGGGTCGTAGAGCACCAGGAGCAGTACGGCCGTCGCCAGGGCCGGGATCAGTGATCTGCGGCGTCCGGTCGCCAGGGCGAGCAGCGCGACGGCTCCGCAGGCCGCGGCCCGCAGCACGCTCGGGTCGGGCCGGCACACGACGACGAATCCGAGTGTGAGCACCCCGCCGAGCAGCGCCGTCGCCCTGAGGGAGATCCCCAAGCGCGGTGCCAGGCCCCGGCGTTCGATGTGCTGGGCGAGGCCGGGTGGTCCGATGAGGAGAGCCAGCAGGATGGTGAGGTTGCTTCCGGAGACGGCGAGGGTGTGTGCGAGGTCGGTCTCCTTGAAGGCCTCGTCCAGTTCGGGTGTGATGCGTGCCGTGTCGCCGACGACCAGCCCGGGCAGCAGGGCCCGCGCGTCCGCCGGCAGCCCGTCGGTGGCCTCGCGCAGCCCGGCCCGCAACCGTCCCGCGAACCGCTGTGCTCCGGTCGGTTCCCCCACCACCTCCGGCACCGGCTGGTTCCGCACCCGCAGCACGGCCGCGACCCGGTCCCCGCTCGTCAGCGGGGGCGCCAACCGCGCGGTCACCCTCACCCGCGTCGAAGGAAGCAGCCCGAGCCAGGGCGAACGCCCCGGCCCACCACCGGAACCCCGTGCCCCGCCAAACCTTCCCGCTCCCTTGGCGGACGAGCCCGGATCGACGATCAACAACACCGGCGCCCGCGTTTCCACGACGGTCCCGTCCGTCTCCTCCACCCGTCGCACCTCGGCCTCGATCAGCACGGAGACCGGAGCCGCGTGATCCCCACTGATCCGGGGCCGGGTCAGCCGTGGATCGGAACCGACCTCCACCTCCGCGGTGACGGCCGCGTACTCCCGCGCCAACTCCGGCACCGGCCCACGGCGCAGATCGGCCCCGTGCAGCCCGGCGGAGGCGGCAGCCGCGGCGATGGAGAGGAGCAGGGCGGCGATCGAGGCCCGGGGCCATACGGCCTGCCGCGTCGGCGGTGCCAGGCGGACTTCTTCCGGTGAGGGGTCAGGGTGTGCGTCCAGCTGTGAAGAGATACGGCCGCCGCCCCTCCGCCCTGTCACCAGGAGCAGTACGAGAGCCACCATCAGCGCCGCGAGGGCGATCCCGGTGACCCAGGCCGGCGACGCGTCCAGCGCCAGTGCCGCCGTCGCCCAGGCCGCGAGCGCGGGCGGTACGAGTCGTAGGTCCGTCGGCCCTTCCTGGTGGGGGTGTGCGGCACCCCGTCGATTCCCGGCGGCGGCGTGCACGTCTCGGCGAGGCGGCGAGGAGCCGTCGTCCTTCGCACTAGGGCGACGACGCGTCGCGGACTCGGGCGGATCGTCGCGCACGCGGATCATGGCTGCACCAGATTCCGCAGATCGGCGAAGCGGCGGTCGCCGATGCCGTTGACCTGGCGCAGCTCGTTCACCGAGCGGAAGCCGCCGTGCTGGGTGCGGTAGTCGATGATGTGCTGGGCCAGCACCGGACCCACGCCCGGCAGGGAGTTGAGCTGGTCCGCGGTGGCCGTGTTGAGCGAGATGGGGGCCGTCGGAGCCGCTCCCCCGACGGAACCCACCGAGCCCGCCACCCCCGCGGTGTTCGCACCGCCCGCGCCGGGCACCGCCGCCGGTGCCGGACCGCCGACGACGATCTGCTCGCCGTCCACGAGGAACCGCGCGCGGTTGAGCCCCTCGGTGTTCGTACCCGGGCGCACCCCACCCGCCGCACGCAGCGCATCGGTCACCCGCGAACCGGCCGGAAGCCGATGAACCCCGGGCGCACGGACCTTGCCACTGACGTCCACGACGATCTCGGTCCCGGCCGCGCTCGCAGCGCCCCGCACTCCGGCCGACGAAACGCGCGACCCACCCGCCTTGCCGGCGGCCCCGCTCCCGTCCTCACCCCCACTCCCACCCGCGTCCCCGCCCGCGTAGGGAGCCACCGCCCGCACCACGTCCGGTGCCCGCACGGGCTGGGTCCGGCCCGCCCAGAAATGCTGCACGGCGAACACCGCGGCCACGACAAGCAGCACACCGAGCGCGACCGCGCTCCGCCGCTCCAGCCCACACCGCGTCTGCACCCACACCGGCATCCGCTCCCGCAGAGCCGGCCCGACCCGCTCCCGCCAGGGCCCGGCCGTACGATCGCCGCCGACAGCGGCTTCTCCGGTACCGCCGAAGTCTCCGGCATGGCCGGCGCCTTCGATGTACGGGACATCAGGCGCCACGGCAACACCCGCCGACGACGCCACCGGGACCGCCCGCTGCCCCAACCCCGGAACAGCCCACGGACCGGCATCGGCCGGCACCGGAGAACGAAGCCCCGACGCCCTCACCACAGGCGGAACAGAACGCCCCATCGCCTCGGTCGCGGGTGGAACATGACGCCCCGCACCTTCGGCCACCGCCGGACGAGAGTCCTCGCCGTCCCCCACGCCCGGCTCCCCACCCGGCGGCCCGTCCCCCAACTCCCCCCGCTCCCCGCCCCGTTCAGCGAACAGCACCTCCGCGCGTCGCCGAAGTTCCTCCGCCGAAGCCTGCCGATGTGCCCGCCCCCGGGTCGGCAGGCGGCGATGCCGGGTGCGGCCGTCGGAGGACGGGGCGCGGCCCGGGCCGCTGGTCGCGGTCGCTGTGCGTGAGCGTGATCGAAGTGCCATGCGCCGAGGATCGGACATTCCGCGACTTCGCGATGATCTTGGTCAATTCCCGGGGACGACCGGCCAGTTGTGGACAACTCCGTCACCCACACGGACCACCGGCCCACGAACGTCACCCCGCCGGGATCCGTCACCCCCGCTGGCATCCGTCACCGCGGCGAAACCACAGCCCCCAACAACCCGGGCCCGGTATGCGCCCCGATCACCGCCCCGACCTCGCTCACATGCAGATCCACCAGCCCGGGCACCCGCGCCCGCAACCGGTCCGCGAGAGCCGACGCCCGCTCGGGCGCGGAGAGATGGTGAACGGCGATGTCTACCTGCGCGCTGCCCGCCCGGTCCGCCGCGAGTTCCTCCAGACGGGCGATCGCCTTCGACGCCGTCCGAACCTTCTCCAGGAGTTCGATGCGCCCGCCCTCCAGCTGGAGCAGAGGCTTCACAGCGAGCGCGGAGCCCAACAGGGCCTGTGCCGCGCCGATTCGGCCGCCCCGGCGCAGATAGTCGAGGGTGTCGACGTAGAAGTAGGCGGAGGTACCGGCGGCGCGCTTCTCGGCGGCCGTGACGGCCTCGTCCACCGTGCCGCCCGCCTCCGCCGTCTCGGCCGCGGCGAGCGCGCAGAAGCCGAGGGCCATCGCGACCATCCCGGTGTCCACGACCCGCACCGGCACCGGTGCCTCGCGCGCCGCGACGACCGCCGCGTCGTAGGTGCCGGAGAGTTCGGCGGAGAGGTGGAGGGAGACGATGCCGGTGGCGCCGGACTCGGCGACCCTGCGGTAGGTCTCCGCGAAGAGCTGGGGGCTGGGGCGCGAGGTGGTGACCGGGCGCCGCTTCTGCAGGGCCTGGGCCAGGGAGCGGGTCGAGATCTCGGTGCCCTCTTCGAGCGCCCGGTCGCCGAGGACCACGGTCAGCGGCACCGCTGTGATGCCGTGGCGCTCCATCGTCAGCGGCGGCAGGTAGGCCGTTGAATCGGTGACGATCGCGACATGGCGGGACATGAGCTGGAGGTTACCTGTCGCAACGGCCGGACGGCAGCCCGACCCCTCTCACCTGGGCCGGAACCGGCCGGATCACCACGGGCCGGCGGACCGGGCCGTGCCGCCCGATCAAGTCGTGCTCTCCGGGCGGGGTTTCTTCTGCCAGGGGTAGGTCGGGCGCCGTCCCGGCGGGGTGATGGCGGACGGGGCCGGTTCCTCGGCGGGGCGGGAGCGCGGGGTCTCCGGCCAGGTCTGCCGGCCCGTCGTGGCGTCGGCGGGCGGGGCGTCGGGCCACGGGGGTGGCGCGTGCTCCGACTTCGTCCAGTGCCGCAGGGCACCGGCCTCCACGTCTATCTGGGCGCTCAGCGCGTCCAGGTCGTCCTCCGCGAAGCGGCCGGCGCGGTCGCGGGCCGCCCAGCGCAGCGAGTCCGCCGACTTCGTGATGCGCTCGGTGCGCTCGCGCAGGGCGGGCAGTCGCTCGGCGAGCGTGCCGCGGTCCGGCTCGGACTCCAGTCGCCTGAGTTCGCCGTCGAGTTCGCGGCCGTGCGCGCTGAGCCGCTCGAAGAGGCCCAGGGACTCCTTGAGGGACTCGTCCTCGGTCACGCCCGCGTGCAGCGCGTCCTGGGTCGCGCGCATCGACGTGCGCAGCGCGAGCCGGAGTTGGGCGACCTGTCCCTGCGGTCCGGGCTGGGCGAAGGACTTGGCGCGCAGGGTGTGGTCCTCGACCGTGCGCCGGGCCTGCGCGACGGTGCGGTCGACGCCGCGCTTGGCCGCGCCGATCGCCTTCACCGCGGCGTAGCCACCGAGAACCACGAACAGCAGGAAGAGAAGGGCGAAGACTGCGATCACGGCTTCCAACGCTCCTCCACCGGCTTGGGGCGGCGCACGCCGCGCCGCTCTTCAACGGTAAACGCAACGGGCAGGTCCGGAGTTCCACCAGAACCCCGAACCTGCCCGTAGGGGACTACCCCGAGGGACCCGCCGCGGCCTGTCGATCGACCGCGACCACACCCACTGCGACCGCTACGCCGGAACGATGTTCACCAGCTTCGGCGCCCGCACGATCACCTTGCGGATGCCCGCGCCCTCCAGCGCGGCGACGACCTTCTCGTCGGCCAGCGCGACCTTCTCCAGCTCGGCCTCGGAGATCGTCGGGGAGACCTCCAGACGCGCCTTGACCTTGCCCTTGATCTGCACGACGCAGGTCACGCTCTCGTCCACGACGTACGCCGGGTCGGCGACCGGGAACTCCTGGTGGACCACCGTGTCGGTGCGGCCCAGCTTGCGCCACAGTTCCTCGGCGATGTGCGGGGCCAGCGGCGCGACCAGCAGCACCAGGGACTCGGCGACGGACCGCGGTACCGCCCCGCCCGCCTTGGTCAGCTGGTTGTTCAGCTCGGTGATCTTCGCGATGGCCGTGTTGAAGCGCAGCCCCTGCAGGTCCTGGCGGACACCGTCGATCGCCTTGTGCAGCGCGCGCAGCGTCTCCACGTCGATGTCGGAGTCCGGGACGTCCACGACCGTGACCTCACCGGTCGTCTCGTCGACGACGTTGCGCCACAGCCGCTGCAGCAGCCGGTACTGGCCCACCACCGCGCGCGTGTCCCACGGCCGGGACACGTCCAGCGGGCCCATGGCCATCTCGTACAGGCGCAGGGTGTCGGCGCCGTACTCGGCGCACATCTCGTCCGGAGTGACCGCGTTCTTCAGGGACTTGCCCATCTTGCCCAGCAGCCGGGAGACCTTCTCGCCCTGGTGGTAATAGGCGCCGTCGCGCTCCTCGACCTCGGCGGCCGGCACCGGGAAGCCCCGGCTGTCCCGGTAGACGTAGGCCTGGATCATGCCCTGGTTGAACAGCTTGTGGAACGGCTCCGGGGACGAGATGTGCCCCAGGTCGAACAGCACCTTGGACCAGAAACGGGCGTACAGCAGGTGCAGTACGGCGTGTTCGGCGCCGCCGACGTACAGGTCGACGCCGCCGTGCGGCATGCCCGCGCGGGGGCCCATCCAGTACTGCTCGATGGCCGGGTCGACCAGCTTCTGGTCGTTGTGCGGGTCCAGGTAGCGCAGTTCGTACCAGCAGGAACCGGCCCAGTTCGGCATGGTGTTGGTCTCGCGGCGGTACTTCTGGGGGCCTCGGCCGTCGCCCAGGTCCAGGGTGACGGCGACCCAGTCCTCGTTGCGCGACAGGGGCGTCTCCGGGGACGTGTTCGCGTCGTCCGGGTCGAAGGTGCGCGGCGAGTAGTCCTCGACCTCCGGCAGCTCCAGGGGCAGCATCGACTCGGGCAGCGAGTGCGCGACGCCGTCCTCGTCGTAGACGATCGGGAAGGGCTCGCCCCAGTAGCGCTGGCGGCTGAACAGCCAGTCGCGCAGGCGGAAGTTGACGGTGCCCTCGCCGATGCCCTTGCGGGCCATCCACTCGGTGATGCGGGCCTTGGCCTCGGCCACGGGCAGGCCGTCCAGGGAGATCTCGTCGTTCGAGGAGTTGATGATCTTCGCGTCGTACGCCCCGAAGGCGTTCTCCCATGTCGACGTGTCGGTGCCGCGGCCGTCGGTGGGCTCGACGATGCAGTGGATCGGCAGCTCGAAGGCGCGCGCGAAGTCGAAGTCGCGCTGGTCGCCGCAGGGGACGGCCATGATCGCGCCGGTGCCGTAGCCCATCAGTACGTAGTCGGCGATGAAGACGGGGATGCGGTCGCCGTTGACCGGGTTGGTCGCGTACGCGCCGGTGAAGACACCGGTCTTGTCCTTGGCCTCGGCCTGTCGCTCCACGTCGGACTTGGTGCCGGCCTGCGCGCGGTACGCGGCGACGGCCTCCACCGGGGTGGTGTGGCCGCCGGTCCACACGTCGTGCGTGCCCTCGGGCCAGGCGGCCGGGGTGAACTTGTCGACCAGGGGGTGCTCCGGCGCCAGCACCATGTAGCTCGCGCCGAACAGGGTGTCGGGGCGCGTGGTGAAGACGGTGACGTGCTCGCCGTCGACAGGGAAGTCGACGCGGGCGCCCTCGGAGCGGCCGATCCAGTTGCGCTGCTGCAGCTTGATGGCCTCGGGCCAGTCCAGCTGCTCCAGGTCCGCCAGCAGCCGGTCGGCATAGGCGGTAATCCGCATGTTCCACTGGCGCAGCTTGGCCTTGAAGACGGGGAAGTTGCCGCGCTCGGAGCGGCCGTCGGCGGTGACCTCCTCGTTGGCCAGTACGGTGCCCAGGCCCGGGCACCAGTTGACGGGCGCTTCGGAGGCGTACGCCAGGCGGAACTCGCCCAGGACGTCGGCACGTTCGACGGCGGTCAGCGCCTGCCACGCGCGCGTGTGGCCCGGTACGGCACGCTCACCGGACTCGAACTGGGCGATCAGCGCGGCGATCGGGCGGGCCTTGTCGGCCTCGTCGTCGTACCAGGAGTTGAAGATCTGCAGGAAGATCCACTGGGTCCACTTGTAGTACTCGGGGTCGATCGTGGCGAACGACCGGCGCTTGTCGTGGCCCAGGCCCAGCGCGCGCAGCTGGGACTTCATGTTGTCGATGGCCGCCACGGTGGTGATCCGGGGGTGCTCACCGGTCTGCACGGCGTGCTGCTCGGCGGGCAGGCCGAAGGCGTCGAAGCCCAGGGTGTGCAGGACGTTGTGGCCGGTCATCCGCTGGAACCGGGCGAACACATCGGTGGCGATGTAGCCCAGGGGGTGGCCTACGTGCAGGCCCGCGCCGGAGGGGTACGGGAACATGTCCATGATGAACTTCTTGGGCCGGGCGGCCAGCTCGGGGTCGCCTGCCAGGTCGCCGCTCGGGTTCGGCGCCTCGTAGGTACCCTCGGCCTCCCAGAAGTCCTGCCAGCGTGCCTCGATGTCCGCGGCCATGGCGGCCGTGTAGCGGTGCGGGGCGACCACCTCGGCGGCGGCAGCGGGGTTCGTCTCGCTCATGATCCAAAACTCCATCGATCGTCTCTGCCGGCGGCTGCGACATTCGGGGTGTGACATCCACCAAATGAAAAATCCCCTCGCACAGGAGGGGACGCCGCGCCGATTCCGACCTCACCGTTCACCGGTGGTCGGGACTGATCAGCGCGGCTCGCTAAGCAGAAGGCGTACGGCACGCATGGCATGAGGGTACCGCAGCGCTTGAGCACAACGCGACGCGCTTCCGTATGCCTTCTAGATGCCCCCGCGCATCGCACGCAGCACCGCCCCAAGGTCAAGGGTTACTTCGCGTAACGCCCCCTAAGGGACATCAGTACAACCGCATAGTCGTTTGATAACAACGCAATAACTCAAACCTCGTACCCACCGGTATGGAGCCACTTAGAGTTCGGCAGCGGGACCGCTTTCCCGATACTGCTCGGAGTTGCCCCCATGAACCCTCGTCGTAGTACCAGTTCGCTCCCCAAGCCGGGCCGTTCGGCCTATGGCGTGGTGAGCCTCGTCGTCCTCATCTTCATACCTGTGTTCGTGCTGCTCGGAGGCAGCCAGGTACAGAGCTTCCTCAACTTCGGCGCGGGCGTCCTCTCGCTCGTCTCCCTCACCTGCTCGGTGATCTGGGGGCTGGTCGCCCAGGACCGGGTCGTCCTCAACATCCGCCAGCGGATCGTGGCCCAGGGCATCCACCGGGTGACCGCCGTCGGCTCGATCGCGTTCCTCGTGATCCACATCACGGTCAAGCTGGCGCTCGACCACACCGTCCTGATCGCCGCGCTGATCCCCTTCAGCCTCGGCGTCAAGGGCAGCGCCGGACTCATCGGCCTCGGCTCCCTGGCCGGCCTGCTCATGATCTTCGTGGGCATCACCGGCGCCCTGCGCAACCAGTTCGCCTCCCCGGCCCCGGTCGCCGCCCGCTGGCGCGCGATGCACATGCTGGCCTATCCGGCCTGGTGCGCGGCGCTGGTCCACGGCCTGTTCGCGGGCCGCGCGGCGAAGCCGTTCTTCATGATCTCGTACGAGCTGTGCCTGGTCGGGGTCGCCGCCGCCCTCGCCCTGCGCTCGGCACCCCGCCCCTTCAAGCGGAAGTTCGCCGACAAGGTCGCCATGCTCCTGGGCAACGAGGAGCGGCCGGGTCTCGACGAACTCGACGCGAGCCGGGGCCGCGTGGCCGAGTCGGCGCTGCCCGGCTACGAGAGCCGCCGTCCGGCCGAGGGCCGACGCCCCGCGCAGCAGCCCTCGTTCACCGACACCGGGTCGATCCCGCGTATGGACCCCGCCGCCCAGTACGAGACGAGGTCCATGACCCCGGTGGCCGACACGAACGGTTTCGCCGCCGCCTATCGCACCGCCACGCCGGAGTCCACCGGTCAGATGCCGTACGTCACCGACCAGACCGCGCGCATGAACGTGCCGATGGACATGCAGAACACGCAGGGGGTCCCGCGCGTGGACAGCGGCGGCAGCGTCTCCGGCAGCTGGCCGATCCCGTCCCCGCCGCCGGTCGGCGAGGCGCCCCCGTCGGCCTACGACCCGCTCCAGGACACCGGGTACAACATCCCGACGTACAACAACAATCCGGGCACGGGCGGGTACGGCGAGGGATATGTGTACGACACCGGTGAGTCGAACGGTGCCTCCGGTACGTACAACCCCAATGACACGTACAACAGCGGTCCCGCCACTGATCAAACGCCCAACGCTTCGTACGACTTCGACGCGCAGGGCGGCTCGGGCGAACCTTGGAACACGCCTTCCGGAGGCTATAGGTGAACGAGGCCCTGCCCGACGTCCCGGAAGTCCGCGTCGTCGGGCTTCCTCAGCTCACATCGGGCTTCGACCTTGTCGAGAGACTCGACCTGCCCATGCACCTCAAGGTCCACGGGCCGCTCGAACCGATGGGCGGGGAGCAGCTCGCGAAGCTGTCCGAGGCCATCAACCTGAAGGGCCGCGGCGGCGCGGGCTTCCCCTTCCACAAGAAGCTGCGGTCGGTCGCCGAAGCGGCGATCAAACGCGGCGTACGGCCGGTCGTCGTCGTCAACGGCAGTGAGGACGAACCGGCCTGCCGCAAGGACACGGTGCTCATCAACCGTGCCCCGCACCTCATCCTGGACGGCGCCCTCCTGGTCGCCGAGGCCCTGGGTGCCCGCACGCTCGTGGTGGGGGTCACCCGGGAGTCGACGCAGCGCTCCATGGAGGCGGCGCTCGCCGAACGCGGCCTGAGCAACACCCGCCGCTCGGCCCTGAAGGCGTTCGTCCAGCGCAACCCGGTCCGCATGGTCACCGGCGCCGCCGCGTCCCTGATCCGCTCGATCGACGGCGGCCCGGCGATCCCGCCCGGCCGCAAGGTCAGCGCCTCCCAGAACGGCGTCGGCGGCGTCCCCACCCTGCTCTCCAACGCCGAGACCTTCGCCCAACTCGCCATCGCCGCCCGCATCGGCCCCGAGCGCTACGGCAACACCGGCCTCTACGACGAGCCCGGCACCGTCATGCTCACGGTCTCCGGTGCGGTCGCCCGCCCCATGGTGATCGAGGTCCCCACAGGCGTACCGCTGCGCTACGTCCTGCAGCTGGCCGGCGCCCCGCCGGTCCCCCAGGGTGTGCTGACGGGCGGTTACCACGGCAAGTGGATCGACGCGGCGACGGTCAACGAGGCGATCGTCTCCCGCAACTCCCTGGACGCGGTGGGCGGTGCGCTCGGCGCGGGCGCCATCATGCCGATCGCCCAGGAGACCTGCCCCCTGGGCGAGTCGCTGCGCGTGGCCCAGTGGCTGGCCGACGAGAGCGCGGGACAGTGCGGTCCCTGCTACCTCGGTCTGCCCGCCGCCGCGCGCGGCATGGAGGACATCCTCAACGGCGGCGGCCCGGCCGCCCTGGAGGCGCTCAAGCAGGTCGCCAAGGCCGTGAAGCGGCGTGGCGCGTGCTCGCACCCCGACGGCTCCGCGATGTTCCTGGAGTCGACCATCAAGGCGTTCACGGACGACCTCGCCGCCCACGTCCTCGGAAACGGCTGCGGAAGGCCCGTGGAGGGCGTTCTGCCGCTCTTCGAGGGCGGCCAGCTCCCCGCGGGCATCACCAGCGGCGCGGAGGCCGAGGAGAGCGGTCCCAGCCGTCAGAAGATCTACGTCGACTGGACGCTGTGCCGGGGCCACGGTCTGTGCGCGGACATCCTCCCGGAGGTCTTCGAACTCGGCGCCGACGGCTTCCCCACCGTCGCGCAGGCCCAGGTGCCGCGTTACGCGGAGGCGAAGGCGCTCCGCGCGGTGCGCCGTTGCCCGGCGCTCGCCCTGCGCCTGGAGGAGGAGACCGCGCGGGACAAGGGCCCGGCCCGCAACCTGCCGGTCCTGTCCCAGGGCCGCGGCCGGCGGGCCCTGGGCCGCTGAGCAGAGCACACAGACGGCGGGCCGACCCCTCTCAGGGGCGGCCCGCCGCTCCATGACCGGGGCAACTCCCCCTGGACACAGCGAAGGCGGGTCATCCCATGGGATGACCCGCCTTCGACTTCTGTGGAGCTAAGGAGAATTGAACTCCTGACCTCCTGCATGCCATGCAGGCGCTCTACCAACTGAGCTATAGCCCCTTGCGATGTGCTACCGGGTCTCCCCGGCGGCGACGCCAACATTACCGGGCGACCCCGTGGACCACCAAATCCGTTTCCGTCGCCGTGCTCGCCGGGACCTCCTCGCGGGGTCCCGGCCGGGGTCAGGCGGTGACGAACGAATAGAACCGCTTCAACGTGCAGTGTTCTTCCAGGAGTCGACCGTAGATCGGCTCACCCTCGAGTTCGCGGTACGTCTCGATCGGGTCGCCCTTTATGATCAGCGCCCGCGCGCACTCCTCGCACCAGTACTGGTAGTCGGGATTCACCGGTTCCATGTCACGGACGATCGGCGTCCCACTGCCGCACCAGTCGCACTTTCGCCTGTGTGCACCCATCGATCAGCTCCAGCTGTGGCCGCAGGCCGTGCACACGTAGGAAACTCCGCCGTTGTCCCCGAGGACTTGGGCCACGTGGGCGGAACCGCAGGAAGGGCAGCTCAGGCGGGTGATCGTATCCCGTATCAACGCCGCATCGAAGAGGTGGTCGACCTCCTCGATGATGCTCGCAGGCATCGCTACTCCCTCCCGTCGGGCCGCGCCCCCTTCCGGCCGTTTGATTCTGCCACGGCCGGACCAATACGGTCAGCGACGCCTTAGTACCAGTCCGGACACGGCACCCACCGCGGCCGTCCCCGCCAGGGCGAACACGCCCGCCAGAAGCGCCTTCGCAGAGGTATACGCCTCCGGGGCCCCAAGTGACTCAAGCCGGTCGAAGAACAGTGTGCCGAAAACCGCGACCCGGCCTCGGACCGCGGGCGGCGAGGGGCCCGGCCCCCGCGCCGACGTACGCCACGTACAGTACGGCCCCGAGGCGCGCCGTCGCCCGGCAGTGCCGCCAGGGACGAAAAAATCCCGCCCCTGAACGGGACGGGATCTCATCGAAGCGATCTTGGACGGCTCCCGGTCTCTGACAACTCGAGAGTGTCGATCTGTGGAGCTAAGGAGAATTGAACTCCTGACCTCCTGCATGCCATGCAGGCGCTCTACCAACTGAGCTATAGCCCCTCGTGCCACGCGGCCGAGCCGCATGGTGTTTCGCCCCGCTCGGCGGGGCGAACAAGAAGAACTTTAGCCTGCGACCTGCCGGAAAGTGAAATCCGGGGTCGGGGCCCTGGAGGGCCGCTCAGTCGTCGTCGCCGAGCACCGGTTCCGGGAGCGTGCCGGCGTTGTGTTCCAGCAGGCGCCAGCCGCGGGCACCCTCGCCGAGCACGGACCAGCAGCAGTTGGACAGGCCGCCGAGACTCTCCCAGTGCTGGGACTCCAGACCGAGGAGACGCCCGATGGTGGTACGGATCGTGCCGCCGTGGCTGACCACCACGAGGGTGCCGTCCTCGGGCAGCTTCTCGGCGTGCCGCAGCACGACGGGGGCGGCCCGGTCGGCGACCTCGGTCTCCAGTTCGCCGCCGCCGCGGCGCACCGGCTCCCCGCGCTTCCACGCGGCGTACTCCTCGCCGTGGCGGCCGATGATCTCCTCGTGCGTCAGCCCCTGCCAGACGCCCGCGTAGGTCTCCCGCAGGCCCTCGTCGTGGGTGACGTCGAGGTCGGTGAGGGCGGCCAGCTCGGCGGCCGTGTTCGCGGCCCGCTTCAGGTCGGAGGCGACGATCGCGTCGGGCTTGAGGGAGGCCAGCAGCCGGGCGGCCCGGCGGGCCTGGCCGATGCCGGTGTCGGTCAGCTCGACGTCCGTGGTGCCCTGGAAGCGGCGCTCCACGTTCCAGGCGGTCTGGCCGTGCCGCCACAGGATGACGCGGCGGCCCCGGCCGGCCTTGCGGCCGTCCGCGCCCGCGGTCACCGCACCTCCCCGAACTCGGAGGCGTCCTCCTCGGCCCGCAGCTTGGCGTGCTCGGCACCCTTGCCGCGGGTGGCCTTGGCCTCGGCGGGGAGGTCCAGCTCGGGGCAGTCCTTCCACAGCCGCTCCAGGGCGTAGAAGACACGCTCCTCGCTGTGCTGGACGTGGACGACGATGTCGACGTAGTCGAGCAGGATCCAGCGGGCGTCACGGTCGCCCTCGCGGCGCACCGGCTTGGCGCCGAGTTCCTTGTTCAGCCGCTCCTCGATCTCGTCGACGATCGACTTGACCTGACGGTCGTTGGGAGCGGAGGCCAGCAGGAAGGCGTCCGTGATCGACAGCACATCGCTGACGTCGTAGGCGATGATGTCGTGCGCGAGCTTGTCGGCGGCCGCCTGGGCGGCGGCGGAGATGAGCTCGATGGAGCGGTCAGTGGCGGTCACTACGCGGCTTTCGGTCGGCGGTCAACAGACCTCAAGGGTCTCACGGACCGCGGACGGCACCCCACGTGAATAACGGATCACGCCCCGGACACCGGTCGGGACACCGGCTTCGGCTCCGGGGCGTGCTCTCCGTCACACAGCCACTACGTCGTCGTCCCCTACGTGGTCGTCATGAGGACGACGACGGCTTGTAGTCCTCGCCCAGGACCACCGAGACGTCCGCGTTCGCGGAGACCGTGCCCTTGGTCACGGTGCTGGTGGGCAGGCCCAGGGTCTTGGCTACCTCGGTGGCGTTCTCCTTGTCGGCCGGGCCGGAGTACGTGACCTTGGACGTGGCCGAGGCCGCGGCCGCAGTACCGGCCTCCAGGAAGGTGAAGCCGCCGTTGAGGAGGACGACGCGGGCCTTCTCGGTGTCGTCCTTGACGCCGGTGGCGTTCTGGACGGCGACCCGGACCGCCGAGCCCTCGTCGGGGCTCTTCGCGGTGCCGCCGAGGACGTCCTTGACGACGCTCGCGGAGGCCTGCGCGGTCATGGTGCCGTCGTTCTGGACGGGC
This sequence comes from Streptomyces sp. NPDC088350, assembly GCF_044753545.1. Classification (NCBI taxonomy): domain Bacteria; kingdom Bacillati; phylum Actinomycetota; class Actinomycetes; order Kitasatosporales; family Streptomycetaceae; genus Streptomyces; species Streptomyces sp. NPDC088350. The sequence goes on along the minus strand of NZ_JBIVNL010000004.1, from coordinate 341,930 downwards.
AGCAGGGCCGTCTTGTAGGCGCCGCCCTTGGCGAGGTCGGCGAGCTTGGCGAGGAAGGTGCCGAGGTCCTTGTCGGTCAGCGACGGGTCGAGGATCTGGGCCAGCGTCTGCACGGTCGTCGTCGCCGCCGTCGGGTCGGAGGTCAGCTGCCGCAGGACGCCCTGCATGACCTGCCCGAACCGCTCCAGCTGGGCGTTCTGGGCCTCCCCGGAGGCCCGGTAGGTGGCGTAGGCGACGGCCATGTTGCCGCTGAGGGTCTGGTCCTTGCCCTTGTGGACGAGGGGCGCGGCACTCTTCTTCTTCGCGGCCGGGTCGGGTACGGCGACGTTGGTGTCGACGTTGATGTTGCCGACGAGGTCGACCAGGTTCTGGAGGTAGGGGGTGTCCAGCCGCCAGGTGCCCTCGATGTTGGTGCCGAGGACCGTGTCGAGTTCGTCGCGCGTCCCGGAGGAGCCGTCGTCGTCGACCGACTTGGCCAGCGTCGTGGTGTTGCCGTCGTCGTCCGTGAGGGCGAGGGAGTTGGGCACCAGGACGGTGGTGCCCTGCTTGATGGTGGTGTTGTCCACGAGCAGCGCCGTGGAGGTGCCGCCCCCCGAGGTGTTGTGCAGGTGGACGACGATCACATCGCGGTTCTGGGCGCCCGCGGCCGTCGTCGTACCGGACTTCGAGGCGGACGAGGACACTCCGGGGAGCTTCCCGGCGTACCAGAGGTAGCCGACACCGCCGGACACGACCAGCGCCAGGACCACGACGAGGGCGACCATACGGCCGCGGGCCCGGCGCTTGGCCTCCTCGCGGCGCTCGGTGCGGTTCTCGGTGAAGTTCAGCCAGTCGATGACGTCCTCGGAGTCGTCGGTCGGCTCCTCCACGAAGGCGAACTGCCCGGTGTTGTGATCCCGTTCACGCGCGTCCGGGGTGTCCGGGGCTTCGGTGTCCTCGGCCGGCCCGGCCTGCTGCGGGATGTAGGCGGTCTGCTCGGCCACCCGGGGCTGCTGTCCGCTTGCCGCGGTCTGCCCGTAGGGGTCGTAGGCCGTCGTCGTCCCGGTGGCGTACGGGTCGTAGCCGGACTGGGGCGCCTGCGGGCCCGTGTCGTACGCGGCGGCGGTCTGCTGCTGCGTGCCGGTCGCGTACGGGTCGTAGGCATAGCCCTGTTGTTGCTGTCCGTACGGGTCGTACGGCTGCTGCTGCGGGGGCTGTTGGGTCTGCTGGACCGGGACCTGACGGTAGACAGGCTGGTTGTACTCGTCGTAGCCGACGAGTTCGTACTGGTCGCCGCCGTACCCGGCGTCGTATCGGTCGTTCACCGGTGCCCCTCTCGGCTCACTCGCCGCGGTACAGCTCGCGCTTGTCGATATAGCGCACGACTCCGTCGGGCACCAGGTACCAGACGGGATCTCCCTTCGCGACTCTCGCACGGCAGTCTGTGGAGGAGATGGCGAGCGCGGGAACCTCGACCAGCGAGACGCCGCCCTCCGGGAGACCCGGGTCGGTCAGGGTGTGGCCGGGCCGGGTGACCCCGATGAAGTGCGCGAGGGAGAACAGTTCCTCCGCGTCCCGCCAGGTCAGGATCTGGCCGAGGGCGTCGGCGCCGGTGATGAAGAAGAGGTCCGCGTCGGGGTTGATCGCGCGCAGGTCGCGCAGGGTGTCCGTGGTGTAGGTGGGGCCACCGCGGTCGATGTCGATACGGCTCACCGAGAACTGGGGGTTCTCGGCGGTCGCGATCACCGTCATCAGGTAGCGGTCCTCGGCCAGCGCGACCTTGCGGTCGGTCTTCTGCCAGGGCTGGCCGGTCGGTACGAACACCACCTCGTCCAGGTGGAACTGCGCGGCGACCTCACTGGCCGCCACGAGGTGTCCGTGGTGGATCGGGTCGAACGTTCCGCCCATGACGCCGAGACGGCGCTTGCCGGGGTTCGACGGGCCGTTGTTGCGCGGGCCGTTCACCATTCGGTTCTCCGTGCCGCGCGTCGTGTCGTTCGCCGGACCGGTAGGCATGTCCTGCTCTCCCATGCGTGCAGACCCTACCGGCCCGGTGTGAAGGCCCCGAGACCCGTCCGGCGGACAGAAGGGACAGACCCTAGCGGTCGCGGTTGAAGCGGGTGGTGATCCACAGCAGGAGCATGAGGAGGAGGAACGCGCCGCCACCGGTGACGATCGGCTGGAGGCTCTCGTGGTTGCCCCCGCCCTCCCCCTCGGCGGCAAGAGTGACCAACTGGGCAACAGTGCCGTGGTAGCTCATCTTCAGCAGAACCTATCCGATGGGGGTCCCCCCGCCCGAGCGAAGTCGAGAGTGGGGGAGAGCGGGATAAAGATGTCGGCCCATGATAAGCGGGCACCCTGGCGGCGATCACGCCGACTCCGCCATGGGGAAGTCGACATGGGCGTCGGCAGGGAACTCGACGGGCGCCTCAGTCGTCCTTCTGTTTGTACCCGCGCAGCAGGAACCACGCGGTCAGGATGCAGCCGAGGAACATCACGATCAGTACGACCCTGAGCAGATCCCCCGACCCTTGCCGGGGGGCGGCGCTCGCGGCCTCTGCGAGCCAGGCGGCTGCGGAATGGGGCTCCATGCGTTGACTCCTTCGCTGTACTGCCCGTCCACGGTATCTCCGCCTAGGCTGGGCTCTGCTTCGGGGGCACTCAGGGCACTCACACGCACATGGGGGACCACATGTCCGAAGACGGCCACGAGCAGAACGGGCACGAGAACGTGCCGAGCAGGCAGCGCAGGCGCTTCCCGGGGATCTCCTCGCGTGCGTACGAACACCCCGCCGACCGCTCCGCCCTGGTGGCGCTGCGCAAGCTGACCGGGTTCGACACGGTGTTCAAGGCGCTCAGCGGGCTGCTGCCCGAGCGCAGTCTGCGGCTGCTGTTCCTCTCCGACTCGGTGCGCGTGTCGGACCAGCAGTTCAGCCACCTCAACGACATGCTGCGGGACGCCTGTTACATCCTGGACCTGGAGAAGGTCCCGCCGATGTACGTCACCCAGGACCCGCAGCCCAACGCGATGTGCATCGGCCTGGACGAGCCGATCATCGTCGTCACCACCGGCCTGGTCGAGCTGCTCGACGAGGAGGAGATGCGGGCGGTCGTCGGCCACGAGGTGGGCCACGCCCTCTCCGGCCACTCGGTGTACCGCACGATCCTGCTGTTCCTGACCAGCCTGGCCCTGAAGGTCGCCTGGATCCCGCTGGGCAACCTCGCGATCCTGGCGATCGTGACGGCACTGCGCGAGTGGTTCCGCAAGTCGGAGCTGTCCGCCGACCGCGCGGGTCTGCTGGTCGGCCAGGACCTGCGGGCCTCGATGCGCGGCCTGATGAAGATCGCGGGCGGCAACCACCTGCACGAGATGAACGTGGACGCCTTCCTCAAGCAGGCCGAGGAGTTCGAGTCGGGCGGCGACCTGCGCGACTCGGTGCTGAAGATCCTGAACGTGCTGCCCCGCTCCCACCCGTTCACCACCGTGCGGGCCGCCGAGCTGAAGAAGTGGGCCGAGTCCCGCGACTACCAGCGGATCATGGACGGCCACTACCCGCGGCGCAGCGAGGACAAGGACACCTCGGTCACGGACGCGTTCCGCGAGTCGGCGGCGAGCTATGCCACCAACGTGAAGAGCTCCAAGGACCCGCTGATGAAGCTGGTCAGCGACATCGCCGGCGGCGCGGGCGACCTGGGCGGCCGGGTGCGGCGCGGCTTCGGCGGCTTCGCGAGCACGTCACCGCAGGACGAGCCGCCGGCCGACTCGGCCAACGGCACCGAGCAGCCGCCGACGGACACGCCGCCGCGCGACGGGGACTGACCTCGGACACATGGATCCGGTGCTCGGCCCCAGGTGCGGAAACTCAGGAAACTCACACCTTGGGCTGCGCGCCGGCCGCCAGTGATCCGCACACCGCCGTGGCGCTGCCCGTCGCGTACGGGTCGGTGCCGGCCGGGCCGCCCGTCCTGGCGGTCTGCCCGGCGAGCAGGGGGTGCAGATGGGTCACGGAGTCGTCGGCGCAGGACAGCGGCCCGGCCTGGACGTAGGAGACGACGATCTGGGCCTGGTGCATGCGCAGGTCGTCGCGGTCGAAGCGGAAGTGCAGTTCGCGGCGGACGGTGAACAGGGACACCTGGGCCTTGTCGGCGGAGCCCGCCGAGGCGGTCGGCCGTAGCGCGTAGACGAAGATTCCGTCGGCGGTGACCTCAAGGGTGGACGAGTCGATCTCGGTGGCCTGGAGGGTGCCCTGGACGCGGATCTTGCGGTCGGCCAGCTGGACGCGTGAGGGGTCGAAGCGAACCAGCCATCCGGTGGGCTCGTGCCGGCCGTCGGCGATGGGGTGCTCGAAACTCTGGTCGAACTGGTCGAGTTGGTCCGGGTCGACGAGGACGCGCGCGGGGCGGATCTGTCCGCCGGTGAGGACCGCCGGGTAGAGCGAGGACTCCACGATGTAGTCCTTGGCGGTGCTCAGGGCGGCCACGACCTGGCTGTCCGAGAAGTGCCCGGTGCGCCGCGCGGCCGGCAGGGGTATGCCCTCGCCGCCGATGCCGAACTCCGCGGCGGGACTGTGCGCGTACAGGGACTCGGCGTCGGCCGCTCCCGGCACCTTGCCCTGGGGGGACAGCGGTATGACGGTCATCCGCAGCGGCTCGGCGGGCTGCTGGGCCGCGGGGGTCGTGTAGGGGTGCCGTACGCCCATGTAGATCGCGGTGCCGAAGGCGACGGCGATCAGCATGACCAGGACCAGTGCCTGGCGGGAGAGACCTCGGCGCAGGGCCGGGCGGCGGCGGACGGCGGGCGCGTGGTCGGCCATGCGCTCCTGCGCGGAGAATTCCTGGAGGCGGGCAGCGCGGACGAACGACTCGTCGAAGACGACGGATCGGTACTCGTCCTCACCACCACCGGGAGCGCCCTCGGGCGTCCCCTCGGGTGGGTCTCCTGGACCGCCCATACTTTCAGAGTAGGTCTCTGGAGCCTCAGGTAAACGCCCTGGTACACGACAAGTTCTGACAGGTTCTCACGGGGCCGGTCGGGGATCGCTCAGGGCTTGCGCGGAGCCGCCGACAGTGGTGGCTGGGAGTTGTCGGCGGAAGCGGAGGGTGCCGCCGCCGTGCCCTGTTCCACGCCGGTGGAGGCCGGGGGCGGGACGCGGTCCCTGCTGCCCGAGGACGCGCCGCGGTAGACCGCCGAGAAAGCCAGGGCGACCATGCCGATGCCCATCACGAGAGCGAGCAGCCAGGCGACGGGGCGGTGCCAGCGGACCTGTTTGCCGTAGGTCCCCGGGGCGCCGTAGCGGCCCTCGACGAGATCCGAGTCGTCCAGCTCGTCAAGTTCCGGATCATGGCCGAATTCGCGCCCGTACGCGTCCTCGAAGAGGTCGTCCCGTGCGCCTCTGCCGTGCTGGGCGCGGCGCGCTTCGGCCTCGGAGGCCTCGGCTCTGGCCTGCGCGGCGGCAAGGAGACGCTCGACGGCGGTCGGCTCGTGTACTACGGCCGCCCGTACGAAGGCCTCGTCGAAGACCACGGATGCGAACTCTTCGTCCGACATTCCGCGGTCGTGGTCGTCGTCGGGCTCCCAGCCGTCAGGGAACGGCGTGCCCCCCACGTCCTCCGGCACCTCTCCAGAGTAGACCTGGGGGGTCAATTTGGGCAGACGGTAGGGAAATTCATCCGCTGGGTGAGACGTCTTCCCCGCCACGAGCCGTTATGCCCCGCGCATATGCCGGACGGCAGGGTCTCAGCGGCGGATGTGCCCGTCGCCCGTGACGATGTACTTGGTGCTCGTCAGCTCCGGCAGGCCCATCGGGCCCCGTGCGTGCAGCTTCTGGGTGGAGATGCCGATCTCCGCGCCGAAGCCGAACTGGCTGCCGTCCGTGAAGCGCGTGGAGGCGTTCACGGCGACGGTGGTGGAGTCGACCAGCTGGGTGAAGCGGCGGGCGGCCTGCTGGGAGGTCGTGACGATCGCCTCGGTGTGGCCGGAGCTCCACAGCCTGATGTGCTGGACGGCCTTGTCGAGCGAGTCGACGACGGCGGCGGCGATGTCGTAGGAGAGGTACTCGGTGTCCCAGTCCTCCGGCGTGGCCTCGACCACGGTGGCCTCGGAGTCCTTGGCGTAGGCGAGCACGCGCTCGTCGGCGTGGACGGTGACGCCGGCCTCGGCGAGGGCGTCCAGGGCGCGCGGCAGGAACTCGGGGGCGATGTCCTGGTGGACGAGGAGGGTCTCGGCGGCGTTGCAGACGCTGGGGCGCTGGGCCTTGGAGTTGATCAGGATGTCGATCGCCATGTCGAGGTCGGCGTCGGCGTCGACGTAGACGTGGCAGTTGCCGACGCCGGTCTCGATCACGGGGACCGTGGACTCGGTGACGACGGTCTGGATCAGGGAGGCGCCGCCGCGGGGAATGAGGACGTCGACCAGGCCCCGGGCGCGCATCAGTTCGCGCACGCTCTCGCGGCTCTCGCCGGGCACCAACTGCACGGCGTCGGCGGGCAGTCCGGCGCCGCCGACGGCGTCGCGGATGACGCGCACGAGGGCGGCGTTGGACTCGTAGGCGGAGGCCGAACCGCGCAGGAGTACCGCGTTGCCGGACTTGAGGCAGAGGGCGGCGGCGTCGACCGTCACGTTCGGGCGGGCCTCGTAGATGATGCCGACGACGCCGAGGGGGACGCGGACCTGGCGGAGGTCGATGCCGTTCGGGAGGGTCGAGCCGCGGACGACCTCGCCGACCGGGTCGGGCAGCGCGACGACGTCCCGTACGTCCGAGGCGATGGCCCGTACGCGCTCGGGCGTCAGCGTCAGCCGGTCGATGACCGTCTCGCTGGTGCCGGCCGCGCGGGCCTTGGCGATGTCCTTGGCGTTGGCCTCGACGATCTCGCTCGTACGGACTTCCAGCGCGTCCGCGATGGCGAGCAGCGCGTCGTCCTTCTCGGCGCGCGGGAGCGGCGCGAGGTCGGCGGCGGCGGACTTGGCGCGGTACGCGGCCTGCGTGACCGGGGACAGGGAGTCGTACGGCGAGAGCGTGGTCATGAGGGAAGGGTAGTGCGCCGGGCGGAGGCGTCCACCGGCTATCCCAAACCGCGAGACAAGCCCAGAAGGACCAGAAGCGGGCTCAAAAGGGATGTACGCCGACGGGGGTCGCTGGCAGCGGGCCGTACCCCTCGGAGATGCGCTGGTGGTAGGTCTCGCGGTCGATGACCTCCAGGCCGACGATCTCCCACGGGGGCAGCTTGGCGGTCTGGCGGTGCTCGCCCCACAGGCGGAGGGCGACGGCGGCGGCGTCGTGCAGGTCGCGGGCCTCTTCCCAGTAGCGGATCTCCGCGTGGTCGTTGGCGTAGCGGCTGGTCAGCAGAAAGGGGTGGTCGTGGGCGAGCTGTTCCAGGCCGCGCCTGACCTCCTTCAGCGGGGCCTCGTCGCCGGAGACGCTGAGGGTGACATGCCACAGACGGGGGAGGTCCTTGGGTTCCTCGCCCTCGTACCGGGCACCGGCCGCGACGCTCGTCAGCGTGCGCTCCTCGCCGGGCAGACGGGAGGTGGCACCACCGCGGGACGCCGCCGCCCCAGGGCGCACTCGTCTCACGACGGCCTCCTTACGCAACGGTCGAGCTGCTGTGCTCGCGCGGATGTGTCCCTGAGCAAAGTTGAGCAGGCCGAAGACGTCCGCGTGGCGCTTTTACAGAAGGTCCACCGCGGGTGGGGTGCTCCGGCCGGACGTTCCCACTCTTTTCGGCCGGGGGTCCGGGAGGCGGACGTCTCGGTCGTTCTACGGGTGCAGGATCACCAGGTCGTCCCTGTGTACGACTTCCCTCTCGTACGACGGTCCCAGCTCCCGTGCCAGTTCCCTGGTGGAGCGGCCGATCAGCTGGGGGATCTCCTTGGCGTCGAAGTTGACGAGGCCCCGGGCGACCGGATGTCCGGTGCTGTCCCGGAGTTCTACGGGGTCGCCCGCGCTGAACTCGCCCTCCACGGCGGCGATTCCGGCCGGCAGCAGCGACATCCGGCGCTGTACGACCGCGCGCACGGCGCCGTCGTCGAGCGTCAGCGAGCCCTGCGGGGTGGACGCGTGCTGGAGCCAGAGCAGCCGGTCGGCGGACCGTTTCCCGGTGGCGTGGAAGTACGTTCCCGTGTCGCCGCCGCTCATCGCGTCGGTCGCGTGGACCGCGCTGGTCAGCACCACGGGGATGCCGGCGGCGGCGGCGATCCGGGCCGCCTCCACCTTGGTGACCATGCCGCCGGTGCCGACGCCGGCCTTGCCCGCGCTGCCGATCTCGACGTGCGCGAGGTCGGCGGGGCCGCGGACTTCCGCTATCCGCGAGGTGCCCGGCTTGCTGGGGTCGCCGTCGTAGACGCCGTCGATGTCGGAGAGCAGGACCAGGAGGTCGGCGTGGACGAGGTGGGCGACGAGGGCGGCGAGCCGGTCGTTGTCGCCGAAGCGGATCTCGTCCGTGGCGACGGTGTCGTTCTCGTTGACGATCGGGAGGGCGCCCATGGCGAGGAGCTTGTCGAGGGTGCGGGAGGCGTTGCGGTGGTGGGAGCGGCGGCTCATGTCGTCGGAGGTGAGCAGGACCTGGCCGACGCGGATGCCGTAGCGGGCGAAGGAGGCGGTGTAGCGGGCCACGAGGAGGCCCTGCCCGACACTGGCGGCAGCCTGCTGGCGGGCCAGGTCCTTGGGGCGGCGGCGCAGTCCGAGCGGGGCGAGGCCTGCGGCGATGGCGCCGGAGGAGACGAGGACGACCTCTTTCTCGCCCCCGCTGCGGCTCTTGGCGAGCACGTCCACGAGCGCGTCCACGCGGTCGGCGTCCAGGCCTCCGGCCGCGGTGGTCAGCGAGGAGGAACCCACCTTGACGACGATCCTGCGGGCCTCGGTCACGGCCTGCCTTGCCCCTGCCACGGATCCCCCCGGGGGTAGTTCGGGTGACCTGCGGCAATTTACGCGAACCGGGTTGGGGTGTGCACGTTGGTCCAGGTCGCGGACAGATGGGTTGAGTTCCGGGTGCGGGTCGGTGGGGGCTGGTCGCGCAGTTCCCCGCGCCCCTAAAAGACACCGGTCCCCCTGCGTTCTTTAGGGGCGCGGGGAACTGCGCGGCCCGCCCCCACCGGCCCGCAGTCGACGTACTTTCCGCACCACCCTTCGCAAGAACACCCCCGCTCCCCCCTCCCGATACCCCCCCACCCCACGCGCCTCGCGAGGCTCGGCCAGATAGAGGGAGTCCGGCAGGCCCGCCTCCGCCGAGCGGAAGTGCGGATACGCCAGGTACACCCGACGCCCCCGCCCCTCGACCACCGCCTCGGGGCGTTTCTTCGACTTGAGGAACTGGGCGATCTCCAGGAGGAGTTCGGGGCGCTGCTCGGCCACCAGATGCAACCGCAGCCGCTCGTCGACCTTGAGGCGGAGTGCCACCTCATCCGTCCAGTGCGCGTCCATCAACGGCTTCGCCAGCTCGAACTTGTGCCGCCGTACCCGCTCACTGTCCCCCACGTACTTCGGACCGAACTGCGGCAACAGCGTCACCAGGAACGGGCGGAGCATCAGCTTGTCCCGCTCCACCCCCGGAGGGACCATCTCCGCGATGAGGTTCATCAACGCGCGCGCCGAGTCGAAGCGGAGCGTGTAACTCCCGCTCTTCGTCACGTGTTTGCCGTCGTCGCGGCCGACCAGGAAGTAGCAGGTGTGGTCGGCGATCACCGAGACGCCGTCCGCGCGGAGATACGCCTCCATCGTGAACAGCGCGTCCTCGCCGGTGAACAGCGACTCGTCGAACCGCATGCTGTGCCGCTCCAACAGCGCCCGCCTGAACAGCTTTTGGGCGCTCAGGGTGAACTTGATGTTGGAGTGGAAGACGTCGGTGCGCTCCAGTGTCTCGACCCACGCCGCCTTGGGCGGGACGCGGTTGATGCCCTCGACCTTGCCGAGCACCACGTCCGTGCCGTTGCGGTCGGCCATCGCGACCATGCGCTCCAGGGCCTCGGGGGCGAGCCGGTCGTCGGCGTCGAGGAAGAAGACGTAGCGCCCGCTCGCCTTGCCGAGGCCGACGTTGCGCGGGGAGCTGGGGCCGCCGGAGTTCTCCTGGCGGATCACCGTGACGTGGGTCGCGGCGCGGGTCGCGAACTCCTCCAGGTACTCCCCCGTGCCGTCCGTCGAACCGTCGTCGACGGCGATGACCTCGATACGGGACGGGTCCAGGGTCTGCGCCTCGACCGAGCGGAGGCACTCGACCAGGTACGGCATCGCCTCGTACGCCCCGATGACCACGGTCACATCAGGCTGCGTCACGATTACGCACTCCCCTTTTGTTCATTGAATCGCCGTCTCCAAGACGGCCGACCGAGTGGATCGGTTGTCGTCCGTCAGCAGGGGATACGCAGAAGAGCCCGGTTTTCGAGGATCACTCCCCGAAAACCGGGCTCTTCTTGACCGAAAACTGACGCGCGACACTGAAGCGCGCGGCTCAGCTCGTCAGTTCTGCCTCCGTCGCCGTCGCCGCCCGCTCCTGGCCGGCGTTACGGGCCTCGGACTTGAGCGCGAGGTTCTTCACCGCGGTGTTGAACTGCTCGATGGACGTGGGCTCGTCGGGGCCGAGCAGGTACTCCTTGAGTTCCTTGCGGTCCTCGGCCAGCGGGTCGGCGTCGGGGGCGCGGACCGCCGCGAGCAACTCGCCCAGTTCCGCAGCCTTGTTGGAGAGGATCACGGCGGCGCGCACCGCGGTGTTCTGCCGCTTGAACTCCTCCACGCCCAGCTTCGCGGAGTCCGTGACCGCGTACGGCTTGCCGCTCGCGATGAAGTCGGAGACCACGCTGGAGATGTCGGAGACCATCGCGTCGGACACGTTGAAGCAGTCGTACAGGCGCGGCTCGGCGCCCGAGATGACCCGGTGCTCGAAGGTGCCGAAGGAGTTCCAGTACGCGTCGTTCCACTCGGCGCGCAGCCGGGCGATCTCCTCGTACTTGGCCAGGTCGACGACACCGTCGCGGGTCAGCTCGGCCTCGTCGCCCTTGTCGGCGGGGCCGCCGGACAGTTCGGTGATCCGGGCCTCGATGCGGACCAGGTCGGCCTTGGCCTTGGTCTGGGCGTCCGCGTCGGCCTGGAAGCGCGGGTCGGCGGCGCGCTCGGCGGCGGCCTTCTCGACCAGCGCGGTGACCTTGCGGTGCGCGGAGCCGGCCGCGGAACTGACGGTGCCGGTGAAGGGGTGCGGCTTGTACAGCACGCGGACCGGCGGGTCGGCCTTGAGCAGCTTCTTCACGATGTTCTCGCCGGCCAGCAGGAGGGAGGTGTTGCCGGGGTCGTTGTCCCAGCCCTCCCAGGTCGGCGCGTACAGGACGGTGGGGATGCGGTCCTCGGGCACGCCCTGCCAGGTCTGGATGGGGGCGAGCTGCGGGCGGCCGACCTCGACGATGTCGTCGTCGCGGACACCGACGTCGGCGATGGCGTAGCGGTCGCGGCCCGCGCGGCCGGCGGTCCACACCTCGTCGTAGACCTTGCTGAACGGGTTGACGCTGGCCAGCTTGTCGCTGTCGCCGTGGCCGATGAAGACGTGCTTCATGGTGGGGACGCGCAGGAGGTGGATGTTCTTGCCGACGTTCGCCGCGTACAGGGCGACGCGCACGGTCGACAGGTCCATGTTCATCAGGTGCACACCGCCGGGCACGCAGATGACCGGTGCCTTGGTGGGGGCGAGGTTCTGCAGGATGACGCGCTCACGGAGCAGGACCAGGGGCCGGGTGTCCAGCTCCTCCATGGTCTCCAGCCACATGTTGACCTGGTACGCCGAGTCCTTGGAGCCGGAGAAGCAGAGCACCGTCTGCGGCTTGTACTCGTGCAGCCAGTCGTCGACGGCGTCGAGGATGACCTCGGGCGTCGGCGGGATCTTCGTGCCCCGTATGTAGGACAGGAGCCCGAGGACGTACACGGTGCCCAGGAACAGGGTGACGCCGATGCCGACGAAGCCCGCGAGACCGGCGTCCAGCTGCGCGGAGATCAGCAGGCCGATCACGGCGAACAGGTCGAGGTGGAGCATCTTCTCGGCGGAGCGCTCCAGCAGGCCGAACGGCGGGGCGTCCGGGATGTGGATGCGCGAGCCGAGGTCGACGTTGCGGGTGGCGACCGGCATCCGGCGGCGGTTGCGGATCAGCGTGACGACGGCGCCGTGCGGGGCCTGGAGGCCGTAGAAGGCGATGAAGCAGGCGATCGCGCCGTAGAAGATCAGGTGGTCCGAGAGGTTCAGCCGGGCCAGCAGCAGGATCAGGAGAAGCTGGCGGATCAGGAAGCGGATCGAGATGCCCGCTCTGACCTTGCTGAGGCGGTTGACCAGATAGCTGGCCTGCCGGTGCAGATAGTGGTCCGCGACGTACGTCACGACGGCCGCGGCCGCGAAGGCGGGGACGCTCGGGATCAGCGCGGCCAGCATGAGGGCGGGGAATCCCAGCATCATGAGGACCGCCGCGGCCAGTTCGGCTGCGCTGCCCACCCGGGCGACGCGGATAGCGGTGGAAATCACTGATAAACCTGCTCTTGGGGTTTTTGAGTAATTTGCCAGGTCAAGGAGTCAGGTCCCTGCGAACGCCCCGAATTGGGCGAACACAGAGACCTGAATTCCCGCAAAAGCCTAATTACTGCCGATTATTACACGCCGTCCTGAACGTCCAGCACGGAGGCCAGGGCGGCCTCGAATCCGGAAGCCTTGGCCGCGCCGGCCGTCGGGTCCTGCTGGCGTACGTCGATGACGTGGCCGGTCAGCTCGGACAGCAGCACGTCGAGGGAGGTGCGGGCGACGGCCTCGGAGGAGAGCAGGGTGCCCGTGGGCTCCTGGCCGAACGCCTTGGTGCGCATCGGGGTCGCGGTGCGCTCCGGGTTGATGCAGTTCACGCGGATGCCGTCGCCTGCCCACTCGTCGGACAGGGCCTGCGTGAGGTTCACCATCGCGGCCTTGGTCGAGGAGTACAGGCTGTACTCGGCACGGCCCCGGGTGTAGCTGCTGGAGGTGTACAGCAGCAGCTGGCCCTTGGTCTCGGCGAGGTACTTGTACGCGGAACGGGCGATCTGGACCGGCGCCAGGTAGTTGACCTTCAGCGCTTCCTCGATGGTCGCGTTGTCCGTCTCGGCCAGCTTGCCGATGCGCAGCACGCCCGCGGTGTTGACGACGTAGTCGATGCGCCCGGTCTCGGCGTACGCCTTGGACAGCGCGTCGTCGACCTCTTCGGGGTTCTCGACGTGCGTGCCGGTGGTGGAGCGGCCCAGCGCGTACACCGTGGAGCCGTAGGCCTCGGCCAGCTCGGCGATGTCCTTGCCGATGCCGTACGAGCCGCCGAAGACGACCACCGTCCTGCCGGTGAGCAGCTCGCGGTAGGCGGCCTCGTCGACCTGCTCGGGCGCGGCCGTGGAGGCGAGCTGGAACAGCTTGTCGGCGATGAAGACGTCGACGGGCTGGGTGACCTTCATGTTGTACTCGTCGCCCGCGACGACGTGGATCGGCACGTCCGGCAGGTACCTGAGCACGACCGAACAGTCGTCGGTGGCCTGGAAGTTGGGGTCCCCGGCGGCGACCTCGTAGGCACGGCGGATCGTGGACAGCTTGAACGCCTGGGGCGTCTGGCCGCGGCGCAGCCGGGAGCGGTCGGGGATCTCGGTGATGAACTCGCCGTCGTCGCCGTGCGTACGGGTCACGATGATGGTGTCCGCGGACGGGATGGCCACGTCGACGGCCTGGAAGCGCTCCAGCGCGATCACGCAGTCGTCGATCACACGCTGCGAGAGCAGGGGGCGCACGGCGTCGTGGAAGAGGACGTTGCGGTCCTCGCCCTCGGCCAGGCCCTCACCGAGCGCGGCGATGGCGCGCTCGGTGGTCTCGTTGCGCGTGGAGCCGCCCTCGATGATCCGCGTGACCTTCTGGAAGCCGGCCTTGGCGACGATCTTCTCGATGTCCGGGACGTAGCCCGGCGCCATCAGCACGATGATGTCGTCGATCGAGTCGGCGTTCTCGAAGGTGGTCAGGGTGTGCTCGATGACTGCCTTGCCGGCGATCTTCAGCAGCTGCTTGGGGATCGAGAGACCCACGCGCTGGCCTGTGCCACCGGCCAGGATCACTGCGGTGGTGCGGGGCTTGGCTATGTGCGACACAGGTGACCTTGACCTACCTCGGGACAACGGGGGAACTCGCAAATGGTCCCACTCGCGGTTACCGCAGTGCAAGGCGAGTGACCTCCGCCGCATATGTAAGCGACACCTGTCATTCATCTTGCACTGCCGGTAACCGGGCGACGACACCTCTCAGCGGCGCCGGAGCTTCTTCAGACAACGGTGACCGAGAACGCGCACGAGTTCTTTCGAGGACGTCTGGTGAACCGTCCGCGCCTTGGCGGGCGCGGTGTGCCGGACCGGCGCCGCGGCCACCGCCGCGAGCGCTCCGTAGAGCGCCTGCGCGGCCACCTCGGGCGCGATCCGCGGCGGCCCGGACACCTTGTCGGCGGCCTCCGGTACGGCCGACAGCAGCGCCGTGTCCCCTACGACCCGCACGCCGGTGGCCGCGATGGTGCCGGCCATCTCGGCGCCGATCGCGCCCGCCGCCTCCACGGCCCAGCGGGGCGTGGTGATCTTCACGTCCTGCGAGGTCGGGCTGCACGCATTCTTCATATGCATGACCGCGCCGTTGCGCACGAGCTTGGAATACAGCTCGTCGGGGAGCCCATTGCCGCGGAATTCCACATTGAGCTTCCGCAGCATTTCGGTCTCGGCGAGGGTGAGAGAACGGTTCGCCGTGTCCGGAACCGGCCGCAGCAGATTCGCGGGCAGCCCGAGCAGCGCCTCGAAGGTGCGCAGCAGCCCGTCCCGGTCGCCGTCGTCGACCACGACGACGGTCACGCGCCCGGGACCCACGACCCGGGTCCAGCGCTCCACCAGCCGGTCGTGCCGGTGCCGCCGCCAGAAGCTGGGGTTGGGCTGCTCGTAGGGCGCCTTGCGAAGCATGTGCTCCAGCCAGTCGCCGTAGCCCATGCGCAGACCGTTCTGCACGTACTGCTGCCACTGCGAGGGCATGATCCTCGCCAGCGGGCGCAGGGTGACCAGGATGTGTACGCGCTCGCCGCCGAGCCGCTCCACGATCCGGGCGATCGTCTCGTCGTCCTCGGCGTCGGCGAAGAACTCGCTGCTGATCACCGAGGTGCGGTCGCCGGTGGCGCGCACGGCGCCCAGGAGGCGCGTCCAGTGCTTGTCCGTGGGCACGGTGTCGCCCATCATCGCGGGCCGGGCGCAGGCGGCGAGGGCCGCTTCCATCGGGTGTCTGCTGTGCGCGGGGAAGTCGACGCCGTGCGCGGGCATCGCGTCCTTCGCGGCGAACAGCGCGCCCTGGATGGCGGTGGTCCCGGTCTTGTGCGGGCCGATGTGCAGCAGCCGGGTCCCGGCGGGCAGCGCTTCCTCAATACAGTCCGTCTCCATGGTTAACGGAAGGTAAGAGTTGTTCCTGAGTTCGACCTGAGAGGAGCCTGGGACACGGATGAGTCCCAGGCTCCCGTCACACAGGTTTCACAGACCTCAGACCACCTGGACCCCGGGGTCGCCCGCCTCGACGCGGAGCGAGGCGTAAGTACTGGGTACGGCCGTGGGCTTCACGACGGTGTCCACGACCCGCACCTGCGCGTCGATCCCGTCCCGCCGGATGTCGAACAGGTGGTAGCCGCGGTGGGCGTCGATCACCTTCCAGTGCGGGTTGTCCGCCCTCAGCGGGTCCCACTGGGCGTGGAAGGCTGCCTGGTCCTGGTCGCCGTTGCTGGAGATGGACGTACCGACGAACTCGGCGCCGACGACGGCGGATTCCGGGTCGGCGAAGTCCTCTTTCAGGTCGCTGATCATCGTCAGGTGCCGGTCGCCGCTGAGCACCACGGGGTTGCGGACGCTCTTGAAGTCCTCCAGCAGGGCGTTGCGTTCGGCCTGGTAGCCGTCCCAGGCGTCGTAGAACCACTGCTTGCCCGCGCCGAGCAGGATGTCCGTCTCGGCCATCATGATCTGCGAGGCGATGACGTTCCAGCGGGCGGGCGAGTGGCGCAGCCCGTGCAGCAGCCACTGCTTCTGCTCGGCGCCCATCATCGTCATCGCCGGGTCCTCGGCGCCGGCCTGGGTGGTCGCCTGGTCGCTGCGGAACTGCCGGGTGTCCAGGACGTTCAGGCGCATCAGGCGGCCGAATTCGAGGCGCCGGTACATCTGGATGTGCGGCCCGTCAGGGACGGCGGTCGCGCGGACCGGCATGTGCTCGTAGTACGCCTGGAAGGCCGCCGTCAGCCGCGCCACGAACGCGTCGTGCGACTGCTTGTCGGGGTCCTGCGGGATCTCCCCCGCCCAGTCGTTGTCCACCTCGTGGTCGTCGAAGGTCACCACCCAGGGGGAGTTGGCGTGCATCGCGAGGAGGTCCGGGTCGCTGCGGTACTGCGCGTACCGGTTGCGGTACTGGACCAGGCTGTACGGCTCCCCCGTGCCCTCGTGCCGGCGCGGTCCCGCGTTCGACGGCGCCGACTCGTAGATGTAGTCGCCGACGAAGAGCACGAAGTCGGGGTCCTGGGACAGCATGTCGGCGTACGGCGTGAAGTAGCCGTTCTGCCAGTTCTGGCAGGAGGCGAGCGCGACGCGCAGCCGGCCGCCGGAGCTGCGCTCGTGGGGCGCGGTGCGGGTGCGGCCGGTGGCGGAGAGCTGGCCGCCGGCACGGAAGCGGTACCAGTAGTCACGGCCCGGACGCAGTCCCCGTACATCCACGTGAACGCTGTGCCCGTACTCGGGCCGTGCGGGCGCGACTCCGCGGCGCACGCTCTTTCTGAAACGGGCGTCCTCCGCGATCTCCCACTCCACGGGGACGACTTGGTCGGGCATACCGCCGCCGTGCAGCGGGTCCGGGGCGAGGCGCGTCCACAGCACGATGCCGTCGGGCAGCGGGTCGCCGGAGGAGATGCCGAGGCTGAACACCCCGTCGGGCAGCGGGGTTTCGGCAGCTCGGGCGGACGTCGGCAGCCACAACTGGGCGGAGGCGGCGGCCCCGAGCACCGCCGCGCCGGCCGCGAGAAAACGTCGTCGATCGGGTGATACGGCTCCGGTCATCGTGAACTCCCTTGCGACGTTGGCCTCTTGGGTCACTTGGAAGGTTCACAGTGCGCGGAGTCCCGCCCGTTGAACAGTAGGTATCGCGTCCATGACAAATGCGCACACAGCAAGAGACCCGTTGCTCAAAGAGCAACGGGTCTCAGCCAGTTCCGGTTACGCCGGGCAAACGATCTTCACCCGTCCACTCAGAAGGGCTTGAACTCCTCGAACTCCTGCGCCGCGTCGTCCCGCTCGGCCTGCTTGTCACGACGGCGCTGCGTCGCCGGACGCGGCTCGTCGAGCCGGTGGTCCTCGCCACGCCGGCCCAGCATCTCCGCGCCGGCCATGACGGTCGGCTCCCAGTCGAAGACGACCGCGTTGTCCTCGGGGCCGATCGCGACGCCGTCGCCGGAGCGGGCGCCCACCTTCGTCAACTCCGCCTCCACACCGAGGCGGTTGAGCCGGTCGGCGAGGTAGCCGACGGCCTCGTCGTTGCTGAAGTCGGTCTGGCGGACCCAGCGTTCGGGCTTCTCGCCGCGCACGCGGAAGAGGCCGTCCTCCTCCTGTACGACGGTGAAGCCGCTGTCGTCGACCGCCTTCGGGCGGATGACGATCCGGGTCGCCTCCTCCTTCGGCTTCGCGGCACGCGACGCGGCGACGAACTCCGCGATGGCGAAGGACAGTTCACGCAGTCCCGTGTGCGCGACGGCCGACACCTCGAAGACGCGGTAGCCGCGCGCCTCCAGGTCGGGGCGCACCATCTCGGCCAGGTCCTTGCCGTCCGGTACGTCGATCTTGTTCAGGACGACCATGCGCGGGCGCCGGTCGAGGCCGCCGTACTGCTTCAGCTCCTCCTCGATCATGTCGAGGTCGGAGATCGGGTCGCGCTCGGACTCCAGCGTCGCCGTGTCGAGGATGTGCACGAGGACGCTGCACCGCTCGACGTGGCGCAGGAACTCCAGGCCGAGGCCCTTGCCCTGGCTGGCGCCCGGGATGAGACCGGGGACGTCGGCGATCGTGTAGACCGTCTCGCCGGCCGTGACCACGCCGAGGTTCGGGACCAGGGTGGTGAACGGGTAGTCGGCGATCTTCGGCTTGGCCGCGCTCAGCACGGAGATCAGCGAGGACTTGCCGGCGCTCGGGTAGCCCACGAGCGCCACGTCGGCGACCGTCTTCAGTTCGAGGACGATGTCCTGGAGGTCACCGGGCACGCCGAGCAGCGCGAAGCCGGGGGCCTTGCGGCGGGCCGAGGACAGCGCCGCGTTGCCGAGGCCGCCCCGGCCGCCCTGCGCGGCGACGTACGAGGTGCCGTGGCCGACGAGGTCGGCGAGGACGTTGCCCGCGCCGTCCTGCACGACCGTGCCGTCCGGCACCGGCAGGATCAGGTCCGTGCCGTCCTTGCCGGAGCGGTTGCCGCCCTCGCCGGGCTTGCCGTTGGTGGCCTTGCGGTGCGGGGAGTGGTGGTAGTCCAGCAGCGTGGTCACGGACTGGTCGACGATGAGGATGACGTCACCGCCCCTTCCACCGTTGCCGCCGTCCGGGCCGCCGAGCGGCTTGAACTTCTCACGGTGGACGGAGGCACAGCCGTGGCCTCCGTTACCCGCGGCGACATGCAGCTCGACGCGGTCCACGAAGGTGGTCATGGGATGTGCCTCCAGTTACATACGGGGTGTCTTTGCACTAACACGCGAAAGGCGGACCCTCTTCCCACCAGGGGAAGTGAGGTCCGCCTCGCGCAAGCTTCCGATCAGGCGACCGGAACGATGTTCACGACCTTGCGGCCACGGTGGGTACCGAACTCCACCGCACCGGCGTTCAGCGCGAACAGCGTGTCGTCGCCGCCACGGCCGACGCCCGAACCGGGGTGGAAGTGGGTGCCGCGCTGGCGGACCAGGATCTCACCCGCGTTGACGACCTGACCGCCGAAGCGCTTCACGCCGAGCCGCTGGGCATTGGAGTCGCGACCGTTCCGGGTGGACGATGCGCCCTTCTTGTGTGCCATCTCTCCTCAGTCCCTTACTTCGCAGCCGCGGGGATCTCAGTGACCTTGATCGCCGTGTACTGCTGGCGGTGGCCCTGACGACGGCGGTAGCCGGTCTTGTTCTTGTAGCGAAGGATGTCGATCTTGACGCCCTTGTGGTGGTCCACGACCTCGGCCTGGACCTTGATGCCGGCCAGGACCCACGGGTCGCTGGTCACAGCGTCGCCGTCGACAACGAGCAGGGTCGAGAGCTCGACCGTGTCGCCAACCTTGGCAGTGGAAATCTTGTCAACCTCAACGATGTCGCCGACAGCAACCTTGTGCTGGCGACCACCGCTGCGCACGATGGCGTACACGCGGATCTCACTCTCTTGCTCAGGGACGGCACCCCCGCAGTCCAGCCGCCCTGCGGAGCAGACGGCCTCTCCCGGCGGAACACACCCGGGAGGAAGAGGTTTACGGGGATGTGGCGTGTCACCAGTGGACACGCCGACAGTCAAGGTTACGGGGCCGCAGCCGAACGGGTCAAACCGGGCCCCCGCGGTGTGCGGCCGGTCACTGCTGCGACCGGCCGCACACCTGGGGTTCAGCCCTCGTCGGTGGAGGCGGTGACGGAGGACGGGTTCGTCTGCTCCGCCGCCGCGGTCTTCTTCGACGTGGTCTTGGCGGCCTTCTTGGCCGTCGTCTTCTTCGCGGCCGTCTTCTTGGCCGCGGTCTTGGTCGCCGTCGCCGTCGTCTTCTTGGCGGCGGCCTTCTTCACCGTGGCCTTCTTGGCCGTCTTGCGAGCGGCCGTCTTCTTGGCCGGAGCCTCGCCATCGGCCTCAGCCTCGGTGGAGGCCTCGGCGGCGGGCACCGCTTCCACCACGGCCGACGGTACGACCACGACGGCCGCCTCCTCGGACGCGGTCGGCGCGGTGGCCTTGCGCACGGCACGACGCCGCGGGCGGGCCGGAGCCGCGCTCTCGGCGGGCGCCTCGGGCTGCTGCTCGTCCTGCGCCGGGGCGGGCGTCTCGACGACGACCGGCGCGGCGGCCTCGGTGACCGTCACCACGGCGACCTCCTCGGCCCCCGCGGGCGAACCGGCGGGCGCGGTCGCCTTACGGGTCGCACGACGGCGCGTACGGCCCCTGGGCGCGGCGTCGTCGACCACCTCGGCAACCGGGGCTTCGGCAACGACCGGAGCCTCGACCACCGGGTCTTCTACGGCGACGGGCGCGGCCTGCGCGACAGCGACAGCCGTCGGCTCGGCCTCCTCCCGCACCTCGTGGACCTCGTGGACCTCGCGTACCTCACGCGGCTGCCGCGACTCACGGGACTCCGCCCTCGGCGCACCGGCCGGAGCCGACGCCCGCCGGCTCGTCCGGCGCCGCGAACGCCCGCCACGGGTGGCCGCGGCCTCCGCCTCGGCGGCGCTGCTGTACAGATCCTCGTCGGGCCGGAACTCGGATTCCGCGAACGGCACCGGCATGGCGACCTCGGCGGCCACCTCCGCCTCGGTCTCGATCTCGTCCTCGGCCACATCGTGCTCGTGGTCGTGCTCGTGCGTGTCGTGACCGTCGTGGGCGTCCTGCCCACTCCCGTCACCACCGCGCCCGCGCCGCTTGCGCTTGCCGCCGCCACCGACCGAGGTCGGCTGCTCCATGTGCACGATGACACCGCGGCCGTTGCAGTGGACGCAGGTCTCGGAGAAGGACTCCAGCAGGCCCTGTCCGACGCGCTTGCGGGTCATCTGCACCAGGCCCAGCGAGGTGACCTCGGCGACCTGGTGCTTCGTACGGTCGCGTCCCAGGCACTCCAGGAGCCGCCGCAGGACCAGGTCCCGGTTGGACTCCAGGACCATGTCGATGAAGTCGATGACGACGATGCCGCCCAGGTCGCGCAGCCGCAGCTGGCGCACGATCTCCTCGGCCGCCTCCAGGTTGTTCCTGGTGACGGTCTCTTCGAGGTTGCCGCCCTGACCGGTGAACTTGCCGGTGTTGACGTCGATCACGATCATCGCTTCGGTCTTGTCGATGACCAGCGAACCGCCGCTGGGCAGCCAGACCTTGCGGTCCAGCGCCTTCATCAGCTGCTCGTCGATTCGGTACGTCGCGAAGACGTCGACCTCGGAGGTCCACCGGGACAGCCGGTCGGCGAGGTCCGGGGCGACGTGCGAGACGTAGCCGTGGATGGTCTGCCACGCCTCGTCACCGCTGACGATGACCTTGGTGAAGTCCTCGTTGAAGATGTCGCGCACGACGCGGACGGTCATGTCCGGCTCGCCGTACAGCAGGGCCGGGGCGTTCGAACCGCCGCCGCCCTTCGCCTTCTTCTGGATGTCCTCCCACTGCGCCTGCAGCCGCTCGACGTCACGGCTCAGCTCGTCCTCGCTCGCGCCCTCGGCGGCGGTGCGCACGATGACGCCCGCGTCCTCGGGGACGATCTTCTTGAGGATGGTCTTCAGCCGGGCCCGCTCGGTGTCGGGCAGCTTGCGGCTGATGCCGGTCATCGAGCCCTCGGGGACGTACACGAGGTAACGCCCCGGAAGGGAGACCTGGCTCGTCAGACGCGCGCCCTTGTGCCCGATCGGGTCCTTGGTGACCTGCACGAGGACCGACTGGCCCGACTTCAGGGCGGACTCGATGCGGCGCGGCCCGTTGGCCATGCCGAGCGCCTCGAAGTTGACCTCACCGGCGTACAGGACGGCGTTGCGCCCCTTGCCGATGTCGATGAACGCGGCCTCCATGGAGGGCAGCACGTTCTGGACCTTGCCCAGGTAGACGTTGCCGACGTACGAGGTCGACTGCTCCTTGTTGACGTAGTGCTCGACGAGCACCCCGTCCTCCAGGACTCCGATCTGCGTGCGCTCACCGCTCTGCCGCACGACCATCACACGCTCGACGGCCTCGCGGCGGGCCAGGAACTCCGCCTCGGTGATGATCGGGACGCGCCGGCGCCCCTGCTCACGGCCTTCCCGGCGGCGCTGCTTCTTGGCCTCAAGACGCGTCGAGCCCTTGATGGACTGCACCTCGTCGCTCGGGTGCTCGTCCCTCTTGGCGCGCGGCTCGCGGACCTTGACGACGGTGCGCTCGGGGTCGTCGGCCGACGAGGGCGTCTCGCTCTCGCCGCCCGAGTCACCGGCGCGACGACGCCGACGGCGCCGGCGACGGCTGCTGCTCGACCCGGAACCGCCCTGGTCCTCGTCCGCCTCCTCGGCGTCCTCCTCGACCTGCTCGGCGGTGTCCTCTGCGTCCTGATCGGCCTGCTCGGCGGCGTACTCGTCGCCGTCCTCGCCCTCGTCCTCACCGGTGGCGGACTCGCCACGGCGACGACGCCGGCCGCCACGGCGACGGCGGCGGCGCGAACCGGTCTCCTCGGCCTCGTCACCGTCGGCGGAGTCCTCGGCGGCCTCGTCGGCCTCCTCCGGCTCCTCCTCCACGGCGACGGCCTCGACGACGACAGCGGCCTCGGGCTCCGCCTCGAAGGCGGCACCCCGACGACGACGCCGACGACGCCCGCCGGTCTCTTCCTCGACGACTTCCACGGCCACGGGCTCGGCGACGACGACCTCGTCCTCGTCGTCCTCCACCGCCTCGGCGGCAGCGGCGGCGGCCCGCTCCGGCGTCTGGAACATCGGCTCGGTGAAGACGGGCGCCCGGAACACGGCCACGGCGGGCCGCGCGGGACGACGCGGACCGTCCTCCTCCTCGGCACCGTTCCCGTTCTTCGGCGCGGGCGCGGAGAACCCTCCGGCGGCGGTGCGCACGGCCCGACGCCGACGACGCGGCCCGGAGTCCTCGACAGGCTCGGCGGCGGTGGTTGTCTCCGCGGTCTCCGCGGCGGTCTCGTCGTTCACAGGGGCCTCCTCGGCCACGGGCGTCCCGGCAGGCGCGGACACGCGGCGCGTGGCGCGACGACGGCTCCGGCGCGGAGCGGCATCCTCATCGGACGCGGCAGGCGCGGCACCTTCGGTCACTTCTTCGTTCACAACGGCCGCCACGGCGCTCTCAGCGGCCTCGACGACCTCAGCGGCCTCGGCCACCTGCGGCGCACCGGCGGGCGCGGCGGCACGCCGGCTCGCCCGACGCCGCGTACGCCCGGCGGGCACGGCCTCTTCCTCCACGGCCGCTACGGCGGCCACGGCCTCGACGGCAGCGGGCGCCTCGGCCTCCTCCACCGGCTCGGCGGCGGGCGCGACGGTCTCGGGCGCGGTCACCCGGCGCGTGGCACGACGCCGACCGCGCCGCGGAGCGGCATCGTCGTCGGACGCGACGGGCGCGGCCTCCTCGACGGCGGCGGGCGCGGCGGCGGCAACGGCCGGCACCACGATCTCGGCCACCTCGGGCACCTCGCCGGCCTCCGGCGCACCGGCGGGCGCGGACACCCGCCGCGTCGCACGCCGACGCGGACGCCCGGCAGGCGCGGCCTCCTCTGCGACTTCCACAGCCTTTACGGCTTCTACGACGTCGGGCGCCTCGGCAGCCGCTTCGGTCACCTCGGCCTCAAAGGGCTCGGCGACCGCGCTGACCTCTACGGTCTCGACGCTCTCGTCGGTCTCGTTCTTCTTGTCGGTGTCGTCGCTCACTTCGGCCGGTATGGCCGGAGCGCTGTTCGCGACCGCGCCCTCGGGGGCGGTCGGCGGTCCCGCTGGGCGAGACGCGGCGCGGCGCCTACGGCGCGGCGGCAGCGTGTCGCTCGGGGTGTTGAGTTCGGAACCCTCTGCGGATTCGGTCGGTTCGAGCATGCGGGCGTTTCTCCCGTCAGGCTCCCGGGCGCCGCGCCTGGTCCGGCATGGATGCCGGTGACGTCCGCGGCTCGCGCGTTGCGCGGTGCCGCCGTCCGGGGCGCGGGCGCCGCACGGGAGCTCTCTGTGTCCTGTCTCGCCGGTTCCGTACGCCCAGATGCGGACGGCCTGGCGAAAGTCTTGTGGTCGGTGCGCTGCCCGACCCAGGTGGCTCCCGAGTCCGAGGGCGGCGCTACGACATCCGTCCCTACGCGGAACCTTCCCTACGCCGGCGCCTTCGCGGCGGCAGCTTCGGCGACCGTGATGTTCGCGGTCACTGCTGCCTCGCGGTCGGGCGCGAGCGGGTCGGTCACCGTGCCGGTCTCTTCATCGAACAGCCCCTGCGCCAGCCTGGTCACCGCTGCGGCGACCGGCGGCGCCAGGTCGGCCACGGCGCGAAGACCGGACAGGACGTCGTCGGGTCGAACGGCAGGCGTCACGTGCCGAACAACCAGCCGCAGTATCGCACAGGCCTGGTCGGTAGGCCTATCAGCCTGTGGAC
Organism: Streptomyces sp. NPDC088350; assembly: GCF_044753545.1. NCBI lineage: Bacteria > Bacillati > Actinomycetota > Actinomycetes > Kitasatosporales > Streptomycetaceae > Streptomyces > Streptomyces sp. NPDC088350. The sequence goes on along the minus strand of NZ_JBIVNL010000004.1, from coordinate 317,655 downwards.
TGACCGTCTCGGAAGAGGCCTCAAGGCTTGCCACGGCGGAACGGGCGTCGAAGGTGCGCATGCCGTTCTTGGCCATGCGCTGGACCTCTACGCTCTCGGCCGCGTTGAACGCGGCCACCGCTCGCTCGGCGTCCTCGGGCGCCACCCCGTCGAGCCGCAGCTCCCACACGGAAGCCGTGAGCCGGTCGGCGAGCCCGGAGGTCCGGGCCTCGACCGCGTCGATGATGTCGAGCCCGACGGGCATCGACTCGTCGAGCAGCTCGCGCAGCTTGTCGGGGTCACGCTCCGCGGTGAGCGCGATCTCCAGATATTCCGCCTCACTGCCCGTGCCGGTGGGTGCGGCATTGGCGTACGACACCTTCGGATGCGGCGTGAACCCCGCCGAGTACGCCATCGGCACCTCGGCGCGGCGCAGCGCACGCTCGAAGGCGCGCTGGAAGTCTCGGTGGCTGGTGAACCGAAGGCGACCGCGCTTGGTGTAGCGCAGTCGGATGCGCTGCACCGCGGGTGCGGGCGGCGGGCCTTCGGGCTGTCGCTTGCCCAGTGTCCTAGTCCTTCGTGAGAACGGTCGTACTTCTACCAAGAGTACGTGCCTCGTCGCCCATCGGTTCCCGTCGCTCCACCGGCTCCGGCGCTCGCGGCTCGCCGAACACCATCCGCCGGAAGTCGGCACGCGCCTGCCGGGCGGACTCCCGCGCGGCGGCCAGCACCTGCCGGGTGACCCGCCCCACACCGCGCGCGGCCTCGGCGGCGGGCCGCAGCACCAGATCCCGTACGACGTGTCCGACCGGGGTGAGAACGGTCCGGTACGCCCAGCTCACGGGCTCCACGAAGATCCACCGGAAGAGGGTCCCCAGCAACCGCCCCACGGCGAGCGAAATGTGCCCCGCGATCCGCCAGGCATGCCCGAGCGCGTCCCAGACCTCCCGCCCGACGACGGCGAGCGCCCGCCCGACCGGGGTCAGAACCCAGCGCCAGAGGGCGATCGCCGGCAGCACGAGCAGCATCCGAGCCGCCCAGTACAGGACGACACCGATCCCCGTACCAACAGCCCTCACAAGCCACAACAGCCCCCGCCCGCACCAGGCGACCCCGTGCCCAATGGGAGCGAGCACCCACGCGTACACCCACCCGGCGGGCACGACTAGCAGATACCGACCGAGCCACGCCACGACGGCGACCGCCCCGCCGACGATCCACGCGCACGCGTGCCCGACGGGAGTGAGCACACGCGCGTACACCCAGGCCAGCCCGGCCCCGACCGCCTGCGCCGTCCAGGCGAGGGCGTGCCCGACCGGGGTCAGCACATACCGGTACGCCCAGCCGAGGGGCACAAGAACAAGGACGTTCGCGAGCCACCCGACGGCCTTCGCGACCGGTACGACGACGTACCGCCACAGCACCACCCACGGCCACACGAACACCGCGCGCCCCAACGGCCGCAGCACCGTGCGGTACAGGAACCGCCCGCCGACCACCGACGCGTCCCACACCAACCGCACCGGCACCACCAGCACGAGCACGACGATCCGCACGGGAACACGGATCGCGACGGCGAGACACCCCTCGGGCGACTGCGGCGCGGGCCGCGAGGATGACTTCTCGAAGTTCACAGGGGCGTCCATATCAGCCAAGACGCCGCAGCGCCCCGTTCGTATCCAGTACCGGGTGAACCCCTCCGGCTCGTGCCAGGTGTCGCCGCACTCCCGGAGTTCACGCGTGAGGGTGTGACCGAAGAGCCCGCCCCCGGCGTCAAGGGTAGGGGTCGGCGCGGGTGACATGGGTGTGGAGGAGGCGGGGTGAAGGGGCGAAACCGCGTCGGGCGTACGCGGGGATCGCGCGGGGTGAGGAGTGGACGGTGACGCGTTCGAGCCCGAGGTCCCGGGCGCGGGCCGGAACCGCCTCCACGAGCCGCCCGCCGACACCGCCGTCCCGCACGACGACCACGCGCCGATGTGAACCGGTGTTCTCCGCCGCCCAGTCGACGAAGTGCCGTACGAACTCCTCGCGGGTGGTGACGGGTTGGTGTCCGCTCTCCAGGACCCACCGCCACCGCAGCCCGGCGACGACGTCCAACTCGGCTGGTTCGGCGGGGCGGATCGCGATGTCGTCCACCCGTGCACTGTGCGGGACTTCAGCGGTCGTCGGCAGGGGGCGCGAGGAGCGCGTCGACGATCTCCCGCAGGGGCGCAGCCAGTTGGCCGGCGGTCGCGTCCCGCAGGGGTTGCAGCCCTACGGCGGACCGTACGACGGCGACGCCGACGCCGAGCGCGACCAGGAGTTCCGCCCGCAGCAGCCGTTCGTCGTCCTCCACCACCGGTCCCCCGCCGGACGCTTCGAGGATCTGGCGGGTGAACTCGCCCAGTGCCTTCCGGCGCAGGGCGTCCACGCGTTCGTCGCCGGAGTCGCGGAGCAGCATCAGTACGGGGTGTTCGCCGAACTCCGGCCAGGCACCTGCGGACAGTTGGTGGCTGAGCGCCTCGGCGAGGCCTGCCCGGTCCTGCGGGAACTCCTCGTCGCGGCCCAGGAAGCGGGGAGTCGACGCCAGCGCCGCCTTGAACAACCCCTCCTTCGAGTCGAAGTACCGCTTGATCAGCGCGAGGTTGACCCCGACGTCGGCGGCGACGTCCCGCAGCGTCGTGCGGTCGTACCCGAGTCGGGTGAACCGGCTGCTCGCGGCCTCCAGGAGCGCCTGCCGGGTCGCCGCCGCGTCCCGCCGACGGGGTCCGTCACCCTCACTCGTCACCACCGGCGACCTCCCTCGACCCATTCAAGTAATCACTCGTTGACATGACTACAGGGCATGGTTACGTTAGGCAAGTAATCACGTGATGACTTACCCCTTCCCCTCCCCTTCCCCTCCCCTCGCCCCTCCCCGTCCGAAAGGACAACGGTGTCCCAGCAAGCCCTCCTCGTCATGGACGTCCAGCGCGTCATCGTCGACCGCTACCCCGACCCGGCGTATCTGCCGCGCCTGCGCAAGGCGATCGACACGGCCCGCGCGGACGGCGTCACCGTGATCTACGTGACCGTCGGATTCCGCCCCGGCGCCCCGGAGATCAGCCCCCGCAACAAGATGTTCGGCAGGCTCGCGGGCTCCCCCGCGTCGGCCGCCGCCACCCAGGCCAACGAGATCCACCCGGACGTGGCCCCCGGACCCGGCGACATCCTCGTCACCAAGCGCCGCGTCAGCGCGTTCGCCGGCAGCGACCTGGACATGGTCCTGCGGGCGAACGACATCGACCACCTGGTCCTGACGGGCATCGCCACCAGCGGCGTGGTCCTGTCCACCCTCCGCCAGGCGTCCGACCTGGACTTCGCCCTCACCGTCCTGTCCGACGGCTGCCTCGACAACGACCCGGAGGTCCACCGGGTCCTCACCGAGAAGGTGTTCCCGATGCAGGCGGAGGTCACGACGGTGGCGGACTGGGTCGCCGCACACTGAACTCCCTGTATTGGCCTCGCCGATACCGCTGCTCGCGGCGGTGATCCACCGCGCCTCCCGAGCATCGGCGGGATCGGCCCGACGAGGCAGGACGGGGCTTCCTGGGTGCGCCACTCCTAGGAACCGAAAGGGACCCGTGGGCTTTTGGAATGGACGGTACGGACGGTTACGCCTTCGGTGACTTCCTGCGTGCGCGGCGCTCCCGGCTGACGCCCGCGCAGGTGGGTTCTCCCCGTTCCGGGGCGCGCCGGGTCGCGGGGCTGCGGCGCGAGGAGGTCGCCGTGCCGGCCGGCCGACTCCGCGGGCGCGCCGGTACGCCGCCTACTTCTTCCTGCCCCTGGCCGCCTTGCCGGCACGGGAGGCCTTCGGTCCGCGCGCGGGGTCGGACGGTCGGGGCAGGACCGCGGCGACGTGCGGAGCGGCGAACTCGCGGTTGGTCATGGTCTGGCGGCGGATGGACGCGGGCAGGTCCGGCAGCGCCAGCAACCTGTCGCACGCTTCCACGGAGGCCGCGAACTCGCCCACCCAGTAGGCGGTGATCGAGAACTCGAAGAGGAGCCCCCATCGGTACACCCAGGGCTTGGTGAAGAGCAGATCACCCGGTTCCGGTCTGCCGACGACGTCGCCGAGCAGGGCGTGCGCGGTGCGGTAGCGGCCCGCGGTCCGTAGGCGGGACGCCAACTCGTAGCAGGCTTCGAGTCGTTGAGGGCGTCCGTCCCAGGCCCGGGAGAACGCGTCCATCGCCCCCGGCCAGTCGCCGGTCTTCTCCGCTCTCAGGGTCCCGGCCTCCACGAGCGAGCAGTAGACCTCCTCGCCCCAGCCCCCCATCGCGGCGCGCCGCTCGTAGAGAGCGATCGCCTCCTCCGCGTGCCCCAGGTCGCGTTCGGTGTTGGCCAGATAGAAGACCGTGCGCGGGTTGTCCGGGTCGCGCGCGAGTTCCCGCCTCAGCAGACGTGCGTCGCGCTCGAACTTGTCGCTACGGCACCCGCCGTCGGCCTGGTCCTCGATGACGAGCGCGTCCAGGTTCTCCTGGGTGTCGGGCTCGTCGGTGCGGGGGTACTCGTGCGTCACGCCCTCGTAGCGCCACAGCCAGTCGCCCCGCATCAGGTGCTTGAACCGGTGCTGGGTGCCGGGAGCGTCGTAGCGCAGCATGTACGAGCCCGCTGTCAGCCGGGGCAGCGGGCCGTCCTGCCGCAGGACATGGTCGGCGTCGAGGGTGAGCAGGTAGTCGGCCTTGCCGCGGGCGTGCTGGATGTTCCGGGTCCGGTTGTGCCCGAAGTCGACCCAGGGGTCTTCGTGGAGTTCGCCGGGAACACCGTCCAGCACCTTGCGGATCAGTTCCTGTGTGCCGTCCGTCGAGCCGGTGTCGGAGATCACCCAGTAGTCGACGAGCGGGCGGACGGCCTCCAGGCAGCGCTCGATCACGAGCGACTCGTTCTTGACGATCATGCACAGGCAGAGGGTCTGCTGCTTCACGGCCTCACCCGTCCTGGACGCTGACGTCCCGTCGGAAACACGCGCGCCACAGTGGCACGCGTCCGCCCCGCGACCGTCCATCCACGCGGACGACCGCGCCCGAGAGACCCCGAACAGCGGCGGTTGAGCCCGTACGGGTGATCGCAGGTAAAAAATGCCCCATCAGAACGCACCCATTAGTCCGATACGACGACAAACGGGCGCGTTCCGAACCAGTACGCCGATCACCCCGCCCGGCCCAGGTCAAGCTCGCACTCGGATTCGAGAGATCACCCGAACCGATCGAGCAAGGAGCATGTGGATGAACCCTGAGTTCCCTGAGTTCCGTGAGTTCCGCACATCGCCGCTCGGGCCGCTGGCCCGGGACAGGTTCAGGAAGGCGGGCATGGTGGCCTCGCTCGCGCTGGTCCTGGCGGCCGGGGTGGCCAGCCCGACCGTCGCGGCGGCGCGGAGCATGACCGGGCGCGCCGAGGCGGCGGCCGGCAACGGCGGCGGCGGCGACTGCAAGCCGAACCACCATCACAAGTCCGGGGCGACCGAGGCCGGCGGCAAGGACCACTGCAAGGGCCCGACCGGACCCACCGGACCCACCGGCCCCAAGGGCCCGAAGGGCGACAAGGGAGCCACCGGCGCGACCGGCCCCACGGGACCGACCGGACCCACGGGTGCGACGGGCACCCCCGGCACCCCGGGCGCACAAGGCATGACCGGCGCGACCGGCGCCACGGGACACACCGGCCCCACCGGACCCACCGGACCGACCGGCGCCACGGGCACGCCCGGCACCAACGGCCAGACCGGACCCACCGGACCCACAGGACCGACCGGACCCACGGGTGCGACGGGCACCCCCGGCACCCCGGGCGCACAAGGCATGACCGGCGCGACCGGCGCCACGGGACACACCGGCCCC
>NZ_JBIVNL010000004.1:0-311724 GCF_044753545.1 Streptomyces sp. NPDC088350 | reverse complement strand
CCCACCGGACCCACCGGACCGACCGGCGCCACGGGCACGCCCGGCACCAACGGCCAGACCGGACCCACCGGACCCACGGGCGCGACGGGAGCCACCGGTGCGACCGGGCCGTGCTCCGACATCGACGCCGACCAGGACTCGAACGACTTCGAGCTGCGAGTCGCGCTGACCGGCGGAATCACCTACGCGGGCATCCACGACCTCAGGGGCAACACCCCCCGCAACTTCCTCTGGACCGACCTCAGCACCCACCCCGGCTACCCGGCGGGAGGCCTGGACACCGGCGGACACAACGTCGGCTTCGTCTGCGGGGTCTCCATCAACGGGCACAGCTCCAACGCGGGGCAACCCATCAAGTTCGACGTCATGACGACGACGGGCCAGGTGTGGGAGACCACGTGCGTGGAGGTCAACAGCACCAACCCCGCCACCCTGAACTGCAACGACAGCCTGGGCGCCCCCAACCTCTGGACCAAGGTGACCCTGCAACCGTCCCCGGCAGTCACCAACAGCGGGACATGACCGCCCCCGCGGCACACGGCAACCACACGTGAACCACGCGTGAGAAGGGGCGCCCGGAGATCCGCCGACAGACCTCCGGGCACCCCTCACACCAGCCGCGGCGACAAGGTCGGCCTGCGCCGATCCCGGTCGATCTCCATTTGAGGAACGTCCAGAGTTCCGGGTGCTCGGTGGCCGCCATCGACATCCGCACCCGCCCCGCGTCCGCGTCCACGGCGATCACCTCGGCGCTGATCCTCTGCCCGACCACGGCAACGTCGGTGAGCCTCCGGAGCCAGGAACCGTCCAACGGCCCCACCACCCCCAGCGGTTGAGCCGCGAAGCCATCCAGGACCACCGAGATCCCAGACCGAGAGACGGCCGCGACCGTCCCCTGACAAAGGTCACCCACCTGAATCGCCGCCAGGAACCTCGTGACAGCCTGCTCGCCGGACGCTTCCCCCATGCCACCCAGCTCCCACCTCGAGATGCCGGCCCATGCCGACTCCGGCCGATGAGTTCCGCAACCCGGCGAGGTCTACCCCCGTACAAGGCACAGCCACGCACACAAACTCTGTGAGGAACCATGACCGCCGACGCACTGCCACCCGTCGTGGACGCCGCGACGTGGGAGCACCGACTCGAAACCCTCCGCGCCCGCGAGAAGGCCGCGACACGGGAACTCGACGCCATCGCCGCCGAGCGTCGTCGTCTGCCGATGGTCGAGATGCCCGACTACACCCTCGACGGCGAGGACGGCCCCCTTCGGCTGGCGGAGATCTTCGAGGGCAAGCGGCAGCTGATCGTCTACAACCACATGTGGTTCGCCGGCAAGGAATGGCAGTGCCCGGGCTGCACCGGGTTCACCTCGCAGTACACCCGCCTGGACTTCCTGGACAACTACGACGCACGCTTCGTCGTCGTCACCCAGGGCCCGATCGACGAGGCCCTCGCCTACAAGCACCGGGTGGGCAACCGGATGCCGTGGTACTCGACCGCGAACAGCCCCTTCGGCACCGACGTCGGCGCACCGCCCGACGGAGGATTCGCGGTCAACGTCTTCCTCCGCGACGGCGACACCGTCTACCGCACCTGGCACACCAACGGCCGGGGCACCGAACAACTCAGCCACAGCTTCGCCCTGATCGACCTCCTGCCCTACGGCCGCCAGGAGGAGTGGCAGGACTCACCGGAGAACTGGCCCCAGTCGCCCACCTACAGCCGGTGGGCGACCTCCAAGGACATCGCCACGCTCTACGGCCCCTCGGACCCCGTCAGCTGAGCGACGCCCTCAGTGCGTGTGCCCGCCGGTCGCCGCACCCTTGACCGTCAGGGGCAAAAGCTTCTTACCGGTCGGACCGATCTGAATGTCCAGGCCGAGTTGAGGACACACCCCGCAGTCGAAGCAAGGCGTCCACCGGCAGTCCTCGACCTCCGTCTCGTCGAGGGCGTCCTGCCAGTCCTCCCAGAGCCAGTCCTTGTCGAGGCCGGAGTCGAGGTGGTCCCAGGGCAGGACCTCCTCGTAGGTCTTCTCACGGGTGGTGTACCAGTCGACGTCGACGCCGAAGGCGGGCAGGGTCTTCTCGGCGCAGCGCATCCAGCGGTCGTAGGAGAAGTGCTCGCGCCAGCCGTCGAAGCGGCCGCCGTCCTCGTAGACCGCGCGGATGACCGCGCCGATGCGGCGGTCGCCGCGTGAGAGCAGGCCCTCCACGATGCCGGGCTTGCCGTCGTGGTAGCGGAAGCCGATCGAGCGGCCGTACTTCTTGTCGCCGCGGATCTTGTCGCGGAGTTTGCCGAGGCGGGCGTCCGTCTCCTCGGCGGAGAGCTGCGGTGCCCACTGGAAGGGGGTGTGGGGCTTGGGGACGAAGCCGCCGATCGAGACCGTGCAGCGGATGTCGTTCTGGCCGGAGACCTTGCGGCCCTCGGCGATCACGTTCATCGCCATGTCGGCGATCTGGAGGACGTCCTCGTCGGTCTCGGTCGGCAGGCCGCACATGAAGTACAGCTTGACCTGGCGCCAGCCGTTGCCGTACGCCGTCGAGACCGTGCGGATGAGGTCTTCCTCCGACACCATCTTGTTGATGACCTTGCGGAGGCGTTCCGAGCCGCCCTCGGGCGCGAAGGTGAGGCCCGAGCGCCGGCCGTTCCTGGTCAGCTCGTTCGCCAGGTCCACGTTGAACGCGTCCACGCGGGTCGACGGGAGGGACAGGCCGATCTTGTCCTCCTCGTACCGGTCCGCCAGGCCCTTCGCGATGTCGCCGATCTCCGAGTGGTCCGCCGAGGACAGGGACAGGAGGCCGACCTCCTCGAAGCCCGTCGCCTTCAGGCCCTTCTCGACCATCTCGCCGATGCCCGTGATCGACCGCTCCCGCACCGGGCGCGTGATCATGCCCGCCTGGCAGAAACGGCAGCCGCGCGTGCAGCCGCGGAAGATCTCGACCGACATGCGCTCATGGACCGTCTCGGCCAGCGGCACCAACGGCTGCTTCGGGTACGGCCACTCGTCCAGGTCCATGACCGTGTGCTTCGACACCCGCCACGGGACGCCCGACTTGTTGGGGACCACGCGCGCGATACGGGCGTCCGGCAGGTACTCCACGTCGTAGAACGCGGGGATGTAGACCGAACCCGTCTTCGCCAGGCGGAAGAGGACCTCCTCGCGCCCGCCGGGACGGCCCTCCGCCTTCCAGCCGCGGACGATCTTCGTCAAGTCGAGGACGGCCTGTTCGCCGTCGCCGATGATCACGGCGTCCACGAAGTCCGCGATCGGCTCGGGGTTGAAGGCCGCGTGGCCGCCCGCCAGCACGATCGGGTCGTCGAGCGTCCGGTCCTTCGACTCCAGCGGGATGCCCGCCAGGTCCAGGGCCGTCAGCATGTTCGTGTAGCCGAGTTCGGTGGAGAAGCTCAGGCCGAAGACGTCGAAGGCGCCCACCGGGCGGTGGCTGTCGACCGTGAACTGCGGGACGCGGTGCTCCCGCATCAGCGCCTCCAGGTCCGGCCACACGCTGTACGTGCGCTCGGCGAGGACGCCCTCCTGCTCGTTCAGGACCTCGTAGAGGATCATGACGCCCTGGTTGGGGAGTCCCACCTCGTAGGCGTCCGGGTACATCAGCGCCCAGCGGACGTCGCACGACTCCCACGGCTTGACGGTGGAGTTGAGCTCGCCGCCGACGTACTGGATCGGCTTCTGCACATGCGGGAGCAGGGCTTCGAGCTGCGGAAACACGGACTCTGCGGCCGCAGCGACTTCGGCAGGCATCTCGCGAACCTTCGTGAGCGGGACTGAACGGACGGGTGACCATCCAGACTAACGCGATCCCGGACCTCCCCCGTACGCCTCAGACGGGCTCCCCGGACCCGATCTCCTCCCACACCCCCGGCAACGCCGCCTCCACCCCCGCCGCCCGCTGCTCCTCCCGCCCGTACAGCACCCCGTACGTGAACGAGCTCTCCCCCGCCGCGTGTGCCACCGCGGACAGCTCGCGCAGGGTCTCGCGGACCATGACGCTGTCCTGGTGCTCGCCGAGCAGGCCGGTCAGGGACTTCATGGACCTGGCCAGGGCGCGGGCCGAAGTACCGAGAGCCGGAGTGGCCGCCTCCGCCGCGTACCGGGTGCGCTTGGCCTTCTTGCGGGCCTCGTGCAGGGCGAGGTCGCGGTCCGGACCGGGGGGAGCCCCGATCGCCTCCTCCACGAGTGCGGAGACCTTGCCGAAGTCCTTGCCTACGGCCTTGCCGATCACCTTCTCCGGCTTGCCGGCCGCGTCCGGCAGCAGCGGCGGCTCGGCGACCAGCGCGTCCAGGGTGTCGAGCAGCGCGAGATACCGCTTGGAGTCCAGGACGCCGATGAGTCGTCGGCGCGAGCCGCCGCGGCGGGCGTTCGCCCAGGTGCGCATCCGGGTGCGGACCGGGCCGGAGACCAGGGTGCGGGGCAGTTCGGCGAGGACCGCCGTCAGACGTTCGGTCATCACCTCGCGGTCCCGGTCCACGCCCAACTCGCTTGCCAGCCACTTCAGTTCCTCACCGACCGGATCGGTGACCGTGCGGTCGAGCACCTTGCCGTACGAGCGGAAGGTGCTGCGCAGCCGCCGGGTGGCGACTCTCATGCGGTGCACGGAGTCATACGCGTCCTGCCGTACCGCCGGGTCGAGTTCGAGGATCGCGTCGCGCTGGTCGCGGACGTAGGCGAGGACGTGGTCGCCGGCGGTCACCGGCTCCCCGTACACCGGCGGTACCTTGCGCTTCTTCGGCTTCTTCGGAGCGGTCTCCGCCAGCGCACGCGCCAGCTTCGACGCGGACGACGACGGTCGTACGCCTGCCTTGCGCAACCGTTTCTCCACCTTGTCGAGGAAGGCGGGGTCGCCGTCGTCGGCCAGCTCCACCTCGATCTCGGTCCACTGGGCGGTGCCGCCGCCGTCGCTGAGCCGTTCCGCGTGTACGGCGTCCACGCTGACCTCGGCGAGCAGCGCGCCGTCCGCGTCCACGAGGTGGCGTACGTCCCGGTCGGAGCGGAGCCGGACCACAGGGAGCAGCTCGGCCTCGCGGACCCGGGAGCGGACCAGGCCGGCGAGGCTGCGCGGCACGGCGTCGGAGAGCGGTTCCCGGATCTCGTCGCGGACGCCGGGCGCGACCGGCACCTTCAGGTGCCAGCCCGCGTCCGAACCGCCGGTGCGGCGGCGCAGCGTCATCGAGGCCCTGGCCAGGCGTTCGTCGGCCGTGTCGTAGTAGACCGCGTCCAGGTTCGCGACGCCCTTGTCGATGACGGTCCCGACCCCTGCGACGCCGGTCAGGTCGGGCAGACCGCTCTCGTCGGACTCGTACTTACGCTCGATCTCGCGCTTTGTGTCCGCCATGAACTGAATCTAGTTGCTGACGAGCCGGGATGGCAGAGGGCGTCCCAAATGAACCCCGGGGAAACCTGGGCGAACCCGCAGGTAACGATTACGCGGACATGGGGCGCTGGACCCGGATCGACTGGAGCAGACCCACCGCGATCCAGATCGCGAACATCGACGTTCCGCCGTAGGACACGAAAGGCAGTGGCAGGCCGGTGACCGGCATGATGCCGAGGGTCATGCCGACGTTCTCGAAGGACTGGAAGGCGAACCAGGCGACGATTCCGGCGGCGACGATCGTGCCGTAGAGCTCGGTCGAGTCGCGGGCGATGCGGCAGGCGCGCCACAGGACCACGCCCAGGAGGACGAGGATCAGGCCCGCGCCCACGAAGCCCAGTTCCTCGCCGGCGACCGTGAAGACGAAGTCTGTTTGCTGTTCGGGGACGAACTGCCCGGTCGTCTGGGAGCCGTGGAACAGACCCTCGCCGGTGAGGCCGCCGGAGCCGATCGCGATGCGGGCCTGGTTGGTGTTGTAGCCGACGCCGGCCGGGTCGAGGCTCGGGTTGGCGAAGGCGGCGAAGCGGGCGATCTGGTACTCGTCCAGGAAGTGCAGCTGCCACACGGCGATCGCGCCCAGCGTGCCCGCGCCCAGCAGGCCGAAGACCCAGCGGTTGGAGGCGCCGGAGGCCAGCAGTACGCCGAGCACGATGATGACCATGACCATGACGGACCCGAGGTCGGGCATCAGCATGACGATCATCATCGGGACGGAGGCCAGGCCCAGGGACTGGAGGACCGTGCGGTGGTCGGGGTAGGGCTTGTCGCCCGCGTCGACCCGGGCGGCCAGCACCATCGCCATGCCCAGGATGATCGTGATCTTCACGAACTCCGAGGGCTGGAGCGAGAAGCCGCCGCCGAGCACGATCCAGGAGTGCGCGCCGTTGACCGTGGAGCCGAGCGGGGTGAGCACCAGCAGGATGCCGAACACCGAGGCGCCGTACAGGAAGGGGACGACGACGCGCAGGGTGCGGTGGCCGAGCCAGATCACGGCGATCATCAGGGCGATGCCGATGCCGGTGTTCATGAGGTGCCGGATCAGGAAGTAGTACTGGTCGCCCTGGTTGATCTCGGTGCGGTTGCGGGTCGCCGAGAAGACCAGCAGCGAGCCGATCAGGGACAGGCCGACCGCCGAGAGCAGTATCGGCCAGTCAAGGCGCCGGGCCAGCGAGTCACGGGCGAGGACCCGGGTCCAGCCGGCCCGCTCGGGGCCGTATCCGGAGACGGAGAAGCTGTTGCCGGTCATGTGAGCATCCTCCGGCTTCCCCTTCTGCGCGGGCGCCTACGGGTGTTGCTGTTGGTGGGGTTCGGGGTGGGCGAGGTGGCGGGCTGCTGGGTGCCGTCCGCGGCCGTGACGCCGCCCTGGGTCGCCTGTTCCTGCTGCTTCTCCAGCTCCTTGGCCGGGTCGGCGGTGATCTTCGGGGAGGCGATCGTGCCGTCGGCGCGGACCTTCGGGAGGCTCGTCTGCGGGGTGGGCAGCAGCGCCTTCTTCTTGTCGACGGAGCCGTCGGCCTGGACGCCGTACATCGCGTTGTAGATGTTGCGCACGGCCTCACCGGAGGCGCCCGAACCCGTACCGGCCTGGGCGATCGTCATGACGACCGTGTAGTCCTTGGTGTACGTCGCGAACCACGAGGTGGTCTGCTTGCCGTAGACCTCGGCGGTACCCGTCTTGGCGTGCAGCTCGATCTTGTCCTGCGGCCAGCCCTGGAACTTCCAGGCAGCGGTACCGCTGGTGACCACGCCCGCGAGCGCCTTGTCGATGCCCTTGTGCGTGGCCGCGCTGATCGGCAGCTTGGCCTTCACCTTCGGCTTGATCTCCGTGACGGTCTTGCCGTCGGCGCTGACGATCGCCTTGCCGATGGTCGGGACGTACTCGGTGCCGCCGTTGGCGAGGGCGCCGTAGATCATGGCCTCCTGGATCGGGGTGACGAGGGTGTCGCCCTGGCCGATGGAGTAGTTGATCGAGTCGCCCTCACGCATCTTGTTGCCTTCGAGGCAGTTCTCGTAGGCGATCTGCTGGACGTACGTGCCGCCCTTCTTGCCGGTCTTGCACCAGTAGGCCTTGTTGGCCTCGTAGGTCTGCTGCTTCCACTTGCGGTCCGGGACGCGCCCGGTGACCTCGTTCGGGAGGTCCACGCCGGTGGTCTTGCCGAGGCCGAACTGGTGGGCCGCCTTGTAGAAGTAGTCCTTCGGCTCGCCCTTCTTCGGGTTGATGCCGCCGTCCTTCTTCCACTGCGCGTCCGCGAGACCGTAGAAGACGGTGTCGCAGGAGACCTCCAGCGCGCGGCCCAGCGAGATGGGGCCGAAGTTCTCGCCCTCGAAGTTCTTGAAGACCTGGCCGCCCACCGAGTACGAACTCGTGCAGGGGTAGCCGCCGTCCCACGCGTAGCCGGCCTCGACGGCGGCGGCCGTGGAGACCACCTTGAACGTCGAACCGGGCGCCGACTGACCCTGTATGGCCCGGTTCAGCAGCGGGTAGTCGGAGTTCTTGCCGGTGAGCTGCTTGTAGTCCTTGGCGGAGATGCCGCCGACCCAGACGTTCGGGTCGTACGTCGGCGCGGACGCCATCGCGACGATACGGCCGGTCTTGGCCTCCATCACGACCACGGCACCGGAGTCGGCCTTGTAGTTCTCCTGGGTGATCTTGTCGTACTGCTCGCGGGCGGTCTTCATCGCCTTGTCGAGCTGGTACTCGGCGACCCGCTGCACCCGCGCGTCGATGCTGGTGACGAGGTTCGAACCGGGCTGCGGGGCGTCCGACTTGGCCTTGCCGATCACTCGGCCGAGGTTGTCGACCTCGTAGCGGGTGACGCCGGCCTTGCCGCGCAGCTCCTTGTCGTACTCGCGCTCAAGGCCCGAGCGGCCGACCTGGTCGGAGCGCAGATACGGCGAGTCGGAGTCCTTGGCCTGCGTGATCTCGTCGTCGGTGACCGGCGAGAGGTAGCCGAGGACCTGCGCCGCGTTGGCGTCGCCGGGGGCCGCGTAACGCCGTACGGCCTCGGGCTCGGCGGTGATGCCGGGGAAGTCCTCGGCGCGCTCGCGGATCTGGAGAGCCTGCTTGGCGGTGGCCTTGTCGGTGATCGGGATCGGCTGGTACGGCGAGCCGTTCCAGCAGGGCTGCGGGGTCTTCGCGTCGCACAGCCGGACCTTCTGGATGACGTCCTCGGGCTTCAGGCCCAGCACACCGGCCAGCTTGGTGAGGACGGCCTTGCCGTCGTCCGCCTGCTTCAGCAGGTCGGTACGGGAGGCGGAGACCACCAGCCGGGTCTCGTTGTCGGCGAGGGCCACACCGCGCGCGTCCAGTATCGACCCGCGCACCGCGGGCTCGACGACCTGCTGGACGTGGTTGCCGGACGCTTCCTTCTGGTACGCGGCGCCCTCCCGGATCTGGAGGTACCACAGGCGCCCGCCGAGGGTGCCGAGGAGGGAGAGGACGAGGACCTGGATGACGACGAGCCTGATCTGGACCCGTGGAGTCCGTCCGGTCTCCGGGATGTTGGTCATTGGTGCTGCCTCCCCCTCTCGATGTGTGTACGAGTCATATACGACCTACCTGTGCGGCCGTACGCCAACTCCCGCGCCCTCACAGCCGCTTGACCCCCTTGATGCGCCCGGCACGTGCCACCCGCGCGCGTGCCGTCTTCATCCGCAGGCCGCCGCGCTGGCCGCCGATCTTCAGGCCGGTGCCCGAGGAGAGCCAGCCCGAGGAGATGTCGGCCGACTTGGCGGCGTTGGTCTCGGCGAGCGGGTCGTTGTCGGCGCGCCGGGCCAGCGCCATGACGCCGGGGACGACGAACGGGGCGAGCAGCAGGTCGTACAGGGCGGCCGTGAACAGCAGGCTGGGCAGGCCGACATGGCGGGCGGCGGTGTCGCCGACGAGGGCGCCGACTCCCGCGTAGAGGAGGGTGGCGCCGATCGCGGCGGCGACCACGACGGCCATGGGGCCGGTGGCCGACTTGAGGCGGCCGTTCTCCGGCTTCGCCAGGCCCGCGAGGTAGCCGATGACGCAGAGCACGAGGGCGTAGCGGCCGGCCGCGTGGTCGGCGGGCGGGGCGAGGTCGGCGAGGAGGCCCGCGCCGAAGCCGATGAGGGCGCCCGTGACATGGCCGTAGACCATGGCCAGGCCGAGGACCGTGAGGAGCAGCAGGTCGGGGACGGCGCCCGGGAGGTGGAGGCGGGCGAGGACGCTCACCTGGATCACGAGGGCGACGACGACCAGCGGCACGGAGAGCAGGATCCGGTTGACACGCATGGGGCTGAGCTCCTACTGCTGTTACTGGCCGGTGGCCGAAGCGCTCGCGGACGGGGTGACCGTGACGGTCACCGTCGGGGTCGGGATCGGCTTGGACTTCGCGGGCAGGACCGTGTCACGCGGGTCCTTCTTCGGGGCCTCGACCACGACACCGACGATGTCGAGCTTCGTGAAGTTCACGTACGGCGTGACGTAGAGCGTGCGGGTCAGGCCGCCGCCGGAGGGGTCGACGCGGGAGACGACACCGACCGGGACGCCGGGCACGAACGGCTTGTCGGCCTGCGAGCCGAAGGTGACGAGCCGGTCGCCCTTCTGCACCTCGGCCTTGCCGTTGAGGAGTTCGACGCGCAGCGGGCCGTCGCCCTCACCGGAGGCGAAGCCGAGTTCGTCGCTGCTCTCCATCCGGGTGCCGACGGTGAAGTCGGGGTCGTTGGCGAGGAGGACGGTGGAGGCGTCGGGGCCGACGGTCGTGACGCGCCCGACCAGCCCGTCGCCGTTGAGGACGGTCATGTCGCGCTTGATGCCGTCGTTGGCGCCGACGTCGATGGTGATCGTCCAGGAGAAGCTCTGCGCGGCTCCTATCGCGATGACCTGGGCGCCCTTGATGCCGTACTGGCCCTCGCCGGCCACCTTCAGCATCTTGTCCAGCTGGTTCAGGCGGCTGCGGTTGCGGTCGTCGCTGCCGAGCTTCGCCTTGAGGGCCGCGTTCTCCTTCTCCAGGAGCGCGAGCCGGTCGTGCCGCTCACCGGAGTCGCGGACCGCGGAGATCGCGTCGCCGACCGGGTTGACGGCGGACGACACGCCGTTCTCGATCGGGCCGAACACGGTGGCCGCGGCCCGGCGGGCACCCTCGACCGGCGAGTCCTGCCCTCCCCGGATGTCCACCGTGATCAGCGCGAACGCGACGGCGATCAGCAGCACCAGGAGCAGCCGGCTCTCTCGTGTGTCCCTCACGTGCGGCGGCCGTGCCTTCCTCATAGAAATGTGCGGAGGTTCGGGTATGCAGGTGTGTGTGGAGGCCCGTCGGATGTGAATGAAGGCCTGTGTCGGAGCCTATGCCTCCGTATCAACGATCCGCCGCACGAGAGGAGATCATCCCGTACGGCGGAATCGAAGCGTTACGTCATCTGCGCGGCTGGGCGTCCAGCACCTGCTGGAGCGCCTCGAACTCCTCGACGCACTTGCCGGAGCCGAGCGCCACACTGTCCAGCGGGTCCTCGGCGATGTGGATCGGCATTCCGGTCTCCCGGCGCAGCCGCTCGTCGAGACCCTGCAGCAGGGCTCCGCCGCCGGTCAGAACGATTCCGCGGTCCATGATGTCGCCGGACAGCTCCGGCGGGCACTTGTCGAGGGTCGTCTTCACCGCGTCGACGATCGCGTTGACGGGCTCCTCGATCGCCTTGCGGACTTCGGCGGCCGAGATGACGACTGTTTTCGGAAGGCCGGAGACCAGGTCCCGGCCGCGGATTTCGGTGTGCTGGTCGTCGTCGAGGTCGTACGCGGAACCGATCGTGATCTTGATCTGCTCAGCCGTCCGCTCACCCAGAAGGAGCGAGTACTCCTTCTTGATGTGCTGGATGATCGCGTTGTCCAACTCGTCGCCCGCGACGCGGATGGACTGGGCGGTGACGATGCCACCGAGCGAGATGACCGCGACCTCCGTGGTGCCGCCGCCGATGTCCACCACCATGTTGCCCGTGGCCTCGTGGACGGGCAGGCCGGAGCCGATGGCCGCGGCCATGGGCTCCTCGATGATGTGCACCTGGCGGGCGCCGGCCTGGGACGACGCCTCGATGACGGCACGGCGCTCGACGCCCGTGATGCCCGAGGGCACACAGACGACGACACGGGGACGGGCCAGATAGCGCCGCTTGTGGATCTTCAGGATGAAGTAGCGGAGCATGCGCTCGGTGATCTCGAAGTCGGCGATGACACCGTCCTTCAGCGGACGTACGGCAACGATGTTGCCCGGTGTCCGCCCGATCATCTTCTTGGCTTCGGAGCCGACCGCGAGAATGCCACCGGTGTTGGTGTTGATCGCGACGACGGACGGCTCGTTGAGTACGATCCCGCGACCCCTGACGTACACCAGCGTGTTGGCGGTCCCGAGGTCGACAGCCATGTCACGGCCGATGAACGACATTGAGTTCCCCATCAGGATTCGTCTGGCCTTCCCGGGAGCTTTTGAGGGCTTTTCAGGTCGGCGAAGTGGGTGCTGTGACGTGAAGGCTTCCATCGTAGACGCGCCATCACGAACACTGCGCGAGGGTCTTCGCCATTGTCAGCATGTGAGGCGGCGCCTCGCTTGTGGAGACGGCCCAACGGGGGCACTCGTTCCCCCGATCGGCACGCATATGCCAAGAGACGGCCGGAAAAACGCGGCCGTCCCTGGTCAGGCATGTGGGTTACTGATGGAGATTCAGCCGCGCCCGGGGAAGAAGATCTTCACCTCGCGTTCGGCGGACTCCTCCGAGTCCGAGGCGTGGATCAGGTTCTCCCGGACGATGACCCCGAAGTCCCCGCGGATCGAGCCCGGCGCGGCGGCGATCGGGTCGGTCGGACCGGCCAGCGCGCGCACGCCCTCGATGACCCGCTCGCCCTCGACGATCAGGGCGACGACGGGACCGGAGGCCATGAACTCCACCAGCGGCTCGTAGAAGGGCTTGCCCTTGTGCTCGCCGTAGTGCTGCTCCAGGGTGTCCTGGTCCAGGGTGCGCAGCTCCAGCGCGGTGATCTGCCAGCCGGCCTTGCGCTCGATGCGGCTGATGATCTCGCCGGTCAGGCCACGACGTACGGCGTCGGGCTTGAGCAGGACGAGGGTGCGCTGGGTCACGACGGGGCTCCTTCGGATCATGATGGTGCGGGTCGACTCACGGTCGTGTCACGGTCGTCTCACGACAAGCCCGAGGCTACAGGGCGTGTCCATGCGTCCGTTACGCAGCGTCAGGTGTAATGGGGTCGGCCTGCGCCGCCTGCGCCGCGAACCGCGCCTTCGCCTCGTCGATCTTCCGGCCGTAGTGCACCGACGCCCACCACAGGGCCGCGAAGACCGCCCCGAGGAAGAACATCGACGGCACCACGACGCCCGCCGCGATCAGCGCGATCTGCAGCGCCCAGCCGAGCGCGATGCCGGCCGGCCGGGTCACCGCGCCGCACAGCGCGACCGACAGGAACATGGCGATCCCGCACACCGTCCACACCGTGGACGTGGTCAGATCCGGGTCCTTCATGGCGACCAGACCGGCGAAACCGATCACGAAGAACTCGCCGAGCAGCGTCGAGGAACAGAGCGTACGCACGAAAAGTCAGCCCCTCCCGAGGAGCAGTCGGGCTTCACCGACGGTGATGACGGAACCGGTGACCAGCACACCGCCGCCCGCGAACTCCCCGTCCTCCTCGGCCAGCGTGATCGCGGCCTCCAGCGCGTCCGGCAACCGCGGCTCGACCTGCACCCGCTCGTCGCCGAACACCTCGACGGCGATCCCGGCCAGCTCGTCCACGTCCATCGCGCGATGACTGGAGTTCTGCGTGACGACGACCTCGGCGAACATCGGCTCGAAGGCTTCGAGCAGCCCGCGCACGTTCTTGTCGCCACTGGCCCCCACCACCCCGATCAACCGACTGAAGTCGAAGGCCTCGGCCACGGCCTCGGCGGTGGCACGGGCGCCCGCGGGGTTGTGCGCCGCGTCCAGCACAACGGTCGGCGACCGCCGCACGACCTCCAGCCGCCCCGGCGAGGTGACGGCCGCGAACGCCTTCCGCACCGTGTCGATCGCGAGCGGATCGGGCCGCTGGGCCCCGACACCGAAGAACGCCTCTACGGCGGCGAGGGCGACGGCCGCGTTGTGCGCCTGGTACGGCCCGTGGAGGGGGAGGTAGATCTCCTCGTACTCGCCGCCGAGTCCGCGCAGGTTGATCAGCTGCCCGCCGACGGCGACGTGCCGCGACACGACCCCGAATTCGAGCCCTTCCCGGGCCACGGTCGCATCGACTTCGACGGCCTTCTTCAGCAACACCTGCGCCGCGTCCACCGGCTGCTGCGCCAGGATCACGGTGGCGTCCTGCTTGACGATGCCGGACTTCTCGGTCGCGATCTCACCGGTCGTCCCGCCGAGCCGGTCGGTGTGGTCGAGATCGATGGGCGTGACTACGGCGACATCGGCGTCGATGACGTTGGTGGCGTCCCAGGTCCCGCCCATCCCGACTTCCACCACGGCGACGTCGACGGGCGCGTCCGCGAACGCGGCGTACGCCATCCCGGTCAGCACCTCGAAGAACGACAGCCTGAACTCCTGCTGCGCGTCCACCATTTCGACGTACGGCTTGATGTCGTTGTACGTCTCGATGAACCGCTCGGCGGAGATCGGGGCGCCGTCGAGACTGATGCGCTCGGTGATCGACTGGACGTGCGGGGAGGTGTAGCGGCCGGTGCGGAGTTCGAAGGCGCCGAGGAGGGCCTCGATCATGCGGGCCGTGGACGTCTTGCCGTTCGTGCCGGTGATGTGGATCGCGGGGTACGCGCGCTGGGGGTCTCCCAGGACGTCCATCAGCGCGGTGATACGGCTGACCGACGGCTCCAGCTTCGTCTCGCCCCAGCGGGTGGCCAGCTCCGCCTCGACCTCGCGGAGGGCGGCGTCCAGCTTGGGGTCTTCAGGGCGACCGGGGACGTCGGCCTGCGGCGCGCCGGTGCCCTGGGTGCGGAGGGTGCGGCTGCCGGCCTCGATGACCGCGAGGTCGGGGTCGCGGTCTGTCTCGGCGTCGATGATCTCGTCGAAGGGGTCGCTGTCGGTCACAGGGCCAGTTTAGGGGTGCGCCGAAGGATGGGGGTGGCTGGTCCTGTTTGGCGGGCGCGGGGAACGTTGTGGCTGGTCGCGCAGTTCCCCGCGCCCCTTCAGGGCGCTTAGGCCTGAGGCAGGCTTTCCAGCTGGGCCTTGATGCGGGCGATGTCCTCGTCCGCCTTGGAGAGGCGGCCTCGGATCTTGTCGACCACGTTGTCCGGGGCCTTGGCCAGGAACGCCTCGTTGCCGAGCTTGGCCGTTGCCTGGGCCTTCTCCTTCTCGGCGGCGGCGAGGTCCTTCGCGAGGCGCTTGCGCTCCGCCGCCACGTCGATCGTGCCGGAGAGGTCGAGGGCGACCGTGGCGCCGCCGACCGGGAGGGTGGCCGTCGCCGCGAAGGTGTCGCCCTCGGCCTGGAGGCGGAGGAGCTGGCGGATGGCCGCCTCGTGGGGGGCGAGGGCCGTGCCGGTCAGGGTGAGGCGGGCCGGGACGCGCTGGCCGGGCTGGAGTCCCTGGTCGGCGCGGAAACGGCGGACCTCGGTGATGACCTGCTGGAGGGTCTCGATCTCCTTCTCGGCCGCGTCGTCCCGGAAGCCACTGTCCTTCGGCCAGTCCGCGATGACGATCGACTCGCCGCCCGTGAGGGTTGTCCAGAGAGTCTCCGTGACGAACGGGACGATCGGGTGGAGCAACTTCAGGGTGACGTCGAGGACTTCACCGAGGACGCGCTTCGAGACCTCGGCGGGCTCGCCGCCCGCAATGAACGTCGTCTTGGACAACTCGACGTACCAGTCGAAGACTTCGTCCCAGGCGAAGTGGAACAGCGCGTCGGAGAGCTTCGCGAACTGGTAGTCCTCGTAGAGGGCGTCGACTTCGGCGACGGTGGAGTTGAGGCGGGACAGGATCCAGCGGTCGGTCGCTGACAGGCGTGCGGCGTCCGGGAGTTCGCCCTCGACCGTCGCGCCGTTCATGAGGGCGAAACGGGTCGCGTTCCAGAGCTTGTTGGCGAAGTTGCGGGAGCCCTGGACCCAGTCCTCGCCGATCGGGACGTCGACGCCCGGGTTGGCGCCGCGCGCGAGGGTGAAACGCAGCGCGTCGGAGCCGTACTTGTCCATCCAGTCGAGCGGATTCACCGCGTTCCCGAAGGACTTGGACATCTTCTTGCCGAACTGGTCGCGGACCATGCCGTGCAGGGCGATGGTGTGGAACGGCGGGGTGCCGTCCATCGCGTACAGGCCGAACATCATCATCCGGGCGACCCAGAAGAAGAGGATGTCGTAGCCGGTGACCAGGACGGAGTTCGGGTAGAACTTCGCGAGCGACTCGGTCTGTTCGGGCCAGCCGAGGGTGGAGAAGGGCCACAGGCCGGAGGAGAACCAGGTGTCGAGGACGTCGGTGTCCTGGCGCCAGCCCTCACCGGTCGGCGGCTCGTCGTCGGGTCCGACGCAGACGACCTCGCCCTCCGGGCCGTACCAGACCGGGATGCGGTGGCCCCACCACAACTGCCGTGAGATGCACCAGTCGTGGAGGTTGTCGACCCAGTCGAAGTACCGCTTCTCCATCTCCTGGGGGTGGATCTTGACCCGGCCGTCGCGGACCGCGTCGCCGGCCGCCTTCGCGAGCGGGCCGACCTTGACCCACCACTGCATCGAAAGGCGCGGCTCGATGGTCGTCTTGCAGCGTGAGCAGTGGCCGACGGAGTGGACGTACGGCCGCTTCTCGGCGACGATCCGGCCCTCGGCACGCAGCGCGGCGACGATCGCCGAGCGGGCTTCGAGGCGGTCCTGGCCCTGGAAGGGGCCGGGGACGGTGATGACGGCGTGCTCGTCCATGACCGTGATGGCCGGGAGGTCGTGCCGCTGGCCGATCTCGAAGTCGTTCGGGTCGTGGGCCGGGGTGACCTTGACGGCACCCGTGCCGAACTCGGGGTCGACGTGCTCGTCCGCGACGACCGGGATGGAACGGTCCGTCAGCGGCAGCTTGATGAGCTTGCCGACGAGGTGCTTGTACCGCTCGTCCGACGGGTGAACGGCCACGGCCGTGTCACCGAGCATGGTCTCGGCGCGGGTCGTGGCGACGACGATGGTCTCGTCGCCGTCGCCGTACTTCATGGAGACGAGCTCGCCGTCGTCGTCCTGGTACTCGACCTCGATGTCCGAGATCGCGGTGAGACAGCGCGGGCACCAGTTGATGATGCGCTCGGCGCGGTAGATCAACTCATCGTCGTAGAGCCGCTTGAAGATGGTCTGGACGGCCTGGGAGAGGCCCTCGTCCATGGTGAAGCGCTCGCGCGACCAGGCGACGCCGTCGCCGAGGCGGCGCATCTGTCCGGAGATCTGCCCTCCGGACTCGCCCTTCCACTGCCAGACCCGGTCGACGAAGGCCTCCCGGCCCAGGTCGTGGCGGGACTTGCCCTCCTTGCCCAGCTCGCGCTCGACGACGTTCTGCGTGGCGATGCCGGCGTGGTCCATGCCGGGCTGCCACAGCGTCTCGAAGCCCTGCATGCGCTTACGGCGCGTGAGGGCGTCGATGAGCGTGTGCTCGAAGGCGTGCCCCAGGTGGAGCGAACCCGTGACGTTCGGCGGCGGGATGACGATCGTGTACGGCGGCTTCTCGCTCTTCGCGTCCGCCTCGAAGTAACCCCGCTCCACCCAGCGCTCGTACAGCGGCCCCTCTACATCGGCCGGCGCGTACTGGGTCGGCAGTTCGGAGTCGGGCGCTGGTGGCTGCTGCTGAGCGTTCTCGGTCACGGGGCCAGTTTAGGGGTGTCGCGGGGGTGTCCCGAAACGCCTTTGTTCTGTAACGGTGCGCCCCCCGACGCCATGCGTTCCCTGTGGCTCCGCCAGGATGTCAGGAACACATAAGCATCTGGAGGGGAACCCAGAATGAGCTACAACCAGCCGGGCCCGTACGGCGGGCAGCCTCAGCAGCCCGGACCGTACGGTCAGCCGGGTCCCTACGGGCCGCCTCCGCAGCAGGCGCCGCAGGGCGCCCCCCAGCCCGGCTACGGCTACCCCCAACAGGCACCCCCCGCCCAGCCGGGCTACGGCTACCCGCAGCAGCCCCCGCAACAGCCGAACCCCTACGGCCAGCCGCAGCCGCCGTACGGGCAGCAGCAGCTGCCCTACGGCCAACCTCCTTACGGGCAGCCCCCGTACGGCGTTCCGCAGCCCCCGGCACCCGGGGGGAAGAAGAAGACCGGGCTCATCATCGGCGCGGTGGCTGTCGTGGCGGCCATCGGTGTGGGCGTGTACTTCGTCATCGGCGGCACCGGGTCGTCCGGCCTCGCGGACGACGGTCCGCACAAGCTGACGACGCCGGCGAAGGTGCTCGGCGACTACAGCCGGGCGACCAAAGACGGCGACACCAGCGACAGCGGCTCCTCGACCGTGAAGGACCTGGAGAAGAGCGGCGTCAAGAACGGCACCGCCGTCTTCGGCGCCTACACGACGGCCGACCTGAGCGGCTACAACCCGAGCGACCCCTCCACCGCGCCCAGCCAGACGGAACTCCTCACGGCCAAGGGCATCTCACTCATCGGCGCCTACGGCAAGATCGCCGATCCCAAGAAGGCCCTGGACGCCTTCTTCGCGGACATCCAGAAGGACGTCAACCAGAGCGGCTCCTCCAGCAGCTCGTCGGGCGGCAGCAAGCTGGTCGGGGACCCCGAGTCGGTCGACGTCGACGGCGCGGTCATGAAGTGCCAGGCGGCCAAGGGCACCAACCAGGTGACCAAGAAGACGCAGACCGACTGGTTCTGCGTCTGGGCCGACTACAGCACCATCGCGATGGTGTCCCCCGGTGACAACACGGCCGATGTATCGAAGGACACCGCCGTCGCCATGACTACCAAGCTGCGTAAGGAAGTTCGGGTGAAGAGCTAGCCCCGGGCCCCCAAGTGCGAAGGGCGCCCGGTCAGTTGACTGACCGGGCGCCCTTCGTGCCGTACGGAAGCGGTTACGCCGTCTTCTGCTCGCCCGGACCTCGCCCATTGCGCGCGTCGCGCGGGATCAGGGTCGGGTTGACGTTCGAGAGGACGACGTCCGCCGTGATGACGACGCGGGCCACGTCCTTGCGGGACGGGACCTCGTACATGACGCCCTGGAGGACTTCCTCCATGATGGCGCGCAGGCCGCGGGCGCCGGTCTGGCGGAGGATGGCCTGGTCGGCGATGGCTTCGAGGGCCTCGCGCTCGAAGTCCAGCTCCACACCGTCGAGTTCGAAGAGGCGCTGGTACTGCTTCACCAGCGCGTTGCGCGGCTCGATGAGGATCTGGAGCAGGGCCTCGCGGTCCAGGTTGTGGACCGAGGTGATGACGGGGAGGCGGCCGATGAACTCGGGGATCATGCCGAACTTGACCAGGTCCTCGGGCATGACGTCCTCGAACTGGTCCTTGGACTGCAGCTCCCGCTTGGAGCGGATCGTCGCGCCGAAGCCGATGCCCTTGGCGCCGGCCCTGGACTCGATGAGCTTCTCCAGGCCCGCGAAGGCGCCGCCCACGATGAACAGGACGTTCGTCGTGTCGATCTGGATGAACTCCTGGTGGGGGTGCTTCCGTCCGCCCTGCGGCGGGACCGAGGCCGTCGTGCCCTCCAGGATCTTCAGCAGGGCCTGCTGGACGCCCTCGCCCGACACGTCACGGGTGATCGACGGGTTCTCGCTCTTGCGGGCGACCTTGTCGATCTCGTCGATGTAGATGATCCCGGTCTCGGCCTTCTTGACGTCGTAGTCCGCCGCCTGGATCAGCTTCAGCAGGATGTTCTCGACGTCCTCGCCGACGTAGCCCGCCTCCGTGAGCGCGGTCGCGTCGGCGATCGCGAACGGCACGTTCAGCATGCGGGCCAGGGTCTGTGCGAGGAGGGTCTTGCCCGAGCCCGTGGGGCCGAGCAGCAGGATGTTGGACTTCGCCAACTCGATGGCGTCCTCGCGGCTCTGGCCGCCGCCGTTCTCACCGGCCTGGACGCGCTTGTAGTGGTTGTACACCGCGACCGAGAGTGCCTTCTTCGCCGACTCCTGGCCCACGACGTAACCCTCGAGGAACTCGTAGATCTCGCGGGGCTTGGGGAGTTCCTCCCAGCGGACCTCGCTCGTCTCCGCGAGTTCTTCCTCGATGATCTCGTTGCAGAGGTCGATGCACTCGTCGCAGATGTACACACCGGGCCCTGCGATGAGCTTCTTGACCTGCTTCTGGCTCTTGCCGCAGAACGAGCACTTGAGCAGATCGCCGCCGTCACCGATGCGTGCCACGGTGTGCTTCCCCTTCGCCTGGGAGCCGCCTGGGTCCAGCGGCTCCTGGTGCTGCCTTATGTCCGACGGTACCTTGCCGGGCCCCCCGTTCGGGCCCCCCTTGGCACGGTTCACTTCCACGTGGACCGTGCCGAGGGGTGTTGGACGATACAGAGTCCGGGTCAGCGGACGTCGGCGTTGTTCATCTTCCGGGTGGAGATGATCTGGTCGATCAGGCCGTACGACAGGGCGTCCTCGGCCGTGAGGATCTTGTCGCGCTCGATGTCCTCGCGGATCTTGTCCAGCGGGGTGGTCGAGTGCTTGGCCAGCATGTCCTCCAGCTGGGCACGCATGCGGAGGATCTCGTTGGCCGCGATCTCGAGGTCGGAGACCTGGCCCCGGCCCGTCTCGCTGTACGGCTGGTGGATCAGCACACGGGCGTTCGGCAGCGCCATGCGCTTGCCCGGGGTGCCGGCGGCCAGCAGGACGGCGGCGGCGGACGCGGCCTGGCCCATGCAGACCGTCTGGACGTCCGGCTTCACGAACTGCATCGTGTCGTAGATCGCAGTAAGGGCCGTGAAGGAGCCGCCGGGGCTGTTGATGTAGATCGAGATGTCGCGGTCGGGGTCCATCGACTCCAGGCACAGCAGCTGCGCCATGACGTCGTTGGCCGACGCGTCGTCGATCTGGACTCCGAGGAAGATCACGCGCTCCTCGAAGAGCTTCGCGTACGGGTCGTACTCGCGCACGCCCTGCGAGGTGCGCTCCACGAAGCGCGGGATCACATAACGGGACTCGGCGGCGGGGCCCGTGTATTCGGCGCGTGCGTGGTCGTACAGGCCGTTGCCGGGGAAGTCGTTCACTGTCTCTCTCCTAGGGGCTGTGACGGTCGGCTGGGGGCTGTGCGGGGGCCTCAGGCCCCGGTGCCGCCGCCGCCCGGCATACCGGCGGCCGTGGGAATGACGTCGTCGATGAGGCCGTACTCCTTGGCCTCGTCGGCGTCGAACCAGCGGTCCCGGTCAGAGTCGCGAGTGATCTGCTCGATGGTCTGGCCGGTGTGGAAGGACGTCAGCTCGGCCATGCGCTTCTTGGTGTGCAGCAGCCGCTCCGCGTGGATCTTGATGTCGGAGGCCGAACCGGCCAGGCCGGCGGAGGGCTGGTGGATCAGGATCTCGGCGTTCGGGAGGGCGAAGCGCTTGCCCGGGGTACCCGCGCTGAGAAGGAACTGGCCCATGGAGGCGGCGAGGCCCATGGCGATGGTCACCACGTCGTTCTTGATGAACTGCATGGTGTCGTAGATCGCCATGCCGGCCGTGATCGAACCGCCGGGGCTGTTGATGTAGAGGTAGATGTCCTTGTCGGGGTCGGCGGCAAGGAGCAGGAGCTGTGCGGTGATCTTGTTCGCGATGTCGTCGTCGACCGCCTGGCCGAGGAAGATGATCCGCTCACCGAGCAGTCGGTTGTAGACCTGGTCGCCGAGGCCACCGAAAGAGGGCTCGCCGGCGGCTGTAGGCATCAGATTCGTCACGTATCCACCTGCTCGTCTTTACGACGGCGCCGGGCCGTCTCACGTGTACTGCCGGGGGCAACGGGGACTCCCCTGCCCTCGTATTCATGGACCCTAACGCGCGGGTCCCTTCGGAGAATCCCGCAAAGGGAACTGTTCGCTGTCAGCACATCGCTGCGCTGGCTGGAGCGGTATCCCCGCGTTGTGGTGGGTTCAGGTTGCCGGGGGGCTGCGGGTCGGCGGGGGCTGGTCGCGCAGTTCCCCGCGCCCCTAGGTAGGACAAGGGCCCCGGGGAGCAATGTCCCCGGGGCCCTTGTGTGCGTTTGCTTACGCCTCTGCGGGCTCCTCGGTGGCGGCCTCGACGGTCTCGACCGTCTCGATGGCGGCCTCCGTCTCGTCCTCGTCATCGAGGTCTACGACCTCGCCGTTGGTGTCCTTCACCGTGGCGGCCTCCACGACGACCGCGAGGGCCTTGCCGCGGGCGACCTCGCCGACCAGGAGGGGGACCTGGCCGCCTTCGACGACCGCCTGGGCGAACTGGTCGGGGGACATGCCGGAGGAGGCCGCGCGGCGCATGAGGTGCTCGGTGAGCTCCTCCTGGTTGACGTTCAGCTTCTCCTTGTTGACGAGCTCGTCGAGGACGAACTGCGTCTTGATGCCCTTGACCGCGGCTTCCTTGGTCTCGGCGTCGAACTCCTCGGCCGTCTTGCCCTGGATCTCAAGGTACTTCTCGAGGTCGAGGCCCATCTGGCCGAGCTGGTGGTGCTCCAGGTTGTGCTTGCGGGTGTTGATCTCGTCCTCGAGCAGCTTCTCGGGGACGGGCACCTCGACGAGCTCAAGCAGCTTGTCCAGGACGCGCTCCTGGGCCTGCGTGGCCTGGTCGTACTGCTTCATGTTCTCGAGGCGCTTGCGGCTGTCGGCGCGCAGCTCCTCCAGGGTGTCGAACTCGGAGGCGAGCTGGGCGAACTCGTCGTCCAGCGCGGGCAGTTCGCGAGCGGCGACCTGGGTGACCTTGACGGTGACCTGGGCCTCCTGGCCGGCCGCGGAGCCGCCCTTGAGCTCGGAGGCGAAGGTGGCCTCGCCACCGGCCTCCAGGCCCGTGACGGCCTCGTCGATGCCTTCGAGCAGCTCACCGGACCCGATGGTGTAGGAGACGCCCTCGGCGACGCCGTCCTCGAGGACCTCGCCGTCGACCTTGGCCTCCAGGTCGAGGGTGACGACGTCACCGTCGACGGCGGCGCGCTCGACCGGGGAGGTCGCGGCGAAGCGCTCGCGGAGCTGCTCGACCGACTTGTCGATGTCCTCTTCGCTGACCTCTACGGCGTCGACCTCGACCTCGATGCCCGAGTAGTCCGGGATCTCGATGGTCGGGCGGATGTCGACCTCGGCGGTGAAGTTCAGCGTCTCGCCGTCCTTCAGCTCCGTGATGTCGACCTCGGGCTGGCCGAGCGGGTTGAGCTCCGCCTCGTTGACCGCCTCGGTGTAGAACTTCGGAAGCGCGTCGTTGACCGCCTCCTCCAGGACCGCACCGCGGCCGAACCGCTGGTCGATGACGCGCGCCGGGATCTTGCCCTTCCGGAAGCCCTTCACCGTGACCTGCTGGTTGATCTTCTTGTACGCCGCGTCGAGGCTGTCCTTGAGCTCCTCGAAGGGCACCTCGATGCTGAGCCGAACCCGGGTCGGGTTCAGGGTCTCCACGGCGCTCTTCACGGTTCGGTCTCCTTGGGGGCTGACTTCTTGGGTTGCGGACCCAGACAGGTCCGGCGGTTTCTGGTCGCCCGGAGGACTTCAAAGTGTGAGAGACACACGGGCGCGCAGCTTGCATAGTAGCCGCAGCGGCTGGACGCCCCAAAAGGCGATCTCGCGAGGTACTCGTGTGGTACCGGTCCTGCTGCCGGTCCCTGAGGTCCGGCACGTGGTCGGGGTGGCGGGATTTGAACCCACGGCCTTCCGCTCCCAAAGCGGACGCGCTACCAAGCTGCGCCACACCCCGTCTGGTGCGACACGTAGGGTACATGCCCGCAGGCAGTGGGGCCGCCGCATTTCACGAGCGCCGGGGGTGCGGGGAATGGGGGTGTGCGCCGGGGGTGCCCGACCCGCTACGATGCTCTCTGTGCCGCGGTCGTCTGACCTGCGGCGCGTCATGCGCGGGCGTAGCTCAATGGTAGAGCACTAGTCTTCCAAACTAGCTACGCGGGTTCGATTCCCGTCGCCCGCTCCGTACGACTCAGGGCCAGGTCGGAGGTTGGATTCTCCGCCTGGCCCTGATCGTTTCCGGGGGCTCCGATCAGCCCGCCGTGTCCCCCTCGTGCCCCTTAGGCTTTCGATCTTGCTTCTTCTTGGCCTTTCGAGCCTTCTTCCGCCCCTTGTCGACGAGCCCGCTCACGGCATCGGCGATCAACCGGTCACGCTCGACACTCGCGTGCTGGTAGATCAGAGCGGCGCGGGCGGTGCTGTGGCCCATGCGCGCCATCAACTCACGAGTGCTGGCCCCGGTCGACGCGGCGAGGGTGTTGCCCGTGTGCCGAAGATCGTGGAAGTGCAGGCCCTTGATCCCCGCGTCCGAACACGCCTTGTGCCACAGCCGGTTGAAGTGGTTGCGGCGCGGAGTCGCCCCCTTCGCTCCGACGAACACCCGACCGTCAGCACCGCGTTCGGCGTACAGGTCCAGGTGCACGCGGATCTCAGGGACGATCGCGGCAGGAATGGCCACGGTGCGCTTGCCCGCCGCACTCTTGGGCGCCTTGATCTCCCGCTGCCCGTTGTTCAGTTCGGCGACGGCCCGGCGGACGCGAACGGCCCCGTGGTCGAGGTCGACATCCCGGCGGTGCAGCCCGACCAACTCACCCCAGCGCAGCCCCAGGAAGCCGGCCATCAGCACGAGCGCGCGGTAGCGGGGTTGGATCGCGTCGGCCAGGCCGTAGACCTCTTGCACGGTCGCGGTCGGTCGCTCCGGTGTGTGCACGGTACTGGCCCCTTTGATCGTGCACGGGTTGCGGCGGATCAGCAGGTCAGCCACGGCTGTACCGAGGATGGCGCGCATCAGGGCGTACGCCTTCGCCACGGTGGTCGGACCCGTGCCGCCGGCGAGCTTGTCAGCGCGCCACCGACGCACGAGCGGGGGCGAGATCTCGGCGACGTTGACCGTCCCGAAGGTGGGCGCGAGATGGTGACGCAGGAGCGAGCCGTAGAGCTGACGAGTGGTGGTGGTCAGCTCCCGTTCCCGGATCCAGGCAGCGGCGTACTCGCCGAACGGCACCTTCCCGGCGTCCGGGTCGTGCCAGTCGCCGCGCCGCATCTCGGTCTGCTTGTCGGCCAACCAGTCGTCAGCGTCCCGCTTGGTGGCGAAGGTGTCCGGAGCGGGCCGAAGCAGCCCATCAGGGCCGACGTAGCGGGCCTGGTAGCGGCCGGACGGGAGCTTGCGGACGCGGCCGAACTGTCGTCGTTTGCCAGCCATCAGGCAGCCACCGCCCGGAGGACAGAACCCCGCCGACGCGGCTGCACCGTGTTCGCCGCTATGTACGCGTCAATGACGCTCTCAGCGATACGGACATACCGCCCAACTTTGACGTAGGCGATCCGGCGCTCTTCGATCAGACGACGCGGGAACCGCTCCCCACTGTCTTCCCAGGTGCCGAGACGCACGGCGACCTCAGCCACGTTCAACAGGCGATCAGCCATGTTCACCCTCCCCTGCGTCAGCGTTCAGTTCCTCGCGTGCGGTCTCGCGGTTGAGTTGGATCTCTCGCCGGATGTTGGCGGCGAGCCAGGATTCGCCGGGGGTGTGGCCGTGGCCGGCGTAGGTCCAGTGGGCGAGGGTGAGCGTGGTTGCCTCCGGGATGTCGTCGGGGTCGGGCAGGCCGAGGGCTTCGCGGTGTTGGGCCGCTCGGTAGTCGGCTCGGACCTGTCGCAGGGCGCCCAGGGTGGTGGAGTAGCGGCGGGACTTGGTGGAGAAGTGGCCCCGGAAGCCGAGCATGTGGGCCCAGTCGCGGAGCTTGCGGTCCGGGTAGAGCGCGTGGAGGTCGAGGCAGGCTTCGATCAGCCGGCTCGGGTGGTCGGGCACGTCGAGCAGTACGAGGGCTTCCTTGTTGCCGATCCGGCGGTCGACTGTGCCCGTGGTCTCCGCTGCCTTGGTGGCGTACTTGGCGACGTAGGAGGCAACTGCGGCTTCGGTGATCTCTTCACCGTGGCCGAAGGCGCCGATCGGCTGGACGTCGAGCTGCGTACCCCAGACGAGGGTGCGCGCCGGTTGATCCCCGGCGGGGTCGACGTCGACCGCGACGCGGGCGGCAGCGGCCCGGATCGCGCCGTCGAGCAGGTCGAGGGTGGCCCAGGGCGGCGGGGGGCTGTCGGGTCCGTCCGGTCCGTCGAAGCGGATCACGGCGTGGAAGTGGACGGCTCCGCGCTTTTGGTATTCGGCGACCTTGCCGAAGGCCACGCGGCACTGAGCGTGTGCGTCTTTCTGGGTGAGACCGGCGCGCTTGGCGATCTCGCGGCGTAGGTAGATCGTGAAGTAGCGCCACAGGTCGGAGGCGTGGTTGTTCCACAGCACCGCGCCCGCGTAGTCGTACGAGGCGGGGTCGAGCGGGGTGCCGAGTTCGGGCGCGTCCTCCGCGTGCTGCCGACCGCAGCGGCAGGGCCGGTTGCCGGGGCGGTTGTGGACAGGGCCGAACGAGGGCGCGGTGAGGGTGGCGAAGACCCGGGGGTGGTCGCGGATCGTGTGCGGGGTGCCCTTGGCAGGGTCTCCGACGAGTCCGGCGCGGATGAGGTGGTAGGTGTCGCCGGCGTACGTCCAGGCGCAGGCCGGACAGCGCGAGGCACGACGGTTGCCGCACGCGATCCGGAGCATGCCGCCGGGCTCGTGCTCGGTCGTGTACGCGTAGAGCACGGTTTTCGTGGTCGGGTCGATGGTCTTGGTGGCGCCGGCGAGGCGGATCGGGTCGGAGCAGCCGCCCGTGCGGCGGATCTGGTCCTGCCAGCGGTCGAAGTGGGCCGAGCCAGCCACCCTCAGCACGTCGTTGAGGGTGGCCGGGTCGAGTCCCGCCAGGGTGGCGGTGTCGGTCACGCGAACACCTCCTGACCCACGGTCAGGAACGCGGTACCGAGCCACCGCGTGTAGGCGGGCGGGATGGCCTCGGTCAGCTCCTCGTGGACGTCGGTCCAGGTGATGCCCATGGCGGCACCGCCGGCGCAGGAGAACAGGTCCAGGACCCGGGGCGCGTTCATCGCCGGCCCCCGTTGCGGTGGGCGGGGCCGTGGTTGGCGCTGTAGTCCTCGACCAGGGCCGTGACGTCGGTGTCGCCGTTGGCGTGGTCCTCGGCACCGCAGCCGCCGCACATGTAGTCGCCCTGCGAGCTGCTGTAGCGGGTACCAGTCTTGACGCGCAGACCGGGGCTGTCCTCGGTCGGGGTGAGGTCGGCGGGGAGCTTGCGGAACATCGCGGTCACCTCCCGGCGCGGACGAGGGCGGCGGGGGCGGTGTGACCGGTGCCCTTGCAGGCCTTGCAGGTGACGCGGAGGGTGACGCGGGAGCCGTCACCGTCGCGGGCACCGGTGGTGATGGCGGCGGCGGCGAAGCCGTCGCAGTCTCGGCAGACGGGCGTGTTCGGGGCGTGCTGGGGCATGATGAGGGCGTCCCTTTCGGGTCCGTTGGATCAGGAATGGGTGAGGCGCCCGGAGCGGCGGAAGTTGGCAGACCGAGGCCGCTCCGGGGGCCGGTTAACGCTGGTTGTTGAGGTCCTTCAGCAGCGAGCGCAGGACGACCGCGACCACGGCGACGGACATGCCCGTAATGGCGACCGCGAGGAGCAGCGAGACCAGGACCGCGCCGACGACGAGGACCACGGCACCGCCGCCGGCCGCGAGGGCGAGCGCACTGCCCGGGGTGAGCTGCACGGTCGGACGATTCGAGACCGGGGCGACCGGGGCCGGAGCCTGCGGAGCGGGCACCGGGGCGCCAGCGGCCAGCACGTGCGGGACCGTGGTCGGGTCGGGGGCGGTGTCCTGCGGCGGGTACTTCGGGGTGAACACGGTTGATCTCCCTTCGAGTTGGGTTACTTCAGGACCGTGGCGAGGGCGGGAGCGAGGACGCTGCCGGCGAGGAGGTAGCCGCCGAGCAGGAGCACGATCACCAGCCACACGGGCGGGCGGATGAGCTTGATGCCGAGGTAGCCGACGATGAGCAGGGCGAACCAGAGCGGAACAGCCATGACGTGATCTCCCTTCAGGCGTTGCAGCGGTGGGTTTGGGCGGTGAGTTCGGCGGCGGCACGGTCGCGGTAGTCGCTGGAGAAGCCGCAGTCCGGCGCGGTGCAGGCGATGGCGTGCTTCTCGCGGCCCCGGTCGTCGGTGTAGGTGGCGACCTGAACGGGTCCGACACGGATCACGTGACGGAAGCGGCGGTACGCGGTCACGGGTCAGTTCCCCTGTCCGGTGAAGTCGCTGGCGTGGTCGGTAAGCCACTGCTGGATCTCGGGGTGTTCGTCGGCGGTGGCCTGGCTGATCGCGGCCTCAGCGGTGGCCACGGCGTCGACGAGGCGGTTGTTCCGGGTCAGTTCCGCCGCCTGTTTGAGGGCGGACTCGATGGACGGACGCATGATGAACTTCCTTTCCTGTCAGGTGAGTTGGAGTTGTGCGGCGATCGCGGCGGTCATCGGTGCGGGCAGTTGGAGCCGGACGAACAGTGCGTCAGCGGGCATGGCCGATCCGGTCGCGGCGCGGTGGGCTTCTGCGATCTTCCGGGCGTGGTCGAGCAGCGCGGCCGGCACCACGGGCGCAGGAACAGCGGGCGGTTCGGGTGCGGCGGGCAGTTCCGGTACCGGGTCGACCGCCGGGGCGGGCTCGTCGGTGCGGTGCATCTCGACTTCCGGCGCGGCCACGTCGTCCACAGGCTGTGGGGAAGCGGGCGCGGCGGTGGGTGAGTGGACCAGGAGGGTTCCGCCGAGGAAGGCGAGGGCGGGCCAGCCGGCGACGAGGATGCGCAGCCAGGCCGGGACATGGTCGAGGTCGAGGAGTCCGGCGGTGGCGACGTTCGCGCCGAGCGAGGCGGACAGGGCGATCACGAACCACGTCCACGCGGCGCGGTCGCGGCGGGCGGTGCGCAGGCGGCGCCAGGCGGCGACCATCAGCAGGTCGACCGAGACCGGGTAGGCCCAGGCCTTCCAGCCGGATTGGTGGGCCGCTTCGGCGAGGTCGTGCAGGTGGGCGAACGAGAGGGCGCCGGCGATGACGGCTTGGATCAGGACTGCGTCCAGACGGACCGAGCGGGCCATGAACGGCACCTCCCTTCAGGAGAGTTGGGCCAGGAGCGGGCGGGGAAAGCGGTCTCCGGCCGCCCGACCCCGGCAGGTCATTCGGCGGGGGCTTCGCCACTGCCCAGGCAGTTGAGGCAGAAGCCGGTTTGCTTGCCGACCGCGCGGCGTTTGCGGCCGACCTGGACGGTGCGGGAGACCTCTCCGGTGCCGTGGCAGACCGGGCAGTCCTTCGCTCCGGTCTCGCGGGCGGCGGTGTCGGCAGTGGCCATGAGCTGCGCTCCTTCCGGATTTCGGCATGGATCGGGTAGGGACCTGGCGCGAGGCGGTCGCGCCGACCGATGGAGCCGGGGGTGTCAGGGCTTGGTCAGCAGCGGGGTGCCGGCGAGCGGCGAGGACGCGGCGGGGGCGAAGGGCCGAAGGAACGGCAGGTCAGGCACCAGGTGCTCGAAGTCCCGGCAGACCGTGGCGACTTCATCGCGGGAGATCTCGGGTGTGCGGATCAGGGACCAGCCGCCATCGGCGTCCGTGGCCACGGCCGTACCGGCACGGCTCGCAGGGATCATGCAGGCGATCGGGACCGCCACCGGGGCAACATCCTTCAGCCCCATCTCGGCCGTTTCCTTGTCGTTGACCCGGTGTACGACCCGCCCGGTGAGTTGGGCGCGGAGCATGGTGGCGCCCTTGCCGAGGTCGGAACCGAAGCGCTGACCGCAGATCTCCAGGTAGATGCCGGCCGAACGGGCCATCTGTGCCAGCCGGATCAACGCCGTGACGATCCGTGTGCGGCGGTCCTCGTCCTCCTTGCGGGAGATCAGGAAGAGTTCGGCGATCTCGTCGACCAGGACCACGATCGGAGCCGGGCGTAGGTCC
Organism: Streptomyces sp. NPDC088350; assembly: GCF_044753545.1. Classification (NCBI taxonomy): domain Bacteria; kingdom Bacillati; phylum Actinomycetota; class Actinomycetes; order Kitasatosporales; family Streptomycetaceae; genus Streptomyces; species Streptomyces sp. NPDC088350. The sequence goes on along the minus strand of NZ_JBIVNL010000004.1, from coordinate 282,450 downwards.
TCGGGCAGTTCCCAGATGTCCGCAGCGCCGTACAGGCCCAGCAGGTCGAAGCGGTCTTCCATCTCCGTGACCAGCACATCTGCCAGCGAGGCGGCATCGTCCGGGGTGGTCGCCAGGGCCGACAGACGCGGCGCGTACGAGGACTGTTCCACCCCGCGCTTGCAGTCCATCCCCACCAGCGCCACCGGGAGTTGAGCCAGCCCCTTGATCAGGTTGCGCTGATACGTCGACTTGCCCGAACTGTTGGCGCCCAGCGTGAGCGCCATGGGTACCTTGCGGTAGTCCCGCTCGAACACGGTCCCGTCGTCGCGCAGCGCCACGGGCACGACCATGTCCCGGGGCTGGGCCTTGCGCGGCATACGCACCCGCCGCAACACGTCGTACCCGGTCATGCGCAGTTCCACGAACCCCGGCTTCGTCACCGCCACCCGCACCGCGTGCACACCCCAGGCATGCCGCAGCCGCTCCGTGGAGGCGATCACGTCGGCAGGTTCCAGGCCCGCGGGCAGACGCAGGGTCACCCGCAGTCCGGTCATAGTGCCCCGGACCCGGCGGATCTTCGGCGGAACCGGCTGGACCTGACGGCGGGCGACGCTGCGTGCCATGAACGCCCGCAGGCCGGACGGCTGGACCGTCAACCCACACACGTCCATCGTCGAGCGGTACGTCACCGTGAACCGGCCCCACGTCGCGGGCAATCCGACCAGCGACCAGTACGCGCGAGGAGCGCGGTACTTCGCGTAGCCGACACCACCGGCAGCCGCTATGGCGCCCGTGGTCTCCAGCCACATCGTCGCGTCGGTCATGATCAGGCCCCCAGCGGGGTGAGCGCGACCGCACTGAACGCGATGCCCGAGCGCTTCTCGCCCTTGATCACGTTGTCCCAGTCACGCGCCTTCAGGCCGATGACCTGAACCGGCATGCCCGGCGCGAGACCCTCCGGGTAGCCGTTCTCGGGGATCGAGACCTTCAGGAGGTTGCCCTCCCCCTCGTCCGAGACCAGCAGCCCCACGGTCGACATCGGCCGACCTTCCTGGTTCACGGCCCGCTCACCGGTCGCGAAGTTCTTCACCTTCGGTTCGGGCGCAGTCGCCACGAACACCATGGCGGTCGAAACGTCAATCTTGAACGACGGCATTATGGAGTCTCCCCTTGTGGGATGAGCCCCGGGCTGCGTTGTGATCTTGGCGGATGCACGTAGCTCGGGGCGCCTTGTTGTCCGACACCATCGAAGCTACTCGCAGAAAAACTGCGAGTCAACAGAAAATCTGCGACTAGCAGTAGAAGTCTGACTCTGCGAGACTGGATGCGACGAGAAGGAGGAGAAATGGATAACTTTGGGCTTTTTGTTCGCTTCACTCTTCGCGAGGGTGCGGGCGAGGCATTTGACGCGCTGATGCGGGAGACCACCGCCGGAATCCGGGCTCACGAGCCGGGCACTCTGGTCTACGCATGCCACGAGGTGGAGGGCGCACCGAATGAGCGGATCTTCTTTGAGCTATACGCCGATCACGACGCGTTCGAGGAGCACGAGCGCCAGCCCCACACGCGCCACTTCCTCACTGAGCGCACCAAGTACGTTGAGAAGACCGAGGTTGATCGACTCCAGCCGTACGCAGGCAAGTACCCCACCGGAGCCGAGGCGTGACAGGCTCGGACACCAAGACGCTTGGCCAGCGAGTCAAGGAGCTGCGTCGCGCGGCAGGCATGTCACAGAGTGACCTTGCTACCGCGATGAAGCGCTCGGAGAGCTGGGTTTCACAGGTCGAAAGAGGCGTGCAGCCCGTTGAGCGGCTGTCGATCCTTCAGAGTCTTGCCGATGCGCTGAGCGTATCCGTACGCGAGATCCGGCCTGATGCAGCGCCAGCGGAGGAAACCGAGCCGGAAGAGGCTCACGAGAGTAACGACCTGGAAGGGCTGCGCGTGGCCCTCACAGGACACCCAGCTCTGGGCAGCCTCTTTGAACAGTTGCCGGCTGAACCTATCCCCTCGCTTGCCGACTTCCGTCAGCGTGTGGACGAGGCTTGGGCACTCGCCCACGCATCGAGTTACGCGGCATTGAGCGATCACCTGGTGCGGCTGCTTCCGAGCATCGAGGCGGCCGTACGCCATGCCCCCGCCGGCGATCGCTCGGAACTTCATGCTTTGCGTGCCAAGGCGTACCAGGTGGCAGCCGCGAGTTTTACCCGGCAAGACCAGGCCGACGCGGCATGGGTTGCGGCGGACCGGGCGCTCCAGGCAGCCGAACTCGCAGGCCAGCCGCTAGAGGTTGTGGCGAGCCTGTTTCGCATGGCGCATGCCTTCATGCGGCAGCAGCACATGGAACAGGCCGAGCAGGCAGCGAAGTCCGCCGTGGTCGTCATGGCGCCTAGAGCGGACGCCCCTGCATGCCCGCCGGAAGAGTTGTCGCTCTTGGGCGCCATGAACCTGGTTCTCGCTGTGATCAATGCGCGGGAGGGTAACCGGCGACGGACTCACGAGCACATTGACCGGGCGCGCGGGATCGCGGCGCGGTTGGGTGAGGACCGCAACGACTTCGACACGGAGTTCGGACCGACGAACGTTGAGATCCACGCGGTGAGTACAGCCGTCGAGTTGGGGGACGCTGGACTTGCCCTTGAGGTGGCCCAACGGATCGACGCATCCGCCCTTTCACCCGAGCGGCAGTCACGTTTACTGCTTGACGTGGCGCGAGCGCACGCGCAGCGGCGACACGTTGGCGAGGCAACAGCCGCACTCTTGGAGTCCGAGGTTCTGGCACCCGAACAGATCCACGATCACCACTTGGCCCGTGAGGTGATCCGCGACCTAATCCAACTCTCGGAGCCGCGTGTTCCTGAATCCCTTCGCGGCTTGGCCGAGCGGAGCGCGGTGATCTAGCGCTGTTGTTACAGGTTTCTCTACCTCATCAAGTGCCCGCGCAAGCGCGGGCTGGCCCCTGGGCTCCGGCCCCTCTGCGCCTACGGCGCCGGGGCCAAGCCCTGGGGCCGCAGCAAGTTACGGCCCCGAGTAGAGACCTGGACACGCAGTAGCCACGGCCAGAACATGCCTCCGGCGGGGGATCAGCCGGCACCGGGATGGAGGGGGCGCCGTACGCGGCTGCGGGCCCGTAGGGGTGTGCGTGGGGTGCTTCCATCCCGTCCACCATCGACCCAGGCAGAGCCGAGCAGACGCGGCCCATGGCGTCCAGGTCGTTCGTACAGTGGCGCGCTCCACCTGGACGCCATGAACCACGCCCGCTCCACGGTGTGTGGGTCGACGGCGGACGGGATGGAAGCGGGGCGAGTGGTGGGTTGAGGTGATGTCGCGACCTCGGGAAATGGGTGGAGATGCCGAGGGTGGCCACAGCCCGGATTCGAACCGGGGTTTCCGCATCGGGGCGAACCCGAGTGCGACGTCTTGGGCCGCTAAAACGACTCATGGCCAGGCGGATCGTACTGACTCGGAGACCGGCGAGCCCACCTCTTTGTGCGGCATGACGCCTCAGCGTGCCCGGCTGAGATGGAACCCATCACACCGCCCAGATGGACATCTTTGCGCCTGATCGTCAAATGAGGCCAAATCGCGCCCTACTGAGATTCGGTCAGATTCGCTCACACTCGAACACATGGGGGCGATTCGGGATCGTGACCAGCTTGCATGCCATCGCTGCGGGGAGATCAGCCCCACCGTGCGTGAGCGCGGCCGGTTCGGTCTCATGGCGAGCTACTGCGAGGGGTGCTGGAACACCTACGCCAACGAGATGGCCGAAGCCGATGGCGCCACAGCCCCGCCCAGACCGAACCCCGACCCGGACGACGTGACATTGATCGAGCCGCCACGTTGCCAGGAATGCGGCGCTTTGGTTCGCGTGTACCCGACCAACTACGATCGATGGGTCAGCCTCGCCATGGTGGAGTTGCCCGCAAAAGACGCCCCAGCGGCCTTCAGGTGGCGTTTGACGAGGGTTCCGGACCGATCCCCCGTCGCCACGGATATCGTGGCCGTACGGGTCCGTGGAATCGATCCGCTACCGAGCGAACCCGTCGCGCCGGCTCACCGCATGATGTGTGTCCCCGAGTGAACCCGGCGCCGTGTCCTCTGCGTGCCCGATCGAGCGGCGAACGGCGGGGAGTAGCGGGGAACGCCGGCGAGCGACCCGAGAACCGGCAGGTCAGCGTCTCGGCAGGTCAGCCCCGGTCTGCATACGCGATCTTCCAAACTAGCTACGCGGGTTCGATTCCCGTCGCCCGCTCCGTACGACTCAGGGCCAGGTCGGAGGATGATTCCTCGGACTTGGTCCTGACTCGTTTCAGGGCAGCCGGCGGAGCCAGAGCGTGGCGAGTCCGTAGGTGACGGCCGCCACCGCGAGGCCGGTGAGGGCCGTGGCCCGGTACGCCCAGTCGGGCAGCGCGTGCCGGAAGTAGCCGAACGTGGCGTCGCGGGTGAGCAGGAACGCCGCGAACGCGGCGAACAGCGCGCCCGCCGACTCCTTGGTGAAGCGTCCCGCCATCAGAAGCTGATCGAGTTGATCGTCTCGGCTATCGAGTTCAGGAACCGGTTGATGGACGGTGCCATGCCGGTCGAGGCGAGGAAGAAGCCGAAGAGGATGGCGACTATGGCTGGGCCCGCCTTGATCGATCCCCCTCGGATCAACACCACCAGGATGATCGCCAACAGCAGCACCACAGACAGTGAAATGGCCACAACTGATCACACCCTCGGTCGGTCCGCTCTCCCGGCCCGGAGGCGCCACCGCGCGCACCCCCGCCAGAACCATCGTGCCACCAACCCGGCCCACCTATGCGGCGGGTGACGCATCGTTGGTCCCAAAGGTTCGAAAGAGATGCGTTCGCAACCAGTTCGAATTGTTGGCACGAGCACACGAACGCGCGTTCCCGGCATGGCCTTTCGCACCTTTTGATCTGGATGAATCGTGACATCAGGCGCAGATTTCGGACGCGCGCTCGATGGTTTCACCGATTCCCACAGGCAACGCTAGGGTGCCTCAAATGTTCCACGCTGCCACGCCCCCGGGCCAGAACGAACAGAGCAAACAGAACGAACCGAACGAAAAGAACGAACACCCCAGACAGCGCGACGCGTTCTTCGACAACGCGAAGTACCTGGCGATCCTGCTGGTCGCCATCGGCCACTCCTGGGAGCCCCTCAAGGGCGACAGCCGAGTGCTGCAGGGCCTGTACCTGGTCGTGTACAGCTTCCACATGCCGGCCTTCATCATCATCTCCGGCTATTTCTCCCGGAGTTTCGACCTCCGCCCCGACCGGCTGAAGCGACTGCTCACCGGTGTCGCGATGCCGTACATCGTCTTCGAGATCGCCTACTCGCTCTTCAGCCGGTACGGCAACGACGACCCGCACCAGCGGATCACCCTTCTCGACCCGCTGTATCTGACCTGGTTCCTCTGCGCGTTGTTCATCTGGCGGCTGACCACCCCGATCTGGAAACTGGTCCGGTATCCGCTGCCGATCGCCCTCGGTCTCGCCATGCTCGCGTCCTGCACCCCGGACATGACCGACGACTTCGATCTGCAGCGGCTGGCGCAGTTCCTGCCGTACTTCGTGCTCGGTCTGGTCCTGAGGCCCGAGCACTTCCGGCTGGTGCGCCGCCGTGCGGCGCGGGTGCTGGCGGTACCGGTGTTCGCGGGCGCCGTGGTGTTCGGCTGGTGGGCGGTGCCGCGGATGAACGCGAGCTGGGTCTACCACCACGACTCCGCCCAGGAGTTCGGCGCTCCCTGGTGGGCCGGGCCGGTGATGACGCTCCTGATGTTCGCCTGCTCGCTGCTGCTGACCGCCGGCTTCTACTCCTGGGTGCCGAGCCGGAGGACCTGGTTCACGGCGCTCGGCGCGGGCACCCTGTACGGCTATCTGCTGCACGGTTTCCTGGTCAAGGGCGCCGGTTACGCGGGTCTGTTCCACCACGCCTGGCTGCACCGGCCGTACGGCGTGCTCCTCGTGACCGGCCTCGCGGCCACCGCCGTCACCCTGCTGTGCACCCCGCCCGTACGACGGGTGTTCCGCTTCGTGATCGAGCCGCGCATGGAGTGGGCGTTCAGGCGTGACGCGGCCGAACTGGCCCGCGACCGCGAGCGGTTCGAGCAACACGTCGTACGGGAGAAGGTCAGCGCCTAGTCAGGGCCGACCGTGAGGCCGAGAAGTGCGCGCATCCGTGCGTACTTCTCGGTCAGTCGGGTGCGGGTCGGTGCGTCGAGGACCGCGAGGCGCGCCGGGTCCGCGTTGTGCGCCAGGTCCGCCTCCTTCACGAGGAGCGCGCCGGGGGTCGCGAGAACGCGCCCGGCGTACGCCTCCGCGGGTTCCCCGGCCCGCTTGGTGACCGCGAGCACGATGTCCTTCGTACGACGGCTCAGCGCGGCCTCGCTCAGCCACTGCTCGGTGAGTGCGTCGTCCTCCACGGAGTCGTGCAGCCAGGCCGCCGCGAGCTGCTCGGCGTCCCCGCCCCGCGCACGTACGCCCTCCGCTACGGCCTGGAGGTGCTCGGCGTAGGGCCGCCCCGCCTTGTCGGTCTGGCCCTCGTGGGCGGCGCGGGCCAGGGCCTCGACCTCGGCGAGCGTGAGGGGCGCGGTCATCGCGTCGACGCCTGTGCCGCCGCCGTGGGGCCTTCCCGGCAGACCAGCAGCAGGGCCCGGTCGTCGTTGACGTCCTTGGCGACGGCCTCGATGAGGTGCCAGGCGGCGCCGTGGAAGCCGCCGGCGACATAGCGGTCGGCCTCACCCGTGAGGCGGTCGATGCCCTCGACGATGTCCCGGTCGGAGGTCTCCACCAGGCCGTCTGTGAACAGCATCAACACGTCTCCGGGCCGTAGCGATCCCTTCACGGGGTCGAACTGGGCGCCGTCGTACACACCCAGCAGTGGTCCTTCCGCCGCCTTCTCCTCCCAGCGTCCGCTGCCCGCGCTGAGCTGGAGGCCCGGCGGGTGTCCCGCGGAGAAGAGTTCGTAGTCGCCGGAGTCGAGGTCCAGGACGAGGTGGATGGAGGTCGCGAAGCCCTCGTCCCAGTCCTGGCGGAGCAGATAGCCGTTGGCGGCGGGGAGGAAGGCGTGCGGGGGCAGGGAGCCCAGCAGGCCGCCGAAGGCGCCGGAGAGGAGCAGGGCGCGGGAGCCCGCGTCCATGCCCTTGCCGGAGACGTCCGTGAGGACCACCTCCATGGTCCGACCACCGTTCGTCCGCGCCGCGACGACGAAGTCGCCGGAGAAGGACTGGCCGCCCGCCGGCCGCAGCGCCATCTCCCGGTGCCAGCCCTGCGGCAGCTGCGGGAGCTTGCTCTGCACCCGGATGCGTTCGCGCAGGTCGAACAGCATGGTGCCGCCGCGCCGCCAGGGCACGCCCACCCGGCTGCGGAACTGGGCGATCAGCAGCCCGAAGAACCCGCACGCGGCCACCACGAGCACCACGCCCGGGGTCACCCGCGCCGGGCCCTCGGTGTACGGGCCGAGCTTCACCGACTCGACGATCAGTCCGGTGGCCGCCGCCGCGTACAGGCCGAGCAGGCTCGCGGGCCGCAGCAGCAGGCCGCCCGCGACGATCGGCAGGACCAGCGCGGCCGGTGAGAACCACACCGCGTTGGCCAGGGTCATCGCCACGATCACCGGGATCGTGATCAACAGCCCGGCCAGCGCGACCCAGTCCGAGCCGTCCCCGCGGAAGTAGTCGACGGCACTTCTGCGCAGGCCGGTGCGGACCCGGTGAACCAGCTTCTTCAACCGGGCCGTGAACGTGTCGGCCTCCGCGCGCCGCTCTCGTCCTGCTGCCATTAGTTCGGGACCCTATCCATCCGACCAGCCGCTTGGCACGGGAGGTCCCACTTGTCCCCCCTGCGAGGTTCAACTTCACAGTGAACTTCACCGGAGGCCGCCGTGCGGGCGCCGAGCGGAAATTCCCTGGCTCGTCCCGCAATGCGCTGATAGGCATGGTCCATGGGGACAGATGCGAGCAACACGCGTGCGGAGCGGACCGAGCTGCGGGTACTGCGCCAGGACGAGTGGAACACCTGGTACGACAACCTGGTCACGGCCTTCGGCGGACTCCACGAGCCGCCCGAGGAGCGTGAGCTGTGGTCCCGGCTCACCGAGTTCGACCGCTCCCTCGGCGTCTGGGACGGGGACGCGTGCGTGGGGACGGCGGGCGCGTTCAGCTTCCGGCTCACCGTGCCCGGCGGCGCCTCCGTGCCGGCCGCGGGCGTCACGATGGTCAGCGTGGCCGCCACCCACCGGCGGCGGGGCATCCTCACGTCGATGATGCGGCGGCAGTTGGACGACGTACGGTCCTGGGGCGAGCCGCTCGCCGTGCTGACGGCCTCCGAGCCGGTGATCTACGGCCGGTTCGGGTACGGCATCGCGACGATGAAGACGATGGCCGAGATCGACACCGCCCGGGTACGGCTCTCGGTGCCGCCGGGCACGGACGACGTACGGCTGCGCTTCGCCGAACCCGGCGCCGTGCGCGACCAGTGCGAGGCGGTGTACGCGCGTCAGGTGGCCGGGCGCCCCGGCATGCTGGCGCGGCGGCCCGGGTGGGAGGATCTGCCGCTGCTGGCCCCGGAGAGCGAGCGCAAGGGCTCGTCGCCGCTGCAGTGCGTGGTCGCGGAGCGGGAGGGTGAAGTCGTCGGCTACACGCGGTACTTCGTCAAGCCCGAGTGGGACGACCAGGGCCCCAAGGGGACCGTACGGCTGCGTGATCTGGAGGCGCTGGACCCGGCGTCGTACGCGGCGCTGTGGCGGTACCTCTGCGACATCGACCTGACGGCGAAGGTGGCGCTGCACAGCCGGCCCGTCGACGACGCGTGGCAGCACCTCGTCTCCGACGTCCGCCGGTGCTCCGTCCGGCAGACCGACTCGCTGCACGTACGGCTGGTGGACCTGGGTGCGGCGCTGGAGGCGCGGACCTACCAGACGCCCGTGGACGTCGTGTTCGAGGTCGAGGACGCCTTCTGCCCCTGGAACGCGGGGCGTTGGCGGCTCACCGGTGACGCGAAGGGCGCGTCCTGCAAGCGGACCGAGGAACCGGCCGATCTCGCGCTGTCCGTACGGGAGTTGGGGGCCGCGTATCTCGGCGGGGTGTCCCTCGCGTCGCTCGCGGGTGCCGGTCGGGTGCGGGAGCTGCGGGCCGGGGCGCTGGCGGAGGCCTCGCCGGCGTTCGGGTCGGCGGTCGCGCCGTGGCTGCCGCACGGCTTCTAGAACTCCTTCAGGACTGCCGCAACGGCTTTACGGCTTCTGGCAGTTGGGGCACCAGAACAGGTTGCGGGCGGCGAGGTCGGCGGTGCGGATCTCGCCGCCACAGATGTGGCAGGGCCGGTTGGCCCGGCGGTAGACGTAGACCTCGCCGCCGTGGTCGTCCACGCGGGGCGGGCGGCCCATCGCCTCGGGGGTGTGTTCGGGGCGGACGGTGTCGATGCGGTTGTTGCGGACGCCCTCGCGCATCAGGTCGACGAGGTCGGCCCAGATCGCGTCCCACTCGGCGAGGGTGATGTCCTTGCCCGCGCGGTACGGGTCGATGCCGTGCCGGAAGAGGACCTCGGCGCGGTAGACGTTGCCGACGCCGGCGATGACCTTCTGGTCCATGAGGAGTGCGGCGATCGTCGTACGGCTGCGGGAGATACGGCGGTACGCCGCGTTCGGGTCCGTGTCCTTCGGGGAGCGCAGCGGGTCGGGGCCGAGGCGGTCGTGTATCGCCTGCTTCTCGGTGTCCGTGATCAGGGCGCAGGTCGTGGGGCCGCGGAGATCGACGTACGACGTGTCGTTCGCGAGGCGCAGGCGGACGGTGTCCGTGGGCGGGGGCGCCGGGGCTCCGCCGAAGTTCACCTTGCCGAAGAGGCCGAGGTGGATGTGGATCCAGTCGGCGTCACGGAAACCCAGGAAGAGATGCTTGCCGTGGGCTTCCGTGCGGGTGAGTTCCGTGCGGTCGAGCAGCGCGGCGGAGTCGGTGAACTTGCCCTGGGGACTCGTGACTTGAGTGGCTCGGTTGGCGAAGTGACTGCCGTAGTCCAGTGCGAGTCGGTGGATCGTGTGCCCCTCTGGCACCTGGCGAACTTCCTTTCCCACCTACCCACCCGTCGAGGTCCCTCGACGGGTGGGCCTTGAAAGACTTCCTACCGCTGCGGGTGGTGCGCCGGGATCTCCGGCAGCTCGCCCGTCGTCTCGTACTCCGTCAGCATGTCGATGCGACGGATGTGCCGCGGGTCCTCGGAGAACGGCGTCGCCAGGAACGTCTCGACGAACTTCGTCGCCTCCTCCTGCGTGTGCATCCGCGCGCCGACCGCGACGACGTTGGCGTTGTTGTGCTGCCGGCCGAGCGACGCGGTCTCCTCGCTCCAGGCGAGGGCCGCCCGTACGCCCTTGACCTTGTTCGCCGCGATCTGCTCGCCGTTGCCGGAGCCGCCGATGACGATGCCGAGGGCCTCGGGGTCGGCGGCCGTGCGCTCGGAGGCGCGGAGGCAGAAGGGCGGGTAGTCGTCCTGGGCGTCGAAGATGTGGGGCCCGCAGTCGACGGGCTCATGGCCCGCCTCCTTGAGCCACTCGACGAGGTGGTTCTTGAGTTCGAAGCCCGCATGGTCGGAGCCGAGATACACGCGCATGCGTCGAGTGTGACATGGCTGTTTCCGGGAGGCAGCTTCGGGGCCCGACCTCGTTAAATGCGGGCGACACCTCCGAACCTCAAGGAAACCTCAAGTAACGATCTGGATTCAGAGGTTCAGGAATTCCTTTACCTCCGATTCACTGGACCGACCCGTACACCGCTCGTACGGGCACCCCAACCGGCAGCCCAACCGGCGTAAAGGAACTCCCCCCATGACTGCCCCCACGACTGATGGTTCCGGCCTCCAGGCAGGACTCAAGAACCGACATCTCTCGATGATCGCGATCGGCGGTGTCATCGGCGCCGGCCTGTTCGTCGGCTCCAGCTCCGGCATCGCGACCGCGGGACCCGGCATCCTTCTCTCCTACGCGCTCGTCGGCACACTCGTGGTGCTGGTGATGCGCATGCTCGGCGAGATGTCGGCCGCGAACCCCACCTCCGGCTCGTTCTCCGCGCACGCCGACCGCGCGCTCGGCCGCTGGGCCGGTTTCTCGATCGGCTGGCTGTACTGGTTCTTCTGGGTCGTCGTGCTCGCCGTCGAGGCGACCGCCGGCGCGAAGATCCTCGAAGGGTGGATCCCCGCCGTACCGCAGTGGGGCTGGGCCCTCATCGTGATGGTGGTGCTGACCGCCACGAACCTCGTATCGGTCGGCTCCTACGGCGAGTTCGAGTTCTGGTTCGCCGGGATCAAGGTCGTGGCGATCGGCGCGTTCATCGTCGTCGGCGCGCTCGCGGTCTTCGGCGTACTGCCCGGCGCCCACACCGACAAGGCAGGTCTCGGCAACCTCACCGACCACGGCGGCTTCCTGCCGAACGGCCCCGGCGCGATCCTGACCGGCGTCCTGCTGGTCGTGTTCTCCTTCATGGGCAGCGAGATCGCCACGCTGGCCGCCGGCGAGTCGGAGGACCCGCAGCGCGCGGTCACCAAGTCCACCAACAGCATCATCTGGCGCATCGGCGTCTTCTACCTCGGCTCGATCCTCGTCGTCGTCTGCCTGCTCCCCTGGAACGACCCGTCGATCAAGGAGCAGGGCTCCTACGTCGCCGCCCTCGACTCCCTCGGTATCGCGCACGCCGGCCAGATCATGAACTTCATCGTGCTGACCTCGGTACTGTCCTGCCTCAACTCCGGCCTGTACACGGCCTCCCGCATGGCCTTCTCGCTCGGCGAGCGCGGAGACGCGCCGGCGGCGTTCGCCCGGACGACCTCCCGCGGTGTGCCGCTGGCGGCGATCATCGCGTCGGTCGTCTTCGGGTTCGTCGCGGTCTTCTTCAACTACGCCTTCCCGGACACCGTCTTCCTCTTCCTCGTCAACTCCTCTGGCGCGGTTGCCCTGTTCGTGTGGCTGGTGATCTGCGCGTCGCAGCTGCGCATGCGGCGGATCATCGAGCGCGAGTCGCCCGAGAAGCTCGTCGTGAAGATGTGGCTGTTCCCGTATCTGACCTGGGCGACGATCGCCCTGATCGTGTTCGTCCTCGGCTACATGCTCACCGACACCGAGGGCGAGAGCAGCGGCCGTACGACCGTCCTGCTGTCGCTGGCGGTCGCGGCGGGCGTGTTGGCGGTCGCCGTGATCAAGGAACGGGTGCGGGGCGGAAAGCCGGTCGCGACCGCCGCGGACACGGACACCGACACCGACACCGACACCGACAAGGTCTCTGTGGGCTAAGGGTGTTCACAGGACCACGAAGCTGTTCTTGACCCTGTCGTAGGTCTTCAGCGCCTGGGTCTCCACGTCCGGCTGGTACCAGGTGTTGATCTGGTACGACTTCCCGTCCTCGTCGAATCCGAGCAGCCGGGCGTGCCAGGGGACGCCCTTGAGCGTGAACGTGTACTCCCAGACCACCGCCGGGTAACCGCGGAACGTCGTCCTGTCGAGGCGGATCTTCCGGTAGTCCTGCCCCTGCCGCGCGTTCCGCTCCGAGGCCTCCCAGGTCTGCATCAGATCGCCCCGGGCGAGGGACGACTTGCCGACCAGTTCCTGGGCGCCGTCCGGGGACGTGTAGTGGACCTCGGCCCCCGTCTTCAGATCCCGCCGCCAGCCGCCGGGCGTCGCCCACGCGAACCCGCCTGCCTCCTGGTGGGTACCCGGAGGCAGGCTCCGGGGGCGGGAGGTGCCCTCGACCGTGGGGGGCGGGGAGGTGGCGGGGCTCGACGGTTCGGTGGGGGCCGACGATGCGCCGGTCGACACCGACGCGCTGGTGGACGCGGACACGCTGCTGGACGCCGACGCGTTGGTGGACGCCTTCGACGCCGAGCCCGTGGCCGTGCCGTCGGACGAGCCGTTCCCGTTCGCGAGGATCGTCCCGATGACCGCGCCTACGACCACTACGGCCGCGGCGGCGATCAGGCCGATACGGCGGCGGCGACGGTGGTGGTGGTGGTCGTGGTCGTTGGTGCCGCGCGGGGTGAACGGCTGGGCGGGGACCGGGAGTTCGGCGCCGGGGGGCGGGGCCGCGAGGTGGGGTAGACGGGCGGGGTGGGGACCCAGGTCGGGGCGCGGAGTGTGCGGGCGGGGCGATCGGGCTGGGATGGGGGCGGCATTGGGGACGGGGCCGGGGCCGTTACCGGGGCCGGGGCCGGGGCCGGGGCCGGGGACGGGACCGGGGACGGGACCGGGGACGGGACCGGGGACGGGACCGGGGACGGAGTAAAGGCCGGGACCAGGGCCAGGGCCGGGGCCGTTGCTGAGGCCGTTACCGGAGCCAGGGCCGGAGCCGAGGCCGGGACTGGGGCCGGAGCCGAGGCCGTTACCGGGACCGGGGCCAGAGCGGAGACCGGGACCAGAGCCGAGGCCGGGGTGCGGTGGTGCCGGGCGTGGGGCCGGCGGGTGGGACAGGAGGGGCACGGGTTTTGGTTCGGTCAACGCCTGCGCTTGTTGGGCGAGTTGAGCCCGTTCGCTGCGCTCGGCTTGTTCGGCGGGTTCAGCTCGCTCGGGGTACTCGGGGCGCTCGGCGGGTTCAGCTCGCTCGGGGTACTCGGGGTACTCGGGGCGCTCGGAGCGCTCGAGGTACTCGGAGTACTGGGGGTACTCGGAGTACTGGAGGTACTCGGCCTGCCTGGCGTGTCCAGCCTGTTGGGGCCCCTCGCCCTGCCCGGCTCCCTCGGCCGGCCCGGGGCGCTCACCGTGATCGGCTCCCTCACCGTGATCGGCACGCTCACCCTGATCGGCTCGGGCGAGGGATACCCCGGCCCTGCGGGGAGCGGGTCGCCGGGAGTTGTTCGAGGAGGCCTCGGAGTTCAGCTCGGAGGCGGCTTCGGCGGTGGAGGCAGGTTCTTCTACGGCGGGACGTTGTGTCGGTATGGCGTCCTCGACGGAGACGGGATCGGGGTCGGGGTCGGGGTCGGGGTCGGGATCGGGTTCCCGTATCCGGGGATCGCGTGCCGCCTGGACGAGGGACGGCTCCAGAAAGGCCGGGGTGGGCGACTCCCGATACACCTCGGGCGACGGCTCCCGATACGCCTCGGGCAACGCCTCCTCCGCCAACCCCCCTTCCACTGAACCGAGTTCCTCCACCTCCGCCGGAAACGCGACCGGAGTCAGCGCCTCCTCCACCTCCTCCAACCCCGGCCGAACCGAAGGCTCCTTCTCCAGCAGCGCGGCCAGCACCTCGCGCAACGGCCCCGCCGCCGAAGGGAGTTCGGGCTCCTCGTACAGCACCGCGTGCAGTGTCGCCAGCGTGGTGTCGCGGGAGAACGGGGAACGTCCGCCGAGCGCCGCGCAGAGGGTCGCGCCCAGGGACCAGATGTCCGAGGGCGGTCCCTGCGGGCGGCCGGAGATCCGCTCGGGCGCCATGTAGTCGGGCGAGCCGACGAGCATGCCGACCATGGTGAGCGCCTTGGCGTCCTGGATCGCGGCGATGCCGAAGTCGGTGAGCACGACGCGTTGGCCGCGGCTCTCGACGAGTACGTTGCCGGGTTTGATGTCGCGGTGCAGGACGCCGCCCGCGTGCACCTGGCGCAGGGCCGCCACCAGCCCGAGTCCGATGCGGGCCGCCTCGCGCGGGCCTAGCGCGCCGTCCTCCGACAGGATGCGTTCCAGTGAGCGCCCGGCGACCAACTCCATGACGATCCACAGGCGTTCGCCCTCGTCGACGACGTCGTAGACCCGTACGACGTTGGGATGGTCGATCCGGGCCGTCGCCCTGGCCTCGCGCAGGGTGCGCTCGCGGCGGGTGCGGGTGTCCTCCGGGTCGAGGCCGTCTATCCGCATCTCCTTGACCGCGACCTGCCGGTCGAGCATGTCGTCGGCGGCTCGCCACACCCGCCCCATTCCCCCCTGGCCGATACTTTCGACCAGCCGATAACGCCCGGTCACCAGCAGCCCCGGAGTACCACCGCTCCCCGCATTCCCCGCGTTCCCCGAATTCCCCATATTCTCCGGCAATCCGTCGCACCCCCCAACGATCGCCTAACTGTTCCCATACAAAACACAATGGTCACACTTCATGCCGTACCAGCATAGTGCGGAGAAATCTTGTGGTACCTCTTCAAGTACTGCGAATTCAGGCGCAGTCCCAGGGGGATACAGGGGAACGCAAGGGGGACGAACATGAGTTCTCGTCGTGCGACGACCATCGCTACGGCCATCACAGGATCGCTGCTCACGGCATCTTTCTCGGCGGTGATGATCCTTTCCTTCGCCGCCTCGGCCGATGACCAGGGGCCCGGGAGCAGCAAAGGGGGAAAGGCCGTGGACGCGGCCCCGGCGGGGGTGAAACTGACCACGCTCCTGCCGGAGAAGATCTCGGTCGACAACAGTTCGCACAAGACGGCGCTCACGGCCACGGTGAAGAATGACGGGACCAAGGAGAGCGGCGATCTCAATCTCCTGGTCGTCGGTTTCGACGGCCTCAAGGTCAATAGCGTCCAGGGGTGTTCGGCGATCGCCGCAAAGGATCTGCCGCCCGGTTCGAACAGCGGATTCAAGTGCTCGGTCGGCACTCTCACCGCGGGCAAGTCGAAGTCGTACGCGGTCGACGCGACGTACGACCTGAGCAAGGCCGGGAAGATCTGTCTGCCGGTGATGTCCGCCGACGGCAAGAAGACGTTCTGGCAGCAGGGCCCGGTCCCGTTCGGTACGACGAACCCGTCGCCGAACGCCCCGGCCACCCCGTTGCTGCTCGGTACCGACAACAAGCCGGTGGCACCGGGCGGCGACACGCTGCCCAAGACGGGCGTCGGCGATGACGTGCTGCCCCTGGGCGCGGCCGGTGCGGCGCTGATCGCGGTGGGCGCGGCCGGTCTGTACTGGTCGCAGCGACGGCCGGGGCGGACTCTGGAGGGCTAGCGAGGCGGAACCTGGAGGGCTGGAGCGGCCCTGCGGGGCCGAGCCGCCGGAGTCGGGCCAGGGCGTGAGCCGAGAGGGAGGGCCGGGGCGCGGGAGCACCCAGCCCTCCCTCTCCGAGGGGCCGTACTGCGCGGAAACGTGCGAGAGGCCCGCCGGGTCGCAGTGCGACCCGGTGAGCCTCCTGTGCGGGAACTGCCTTGTCAGCGCTGCTTGTTGACGAACTTCCAGGCGGTCGGCGTCGCGCCCATCGCCAGGGCGGCCTTCAGGGCGTCGCCGAGGAGGAACGGGGTGAGGCCGGCGGCGATCGCGGCGCTCGTCGACAGGTCGAGGCTGAGGGCCAGGTACGGGACGCCGATCGCGTAGATGATCGCCTCGCCCAGCAGCATCGTGCCGGCCATGCGCAGGACCGAGCGGTCGGCGCCGCGGCGGGCCAGGGCGCCGACGGCGGCGGAGGCGAGCAGCATGCCGATGATGTAGCCGAAGGAGGCGCCGCTCCCGTGGGTGCCGCCGGCGAACCACGGCACACCGGCGAGGCCGAGCAGCGCGTACAGCGCGAGCGAGAGGAAGCCGCGGCCCGCGCCGAGGGACGTGCCGACGAGGAGCGCGGCGAAGGTCTGGCCGGTGACCGGTACCGGGGAGCCCGGGACGGGCACGGAGAGCTGGGCGGCGAGGCCGGTGAGCGCGGCGCCGCCGAGCACGAGGGCGATGTCCCGGACGCGGGAGGCGGGCAGCAGATCGGCGAGGACCTGTCCGGGGCGGGCGGTGGCGACGGCGGTACTCAAGGGGGACTCCGCAGGTTGACGGGGGTACAGGGGGACATCGTGACGCTATCCCAGGGCCCTCGGGCCGATCACCGTCAGCGCTCGACAAAGGCTTCGGCGGGGAGTTGGTGGGCTCCGCACAAAGGATGCCCGTTACACGCGTCCGGGCGTGATGCCGGTCACGCGGACCTCGTGCCGTCTCGCACACCGACACCCGTGCCGTCTCGCACACCGGTCACCGTCTGGGCAGCCGTGGACCGTTTTGCTAGCTTCGACCGCATGGTTGCCCAGGCCCGGAACTTCGCGTCGCGTCGCTATGTCGACCTGCGACGCCAGGCCGCGGCGACCTGTTACCGCCCCTGAGGCGGGCGGAGCGGATCCGGTGCGCCTCGAATCCGAGACGACACACTGTCGGACCCGTTCCCGAGGAAGATCCCCATGCCCCGTACCGCGGCACCCCTTCTCCCGTCCCGCTCCCCCGACTCCCCCAATTCCCCCGTGCCCCGCGCCGCCGACAGCGACCGGCGCCGCACCAACGCGAGCGTCATCCTGCGTTCGGTGCTGGAGCACGGACCGGTGGCCCGCTCCACCATCTCCCGGCTGACCGGACTGTCCCCGGCGTCGGTCACCGACTACTGCGCCCGCTTCACCGAACTCGGCCTGATCCGGGAGTCCGCCACACCACTCCGCTCGAAGGGTGTGGGTCGACCCCATGTGCCCGTCGACCTGGACGCGTCTCGGTTCCTTGTGGGCGGAGTCCATGTGGCCGTGCCCTATACGACGGTCGCCCTGCTCGATCTGCGGGGGCGGGTGATCGCCGAGCGGCGCTTCGGGCACGACACCAGCGACCCCTCGCGGGTGCTGGCGCGGGCCGCCGAAGGGCTGGACGCGTTGCTCGCGGAGGCGGCCGGGACCACCCCACTGGGTGTCGGCTTCGCCGCCGGCGGCTGGGTCGACCGGGACTCCGGGACCATCGTCGAGCACCCGTTGCTGGGCTGGCGGGACGTCCCGGTCCGCGAACTGCTCGGCGCCCGCACCGGACTGCCGGTCCATGTCGACGGCCACGCGCGGGCGTTGGTGAACGCGGAGCGCCTCTTCGGGCGGGCGGCCCGCGGCAGCCGTAGCGTGCTGCATCTCTTCGTCGGCAATGTGGTCGACGCGGCCTTCGCCACCAACGACGAGGTGCACCACGGTCCCCGTTCGCAGGCCGGGGCGATCGCCCATCTGCCCCTGCGCGGCGGCACGGAGCCCTGCGACTGCGGGCGCGTCGGCTGCCTCCAAGTGGAGCTGAGCGAACGGACGTTGTGCCGACGGGCCCGGGAGGCGGGGATCGTCGACGGAGTGAACCCGACCCATGTCGTGGCCGCGGCCGAGCGCGGAAACCCCGTCGCCGTACGGCTGTTGACGCAGCGGGCGCGGATGGCCGGGCGGGCTGCCGGGCTGCTGCTCGACATCCTCAACCCGGAGACCGTGGTCGTCACCGAGCTGGGGGTCATCCACCGCGAGGACTGCCTGCGCGCGCTGCGCGAGGAGGTCGGTGGCACGCGTGCGTCCGCTGTCGTGCCGACGAGTTTCCCGGATTCCGTGCTGGCCGTGGCGGGCGGTTCGGTGCTGCTGGATGTGCTGTACCGGGATCCGTTGAGCGCTTCACCGGCGACTATTTAATTCAGAAACTCCGAATGTTGACAGGGGGCTCGCGTGACCGGGAACATCCTGGTCATGAGCCTGCAGATGAGTTGTCGCACTTCTTGTTGCTGACCCGCTGACGCGCCCCGAGCGCCGGTCTCATCCTGCCCGAATTCCCTTCTCGGACTTTCCGCTGCCCGGAATTCTGTCCGCGTTCCCCAGCATTCCCCAGCATTCCCCAGACTTCTCATCCGTTGAATCAGGGAGCCCTCCCATGCCCAGTTCCCGTGCGCCCGGCGTCGACCGCCGGCTCTTCCTCACCTCCGTGCTCGGTGCCGCCGCGGGCATCGCCGGCCTCAGCGGCTGCGCCACGAGCAGTGCCGCGGCCGCCAAGTCCGGGGCCGGTCTGTCGGCCCCGCTCGCCGAGAAGGTGCCGTCCGGTACGAGTCTGAAGATCTCCTCGTATCTGAACACCCAGCAGTTGCAGTTCAAGCTGGCGAAGCTGCCCAAGTTGCCGTTCACCGTGTCGAGTTGGGTGAACATCGGCGCCGGTCCCGATGTCATCAACGCGTTCCGCGCCAAATCCCTGGACCTCGCCAACAACGCGGGGATCCCGCCGATCCAGGCGCACTACCAGGGCTTCGACGCGAAGATCGTCGCGATCGACATCACCCGCAAGCCCAACTACCTCTTCGCCACCAAGCCCGGCAGCGACATCCACACGGTCGCCGACTTCAAGGGCAGGAAGCTGGCGTTCTCGCAGGGGCAGGCCCAAGGCGTCGTCCTGCTGCGGGCGTTGAAGGCGGCCGGGCTGAAGTACGACGAGGTGACGCTGGTCCCGCTGACCAGCAACCAGTTCCTCACCGCTCTACAGTCCGGTCAGGTCGACATCGCCCCGCTCGCCAACAGCCAGGCACCGGCGTACCTCAAGCAGTACGAGGCGAAGGGCGCCCGCGCGATCACCACCGATGTCGTGGACCTGCTGAGCCTGTTGTGGGCGCCGTCCGCCGTGCTGGCCGACTCCTCGAAGGCCGCCGCGATCGCCGCGTACATCCCGCAGTGGGCGCGGGGCCAGGTCTGGCAGTACGAGAACCCTGACACCTGGAACGAGGAGTTCTACGTCAAGACGCAGAACCTGACCCTCGCGCAGGCCCAGTCGGTCACCGCTCTCGCCAACAAGCCCTTGTTCCCGCCGAATTGGGACGAGGCCGTGAAGTGGGAGCAGGAGACCGCCGATCTGCTGGCCGAGGGCGGCTTCGTGAAGGAGTTCAAGGTGGACTCGCTCTTCGACCGGCGCTTCGAGTCCATCGCGGCGAAGTCCGTACCGGCGGAGTACCGGAAGTGACGGCCGTGACGACCTCCTCCACGTCCCGGGCGACCACCACAACCACCGTGCCGGTGACCGCCGTTGAGGAGAAGACTTCGGTACGGCGCGGGCGGCGCCGCGGCCTCGCCCCCGGCAAACGTCTGCCCGCCTCCCGGATCGTCGGTCCCGTCCTCTTCCTCGCGCTGTGGGCCGTCGCCTCCGCCGCAGGGCGGTTGGACCCGGCGGCGATCCCGGCACCCTGGACGGTGGTGAGGACCGCCGGCCGGCTGTGGACGGCCGGCACGCTACCCACGGACATCCTGACCTCCCTGGAACGCGCCGCATACGGCTTCGCCCTCGGCCTCACCGCCGGTGTCGTCCTCGCGCTGGCCGCCGGGCTCAGCCGGATCGGCGAGGCGCTGATCGACGGGACCGTGCAGCTCAACCGGGCCATCCCGACCCTCGGTCTCATCCCGCTGTTCATCCTCTGGCTGGGCATCGGCGAGACCTTCAAGGTCGCCATCATCGCGATCGTCGTCTACATCCCGATCTACCTCAACCTGCACTCCGCGCTGTCCGGCATCGACCACCGCTATGTCGAACTCGCCGAGGTCCAGGGCCTGTCGAGGCTCCAGTTCGTCCGGCAGATCGTCATCCCCGGCGCCCTGCCCGGCTTCTTCGTCGGCCTGCGCCTCGGGGTGACCGGCTCCTGGCTGAGCCTGGTGGTCCTGGAGCAGATCAACGCCACCAGCGGCCTCGGCTACATGATGTTCCAGGCCCAGAACTACGGCCAGTCCGACGTCATCCTGGTCGGCCTGCTGATCTACGGCGTGTTCGGCCTGGTCTCCGACAGCGCGGTCCGTCTCGTCGAACGGAGGGTGCTGTCATGGCGCCGCACACTCAGCAGCTGACCACCGCGCCGCCCACCGTCCAACTCCGGGGTCTCACCCGGTCGTTCGACGGTCGTACGGTCCTCGACCACATCGATCTCGACCTGCCCGCCGGACAGTTCACCGCCCTGCTCGGGCACAGCGGGTCCGGCAAGAGCACGCTGCTGCGGGCCATCGCGGGGCTCGACCACGAGGTCGCCGGGAGCGGTCGACTGGACGCTCCGGAAAGGGTGTCGGTGGTGTTCCAGGACTCCCGGCTGCTGCCGTGGCGCCGGGTCCTCGACAACGTGCTGCTGGGGACGGACGGGAAGGAGGCCGCGGCGAGGGGGCGTGAGGCTCTTGCCGAGGTGGGTCTCGCCGGTCGTGAGCGTGCGTGGCCCCATGAGCTCTCCGGTGGTGAGGCGCAGCGGGCGGCGCTTGCCCGGTCGCTGGTGCGTGAGCCTGAACTGCTGCTGGCCGATGAGCCGTTCGGGGCGTTGGACGCGTTGACGCGGATCCGGATGCACGTGCTGCTCCGCGAGTTGTGGGAGCGGCACCGTCCCTCGGTGTTGCTGGTCACCCATGACGTTGACGAGGCGGTTGTCCTCGCGGATCGGGTGCTTGTGCTGGAGGAGGGGCGGATCGGGCTTGACCTGGCGATCGACCCCGGGGTGCCGCGGGCGGAGTACCGGGAGCGGTTGCTGGCTGCGCTCGGTGTGACGTCGGACTCGCGGTGAGCGTCGGATTCCCGGTGAGCGTCAGCTGCTCGTGCCGTCTCCTGGGGGCTGCGCCCCCAGACCCCCATCGGCCCTGAAGGGGCCTCGTCCTCAAACGCCGGACGGGCTGGATATTGGCGGCCCGCGTCGAAAGGTCGCCGGAGGGGCTGATTTCACTGCCCGCGCCGAAAAGTCGCCGGAGGAGCTGATTTTGCTGCCCGCGTTGAAAAGACGCCGGACGAGCTGATTTCACTGCCCGCGCCGAGAAGCCGCCCGAAGGGCTGATTCACGCACCGGATCTCTCACGTAAGGACCTGGCATGCCCCGCCAACTCCACCTCAACGCCTTCCTCATGAACACCGGTCACCACGAAGCCTCTTGGCGCCTCCCGGAGAGCAACCCCTACGCCCACGTCGAGCTGGACCACTACACACATCTCGCCCGCGTCGCCGAACGCGGCACCTTCGACTCCCTCTTCCTCGCCGACGGACCGCAGTTGTGGAGCAACCTCGCCCAACGCCCGGCCGGCGCCCTGGAACCGCTCACCCTGCTCACCGCACTGGCGACGGCCACCGAGCACATAGGCCTCATCGCGACGGCGTCCACGTCCTACAACTCGCCCTACAACCTGGCCCGCAAGTTCGCCTCGCTCGACATCATCAGCGGTGGCCGGGCGGGCTGGAACATCGTCACCACCGCCGGTGCCGAGGCGGCCCGCAACTTCGGGCTGGAGCACGAGCCGGCGCACGCGGACCGGTACGCGCGTGCCGCCGAGTTCCTCGATGTGGCGCTGAAGCTCTGGGACAGCTGGGAGGACGACGCGATCGTCGCCGACAAGGCGGCCGGGGTGTGGGGCGACGACGCGAAGATCCACCCGCCGCGTCACCGGGGGACGTACTTCAGTGTCGAGGGAGCCCTCAACGTCCCCCGCTCACCGCAGGGTTACCCACTCCTCGTGCAAGCGGGGTCGAGCGAAGACGGCAAGGCCTTCGCGGCGCGCTACGCGGAGGCGGTGTTCACCGCGCAGCAGACCCTCGCCGACGCGCAGGCGTTCTACGCGGACCTCAAGTCCCGTACGGCGGCGGCCGGTCGGGATCCCGGGCACATCAAGGTGCTGCCCGGCATCGTCCCGGTGCTCGGTTCGACGGAGGCCGAGGCGCGGGCGAACGAGCGGCTCCTTGAGGACCACATCGTGTACACGCACGGCGTGGACCATCTGGAACGGCTGCTGCAACTGGAGCCCGGCACCCTGGAGTTGGACGCCCCGCTCCCCTCCGGCCTGCCGCCCGAGGACGCCATCGAGGGCGCCAAGAGCCGCTACACACTCGTCGTCGAACTCGCCCGCCGCGACCGGCTGACCGTACGGCAGCTGATCGGCCGGCTCGGTGGCGGACGCGGGCATCTCACCTTCGCCGGTACGCCGGAGCAGGTCGCCGACGCGATCGGGACCTGGTTCACCCAGGGCGCCGCCGACGGCTTCAACATCATGCCCGCGGTGCTTCCGTCCGGCCTCGACGCCTTCGTCGAGCACGTCGTCCCGCTCCTCCGCGCCCGCGGCCTGCTCCGCACGGAGTACGGCCCGCGCACGACCCTCCGGGAGCGCTACGGCCTCCCCCGCCCCGCCAACCAGTACGCCCAACCCGCCCTCGTCTGAAAGGACTTCACCATGTCCATCGAGATCCAGAAGGTCACCGCGAACATCGGCGCGCGCGTCTCCGGCGTCGACATCGACAAGCCGCTCGACGCCGAGCAGGTCGCGGCGGTCCGCGAAGCCCTCAACGTCCACAAGGCACTGGTCTTCGACGACGTACACCTCGACGACGAGGGCCAGGAGGCCTTCGCCCGGCACTTCGGGGACGTCACCACCGCCCACCCCACCGTGCCCGCCGTCGACGGCGCCCCGAACGTGCTGCCCGTCGACAGTGAGCGCGGCCGGGCCAACCACTGGCACACCGACGTGACCTTCGTCCTCAACCCGCCCCAGGCCAGCACCCTGCGCAGCATCACGGTCCCGCCGTACGGCGGCGAGACCCTGATCGCCAGTTCGGCCGCCGCCTACCGCGACCTGCCCGAACCGCTGCGCGCCCTGGCGGACACCCTGTGGGCGGAGCACACCAACGACTACGACTACGCCGTACCGGAGGAGGAGATCGACGACGAAAAGGCTGCCCAGCGCGCGCAGTTCACGTCCATCACGTTCCGTACGGTCCACCCGGTCGTCCGCGTCCACCCGCTGACCGGTGAACGCGGCCTGTTCATCGGCGGGTTCGCGCAGCGGATCGCAGGCCTGTCGACCGGCGAGTCCCGCAAGATCCTCGACATCCTCCAGGCGTACGTCACCCGCCCCGAGAACGTCCTGCGCCACCGCTGGTCCCCGAACCAGCTCGTCCTGTTCGACAACCGCATCACCCAGCACTACGCCATCGACAACTACGACGACCAGCCCCGCCGCCTCCACCGCGTCACCGTCGCCGGCGACATCCCGGTCGGCACCGAGGGCAAGGAGAGCTACTCGATCGAGGGCGACGCGTCGCACTACACGTCGGTGGCGGAGTAGCCACACAGCACCTTTTCGCTGCTAGATTGTAGTTGCAAGCTATGTGCAATAAGAGGCTCGAAGGGGATCGATCCGCCATGCCCGTCTACACGCTGCCCGACCTGCCCTACGACTACTCCGCGCTCGCCCCCGTGATCAGCCCCGAGATCATCGAACTGCACCACGACAAGCACCACGCGGCGTACGTGAAGGGTGCGAACGACACACTGGAGCAGCTGGCGGAGGCACGCGACAAGGAGCAGTGGGGCTCGGTCAACGGCCTGGAGAAAAGCCTCGCCTTCCACCTCTCCGGCCACATCCTGCACAGCATCTACTGGCACAACATGACCGGCGACGGCGGCGGCGAACCGCTCGCCGCCGACGGCCTCGGCGGCCTCGCGGACGCCCTCACCGAATCCTTCGGCTCCTTCGCCGGCTTCAAGGCCCAGCTCACCAAGGCCGCCGCGACGACACAGGGTTCGGGCTGGGGCGTCCTCGCCCACGAGCCGCTCAGCGGCCGGCTGATCGTCGAGCAGATCTACGACCACCAGGGCAACGTCGGCCAGGGCTCCACCCCCCTCCTCGTCTTCGACGCCTGGGAGCACGCCTTCTACCTCCAGTACAAGAACCAGAAGGTCGACTTCATCGACGCCATGTGGGCGGTCGTCAACTGGCAGGACGTGGCGCGACGTTACGAGGCGGCGAAGTCCCGGCAGCCGATCCTGCCCGCATAAGGCACAGGACATACGGCACAGGAAACGTCCTGCCTCGTGATCGTCTTCTCACCTTTCACGCGGGCGGGCGGATAAAGAGGAAGACCCCCGCGAGGACGTGACTCGCGGGGGTCTTCCTCAATTCTCCTCTCCGCGCGGCACGTTGAGCGACAGCAGGGCGACCGTCCCTCCCTGCACCCGGAGTTCACTCACCGCCCCGTTCCGCAGGCGGGGAAACACCCGCCGGTACTCGCCCAGCGGAATCGACAGCGACCGGCACAGCACCAGCCGCAGCAGCGTGTTGTGCGCGACGACCAGCACGCGTTGGCCGGGGTGGGCGGCGGCGATGCGGTGCAGGGCGGTCGTGCCGCGCGTCGCCGCTGCCGTCGGGTCCTCGGCGCCGGGGAAGGCGTGGGCCACCGGATCGGCGCGGAATGCCTCCTCCGCCGCCGGGTTCTCCGCTGCGAACTCCGCGAGGGTACGGCCCTCCACCACCCCGAAGTCGCATTCGCGCAGGGCGGGTTCGGTGTGGGGGGTGAGGTTCAGGGCGCGGGCCGCGGGGGCCGCCGTGAGGACGGCTCGGGACAGCGGGGAGGTCCAGATCGCGTCGACCGGGTGGGTGGCCGCCCAGCGGCCGAGGGACTCCGCCTGCGCGACACCCGTGTCCGTGAGGGGGACGTCGCTGATGCCGGCGTAGCGGTTCTCGGTGTGCCAGACGGTCTGGCCGTGGCGGGCCAGGAGGAGGGTGGTGCTCATGAGTCGGAGGCTTTCTGGTTCAGGCGGGTGCGGGTGTGGTTCGCGACCGGGGTAGGCAGCCAGCCTCTGGTCTCCAGTTCGTCCACCAGGCGAGCGTACGGCTCGGTGAAGCGGGCCGTGTGGGACGCGCGGGGTGCGAGGACGGTGCGGATGCGGACCATCCGGTCGGCCGTGTCCGCCAGGCTCGTGCCCAGCCCGGCGTGCGCCGCCAACACCGCCATTCCCAGGGCCGGTTCGATCTGTTCCGGTACCCGGGCCGGGCGGCCGAGGATGTCGGCGCGGAGCTGGTTCCAGTACGCGCTGCGGGCCGCGCCGCCCGTGAAGGTGAGCGGGCCGTCGATCCCGGCGCCGAGGTGGTGGAGGTAGTCGAGGCAGAGGCGTTCGGTGAAGGCGACGCCTTGAAGTACCGCCGCCCAGCGGTCCGCCTCGGAAGCCGGGGTGCCGAGGGTGAAGGCGGTGGCGTCCGGGGCCAGGAAGGGGAAGCGTTCGCCGGGTGAGGTGAGGGGGTAGGTCAGGGCTCCGGACGGCTCGTACCCGGCTGCCCTCCCGTCCATCGTCGCCGGGTCGGACCCGGCCGGCAGTGCGCCCGCGCCTACGCTCGACGCCCCGCCCGGCAGCCAACTCCCGTCCGGTGCACGGTGGTTGTAGACCACGCCGGTGTCGTCCCGGACGGGCCTCGCGGACGCCCCCTTGAGGACCAGCGTGGTGCCGAGCACCGAGTTCCAGGCGCCGTAGCGCAGCGCGCCGGACGCGATCTGCGCCGCGCAGCCGTCCGTCATGCCCGCGATGACCGGAGTACCGGCGGGGATGCCGGTCGCTTCGGCGGCGGCCCGGCAGACTTCCCCGAGCCGGCTCCCGGGCCGCACCACCTCCGGCAACACCTCGCCCAAATAGGCCAGTCGAGGTGGCCAGACCTCGCGCTCCGTGTCGTAGCCCGTCTTGAGGGCGTGGCTGGAGTCGGTCGGGACCGGCCCGCCCGTCAGCCGGGCGGTGATGACGTCGGGCTGGTGCGTCACCCGCGCCACCTGCCCCTGCCCTTGCCCTTTCCCCTGCCCTTGCCCTTTCCCCTGCCCCCGCCCGTACTCCTCCAGCAGCCACATCGCCTTCGGCAGCGCCCAGCTCGTCTGCATCCCCACCCGCGCCGCTTCCGCCACCGCGCGCCCGTCGTCGTACATCAACCCCGGTGTGAGCGGGCGTCCTTGAGTGTCCGTCAGGAGTACGGTCCCGGAGGTGCCGCAGACCGCGAGCCCGCCGAGCCGTAGCCGCGAGAGGTGTTGTCCTCTCACTGCGGAGCGGGACGCGGTGCACACCGCCTCCCACCACTCCCCCGGGTCCTGTTCGTGCCGTACGCCGTCCCGGTGGTTGGTCAGCGGGGCGGTGCCGGTACCGAGGGGCGTGCCGTCGGCCGTGACCAGCAGCGCGCGGACGCTCTGCGTACCCAGGTCGATGCCCAGCCACGCCCCGTCGTCACCCTCGAACATCATCCGGACCTCCCACAGGGGTTTCGCGTTCGGCATTCCCCGTTCATCGTGGCAAAGAGGGAGGGAGCCCCACGATGACCGAGACCCTGCGTGTCGTCGCCGCCGGTGACCATTTCGTCCTGCCGTCGCTGATCACGTCCGCGATCGCCGAGGAACTGCGCGAACACCCGTTCACCACCACCGAGTTGACCCTCGGCTGGCCCTTGGAACCCTTTGGGCCCGTCGCCGAGGTCGAGGAGGCGAGCGACGCCGAGGACGAGGTGATCGACGCCCTGCGGAGCGGCGGCGCCCAGGTGCTGGTCACCCAGATGGGGCCGGTCACCGAGCGTGTGCTGAAGGCCTGCCCCGGCCTCCGGCTGGTCGTCGTGTGCCGGGGCGGGCCCGTCAACGTCAACCTCGACGCGGCGAAGACCCACGACGTACGGGTGTGCTTCGCGCCCGGCCGCAACGCCGCCGCGACCGCCGAGTTCACCGTCGGGATGATGCTGGCCGCGCTCCGCCGTATCCCGCAGGCGCACGAACTCCTTGCGAGGCAGGGGAGTTGGGAGTCCGGGGCCGCCTACTACACGTACGAGCGGAGCGGGTTGGAGCTGGAGGACCTGCCGGTCGGGCTCGTCGGGTACGGCGCGGTCGGCAGCCGGGTCGCCCGGGTGCTGTGCGCGTTCGGGGCACGCGTGATGGTGTACGACCCTTATGTGCACGGCGAGATCCACGGACTGCGCGTCGGGGCGCTGGATGAACTCCTCCGGCGTTCCCAAGTCATCACCCTGCACGCCCGGTTGACCCCCGGGACACGCGGCCTGATCGGCGCCCGCGAACTGGCGCTGCTGCGGCCCGGCGCGGTGGTGGTGAACGTGGCGCGGGGTCCGTTGCTGGACGAGGACGCGTTGTGCGACGCGTTGGAGAGCGGGCAGGTGTCGGCGGCGGCCCTCGACACATACGCGAGCGAACCGTTGCCGGCCGGGGCGCGGCTGTTCGGCTTCGCCGACCGGGTCGTCCTCACCCCGCATCTCGGCGGCGCCTCCCGCGCCGTCGCCGAGAAGGCGGCACGGATATCGGCGGCGGAGGTGGGCCGCTGGGCACGAGGTGAGCGTCTGTCCCACGAACTCGGGTGAGGGCCCACCGAGTCCGGCTGCCCCCACGCGTCGGCCGCCCCGCACCTCACCCTCCCCCACTGAAACCACCCCCAGGAGGCCCCATGTACATCGGAATCGATGTCGGCACATCCACGGTGAAGGCCGCCGCCTTCGACGGCGCCGGGCGTCAACTCGCCGTAGCGGCAAGGCCGGTGGGGCTGTCGATGCGTGGTGGGTTCGTCGAGCAGGACATGGACGAGGTGTACGGCGCGGTGGTCGCCGTACTGGACGAACTGAACGAACTGGACGAACTCACGTCGGGCACGGCCGGGTCGGTCGAGTTCGTCGGGCTCACCGGGCAGGGTGACGGGGTGTGGCTGGTGGACGCGGAGGGGCGGCCGGTGCGGGCGGCGGCATCCTGGATGGACGGGCGGGCGTACGAACTGCTCGGGCAGTGGCTGGCGGACGGGACGTTCGAGACGGTGTTCCGGCGGACGGGCAGTGCGATGTTCCCGGGGTGTCCGGGCCCGCTGCTGGCGTGGCTGGCGGCGCACGAGCCCACCTCGCTGGACGCGGCGGCGACCGCCCTGTACTGCAAGGACATGGTGTTCCAGCGGCTGACGGGGGCGCCGGCGACCACCGATGTCTCGGACGCGTCGATGCCGTTCCTCGACCCCAGGACGCGGTCGTACGACAACGGTGTCGTGGAACTCCTCGGTCTGACCCGGCACCGGGGGCTGCTGGTGCCGGTCAGCGATCCGGTCGCGACGGCGGAGGCGCGCGGGGAGGGGCTGCCGGCGGGGACGCGGATCGCGAACGGGCCGTACGACCTGCCCGCGTGCGCGCTCGGCGCGGGTGTGACGGAGCCGGGGGACGGGCTGCTCATCGTCGGGACGTGTCTCGCCAGTCTGGTCGCGACCACCGATCTGGACCTGAGCGGCGAACCGGCCGGCCTGTACATCTCCCTCGACCGGCCGGGGCACTGGCTGCGCGCGATGCCGGCGATGGTCGGTACGGCGGCCCTGGACTGGGTGTTGTCGACGACGGGCGTCCGGCACGAGGAGGTGGACGCGCTGCTCGCGGCGACCCCGGCGGGTGCGCACGGGGTGCGGGTGCTGCCGTACTTCGCGCCGTCCGGCGAGCGCGCGCCCTTCGTCGAGCCGCGTCTGCGCGCCGAACTCACCGGTGTTTCCCTGGAGTCGACGCCCGCCGACCTGATCCGGGCGACCTGCGAGGGCATCGGGTACGCGGCCCGGCACTGTCTGGAGGCGGCGGGTCTGACGGGGTCGCTGGCCGTGTGCGGCGGGGGGACGCGCAGCCCCGCGTGGATGCGGCTCCTCGCCGATGTCCTGGGGCGGCCGTTGCGGGTGGTCGAGGGCGAGGTGGGGGCGCGGGGCGCGGTGCTGGCGGCGGCCGAACGGTACGGGGTCGGCCTCGACACGGCGGCCTGGACGCGGCCGACGGAGGTCGTCGAGCCGGACGCGGGGCGGGCCGCGTACTACACCGAGGGGTTCGCGGAGCATCTCGCGCGGCTGGCGGCGGCACGGGAACGGGCGTGACCGACGAGGAGGAGAGCGGAAATGAGACGTAAGGCGTGTCCCACCTGCGACGGCTGGCAGGACTTCCGGCCGCTCGACGACGCCGAGAAGACCGCCGTCCGGGCGGAGAAGGGTGACCGGCACTACGTGCACGACTACTGGCGCTGCACCGCCGCGGGCTGCCTGTGGTACCAGCGCTGGTACAGCAGGGGCGACGGCGGCCTCCTCCCCGAGAAGTTCCGGGAGGAGGCCCCGCCGACGGCATGACCGATTCCGGGCTTACGCCACGAAAGCGACGCACCTACGCTTCCGGTTCCACCCCTTTTCATGGGACCGGGAGGCCCGAGTGACCGATATTCACTGCCCCAACTGCCCCCAGGGGAAGCTGCATCCGTTCCGCAGGGTCAACGCGAAGGAGGAGCAGCACATCGAGAAGGAACTGCGCGGCAAGAAGGGTGCCCACGGCTTCTGGCGGTGCCAGGGAAAGACCGCGCTCGGGCAGTGCCTGTGGGTCCAGCCGTACAGCAACCAGTCGGCCGGCTTCAGCCTCCCGGCCTCCTTCAGCTGAGGTTGCTGAAGTCCGGGCCCTTGGTGCGCGAGCGCTTGATCTCGTAGAAGCCGGGGACGGAGGCGACCGCGACGGTGCCGTCCCACAGGCGCGCGGCCTCCTCGCCCTTGGGGGCGGGGGTGACGACCGGGCCGAAGAAGGCGATCTGCTCGCCGTCGGGGCCGGGGACGGCGATGACGGGGGTGCCGACGTCCTGGCCGACCTTGTCGATGCCCTCCTTGTGGGAGGCGCGCAGCTCGGCGTCGAACTCGAAGTCCTCCTGGTCGGCGTAGTCGATGAGGTCGGCGGGCAGGCCGACGTCCGCGAGCGCGCCGGCGATGGCCTCGACGGTCGGGCCCTCGCCGTTGTTGTGGATGCGGGTGCCGAGCGCGGTGTAGAACGGGCCGAGGATGTCCGCGCCGTGCTTCTGCCAGGCGGCGGTGACCACGCGGATCGGCTTCCACGCCTTGGTGGCGAGCAGCTCGCGGTACTCCTCGGGCAGTTCGTCGAGCTTGGGCTCGTTGAGGACGGCCAGGCTCATGATGTGCCAGCGGACCTCGATGTCCCGGACCTTCTCCACTTCCAGCACCCATCGCGAGGTCATCCAGGCCCAGGGGCACAGCGGGTCGAACCAGAAGTCCACGGGGGTCTTGGCAGGCGTGGTCGCGGTCTCGGACATGACTCTCCGGTTTTCTCGGAATACGGCCGTTTCCTCATCGCAACGCCGCCCTTCCCCACCTCATTCCCGCGTGCCCGTCGTCAGGGGCGCATGGCAGGATCGGGCCTGACCACACAGCGAACACCACCGCCGTCATCCGAGGGAGCTGCTCCGTGCCCGGTGAGAATCTGTCCCGCGACGAGGCCCGGGAGCGGGCCGCCCTGCTGTCCGTCGACGGGTACGACGTGTCCCTCGACCTGCGCTCGGCGGTGGGTGACGATGCCGGGCCGGGGCCGCGGACCTTCCGTTCCGTGACCACGATCCGGTTCCGGTGCGCCGAGCCGGGCGCGGCGAGCTTCGCGGACCTGATCGCGCCGGGTGTGACCGCCGTGTCGCTCAACGGCAAGGACCTGGACCCTGGCGCGGTCTTCGACGGCTCCCGCATCCAGCTGGAGGACCTGGCCGCCGAGAACGAGCTGATCGTCGACGCGCGGTGCGCGTACTCCCGTACCGGCGAGGGCATGCACCGCTTCGTCGACCCCGAGGACGGCGAGATCTACCTCTACACGCAGTACGAACCGGCCGACTCGCGCCGCGTCTTCGCCAACTTCGAGCAGCCGGACCTCAAGGCGCCGTTCCGCTTCGAGGTGCGGGCGCCCGAGGGCTGGACGGTGTGGAGCAACGGCGTCGGCGAACTGGCCGACGGCGTATGGAGGTTCGCGGAGACGAAGCCGATCTCGACGTACATCACGGCGTTCGTGGCGGGCCCGTACCACTACGTCACGGACTCCTACTCACGCACCTTCGACGACGGTACGACGCTGGAGATCCCGCTCGGCGCGATGTGCCGCAAGGGCCTGGCGCCGCACTTCGACTCCGACGACGTGTTCCTGGTGACGAAGCAGGGGCTGGACTTCTTCCACGACCACTTCGACTACCCGTACCCGTTCGGCAAGTACGACCAGGCGTTCGTGCCCGAGTACAACCTCGGCGCGATGGAGAACCCGGGGCTCGTTACCTTCCGCGAGGAGTACGTCTTCCGCGGCAAGGTGACGCAGGCGTCGTACTCGGGGCGGGCCAACACGATCCTGCACGAGATGGCGCACATGTGGTTCGGGGACCTCGTCACCATGGAGTGGTGGGACGACCTGTGGCTGAAGGAGTCCTTCGCCGACTTCATGGGCGCGTTCGCGCTGGTCGGCGCGACCCGTTTCACCGACGGCTGGATCACCTTCGCCAACCGCCGCAAGGCGTGGGCCTACCGCGCGGACCAGCTCCCGTCCACGCACCCCGTCACCGCCGACATCCGCGACCTCCAGGACGCGAAGCTCAACTTCGACGGCATCACGTACGCCAAGGGGGCGTCCGTACTGAAGCAGTTGGTGGCCTACGTCGGCCAGGACGCGTTCCTGGAGGGCGCGCGCCGCTACTTCAAGCGGAACGCGTACGGCAACACGCGCCTCGGTGACCTGTTGTCGGTCCTGGAGGAGACGAGCGGCCGGGACATGGCGTCCTGGGCGCGGTCGTGGCTGCAGACGGCCGGGGTCAACTCCCTCACTCCGCAAGTGGTGTTGGACGTGGAGGGCGGGCGCATCGCCGAGCTGACGGTGCTTCAGGAGGCCGCCGCATCCCACCCGGAACTCCGCCCGCACCGGGTGGTGGTGGGCCTCTACCGGATGGAGGGCAAGCGTCTCGTCCGGTACGAGCGGGCCGAGGTGGACGTCGACGGTGCGCGGACGGTCGTGGTGGAGCTGGCCGGTGCGGACGCGCCGGAGCTGGTGCTCGTCAACGACGAGGACCTCACGTACGCCAAGACCCGTTTCGACACTGTGTCGTTGGCGACCCTGCGCGAGCGGCTCGGCGCGCTGACCGACCCGATGGCGCGTGCGCTGTGCTGGTCGGCGCTGTGGAACATGACCCGGGACGCGTTGCTGCTCGCGCCCGACTTCATCGACCTGGTGGCGCAGTTCGGGCGCCGGGAGACCGACATCGGTGTCCTGCAGATGCTGCACGCGTGGGCGAACTCGGCGCTGGTCAACTACTCGCCGCCGTGGTGGCGCAAGACCGGCGCGGAGATCCTGGCGCACATCGCGCTGCGGGATCTGCGGGGGGCCGAGCCGGGCAGTGAACACCAGCTGGCCTGGGCGCGGTTCTTCGCGTCGGTGGCGTCGGCGCCGGACGAACTGGCGCTGCTGCAAGCCCTGTTGGACGGCACCGAGAAGATCGAGGGGCTGGCGGTCGACCAGGAGCTGCGCTGGGCGTTCCTGGAGCCGCTGGTCGCGCACGGGGCGGCGGACGAGTCCGCGGTGGCCGCCGAGCTGGCCCGCGACGACACCGCGTCCGGCAAGCGCCACCAGGTCCGCTGTCTCGCCGCCCGCCCGTCGGCGGCCGTCAAGGCGCAGGCGTGGGCGCAGGTCGTCGAGTCGGACGCGCTGTCCAACGCGCTGGTGGAGGCGACGATCGCGGGCTTCGCGCAGCCGTCGCAGCGGGAGTTGCTGGCGCCGTACACGGAGAAGTACTTCGCGGCGATCGAGCGGGTGTGGACGGAGCGGTCGATCCAGATCGGCGTGGACGTGGTGCGGGGGCTGTTCCCGGCGTACCCGGCCGCCGAGGACGCTCGGGCGACGACGGACGCGACGGACGCGTGGCTGACGTCCCACGAGGGGGCGGCGCCGGCGCTGCGGCGGCTGGTGCTGGAGGCGCGGGACGATCTGGCGCGGGCGTTGCGGGCGCAGGCGGCGGACAACGAGGGGCGGGGTTCCGGTGGCTCTCAGGGCTGATCGTTGGCCTGCGATTGGCCTCTCCGTGACCGTTACTGAATACAGGTAATCGCAGCCGTAACCCCTGGTCCACCCCATCCGGACCAGGGGTTTTCGGTGCCTACTCGGCATCCGAACGCCTGTCCTTTAGTACCGCCTTGTCCGGATTTGTCGACGGGCGTGTAACAGCGGTTAGGGAGCGGATCCGGCGCGGGAAACCCCGTTGCATGAACCACAACACCCCGCTCTCCCCCCGCCCCCTCAGCCACCTCTCCGAGGTGCACCGCCGGGTTCTGACGACGGCTCAGCTCCGTGCGCACGGCGTCCCGGCCGCCGAGGTGAACGAGCAGTGCCGTCCCGACGGCCCCTGGCAGCAGCTCCTCCCCGGCGTCGTCCTGCTGCACTCCGGCCCGCCCACCGGCGAGGAGCGGCTGCACGCGGTGCTGATGTACGCGGCACGGGAGCGGGCGACCGGGGTCCCGGTCCAGCCCGGCGCGGAGGAGCCGCACCGCCCGACGTACACGGAGACGATGGTCACGGGCCTGGCCGCGCTGGCCCTGCACGGCTTCACCTCGGCCCCGGCGCTCGCCGCCCTCGACCACATCGACGTCCTGGTCCCCCGGATGCGGCGGCTCCGCTCGACGGGCTGCGCCCGTATCGCCCGCACGTCGGCGCTTCCCACCCCGCAGCAGGTGAAGGGGGTCCCGGTCGCCCCGGTGCCGCGTGCCCTCGCGGACGCGGTGGCCGAGCTGTCGGACGCGAACGCGGTACGCCGGCTGCTCACCGAGGCGGTACGCGGCGGCCACTGCGAACCGGCCGCCGTGGTACGGGAGTTGAACAACGCCAAGCTGCTGAGCCGCCCGCACGTCGTGGACGCGGTGGACTCGCTGCTGGCCGAGGGCCGCGCGATCGCGGAGGACCGCCTCTACCGGATGGTGAGCGAGTACGGCCTCCCCGACCCGGTGTGGAACGTGGACCTGCGGCTGCCCGGCGGCCCGCACCTCGGCGGCCTGGACGCGTACTGGCCGGAGCAAGCGGTGGCGGTGGAGCTGGACACCCGCGCGCCCCGCCAGGACGAGGACGCGCTGTGGTCGGAGTACGCCCGCAAGCGCGAGCACCTGGAGCGGCTCGGCATCACGGTCGTCCACATCACCCCCAAAAAGCTCCGGGACGCGAGGGAGCAGCAGGCGGCGGTGGTCCGTACGGCGCTGATGGCGTCGGCGGACCGCGATCCCGCCGCGTATGTCGTGGTGCTGCCCCGGTAGTGACGGACCGGGGCGGCATCAGGAGGGGAGAGGAGGGGCCACCGGGGGTCGGTGGCCCCTCCTCATGTGTGTCTACAGGGGTTCGGGCAGGGGCGGAGGGGTCGCGGAGGTGGTCGTATGACTCGTGTGCAGGCCGTCGATGAGGGCGGCGTAGGAGGCGATCATGCGCGTACGGCTGAAGCGTTCGCGGCTGCGGGCGTGGGCCTGGGCGAACTCCGCGCGGCCGATGACCGCCTCGGTCCAGGCCGACGCGATGGCGTCCGGGTCGGGGGGCGTGACGATGCCGTGCCCGGCGACGATGGACGCGCTGTCGCCGACGTCGGTGGCGACGGGTACGGCCCCGCACATCATGCCCTCGATGAGGCACAGCGGCGCGGCCTCGCCGAAGGACGACGTCAGGGCGACGACGTCCGACCCGGCGTAGACGGTCTCCATGTCCCGCCGTACGCCGAGGAGATGGAGCCGGTCGGCGAGCCGGTGCCGGTCCGCCCCGAAGGCGTCGTCGATGTCGGCGGAGAGGGCGGGCTGGTTGTCGGCGGTCATGCCCGTGCCGCACATCAGGACGTGGCCGGCGGGTTCGCGTCGTAGCCATTCGTGGGCGGCGCGGAGGAAGAGCGGGATGTTCTTCATGGTGGCGTAGCGGGCGGCGAACACGACGACGGGGGCGGCATCCGGGATTCCGAGGGAGGCGCGCAGCGCGAGCCGCCGGGCGGGATCGGGGCGGAAGCGGAAGAGGTCGACGCCGTTGGGGATGACGTGCAGGACCTCGGGCGGGATGCCGGCGGCCTGGTAGGCGTCGCGGGTGGATTCCGCGCAGCAGACGCAGGCGACGACCTTGCCGTCGGCGATGGCGGCCTTCAGTTCGTCGAGGGCGGCGCCCTGGTGTTCGGGGTCCGAACGGTGCAGGCACACGACGACGGGGCGGCGGGGCAGACCCGCCTGGTTGAGCAGCGAGAGCGGCTGCTCCTTGAGCGACAGGACGACGTCGGCGTCCGCCAGGGCGCGGGCCGCGTCGGCCAGCTCGGGGCCGGTGAAGCCGTCGCTGACGGTGCCGTCCGGGTCCCGGTCGCCGCCGAAACTGCGGCCGAGGGTGGAGACGCCGACCCCGGCCGAGGTCAGTTGCTGGTAGCAGGCGTCGTTCTCCATGGCCTGCCGGGTTGCTTCTCGGTGCACCTCTCCGTGAATGCTCAGCACCGAATGATGCTGGCCGCCCTCCACCAGTCCCAGAACGACGTCGCTGTGGACGATTCGGGCTCCCCCGGAGAAGAAGCCTTCGTAGACCGACAGCACGTGCAGCTCGTGTCTAGCGCGCACACGACCACCCGCCTTGCGTATGAATCGAGCCATCCCCGTGAACAGCGGGTTAGCCGTTATGAGGCGGCACGGACATTTCGCATGAATGAACTGTGCGTCTCGTGTCTGGGTCCGGTTGGTTATCCCGGGGTCAATTGGTGCGGGGGCCTCCGGCGAGCCGGGCGCGAACCGTCTTGCCGATGTCGTCCCGCGGAAACCAATCAAGGAATGCGGAGAGACGCCTGGGCGGGCCCTTCGTCTCGGCACCGGCCCCGTTGGTCAGGCCGCCGCGCGCTCCCCGAACCCGCGCCTGCGCAGCACCGGCCGCTGGATCGCCGGCGGCTCGTAGGCCATGTCCAGCGTCCCCACGTCCGTGCCGGGCGGTACCAACGCGTCGATCTCGTCGAGGAGTTCGTCGGACAGGACGGTGTCCGCGCCGGCGAGCAGGTCGTCGAGGTGGGCCATCGTGCGGGGGCCGATGATCGCCGAGGTGACGCCGGGGTGGGTGATCGCGAAGGCCAGGGCCAGGTGGGTCAGCGGGAGGTCCGCCTTTTCGGCGAGGGTGACGAGGTGCTCGACCGCGTCCAGGCGGTGTTCGTCGGTGAGGTGTTTGAAGCCGAACGTGGAGCGGTGGGTGTCCGTCTGCCGAGCCTTGCGGTAGCGGCCGGTCAGGAGGCCGCCCGCGAGGGGGCTGTAGACCAGGGTGCCCATGCCGTAGCGCTCGCAGACCGGCAGCACCTCGCGTTCGATGCCCCGGTTGAGGATCGAGTACGTCGGCTGTTCCGTGCGGAAGCGGACCAGACCGCGCCGCTCCGCCACCCACTGCGCCTCGACGATCTCCGACGCGGGGAACGAGGACGTGCCGATCGCCCGGATCTTGCCCGCGCGCACCAGGTCCGTGAGGGCCGAGAGGGTTTCCTCCACGTCCGTCTCCGGCTCGGGGCGGTGGATCTGGAACAGGTCGACGTGGTCGGTGCCCAGGCGGCGCAGGGAGTCCTCCAGCGCGCGGACCAGCCAACGCCGGGAGTTTCCGCGCCGGTTGGGGTCGTCGCCCATCGGGAGGTGCGCCTTGGTCGCCAGTACGACGTTGTCGCGACGGCCGTCCTTCAGCGCCTTGCCGACGATCTCCTCGGACTCGCCGTGCGAGTAGAAGTCGGCGGTGTCGATGAAGTTGATGCCCGCGTCGAGCGCCTTGTGGATGATCCGGACGGAGTCGTCGTGGTCGGGGTTGCCGACGGCGCCGAACATCATCGCGCCCAGGCAGTAGGGGCTGACCTTGATGCCGGTGCGGCCCAGTGTGCGGTAGTGCATGGCTCTCCTAGAGGGAACACGATAAGCGGAACAAGGTTCCGGAACAGCATATGGAACCTTGTTCCGCTTACGCAAGCGAGCCCGCCCGCGGTGTCCCTACTTGCCGCAGAACTCCCCCACCACCACCGCCCCCGCGTCCCCGGACCAGTCCCCGTTGAAGTTGAACGCCAGCGCGTGGCGGCCGTCCGGCGTCGCCACCACCGCGGACTGGGAGCCGTGGATGCCGCCGTCGTGGCCCCAGAGATGGACGCCGCAGGGCAGGTGGATGTCGGAGATACCCAGGCCGTAGCGCGTGGTCGGGCTGTCGCCCGCCGGCACCGTCGTCTGCATCTCCTCGAGCTGCTTCGCCGGGAGGAGCTTTCCGCCCAGCAGCGCGCCGTAGAAGCGGTCCAGGTCGGCGGAGTCGGAGATGATCTCGCCCGCCGAGGAGGCGATGGACGGATTCAGTTTCGTGACGTCGTACGTCGGGCCCGTCGTCGTCTCCGCCAGCTTGCTGTAGGCGTGACTGCTCGGGCTCGGCACCGTCACCCCCGTGCCGGGGAGTGAAGTCGCCGTCAGTTTCAGGGGGTTGATGATGCGGTGGCGGATCTCCGTCGCGTACGAGTGGCCGGTGACCTTCTGGATGACCATGCCCGCCAGGACGTAGTTCGTGTTGGAGTAGTGCCACGACGTGCCCGGCGCGAAGTCCGGCTTGTGGGACATCGCGATCGCCACCAGGTCGGCCGGGGTCTTCGTGTCGTAACGGTGCTGGAAGAAGCCGTCCTTGGTGAAGTACGCGCGGCCGAAGTCGTCGTCCTGCGTGTAGTTGTAGATGCCGCTGGTGTGGTTCAGGAGCTGGCGGACCGTGATCTTGCCACCGTCGTTGCCGTTGCCGTGGACCGTGCCCGGCAGCCATTTCTCCACCGTGTCGTCGAGCGACAGGCGGCCCTCCGCCTCCAGCTGGAGCAGCACCGTCGACACGAATGCCTTGGTGATACTGCCCACCCGGTAGCGGTCATCGGCCGAACGCGGCTTGCCGGTGCGGAGGTTGCCCACACCGGCTGTCGTCGACCAGGTGGTGCCGCCGTCCCGCACAGTGGCCGTCACACCGGGTACGCCGTCCTGCACGGCTGCCTGGATCGCCTGCCGGGTCGCCGTGTGGTTCCCTCCGGCGGGCGCCGCCGTCGCGGGACCCGCCAGCGCCACCGACAGCGCCACCGCCGTCGCACCCATCACTACCGCTCGAACTGCCATGTCTTCCCCCTTCGTTGAGCCCTGTTCGGCTCGGTCGAGGGGAGGGACACAGGGGTCCGATACGAAGGTTGCTCCGGTGTACGCCAGTTGAGTGAGTTTCAGCCCTTCTTGAGGATCAACTCGGTGTTGCGGTCCTTCGCGTCGCCGCCCAGCACCGTGCTGGAGCCCGGCGCGTTGTAGGACAGTTCGCGGTAGAGGGCCGCGAGGCCGGTCTGGGTGAGGTCGGAGAAGTCGGTGCGGTGCGGAGCCGCGGACTCGATCAGCGTGGTGAAGACGGACAGCGTGCCGTCCTTGTTGTCCACCAGCTCGATGACGCGGGCGAGTTGGGGATGGTCGACGTGCGAGGCGGTGGAGATCTCCCAGAAGCTGCGGCCGTCGGGCGCCGAGTGCGGGGTGATGACGTTGCGGTGGATGTGGCCGTTCACCCAGGCCAGCACGTTCGGGTGGCTGCCGAGGAGCGCGACGACCGCCGAACCGTCGTAGCGGCGCTCGCTGGGGTGCGCCGGGTCGGGGCGGGTGTTGTCCATCGTCTTGCTGGTGTGGTGGCTGAAGATCACCGCGTACGAGTCCTTG
The DNA here is from genome assembly GCF_044753545.1 of Streptomyces sp. NPDC088350. Taxonomy (NCBI): domain Bacteria; kingdom Bacillati; phylum Actinomycetota; class Actinomycetes; order Kitasatosporales; family Streptomycetaceae; genus Streptomyces; species Streptomyces sp. NPDC088350. The sequence goes on along the minus strand of NZ_JBIVNL010000004.1, from coordinate 243,551 downwards.
TTGTCGCGGAGTGTCTTGTCGAGCCACCTCAACTGCGTTGCCCCGATGGACCCTTCGTAGTGGCCGCCCGCGTCCGTGGTGTCCAGGCTGATGCCGATCACGTCGTCGGCGATGCGGAACGCGTAGTACTGGGTGCCCGCGTCGACGTTCGCGGAGGAGTAGCCGTGGCCGACCGGGCCGAGGCCCTGGTAGGCCGGGTCGAGGTGGGCCTTGAGGTACTCGGCCTGGGTGTACGGGGCGCGGTTCTCGTCCGGGGTGACCGAGCGCATCGAGCGGGCGTGGGCCTTGAGGAAGTCGGCGTATCCGACGCCCTTGGGGTCCTTGACCTGCCTGATCGAGTCCCGGAGCTTCTTCGCCTCGGACGCCGACACGCTCATCAACTTCTTGCCGCCGACGGCGAGTTCGGTGAGGTAGGTGTCACCGTGCGAGCCGTAGCAGCCGAGCGGGAGCGCGTCGTGGTTGCCGACCGTGGAGTACCAGGGCAGGTTGAGGCCGGGGCTGCGGACCTCGCGGATCGCGGCGGCCAGGAAGCCGTGCAGGTGCGGGAAGCCGAGCTGCTTGTCGCCGTCGCGGAGCGCGGAGTCGGGCTGCCAGTACAGCTTGAGGCCGCTGTTCTGGACGCCCTCGTAGTGGCGCGGGTCACCGGTGTTGGGGGTGAACCGGCCGCCGCTCATGGTCTTCATGAACCATTCCAGCTCGGACTTGGCGTTGTTGTCCGTGTTGTCGCCGGTGGTCATGACGAAGTGCAGCGGGGAGCCGGTGACCGGGGCGCCGCGCAGCGCGTTGACCCGCTCGACCAGCGAGATCCCGCCCTGCACGGTCAGCGCCTCCTGCGGGCGCCAGGTGTTCACAGCGGTCGAGCGGAAGTACTCCAGGCGCAACGGGTGCTGGGTGTCGGCCAGGTGCAGGTCGGTGAACTGCACGAACGACGCGAGTGCCGTACGGCGGCCCGCGCGCCCGGACTTGGCGGCGGCGAGGTCGGCGCGCACGACGCGCTTCCAGCCGGCGCCGTCGCCGAGGCGGCGGTAACCGGAGCTGGTGCGCGGGGTGGCGACCGTCGCGAGGGTGGTGCCCTTGGTGTACGGGGCGAGGGGTGCGGCCGGTGCCACGCGGGAGTGCGCCACGGGCGCCTCGGCGGCGGCGGTGGTCGCGTCGGCGGTGGCGGCCTGGCTGTCGGTGGGCCGTAGGGCGTAACCGACGCCTGCGGAGACGGACACGGCCGCGGTGGCGGCGAGGACGGTACGGCGGTTGACCCCCAGCGCGGAGCTGGCGACAGAGCGTGTGCGCGACATGGCGCGATCTCCCCGAGTACGAACTGCGTCGGCAGTGGTCGCGAGGGTTCGCGGCGACCGGTTTTCGATCGCGGTCGCGAACTTCCCGCTCGTACTGGATGCTTGGCATCGGGGATGACCTGCACGTAAACAAGACGGCAACGCGTAGCGCCGATCACCGTACGTGGATCTTGCGACACCCTGTGCGTTCGCGAACGCTCTTCGCATGGCCGGGGAGCGGCTACGTTGCGTTCATCTCCCGGGGTAGTGAACCTAGTTCCCGGGGGACGAGGGCGGCGACGTCGTCTGCGGCGGAGCGATCACCGTGAAGCTCGCTCTGACCGTCTCATAGGTCTTGAGCGCCTGCGTTTCGATGTCCGGTCGGTACCAGGTGTTGATCTGGTACGTCCTCCCATTCGCCTGGAATCCGAGGAGCACTGCGTGCCAGGGGACGCCCTTGAGTGTGAAGGTGTATTCCCAGAGGACGGCGGGCCAGCCCTCGAACACCGCCTCTTCCAGGCGGATCTTCCGGTAGCCCTGGCCTTGGTGGGCGTTTTTCTCCGAGGCTTTCCAGGTCGCCACCAGGTCGCCACGCGCGAGGGAGGCTTTCGCCACGATTTCCTGGTCGCCGCTCGGGGAGGTGTAGTGCACCTCTGCGCCCGTCTTCATGTCACGCCGCCAGCCCTTGGGCGGAACCCAGGCGTAGTCGTCGGTCTCCACACGCGCGCTCGCCGGCGGACTCTGCCGTGGAGTCGTCCCGATGTAGATGGGCGTCGTCACCGACTCCTGCGCCGTGTGGTGCACCGACAGACCGATGACCGTGCCGACGACGCAAAGGACCGCAGCGAGAGCCCAACTGCCGACGCCCCAGCCCCTCTTGCGGGCAACGGCCGGCACGCTCCCGGTCTCGATGGTCGTGTCGAGCGTGTAGTGGACGGTGGACGTCGGCGGCTCCCGCTCCTCTTCCACCGCCGCCCGCTCCGCCCGCCCCTCCACCTCGCCCGGCGCCGGCCCCGGAGCCGGGATGTCCAGCAGAGACGCGAGGTACCGGCGCCACAGCGGACCGTCCCTCCGTCTCCCCCGTTCGATCAACTCGTCCAGTGACTCGACATTGGCGTCCGTCAGCGAAGCCCAGTAGCGCTGCGCGAGCCTGCTCACGACTCGAGTACCTCCGCCCCACCCGGGTCGGCCGGAGCCGGCTGCTCTCCCCCGATCACCGCCTGGAGGGTCCGCGCGCTGCCGAGCTGTCGCAGCAGCGCCGGCGCCGACGCGCCCACGGCGACGGCCGCCAGCGCTCCGGTGAGCTGTGGGGAGAAGATCCAGCCGGCCCCGGCGCCCAGCGACAGCCGGGTGAGGGCGGCCAGTGCGTCGGAGGCCGGGTCGATGTACTCGTCGAGTCGCGGCAGTTCCTCACGTGGCTTGTTCCGCGACAGCACCCGGTGGCGGGCCGCCTGCCACGCCGCGATGCGGCCGTAGAAGACGACGATCTCCACGACCAGGCCGCCGAGTGCGCCGTATGTGATGGACGTCGTCCACTGCATGGCCGTCCCCCTCGGCACTGTTCGGTCGACTCAGCATTCCAGAACGGGGATTGATCCGGCAGGTGGATGACATAGAACGCTTTGTCAGTCTTCGGCGGCCGTCGTTGCACGGCCGGTGGTCGGCCGCTCCCGCCACAGCTTCAGCGCCACGTCGATCAGCCCGACCCTGGTGAGGCCGGGTACGTCGTCCAGCGGGTGCCAGGCGGCCATGTCGGTGGAGCCGCCGATCTCGTGGCGCAGCTCGCCGCCGACGATCCGGCCCTCGTACACGAGCCGGAGGCCGTGTTGGTCCACCTTGCGGCGGTAGCTCCATGGAATGACGTGGTGGATCGAGTCCATGCCGAGGAAACCGGTGACCTCGATGTGGTAGCCGGTCTCCTCCTCCAGTTCCCTGACCACTGTGTCGTTGGGGTGCTCGCCGTGGTCCATGCCGCCGCCGGGGAGGACCCACTCGTGTCCTCCGCGGTCGGCGGGCGATCGGGCTAGCAGGAGTTGGCCGTCCTGGACGCAGACGGCGTAGGCGGCGACCCTCAGCTTTTTGCGCATCCGGAGACGTTAGGTGCTCTGTTGGAAGTGCCGCAATGTGGATTTTTTCGGCTGTCGCGCCGTTGTGGCTGGTCGCGCCCACGCGGCGGAGCCGCATATCGATACAGCCCCGCGCCCCTGGAGGGGCGCTCAACTCGCCGGGGTCGGATTGGCAGGTGAGTATTCGGGGGCGGACCAGCGCAGCGGGATCGCTGCGGCACTCTCGATGACCTCGTCGAGGGTGAAACGCACCCTGCGCTCCCCGTCCTCCCCGAACTCCGTCCTTGCCTCGCCGGTGAGTTGGAGGGTCGTGCCCGTGTTCCAGTCCAGGAAGAGGAGGCCCGCGCGGGGGTCGGTGAGGAGGTTGCCCAGGCTCAGGAACATGGCGTTGCCGGCGTAGTCCGGCCAGGTCAGTTCGTGGGGTGACATCGCCTGTACGAAGCCGGGGTTGCCGCCCCGGTGGCTGGCGCCGGCGCCGTGCTCGTGGACGGTGGCGAGGAAGAAGGTGTCGGCCGCCGCGATGAACTCGGTCTGTGCCGTGGTCAGTTCGGCGCCGCGCCGGGGCCGCGCGGGTTCGCGGTCGGCGACTGTCTCGTAGGACTCCCTCCGCTGGATGTATTTCGGGCAGTTGGAGAACACCCGCTCCGCCTCGATCGCGAACCCCCGTGCCGTGGACCGGAGTCGGCCGTCGACACGCATACGGCGGCGGGTGCGGGGGTCGAGGGCGATCGTGCCGACCGGCAGGTCCCGTGCCCCGGCGAGGGCCGGGGTCAGGGGGTCGGCCGGGCGGGTGCCGTCGGTGACCGAGATCTGGTGCGGGCCCGTCGCCCGTACGAAACCGGGTGCGCCGGTGAGCGGTGACGCCCACACCCTGTCCGTCGCCGGGTCGGCGGCGCCCAGGATCAGGAGCGGCTGGAGTTCGAGGAAGGCGGCGGCCACGGGTTTGATGCCCTGGCCGATGATCCGGCCGACGTGATCGGCGACGTCACGCACTCCCACCCGGTCCTGCACGGTCCGCGAGCCCGTGTGGTAGGTCTCCATGGCCGCCCCTGTGGCCTCCACGGCTAGAAGAAACCGCAGGTCGGGGCCTGGTCGTGGGGGGCCGGGGCGCTCTCCGCGCCGCTCGGCACCGAGATCTCCAGGCGGGTGCCGTCCGGGTCGTGGAAGAAGACGCCGCCCGAGGCCGCGCCCTCGCGGTGGGCGACCACACCCTCGTACGCGAAGTCGGCGCCGTAGGCCTTGAGTGCCTCCTCGTACCGCTGGACCTGCTCGATCGAGTCGGCCGCGAACGCCAGGTGGTGCAGGCCGGCGCGGTCGCCGCCGTACGGCCCCCGCGCCTGCTGCCAGAGGGTGAGGACGGGGTGGTCGCCGCCGTCGCCCAGGAACGCGTATCGGCGGTCGTCGTCCTCTTTGCCCTCGGTGAGGACCGTGAAGCCGAGGACATCGCGGTAGAAGGCGAGCGAGCGGTCGAGGTCGGTGACGTTCAGGCCGACGTGGCCGGCGTGCAGGGTCATGAAAAGCCCTCCTCTGGTCTAACCGTTGGGAGTGACGTTAACGGTTACACCGGAGAGGGTCAACCGGTCACGTACTCTTGAGCGGTTAGATCAGAAGGGAGCTTCTCGATGCCCATGTCCGCCACCACCGACCCCCGCCCGCTCGTCGGCGAGCCGCTCGCCCTCGACCTGCTCAACACGCGGTGGATGCGGGACGGGTCCGTGCAGGATCTGCTCTCCAGCCCCCGCGGGCTCGCCGTATGGCTCGGCTCGGCCGGGCTCGGCGAGCGGTTCGAGGCCAATCCGATCACCCTGCTGCACACCAAGATCGCGCGCGACGCGCTCCACGCGGTGGTGGACGGTTCACTCGCACAGGGCGCGGAGGACCTCGACCTCGTCCTCGACCAGGGCCGGATCAGGGCCACCGTCACCGCCGAGGGCCCCGGTGAGATCCCCGAGTTCGAGGACCCCAGGTGGGGCCCCGGCTGGCTCGCCGCCCGCAACTACCTGGAGCTGCTCTCCACCGCCCCCGACCGCATCCGCCGCTGCGCCCACGACGCGTGCATCCTGCACTTCCTCGACACGTCGAGGAACGGCACCCGGCGCTGGTGCTCCATGGCGTCCTGCGGAAACCGCGCGAAGGCGTCCCGCCACTACGCGCGCGCGAACCCCCGGAACGCATAGGGGGTTTTCCCCATACGTCCATATCGATTCGGTCAACACTTCCCAAACAACCGTCCCTTGGGTAAAGCTGTGCGCTCGTCCGGCACTGGATTCTTCACCTACAAGGGATGCCGATGACCCTCAACCCCAAGAGACGTGTGGCCCGCATATCCGTGGCCGCCGGTCTCGTCGCCGCGCTCTCCGCGGCCGGGCCGATACCCATGGCCTTCTCCGCCGACACGCCGTCCGGCACCGCGCCCACCGACGGCACCGTCAAGTCCGCCGCCGCCAAGCTCGGTTCGGACGACGCCGATCTGCTCGCCGCCGCCAAGGCCGACGGCGACAAGAACGTCACGATGATGATCGCCACCGCGCCGGGCCGGACCGAGCAGGTCGCCCAGCAGCTGGACGCGGTCAAGGGCGGCTCCGTGGGCCGCACCTACGACAAGCTCGGCTACGTCCGCGCCACCGTCCCGACCGGCAGGGCGGACTCGGCGATCGCCGCCGCCGCGAAGCTGTCCTCCGTGCACGCCATCGACCTGCGGCAGGAGATCGCGCTCGACGACCCGACGCCGAGCGCGGACACCGCGAGCGGCGCCAAGAGCGCGTCCACCGCGACCACTTACTCCGGGCCGGACAAGAACACCCCCGCCGAGAACCCGTACAACCCGTCCTTCGAGACGGGCGCCGTCGACTTCGTGAAGAAGAACCCGAAGGCGGACGGCCGCGGCATCACGATCGGCATCCTCGACTCCGGCGTCGACCTCGGCCACCCGGCGCTGCAGAAGACCACCACCGGCGAGCGCAAGATCGTCGACTGGGTCACCGCGACCGACCCGATCGTCGACAACGACCAGACCTGGCGCCCGATGGTGACGGCCGTGTCCGGGCCCACCTTCACCTACGGCGGCCTGACGTGGACGGCGCCGACGGGGTCGTACGAGATCAGCACGTTCAAGGAGTCGTACACCACCGGCGGCGACGCGGCGGGCGACGCGAACCGGGACGGTGACACCACCGACTCGTGGGGCGTGCTCTACGACCCGGCGGCCGGCACCGTGACGGTCGACCTGAACAACAACCACGACTTCGGCGACGACACGCCGATGAAGCCGTACAAGGACGGGTACCAGATCGGCTACTTCGGTACCGACAACCCGGCGACGGACGTCGTCGAGCGGCAGCCGTTCGTCGTGCAGATCCGCAAGGACGTCCCGATGGACCCGTACGGCGGGTCCTGGGTCGGCAAGACGGCCGACTTCGTCAACATCGGCGTCATCGAGTCCGAGCACGGCACGCACGTCGCCGGCATCACCGCCGCGAACGGCCTGTTCGGCGGGAAGATGAACGGCGAGGCCCCCGGCGCGAAGATCGTCTCCTCGCGCGCCTGCACCTGGACCGGCGGCTGCACCAACGTGGCGCTCACCGAGGGCATGATCGACCTCGTCGTCAACCGCGGTGTCGACATCGTCAACATGTCGATCGGCGGTCTTCCCGCGCTGAACGACGGCAGCGGCGCGCGCAACGAGCTGTACACACGGCTCATCGACACCTACGGCGTGCAGCTGGTGATCTCGGCCGGCAACTCCGGCCCGGGCGCCAACACCATCGGCGACCCCGGTCTCGCCGACAAGGTGATCTCCGTCGGCGCCTCGATCTCGAAGCAGACCTGGGCCGCCAACTACGGCTCGCAGGTGGAGAAGAAGTACCAGCTGCTGCCGTTCTCCTCGCGCGGTCCGCGTGAGGACGGCGGCTTCACGCCGACGCTCGTCGCGCCCGGCGCCGCGATCAACACCACCCAGACCTGGCTCCCGGGCGCCCCGGTCGCCGAGGCGGGCTACTCGCTGCCGGCCGGCTACTCGATGCTCCAGGGCACCTCGATGGCCTCCCCGCAGGCCGCGGGCGCCTCGGCGCTGCTGCTGAGCGCCGCCAAGCAGAAGGGCATCGCCCTCACCCCGGCCACCCTGCGCACGGCCCTGACCTCGACCGCCGATCACATCAAAGGTCTTCAGGCGTACGAGGAGGGCGCGGGCCTCATCGACATCGTGGACGCGTGGAAGTCCATCCGCGGCGGCGCCACCGCCCACGAGCCCGTGCCTCATGACTACGCCGTCAAGGCGCCCGTCGACACCGCGCTCGCCTCCGCGCTGAAGACCCCGGGCTTCGGCACCGGCCTGTACGACCGCGAGGGCGGCCTCAAGGCCGGCGCGAAGAAGACGTACGACGTCGTCATCACGCGAACCTCCGGTGCGGACAAGGCCGTTCGGCACAAGCTGCACTTCGCGAACAACGCCGGTGACACCTTCCGGATCGTCGGCCCGGACGAGGTCAGGCTCCCGCTGAACCAGCCGGTGACCGTCAAGGTGCAGGCGGCGCCGAGGAGTTCGGGCATCAAGAGCGCGATCCTGGAGGTCGACGACCCGAAGACCGAAGGCGTCGACAAGCAGATCATGACGACGGTCGTCGTCTCGACGCCGGTCAAGTACACCTATTCCACGTCGACTTCGGTGCAGCGCAACAGCTCGCAGTCGTACTTCCTGACCGTCCCCGAGGGCGCCAAGTCCCTTGAGGTCGCGATCGGCGGGCTGAAGGACAAGAGCCAGACGCGGTTCCTCTCCATCCACCCGTACGGCGTCTCGGTCGAGAACAACGGCACCCCGTACTGCTACAACAACTACCTCGACGGCAACGGCTGCAAGCCCGACGTGCGGTCGTACACCGACCCGCAGGCCGGCGTGTGGGAGATCGAGGTCGAGGCGCGTCGCACCTCGCCGTACCTCGACAACCCGTACCAGCTGGACGCCACCGTCCTCGGCGCGGCCTTCGACCCGGAGACCGTGACCGTGCCCGAGGCCAAGGTCGGTACGCCGACCACCGCCTCGTGGAAGGTGACCAACAACTACGCGGCCCTCACCGGCACGTTGAAGGGCGGCCCGCTCGGTTCCTCGCTGACCGCGCGGCCCACCATCACCGAGGGCGTCACCCAGACCACCACGGTCGACGTCCCCGCCGGCGCCACCGCCCTGAACGTCTCCATCGGCAACGTCTCGGACACGGCGGCGGACCTGGACCTGACGGTGAAGAACGCCGCCGGTACGGTCGTCGGCCAGTCCGCCGACGGCGACTCGGAGGAGGCGGTCTCCATCGCCAACCCGGCCGCCGGTACCTACACCGTCGAGGTCGCCGGCTACTCGGTGCCGTCCGGCTCGACCGCGTACGACTACCTGGACCTGTTCTACTCGTCCGCGCTCGGCACGGTCACCGTCGACGGCTCGACGCCGGTCAAGCTCGCCACGGGCGCCTCGGCGACCGTCTCCGGCAGCGTCACCGCCCTGGCCCCCGCTCCGGCGGGCCGTGAGTTCTTCGGCCAGGTCCAACTGGTCAACGCCCACGGCACGGTCGCGGGCCTGGGCAGCGTGAAGATCGAGAAGGTCACGTCGTAGCACCACCTATGACAGTCGTAGCACCACGTACGACAACCGGGGCGGGCGTCCGTGCGGGCGCCCGCCCTTTCACGGTTTGTCGGTCGGTTCCTCGGCCGGGCAGGTGGTGGTGCGGGAGCCGGGCAGGGCCTTGAGGATCCAGGCCCGGTTCGCGGCGACACGGTCGTCGCCCACGGCCCACGTGCTCGCGTTCCGCGCGTCCCGCCCGACCTCGACCAGCACGTGCTGGCCCGCGCGCGGCTTCGGGTCCGCCCCGCCGTCGAGCAGGAAGGACACCTGGGAGGGGCCCTTGGCGGGCTTGTAGGAGCGGATCACGCTCAGCACGATCCGGGTCCAGGGATCGTCCGTCCGCGTCTCCACCCGGGCCACCGTGCCCTCGACGACGAGCCGGTCGCAGGCCAGCGCCAGCTCGGGGTCGGACGGCACCCCCCCGGCACCGGACATCTTGTCCGGGGCCTGGGCACTGGACTTGGACCCGGAGTCGGCGTTGCTGCCCGACGCGGAGACCTCGCCGTTGTGCGCGGCCAGCCAGGCGATCCCGGTGATCATCGTGGCGACGACCGCCATCGCGAACGTGCCGTAGGCGAGGGCGCGCAGGGCAGGCCGACGCCGGCGGGCGGGGCGGGGCGCGCGCACGGGCTTCGGAGCGGGTCGCGGTTCCGGTTCCGGTTCCGGTTCGGAGAGCGCCTCCCCGATGATCCCCAACTGCTCCCTCAACAGCGCCAGATCGGCCGTGGCGACCCGGTGTTCGGTCATGAACGCGGCGTCCGCGCGGGCCGCCTCCGGCAGCGGCTCGTCCGTGATCGCGGCCATCAGCGCGTCCACGCCGTCGTATTCAGTGCGCTCCGCGGCCACGTCACACCACCTCGTCCTCGTGCAGGCGGTCGCGCAGGGCGCGGACCGCGGAGTGCAGCCGGCTCTTGACCGTGCCTTCCGGGATGCCGAGTTCCTCGGCGATCCCGCGCACCGGCAGATCGGCGAAGAACCGCAGGACGAGGACCTGACGCTGCTGGTCGGGCAGCTCGTCCAGCCCCCGGGCCACCGCCAGGGACAGGACGCTCGTGTCCTCGCCGGAGGGGTGCTCCAGCTGGCGCAGGGAGGCCAGCCGCTCCCCCACCCGTTCCTGACGGCGTTTGGCCCGGTGCCAGTCCATGGCGAAGTTCGAGGCGACGACCGCCGCCCACGCCGAGACGTCGCGCGGCGCCTCGTCGCCCTTCGCCGCCCGCTCCAGCAGCCGCAGCCTTACCTGCTGGACGCCGTCCGGCAGATCCGTCTGCGGCACCCCACCGAGCGCGAGCACCGCCCGCACCCGCCGTTCCTGGGCCGCGTCCAGGGGATCGTCCGCCCCCTCGGCGCGCCGGGCCCTTCTGCGCAGCACAGCCACCCCTCCCCTCCCCCGCGTTTTCCCTACGACGCGGGGAAGGGCCGAAACGTTCGCACCGGTGCGGAGGATTTTTCCGGAACGGCGGCCGGAGTGATGGATCACACCGCCGGGCCGGACGGCTTGCGGCCCCGGGCGGGTGAGGGGCGGATTTCTTCGCAGCGCGCGGAGCCCTCGCAGGAGGATCGGGACGGGCTGGGCCGGTCCCCGTGTCCCACTCCTCGGGCCGGGCGGCGAAAGGATTGGACACACCGGCACGGGTGAGACGCATCATGGAAACGCCGGACCACGTAAAACGCACGCAAAGGGAGTCGCCGTGAAGGTCGGAATCGTCGGAGCCACCGGTCAGGTCGGCACGGTCATGCGCAGGATTCTCGTGGAGCGGAACTTTCCGGTCACCGAGCTGCGCCTGTTCGCCTCGGCCCGTTCGGCGGGGACGGTCCTCGACGGTGTGACGGTGGAGGACGCGGCGACGGCCGACTACTCCGGGCTCGACATCGTGCTGTTCTCCGCGGGCGGCGCGACCTCGAAGGCGCTGGCCGAGAAGGTCGCCTCCCAGGGCGCGGTCGTCATCGACAACTCGTCCGCCTGGCGCAAGGACCCCGACGTACCGCTGGTCGTCTCCGAGGTGAACCCGCACGCCATCGCGGACCGCCCCAAGGGCATCATCGCCAACCCGAACTGCACGACGATGGCCGCGATGCCGGTCCTGAAGCCGCTGCACGCGGAGGCTGGCCTGGAGGCGCTGGTCGTCGCCACGTACCAGGCGGTGTCCGGTTCCGGGGTGGCCGGTGTGGCCGAGCTGCACGGGCAGGCGCTGAAGGTCGTCGCCGACGCGGACAAGCTCGCGCACGACGGCGGCGCGGTCGACTTCCCCGAGCCGCAGGTCTACAAGCGGCCCATCGCCTTCAACGTGCTCCCCCTCGCCGGCTCGATCGTCGACGACGGCCTGAACGAGACCGACGAGGAGCAGAAGCTCCGCAACGAGTCCCGCAAGATCCTGGAGATCCCGGAACTGAAGGTCTCGGGCACCTGCGTCCGCGTCCCGGTCTTCTCGGGCCACTCCCTCCAGGTCAACGCCCGTTTCGCCCGCCCCATCTCGGTCGAGCGCGCCACGGAGCTCCTCGGCGGCGCCCCGGGCGTGGCCCTCTCCGACATCCCGACCCCCCTCCAGGCGGCCGGCCAGGACCCGTCCTACGTCGGCCGTATCCGCGCCGACGAGACGGTCGAGCACGGGCTCGCCCTGTTCATCTCCAACGACAACCTCCGCAAGGGTGCCGCGTTGAACGCGGTGCAGATCGCGGAGCTGGTGGCGGCGGAGCTCCGGGGCTGACGCGGCCTTCCTCGCCCCCGCCGCCCCTACCCGTCCCATCCCCAGGGGGCTCCGCCCCCTGGACCCCCGCTCCTCAAACGCCGGAGGGGCTGATTTCGGGTCGCTGTACCTCGTAGAAGAAGCAGCCGTACTCCACCGCCCGGACGTGGACGAGAACCACGGACGGGTCGGTGAAGGCCCGGCGGAAGGCATCGTCGTCCAGGGCGTCGACCAGTTCGCCGCCGAGGATGTGGCCCTCGGCGGAGTAGCGGCGGATCACCCGGTGGGCGTCCGCGAACGGGTACCCGGAGCCGGCCGCAGGCCCCCCGCACTCCTCCGCGTGGACGAACACCGGCCCCACCTCGTCATACGCCCCCGGCTCCACCCCCGTTTCCGCCGCCCAGCGCCGCAGCGGGGCGTACGAGACCAGGGCGATCCGCTCACCCGGCTCGCTGCGGCGCAGGCAGCAGCGGAGCGGAGCGCCGCCCTCCTCGTCGCGCACGGGAACCATTCGGGCTCCCGCATCGTCAGCAGAGCGCAGCTCCTTCAGGACCGTGGGCCCGATGGGTCGTGCCGTGTACGTCGTCATGACTCCAGGCTCCCGCTCGTCCGTCCCGCTCACCGGCGGGATACGGACATCGCGCTCCGCGCAGGTCCCGTGGAAGGATGGCGCAACCCACACATAACGAGGAGATGACCGCGTGCCTGGCACAAACCTGACTCGCGAAGAGGCGCAGCAGCGGGCGACCCTGCTCACCGTTGACTCGTACGAGATCGATCTCGACCTCTCCGGCGCGCAGGAGGGCGGGACCTACAGGTCCGCGACCACGGTGCGCTTCGACGTGGCCGAAGGCGGTGCCGAGTCCTTCATCGACCTGGTGGCCCCGACGGTCCACGAGGTGACGCTGAACGGCGACCCGCTCGACCCCGACGAGGTCTTCAAGGACTCGCGGATCGCGCTGGCCGGGCTGTTGGCGGGACCGAACGTCCTGCGCGTGGTCGCGGACTGCGCTTACACCAACACCGGTGAGGGGCTTCACCGGTTCGTCGACCCCGTCGACCAACAGGCCTATCTGTACACCCAGTTCGAGGTGCCGGACGCGCGCCGCGTGTTCGCGAGCTTCGAGCAGCCCGATCTGAAGGCCACCTTCCAGTTCACCGTGAAGGCGCCGACGGGCTGGACCGTCATCTCCAACTCCCCGACGCCCGAACCCCGGGACGACACCTGGGTGTTCGAGCCGACGCCCCGCCTCTCGACGTACATCACCGCGCTGATCGTCGGCCCGTACCACTCCGTGCACAGCGTGTACGAGAAGGACGGGCAGAGCGTCCCGCTCGGCATCTACTGCCGGCCGTCGCTCGCCGAGTTCCTGGACTCGGACGCGATCTTCGAGGTGACGCGGCAGGGCTTCGACTGGTTCCAGGAGAAGTTCGCCTACCAGTACCCCTTCAAGAAGTACGACCAGCTGTTCGTCCCGGAGTTCAACGCGGGCGCGATGGAGAACGCGGGCGCGGTGACCATCCGCGACCAGTACGTGTTCCGGTCGAAGGTGACCGACGCCGCCTACGAGGTGCGCGCGGAGACCATCCTGCACGAGCTGGCCCACATGTGGTTCGGCGACCTCGTCACCATGGAGTGGTGGAACGACCTGTGGCTGAACGAGTCGTTCGCCACCTACACCTCCATCGCCTGCCAGGCGTACTCGCCCGATTCGCGCTGGCCGCACTCGTGGACCACGTTCGCCAACTCGATGAAGACCTGGGCGTACCGGCAGGACCAACTGCCGTCCACGCACCCGATCATGGCCGAGATCCGCGACCTGGACGACGTCCTGGTCAACTTCGACGGCATCACGTACGCCAAGGGCGCGAGCGTGCTCAAGCAGCTCGTCGCGTATGTCGGCATGGACGAGTTCTTCGCGGGCGTGCAGGCGTACTTCAAGCGTCACGCGTACGGCAACACCCGTCTGTCCGACCTGCTGGGCGCGCTGGAGGAGACCTCCGGCCGTGACCTGGGCGCCTGGTCGGAGAAGTGGCTGCAGACCGCCGGCATCAACATTCTGCGCCCGGAGATCGAGACGGACGCGGACGGTGTCATCACCGCCTTCGCGATCCGCCAGGAGGCCCCGGCCCTGCCCGCGGGCGCCAAGGGCGAGCCGACGCTTCGCCCGCACCGGATCGCGGTCGGCCTGTACGAACTCGACGACGAGACCGGCAAGTTGGTGCGTGACGAGCGCGTCGAGCTGGACGTGGACGGCGAGTTGACGGACGTACCGCAGCTGGTCGGCAAGCGCCGCCCGGACGTGGTGCTGCTCAACGACGACGACCTGTCGTACGCGAAGGTCCGCCTGGACGAGCAGTCGCTGGCCTTCGTCACCGAGCACTTGGGCGACTTCGCATCCTCCCTCCCCCGCGCCCTGTGCTGGGCCTCGGCCTGGGACATGACCCGGGACGCGGAACTCGCCACCCGCGACTACCTGTCCCTCGTCCTGTCGGGCATCGGCAAGGAGTCGGACATCGGTGTCGTGCAGTCGCTCCAGCGGCAGGTGAAGCTGGCGATCGAGCTGTACGCCGACCCGGCCGCCCGCGAGGCGCTGCTGACCCGCTGGACGGACGCCACGCTGGCGCATCTGCGCTCCGCCGAGGCGGGCAGCGACCAACAGCTGGCGTGGGCCCGCGCGTTCGCGTCCACGGCCCGCACGCCGGAGCAACTCGACCTGCTGGACGCCCTGTTGGAGGGCACCCAGACGATCGAGGGCCTGGCCGTCGACACCGAACTGCGCTGGGCCTTCGTCGAACGCCTCGCGTCCGCGGGCCGGTTCGACGAGACGGAGATCGCCGGCGAGTACGAGCGGGACAAGACGGCCGCCGGTGAGCGCCACGCGGCGACCGCCCGTGCCGCCCGCCCGACCGAGGAGGCGAAGGCGGAGGCCTGGGCGCAGGTCGTCGAGTCCGACAAGCTCCCCAACGCCCTTCAGGAAGCGGTGATCTCGGGCTTCGTCCAGACCGACCAGCGCGACCTGCTGGCGCCGTACACGGAGAAGTACTTCGAGGCGGTCAAGGAGGTCTGGGACTCCCGTTCGCACGAGATCGCCCAGCAGATCGCGGTCGGCCTCTACCCGTCGGTCCAGGTCTCCCAGGACACCCTGGACCGCACGGAAACCTGGCTGACGGCCGCCGAGCCCAACGCGGCCCTGCGCCGCCTGGTCTCGGAGTCCCGGTCCGGTGTGGAGCGCGCACTGAAGGCCCAGGCGGCGGACGCGGCTGCGTCGTAATCGGTTCTGCTACGGCTGTGAGGGGCGCCCGGCGATCCGCCGGGCGCCCCTCCGCATGTGCTGCTCAGCCCGGGAACATCCCGCCGGTGACGTTGACGAACGTGCCGGTGATGCTCGCCGCGTGGTCCGAGGCGAGGAACACGGCGGTCGCGGTGATCTCGGCGAGGGTGGGGTTGCGGCGGGTCATCCGCAGGCTCGACAGATGGTCGAGGATGCCCTGGATCGCCGCCTCGTTGAGGTCGGGGTTGACCTTGCCGAGCTTCTCGATGGTGAGCGTCTCGGGGATGCCGGCGGCCCACAGTCCTACGGCGCGCACCCCGCGCGGGCCCAGTTCCATCGCCAGGTTGCGCACGAGGCTGTCGGTCGCCGCGTCGGCGGGACCGGTGCCGCCCATCATCGGACTGCCGTGCGCGGAACCGCTGTTGAGGGTGAGGACGACACCGCTGCCCCGCTCGGCCATCCGGCGGGCGGCGGCGCGGGCGGTGATGAAGTTGGCGCGGACGCCGTTGAGGACGGGCCGCAGGAAGTCGTCGACGGGCATGTCGGTCATCGGCAGCCCCTGCACGTCGCCGCGCGAGACGAGGTTGAAGGACACGTCCACGTCCCCGACACGGGCGAGGTGTTCCGTCACGGCCGTCTCGTCGAGCGCGTCGACGACGGCCACCTCGGCGTCCTTGATACCGATGTCCTGGATGTGGGTGGCCACCGCCTCCAGCGTCTCCCGGGTGCGTCCCACGAGGTGGACACGGGCTCCCTCGGCGGCGAAGGCGCGGGCGACCGCACCGCCGATCGAGCCTCCGGCGCCGTAGATGACCGCGGTCTTGTCGGTGAGCAGCATGGTGATCTCCTTGCGGGTCGTGACGTACGGGGCGTGATGTACGTGTCGTTCGTGTCGGCCATACAGACGCACACGGAGCCCACCACTCATCGGTCACGGCTCCTCGGTCACAGCCGCAGCGGCAGTCCGAAGGCCGGGAACAGGTGCGGTTCGAAGGACGTGATCTCGACGATCCGGTCGTCGGCGCCGAAGCGGAGCACGTCGAGGACCTGGGCGCGGTAGACGGTCGTACCGGGCCGTCGGACATACCCTCCGGCCGCGAGCTGCCCGTTGGCGCGGGCGGGGAGATGACGCCAATGACCGAGGAACATGGGCGAGTTGGCATCGAGGCTGACGCTGAGGAATTCGAGCAACGCGTCGCGGCCGGTGAACCAGAACGGGTTCGGCGGCATCGTGAGGGTGACGTCCTCGCTGAGCAGGGCGGCGACCTCGGACAGGTCGAGGCGTTCGGCGGCGGCCATGTACCGCTTGACCAGGGTGCGTTGGTGCTCGGTGGGCCCGTCGGCCGTCCAGTCCGCACGCCGGCCGGGCAGCCGGTCGCGCAGGGTGGGGCGGGCGCGTTGCAGCGCGCTGTTGACCGAGGCCACGGTCATGTCGAGGGCCTCGCCGGTCTCCACGGCGGTCAGCCCGAGCACGTCCCGCAGCACCAGCACCGCGCGCTGGCGCGGCGGGAGATGCTGGACGGCGGCCAGGAAGACCAGTTCGAGGGTCTCGCGGGAGACCGCGGCGGCCTCCGGCTGCTGCTCGGCGGAGGGCAACTCGTCGTCGGGGTAGGGCTGCAGCCAGGTGATACGGGCGGGTGGCTCCCCGCCGCCGTGGTTCATGCCGGGCAGCGGTTCGTAGCGCTGGGGGCGTCGGGCCGTACGGCGCTGGAAGTCCAGGCAGGCGTTGGTCGCGATGCGGTACAGCCAGGTACGGGCACCGGCCCGCCCCTCGAAGGTGTCCCGGGCCCGCCAGGCCCGCAGGAACGTCTCCTGCACCAGGTCCTCGGCGTCGTCGTACGAGCCGGTCATGCGGTAGCAGTGGACCTGGATCTCGCGGCGGTGGGACTCGACGAGGGCGGCGAAGTCACCCTCGTCGAGGGGGACTTCGGCGACGGCGCGGACTTCGTCCGTAACGGCGGTGACTTCCGTAACGGGTGCGTGAGTGACGGATTCCTGAGCGCTGTCCCGCGCCGTACGCGCCACCCGTCTGAGCCGTGCGACGGACGAGGACAGTTCCGTCACGCCGGAGTAGAAGACGGAAGGCGGCTGCGGCACCAGCTCCTCCACCTGCCGGCCGATCTCCTTGATCAGCCCGTCGACACCGGCCCCGGCGCTCCCCTGCCGGTCCCGGTAGGCCTTCTGCCGGCAGGCGGCGGAGCAGTACACGGACCGGCGTCCGGTCCGCCCCGCCCGTGCGGTGAGCGGCTTGCCACAACTGGGGCAGGATTCCTCGGCCACGGGCGCCTCCGGCGTTGCGTCACGAGCGTTGCGCTACGGGTGTCGCGTCACGGCATTCCGTCACGGCTTCCCCGTGTGACGCTACCGCCCGAACGCGAACAGGAGACGTACGCGCCCCGATCTGCCCGAACACCGTCGCCCCGAACGCCACCGCCATCCCCGCCATCTGCACCGGCGTGAGCGCCTGCCCGAGCGCCGCCCAGCCGACGACGGCCGCGGTCAGCGGGGAGAGCGGGCCGAGGAAGGTCACCTGCGTGGCCGAGAGCCGGCCGATGCCGCGGAACCAGAGCCAGTACGCGATCGCCGTGTTCGCCAGCGCGAGGTACAGGTAACCGCCGACCGCCCGCCCGTCCAGCGCGGGCGGCGCCCCCTCGACCAGGAAGGCGACCGGCGCGATCAGCAGCCCGCCCGCGGTGAGCTGCCAGCCGGTGAGGGCGAGCGGGCCGACGCCGTCGGGGCCGCCCCACCGCTTGGTCAGCACGGTGCCGGTGGACATGGAGGCGGTGGAGGCGAGGGCCGCGAGGACGCCGACGGGGTCGAGCGCCCCGGCCGCCTTCAGTACGACGAGACTCACGCCGAAGGCCGCGACGGCACCGGTGAGCACGCTCCGGGCCGTCGGCCGCTGCCCCAGCAGGACCGCCGAGAGGCCCACGACGATCAGCGGCCCGACCGAGCCGACGACCGCCGCCATGCCGCCGGGGAGCCGGTACGCGGACAGGAACAGCAGCGGGAAGAAGGCGCCGATGTTCAGCGCGCCGAGCACCGCCGCCTTCCACCACCAGGCACCGCGCGGCAGCACGCGGGCCAGCGCGAGGAGCACGAGACCGGCGGGGAGGGCGCGCATCAGGCCGGTGAAGAGGGGGCGGTCGGGCGGGAGGAACTGGGTGGTGACGGCGTAGGTGGTGCCCCAGGAGACGGGGGCGAGGGCGGTGAGGACGATGGTGGTGGAGCGGTTCATGCCATCTCCTTCATAAGTAACTTGCCGCTAATTAGCTTAGCTGCAAGCAACTTACTGTCAAGCCGCTTTCTTGCGGGCGACCTACCGACCGGCGGATACTCACCCCATGAACGACAAGGACCCCGTCGACGCGATCGTCGAGCAGTGGGCGGCGGTGCGGCCCGACCTCGACACCGCCGCGATGGAGGTCTTCGGGCGGATCTTCCGGCTCTCCCGGGCCATGGGCGACCGCATGGAGAAGGCGTACGCGCCGCACGGCATCTCGCGCGGCGAGTTCGACGTCCTCGCGACCCTGCGCCGGGCCGGCGAGCCGTACGCCCTCTCGCCGCGCGAGCTCTCCGCGACGCTGATGCTCACCACCGGCGGCATGACCGGCCGCCTCGACAAACTGGAACGGGCCGGCCTGCTCCGCCGCTCCCCCGACCCGCACGACCGCCGGGGCCTCCAAGTCACCCTGGCCGAGAAGGGGTTGGCATTGATCGACGAGGCGGTCGGCTCCGGGCTCGCCACCCAGACGGCGGCCCTGTCCGGCCTCGACGCCGAGCAGGCGGGCCAACTGGCCGACCTGCTGCGGAGGTTGCTGGCCTCGACCGAGCGGTAGCGCGTCCCGCGAGAACGCACGAAGGGCGCCCGCCTCACCGCTGTGGGTGAGGCGGGCGCCCTCCGGAAAAGGTGGGGTCAGGCCTTCGTGCCGGTGGTGGCCTTGGCCTTCGGCGCGCGGTCCTTGGACTTGTCCAGCGCCATGACGAGGCCCGCGATGATCGAGAACAGCGCGAGCGGGATCAGGACATAGAGCCCCAGCGTCTGGGCGACGCTCAGGCCGGAACCCGGGTCGTCACCGTCGTCGCGGGTGAGCGCGAGCGCGGGGGACGTCATGAGCAGCATCATCAGCGTCGTACCGGCAGCCAGGGCACCGGCGCGCAGGGCGTTCTTCTTGTCCACACAGCAAAAGTAGCGAACGCCCGAACGAGCCGCGCGCCCGGGGGTGCCGTATGGGGCGCGGGGGCCTCACGGACCCCCTTCCGCGCTGTCCCCTGGGCCCGCTTCCGCGCCCGCTTCCGCCCCTGCTTCCGAGCCCGTTTCCGGGCTGCTCCCCGTCCCCGTTGCCGTCCCCGTCCCCGTTGCCGTCGTCCCCGCCCCCAGCCCCACCCGCAGCACATCCACCAGCGCGTGCAGCCTCGGGGACGCGGCCAGCTCCTCCAGCGTCACGGGGCGCCCGTCCGCGTCGGCGACGGGAAGGCGCCAGTTCGGGTACTGGTCCCACGTGCCGGGCAGGTTCTGCGGGCGGCGGTCGCCGACGGTGTCGGGGAGCCAGACGCCGATCATGCGGGCGGAGGTGCGGAGCAGGAAGCGGTGGACGGCGTGGATCTCGGCCTCCTCCTCCGACGCGGGCCGGCCGCCGCCCGGCGCCTGCTCGAAGAGGCCGAGCCGGGAGAGCAGGGCCAGCCACTCCCCGACGTCCGTGGCGGACTCGACCCGCTCCTCCTCCACCGGTCTGGTCAACAGGCCGAGCCGGTCGCGGAGTTCGACGTGTTCGCCGGTGAGCCGGGCCGCGGTGGGCGGCAGGTCGTGGGTGGTGGCGGTGGCCAGACAGTCGGCCCGCCACTTCTCGGGGGCGAGCGGACGGCCGTCGCCCTCCCAGTCCCGTTCGAACCACAGCACCGACGTGCCGAGCACCCCGCGCTCCTGCAAGGTCTCGCGTACACCCGGTTCTACGGTCCCCAGGTCCTCGCCGATCACCACCGACCCGGCGCGCGAGGCCTCCAGCGCGAGGACGGCGAGCATGGCCTCGGCGTCGTAGCGGACGTAGGTGCCCTCGGTGGGGGGCTGCCCCTGCGGGACCCACCAGAGCCGGAACAGGCCCATGACGTGGTCGATGCGCAGGGCGCCCGCGTAACGGAAGAGCGCACGGAGCAGGCGGCGGTACGGGGCGTAGCCGGACTCGGCGAGGCGGTCCGGGCGCCAGGGGGGCAACCCCCAGTCCTGGCCGAGGGAGTTGAAGGCGTCCGGGGGTGCGCCGACCGACATGCCGGACGCGAAGTACTCCTGTTGCGCCCAGGCGTCGGCGCCGTCCGGATGCACCCCGACCGCGAGGTCGTGCACGACCCCGACCGGCATGCCCGCTTCCCGTGCGGCCCGCTGGGCGGTGGTGAGTTGGGTGTCGGTGAGCCAGGCGAGGCGGGAGTGGAAGTCGACGCGGTCCATCAACTCGGCGCGGGCGCGGGCGGTTTCGGGTGAGCGCGGGTCGCGCAGGGCGGCGGGCCAGCGGTGCCAGTCGGAACCGTGCGCCTCGGCCAGCGCACACCACGTGGCGTGGTCCTCCAGCGCCTCGCCCTCCCGGGCGAGGAAGTCGACGTAGGCGGCCCGCCGTCCGGGCCCGAGGGGGACCTCCCGTACGAGTTCCAGCGCCTCCCGCTTCACCTCCCACACGGCGTCCCGGTCGATCAACGCGCCCTTCTCCAGGACGGATTCACGCAGCCGCGCGGCCCGTTCGAGGAGCCCGCGCAGCTTCTCCCTCTCGTCCTCCTCGGCATACGCGAACTCGGGGATGTCCTCGATCCGCAGATACACCGGGTCGGGGAAGCGGCGGGAGGACGGGCGGTACGGCGACGGGTCGGTGGGCGCGCCCGGTACGGCCGCGTGCAACGGGTTGACCTGTACGAATCCGGCCCCCAGCGCCCGCCCGGCCCAGGCGGTCAGCTCACCCAGGTCACCGAGGTCCCCCATGCCCCAGGAGTGCCGGGAGAGCAGGGAGTAGACCTGCACCATCAGCCCGTACGACCGTCCGGTGGGCGTGGGCAACCGGTCCGGGGCGATGAGGAGATGGGCCTCGGCGCTGCGGCCGTCCGGTGCGGTGGCGGTCAAGTGGTGGACGCCGGGCGGGAGTTGTTCGGCGCCGGTCCGGGTCTCGCCCTGCTCGGTCTCGATGTGCAGCCGGGTGCCCTCGGGCAGCGCGTCGAGCGCGGCGGGCGTGCTGCCGGGCCGGCCGACAACGGTCGGCGGCAACAGCCGTTCGGCCAGCTCCTGTTGGCGGGCGGCGAGCGCGGCGCGGACGGCCTGCGGGGTGCTCGCGTCGACGCCGAGGGCGGCCAGGACGGCGACGACCGCGCCGGGCGAGGCCGGGACCGCGCGGTCCGGGGAGGGGCGGTAGGCGGTGGCGACGCCGTGCAGTTCGGCGAGGTGGGACAGGTCCTCGCCGAGGGTTTCGGACGGCTGGGGCGCTGTCATCTAGGGCCTCGTCGGGTCCGGGCCGGCGAACGCGGCGGAGGCGCTGCTCATCGGGTCGGCGAGCGTGCCGGACTCGCTGGTGAGCGGGGCGTCCATCGTGGCGGACTCGCTGGTCAGCGGGGCGGTGTCGGCGAGCGGGGGCTCGCTGGTGAGGGGCTCGGCGTCGGCCAGCGGCGGTTCGCTGGTCAGCGGGGTCTCGGCCCAGGCTCCCTCGGCGTCGACGAAGAACAGGCCGGGTGCGAGGTCGGCGGACGGCTCCGCGGTGCGTTTGGAGCGGGCCGGGCGCGGAAGTGATGCCGATGCTGCGGCCACGGGGGCCTCCTTGTCGGGTACGGGCGACGGGCGGGTTACCGCAGCCCTACCCAGCGGGCGCGACGACAGACCTCCAGGTTGGGGTAAGGGCGGCACCGCAGCCACTCCCGCACCGCACTCCCCGCACTTTCCCGGCTGATCACTATTCACTCAGTACATGTATCCAGTGCATACTGAGCGGCATGAGCACCCGCCACATCCTGCTGGGCCTGCTCGCCCAAGGACCGAGCCACGGCTACGACCTCAAGCGACGGCACGACGAACGCTTCCCGCAGGCCCGTCCCCTGGCGTACGGGCAGGTCTACACGACCCTGCAACGCCTGGTCAGGGACGGTCTCGCGGAGATCGACGGCACCGACTCGGCCGGCGGCCCGGAGCGCACGACGTACCGCTCGACCGCCGACGGTTCGCGTGAACTCGCCCTGTGGGCGCGGGAGATCGCGCCGCCCGCGCCCTTCGTGACGAACGAGATCTTCGCCAAGGTCGTCGTCTCGATCCTGGCCGGCGGCGACCCGGAGGCGTATCTCCGGGCCCAACGCGCCGCCCATATGGAGCGGATGCGGGAACTCACGGCGGTCAAGACCGCCAAGGGCACCGACCTGGCGACCGTGCTCTCGGCGGACTACGCCCTCAACCACCTTGACGCGGACCTCCGTTGGATGGCGACGACGGCGGCCCGGCTGACCACTCTGACCGCGGAGGTCGACACACCATGAGCAACCAGGGGGACGACGCGGTGCCGCTGCTCGCGGCCCGTGACCTCGCCAAGAATCACGGCAGGACCCGGGCGCTGAGCGGCGCCTCGGTCGCACTGGGCGTCGGCGAGATCCTCGCCGTCACGGGGACGAGCGGCAGCGGAAAGAGCACGCTGCTGCACTGCCTGTCCGGGATCGTCCGCCCGGACGCGGGGACGGTGACGTATGGCGGGGAGCGCCTGGACGAACTTCCCGAGAAGCGGCTCAGCGAGCTGCGGCGCACCGAGTTCGGGGTGGTCTTCCAGTTCGGCCAGCTGATACCCGAGCTGACGGCGGTGGACAACGTCGCGCTGCCGCTGCTGCTCGCGGGCGCCTCGCGGGCGGACGCCCGTGCCGGGGCCGGTGAGTGGCTGGAACGGTTCGGGGTGCGCGGGCAGGCCGAACTGCGGCCGGGCGAGCTGAGCGGCGGCCAGGCCCAGCGGGTGGCTCTCGCCCGGGCCCTGGTGACCGGCCCGAGGGTCGTCTTCGCGGACGAGCCGACCGGCGCCCTGGACTCCCTGGCGAGCGAGCAGGTGATGACGGCCCTGATCGGCTCGGCCCGCGAGTCCGGTACGGCGGTCCTGCTGATCACCCATGACGCGCAGACCGCGGCGTACGCGGACCGCGAGATCCGGCTGGCGGACGGGGCTGTGGCGACGGCGGGGGTGCCGGCATGAGGACGCTGACGGCCGATCTCCGGCTGGCCTGGCTGCTCACCCGGGGGTCCGACCGCCGGGAGTGGTGGCGCGTCCTGCTCACCGCCGTCGGGGCGGCGCCGGCGACCGGCCTCGGGCTGGTCGTCGCCACGTTGCTGCCGCTGGTGGGACACCACCACGTGTCCGTGGGCGGCGGGCTGCTCGACTACCCCGGTACCCGGATCGGTGTGGTCGCCGCACTCCTGCTGCTGTTCATCCCGGTGCTCGGCTTTCTGGGCCAGTGCGCCCGCGTCGGCGCGGTGCACCGCGACCGGCGGCTGGCCGCGCTGCGGCTCGCCGGGGCCACGCCCGGCCAGACGCGGCGGATCGCGGCGCTGGAGTCGGGTCTGGCCTGTCTGGCGGGGTCGGCGGTGGCCACGGCGGTCTCCGTGCCGACCCTGCTGCGGCTGTGGCACAACCCCGTCCCCCTGGCCTGGGCGGGCATCACCGTGGTGACCGTCGGAGTGCCGGTGCTGGGCGCGACGGTGAGCGCGCTGATGCTGCGCCGGGTGGTGGCCTCTCCCCTGGGGCGGATACGACGGCTGCGGCCGGCCGAGGGTCCGGGGCGGCTGTTCCGGGTGGCGACGACGGTGCTGGCGCTGACGGTGGTGTACATCGTGACCACCCCCTTCCACGACGTGCCGTTCCCGTTCGCCCTCACCCCGCTCACGGTCTTCGGCGTGTGCCTGCTGATCGGTGCCGTGGCGGTGTGGCTGACCGGCGCCTCGGCCCGCCAGCTCGGGGAGGGCCTGGCCGCCCGCGCGCAGAGCCCGGCGGTGCTGATCGCGGCGGAGCGGCTGCGCGACGATCCGTGGGCGGCGGCCCGTACGCATGCCGCGGTCCTGCTGGTGACGGTCGTCGGCTCGGGCTTCATGGGGATACGGCAGGTGCTGCTCGCGGTCCTGCACGACCGGGCGGACCGGTACGCGGAGGACATCGGGTTCTACGAGAACGGCCTGAACCTCGTGGGCCTCGCGCTCCTCTTCGCGCTCGCCCTGGTCCTGAGCGCGCTGGCCGTCGGCACCGCCGAGTCCGTCGCCACCCGGCGCCGGGGACTCGCCGCCCAGGTGGCGACCGGAGTGCCGTACCCGGTGCTCGCGCGGGCGACCCTGCTGGAGACCGCGCTGCCACTGGCACCCGCGCTCACGGTGGCGGGCCTGGGCGGCCTGACGGTCAGCGTCTGGTACGGCGCCGCCGCCTCGGAGCATGCGTCCGTCCCCGTGCCGTACACGGCGCTG
The DNA here is from genome assembly GCF_044753545.1 of Streptomyces sp. NPDC088350. Lineage (NCBI taxonomy): Bacteria > Bacillati > Actinomycetota > Actinomycetes > Kitasatosporales > Streptomycetaceae > Streptomyces > Streptomyces sp. NPDC088350. The sequence continues at coordinate 219,202 of NZ_JBIVNL010000004.1, read as the reverse complement.
CTGGTCCCGGTCGCGGTGTACGCGGCCTGTCTGCTGGCGGCGGCCACGTCACTGCCGCTGCTGCGCCGCTCGGTACGCCCCGGGGAGCTGCGCTACGCATGACCGTCCGCCCCGGCAGCGCGGGGGGCTGCCGGGGCGGACGACTCCGTACCGCCGTACAGGGGACAGCGCCGTACAGGGGGTACACAAAGGCCCGGATCGTCAGGCGGAGATGCCGTCGATCCGGGCCATCGCGTCCTCCGCGCCGTACGGCTGCAAGTACGGCAGCCAGCGCGGGTCCCTATGACCTGTCCCGATGATGCGCCAGGCCAGGCCGGTGGGTGGGGCGGGTTTGTGGCGCAGCCGCCAGCCGATCTCGAAGAGGTGTCGGTCGGCCTTCACGTGGTTGCAGCGGCGGCAGGACGCCACCACGTTGTCCCAGACGTGCTTGCCCCCGCGGCTGCGCGGAATGACATGGTCGACGCTGGTTGCGACGCCACCGCAGTACATGCACCGGCCCCCGTCGCGCGCGAAGAGCGCCCGCCGGGTGAGAGGAACGGGCCCCCGATAGGGAACCCGCACGAATCGCTTGAGCCGGACCACGCTGGGTGCGGGGACTGTGACGGTTGCGCTGTGCATATAGGCGCCGGATTCCTCAAGGGAGACAGCCTTGTTCTCCAGGACGAGGACGAGCGCGCGGCGGAGCGGTACGACGCCGAGTGGCTCGTACGACGCGTTGAGGACCAGGACATGCGGCACGGATGCCTCCTTGTGCGTCGGCGGCGCGTGGCTCGCGCCGGGACGATCTGTAGTCAGTCTCCCCTCATGCCTGGTGGAAGCGCCACCATGTCCCGGTAACGGGCTGGGAGTGTTTTCGACCACATGTGATTCATCCCCGGGACGACCGCGGGTTCGTCCCACCTGTTCTTTCCCCGCTGAGCACGGCCTCTCCCGTGAACTCGGCAACGATCCTCACGCGTTGCCCCGATAGTGTGGTGGGCCTGCCCTCCCGGTGACCTATTCGTGACCTTTCCCCCGTCGGACCATGCCGGAGGCAGACGCAGCACCTGGAGGTACCTGCCGTGTCCTTGTCCGCCGTCCTACTGGCCGCCGCTTCGCCGTCGCCGTCTCCGAGCCCCTCGGAGACCACGGTGACCGTACCCACTCTCCAGGACGCCCAGGAGAGCGCGACCAACGCCGCCAGCTGGGTGGAGCAGAACTGGTCCACCTGGCTGGCGATAGGTCTCAGGGTGCTGCTGATCCTGGTGATCGCGGCGGTGCTGAGAATGACGGTGCGGCGGGCGATCACCAAGCTGATAGACCGGATGAACCGTACGGTCGAGTCGGTGGACGGCACGGCGCTCGGCGGTCTCCTGGTCAACGCGGAACGCCGCCGCCAGCGCTCGCAGGCGATCGGTTCCGTCCTCCGCTCGGTGGCGTCCTTCGTGATCCTGGGCACAGCCGCGCTGATGGTCCTGGGCACGTTCGAGATCAACCTGGCCCCGCTGCTGGCCTCCGCCGGTGTCGCGGGCGTCGCGATCGGCTTCGGCGCCCGCAACCTCGTCACGGACTTCCTCTCCGGCGTCTTCATGATCCTGGAGGACCAGTACGGCGTCGGCGACCAGATCGACGCGGGCGTCGCCTCCGGCGAGGTCATCGAGGTCGGCCTGCGCGTGACCAAGCTGCGCGGGGACAACGGCGAGATCTGGTACGTCCGCAACGGCGAGGTCAAGCGCATCGGCAACCTGTCCCAGGGCTGGGCCACGGCAGGCGTCGACGTCACCGTCAAGGCCTCCGAGAACCTGGACCGGGTGAAGGCCACGCTCGACGCGGTCACGGAGAAGATGAGCAAGGAGGAACCCTGGAACGAGCTGCTCTGGGGCCCCATCGAGGTCCTCGGCCTCGACAGCGTCCTCATCGACTCGATGGTCGTCCGCCTCTCCGCCAAGACCATGCCGGGCAAGTCGGTCGGCGTCGAACGCGAACTCCGCTGGCGCGTCAAGCGCGCCTTCGACGAGGCGAACATCCGCATCGTCGGCGGCGCGACGGCGAACCCGGTCGACGACCAGTCGGACCCGACGGAGTCGGTCGCGGCGCCGTCGGTGTACTCGAACTCGGACTCGCCTCAGGTGGCGGCCACTTCGCCTATTTCCTCGCAGCGGCCGGGGACGCGGTAGTTGTAGGGGGCGTACGGGAGGGGTGTACGGGGACGGGGGCGGGCGGAACGGTTCAGCACACTCGTTCGAGTGAATGCGTGTGGAATCCCAGGTCACAGGCCCACCGGACGGCCCACAGTTCTGCCGGGGCACCCAGCACGGGCGTAGCCTGGCAGCAGCGTGACGAGGGAGAAGCATCGATGAGCGCCGAACCCATCATGGAGCCGGTCATGACGCAGCAGGACGTGCCGCAACAGGACCCCATCGATCTGCTGATCGCGATCGAGAAGGCGTCGGCGACGCCGATTCGACCCGAGTACGTCGAGGGGATGGCCATCGTGCCACCGGCACCGAACGACAATCACAACGACGGCTCAGGGGAACTGTTCTTCCAGTTCCGTGTCGCCGGACACCGCCTGGTGGGCATGGGCAACGGCTACCGAGCGGCCCACAAGGACGGCATCACGATGTCCCTGCTCATCCCGGACTTCTACGTCCGTCGTCGCAGGCCCAGCGAACTCGACGAGTCCTACCGCAGGACCCACAAGGGCTGGTACCCCATCGACATGATCGCCCTGGTCGGCGAAGTGACCTCCACCAATCACGAGACGGACACCGGCCCGAAACTCCGCGCCTACGCGGCTGCCGGAGTCCCGGTCTACGTCCTGATCAACCGCAACACGAAGACGGCCCACTGCTACACCACGCCTGTCCTCCCTGGCGACGACCCCACCGAGGCGTTCTACGACGCCGAGTCGAAGGTGGACCTGGGCGAGCCCCTCCCGCTGCCGGCTCCGTACCCCACTCTGGACACGACGCCCTTCCTTGAGAGCTGACGTCGAGGCCACGAGTGCGCCTCACTCTCCGGTCCGCTCCGCCCCCGTAGCGAAGAACCGCCCCACATAGCCACCCGTCGGCAACCCGCTCTCCCGCATGAGGGAGAACACCTCGGCCCCTTCTCCCGGCTCGCCGTCCATCCGGTACGCCTCACCGAACCCGACGTACTCGACGCTGTCGAGGTCCGCGCAGTACTCACGCGCCTCCACCTCCCCACGCCCGATCGCCTCGTCGAGTGACCGGGCCCGCCACAGGGTCACCCGCTCCTCATAGACCCCGAGTTCGCGATGCCGGAACACACACCGGACTCCGTACCAGGACTGCTCGCTCACCCGTGCTCCCACTCATTGTCGCCGCGCGGCCAGTGAAGCACTGCCAGTCAGCCGACGGCCGGTGGGTGGGTCAGCGAGTGGGGGTGTGCCGGAAGCCGGGGGCTGAACTAACCGTTGTCTGACTCGTTGAGCGGTTAGAAAAGACCCCGGCCTGTGGAGAGGGGTGGTGGGTGGGCTGTTTGCCCCTCCCTCACACCCGGGAGCGGATTGACAGCCACCGGCTCGGGCCCGAGCACCCACTCCGCACAGACGGTCTTGCCGATCGAGCGGGGCTCCCATCCCCAGCGCTGGGACAGGGCTCCGACCAGCGGTAATCCCCGCCCGAACTGGTCCGTGTCGCCCACCGGGCACGGACTCGGCAACCGTTCGCCACGCGGGCCCCCGACATCCGGGTGCTGTGCGAGTTCTACGGGCTGGAGGAGTCGAAATCGACAGCAGGTCGACGGCCCCGAGGTGATGCGCGCGCAGTTGCAGCACCTGGTGAAGACGGCCCAACTCCCCAAAACCCCCGACGCCCCGATACTCCGCCTGACCCCCACCACCTGGACGAAGTTCACCGCGGCCCTGCGCTGACCGACGCGCACCCACTCCACACCCTCACCCCCGGCTCTCGCCCTCCACCAGCCCCAACTTCCCGGCGATTTGACACAGCGCGACGAAGGACGCCCCCCGCCGCAACCCCGAGACACCCGTATAGGCCGCCCCCTCGCGCAGGTCCAGCACGACCGTCCCCGAAGACTCGTCGAAGGTGATCGAGCCCCAGACCGTGTGCCTACGGCGACCCGGGCGCCAGTGGAACCACAGCTCCTCGCGCCCCTTCTCCGCCGTGACGGACGCGCGGTCCGACGCCTTCAACTCCGTGCGCATCCGGTCGGACCAGCCCACGGAGGGCCGTAGCACGCGGAGTTGGCGTGTCTGGCGGCGGGCGAGGACGTCCGGGGTGAGAGGAATGCCCGCCGCGCGGGCTCGTCGCCGTAGCGACGGCCGTGTCGCGACAGCCCATACGACGTTGACGGCGAGCACGCCCACCGTCTCCCGCCGGCACTCGGCCAACACGCTCATGCCCGCACCCCGCTCACCGTTCCCCATGTCCCGTAAACGGGGTTGATCAAAAGTCAGGAATCTGTGAGGCGGCTGGCAGGCCCGGTCCGTCCACATCACGAATCGGCCTCGGGAAGGGGGCCGGCGGGGCCGAAACGCGCCCAACAGGCATCGCAATTCCGGCAGATCAGCCGAATCCCCGCCACCCGCTCCCACCTGCGGCTTTGCCCATCGTGATAAACCCGTGACGCGATTACCTTCACAGCTTGTTCTCATTTTCATCGCAGCCTCCTCATGCTTAAGGTCGCCCCACGACGGGCCCTTGTTCTGGAGCGCAACGCCCAGGGGTCCGTTTCGAATGTGGGGACAAGAATGAGGAAACTCGCCATCTGCGCCGCCCTGACCGGCGCCCTGGCCCTGACCGGTCTCGCCGCGCCGCTCGCGCAGGCCGCGACGCCGGATCTGGTGTTCGCCGGTGTGACGGTCAACAAGGGGAAGGCGATCGTCGTAGGGACGACCGCGGCGGTGAAGGTGCCCGTCACGTACACGCTGACGCGGCCGTCGGACCTGGTCATCGACAACAAGACGACGTTCGCGGGGATCATGCTCTACCGCGGCGGACTCGCCGGCATGGACAACGACATCGAGGGCACCCTCGCGCCGACCTGCACGACGACCGCCACGACGGACACCACGGTCACCGAGTCCTGCTCCGACACGATCACGGTCGACCCGGAGGACAGCCTGTACGAGGCCGCCGACGCGACCACCTGGAGCGTCGCCGGTTTCTACGTCCGCTCCTCCTACGACCTCGACGACTCGGACGACAAGATCAGCGCGTCCTCCGACTTCGCGGCCTGGGGCAACAAGGGCAAGGTCAAGGTGCAGCGCGCCGCCAAGGTCACCGCCAACGCCTCGCCGGAGCCGGTGAAGAAGGGCAGGACCATCACGGTCACCGGCGCGCTGACGCGGGCGAACTGGGAGACCGGCAAGTACTCCGGGTACGTCTCGCAGCCGGCCACGCTGCAGTTCCGGGCCAAGGGTTCGAGTACCTACACCACGGTGAAGACGGTCACCTCCGGCATCGGTGGCGCGCTGAAGACGACCGTGAAGGCGTCCAAGGACGGTTACTTCCGCTACGTCTTCGCCGGCACCTCCACCACCGGCGCGGCCACGGCCGCCGGTGACTACATCGACGTCCAGTAGGACGCGCCGGGTAACACCAGCACGCCCCCACCGCCCCCGCAGGTAACGAGTCTGTTGCCTCGGGGGCGGTCTCTATTGACGCCCCCTTCGCCCCGGGCTTACGTTCCTCCCACCCAATAGGAAACTTTCCTAACAGTGATCACATGACACGCTGGGTAGTTCGAAAGCCAGAGAGGCAGGTGGCGTACGACATGGCAGGAACCTCCGGTACCCCGGGCACTCCCCGCGTCCTGCGCGCCATGAACGACCGCGCCGCCCTCGATCTCCTCCTGGAGCACGGCCCGCTGTCCCGTACCCGGATCGGCAAGCTCACCGGCCTCTCCAAGCCGACCGCCTCCCAGCTGCTCGCCCGGCTCGAAGCGGCGGGGCTCGTCCTCGCCACCGGGACCAGCGAGGGGCGGCCCGGCCCCAACGCCCAGCTGTACGTGGTCAATCCGGGCGCCGCCCACGCCGCCGGGCTCGACGTCACGCCGGAACGCATCCGCGCCGCCGTCGCCGACGTCACCGGCCGCACGGTGGGCGAGTTCGAACTGCTCACTCCCGGCCGCCGCCCCGCCCAGCCCGTCGTACGGCAGGTGACGGATGCCCTCGACGGTGCGGTGAAAGCCGCCGGGCTCGCTCGCGACGACATCCACCGCCTCGTCATCGGCACCCCCGGCGCCTTCGACCCGAACACCGGCCGGCTGCGCTACGCCTCGCACCTGCCCGGCTGGCACTCCCCCGCCCTCCTCGACGAACTCGCCGCCGCGCTGCCGATGCCGGTGGAGTACGAGAACGACGTCAACCTCGTCGCCATCGCCGAGCAGCGGCTCGGCGCGGCCCGCGGGCACGGCGACTTCGTGCTGCTGTGGAACGAGGGCGGTCTCGGCGCCGCCCTGGTCCTCGGCGGCCGGCTGCACCGCGGCTGGACCGGCGGCGCGGGCGAGGTCGGCTTCCTGCCGGTGCCGGGCGCACCCCTGGTCCGCCAGGTGACCAAGGCCAACAGCGGTGGTTACCAGGCACTGGCGGGCTCGCAGGCCCTGCCCCAACTCGCCCGCGAACTCGGCATCACCGAGATCCCGACGGGTCCCTACGCCGAGGTCGCCGCCGCCCTCGTCGCCACCGCCGCCGACCACACCGGTGGGCCCCAGCGGCAGCTCCTGGAGATCTACGCGACCCACCTCGCGACCGGTCTCGCCTCGCTCGTCTCCGTGCTCGACCCCGAACTCGTCGTCCTCAGCGGTGGATCGCTGACCGCGGGCGGCGAACCCCTGCGCGCCCTCGTCCAGGCCGAGTTGGAGGAGCTGGCGGCGTCGCGGCCCCGGCTCGTCGTCGGCGACGTCCATGAACACCCCGTGCTGCGCGGCGCGTTGGAGAGCGCGCTGGCAACCACCCGCGACGAGGTCTTCGACACCTCGCGCTGACTCCCGCACCCCCGTACTCCCCCCTCGCACCACCCCTCCCCCTCCTCGCATCCACCCCGCCCCGCCCTTGGGAGACCTCACCATGCCCGGAATATCCCGGAAAGCGGCCACCGCCCTCGCCGCCTCCGCCTCCATCGCCCTCCTCGCGACCGCCTGTACCGGCCAGTCCTCTTCCGGCGCCTCAGACGACGCCTCGAAGGACGTCACCATCAACTTCTGGCACGCCTGGAGCGCCGCCTCCGAACTGAGTGCCGTGAAGTCGCTGGTCGCCGGCTTCGAGAAGGCGCACCCCAACATCCATGTGAACGTCGTCGGCAACATGACCGACGACAAGATCAACCAGGCGCTGCGCACCGGCGGCGACAAGGCACCGGACGTGATCTCGTCGTTCACCACGAACAACGTCGGCAAGTTCTGTTCGTCGGGCGCCCTGGTCGATCTCAACCCCTTCTTCAAGAAGGACGGCATCGACGCGGAGGCGACGTTCCCGAAGGCGATGAACGAGTACACCCAGTTCGACGGCAACCGCTGCACCGCGCCCCTGCTGGGCGACGCGTACGGGCTCTACTACAACAAGACGGAGTTCAAGAAGGCCGGCATCACCAGCCCGCCCAAGACGTGGTCCGAATTCGAGGCCGACGCCAAGAAGTTGACGATCAGCAAGGGCGACACGTACTCCCAGCTCGGGTTCATGCCGGACTACCACGGCTGGGAGACCACGACCGAGCACATCTTCGCGCAGTTCTCGCCGACGTACTTCGACACGAGCGGAAAGTCGGCGCTCGCCACGGACCCCGCGTTCAAGGCCGGTTTCACCCTCCAGAAGAAGCTCGTCGACGAACTCGGCGGTTTCAAGAAGCTGGAGAGCTACCGCTCCACGCTCGGTGACGAGTGGGGCGACAAGCACCCCTTCCACACCGGCCAGGTCGCGATGCAGCTCGACGGCGAGTGGCGGCTCGGCATGGCCGCGGCGGCCAATCCCAAGCTGGACATCGGCGTCGCCCCGCTGCCCGTCCCGGACGACCAGGTCGCCCAGTACGGCAAGGGCTACATCACCGGCACGATCGCCGGTATCGCCGCCAACAGCAAGAAGCAGAACGCCGCCTGGGAGTTCGTCAAGTACATCACCACGGACACGGACGCGGTGGTGAACTTCTCCAACGGCATCCACAACGTGCCCTCCACGCTGGCCGCCCTCAAGTCGCCCAAGCTGAAGTACGACCCGCGCTTCAAGACGTTCCTGGACATCGCCTCGAACCAGTACTCGACGACAAGTCCCGCCTCCATCAACGGCGGTGTGTATCTGACGACGATCCAGAACCTCGGCTACGACTACGAGAGCGGCAGGGTCACGAACCTCGACTCGGCCCTGAAGAGCACGGCCAAGCAGATCGACACCGACATCGCGCAGGCGAAGTAGCAGCGGGATGAGCACGATTACCCTGGTGTCGAAGCGCCGCAGGTCCGGCCTCGCCGCGAAGCAGCGGAAACAGGCACTGCGCACACTCGCCTTCATGTCGCCCTGGCTGATCGGCTTCGCGGTCTTCTTCGCGTATCCGCTGATCTCGACGGTCTATTTCTCGTTCATGCACTACGACGGTTTCAAGCCGCCGACGTGGGTGGGGACGAAGAACTGGACGTACGTCTTCAAGAACTATCCGTACTTCTGGCCCGCGATGCGCAACACCCTGTGGCTGGTCGTGGTGATGGTCTCGCTCCGGGTCGTGTTCGGCCTCGGCGTCGGGCTGTTGATCACGAAGATCAAGACGGCGACGGGCGTGTTCCGTACGCTCTTCTACCTGCCGTATCTCGCCCCGCCGGTCGCGGCCACGATGGCGTTCGCGTTCCTCCTCAACCCCGGTACCGGGCCGGTCAATTCGATCCTGGAGAAGGTCGGCATCCCGGCCCCGGGCTGGTTCAACGACCCCACCTGGTCCAAGCCGGCCCTCACCCTGCTCGCCCTCTGGGGCATCGGCGACCTCATGGTCATCTTCATGGCCGCGCTGCTCGACGTGCCCCAAGAGCAGTACGAGGCGGCCGAGTTGGACGGCGCCTCGGCCTGGCAGCGGTTCCGGTACGTCACGCTCCCGAACATCTCGCCGATCGTGATGTTCGCCGTCGTCACCGGCGTGATCCAGACCATGCAGTACTACACACAGCCCCTCATCGCCGGGAAGGTCGCCTCCGGCGTGATCCAGGGCGCGGGCACGCAGTTCGAGCCCGGCTACCCGGAGAAGTCCACGCTCACCCTTCCCCAGCTCGTCTACAACCTCGGCTTCCAGCGCTTCGACTACGGCTCGGCCTGCGTGGTGGCACTCGTCCTGTTCGCCCTGTCGATGGTGTTCACCGCGTTCCTGATGCGGCGCCGGGGCGGCCTCAACCTGGCAGGTGACTGACCGATGGCCCAAGTACTGGACAAGCCCCTGGAGTTGCGGGCGCCGGTGACCCCCGCCGAGCGCGTCGCCCGCCGCAAGGCGCTCATGGAGTGGGTCGCGGTCCACTCGCTCGGCGTCGCCGCGGCCCTCTTCTTCACGCTCCCCTTCGTGTTCGTGTTCCTGACCTCGCTGATGAGCGACAGCCAGGCCCTCAGCCGCGACCTGATCCCGCACACCTGGGAGTGGGGCAACTACCGCAAGGTGTTCGACACCCCGGGCTTCCTCACCTGGTGGAAGAACACGCTGATCTACGCCGGTCTCGGCACCGTCCTGACCGTCGTGTCGTCGATCCCGGTGGCGTACGCGCTCGCCAAGTTCCGCTTCCGGGGCCGGAATCTGTCCCTGATGCTGGTCATCTCGATGATGATGCTGCCGCCGCAGGTCGTCATCATCCCCATGTACCTGTTCTGGGCGAAGCAGTTGGACCTCTCGGGCACCCTGTGGCCGCTGATCATCCCGATGGCGTTCGGGGACGCGTTCTCGATCTTCCTCCTGCGCCAGTTCCTGATGACCATCCCGAACGAGTACCTGGACGCGGCGAGGGTCGACGGCTGCGGCGAGTTCAAGACGCTCCTGCGGGTCGTCCTGCCGATGGCCAAGCCGGGCATCGCGGCCGTCGCGCTCTTCCAGTTCTTCTACGCCTGGAACGACTACTTCGGGCCGCAGATCTACGCGTCCGAGAACCCCGGTGCCTGGACGCTGAGTTACGGCCTGGAGTCGTTCAAGGGCGCGCACCACACCGACTGGAACCTCACCATGGCCGCGACCGTGCTGGTCATGGCCCCCGTGATCCTCGTGTTCTTCTTCGCGCAGAAGGCGTTCGTCGAGGGCGTCACGCTCACCGGAGTGAAGGGTTAAACCACGTATGAAACTCACCGTGGTCGGCGGAGGCTCGACCTACACACCCGAACTCATCGACGGCTTCGCCCGGTTGAGGGACACCCTGCCCGTCGAGGAACTGGTCCTCGTCGACCCGGCGCCCGAACGCCTGGAGCTGGTGGGCGGGTTGGCCCGCCGCATCTTCGCCAAGCAGGGGCACCCCGGCAGGATCGTCACGACGTCCGACCTGGACGCCGGCGTCGAGGGCGCCGACGCGGTGCTGCTCCAGCTCCGCGTCGGCGGGCAGGCGGCCCGGGAGCAGGACGAGACCTGGCCCCTGGAGTGCGGCTGTGTCGGCCAGGAGACGACCGGCGCGGGCGGCCTCGCCAAGGCGCTGCGGACCGTACCGGTGGTCCTCGACATCGCGGAACGGGTCCGCCGTACGAACCCGGACGCCTGGATCATCGACTTCACCAACCCGGTGGGGATCGTCACCCGCGCCCTGCTCCAGGCCGGCCACAAGGCGGTCGGGCTGTGCAACGTGGCGATCGGCTTCCAGCGGAAGTTCGCCGGGCTCCTCGGGGTCACCGCGAACGATGTGCACCTCGACCATGTGGGCCTCAACCACCTCACCTGGGAGACCGGTGTGCGGCTCGGCGGTCCCGAGGGCGAGAACGTCCTGCCCAAGCTGCTCGGCGAGTTCGGCGACGACATCGCCGCCGACCTGAGCCTGCCCCGGGTGCTGCTCGACCGGCTCGGCGTCGTCCCATCGTACTACCTGCGCTACTTCTACGCGCACGACGAGGTCGTACGGGAACTCCGTACGAAGCCGTCGCGGGCCTCCCAAGTGGCGGAGATGGAACGCGAGTTGCTGAAGATGTACGCCGACCCGGCCCTCGACGAGAAGCCCGCGCTGCTCGCCAAGCGCGGGGGCGCCTATTACTCCGAGGCCGCCGTCGACCTGGCCGCCGCGCTGCTCGGCGGGGGCGGGAGTCCCTACCAGGTGGTGAACACGTACAACAGGGGGACGCTGCCGTTCCTGCCGGACGACGCCGTCATCGAGGTGCAGGCGGCGATCGGCGCGAAGGGTCCGACCCCGCTTGCCGTGGCCGAAGTCGACCCGCTGTACGCGGGGTTGACGGCCAATGTGACGGCGTACGAGGACCTCGCCCTGGAGGCCGCGCTGCGCGGCGGCCGGGACCGGGTGTTCCGGGCGCTGCTCTCGCATCCCCTGATCGGCCAGTACGAGTACGCCGAAGCCCTGACCGACCAGCTGATCGCGCACAACCGGGAGCACCTCGCGTGGGCCTGACCGCAAGTGTCCTCGCCATCGACGCGGGCAACAGCAAGACCGACGTCGCGGTCGTGGCGGCCGACGGAGAGATCCTCGCCACGGCCCGCGGCGGCGGGTTCCGGCCCCCGGTCGTGGGCATCGACACGGCCGTGGACGCCCTCGGGGAAGCCGTCGCCCGCGCCTTCGCGGACGCGGGCGTGAGCGCGGTCGACCATGTGTCGGCCTGTCTCGCCAACGCCGACTTCCCCGTGGAGGAGCGGCAGTTGGCGACCGCGCTGCACGCGCGCGCGTGGGGCACGAGCGCGGAGGTCCGCAACGACACGTTCGCGGTGCTGCGCGCGGGCATCCGCGAGCCGCGCGGCGTCGCCGTGGTCTGCGGGGCCGGCATCAACTGCGCCGGCATGCGCCCCGACGGCCGCACCGCCCGCTTCCCGGCGCTGGGCCGTATCTCCGGTGACTGGGGCGGCGGTTGGGGCCTGGCGGAGGAGGCCCTGTGGCACGCGGCCCGCGCCGAGGACGGCCGCGGCGGTCCCACGGCCCTGGCGCGTACGCTCCCGGCGTACTTCGGCCTGGACTCGATGTACGACCTGATCGAGGCCCTGCACTTCGAACACGTCGCGCACCACCGCCGGCACGAGCTGACGCCGGTGCTGTTCGCGACGGCGGTGGACGGCGACCCGGTCGCCCGCTCGATCGTCGACCGGCTGGCGGAGGAGGTCGTGGCGATGGCCACGGTCGCGCTGACCCGGCTCGACCTGCTCGACGAGGAGGCGCCGGTGCTGCTCGGCGGCAGCATCCTCGCCGCCCGGCACCCTCAACTGGACGACCGTATAAGGGAGTTGCTGGCCGCTCGGGCGCCCAAGGCGGTGGCGACGGTCGTCACCGCGCGGCCGGTCCTCGGGTCCGTCCTGCTGGGCCTGGATCATGTGGGCGCACCGGCCGAGGCGCACGCCAGGGCGCGGGCCCACTACGAGCACTGACGCCCGGGAACCGAACAGATTCCCACGGCGTATTCATGGACAGGGGGGTGGTGCGGGGCGTTGTGTGGTGCCGGAAATCCGGTCGCCGCGCTGCGATCCGATCAAGATCCAGTGAAGACCGGTGCGGAATGTCAGTCCTGGCGGCGATACTTGCGGCGACGGGATGACCCTGGGGGAGGTCAACAGTGACACAACCGCCGAAGAGCAGCACGGCGCCACCGGGCTCCGGCGCGCCCACGATGCCGGTGCTGCCGCCGCAGCCGAGCCGGTCGGGGGCGCCCGCGCCCCGGCGCACGCCGGACACGGCACCCGCGCGCCGTACGGCGCTCGCCGAGGGTGTCGACCGGCTGCGCGCGGCGGCCACCACCGAGCCGGGCCGGCTGCGGGCCATCGGCGCGCTGCTGGCCGTGCTCGTGGTCGCGTTCGGCGCGGTCACCGCCTGGCAGACCAACAGCCGGGCGACGGCCGCGGGCGACGTGCTCCACCACAGCCAGCCGCTCAGCTCGGACGCGGCGGACATCTACCGCTCGCTCGCCGACGCCAACACCATGGCGGCCAGCGGCTATCTGGCGGGCCTCCAGGAGACCCAGGCGACCCGCGACCAGTACGAGGCGGACATCAGGACGGCCGCCGCGAAGCTCGTCACGGCCGCCGCCAACACGGACCCGGGCTCGTCGTCCGCGACCACCATCAGACAGCTCAACGAACTCCTGCCGGAGTACAAGGGCCTGGTCGAGTCGGCCCGCGCCAACAACCGGCAGGGCTTCCCGGTGGGCGGCGCCTATCTGCGCGCCGCGAACGACACCATGCAGAAGCAGATGCTCCCGAAGGCCGAGGACCTCTACACGAAGGAGAACGAGCGGCTGAGCGCCGACTACGGGAACGCGACGCCGTACCCGTGGTTCGCGATCGCCCTCGGGCTCCTCGCGCTCGGCGGCCTGGCCTGGGCCCAGCGGCGCAACTACCAGCGCACGAACCGGGTCCTGAACCACGGCCTGGTCGCCGCCTCCGCCACCACCGCGGTCGTCCTGCTCTGGCTGGTCGTCGGCCACACCGTCGCCCGCGCGGGCCTCAACGCCTCCTACGACCACGGGGTCAGATCGCTCAACGTGTTGCACGACGCCCGCATCGCCTCCCTGAAGGCGCGCAGCGACGAGAACCTCACCCTGGTCAGCCGGGGCGCCGAGACCCACCAACTCGCCGACGGCACGGTCATGGACGCCTACGACTGGGCGTACGACCAGGAGATCGCCAAGCTGGGCAAGGGCCTGAAGCAGGCCGACTCGCTCGCCGACGACTCCGCGGGCCGCAAGCCCGTCGCGGTCGCCAACAGCTCCATGACGGTGTGGATATCCCGTCACAAGAAGGTCAGCGAGAACAACGACGCGGGCCGTTACCAGGAGGCCCGCGACGGTGTCATCGGCAAGAGCGACGCGACGGGCGAGTGCTTCAAGGCCGTGGACGCCTCGCTGGAGACGGCGCTGCAGCACGAGACGAACGAGTTCAGGCGGTCCGCGAGTGACGGCCTGGACGCGATGACCGGCCTCACCGCCGGCGCCGCGGTGCTCGCGGTGCTCGGCGCGGCCGGCGCCGTACTGGGCATCGGGCGCAGGCTGTCGGAGTACCGGTGAAAGGGGGCGTGACGATGCGAGCACGCAGTGACTTTTTTCGCCGCCCGAGCGCTGTGCGCCGCTTGCGGGCCAGCCTGAAGGGCTGGGGCGGGGTGGGCGCCATGGCGGTCGTCTGTGTCCTCGCGGTCGCGTTCGTCCTGCTGCTGCCGCTCACCCAGTCGCGCGGCGAGGCCGGTGACAGCCCCGGCGGACAGCGGACGGTGCAGGGCACCCAGGCCAAGGCCGACGACTGCACGGACACCACCGCCCAGAACCTGAGCCCGTCCCCGTCGGACGCCGAGGGCGACACGATCAAGGCCATCAAGGCCCGCGGTGTCCTGCGGGTGGGCGTCGACCAGAACAGCTACCGCTGGGGCTACCGCAACCCGAACAGCGCCTCGGGCGGCCTGGAGGGCTTCGACATCGACCTCGCCACGGCCATCGCCAAGAACATCTTCGGCGGCTCCTACACCGACCAGAGCATCCAGTTCCTGGCCATTCCGACCAACGAGCGCATCCCGGCGATCCAGGGCAAGCGCGTCGACATGGTGGTCCGCACCATGACGATCAACTGCTCCCGCCTCAAGGACGTCGCCTTCTCCGCCCCGTACTTCCTCACCGGCCAGCAGGTCCTCGCCCCGAAGGCGTCGACCATCACGGGCTACAACGGAACACTGGCCGGCAAGCGGGTCTGCTCGGCGGCCGGCTCCACGGCGTACGACCGGCTGGACGCGGACAAGACGGCCGGCAAGCTGCCCGCCAGCGTCGACATCAAGGACACCGTCCCCAACCAGCTGGACTGCCTGGTGCGGCTCCAGCTCGGCCAGGCGGACGCGGTGGTGACCGACGGCGCGCTCGCCGCCAGCCAGGCCGCGCAGGACCCGACGGTGGAGCTGAAGGGCACCACCTTCACCACCGAGTACTACGGCGTGGCCATGAACAAGGACGCCACCGATCTGGTGCAGCGGGTCAACCGAATACTGGAGACGTACCGCACCAGCGCCGACGGCTGGCGCGCGTCCTACACGAAATGGTTGCTGCCCACCCTGGGTAAGGACTCGGAGTCGGCCAACCCGCCCACGCCGCACTACAAGTGACGGTCCATCAACTACCGGACGACACGGACCACGACGGAACACAACGCAGCGAGAGGTGATCGATGGGCGTCACGGGACCCCCCGGGCCGGTAATGGACCGGGACGAGGTGGACCGTGCGCTGGCGCGGCTCGGCGCGGAGCACGAGGCCATCGAGACCTCGCTCCTCGCCCTGCAGGACCACGCGGGCCGCAGACTCCTCGAAGGCGCCGAGCTGACCGGCACGACCAAGGAGCGCTGGGCGTCCGCGGAGGCGTCGATCACGCTGCTGTGGGCGTACTTCGACGCGTACACGGACGCGTTCCGCGCCGCCCAGAGCATCCGCTCCCGGCGCCGCTGGTCCAGCCGTGAGGACCTGGTCGAGCTGACCGAGCTGCTGCGCGGCGAGTCCGTCACGGTCGCCGGTTCCACCACGGCGACCGCCAACGCCCCGACGCTGACGGGTGGTTCGAGCAAGCTGAGCCACCAGTTCTCGCTGAGCGCGCTGGTCGACGAGATGAACGACCTGTACGCGACCTCGCTCGACATGGTCGTCACGTCCGACGCGGTGTGGTCGGCGCTGCCCGCGCGAATCGATTTACTGGCCGCGGAGTTGCAGCGCACCCGGCAGCTCGCCCACTCCGTCGGCGTCCGCCCCGGCGAACACCCGGCGGGCGACGACCTGGAGCGCATCACCAGCACCCTGACCGAACTGCGCGAGCGGGTCATCTCCGACCCGCTGGCCTTCTGGGTGCGGGCGCAGGGCAGTTCGGCCCCCGGCGGCGGCCGGCCGGACACCACGGTCTACGACCGGGAGGCGCGCGCCCTGGAGGACGTGCGCCGCGAGATCGACGCCGTGCTCACCGTCCGGCAGGACGCGGAGGCGCGGCTGGTGAAGCTGCGGGACGT
Organism: Streptomyces sp. NPDC088350; assembly: GCF_044753545.1. Classification (NCBI taxonomy): domain Bacteria; kingdom Bacillati; phylum Actinomycetota; class Actinomycetes; order Kitasatosporales; family Streptomycetaceae; genus Streptomyces; species Streptomyces sp. NPDC088350. Next base: position 203,127 of record NZ_JBIVNL010000004.1, on the reverse strand, counting down.
GCTCTCCCGCGCGGACCGTACGCTCGCCGAGGCGCGCACCGCGCGCGGTGAGGTCCTAGCGAAGATCGCCGCCACGGAGGTGCCGGTCGTCAGCGGACCGCCGACCGTGCTCCAGGAGCAGTTGTCGACGGCCGCCGAGTACCGCAGACACGCCCAGTGGCACCGGCTGTCCCCGCTCCTGGAGTCCCTGGAGCAGAAGGCGGAGGACGAACTGCTGCGCGCCCGCGAGTCGTTGACCGCGGTCACCCAGCCGCTGGCGGTCCGCGCGGAGCTGCGTGGCCGCCTCGACGCGTACAAGGCGAAGGTCGCCCGGCACGGCCTCGCGGAGGACCCGCTGCTGATCGAGCGGTACGACGCGGCGCGCCGCATGCTGTGGAGCGCGCCCTGCGACCTGCGCGTCGCCGAGCAGGCGGTGCTGCGCTACCAGCACGCCGCCGCCGAGCAGTTCGGCGCTCCGCGGCAGCCGCAGGGCGGTCCCGAGGACCAGAGGGGGCCGGGCGCGTGAGTGACGAGGGAGAAGCGGGGTCGGTCATGAGTGAGGCACAGCGGAAGTGTCAACGGCCCGGCTGCGAGGGCTCGTACGAGGACGTGGGCGGCGGCGAGCTGTACTGCGACACGTGCGGTCTGGCGCCGGTGGTGTCGGCGAAGGGCGCGATCGGCTCGCCGCCCACCGGGACGACCGGCGGCGGCAGGGGCTCGCGGGGTTCGGGGAGCGGTTCCCGTCCCAGCAGCCGCAGTTCGCGTACGTCGTCGCAGTCGGCGAAGTCACGGCGCTCGGTGTCGGGACGGCTCTCGCGCTCGGTGTCGGGCCGGTCCTCCAGCCGCTCGGTGTCGGTGCGCAGCTCCGGTTCGTCGTCGGGGACCTCCAGCCGCGGCCGGCTCGGGGTCGGCCTGGTGCAGGTGCCGGGGGTGCCGCGGCCCGACCCGCGCGAGATGGTCCTGGAGAACCCGGAGGTGCCCGAGCGCAAGCGGTTCTGCTCGCGCTCGGACTGCGGGGCGCCGGTGGGGCGGTCCCGCGGCGACAGCCCGGGGCGCACGGAGGGCTTCTGCACCAAGTGCGGCAACCCGTACTCGTTCTCGCCCAAGCTGGCCGCCGGTGACGTCGTGCACGGGCAGTACGAGGTCGTGGGCTGTCTGGCGCACGGCGGTCTCGGCTGGGTCTACCTCGCCGTGGACCGCGCGGTCTCCGACCGCTGGGTGGTCCTCAAGGGCCTCCTCGACACCGGCGACCAGGACGCGATGGCCGCCGCGATCTCCGAGCGGCGCTTCCTCGCCGAGATCGAGCACGCCAACATCGTGCGGATCTACAACTTCGTGGAGCACCTGGACCAGCGGACGGGTTCGCTGGACGGGTACATCGTCATGGAGTACGTCGGCGGCAAGTCCCTCAAGGAGATCGCCAACGACCGTCGTACGGCGGACGGGAAGCGCGATCCGCTGCCGGTGGAGCAGGCCTGCGCGTACGGCATCGAGGCCCTGGAGGCGCTCGGCCATCTGCACAGCCGCAACCTGCTGTACTGCGACTTCAAGGTCGACAACGCGATCCAGACCGAGGACCAGCTCAAGCTGATCGACATGGGCGCGGTGCGCAGAATGGACGACGACGAGTCGGCCATCTACGGCACGGTCGGCTATCAGGCGCCCGAGGTCGCGGAGGTCGGCCCGTCGGTGGCGAGCGACCTGTACACGGTCGCCCGCACCCTCGCGGTCATGACCTTCGACTTCCAGGGCTACACGAACGTCTTCGTGGACTCCCTGCCCGACCCCGACAACATCGAGGTCTTCCGCCGCTACGAGTCGTTCTACCGGCTCCTGGTCCGCGCCACCGACCCCGATCCGGCCCGCCGGTTCGCCTCCGCGCAGGAGATGGCCGAGCAGCTCACGGGCGTCCTGCGGGAGGTCGTCTCCCTGCAGACCGGCCGGGCCCGCCCGTCCCTTTCGACTCTCTTCGGACCCGAACTGAAGGTCACGGACACGGAGTTGGTGCCGACCCTGGACGGGGACGTGTCGCGGCTGGGGGTGCGCGCGACGCGGCCGGGGAAGAAGCCCGTGGCGTCCACGGCGCTCCCCGCCGCACGTCTGTCCGCCGCCACCTCACTGCCCGCCGCGGCGGACGCCCTGAACGGCAGCGCCCCGAGCATCGTGAAGGCGGTCGAGGCCCCCGCGGTCGCGCTCGCCCTGCCCGTCCCGCACGTCGACCCGACGGATCCCAACGCGGGCTTCCTGGCGGGCCTGATGGCGACCGCGGCGACCGAACTGCTCGGCGCCCTCGCGTCCGCGCCCTCGCCGTCCGTGGAGACCCGGCTGCGGCAGATCCGCGCCTGGCTGGAGAACGGCGACTCGTACACCGCGCTGGACGCCCTGGCGAAGCTGGAGGACGAACGGCCCGACGACTGGCGGGTGGTCTGGTACCGGGGCGTGTCCGCGCTGGCGACCCGCGACCACGAGGCCGCCGCGCTGTCCTTCGACGCGATCTACGACGCCTTCCCGGGCGAGCCCGCGCCGAAGCTGGCGCTCGGCCTGTGCGCGGAGGTGCTGGGGCAGCTGGACAACGCGGCCGAGTACTACCGCCTGGTGTGGTCGACCGACCCGAGCTATGTGAGCGCGGCGTTCGGCCTGGCCCGCGTCCAGCTCGCGACCGGCGACCGGCAGGGCGCCGTACGGACGCTGGAGTCGGTGCCGGAGGCGTCGATCCACTACACGGCCGCGCGCGTGGCCGCCGTACGGGCGCGGCTTCGGCAGCGGACCGCGACGGCCGGCGACACGCCGTTCCTGGACGATCTGACGGCCGCCGCCGGGCAGGTGGAAGCGCTGGAGGGATACGGTCTGGACGCGGTCCGGCGCGAGCGGTTGTCGGCCGAGGTCCTCGGCTGCGCCCTCGACTGGATACTCTCCGGAGGCCAGGGTTCCGTGCCGCCTACGCGGCGGGAGCTGCTCGGCAGCGAGCTGGACGAGCGGGGACTCCGCTTCGGCCTGGAGCGTTCGTACCGCACGCTGGCCCGGCTGGCGCGGGGCGGCGAGGAGAGGATCGACCTGGTGGAACGTGCCAACCGTTACCGCCCCCGGACGTGGGTGTAGTTGATGTCGCAGATGCCCCAGCCGAAGGCCTTGTCGACGTGTCCGAGCTGCGAGGAGCCGCTCGAGTCGGGCGACCGCTTCTGCGGTGCGTGCGGATACGACCTGTCCGCCGTGCCCGCGCCGCCGGACGACCGTCCGACGCTCACCATGAACGGCGTGGTGCCGCTCCCGCCCGAGGAGGCCGCGGACGTGGACTGGCCCGTGGTACCCCAGCCGGAGGGCCCCGAGAGCCCGCCGACGGTCCATCTGCCGACGGACCTGCCCGGCACGGACTCCGGCGGCATCCCGCTGCCGTCCAACGCCCCGCTCCCGCCGTCCGGTTCACCCGTCTCCCCGGCCACGGGCGTACGGTTCGACCGGCCGCCGGAGCCCGACGAGTACCCCCTCCAGGCGCCGGACCCGCGGGTCGCCGCCGACCTGCCGACGCCGGCCGAGGGCACCAAGGTGTGCGTGGCCTGCCGGTCGGGCCGGGTGGACCCGGACGGCTACTGCGAGAACTGCGGGCACGCCCAGCCCCGCGAACGCGACCACATGGAACAGGAGTTGGGCCCGCTCGCGGCGGTCAGCGACCGGGGGCTGCGCCACCACCGCAACGAGGACGCCTTCGCCGTAGGACAGTGTGTGCTGCCCGACGGGGCGCCCGCGCTGGTCGCGATCGTGTGCGACGGGGTGTCCTCGGCGACGCGGCCCGACGCGGCGTCACTGGCCGCTTCGCGGCAGGCCGGTGAGGCGCTGCTGGCCGCGCTGCCGCAGGGCGCGCATCCGCAGGCGGCGATGCACGAGGCGATCGTGGCGGCCTCGCACGCGGTCAACTCCCTTGCCGAGGAGCCCGCGACGGCCCGCGAGCACGCCCCGCACCAGAACGCGCCGGCCTGCACCCTGGTCGGCTCCGTCGTCACCCCGACCCTGCTCGTCATCGGCTGGGTCGGCGACAGCCGCGCCTACTGGATCCCGGTGGACCGCAGTTCACCGCCGGCCCGGCTCACCGAGGACGACTCGTGGGCCGCGCAGATGGTCGCCGCGGGCCTGATGAGTGAGGCGGAGGCCTACGCCGACGAGCGCGCCCACGCGATCACCGGCTGGCTCGGCGCGGACGCGTACGAACTGGAGCCGCACACCGCTTCCTTCAAGCCGGACCGGCCGGGTGTAGTGGTGGTGTGCACGGACGGTCTGTGGAACTACGCGGAGTCCGCCGAGGAGATGGCCGAGGTCGTCCCCCTCGACGCCGCGCTCCGCCCGCTGCACAGCGCCCAGGTTCTGGTCGGCCACGCGCTGGACGGCGGGGGCCACGACAACGTAACAGTGGCCGTCGTGCCGTTCCCGGCCCCGCCGCAGGGGGCAGTATCCGGCTGAGGCCGTATCAAACGGGGGCGGCCTCGGACCGGTGGGGACCGGTCCGCACACAGTTATCACCCCATTCAGGTGGGGTACTTGAGGGGGATCAGAGCGAGCATGGCCAATTTCTCGAAGTCGAACGTGCCACAGTTCTCGGTCGACGTGTACCAGAACGAGTACCTGCCGGAGGGCGGTCGCGAGGTCAACGCGATCGTCACGGTGACCTCGACCGGCGGCGGCACCATCGGGAGCCCGGTCGCGGCACCCCATCTGTACTCGGCCGGTCAGGGCCCGGACGCGGCCGTGGCGATCATGGTCGACTGTTCGGGGTCGATGGACTACCCGCCGACCAAGATGCGCAACGCCCGGGACGCCACGGCCGCCGCGATCGACACCCTGCGCGACGGGGTGCACTTCGCGGTGATCGGCGGCACGCATGTCGCCAAGGAGGTCTATCCGGGCGGCGGCAGACTCGCGGTCGCCGACTCCCGGACCCGCGACCAGGCCAAGCAGGCGCTGCGCAAGCTGAGCGCGGGCGGCGGCACGGCCATCGGCACCTGGCTGCGGCTCGCCGACCGGCTGCTGTCCTCGGCGGAGGTCTCCATACGCCACGGCATCGTGCTCACCGACGGCCGCAACGAGCACGAGGCGCCGGAGGACCTGAAGGCCGCCCTCGACTCCTGCGCCGGACGTTTCACCTGTGACGCGCGGGGCGTCGGCACCGACTGGGAAGTGAAAGAAGTCACAGGGATCGCCTCCGCGCTGCTCGGCACCGCCGACATCGTCGCCGACCCGGCGAACCTCGCCGCCGACTTCACGCAGATGATGGAGACGGCGATGGGCAAGGAGGTCGCGGACGTCGCGCTGCGGCTGTGGACGCCGGTGGGCACCGCCATCAAGTTCGTCAAGCAAGTCGCGCCCAGGGTCGAGGAGTTGACCGACCGCCGCACCGAGGCGGGCCCGCGCGCCGGGGACTACCCCACCGGATCCTGGGGGGACGAGTCCCGCGACTACCACGTGTGCGTCGAGGTCCCCGAGGCCGGCATCGGCCAGGAGATGCTCGCCGCCCGGGTCTCCCTGGTCGTCCCGCAGCCCGACGGAAGCACCCAGAACCTGGGCGCCCAGGGCCTGGTGAAGGCCGTGTGGACCGACGACATGGTGGCGTCCACGTCCATCAACCCCCAGGTCGCCCACTACACCGGCCAGGCCGAACTGGCGCAAGTCATCCAACAAGGTCTCGATCTCCGCAAATCAGGCGACATCGATGGAGCAACGGCCAAACTGGGACGGGCCGTTCAGCTCGCCAGCGTCTCCGGAAACGCGGATACTGCGAAACTGCTTGCGAAGGTGGTGGACGTGGTCGATGCCGCGGCGGGTACTGTGCGACTGAAGGCGAAGGTCGCGGAGGCCGACGAGATGACTCTCGAGACACGGTCCACAAAGACTGTTCGTGTAAAGAAGTGACCTAGCCGTAACGACCTGGTTCGACCAAGCCTGACCCTGTGAGAAAGGGGGACGCGCCGACATGCCGACCTGCCCGAACGGACACCAGTCGGGTTCCGACGACTGGTGCGAGGTCTGCGGTCACCGCTTGGCCGGTACCGTACCCCCGCCCCCTCCCCCGCCCCCCGGCGGCGGCTACGGCTTCCCGCCGCCCGCGCCCGGCGGCCGGCCGAACCCGTCCGCCGAGGCGGAGCTCTGCCCGCAGTGCCGCACGCCCCGCGAGGGCGGCGCGCCGTTCTGCGAGGAGTGCCGGTGGAACTTCCTCACGAACACGGCGACCTCGTACACCCCGGCCGCCCCGCGCCCCTCGAACCCCGGCCCGAGCCCGGCGGCCCGCTTCCAGCAGCCGCCGCCCGGTCCGACGTTCGGCGGTGACTCCTACGAGTACCAGGGTTCGCGCCCCTCGCAGGTGAACCGCCCGGCGGAGCCGATACCCCCGTTCGGCGGCGAGCCGACGGGCCGGTCCGGTGCGCCCGGTACGCAGGGTGGTCCCGGTGCGACTGGCGGGCCAGGAGGGCCTGGCGGGCCGAACGGTCTCGGTGGCCCTGGTGGCTTCGGCGGCGAGCGCCAAGGTTTCGGCGGCGAGCGTCAGGGCGGTCCCGGCGGCGCTGGTGGTCCCGGCGGCCCGGGCGCACAGGGCTTCGGCAACGAGCGGCAAGGCGGGCCCGGTGGCCCCGGCGGCCCACAGGGCTTCGGCGGGGAACGCCAGGGCGGACCCGGTGGCCCCGGCGGTCAGGGGGCGCAGGGCTTCGGCGGTGAGCGTCAGGGCGGCCCGGGCGCGCAAGGCTTCGGTGGCGAGCGGCAGGGCGGCCCCGGCGGCGCTGGTGGTCCCGGCGGCCCGGGCGCACAGGGCTTCGGCAACGAGCGGCAAGGCGGGCCCGGAGGCCCCGGCGGCCCACAGGGCTTCGGCGGGGAACGCCAGGGCGGACCCGGTGGTCCTGGTGGCCAGGGGTCGCAAGGCTTCGGCGGGGAACGCCCAGGCGGCGGCCCCGGCGGCTCGCAGGGCTTCGGTGCGGAACGTCCGGGTGGAGGTCCCGCGCCCTTCGGTGGCAACGACCCGGGCGGCCCCTCGCGGCCGTTCGGCAATGATCCTTCCGGCCCGCCCCCAACCTTCGGCAACGAGGCGTCCGGTCGTCCCGGCCCGTTCGGCAACGAGCAACCCCCCGGTCCCGGCGGCCAGTTCGGCAACGAGCGCCCCGGCCAGGGCGAGTTCGGCGGCGGCCGGCCCGGCGCCTTCGGCGGTGAGCGGCAGGGTCCGCCCGGACCGTTCGGCAACGAGCCCCCGAACCCGCAGGGTCCCTCCAACTTCGGCCCCGACCCGTCGCGGCCGATCCCGCCGCCGCCCGGCCCGACCCCGTCCGCGGGCCCCGGCCGGACGAGCGGTGCCCCGCAGGCGTTCCAGCAGTCCGCGCCCCCGGCCCCGCCCGGGTTCCCGCAGGAGACGAGCCGTCCGCAGCAGGGCGGCCCGTCCTTCGGCGGCGGTGACGACGACTGGGTGATCTCCCCGCCGACCCCCGGCTCCCCGGGCGGTCCCGGTGGCCCAGGGGGCCTCGGCGGTCCCGGTCAGGGCGGTGGCGGCTACGGCTACCCGCAGCCCGGTGCGACCCAGGCCCCGCCCCCGCCCCGCCCGGCGTACCAGCAGCAGCCGACGACCTGGCTGGCGACGATCGGCCCGGACCGCGAGTACTTCATGGCGATGATGCAGCGCTCGGGCCCGGAGGCCGCGGGTCTCAACCTGCCCGCGTACTCCCCCGAGCAGCAGCGCCAGCTCATCGGCAACCAGATCACCATCGGCCGCCGCCGGCACTCCACCGGAGAGTCCCCCGACATCGACCTGTCGGTCCCGCCGGAGGACCCGGGCGTCTCGCACCAGCACGCGGTACTGGTCCAGCAGCCCGACGGCAGCTGGGCGGTCGTCGACCAGAACTCGACGAACGGTACGACGGTCAACGGCGGCGAGGAGCCGATCCAGCCCTTCGTCCCGGTGCCGCTGCAGGACGGGGACCGGGTCCACGTCGGCGCCTGGACGACGATCACCGTACGACGCGGCTGAGACCGGGACCGGTCAGCGGAGGGGCCAGGTGTACGGCCCCTCCGGATCGTCCAGCCACGCCCACACCCGCCCGCCGGCGACCGTGACGCCGTAGCGCTCACGGCCGGGCCGGAGTTCGCGCTCCCACAGCTCGCGCGCGTCCTGCGGTGCGAGGCTGCCGTGGGTGAGGGTCAGCAGGAAGCGGAAGAGTTCGTGGTCGCCGGCCCGGTGCGGAATCTCCTCCGCCGGGCTGGGCTCGGCACCACGCAGCGGCACGAAATAGGCGGCCGTGTTCAGGAAGGCGCCCTCGGCGTGCTCCGCGTCCCGCACGGTGAGCGCGATCAGACCGGTGGCGAGCGGGGCGAGGATGCGGGCACCAGGGCTGCACTGGGCGAGCCAGCCGTGCGGGATCGTCGGCAGGGCGCAGGTCGCGACGATCCGGTCGTAGGGGCCCTGTTCCGGGACTCCTCGGGTGCCGTCGCCGGTGACGACGGCCGGACGGTACCCGGCGTCGGCGAGATGGCTGCGCGCGGACTCGGTGATCTCGGGTTCCAGATCGACGGTGGTCACCAGGTCGTCGCCGAGCCGGTGGGCGAGCAGCGCGGCGTTGTAACCGGTACCGGCGCCGATCTCCAGCACCCGGTCGCCGTCCTCCACCCCCAGCTCGACCAGCATCCGCGCCATCAACGAGGGTTGACTGCTGGACGACACCAACTCCCCGTCCCGCATCCGCGTGGCCAGCGGCGCGTCGGCGTACACCCCGCGCAGCCAGCGCTCCCGGGTGCGCGGGTCGGGACTGTCCCGCCAGAGCCGCTCGTATCCGCCTACGACACCGACGTAGTAGTACGGCACGAACACATGCCGGGGCACCGCCTCGAACACCGCCCGCCACCCCGGCTCCGCGTCCCAGGCCCCGCTCACCGCGATCACCCGCACCAGCTCCGCCCGCGCGGAGTCGGCGACGGCGTCCAGATCCTTGTCGAGAGCGTGCGCGGTCATACGTCCACTGTCCTGCGGTGGGGGGCGGGAGGCGAGCGGTCCTAAGTCCGGAGTCCTGGGTCACCCCGTCTGAGACCATGGGAGCGTGAAAGAGATTCGGCGCGGCACGCTTCAGGAGCAGACCTTCTACGAGCAGGTCGGCGGGGAGGAGACCTTCCGTCGGCTCGTCCACCGTTTCTACGAGGGCGTCGCCGAGGACCCGCTGCTGAAGCCCATGTACCCCGAGGAGGACCTGGGCCCGGCCGAGGAGCGTCTCACGCTGTTCCTGATGCAGTACTGGGGCGGACCGACGACGTACAGCGACAACCGCGGCCACCCGCGCCTGCGCATGCGCCACGCCCCCTTCCAGGTCGACCAGGCCGCACACGACGCGTGGCTGAAGCACATGCGGGTCGCCGTCGACGAACTCGGACTGTCCGAGGAGCACGAGCACACCCTGTGGAACTACCTGACGTATGCCGCCGCTTCGATGGTGAACACGGCGGGCTGAACACCTTTTGCCGTGCGGGGAGTTCGGCAGCACGCTCAGCGCACGCTGACACCGAGTGCGCCGACTCCCGCCCTGCGTACGGCGATCGAGCCGTACGGGGTGCGCAGGCGCAGCCACGCGCCGGACGAGAAGAGGCCCGACTCGCCGCCGGGGCGCAGGAATCCGAGCGAGTGGGCCGCGTGGACCGCACGCACCGGCAGCGAGGTGTCGCCGACCGTGCGGGACCAGATCTCCCGCCCTATGCGGTCGAGTTCGGCGCGCGTACGGCCCTCGGGGGTCAACTCCTGGGTGCGGGACCGGAATTCGGCGACTCCGGCCGCGATCATCCCGCTCAGTGCCTGCGGTTCCGGCAGGCCGGTCTCGGGGGTCCAGCCGCCGCGCGGTGGCAGTACCCCGGCCCACGGCGGGCCGGTCACGGCGGCCGGTACGCCGGCCGTGGCCGCCGACTCGTCGAGCAGTTCCAGGAGTTCACCGGCGGAGACGGTCACGTCGAGCGTGACGTCGAGGCCGTTCTCGTAGGGCTTGGCGAGGCGTACCGCGCGGATGGCGAGGACTTCGAAGGACGGGGGACGGCCGAAGACGGCGAGTGCCGTGCCGGCCGCCTGGAGGCGGACCGCCGCTCCGCGGTCGTAGTGGAGCAGCCGGGAGAGGAAGGCCGCGAAATCCGCCGTCTCCCCTTCGTCGGCGAGGTGGAGGACCGTCATGCGGCGACGGCCTCCTCCTCGTCGTCCCGGTACTCCTCCAGGAACTCCCGTTCCTCGGCGGTGATCCGGCGCGGGCGCTGTGCCTCGAAGTCGAAGGGCACGATGACCGTGGCGGCGCGGACGTAGATCTGGTCGCCGTCCTTCACCTCGTAGGCGATGGTGAAGGACGCCGCCCTGATCTCCGTGACCCACAGTTCGATGTCCACCGGGTGGTGCCGGTGGACGAGCTGGCGTTTGTAGTCGATCTCGTGGCGCGCCACGACCGAGCCCTGCTTGAAGTCCTTCTCCGGGCGGAACAGGAAGTCGATACGGGCTTCCTCCAGGTAGCGGAGGAAGACCACGTTGTTGACGTGGCCGTACGCGTCCATGTCCGCCCAGCGCAGTGGGCAGCGGTAGATGTGGCGCAAGAGATCAGCCCCGGGTCAGCTTCTTGTAGGTGGCGCGGTGCGGACGCGCGGCGTCCGGGCCGAGCCGCTCGACCTTGTTCTTCTCGTACGACTCGAAGTTGCCCTCGAACCAGAACCACTTGGAGTCACCCTCGTAGGCGAGGATGTGCGTGGCGACCCGGTCCAGGAACCACCGGTCGTGGGAGACGACCACGGCCGCACCCGGGAACTCCAGCAGCGCGTTCTCCAGCGAGCCCAGGGTCTCGACGTCGAGGTCGTTCGTCGGCTCGTCGAGGAGGAGCAGGTTGCCGCCCTGCTTGAGGGTGAGCGCGAGGTTGAGGCGGTTGCGCTCACCGCCGGACAGGACGCCGGCCGGCTTCTGCTGGTCGGGGCCCTTGAAGCCGAACGCGGAGACGTAGGCGCGGGACGGCATCTCGACCTGGCCGACGTTGATGTAGTCCAGCTCGTCCGAGACGACGGCCCACAGCGACTTCTTGGGGTCGATGTTCTCGCGGCTCTGGTCGACGTAGGAGATCTTGACGGTGTCGCCGACCTTGATGGAACCGGAGTCCGGCGTCTCCAGGCCCTGGATCATCTTGAAGAGGGTGGTCTTGCCGGCGCCGTTCGGGCCGATGACGCCGACGATGCCGTTGCGCGGCAGGGTGAAGGAGAGGTCGTCGATGAGGACCTTGTCGCCGAAGGCCTTGGAGAGGTTGTTGACCTCGACGACGATGGAGCCCAGGCGCGGGCCCGGCGGGATCTGGATCTCCTCGAAGTCCAGCTTCCGCATCTTGTCCGCCTCGGCGGCCATCTCCTCGTAGCGCGACAGACGCGCCTTGGACTTGGCCTGACGTCCCTTGGCGTTGGAGCGGACCCAGTCCAGCTCCTCCTTGAGACGCTTCGCGCGCTTGGCGTCCTTCTGGCCCTCGACCTTGAGGCGGGAGGCCTTCTTCTCCAGGTAGGTGGAGTAGTTGCCCTCGTAGGGGTGGGCGCGACCGCGGTCGAGTTCGAGGATCCACTCGGCGACGTTGTCCAGGAAGTACCGGTCGTGGGTCACGGCGACGACGGTGCCGGGGTACTTCGCGAGGTGCTGCTCCAGCCACTGGACGGACTCGGCGTCCAGGTGGTTGGTGGGCTCGTCGAGGAGCAGCAGGTCGGGGGCTTCGAGGAGCAGCTTGCAGAGCGCGACGCGGCGGCGCTCACCACCGGAGAGGTTGGTGACGGGCCAGTCGCCGGGCGGGCAGCCCAGGGCGTCCATGGCCTGCTCCAGCTGGGTGTCCAGGTCCCACGCGTTGGCGTGGTCCAGGTCCTCCTGGAGCTTGCCCATCTCGTCGAGCAGGGCGTCGGAGTAGTCGGTCGCCATCAGCTCGGCGACCTCGTTGAAGCGCTTGAGCTTGCCCATGATCTCGGCGGCGCCGTCCTGCACGTTCTCCAGGACCGTCTTCGACTCGTCGAGCGGGGGCTCCTGGAGGAGCATGCCGACGCTGTAACCCGGCGACAGGAAGGCGTCGCCGTTGGAGGGCTGCTCAAGGCCCGCCATGATCTTGAGAACGGTGGACTTACCGGCACCGTTCGGCCCGACCACACCGATCTTCGCGCCGGGCAGGAAGCTCAGCGTCACGTCGTCAAGGATGACCTTGTCGCCGTGCGCCTTGCGCGTCTTGCGCATGGTGTAGATGTACTCAGCCAAGAGAAACCGTCCGGCAGCTTGAAATCTGGAGTGGGCAGATGTAACCCATCTTGCCTGACCGCCACCCCCCGGGGGAAACGCGTATGGGTGGGGCAGCCATGAGCTGGGGGTTCGCCGCTGGGCCGGCTTGCCCGGAGTGCCGTTCCGCGGCCAGTACGCGAACCCGTTGCTCCGTATCCGCACCCGTACGCCGGGGTCGTCGCGGCCCGGGGCTGCGGTGTCGACGGTGTTCGGTACCGGTACCGGTACCGGTACCGGTAGCGCTCAGCCCTGCTGGCCGGGCTTCCGGTCCCGGAGCAGGACCAGGGTCGTGGCGCCGATGCCGACCAGGCCGAGGGCGACGACCGTGATCATCGGGGTGATGCCGGAGCCGCCCGTCTCGGCGAGGTTCGTGTCGACGGTGGTGCCGCCCACCGTCGCGGGACTCGGCTCACTGAGCGTCTGCGTCACGTCACCGCCCGCGTCGCTCTGGGTCCGGCAGTCGAGTACTCCGGTGAACCGCTTCTCGTAGCCGTTCGGCGCCGTGATCGTGAAGTCGTACGCCTGGTCCTCCTGGAGCGGGATCGTCACCGTCCGGGACTTCCCGGCGTCGATACCGTGCTCGACGCCCATCAGCTCGAAGGTGAACGTCTCGTCGCCCTGATTGGCCGCCGTGATGTCCACACCGCCCTCGGCGCAGTTCTTCTGCGCCGACAGTGCCGGTATGGCGCCCGTCTTCGCCCAGTCCGCGCTCGCGGCGGCGGAGACCGTCGACTCGCTGGAACCGGCGAGGATCTGCGTCTGGCTTCTGCTCTCGGAGGTGAAGGCCCGGCCGACGGGGACGGTGGTGGAGCCCTGCACGGTCAGCTCGGCCGACCCGGCTCCCGCGTCGGCGGGTACGTCGAAGAACACCTGGCTGCCGTCCGCCGCGGACGTGACGACCTTGCCGTCCTTGTCGACGATCCGCACGCCGGTGGTGGCGGTGTCCGCGGGCGGCGTCACCGTCACCCCGTTCGCGTTGGTGTGCACGGTCACCGGGCCGAGCCGCTCGCCGGGGTGCCCGGAGACCGCGGGCGGGTCGAGCGTCAGTGAGGCCTTCGGCTCGGCGACGTCACGCGCGCTCTTCTCCAGATAGTCCGCGAGCTTCTCCGCCTGCGGGTCGACCGCGTCGACGTCGGCGCCGTCCGAGTAGCGCCAGATCGCCACCTGCGTACCGGCCGCCGCGTCCTGCTCGGTCAGCCCCGTCGTGCCGGCCTTCGCGGAGAGCGCCGCGAGGTCGTTCACCTGCGGGTAGGAGTGCTGGAGGATCCAACTGATCTTCCCCGCGCTCTTGTTGGCGCCCAGCGAGGTGCCGCTCCACGCGGTCTCGTGGTACTTGGCGTCCCGCTGGGTGGGGTTCTGGAGATCGACGCAGTACGTCTGCAGGGTGCCGCCGCCGTCCACGGACATCTCGAACAGGCCCGCGGAGACCTGCTGGTCGCCGCCGGCCGCGTGGATCACGGCCTCGCCGTACGTCTTGAGCCCGCCTATGGTGGCCGTCGCCCCGCCCTGGGTCTGCGGTGTCTCGTCGGCGAAGGCCGGGCCGGCACCGGCCAGCACTCCGGCGGCGACGAGCCCGCACGCCCAGGTCGCGGCGACGAAGCGCACGGCGCCCCGGCCGCGCAGGGACAGCGCGGAAAACACAGACAACGCAGATGACACGGAATTCCCCTTCGAGCAGGACCCGTCGACGTGGGGGTGCGGTCCCACCAGCAGAATCAAAGCGCCGGGAGCTGTGCCCGAGCTATGCCCGGCATCCTAGGGACGCGGGCGGACCCCGTTCTCCAGTCGGGTCATCGGATAACCGATCCGACTCGGAATCGTTATCCCCAAGATCGCTTGCGAGCAGGGCTTATCGACAAATCCACCAGGTCGTTCGGAGCGCATTCATCGATAAGCCGCAGTTCGATCAGCTCGGGGCATTCACTGACATCACGTCACCACGAGCGGCTCCGCGCGCTGTTGGCCGGAGGAGACGGAATGCGCGGCGGAATCGACGGCGGAATCGGCGGCGGAATCCCCTGTCGGTGTCTCCCAGTTGGGCTCGGGCCGGGGCGGAGAGGCCGCGGTCTCCGCCTTGTTGGCCCGCCGGAACGCCGAGGTCCCGCGCGCCAGGTCGTGGCCGATCGCCACCGCGTCGATGTCCGCCGAGGACCAGTTCGGCTGTCCCTCGCGCACTTCCGTACGCACTTTCAACCGGCCCTGGACGACGACGGGATCCCCGACCGACAGCGACGCCGCCACGTTCGTCGCCAACTGGCGATTGGCCCACACCGTGAAGAAGTTGGTGTGGCCGTCCGTCCACGCGTTCTTCTCGCGGTCCCAGTACCGCGAGGTCACCGCGAGCCGGAACCGTGCCGACGGTCCCGCCGCCAGATCCCGGTACATCGGCTGCGTCGCCACATTCCCGACCGCGCAGATCGTGGTGTCGTTCATCGCGCACCCCTCCCTCACCCGGCCACGCGGGCCGGGCGGAAACGCGTACGGGCCCGTCCCGTACGGCTGCAGTCAGACTGCCTCCGCCGAGCCGGGCCCGCTGAGCGCTGTGGACCACCGCCCACCTGTGGAAATCCTTATCACCCGCACGAGGGAACGACGTTCGGACCGAAGTTCACCCGGCCCCGACGCCCGCCGTTCACCCGCCGCCGACGCCCGCCCCCGTGACCCGCGCGTACTGCTCCCGCACCTCCCGGTACCGCAGCAGCTCCGCGGCCAACGGATCGAGCACCCGCGCCCGTCCACAGCCCGCCGCCGCCTCCCGCAGTCGCCGCTCCGCGTCGAGGCCGTAGCGCCGGGCGGGTCCGCGGGCCGCCATCCGGCAGCTCCACTCGACGAGCGGGCCGCCGATGATGCCGGCCACCATCAGCAGCACCGGCACCCCGAGATTCGGTGCCATGAACCCGATGATCTGGCCCAACAGCCACAGTCCGCCGACGACTTGGAGGATCGTCATGGAGGCCTGCGCGAGGACGGCCGCCGGCCACCAGCCCGGCCGCGGTGGCCGCCCCACGGGCAGCCCGGCCCGCGCCGCCAACTCGTCCAGCGCCTCGGGCAGCCCCTGCGCCCCGCGTACGGCCGCCTCCCGCACCGCCTGCGCCCAGGGCGCGGGCAGCCCGCCGGAGGCCCGGTCGGCGACCGTGCGGACCGCCTGTTCGACGCGCTGGCGTGCCGTGGCCTCCTCGTCCGCCTGCGCGCGGACCGGCAGCCGGCCGGTGATGGGTTCGCGCCGGTCGTTGTACCAGCGCCACAGCCGCAGCCAGGGTGTGCCGCAGGCGCGGTTGGCGTTGCGCAGCCAGGCGCGTTCGGCCGCCTCACCGGCGGCGGTGGCGCCCACCGAGTCCGCGAGCCGCGCGGCGAACTCGTCCCGCGCCTCCTCGCTGAGCCCGGTGCGCCGCCCGGTGGCGTAGACGGGCCGCAGTCGCCACGCGGCGGCGTCGACATCGGCTGAGATTCGCCGTGCGGCGGCTCCACGATCCGCCACGAACTGGCCCAGAACCTCGCGCAGTTCGGGGATGCCGTCCCCGGTGAGCGCGGACAGGGAGAGCACGGTCGCGCCGGGTTCGCCGTACTCCCCCAGGGCGATCCCGTCCTCGTCGAGCAGCCGCCGCAGATCGTCGAGGACCTGGTCGGCGGCCTCCCCGGGGAGCCGGTCGATCTGGTTGAGGACGACGAACATGACCTCCGCGTGGCCCGCCATCGGCCGCAGATAGCGCTCATGGATGATCGCGTCGGCGTACTTCTCCGGGTCGACGACCCAGATGACCGCGTCGACGAGCGCGAGAACCCGGTCCACCTGCTCGCGGTGCGCCACGGCCGCCGAGTCGTGGTCGGGCAGGTCCACCAGGACGAGCCCGCGCAACTGGGCCTCCATCTCGGCGCTCTGCAGGGGACGCCGGCGCAGCCGTCCCGGGATGCCGAGCCGGTCGATGAGGGTGGCCGCGCCGTCGCTCCAGCTGCACGCGATGGGCGCGGCGGTGGTGGGCCGTCGTACGCCCGTCTCCGAAATGGCCACTCCGGCGAGCGCGTTGAACAGCTGCGACTTGCCGCTGCCGGTGGCGCCCGCGATGGCGACGACGGTGTGCTGCCCGGAGAGCCTGCGCCGCGCCGCCGCCTCGTCGAGCACCCGCCCCGCCTCCGCGAGGGTCCCGCTGTCGAGCCGGGTCCTGGAGAGTCCGACCAGCTCCCGCAGCGCGTCGAGACGGGACCGTAGCGGCCCGTCGTACGCCAACGGGGCGGGTACGTGGGCGGCTTGCATGGCGTGTGCCGTGTGCGCGGCCTGCGCGCGGGAGGCCCTGCTCTCCAGGGCGGCGGCCTGCTGCGCGGCGGTGGTCTCGTTGACCCGCCGCGCGATCAGCCCGTCGTCCCAGGAGCCGGCCGATTCCTCGGGGTCCGCCGGGTCCGCGGACGCCTTGGACTCCGTACGGCTGAAGGTGTCCGCGGGACTGGAGGTGTCCGCCGGACTGGAGGTGCCGGCGTCGGTCGACACGCGCGCGTGGCCGTCGGTGTCCTCCAGGTCACCCGCCTCCTCCAGTCGTACGGAATCCACGTCCTCCGCGTCCTCTACGGGGAGACGGTTCACTGAGGATTCCTCTGAACCGCCCTCTACAGGGGAGGGATCGGCGTGATCCATCTCGTCCGTGTGGTCCTGGTCAGTGACGGCAGTCACCGGTCACCTCTCCTTCTGCAGTACGGACAGCGCGGCGATGAGTTCGGCCTGGGGTTCGGGGTGCACGTCCAGGGCGTCGAGCGGGGCGAGCCGCCGTTCGCGTTCGGTGTGCACGACCCGGTCCAGATGGTCGTTGAGCAGCCGCCCGGCCCGGTCCCGCAGCCGCAGCGCGCCGTGGGCCCCGATCCGCTCGGCGAGCCCCTCGCCCGCGGACCGCGCCCTACGGCCGCCCAGCAGGGCGGTGGCGACGAGAGCGGCGACGACCTCGGGATCGGGCGCGATGCTCCGGTCGAGGTCGGCGACCTCCTCCTCGGCGTACTCCTCCAGCTCGCGCCGCCACCGCCGTACGGCCATCCCGATGCGGTGCTCGGCGCTCTCCAGCGTGGGATCGCGGTCGGTGAGTTCGGGGGCGCCGGCGGCCGGTTCGCGCCGCCAGGCGTCGTCCACGCGTTCGTCGGCGGCCGTGACGGAGCACAGCAGGAGTGCGGCGAGGCTCTCCGCGAGGGCGTCGAGCAGTTCACCGGCGGAGCAGTCGAGCGGGAAGGCGCGCCAGCGCTTCAACGCGTCCCCGGCGAGCACGGCCCCGGCCTGCAACCGCCCCCGCACACGCGCGTGCTCGCTGTCGTACGCCCCGTCGACGGCGGCGGTGAGCCGCAGCGCGGCGGCGTACTGGGCGGCGGCGGCGCCGGCCAGCTCGGGCATCCGCGACTTGAGGGAGTCGAGGACTCCGTAGGCCGTACGCGCCATGGACTCCTGCCGGGCCCCCGGATCCTGGGCCTGCTGGACGAGCCAACTCCGCAGTGTCGCCACGGCACTGGCCGGAAGCAGCCCCCCACCCCAGGCGGATTCGGGCAGTTCGGGCACCGTGAAGCGGGGTACGTCGCCGAGTCCGGCCTTGGCGAGCAGGGCGCCGTACTGTCGCGACACCTCGGACACCACCTGGTGGGGCACCCGGTCGAGGACGGTGACCAGGGTCGCGTTGTGCTCCTTGGCCGTGCGCAGCAGGTGCCAGGGCACGGCGTCGGCGTAGCGGGCGGCGGTGGTCACCATGACCCAGATGTCGGCCGCGCAGATCAGTTCGGCGGCCAGCACCCGGTTGTCGGCCACCAGGGAGTCGATGTCGGGGGCGTCCAGGAGGGCGATTCCGCGCGGGAGGGTGTCGGCGGTCTCGATCCGCAGCACCCGCGTGCCGTCCTCCCCGGGGAGGAGCAACTCGTCCCCCGGGTCCTGATGGGGCACCCACACGCGCGTGAGGTCGGGCAGTACCCGCATCCCGCTGAACCAGTGATGGTCCTCCGGATGGCAGACCAGCACCGGTGTGCGGGTCGTCGGCCGCAGCACGCCGGCCTCGCTGACCCGGCGTCCGACAAGGGAGTTGACGAGCGTCGACTTCCCCGCGCCGGTGGAGCCGCCGACGACGGCCAGCAGGGGTGCTTCGGGTTCTTTCAGGCGGGGCACCAGATAGTCGTCGAGCTGGGCGAGCAGTTCGTCGCGGTTGGCACGCGCGCGTGGAGCCCCCGCCAGGGGCAGCGGGAAGCGTGCGGCGGCGACACGGTCGCGCAGGGCGGAGAGTGCGTCGAGCAGCTGAGGCCGTACGTCCAAGGTCACCACATGTGAAGAATGCCCAATTTTGGGGGAATTCTGAAGCATATGCGCATGCCTGCGCGCCGACAGAACACAACGGACGGAAGGGATGACTGGGGCATGGGCACAGTCCAGGCATAACGAGTGCACAACACCCGTGGCGCCGGATGCCAAAAGCGATGCACGATTCGTACCTGCCTGCGATTATCAGGACCGCTTCACCGAACCTCCACATCGAGCCACGGAGGGGAAGCAACAGGGACAAGGACCCGGGAGCCCTATCCTTGTCCCCGGCAACGTCACGGACCGGCCCACACCCGGGCACACCACGACCGAGGCCACCACACCCGGCCCCCGTAGCTCAGTGGATAGAGCAGGCGCCTTCTAAGCGCTTGGCCGCAGGTTCGAGTCCTGCCGGGGGCGCCTATTTTTGCAGGTCAGAGCCACTTTCCAACCCTTCGCGAGATCAGCCGTGAAGGGTTTTTTCGTTGCCAGGGATGCCGTTTTGCTCTGATTCATACCCCTGAATCAGAGCACCCCGTCCCCCATACGTCCCCCGGTTCGGGAGTCGTTCCACAGCCAGTCACCGTCTACGGGCGAGTAATGCCTGGTCAGAGCCATTCTGGCGGCCCATTGGGAAAACATCGGGCAGGCGTCAAAGCGGCGCCTGCCCTGTTCTCTCCATCTCAGCGAACTGGCTTGAGATCACCCAAGAGGTCGTCAAGGACAGTCTCTTCTTCAATGCGGACGCCCAGTTCGGCAAGCGACTGCGCGAGAGGCGGGTCCCAGGGCGCGTCGGTCGGTATTCCGGTCAGGTCCAACGAACTGAGACCGGAAGCGACCGCAGCACGGTAGTGGGCGGTCGTGAAACGCCAGGGAGACCACGGAATGCTCCGCAGCAGTGTCGAGGCGATGCGCAGGCCACCCCAGTCAAAGTCTCCGTGGTACAGGACGGTTGTGCCCTGGTCGTACATCCGGCGCAGCAGAGTGAGTGCCGCGGCGGACGGTTGACCCTGAACGCAGACCATGGGTGGGCATTCCGGCCCGTACGCTTCCGCCGCTGCCGCGAGGACGGCCGGGTTCTCACAGACGCGAATCAGCTGTGGGCAGGTCCGCTCGCCGACAACTGTCGGTGCCATCGGCTGACGAACCAGTTGGCGCAGGGTGAGGACCACGGGTTCCCCCATGTCCGCCATCCAGTCCAGGGCCGGTGTTCCACGAAGGTTGAGGGTGAGAACGGTCGACGACACGTCGTCCTTCAGGAGCCCAACCGCGGCCCAGACCTCTCTCTGCCGACGAGTCCCCTTCTCCTCCTCAAGCCCGGTCCACGCGTGAACCGCGGACCGCACAACGGTCGTCAACGGCTTTCCGTCGTCCAGAGCATGGGCGTCTCCTAGGATCTGTGCCGCGAAAGCCGTGACGGACACGGCGGGGTCGGCGGGCAGAGCGTCAAGCGCCTTGACGGCGTTCTCCAGGAGGAAACGCGCGGATTGCGGAGTACGGGCGAGTCGTCGTACCTGACCGTTGCCGGTGACCCTGGCCGCCCATTCCGCAAGGTCAGGTCCGAGGAGCCGCAGCGGAGCGTATGCCTGCTCCCATGCTCGGGCCTCCCTGGCCCTCTGTTCGCCGATCGGATCCACCGGGCCGGTCAGGGTGACGACGGCGGCGGCGAGACCGTCCGGGCTCACCCCGGAGCGCCGCAACACCGCGTCCACGTCCTCCAGCCGTACGGTCAGTGACCCGCCCTCGCGGGAACCGCGTCCCAGCAGGCGCTCGGCCGCACGCCGCTGGGCATCCGTAGGGGCGGTGAGCGTGGACGCGCCAGTGAGCGGCTTCTCGCGGGCCATACGGTGTCGGACACGCTGGACGAGCCAGGACACCTCCGGACCGCCCAAGAGGCGCCCCAGACGCTCCTCGTCGACACCTGCCGGTAGCCGCTCGGCGTCTTCTGTCATGGCCACCGCTTAACGCCCACGGCTTCAGTCATGTCCACAGCGATTCCTGAGCCTGCCCGCCGACGGCCGCCCACCGCTCGCCGTCGTCCACCGCCGCCATCGCCTCTGATCCGGCACTATCCGGCTCCATCCCACGCGTACGCTCAGTCCCGTCCCACTCCCAGCGGGTGACCAGGACCGCCTCGATCCCGTCGACTCGCGAGAGCTGGGCGATGGCGATGCCCGGAACCTGCGGATAGCAGGCCCACTCGCGTTCGCTGGTCATGACGACGTCGAGGTCGAAGGCGTGGAGCAGGCCGAGGCACTTGGCGCGGGAGTCGTCGTCCACTCCGGCAAACGCTTCGTCGAGCGTGACCAGCCGGGGAGCGTACGGTGCCCGCGCGCTCGCGTAGTGCGAGGACGCCGCCGCGAACAGGGGTACGGACACGGCGAGTACGCGTTCCCCGCCCGAGGCCGGTCCGGTGGCGGGGACCCACTTGCCGTGCTGCTGCCGCTCGATGCCGAACTCGTGCCAGGCACGGTAGTCGAGCGCGGCGGTCAGGTCCTCCAGCCAGCTGCCGGAACTGCCGTCGGCCTGCTGGCGGGCGATCTGGGCCTGGAGGAACTCCCCGACCGCCGCCCGGTCTTCGGGAGACCAGGCATCCGCGGACTGCCGCAGCCGCTCACGGGCCTGCGCGAGCCCCTGAGGCGCCTTGCGGGAGCCCCGCCAGACCAGCCGCAGTCTCATCCCGGTCGAGGTGGGCCGTTCCTCCAGTTCCGCGTTCATGGCCCGCACCTGCCGTTCGGCGGCGCCGATCAGCTCCTGGAGGGTACCGGCGACCTCGGTGATCAGGTGCGTTTCGAGGACCTCGCGCTCATGCGCGGACAGGATCCGGGTCAGCTCCTCGACCTCCGCCGCGAGCGCCTCGGTGATCTCGGGGACGGCTCGCCGGCGCCCCTGGTAGACGACGTCGACGCGCATCCCGTCCTCGCTCGGATACCCGGAGGCGCTGTGCCCGTTGCGGGACAGGGCGTCCTGAAGCCTGGCGAACTCCTCGCTCAGCCGCTTCTGTACGCGCTCCCAGGCACCGTCCGAGTCGTCGACGCCGGAGAGTTCCGCTTCGACGGCTCGGGCCAGGGCGATCGCGGGTGTGGCCGCCCAGACCCCGGCCTCGTTGTCCGTCTCGGGGACGTCGGTACCCGGCAGGGCCACGTCCAGCACTCCGGTCGCGGCGAAGCGGCGCAGGGCGGCGATGGCCCGTTCCCGAGCCGCGATCGCCTCGGTCAGGTCCTTGCCGAGCTGTTCGGTGCGGCCCTCGGCGTGACTGGCGAGCCGGTCGGCGTCGGTCCAGTCCTGCCGGGCGGCCTTCAGGCCGTCCGTACAGGTTCGCGTCTCCGCGGCGGTCTCGGCGAGACGTCGCTGGAGTTCGGCGACCGCCGCGCCCACGGTGGAGAGCAGGGTCGTATGGCGTTCGTCGGCCGTGTCTGCGGCGCGGATGGCCTCACCGGCGCGCGCCGCGAGTTCGGCGGTCCGTTCCGCGGCCCGATCGCTCTCCATCCGCTCGGCGGCGACGGCCCCCTCGGCTTCGGCCCGCTCCCGCAGCGCGGGCCAGAACGTGGCCAGCAGTGTGGCGAGTTCGGTGAGGGATCGCTGTACGGCGGCCAGGGCCTCCCGGCCGGCGGGGAGCCCGACTTCGGCGGCGGTGGCGGTCAGTTCCGCCGTCGCCGCTTCGGCACCGCGGATCGCCTCGGCCAAGTCCCGGGTCCTTTCCTCGTGCCGCGCGCGTGCCCGGTGCGTGGCATCCACGGCCGCCGCGACGAGCGCGTGGGCGGTGCGCAGGGCGTCGTCGTCGGGGAAGGACGCCAGTTCGTCGTCGAGGGTATGGCGGAGCAGGTCCATCGCCCGCAGCGCGTCCTGTACCGCCTCCGTCCGCTCGCCCAGAGCAGTCAGTTCCACGTGCAGTTCCTCGATGCGTGACCGTCGGGCCGCTTCCCGCGCACCCTCGCCCACGTACTCGGCGACAGGCTTGGTCCAGCTTCCGGTCAGCGCGCCGGACCGGAAGCGGCCGTCACCGGAGACCCAGGTTCCCGCGACGCGGGCTTCGGGTGGTTCACCACCGCTCGGCAGCAGGCCGATCGCGGCGAGCAGGCGTCGCACCACCGGCTCGCCGACGGTGGCCGTCGGCCCCTCGCCGTGGTCCACCGCCGGACGCAGCGCATCCGTGAGACTCGGTCCGAAGACAGCCGCGTTCGGCTCCAGAAGAACGTCGTGGCCGTCTGCCGCCACCGCCGTACCGTCCGGTCGGACCCAGGCGTCGAGCAGGCCGGACGCCTCCAACGCGGCTTCCAGACCCGCTCGTTCGCGGTCTTCGACGGTGTCGTGGAACTCGACGAGCCGCCACAGCGGTGCTCCGTCCAGCCGGTCCCGCACACCGGGTGTGCGGGTGCGAGGCGGTTCGGGAACAGGCTGTCCGCCCTGCCCAAGGGAGGCCAGCTCGCGCTCCAACAGTGTCTGTCGGTCCGCCAGTTCGGCACGTTGGCGGCTCAGTTCGGCGCCGTGGTCGGCCAATTCCGCGGCACGGGCCCGGTGGGCCCCGGCCGCGGTGGCACGAGCGGGGTTGGGGCCGTCCAGCGTGACCACCCAGTCCTGGAGGCCGTCCAGCAATCCGGGGAGATCAGGGACCGACAGTTCCCGGCAACCGGCGAGGTGGGCGCGGACACGATCGATCAGTGCCTGTCCCTGGCCTGCGGCGTTCTCCTCGGCCTCTGCCTGCCGGAAGCCACTGTGCACGACCTCCTCCTGTGCCTCGTCGGCCCGGCGCGACGCCGCCCGGCGTTCGGCCTCCGCCCGGTCCACACGGTCCGTGAGCTGCTCCAGGTGTTCGACCGTGCGGCGTCGACGGTCGGCCGATTCCCCGGTCGTGCGGCGCAGTTCGGCCTCGGTGGCACCCTCCGGCACGAGCGGGCCGGCGATGCGGGCGGCCTGGGCGGTCTCCTCGATCAGGTCGCGCAGGCCGGTCAGCGCCCGCTCGGCGGCGGCCTGCCGGTTCCCGGCGGCGGCCAGCCTGGCCGTGGCACGACGATGCGCGGCCTCGGCCTGCCCGAGGTCCTCGTCGGCCCGGACTCGCTCGGCGGCGGTACGAGAGGCGTCGGCCGCCGCTTGTTCCAGTGCCCGCGCGTCACGCATCTCAGGTCCGGCGCGCAGTGCCGCTTCCTGCGCGGCAAGGCGGGCGATGCGCTCCTCCAGCGCCCCGGACCTCTCCTCGGCCACCGCCCGGTCCGCTACGGCACGTTCGTGGTCGGCGTGCGCGTGCGTGAGGTCGCGCTGCAGTTGCTCATACCGGGCGTGCTCGCTGCGGGGCAGCCGGGCCCGTCGCCGGGCGGCGACGCGCGCGTAACGCCGGTAGTGGTCGAGGAAGGCGGTGGCCGCCCGCTCCGCCTCACTCGCCGCCCGCAGTTCTTCCTTCTCCTCGTCCAGGGACCGGAACGCCTCGGCCACGTCGGCGATCACCGCCTGGTCCATGGGCGGGAGCGCCTCCGTGAGCGCGCGGGAGAGCGCCGCCTCGTTGGGCCGCTTGGACAACTGCGGCTGACGCAGCTGGATCAGCAGGTCCACCAGTGCGCCGTAGCGCCTCTCGCCCAGGCCGAAGAGGGTCTCGTCGACGGCCCTGCGGTACGCCTTGGCCGTGTCGTGGACCATCCCGTGCGCGCCGATGGCCTCGGCGAGCCGGTCCCGGGACAGCGCGGTTCCCGTGGCGTCCAGGAGGCCGAGCCCGGGGCCCACGCGCTGGTCGGTGACGGCGAACCAGTGCCGGGCGATGCCCCGCCCGCTCACCGCCTTCATTCCGCACAGCAGGGTGCAGAAGTGTTCCTCTCCGGTCGTCTCGTCCCGGCGGCCGAACTCGATCCAGGTGTAACCGAGCCGCTCGGGGTGCGGGTGTTCCCCGCCGAGCAGCAGATTCCACTCCATGCGTTTGCCGGGGTCGCCGTCGGGTTCCACCCGGCGGGCCGAGAGGTCGCCGTCGAGGAGGAAGGGGAGGGTCAGGGCCAGCACCTTCGACTTGCCGGTGCCGTTGTTACCGCGCAGCAGGAGTCTGCCGTCGTGGAACCAGAACTCCTCGACGTCGTAGTGGAAGAGGTCGACGAGTCCGATGCGCAGAGGGCGCCACCGGCCGGGGGCGGGGGTGGGCAGTGCGGTCACCGGCGGGCCTTTCGTCGGAGAGGAGACGGGATGGGCGGTCGGCTGGAAGGTCACCGGCGGCCTCCGCCATCGCGGCTTCCGCTCTCCCTGACCTGCGGGACGCCGACCGCGTAGCGGGCCAGGGCGGGCCGGGCCATGATTCCGTCGGCCGTCCGGGTCGCCAGCCCGAGGGCCATGAGCCGTTCGACGGCCCACGCGACCGACTCGGTCTCGGACCCGGGCTCCTTGGCCGACTTCGACCAGAAACTCCCGTACTCCACGGCCAGTTCACGCACCTTGCGCTCCAGTTCCGCCAGGCCGACGTGTCCCTCGCGTGCGGCCAGGTGTCCGGCGAGCAGCAGGGTGATGTGACCGCGGGTGCCCTGTTCCGGCATGCGTACGTCGGTGAGGTCGTCCAGCGGGTCGACCATGGCGATGCCCTCGGCGCGCACCTCGGGGACAAGTCCGGTCATCTGAGTGATGCGTGCGGTGAGGAACCCGCGCTGCCTGGTGAGGTAGGTCAGCTCGTCCTCGGTCAGCTCGTCGTAGTAGAGCACGGGGTCGTCGAGCAGGCGGCGGGTCAGCTTCCAGCGGATCGCCCGGAACCGGAGTTCGTCACTGTCCAGCGCGGCCTCGGCGGTCAGTTCCGTCAGCCGGTCGTCGAGGCCGGTGGCGGTCACCATGGACGGCCCCCGGCGGGTCGAGAGCAGCCCGGCCAGCACCCTGCGCTGCACGTCGTAGAGCACGTCACCCGCCCCGTTGACGTACGCCTCCTCGTCGCCGGCCACCCGGCGCAGCACTCCGCACCGCAGCAGCAGCCGTACGACGGCCGCCAGGTCGAGGCGTTCGTCCCGGCGTTCCAGGGTGAACGTGATGCCCGCGGCTGCCAGATGAGGGTCGGCGGCGGCCAGCACCACCTGCTCGGCGAGCCTGCCCAGGGCCACCTGTGTCTCGCCACGTTCGAGCGAGGCCAGAGTGAGGCAGAGCAGGACATAGCGGCGGCGGGTGAAGGGCAGAGCCGCACGGCTCGGCTCGCGGGCCGGGTGGGTGGCGTCGGTGAGGGCACCCGGATTCTTGCGCAGCCGGGCGGCCTCCGCGTCCACCCGCAGGGACCAGCCGACGTTACGGTCGAACCACTCGCGCAGCTCCGTCTCGTACCGGCGGACCAGACGGAACTCGTCCGGGTAGGGGCCGTCGACGGTCAGCAGCGGTTCCTTCAGCAGGGCGCGGGCCGCCTTCTGGAGGTCGGCGGCGCGCTGGCCTTCCAGTACCTCGCCGAGCTGCTCAGCCATGGAAACTCTCCGGGTCCTCGGGGCCGTCGGGCGGGGTACGGTCCACGGGGCCGTCGTGCCGGCGGACCTCGGCCAGGTCGATGATCTCCACGAGATGGTCCGGCCCCCGGAACACCCCGACCGGGGTGCGGATCTCGGCCCGGCTCCCGTCGTCGAGGGCGGTCAGCCGGATCTCCATCGAGCCGTCGCCGCTGGTGGCCACCGTCCGGGTCATGCCGGGGCGCCAGGTCGAGAGCGCGTCGCCGAGCAGCCGCAGGAAGAGGGCGAAGGCCGTCGGGTCCAGTTCGCCGAGCCGGGACAGCCGGGTCTCGCCGCCGGTGGCGAGCGCCGCGCGGGCCTCGGCCGTCTGCCGGGCCTGCCGCGCGGCGAGTTCGGCCAGTTGCCGACGGGCCTCGGTCCGGTCGGCCACCCGGCGCGGCTTGCCACGGCGTTCATAGCTGCCGGTGCGGCGCAACTGCGGGCTGATGCGGAGCGGTTCGGCCTCCCGCCAAGGGGTGGCGGCGGGCACTGGCTTTGCCTCGCGGGCCGCCAGGGTGTCGCCGTCCACGGTCAGGTGCCGCGCGGGATGCAGTCCGAAAGCGACCCGCCACAGACGGTGCCGCGCCTCGTCGTCGGGGGCTTCGGCGAACCAGCGGGCCAGCTCCCGGAAGTCCGCCGAACGGTCCGTCCGTCCCGCCCGCCGGTCGTTCAACTGGCGTACGACGGACAGGAGCTGCGGAATCGACCCGAGCGCCCGTCTGCGCAGCAGGCCGGCCTGCGACTCCCTGCCCTCCTCCGACACGAACCAGTCGGTGAGCCCGCGCCAGCGAACCCGCCAGCGCCGGTACGCCTCCTCCTCGGCCGCCTCCGTCTCGCCGGGAGCCGCGTCGACGGCCTCCCGGGCCGCGGCGAGGCGCAACAGCGTTTCCACACCGCCCTGTTCGTCGAGCGTCCCGATGAGCGAGGCAATCCGGCCGCCCAGCGTGATCAGGTCCTGGATGAACCGCTCCAGGTACTGGATCAGGCGGTCCTTGTAGGCGAGGAAGGCGTCCACCTCGACGCCGTGCAGGTCGATGGTGCGTTGCAGGGAGCCCATGAAGGCGCGCGCGTTGTCGGCGAGGGCGGTGAAACGCTCGGTGAGTGCCACCAGCGTGAGGTGGGTCTTCGCCGGATCGGGTTCGTCCTGCGCGGCGATGACGAGCAGGACGTGCAGCTGGCCGACGATGTCGTGCAGCGCCACTGCCTGGAGTTCGCCCCGCCTGCCGAGTGTCGTCTCGTACGTTCCCAGCGCGACCTCGGCGGCCTCTCCCGCCTGGGTGAGCTGGTAGATGAAGCGTTTGCGGTAGAAGTCCTCAGGGGTGGTGACCCGGGCCGTGTCCGGGTCGGCGCGGAGGTTGCCCCAGTCGGCCAGGCTGTCCAGCGCCTTGGTCAGGGCGTCGACGTCCGAGGGCCGCTCGGGCACCGCCAGCGCCGCGTACACGTCCTCCGGCCGCAGGTGCACCGCGAAGCGCTCCTTGGCCTCCGTGAACACCCGCATCACACAGCGGTAGAGGGCGGTGTTGGGGACGGTGAGGTGCGCGAAGGGGCCGTAGTCGGCGCGCGCGGCACCGTCCGCGCGATCGGCGTGTCCTTCGGAACCGGCTGCTGGGGACGTCATGGCACGTCCATGGTCCTCGCGGCCCGGGTACGGCCACGCCCGAATGGCCGGATCCCGTGGGTGGCCACCGGCGAGCTGTCCTGATTACGACCCCTACGCGCGCGTACGCCGGTCATGTCACCGCCCTCGCCCGGGGCCGCGGGGTGGTCGTCCGGGCCGCGGCGATCGTCCGGGCCAGTTCGTCGACTCCGGCGGCGAGTTCGGTGTACGGCAGCCTCAGGTCCAGGACGTGCCGGTGGAGCGTGACAGCGCCCCCGGGGACGGGGACACGTACGGGCGGGCCGTCGGTGTCGCCCGCCGCCGACACGAGGTGCCCCTCGGCCAGTCCGAAGCAGGTGCAGTACGCCAGCATCTGGTAGAGGTTCTCGCGCTTGACTCCCTCCTGGTACTTCGCGTCCACGACGATCGCGGGGTGGAGGCCGCCGTCCGCCCCGGGGAGCCGGTGTACCAGGTCGGGCAGCAGGATGTGTTCGTTCGCGTCGTCGAGGTGGTGGGTGCGCGGATGAGGCTGGCTGCGTCCACCGATGTACCGTTCGAGGGCCACGCCGAGGGTGTTCGCGAGGAAGTCCTCGAAGACCTTCTCCATGTTGAACAGCAGCCCATCCACGCTGACGGGCCGACCGTCCTCGTATTCGAACGAGGCCCCTCGCAGAACGATCTCCGCGAGCCGCAGCGCGGGAACGTAGTGGGCGTTGAGCCGGTTCGGTGTCCAGGCGGCCACGGGGGCGCCGGGTGGTGGCGCGGTGACGCCTTCGAGCCGGGTGTCGAGTCGGCGCAACTTGGCACGCAGGACGGGCGGAACGTCCGCCCGGCGGGCAAGCCGACGGGCGGCGCCGAGCAGGAGCTGGTTCTCGGGTATGTCGGGGGTGTGTTCGTCGTAGGCGATCTCCAGTGGCAGGGCGAGGCCGGGGCGACGACGGAGCTGGGCGGCGGCACGGAGCCGGCCGCGCAGCATCATCGCGGTGTCCTCCCGGCCGCTGTAGCCGGAGAGCGGACCGGCGTGCAGGGCCCGTTCGGCGGCGCGGGTGAAGAGTGTCGCGATCGCGGGGAACAGGTCCCTGCGGACAGAGGCGTCGACGGGGTCGGGCTGCCAGCGCAGTCGTCTGTCCTGGGCATGGGCCAGCAGGTACAGCAGCCGGCCGACAGTGATCTTCGGGGCGATGCGCAGGACGACGATGCCGTCGCCCTGGCCGAGTCTGACGGCTCCGACGGTTCGTCTGGCCTGGACCTCCCAGCGTGCGCCGCCCCGGCGGTCCCGAGCGGGACGGATGTGGACGAGTTTCCGGGCTTCCGTCGTGCTCAGGGTGTCCACCTGGGCGTCGGTCAGCGGCCAGGCGTGCCAGCCCGCGCCCTCCCTGACGTCGACGGACTGGAGTGCGCGTCTGCCTGTTGGGCGCCCGGTACCCATGGGACGGGTCGGCGTCGAGGGGCTCGCCGACGGCACCGGGGATGCGCGACGCGACGCACCCCGAGGACGGCGTGGGTCCGGTACGGACGGGGTCCCGGAAGCGGGCGGAGGCGTCGTGGGCGGCGGGGCGCCCGGTCGGACGACCTCCGCCGTCTCCGCGACCACGAGGGCGGCTCGCGCGTCGTCTCCCACAGCGGTCACTCCGCCGCTCCCGGCGCTGCCGGGACGCCGTTCAGCGTCGCGGCCCGCACTGCGCGGTCCGTGTCCGTGTCACCTGTCTCCGTGGTCAGCCCCGTCGCTTCCCGGAGTGCGTCCAGGCCGTACTCGGCCTTCACGTCCACGTCATCGTCGCCCCAGTGGAGCTCTGTGAGAAGCGGGAGGATCTGGTGCTTCCAGACCCGCTCCAGCCCCTTCGGGGTGGAGTACATGGCGGGCCGCATGAAGTAGGAGGGGCCGATCCGGAAGTCCCGGTCGTCCAGCCGGACCCGCTCGATACGGGCGTTGAGGGCGTCGAGCAGAACGGCGGCGTCGGGCGGGAGCTGCTTCCGCCTCAGCCACTCCGCCAGGAAGAGGCTGACCGGCTCCCGGGCCGGGTGGAGCTCCATGAAGGAGAAGCGCCGACGCATGGCCGCGTCCATGAGGGCGATGGAGCGGTCGGTGGTGTTCATCGTGCCGATGATGACGAGGTTGGGAGGCAGCCGGAAGCGGTGACCCTCGTCCGAGCCGTAGAGCAGGTGCACGAACTCCTTGCGGTATTCGAGCAGGAAGTACAGCTCACCGAAGACCTTGGCGAGGTGTCCACGATTGATCTCGTCGATGACCAAGACGAACGTCTCGCCCCTGCTGTCCTCGGCGTTCTCGGCGAGCGTCTTCAGCGGCCCCGGTACCAGGTCGAACACGATGCCCGAACCGGCGTCGGACAGGCCCCGGCCGTCAGTCGACCCGCCAGGGGAACGGTCGTGCCCGGTGCGCGAACCGGCCGCCCCCTTCTTGTCCTCCTTGCCTTCCTTCGCCGCGAGGGGAACGGCACGCGGCCGGAAGCCCTCGAAGAAGTCCTCGTAGGAATAGGCCGGGTGGAACTGCACCAACCGGATGTTGGCTTCACGTCCGCCGGTGAGATGGCGGGCCAGCGCAAGGGCGGTGTACGTCTTGCCGGTGCCGGGCGGGCCGTGGAGGATCAACTGGGGCCGGTCACGCAGCAGTTCCACGCACTCCTGGAGCCACTCGGTATCCGGCATGGTCAGCTTGTCCGCCAGCTCCTGTGTGGCGTCCGGGAGTTCGGCGTCGGCGACCGCGCCGCTCGGGGTCCGGCTGGGGTCCTCGTCGAGGAGGACCTCCAGGTCCGCGGTGAACTCCGAGATCTCCAGCAGGCCTGCGTTCGGATTGCCCAGGGGGCCGGTGAGGTGGCGGGGCAGGTCGTCGAGGGTGAGCGGCTTCTTGTCCTTGAGGTTGGCCCATTCCACGGGACGCTGCAGTACCGTCCCGTCGCCGGTGGCCGTCTGCGTCACCTCGCCCTCCCCGACCTCGCCGAGGTAGATGCGGTCGCCGTCGGTCGTGATGACGATGTCGTTCGGCCGCATCCGCGAGAGGAACGCCTGGAAGGAAGTGGCGGTCTCGCTCCGACGGGCCTGGCTCAGATCGAAGTAGTAGGTGTCGACGATCTCGCGGATCTCCTCCGGATCCGTCACCTGCCCGAGGGTGGGGATACGGTCCGCGGAGAGGGTGCAGACGCCCTTGTCCCTCCAGAGGGAGCGAATCAGAGGCGCCCCAGCGAGATCCATGCCGCGGATCAGCCAGGCGCGACGGGGCGGTTCGGTCTTCGCTGGTGCGGTGCCCTGCTCGGCCACCAGCTCGGCCAGCTGATCGGTCGGCAACTGGCGATTGAGTTTCGCTCGCACGGCCCGCCCGCCGGAGGCCGCGAGGTCGTAGACACGGCTCTCCTCCAGCAGGATGCGCCACTCGTCGTATTCGCCCTCCGTCAGCTCAAGTTGCTCGGGCACCTCTCCGTCCTGCCCCAGAGCGAGATGCCAGCCGTGTGTCCGGCCGGCCTGGATCCAGGCCCGCAGCGGTTCCTCTTCCAGCCCGATGGCTGCCGCGAGGTCGGCGGTCGCGACCCACTGACTGGAGTCGGGCAGCATTTCCAGCAACTCCGCCGCCTGGTTGAAGGCCGCGCGCTCGGTGCTCCAGTACCCGTACCGCTCGAAGGCGCGCGCCAGAAGCGCGTCCTTGTCACCCTCGTACGCGGTGAACGCCTGGCGCCCCGGCCCGGTCAGCCACCACTTCCGGCCCGTCTTACGGAGCCAGCCCGCCTTCACGAGGTTGATGCTGTCGTACCGCAACTTCGTCCGGGCGTTGGTGGCGAGGTCCGGGAACTCCTCGTCCCACTCCGCCTTCAGAGTGGAATCGATCTCCTGCACCCGTTCCCACACCTCGGCGAAGGTCAGCCCGTGCCCGGCCGGCAGCCGGTGCAGGACCTGCATGGCGGCGTACACCGACCGCGCGCTCAACTCCATGACGGCACTCATGACATCCCCCTCCCCGTGGGCCACGACCGGCCACCCACGCGGCTCCCCGAACAGCTCGACTCCAGCGCCTCCAACTTAACCGCCGCCACTGACAACACACGTCCGGTGTCATTGCCGCCCCGGAGGAACGGTGCGCTTCCGGACATCACCGTCGCGGGTCGGCCGGTTCCGCTCACGGCTCCTCGGCGGGCACCCGGCACCGCACCTGCTTCCCGATCGCCGCGCACCGCACATGCCACCCCGGCGCGAGCAGGTCGACGAGCCCGAGCCCCCGCCCGCCCTCCGCCTCCGCGCTGTCGAGCGGGATCGCACGCCGCCTCGGCAGCACGCCGGGGTCCGGGTCGTGGACGTTCAGCGCGATGCCGTACGACGTCACGTACACCTCCGCGACGAGCGGGACGTGGTCCCCGCAGGCCCGTACGGAGTTGCCGACCAGCTCGGACAGGACGAGCTGCGCGGAGTCGACGACGCCGGGGGCGAGGCCCTGCGTGAGGAGTTCGGTGCGGGTCAACTCCCTTACGGCGCGCAGGTTCGAGGACGAGGCGCAGATGTGGGCGGCGAAGCCCTGGGGGCGGGGGCGGAGGTAGAAACCGGGGGTGGCGGGGTGGTGGGGTGGTGGGTTGGGGTGGGGTGCATGACGCCTCCTTGCGCACGCAGGCATGTCCAGTCGGCCGTTTGCACTCTGAGTGCTTCGACTTGACTTCAGCGCGACGGACCAACGAAGTAATTCGCAACCTTGTCACCCGAATTGCATGATCGCCTCTTCACTCCCGTCGATGTCGCCTCCGAACGGTGTCATGCTGCCGCCATGCCAAATGCGCGCCCGATTCCCACTGTTCGCCGCCGACGCCTGGGCCAAGCCCTGCGGCAGTACCGCAACGCCGCCGGCCTCAGCCTTGATGTCGCCGCGCAGGCGATGGGCTGGATCGGCCCCAAGCTCTCGCGGATCGAGACCGCGAACGGCTACGTTCGCCCTGCCGAAGTGGCGCCCCTGCTCAAGGCGTACGGAGTAGTGGACGCCGACGTCGTGGAAGCGTTGGAGGCTCTGGCCAAGGGCGCGCGCAAACAAGGCTGGTGGCAGACCTACAGCGGCATCGTCTCCCCCTCCTACGCCGACTACATCTCGCTTGAGTCGGACGCCGACGGCATTCGCGAGTTCGCGCCGCTACTCATCCCCGGGCTCTTGCAGACCGCCGCCTACGCTCGCGAGAGCATCGCGGCCAACGCCATCACCCGCACGCCGGAAGAGGTCGCGGCGCTGGCTGAGGTACGCCAAGCCCGGCAAGCCGTCCTCACCCGGCCCGACGGCCCACTGAAGCTCTGGGCCGTGATCCACGAGGCGGCACTGCACCAGCGCTTCGTGCTCCGGCCCACCACCATGCGCGAGCAGCTACGACGCCTGCTGGACGTCGCCGAGATGCCGCACGTGACACTTCAGGTGATGCCGCTCGACGCCACTCCGCACCCCGGCAACGTCGGCGGCTTCAGCCTGGTCGCCTTTCCTCCGCCGATGCCGGACGTAGTACTACTGGAGAATCTCATCGGCTCGTCCTACGTTGAGGGCGTCGGCGACGTTCGAACCTTCGCCGACGCCTTCGAACGCATCGTCGCGGCGGCGCTGCCGACCGATGATTCACTGGCACTGATCTCTCGCATCGAGGAGAACCAACGCAAGTGAGCGACTACTCCAAGTCGGATCTGTACGCCGTCGATCTGACCACGGCCGTATGGCACAAGGCGTCAGCCAGCGGCGGAGAGGGCAACTGCGTCGAGGTCGCCCAACTCCCCAACGGCGCAAGGGCCGTCCGGGACTCCAAGAACCCCGGCCACACCCCCCTGCGCTTCACCGCCTCGGAGTGGTCCGCCTTCCAGGACGGGATCATCGCCGGCGAGCTGTGACCGCCATCGGATCACGGCACCGCCTCAGCTCTCAGTCCCAGAAGCCCAACTGCCCGTCCGGGTCCTCCCCTTCCGGCGACCCCGGCTCCGGTGCCTCGGACTGCGGCGGCTGCTCACCCGCAGCCTCCTCGTCCGCCTTGACGGGCAGCCTGGTCAGCGGGCTCCTGCCCGGCTCGTGACGCTGCCCCAGGCCCGGCGCCGGGGTCAGCTCCGGGTGCGCGTACCGCCCGCCCGACTCGGCCGCCTTCGCCATCGCACGGTAGACCGTCAGGATCTCCTCCCTGGTCCGCGCGAACAGCTCCGCCTTCTTGTTGCGGAACGCCCGGAAACTGTCCGGCACGAGCGCGACCTCCGCCTCGGACAGCCCGTACAGGTGGAAGTACGCGGCGTCCAGCTCCGCCCGCATCAGGAAGCGGCGCTCGTCGTCCCAGACGAACGGGGGTTCCTCGTCGCCGAGATGGCGGGCGAAGGGGGCCAGTTCGTGGGAGGTGTAGGTGAGTTCGAGGACTCGGGGGCGGATCCAGGCGGCGAGAGGTTCACCTGCGAGCCATGGGGTGGGGGCGGCGTACTTGTGCGGGCCGAGGACGGGGAGCTGTTCCAGATAGGCATACGTCAGGTGAGCCCCCGGGATCTTCTGGCGGGCGGCGAAGTCGAGAACGAACGCACACAGGTTGGCCAGCAGTCCTTCCAGCGGCAGCGTACGGTCAACAGGCAGGAGCAGCGGGGCCGTATGACCCACCGCCGTCCTCGGCCCCACCGAAGCAATCACCGTCCGCTCATCCGCCGCCCGGCACACATCACGCCAGCCCATCAGCCAGTCGTACGGCCACTCCGTCTCCGGCAACGACGGGTGCTCTGCCGCCAGACGAGCGTCGATAAGTTCTTCCCGGACCCAGTAGCGGGCCGTCCACGTCCTCCGCCGCTCGCTTGTCCCGGAAGTACTGGGCGCACAGCGGAGCCAGTACCGGAGGCTCGCCGTCACGCGGCTCGGTGAGTTCCGCCACCGTGCCGCCTTTGCGGAACATCGGATTGAGCGAGATCCAGGGGTCGGGCCAGCGAGTCTTGCAGTCGCGCTCCTCTTTGAGATGAGCACGGATGGCGGGGTCGCGCACCCAGACCAGCGAACGTGTGAACTCGTCGTAATCCTCGATGAGCTGTTCATGCGCTCTGAATACGTCCACGGTGCCCCCGCCCCCTTGTCATGCCATCTATGAAGACCCACGCCCCGCGTGCCGAACCACTTCGTGACGGCCTCCAGCCGATCAGCTCACCCACCCTGACCATGCTGCTGCCGCAACACCCGATTAGCGGTCGCTCACCCTGCCCATCCTCGCGCGCCCCCCCGGGGACTTGACCCAATGACACAATTATCGTGTCATTGAGTCATGCTGTACGTGACTCCCACCCTGGACTCCGACGATCTGCGTGTCCTCGACGAGATCGAGGCCATGCGCCGCGCGCTGCGCCACATGCTCCGCGCCACCCCTCGCTGGACCCGCCAGCTACGCCGCAACCTCACCGCCCGCGCGATCGCCGGATCGAACACCATCGAGGGATACGCCGCGACCGTGGACGACGTAGAAGCCCTCATGTCCGGCGAGGAACCCCTGGAGACCGGGGAGAAGACGCGTGCCGAGCTGGAGGGCTACCAGCGCGGCGTGACCTACATCCAGGCCCTCGCCGATGCCGGTGACGATTTCCGGTACGACGCCGGCCTGCTCAACGGCCTTCACTTCATGCTCCAGGGCCACCACCTCGACAAGCGCCCCGGCCGCTGGCGCGACGGGCCCGTCTACGTCACCAGCCCCGACGACCCTCTGGTCCCGGCCTACACCGCTCCGGACCAGGCAGACGTTCCCGCTCTGATGTCGGAGTTCATCGGCTGGCTCAACGAGGGCGACCTCGACGCCCCTGTCCACGTCCGCGCCTCCATGGCCCACCTCAACCTCGTCAAGATCCACCCATGGAAGGACGGCAACGGACGCATGTCCCGTGCCCTGTCCACCTTGGTGTTCTCCCGCGAAGCCCTGATGCCGCCCGAGTTCTCCTCGATCGAGGAGTGGCTCGGACGGGGGCAGAACACCTACGCCTACTACCAGATTCTGGAGGAAGTGGGCGGCCCGCGCTGGAGCCCCGAACGGGACACCCGCCCCTGGATCCGGTTCTGCCTGACCGCCCACCACCGCCAGGCGCAGCAGGCCCAGCGGCGCTTCGACGTGATGTCCCGCGCCTGGACCCGTCTGGTCGAAGCCGTCGAAGCAACGGGCCTGGACGAGCGCGTCGTCTACGCCCTGCTGCCCGCCTTCTCGGACGCGAAGGTCCGCCGCACGGTCTACCAGCAGGACGCGGACCTGAGCGACCAACAGGCCATCCGCGACATCCGAGAGCTCGTCGCCCGCGGCTGGCTCGTCCCCCACGGCAAGGCCCGCGCCCGCTACTACGCCCCCGGGCCCCTCATGGACCCGGTCCGGGATGAGGTCCGCCAGTCCATGGAGCCGTACGCAGATCCCTACCGCCCTCGGTCCTGAGCCCACCACCTCACGCACCTCCGATGAATGAAGGCCCCATCGTCACGCCGCCGCGTCAGGGGACGCGATGTCCCACACCGCCTCGATACGGCGCTGAAGCTCCTTGGTCTGACCGCTGATGCAGTGCGCGTACACCACGAAGAGCATGGCTACGCTCGTGCCTGCCCACTCGGCAACCTGCGCCGGCGGTACCCCACTGTTCAGCCACGTCGTCAGACAGGTGTGCCGCAGGTCGTAGATGCGCTTCCCGGTCGGCGACGCGCACACGTGCGGCGGCAGAACCTCTTGCCGAGCCTGCCGCCACGCACGTCGGTAGACGGAACCTGCGAGGACGCCGCCCCGCTCCCCCGCGAACAGACGGTCTTCAGGGCGCAGCGCCCGGGCAGCCACATAGTCTCCCAACACATGGGCGAGGGCTGGGTGGCACGGCACGCACCGCGTCTCCCGCTCATCCCGTCCTTTGAGCCCACGCTGCTCGTGGGCGGTTCCGGTCTGCGTCCACTGCCGCCCCACCTCGGGCTCCGCGCCGTGGACAGTCACCTCGCCCCACTGGTCATCTTCCTCCGCCTGCGGCAGAACGAGATCGCGCACCTTCGGAGCGACGGCCTCCTCCGGTCGCATCCCCGCGTAATAGAGCGTGGTGAAGAACGTATTCAGCCGGGCGCCACCACGCGGCCGACGGCGCACCCGGTCCAGCAGTCCCGCCGCCTGTCGCGGATTGAGCAGGCAACGGCGGTCGACTGCGATACTCCTCTTTCTTTGGCCGCCCCGCCCTCTGGGCAGCGGGTTCTCCAGTAGGACACGACGACGGACCGCATACCGCATGACCAGATTGAGTACCCGTCGGTGCCGCTGCACCGAGGAAGCCGCAGCCGGGGTGCCGTCCAATAGGGTGCCCAGCACGAGCAGCACGTCCTCGACCGCAGCAGGATCGTTCCAGACCTCCATCGTCGGCGTGTGCCGGCGCACCCAGCCCAGGACCGCCACCACGTCATCCGGCGCGCTGTCGCGACGGCCGGTGTTGAAGGCCCACTGCTGCAAGGCAATTCGGACTCTGCGCTGGCCTACTCCCGGCGGGTCCCAGGTCAGCAGTGCCGTGGTAACTATCATGAGCGTGCGGGCCGTGTTCCTGCGATGATTCGCCGATACGCGAGGCCACTGGCAGTCCACGAACTGCAGGGCGAAGTCGTACCAGCCGACCATGGACGCCCGGGGCCCATGGGTTGCGGGCAGTCCGGTCAATACATCGAACGGGTCGCCCCGGTGTGTCGCGGTCAACAGCTCCGCGCGGAACCCGTCCGCAAGCGCGTACGTCTGGAACGTCCTGCCTCGCCTGCGACCGGCTACCGACCAGCGCCCCCTGTAGGAATCCCGCCGCAGGCCCTGCCGGGTCTCGATCTGCCACACCCGCACGTCGTAGGAGATCTCCATCGTGATCATCTCTCCCCGGCGCCCCCGCCAGAGGCCCATACGCATCAAGGCGCCAACAACGCCGTTCCGGGCCCCGCAGGCACGGATACCCCTCCGACCCGCACTCACGGCAGGGCTCACACGTGCGCTACTTCCCCCACTCCCCTCTCGAACCCCGCGCGAGGACACGCCGCTCCCGAAGACACACCGGCACCATGAACCTCGAGTGAGCCATCCGGCCGCCACCGACCAACCCCGACTGCCCACCCCTACGTCCGGCTGCCTTCCTTGTCTTCTAAGCGCTTGGCCGCAGGTTCGAGTCCCGCCGGGGGCGCCATTGAGTCTCTGACCTACGCGACGCGTCCCGCAGCGCTTCTCCTTCGACAACGCCAACAAGCACATCCACACGGCCGGCCTGGTCCGGGTTCTCGGCAGCTCCCCGGTGGATCCCACCGGTACACCGGAGACGGACGCCGTGTCGGAAACCGATTCGAGCGGCGCCGCCAACGGCTGGGGCGCCAAGCCGGCCCCTTCGAGTTCGCCAACGGCACGGTCCTCACCGCCGGTTCGCCGCAACTGGCCGGGTTCCGCCCGGTTTCGCCTCGGAAAGCTCCGCCACCGGCACGGATAGGATGGTCGGCTTCTCCTACAAGAGCAGTCTCCGCTGATCACGATCGGCCTGCTTGAGGTGTGCCCTACATGAGCAATACGGTCGGCGGTGTCGCCACCCATGCCCCACTGATCCACCCGAGTCCGCCGCAGGCGGCCGGCCCCGCGCCGCTGCACCGCGCGATCACCCTGCTCGCCGTCGTCAGTCTGTTCATCGGCACGCGCGGCGAGTGGTCGACGGCGATCGCCAACCGGCCCAAGGTCGGCGCGGTGATCATGCTCGGGTACGCCGGGATCCTCATCCTGGGCGTCCTGGCCCTCACCGTGCGCAGGCGTCGCGCTCTCGTACTGGTCGACGCGGGGGTGCTGCTCCTGGGCATCGTGCTGGCGCTGTGCTCGTACGCCCTCGGCAGCGGGATGAACGACGAGACGGTCCTGATGACCCAGGCCACGCACGAGTTGGTGCACGGCCACGCCGTGTACGGGCACGAATGGCCATGGATCTTCGAACGCAGCCACATCGGCGTGACGAAGACGATGTCGGGCGGCGCGGACTACTCCTTCGCGTATCCGCCCCTGGCCGTACTGCTCAACGCCCCCGTGTACGCGCTGATCGGCGCGAAGGCGGCCACGCTCGTCCCGACCCTCCTGCTGATCGTCGGCGCGGCGGTGCTGTGGTGGCTGCTGCCGACACCGTGGCGGTCGGCCGCGACGGCGGTCTGCCTGGGCTTCCCCATGCTCAAGGGCTACGCGGCCATGGGCTACCCGGCGATCCCGGCACTCGTGCTGCTCATCCCGGTGGTGATCCGCTGGCCCTCGATCGGCGCCGGGGGACGGCTTCGCCGCTCGGACCTCGTGCGCGCCGGACTCCTCGGAGCCGCCTGCGCGACCCACCAACTGCCCTGGTTCCTCACGCCGTTCCTGCTCGTCGGCATCTACGCGGTACGGCGCGGCGAACTCCCGGCGCGGGCGGCGCTCGGCGTGGTCGCACGGTTCACCGCGATCTCCGCGGTCGTGGCCCTGGCCGCCAACGCCTACTTCATCGCGCAGAGCCCCCGTGCCTGGATCACCGGCCTGGCCCTGCCGTTCACGCAACACGGGGTCCTGCACGGCCAGGGCATCATGGGCCTGTCGTACTACTTCTCCGACGGCAGCAGCCGACTGGACTTCTACTCCTACGCCAGCGTGCTGCTCGCCGCCGGACTGCTCACCCTGTTCGCCCTCTTCGTTCGGCGGCTGGGCCCGGCCGCCACCGTGCTGCCGTGGTGCGCGTTCTACCTGGCCACGCGTTCACAGGACGGCTACTACCTGCTGATGACCCCGTTGTGGGTCGCTGCCGCCGCCACCGCCACCAGCTCCGACTTCGCCTCGGCCTGGCAACCCCGGCTGCCGTTCGGCCGGCGACGGGTCGTCAGCGCGGCGGTGGCGGCGGCGGTGCTGGCGCCGGCCGCCGTGTGCGTGGCCGTCGCCGCCGCGAGCGGGCCACCGGTCCGGCTGACGGTCAGCGGGGTACGGGGCGACAGCGGCGGGATCCACGGGCTCACCGTGCGGGCGACCAACTCCGGTGACACCGCGCTGGCTCCGCACTTCGCTTCCAGCACCGGCGAGAGCGCCTCCTCGTACTGGACCGTGCGGAGCGGCCCTGCCGTGCTGGGTCCGCACCAGTCGGCGCGCTACGAGCTCGTGCCGGCCGGCGGACGCTACGCCCTCCCGGACCGGAAGCGTCTGCGGGTCCGGCTGAGAGTGTTCACGGACCGGCCGCAGACGCTGAGCAGCGTCGACATCCGCGTACCGAAGGGGTAGGCGGCGACGTCCTGCCGTACCGCGCGGCAGGGAGCGTTCTCCGCGCCACCGGCGGTCAGTCTCCAGCGCACGGTTCCGCTGACGTGCTGTGCGCAGGTGTGTCTTCTCGCGCACGGTCTCCGCGCCCAGGGAAGCGGTCTCCAGGTGGCGGTAGGTCCGCAGCAGCAGCCGGCATCTCCCAGAACGCCGCAGAGGCGTCGCGGACGCGGACGCGGGCCCTCCGAGTCGAGGGCGGTCGGCGCGTGCCCGGAGCAGCATGTTGCCGTCCGCGTCGTAGGCGTAGAACGTGGCCGAGGCGCCCGTGGTCTGGACGAGCTGCCCCGACTCGTTCCAGATCGGCGTGGTGCTCGTCCCCCCTTCACTGTCCGCGACGTCATCTGGCCGGGGGTGTACGTCGACCGGTCGGCGGAGTAGCCGGGGTAGACGTAGTCGTTGCCCCCGGCGCCGGTGGCCGTGGTGTCGGTGACCTTCTGCGGGTTGCCGGCGAGGTCGAGTACTCCGTCGTCCTGCGCGACTCCTCCATCGCCGGCGTACGGCGGGTCGAGGTGTCCCTCATCGGCCGCGACGTCCAGGTCACTCCCGCGCGACAAGCTGACGTACGCGGGTAACCCGGCCAACCTCGACGAGGTGCGCGAGCACCCCGCCTTCGCCTTCGCGCAGGGCGACATCTGCGAATCCGAGCCGGTCGGCACCCACACCCCGATCGACGCTCACCACGCGGGCATCAAGACCTTCGTGCACATCTCCACCGACGAGGGCTCCTGGCCCGAGGCGCACCCGCTGCGGCCCAACTCACCGTATTCCTCGGCGAAGGCGTGCGGCCCCGACTGGGAGACCAGCGTCGACACCAAAGCGACGCAGCAAAGCGGCCACCACGTTTCGGCACGGTTTCCGTTACATCCGGGTGGATACGTAATGGTCAAGAATCGCACCCGAATGCTTGTGGGACATCACAAGGACGCCTGATCATTGGCCGGATCCCGCCCCTCCGCACCCCCGCAGGAGCCCTCCGTGGCCGCTGGTCAGACAATCTCCGAGCCGGCCGGTGGGCCGGCCGCAGCCCAGACGGAGCGGCAGAAGCTGCGCAAGCACTTCGGCCGTTTCGACATCCTCTTCTTCCTCCTCTGCACCATCGTCGGCGTGGACACGATCGGCAGCATCTCCAAGAAGGGCGCCGAGGCGTTCACCTGGCTCATCGTGCTGGCCGCGGTGTTCTTCATCCCCTCCGCGCTGCTGACCGCCGAACTCGGCGCCGCGTTCCCGGAGGAGGGCGGCCCCTACATCTGGACCAGCCGGGCCTTCGGCCGCCTCGCGGGCGCCGTCAACAACTTCCTGTACTGGATCACCAACCCGGTGTGGCTCGGCGGCACCCTCGCCGTCTCCGCCGTCACGGCCTTCACCACCTTCTTCAACGACGGCAAGGACCTGAGCACCCCGGCCTTCTACGTCTTCGCCCTCGTGTTCATCTGGGTGGGCGTGCTCGCCGCGATCCTCTCCTTCGACGTCGGCAAGTGGATCCCCACCATCGGCGCCTGGAGCCGTTTCGTCCTCCTCGGCCTGTTCACCCTCACGGTCGTCGTCTACGCCATCAAGCACGGCATGCACGGATTCGGCCTCAGCGACTTCTCGCCCACCTACGCGGGCTTCGTCGTCCTGGTACCCCTCCTGATGTTCAACTTCGTCGGCTTCGAGCTGCCCAACACGGCCGGCGACGAGATGACCGACGCCCAGAAGGACGTGCCCTACGCCATCTTCCGCAGCGCCGCCCTCGCCGTAGTCCTCTACGCCCTGCCGATCCTCGGCATCCTGCTCGTCCTGCCGGTCAAGGCCATCACCGGCCTCGGCGGCTTCCTCGACGCGATGCGCCAGGTCTTCACCGTGTACGGCGGCCAGGTCTCGTCCGACGGCACCGCCACGCTCAGCGGCGCCGGCACCGTGCTCGGGGACCTCGCCGCGATCATGTTCATCCTCACGGTGCTGTCCTCCGGCGTCACCTGGGTGATGGGTTCCGACCGCGCCCTCGCCGTCTCCGGCTACGACGGCGCCGCGCCCCGCTTCCTCGGCGTCATCTCCAGCCGGTTCGGCACACCGGTACGGGTCAACCTGCTCAGCGGCCTGGTCTCCACCGTCGTCCTGGTCCTGGCCCACCAGCTGACGAACGGCAGCGCGGCCAAGCTCTTCGGTGCCGTCCTCGGCCTCGCCGTCTCCACCACCCTCGTCAGCTACCTGGGCATCTTCCCGGCCCTCGCGGTACTCCGCCACAAGGCCCCGGACGTCCCCCGCCCCTACAAGGCGCCGTTCCCCGTCCTCATCAGCGTCGTCCTCACCGCGCTCATCCTGTTCGCCAGCGTGCAGCTGGTCGCCCCCGGGGCCGGCGACCACTGGTTCGGCAGCGACTTCAGGCCGGACGGCTGGACCCACGCCGAGCGCGGGAAGTACCTGCTGACGGAGGCCGTACCGCTCATCGGGTTCATGCTCCTCGGCGTCCTCTTCTGGGCCCTGGGCAAGCCCACCCGCGCGGCGCTCCCGATCACCGAGGAGTAGCGTTCCGGTCGATCACCGGGGAACCGGTACCCGGGACCCGACAGAAGGAACCCAACCGCCGTGCGCCTGCGCTGTGTTGTCCTCGACGACTATCAGAACGTCGCGACCGAACTCGCCGACTGGTCGCTCGTCGAGGACACCGTGGAGGTCGTGAGCCTGCGCGAACACCTGGGCGGCGAGGACGAGTTGGCCGCCGCCCTCGCCACCGCCGACATCGTCGTCACCCTGCGCGAACGCGTCCCCTTCCCCGCTTCGCTGATCGCCCGGCTCCCCCGCCTGAAGCTGATCGTCGCCTCCGGCATGCGCAACTCGGTCATCGACTACGCCGCCGCCGAGGCGCACGGCGTCACCGTGTGCGGTACGGCCAGCTCCTCGACCCCGCCCGTCGAACTGACCTGGGCCCTGCTGCTCGGCCTGGCCCGCGGGATCGTCGAGGAGAGCAACTCCCTGCGCGACGGCGGCCCTTGGCAGCAGACGGTCGGCGCCGACCTGCACGGCCGTACCCTCGGACTGCTCGGCCTCGGGAAGATCGGCAGCCGGGTCGCCCACGTAGGCCTGGCCTTCGGTATGCGGGTCACGGCGTGGAGCGAGCACCTCACCAAGGAGCGTGCGGACGAGGTGGGCGTACAACTCG
Source organism: Streptomyces sp. NPDC088350 (assembly GCF_044753545.1). Lineage (NCBI taxonomy): Bacteria > Bacillati > Actinomycetota > Actinomycetes > Kitasatosporales > Streptomycetaceae > Streptomyces > Streptomyces sp. NPDC088350. The sequence continues at coordinate 160,240 of NZ_JBIVNL010000004.1, read as the reverse complement.
CCGTGTCCAAGGAGGAGTTGCTCGCGAGCAGCGACTTCGTCTCGGTGCACCTGGCCCTCGGCGACCGCACCCGGGGTCTCCTCGGCCCCGCCGAACTCGCCCTCCTCAAACCGACCGCGTACCTGGTCAACACCTCCCGCGCGGCGATCGTCGACCAGGACGCCCTGCTCACCGCCCTGCACGCGGGCCGTATCGCCGGCGCCGGAATCGACGTCTTCGACGTCGAACCCCTCCCCGCCGACCACCCGGTCCGCACGGCACCGCGCCTCCTCGCGACACCCCACCTCGGCTATGTGTCGCGGGCCAACTACACGACGTACTACGGCCAGGCCGTCGAGAACATCCGGGCCTACCTCGCGGGTTCGCCGGTACGGCAGCTGCCGTAGGTCACGCCTTGGCGCGGCGGTAGATGCCGTCGCCCCGCCGCAGATGATGGAGATCCACCAGATAGCGGCGGAGCGTCACATGGTCGACCTCGCCGTCCTCGCACCACGCGCGCAGCTTCTCGTTGACGATCCGCTCGGGGTACTCGACGCCCGGGGTGAAGGTCTGCTCGGCGATGTGCTGGAGCACCACCTGCTTGCGGGACCACTGGGCGGGGAGGCGGATCAGCCGGCCGCCGCGGACGAAGGTCCGCAGGATCATGTCGGTGTGTTCGTCGCCGGTGAGCGGGCCCTCGTCGGCGGGCTCCTCGCCTTGCCTCGCGAGGTTCTTGAACAGGTCGTAGTCGACGCGCAGTTCGCCGTCGTCCATGGTCTTCACCACGCCCTGTTCGCGCAGCTTGAGCAGCGCGACGGCCGTCCCCTTCGGGGTCAGGCCGGCCACCTCGGCGACCTGCTCGGTGGTCTCCGCGCCCAGGGCCACCGCGGCGAAGGCGCGTACTCGGTTCTGCTCGGCGAACAGACGGAGCAGTTGGTCGGTTGCCATGCCGGGAGATTAGTGGACACCCACCGCCGAAGGCACCGAATTTCCGGCCGTCGAACAGCCACTCCCGGCGCTCGAAGTCCTGTTCAAAAAGGTGATCCCCGCGCCGTCGCCGTTACCAGGCATGGACCGCCGCGTTGAACTCGGAGTGCGGTGGCGAGTCCTGCCGTCGCAGTCACCGAATCAAAGGAGAACGTGATGTCTCGCATCGCGAAGGCGGCCGTAGTCGCCCTCGGCACGGGTGCTGTGGCGCTCGGCGGCGCCGGCCTGGCCATGGCGGACGCGGGCGCGCAGGGTGCGGCCGTCGGTTCGCCCGGCGTCCTGTCGGGCAACGTCGTGCAGGTCCCGGTCCACATCCCGGTCAACGTCTGCGGCAACACCATCAGCGTGATCGGCCTGCTGAACCCGGCCTTCGGCAACACCTGCGCCAACGTCAGCGACCACGGCAAGAGCGGTCACCCCGGCCCGGGCGGCTACGGCGACAACGGCTACGGCCACTGATCCGACCGCACGCGCGGACGGACGTACGCGAAGAGCCCCGGCACCTCAGGCGCCGGGGCTCTCCCCGTGTCCGCGGCCGGTCAGCCGCGGCGGACCATCGCGTCACGCGTACCGGTAGATACCGCCGACGTCCTCCAGCTGCTCCGGCGTCACGTCCCACGGCGGCATCCGCTCCTGCCGTGCCACGACCCGCCCCTCCTGCTCGTCGCCCGGTCCCGGCGGCCTCGCCGGCAGATAGCGGGCGCCGCGGTGCCTGCTCTGCCAGCGCGACCACTGGAGGTCGATGAAGGCGTGGTGCAGCCAGAAGACGGGGTCGTTGACGGAGGCGCCGCCGAGCATCACACCGCCGACCCACTTGTGGACCCGGTTGTGGTTGCGCCAGGACGCGCTGCCCGACCCGGTGCCCCACCCTTCGAGCCGGTTGCGGAACCCCGTGCGGGAGGTCGAGTCCCAGGGCTCCGTGTCGTAGACGGGGTCGGCGAGCGCCCCGTCCAGGTCGCTCTTCGTCGGCAGCGCGATCGGCGCGGCGGCGTGGCCGAGGTCCCGGGTGAGGTACGGCTCGTCGGTGATCCCCTCCTTGATCGTCCAGTTGCCCGCCGCGTAGGCGAACGGCCCGGTCGTCACCTGGTGGTCGGAGCGCCGCCCGGTGCCGCCCAGCAGGTCCTTCGTCCAGGGCAGGGCGGTCGCGGAGCGGTCCCGCGTCCAGTCCCAGTAGGGCACCGTCACCGAGGAGTCGACGCGGCGCAGCGCCCGCTCCAGGTCCAGCAGGAACTGCCGGTGCCAGGGCAGGAAGGAGGGCGCCATGTGCGCCGAGCGCAGTCCGTACTCCCCGTCGGGCACGAAGAACTCGATGTGCGTGCGCACGAACTCGTCGTACTCGCCCCGCCGTTTGATCTCCAACAGCGCCGCCACGAACCGCCGCTTCTCGGCGGCGGTGAGCGTGCTGACGTCCTTACGCGTGTACGCCATGGTCTCCCCCCATGTGCATCTGCCGCATCGGACCGTCCGCCTCGCGCAGCTCCCGGCCCGGACTCAGCTCGTCGACGGCCGCGCGGGTCGCCTCCAGCGCGGTGGGATACGAGCGGTAGTGGTCGACCATGCTCAGCCAGGTGCCGTCGGCGCGCCGCATCAGATGCAGCGGCCGGCCGTCCACCGTGACCTCCCAACCGCCCTTCAGCACACCGCGGATACGACGGCCCCGGTACGTCTCGTCGAAGGCGGTGTCCCCGGGATCCGCACCGGAGCGCGTGGGCCGCGAGGCCGCGACCACGGGCACGAGGGCCACGGCGAGCGCGGCACCGAACACCCCGCGCAACGCGTCCCGCCGCGTCCTGCGCACCGGCCCCGCTCTCACCGGGCTCAACGCCTCCCCGCCCACCGGTACTCCGCCGACGCTCACGCTCATGGCCCAACTCCCTCGTCCGTTCCGCTTCGTCCGAGGGGCTAACCGTCCGACACCCCGCACGGTCACCGTCCGAAAGGCTCAGGGCAAGCGGAAGGGCCCGGGTCGCACCACCCGGGCCCATGTCCACCGCTGTGCCACGGCCTAGAGGCCGGCCCCCGTGACCAGGTCCGCGCCCGGCACGGTCTGCAGTACCGGTGCCAGCACGCCCACCTGGGGCGCCTTCAGGTCCGGGAGGCCGAAGTTGTCGGGGTTCGGCGGGGTCAGCGGGACGTCCAGGGCCAGGCCCGGGGCCAGCGTGCGCAGGTCGGAGGCGGGGGTGCTGACGCCGACGTGGTCGAAGCCGTCGCCGAGGACGTGCGGCAGCGGGGCGCGCAGGCCGAGGCCGGGCAGGCCGCCGTGGACGGGGAGTTGGGGCAGCGCCCGCTCCGGGATGAGCCGGCCCTCGACGTACCGCGGGCCCTCGGGCGTGCCCGGCATGGGCACCGGCACCTCTCCGCCCAGGTGGGGCAGTTCCATGCCGAGGGCGCTCTCCGCTCCCTCCAGCGGCACGGGCACCGGGACCGTGCCGAGCGCGGCGGCGGGGGTCGCGGCGCCGGCCGCGGCGGCCACGGCCGTGATGACGGCGGCGATGGTTCCTCGGGTGGTCGACTTCATCGTGAGTACGGTCCCTTTCGGAATTCGGAGGGTCTGCGTGCTGAGGCTCTTCGTGCTGACCGGGTAACGATGCCGGGAAGGACATCAGTTCAAGATTCCCCCGAGTGCCGCAGTAGTCAGCTTTTCCCGAATTCCCATCAGCGGGCCGGAATCGGTGTTCCCGCCCGCTGTCCGGTGATCAGCCGCGCAGGCTGCGGGCGGGCAGGATGATGTGCGCGGCGGCGTTCAGGGTCTCCTCGGAGCCGGCGAACGCGGCCAGCGCCTCGGGGGTGACGGGCTTGCCGGGCTCGGCCTCGGGCCAGGGGCGGGTGGTGAACACGAGGTAGGCGAAGCCGCGTTCCTCGACCGCCGCGAGCCACTCGGGCGGCGGCACGCACTGGGCGTTGAGCTGCGGCATGTTGAGGACGGCCTGCCCGGACTCGACGAGCATGGTGACCGGCAGGCTGGGCCGGGTGGAGCCGTCGACGACGTTGCCGCCGACCGGGAGTCCGTTGTCGGTCAGCAGGCGTTCCACGGCGGCGGTGGCGGCCTCGGGGCCGTCCGCGGCGTCCCCCAGGGTGTAGGCGAGGAGGTAGGGCATGTCCCCGTCGGGGGCCTCGCCGCTCCAGGCCAGGACGACGAGGGTGCCGAGGTCGGCGACGCGGAAGGGGCGCGTTTCGCTTGAGGTTGAGGTCACCGCGCGACCTTATCGACGGGCCGGAAGGCCACCGGCCGCGTTCTCACCCGTCCGGCCGATGGCACGGCCGCCCCGCCACACGAACGAGGGACGCCTCTCGACGCCCCTCGAACACCACCGGAGAGACTCAGCTCTGCAGCGGCAGACCGCCGAGGAGGGGGTTGTGCTGGTTCAGCGCACTGGCCGCACCCTTGACGGTGCTGAGCGGGGACTGCTTGTTCTCGGTGTCGAGCGCGTCCGACTGGTGCTGCAACGGCATCACGTCGGCGGGCTGGAGCTGACCACTGGTGAGGGTGTTGACGGCGCCGGTGAGGCTGGTGGGCGTCACGTCGGCGGGGCTGTAGGCGAACGCGGGCGCGGCGGCACCGGCGAGGGCGACGGACCCGGCAACGACAGCGGCAGCCTTCAGGGACTTCATCGTGTTCCTTTCTTCGGCAACTCATGTCACCAGAGGGAATTCTTTCGCCGTGTCCAACGATTTCCGGCCGCGCCGGAAACCCCGTGCGCAGAAACTTTCTGCTCCCCACCCGAATGCGGCGTGTGTCTCATCGGCGTTTCCCATCCTCATATGAAAAGGCCGTTGGGCCGGTCCCGGAAAGGATCGACCCAACGGCCTTTCTACGACTGCTCGCGTCACACTCCCGGAACCGCGGGCACCGCCGGCAGGGCCGGTGCGGCGGGCACCGCGGGGAGGGAGGACGTGGACGGCAGCGCGGGCAGCGCCGGGAGACCGGCCAGGCTCGGCGCCGGCAGACCGCCGCCCAGCAGCGTGGCCGCGACCACGTTGACGAGTCCCGTCACCACACCGGTGACCGCCGGGACGACCCCGCCGACATTGCCGGAGGTGACGGCGGTGAGCAGCGAGGCGACCGCCTTCTGGAGGGAGGCGAGGGCGTCACCGGCCAGGTCGGCGGGCGCCTTGCCCTTGGAGTCGTCGCCGCTCTTGAGCGAAGGCAGGGCGGGCAGGGCCGGCGTCGCGGGCAGGGCGGGTGTCGCGGGCAAGGCGGGCGTCGCAGGCAGCGCGGGCGTCGCCGGGACAGCCGGAACGGCCGGGACAGCGGGCGCCGCGGGAACGGCCGGAGCGGCCGGAGCCGCCGCGGTGATCTTGGCGACGGCCTCGTTGACCGTGTCGACGAGCTTCTGCGCCTGGTCGGCGGAGAGCTGGCCGTTGTCGGCCTTGAGCACCTGGTTCAGCAGGTCGGTGACCGGGGTGAGCACGCTGCCGACATCGCCGAGGCCCTTGACCTGGGCGAGCAGCCCGTCGGCTCCAGGGACCGGCACGCTCGACGCGGCGTGGACGTGCTTCCGCGCCGAGTCGTTGTCGGCCGCGACGGCCGCGGGGCCGGCGATTCCGATCAGGACGGTGGCACAGAGCACGGAGGACGCGATGCGCCGTGCGGGCAGACCACGCATGGGGTGTTCCTTTCGGTGGTGCTTCGGATCTTGAGCCCACCGTGAAAGCGCTCACCACCATCTGCAACCGGTCGATCGCGCCGGGTGACCCTCCGTCAGCCGCGCGGTCGACGTCGTGCCTGGTGAGGGCCATGTCAAGACGGGACCGCCGGACCGAGGCCCCTACCGCCCATTCGGGGCAACGCCCTGCACCGCCGCCCCCACGCCAACCGGCCGTCCCCCCGTGGAAGCACCACGGGGAAACGGCCGGCCGAAGGGATGTGCGCGGACGTCAGCCGTTGACGCACTCGTTGCCGAACGCGGGGTTCAGCAGGCCGATGACGTTGACGGTGTTGCCGCAGACGTTGACCGGGATGTGAACCGGAACCTGGACGACGTTGCCCGACAGCACGCCCGGGGACTGGGCGGCGGCGCCGTGCGCGTCGCTGTCGGCGGCGGCGATGCCGGCGGTGCCCGCCATGGCGGCGGCGGCAACGGAGGTCAGGACCAGGCCCTTCGCGATACGCGACATGGAGAGGTGCTCCTTGGGGGTTGAAACAAACATCCGGGCGGGGATGCCCGGCGCTGTGTCAACGCGTGACACCCACGGGGGTTGTGCCGCCAATTGAGTGATGTGCCACAGGGCCGAACTTCACCATTCCGACACACTTGTCACGTTTCGCCGGATTAATACGGATAGCCACTAGAGTTGCGCACCTCCCGAAGTACCCCTATAGCCAGCAAATCGCATATAGGGGCCGTACTTCTCGAAAGGGCACCTCCGGTCATGCGCAATTCCCTGGGTCCGCTGCTGCGCCGGGCGTCGACGGGCGCCCTGGCCCTCGCCACGATCTGGGCCCCGGCCGCCTCCGGAGCGTCCGCCCCGTCCGCCGCCGAGGCGGAGCGCGTCCCCCTCGCCCAGCGCTATCACGCGCTCCAGCACGGCGGCATGGTCCGCGCGGCCAACACCTCCATCAGCTGCCGCGCGGACTCGGACGCCTGCCCGGCCGTACGGGAGGGGCGGAACGAGAACGCCGCGAACGGCGACTTCGACATGTTCTACGTCGACGTCGACCGCGATCCCAACACCTACAACTCCTCCCGCGCGGAGGTCCGGTTGCCCGAGGGCGCCCGGGCCACGTACGCGCGGCTGTACTGGGGCGGGAACCTCCGGGTGGGCGAGCAGAAGCCGCCCGCGGACAACGGGCGGGTGCTGATCGCGGAGCCCGGCGGCGACTACAAGGAAGTGCTCGCGGACACGGTCGTCGGGCACCGGGTGGCGGGCGGCGCGGACGCGTTCCAGGCCTCGGCCGACGTCACCGGGCTGGTCCAGGAGAGTGGTTCGGGTCTCTACACCGTGGCCCAGGTCAACACCGCGATGGGCAGGTCCGCGGCCGGGGCGTGGGGCGGCTGGACGCTCGTCGTGGCGTACGAGAAGCCGCAGGAGCCGTTGCGGCGGCTGGAGTTGTGGGACGGCTTCGACGCGCTGGACTCCCGTACCGGCGCGGAGATCCGGTTGCGCGGGCTGCGCACGCCCGCGCACGCCGGGGGACGCGCGGGCGTGGTGGCGTACAACGGGGATCGCGGACGCACCGGAGATTCGCTCACACTCTCGACCGGTCGTACGAACGCCACCGCGCTCGGCGACGGCGCCAATCCCCGTGACGACGTACTGAATTCCACGATCAGCGACCCGGGGGCGGCGCCTTCGGAGCGTGCGCCCGCGTATGCGAACACCCTCGGCTACGACTCCGATGTGTTCGATCTCGACAAGGCGCTGCGGTCGGGCGGTGACCAGCTGGCCTTCCGGCTCGTTTCCCAGCGGGACGCGGCGTGGTTCGGGGCGCTCTTCGTCGCTGTCGACGCCCAGCAGTGACGCGCGTTCCCGCCCGCAGTCCCGAGCGCCACCCGTGAGCGAGGAAACCGCGCAATGCACCAGCCAGCAACCGACCATCGGCCACGGGTCCTGCACCTCGCCCAGCCCGTGGACGGCGGGGTCGCCCGTGTCGTCACGGATCTGACGCGGGCCCAGCTCGCGTCCGGCCTGGCCGTCACGGTCGCCTGCCCCGACGGCGGCGCCCTCGCGGACGGAGTGCGGGCGCTCGGCGCCGACGTACGACGGTGGGAGGCGACCCGGTCGCCGGGTCCTGCGCTCGTCTCCGAGGTGCGGCGGCTCGCCCGGTTGGTCGAGGAGGTGCGGCCCGGTCTCGTGCACGCGCACAGCGCGAAGGCCGGTCTTGCCGGGCGGCTCGCCGTGCGGGGGCGGATCCCGACCGTGTTCCAGCCGCACGCCTGGTCGTTCGAGGCGGTCGGCGGGGTCACCGCCGCGCTCGCGACCGGCTGGGAGCGGTGGGGCGCGCGGTGGGCCACGCGGACGGTGTGCGTGAGCGAGGCGGAGCGGACGACCGGGCTGCGGGCCGGTGTCCGGGGCCGCTGGAGCGTGATCCCCAACGGGATCGACGCCGAGCGCTTCCACCCGGCCGCCGTGGACACCGTACGGGCCGGGATCGAGCGGCTCGCCGGGGTCGATCCGGCGGCGCCGCTGGTGGTGTGCGTGGGGCGGCTGTGCCGGCAGAAGGGCCAGGACGTCCTGCTGACGGCGTGGGACGCGGTCCTCCGGCGGGTGCCGAAGGCGCGGCTGGTGCTCGTCGGCGACGGGCCCGACCGGGACGCGCTGCGTCAACTCGCCCCGGAATCCGTGCTGTTCGCGGGGGCCGTCACCGATCCCGTGCCCTGGTACCAGGCCGCCGATCTGGTGGTCCTGCCCTCGCGCTGGGAGGGCATGGCGCTCGCGCCGCTGGAGGCGATGGCCTGCGGGCGGCCCGTCGTCGTCACGGATGTGGCCGGCGCCCGCGAGAGCCTGCCGCCCGGTCACGCACCCCGCTGCCTCGTCCCGCCCGACAACCCGGCGGTGCTGTCCGGTGCCGTCGCCGAGCTGCTGCTCGACCCGCTGCTGCGCGAGTCCCTCGGCCACCAGGGGCGCCGGTACGTCCTGTCCACGCACGACGTGCGGCACACCGCCGAAGCGGTCGCGGGGGTCTATCGCGAACTGCTCGGCGGCAAACCCGTCGTGCCCACCGAGTGCAGGGAGTCCATCCACTCGTGACTGCGGAAAGCACCGTCCCCTCCCCCGGCGGACAGCCACGGGACCACGGGTTCTCGAACGTCTCGGTCATCCCCCGCCGCACCGGCGGCGGTTTCCGGTTCCCGGTCCGCAGACCGCCCGCGCGACCGGCCTCACCGCTGCCGCTGCTCGGCGCGGACCTCGCCGCCGCCCTGCTGGGCGCGCTCGCGCTGACCGGCGGCCAGCGCAGGCCGCTCCTGGTGGCGCTGCTGGTCGCCGGGTCGATGCTGCTGCGCCCGCACCTGCCCCGGGCCGTCCCGCGCGTCCTCGACGAACTGCCCGCCGTCTGCGGCCGGATCGCGGTCGCGTGGCTCGCGCTCGGCACCCTCACGGCGGCCTACGACCCCGACCGCGCGCTGTCCGCACGCACCCTGCTCCTCGGCTTCGCCCTCCAGACGGCGGCCGGCTGCGTGGCACGCGGCACGGTCCACCGGCGCCGCCGCAAGGCCCTGCTCAGCCACCCCCGCACCGCCCTGGTGATCGGCCCGGCGACCACCGCCCAGCGCGTGGCGGCGGCCGTGCTCCGGCACCCGGGGTGCGGGGTCGAGCCGATCGGGATCGTCGCCGACCACCCGGACGGCACCGAGGGCCTGCCCGTGCTGACCACCGGCGAGGAGGTCGAGCGCGCCCTCATCCAGAACGGCGTACGGGCCGTCCTCACCGTGCATCCCTCCGTACGGTCCGAACGCGGGCCGCTGCTGCGGGCGTTGGCGGAGTCGGGCTGCGTGGTGTGGGAGGTCGACGCCGAGTCGCCCGCGTACGAGATGCGCGACCAGCTCGCCGGATTCGCGTGCAGGCGGCTGGAGTTGGGGTCGCGACGGCCGGGCACCTTCGGCAAGCGGGCACTGGACGTACTGGCGTCCGGGACCCTGCTCCTCCTGGCCAGCCCCCTGCTGCTGATGTGTGCCGCGGTCCTCCGCCTCACCGACGGACCCGGCGTCGTCTTCCGCCAGGAACGCATCGGCAAGGACGGCCGCCCCTTCACACTCCTCAAGTTCCGCACCCACCGCCCGGTCGACGAGCACGAGGCGGCGACCCGCTGGAGCGTCGCGGGCGAGCTGGAGATGAGCCGCTTCTGCCGCTTCCTGCGCCAGACCTCGCTGGACGAGCTGCTCCAGCTGTGGAACGTCTTCCGGGGCGACATGAGCCTGGTCGGCCCGCGACCCGAACGCCCTTATTTCGTCGCGAAGTTCAGCCAGACCTACCCCGGCTACGCGGCCCGGCACCGGATGCAGACCGGCATCACCGGCCTCGCCCAGATCAACGGCCTGCGCGGCGACACCTCGATCGAGGACCGCTGCCGCTTCGACAACGCGTACATCGACAACTGGTCGCTGTGGCAGGACATCTGCATCCTGGCCCGCACCGCCGCCGCGCTCGTACGTCCGACGGGGAGCTGAGCCGTGAACCACCGCCTGCGCACGTTCGCCCCGGTCCTGCCGGTCATCGCCGTGATCGCCCTGCTCGGCCTGCCGCTCGCCCCGGGCGCGGGCGGCGCGGGCCCGGCCGACGCGGTCTCCGGGCTGGTGGTGCTGTACTGCGGTGTCCGGCTGCTGCGCGACCGGCTACGGCCCCTGACCCCAACGGCCGTAGCGGTCATGGGACTTCCGGTACTGGGCCTGTCGATCGCCGCGATGGGCGCGTCCTCGCCGGGGGCGGGTCTCAGCGGCCTGGGCCGCTATCTCCAGATCTTCGTCCTCGTCCCGGCGGCGGTCGTGCTGTTGGTCCGCGACCGGCGCGACTTCCGCGTACTCGCCTGGTCGTTCGTCGGACTCGCCCTGTGGCAGGGGGCGATCGGCATCAAGCAGTACGTCACCGGGACCGGCGCCTCCTACCAGGGCGAGGAGATCCGCGCCGTCGGCACCTTCGGACCGACCGACGTGATGGGCATGGCGACGGTCGTGTCCTTCGGCCTGATCTGCGCGCTCGCCCTCGCCCTGGGCCGAAACGACGCCCGGCAAAGGGCAGTTGCCGCCGCGTGCGCCTTCGCCCTCCTCATCCCCCTCGCCCTGTCCTTCAGCCGCGGCGCCTGGATCGCGACGGCGGCGACCTGCGCGCTGCAACTGGCACTGGCGGGACTGCGACGCGCCCTCAAGGTGGCCGCGGCCGTCACAGCAGCAGGCGTTGTCCTGGTCGGCGGCTTCGGAGTCGGTTCGGCGATGCTCCAGGAGCGGATCAGCAGCATCACCCAAGTCACCGACGCGCCGGACCAGTCGGTGACCGACCGCTACACGATGTGGGCGGCGGCCACCGCGATGTGGCGCGAACACCCGCTGACCGGCGTCGGGTTGAAGGGCTTCCCCGAACACCGCGACGGCAACGCCTCGTTGGCCCTGTCCTCGGGCAGCGACACGGAGGGCGCGGGCGCGGCCTTCCTCAAACAGCCCCTCCTCTCCCCGCACAACATGTACCTCCTGGTCCTCAGCGAACAGGGCCTGATCGGCCTCCTCACCCTGACCGGCAGCTGGCTGGCCCTGCTGGTGTGCGCGCTGCGCGGTCTCTTCCACACCCACCGCGCCGGACTCCCGGGCCTGGACTGCGCGTTGGTCTCCAGCGGCCTTCTGATCTGGCAACTGATCGACTTCATGTACGCGGACATCGGCGGCCCGTCCACGGTCCTGACGGCGGTGGTCTTCGGGGTGGCGGCGTGGTGGTCGCTGGTGGGAGCGACGACGCCCGAGAACCGGCCGACGGCGACGGTTCCGGTGCGCGCAAGCGCCGAAGGGGCCATGGCCCAATGACAGTGACGGGCAGCGCCCCAAAGGGGCGCGGGGCTGTATCGATCAGCGGCTCCGCCGCGGGGCGCGCCCAGCCCCAACGGCGCAGCACCCCACAACAAACCGAACCACCCCTGATCCCACCCCCCTCACCACAAAACACCGCCCCCGAATCCCGCCGCTTCCTAGCCAAAGCCGCACTGATCACCGCCGTCCTCTCGATCACCGGCTCCCTGCTCGGCCTCGCCAGAGACCAGGCCCTGGCCCGTCTCTTCGGCGCCGGCAGCGAAACCGACGCCTTCCTCGTCGCCTGGACGATCCCGGAGTTCGCAGCCACCCTCCTGATCGAGGACGGCCTCGCCTTCGCCCTGATCCCGGCGTTCAGCATGGCCCTGGCCCGCAGAGCGCAAGGCGCCCCCGGCGACCCGGTCCGCACCCTGGTAAAAGCCACCCTCCCCCGCCTCACCCTGGCATTCACCGCGGTATCGGCACTGTTCATCGCAGCAGCCCCCTACCTGGTCGAGGCCCTCGCCCCCGGCCTGCCCAACCCCGCGCTGGCGGTCAGCTGCACCCGCATCACCGCGACCTGCGTCCTGAGCTTCGGCCTCGCCGGCTACTGCAGCGCGGCCCTGCGCGCCCACCGCCGCTTCGTGGCACCGGCGGCGATCTACGTGGCGTACAACATCGGCATCATCGCGGGGATGTACGCCTTCGGCGCGCACTGGGGCGTACGGTCGGCGGCGCTCGGTGTGGCGGCGGGCGGCTGTCTGATGGTGCTGACCCAACTCCCCGCACTGGTACGTCAGTTGAGGAGTCACAAACCGGCGTCACCCGACACGGAGACCACCGAGCCCGCCCGCCCGATGAACTTCGCGTTGATGGCCACCGTGCTGCTGTTCGCCCTCTGCCGCCAGTCGCAGGTCCTGATCGAGCGCTTCCTCGCCTCCCACCTCCCGGCCGGCGCCATCTCGCATCTGAACTACGCGCAGAAGGTCGCCCAGATGCCGATGGTGCTCTCGCTGATGCTGTGCACGGTCACCTTCCCGGTGGTAGCGCGGGCGCTCGCCGAGGGCGACACGGAGAAGGCCCGCAACCGCGTGGAGCGGGATCTCGCGCTCGCCGCCTGCCTCGTACTGCTGGGCGCCGCCACGGTGATCGCCTGCGCCCCGCAGATCATCGAACTCCTCTTCCAGCGGGGCGCGTTCACCGCCCACGACACCGCGGCCACGGCCGGCGTCATGCGCGTGTACGCCCTCGGACTGCTCGGCCAGACCCTGGTCGGCGTCCTGGTGCGCTCCTACTTCTCGGCGGGCCGTCCCACCTGGTACCCGGTCGGCGCGATGGCCGCCGGCATCGTCGTGACCTCCTGGATCGGCGCCTGGACGGTCGGCCCCTGGGGCGTCACCGGCATCGCGATCGCCAACGCCACCGGCATCACCACCACCGCCGTACTCCTGCTCTGCGGATCGGGCCCGCGCAGTGTCCCGATCCGCACCCGGCACGTCCTGGTCGAGCTGAGCCGCCCGGTGCGCGCGGCGGCGGTGGCGACGGTCGCCGGGGCGTTCGCCGCCCGCGCGATGCCCGCACCGCTGCTCGGTCTCGCGGCCGGCTGCGCGACCGTCACCGTCGTCTTCGCCCTGCTCGGCTGGGCCCTGGGCGCCCAGGGTTTCGCACCCGCACTGGAATCCGTCCGCTCCGTCACACGAAGGCTCAACCATGGCCGCTCCCGTTGATTCCCCGACCACCGGCAGTCGCGTCACGGGCCCGGTCCCGTGGGTGGCGATGTACCACTCCGTGGGCGACTGCTCCGACGACCCCTACCGCGTCACGGTCACGCCCGACCGCCTTGAACAGCAGCTGAGTTGGCTGCGCCGGCGCGGTCTGCGGGGTGTCTCCATGGCCGACCTGCTCGCCGCCCGCGCCCGGGGCGAGGGCCAGGGCCTGGTCGGTCTCACCTTCGACGACGGCTACGCCGACTTCGTGGACAACGCCCTTCCCCTGCTGGCCCGTTGGGGCTTCGGCGCCACCCTCTTCGTCCTCCCCGGCAGGCTCGGCGGCGACAACGCCTGGGACCCGCTGGGCCCGCGCAAGCCCCTCCTCACCGCGGACGGCATCCGCCGCGCCGCCGCCGAGGGCGTGGAGATCGGCTCCCACGGCCTGACCCACGTCGACCTCACCGAGGCGGACGACGCCACGCTGAGGGCCGAGGTCACCGAAAGCCGTTCGCAACTCCAGGAACTCCTCGACTCCCCTGTCGACGGCTTCTGTTATCCCTACGGCACGATCGACACCCGCGCCGTCGACGCCGTACGCGAAGCCGGTTACACCTACGCCTGCGCCATCGACCCCGGCGACCTCAACGGCGTGCACGCCCTCCCCCGCGTCCACATCGGCCAGAACGACACCGCCGTACGCCTCTTCCTCAAGTACCGGCTGCACGGGCTGCGCCGCCGCCCGGTGGAGGGGCTCGCATGAGGGCGCTGCACATCATCACCGGGCTCGGCGTGGGCGGCGCCGAGCAGCAACTGCGGCTGCTGATCCGCCACTTGCCGGTCGACTGCGAGGTCGTGACGCTCACCAACCCGGGCGCGGTCGCCGACGGTCTCACGGCCGACGGGGTGCGCGTCCGCCACCTCGGCATGACCGGCAACCGCGACCTGGCCGCCCTCCCCCGCCTGGTCCGGATCATCCGCACGGGCGGCTACGACCTCGTCCACACCCACCTCTACCGCGCCTGCGTCTACGGCCGTCTCGCCGCCCGGATCGCGGGCGTGAAGGCGGTCGTCGCCACCGAACACTCCCTGGGCGACTCGCAGATGGAGGGCCGCAGGCTCGGCGCCGGGGTCCGCGCCCTGTATCTCGCCAGCGAGCGCCTGGGCCGCTCCACGGTCGCCGTCTCCCCCACGGTCGCCGAGCGCCTGAAGCGCTGGGGCGTGCCGGGTCCGCGCATCGAGGTGGTCCCGAACGGCATCGACCTGGCCCGCTTCCGCTTCGACCCCGTCCAGCGACTGCGCACCCGCCAACGCCTCGGCCTGCCGGAGGGCGCGTACGTCGTGGGCGGCATCGGTCGCCTGGCCGCCGGCAAACGCTTCGACGTCCTGATCCGCGCCCTCGCCCAACTCCCCGCCGACTACTGGCTGTTGCTGGTCGGCGGCGGCCCCGAGGAGAACCTCCTGCGCCGTACGGCCCACGACTGCGGGGTGGCCGACCGGGTGCTGTTCACCGGCGAACGCCCCTACGCACCGGACGGCACCCCGGGCCCCGACCTGCCCTCCCTCACCGCCGCCATGGACCTCCTCGCCTCACCGTCACCCGAGGAGGCCTTCGGCCTGGCGGTCGTGGAAGGACTGGCGGCCGGGCTGCCCGTGCTCTACGCCTCCTGCCCCGCCATCGAGGACCTCCCGCCGCAGGCGGCGTCCGCGGCCCGGCGCGTCCAGGGCGGCCCCGACGTCTTCGCCCGCGCGCTGGCGGCGGCCCGCGCGCGGGGTCCGCGTCCGCGCACCGCCCCGGACGCCGCCCACCACTACTGCATCACCCGCAGCGCCGCCCAACTCATGGACGTGTACGCGGCCGCGGTCTCCACCTCGTCGCCGTCCCCCGCACCCCAGGGAGCCAGTTCCTCATGACCGAGAACCGACAGCACCGCCCCCTCGCCCGCGCCACGGCCCTCCCGGCCTGGTCCCTCCTCGCGGCCGGCGCCGTCACGGGCGGACTGCTCGGCGGGGTGTACGGCATCGCCAAGACACCGACGTACACGGCCACCAGCTACGTCATCGCCGTCCCGACCGACAAGGCCGACTCCTCGACCGCCCTCGGCTTCGCGCAGGCCTACGGCCGGGTCGCCACCCAGCTCGCGGTGCTCGGGGACGCGCAGGTGTGGGCCGGGGTCCCGGTGAAGACGCTCCAGTCGAGCGTGCAGACGGCGACCTCGCCGGACGCGCCGATGGTCGCCGTCACGGCCACCTCCTCGCGCGCCGACCTCGCCGCCGACATGGCCAACGCGGTGTCCCGCTCGCTGACCGTGCACGCGAACGACTCCAAGGACTCCACCCACGTCGAACTCCAGAGCTTCGCCCGCGCCATCAAGCCGGCCGGGCCCTCCTCGGCCCCGGCCGCGGTGACCGGTCTGGTCGGCGCGAGCGCGGGCGGTCTCCTCGGCGGCCTGCTGCTGCTCGTCCGGCCGCGCCGGACCCCCGACGAGACCGGCCGCCCCGCGTCGGTGCCCAGCCCGGCCACCGCGGCCGACGTCCTGTGACACCGGTGTACTCCACCGAACTCGTCACCGACGCCCAGGCCTTCGCCGAACTGGCCCCGGCCTGGGGCCGGTTGTACCGGAGGTGCGGCGCGGCGACCCCGTTCCAGTCCCACGCCTGGCTGCACTCCTGGTGGCTGTCGTACGGCCGAACGGGCCGACTGCGCCTGCTCGTTGTGCGCGACGGCCGCGAACTCGTCGCCGCCGCGCCCCTGATGCTCGTACGGCGTCCGGTGCCCGCGCTGGTCCCGCTCGGCGGGGCGATCTCCGACTACGGGGACGTCCTGCTGGACGACGGCCACGGGGACCCGGCGGTCGCCGCGCTCACCGAGGGCCTCGCGTCCGCCGCCCGCACCGCGCTGATCGACTTCCGCGAGGTACGGCCCGGCGGCGCGGTCGAGCGCGTCTACGACCGCTGGCGCGGCCCGCGCCGCCGCGTGCACGACTCGCTGTGCCTGGAGCTGCCCGCCGTACCGATGGACGAACTGGTCGCCCGTCTCCCCTCCTCCAAGGCCCAGCGGGTCCGCGCCAAGCTCCGCAAGCTGACCGCGCTCGGCGTGGAGCGGCACGTCGTACAGCCGGACGGGGTGGACTCGGCGCTGCACCGGCTGCTGGAGCTGCATCAACTCCAGTGGCAGGGGCGGAAGGTGACGTCCGAGCATCTCCAGACCCGGTTCTGCGAGCACCTGGTGCGCTCGGTCGGGCCGATGGTCCGCTCCGGGGACGCCGTCGTCACCGAGTTCCGGCTCGACGAGGACGTCGTCGCCGTGGATCTGACGCTGTTGTCGCGGCGGCTGGCGGGCGGGTATCTGTACGGCGCCCATCCGCGGTTGCGGGAGCGGAAGGCGGATGTGGCGGTGATGCTGCTCGACGCGTGTGCCGAGCACACCGGCACCGACGGGCCCGGGACGCTCAGCCTGCTGCGCGGGAACGAGCCGTACAAGCACCACTGGCGGCCCGAACCGGTCGTCAACCAACGGCTGTTGCTGGCCCGGAAGCGCACTGCCCCGCTGATGGCGGCGGTCGTCTGCGACGTGGCCGCGCGCCGGCGGGGCAAGGCGATACTGCGGAAGTGGAGGGAGCGCGGTGGCGACGGACCGTGAGCGGCCCGCCGCCACCTCTGGTTCAGCGGTCGCGCTGCCACCAGTCGAACTTCACGCACAGCTTCCCGCCGAGCCAGTACTCCACCCAGTCGCCCAGCTCCACCGGCGAGCAGTTGGCCGGGTGCGTCGGGGTGGGAGGCGTGGTCGGCTTGGGCGGCTCCGGGGTGACCGGGGTCGTGGGTGTCGTGGGTGTGGTCGGCAGCGGAGTGACCGGGGTCGGCTCCTCGGTGCGGCCGAACAGGACCGAGCGGTAGATCTTGGACGACTTCGGGTTCTGCGAGCACTGCCACACACCGTGCGGGCAGTAGTCGGTCACCGTGTTGTACAGCGGCTTGTGCTCGTCCATCCAGGCGAGCATGCGCTTCATGTACTCCGCGTTGTCGCCGTTACGGAAGAGTCCCCATTCAGGATAGGAAATGGGCTTGCCGTGGGTTTTGGCGAAGTCCACGTGTTCCTGAAGACCGTAGGGCTCTTTCACCTGCTCGTCGAACGTCAGCCCGGAAGGCTGGTCGTACGAATCCATTCCGACGATGTCGACCGTGTCGTCCCCCGGATAGCACTGCGTCCAGGGAACGGCGTCCCGGCCGCGGCTCGGAGTGAAGTCGAACCGGAATTTCTGGCCCGGCACCGAGCGCATCGTGGTGACGATCCTGTTCCAGTACTTCTTCCAGGCCTCCGGGTCCGGCCCGCAACGAGAGGTGTACGTGGTGCCGTTCATCTCCCAGCCGAGCACGATCACCGTGTCCGGCACCTTCAGGTCGACCAGCCGTTCGGCGAGGGCCTTGAAGTGCTGATCGAACTGTCCGGCCGCGCCCTGCTGGAGCAGCCGCCGCACCTGCCAGTCGGACACTCCGTCCTCGTTGTGCTCCTGCATGGGCACGTTGAGGACGAGCATCCGGTCGGTCTTCTCGGTGCGCCAGTCCGCCCATACGTCGAGGAGACCGGGGGCGCCCTCGATGTCGCTCCAGTGGTTGCCGGGCAGGTAGGTGTGGCCGACGCGCAGTTCGGCGCCGCCCAGCCAGCTGCTCAGCGCGGCCATGCGGGCCACGCCACGGGCACCGGAGTCGAGGAAGGCGCCGAAGGCGGGGGCGGGCGTCTTCACCGGCTCGGGTGTCTTCACCGGTACGACGACGGCTGGGGTCACGGGCGCGGTGGTCGTGGGTGCGGTGGTCGTGGGCACGGTGGTCGTCGGTGCGGTGGTCACGGGAGCAGGCGGATCAGTGGCTCGCGCCACCTCCGCTCCCGCCGCGAACCCGGGACCCGACGCGAAAGCCGCCGACGCGGCGACCGTAGCCGCGACGAGGGCCAGCCGGGCGGTCCGGGACCGTCGTTGCTGTGGGGCCATGCCTGCTCCTCTCTCCACTCTCGTACTCCGTTCAGACTGTGCTTTTCCTTCTACTGACACTCAGTCATATGAATATGAATTACGCCACCGCCGTTACGGCTTCCGAGTTCCTCCCTCGCCCGCACGGGTGAACCGAACCGAAGGAAACAGTCCGTGTCGCTGCTCGACATCCGTGTCCCCGCAGTTCTGCTGCGGATCGACCGGAATCCCTTTCACCACGGAACGCTGGGGGCCGTGCGTTCGCTCGGCAGGGCGGGAGTGGAGGTGCATGTCGTCGCCGATTCCGCCGGAAGTCCCGTACGCAGTTCCCGTTTTGTCTGCCAGATGCATCCCCCGCCACCGCCCGGCGCGTCTCCCGCGGACATCGCCGTCACGCTCCGGCGGGTGGCGGCACGGATCGCGCGTCCGGCCGTACTGATCCCGATGGACGACGCGAGCGCCATCGCGGTCGGCCGGCTGGGCGAGGAACTCGCGCCCTCCTATCTGCTGCCGCAGCAGCCCGGCGCGCTGCCCGAACGGGTCGCCGACAAGGCGGAACTGGCCGCCGTGTGCGCGAGCGCGGGCATCCCGCACCCGGTGACGCTGATCCCGGAGAGCCCGGCGCAGGCCGCGAGCGCCGCCTGGCAGTTGGGGCTGCCGGTGGTGGCGAAGTGGAGCCGGCCCTGGCTGGTGCCGGCCGGCACCGGGCTGCGCAGCACAGTGGTAGTGCGCAACGCACAGGAGGCGCGCGAACTGTTTCTGCGCGCCGAGGAGGCGGGCAGCCGACTGCTGTTGCAGGCGTTCCTGCCCTCGGGGCCCGACCGCGACTGGTTCTTCCACGGGTACGCCGACCGGTCCGGCGCCGTGCGCGGCGGCGGTCCGGGCCGCAAGCAGCGCGCCTGGCCGCGCGGGGCGGGCCTGACGGCGGTGGGCCGCTGGACGCCCAACCCGCAGGTGCAGGCGCTCGCCGAACGCCTCACCGCCGAGCTCGGCTACCGCGGCATCTTCGACCTGGACTTCCGCCGCTGCGGCACGACCGGCAGCTATCACCTGCTCGACTTCAACCCGCGGCCCGGCGCCCAGTTCCGGCTCTTCGCCGACAGCGCGGGCCTGGACGTCGTCCGCGCGCTGCACCTGGACCTGACCCACCGTCCGCTGCCGGACGGGGCGCCTCGGCCTGGGCGGTCGTTCGTGGTGGAGAACTACGCGCCGCTCAGCGCGCTGCGCCCGGCACCGAGCGGACGCGAGCTGGCCTGGTACGCGCCGGACGACCGGGCGCCGGGCCGCGCGATGTGGGGACTGTGGGCCCGGCATGTGCTGCGCAAGCTGCGCGAGCGGCTGGGCGGGTCCGTACCGGTACGGACCTCCGCGCGGGTGGTGCGGCAGGCGGGCGAGAGCACCCTGGCCCAACAACCGGCCGAACCGGCCGAGTTGACCGAAATGACCGACGACGAGAAAGCGAGCAGTTGCTGATGTACGACCTGCTGGTGGTGGGCGCGGGCCCGTACGGCCTGTCCATCGCGTCCCACGCCGCGACCGCCGGGCTGAACCTGCGCGTCTTCGGCCGGCCGATGGCGTCCTGGCGCGACCACATGCCCCGGGGCATGTTCCTCAAGTCGGAGCCCTGGGCCTCCAACCTGTCGGACCCCGAGGGCCGTTGGCCGCTCGACGTGTACTGCGCGGGCCAGGGTGTGGAGTCCCGGCACGGGGAGCCGATCCCGGTCGAGATGTTCGCCTCGTACGGCCTGTGGTTCGCGCGCAACGCCGTGCCCGCGGTGGACGAGCGGACGGTGACGCGGATCGCGCCGGTGCCGGGTGGCTTCGAGGCGGTGACGGACGACGGCACGGCGTTCCACGCCCGTACCGTCGCCCTCGCGGTCGGTGTCATGCCGTTCGTCGAAATCCCGTCCGCGCTGAGGGGGTTGGACCGCACGCTCGTCTCGCACAGCAGCCACCACAGCACGCTGGACGACTTCCGCGGCAAGGACGTCACGGTGATCGGCGGCGGCCAGGCGGCGCTGGAGACGGCGGCGCTGCTCGCCGAACAGGGCACGCGGGTACGGGTGTTGGCGCGGGCCGACGAGCTGTACTGGAACGACGTGCCGCCGGCGTGGGAGCGCCCGTGGTGGCAGGAGGCCCGTTCCCCGCACAGCGGCCTGGGTCCCGGCTGGCGCAACTGGTTCTACTCCGAGCGCCCCGGCCTCTTCCACCGTCTCCCGGAGGCGACCCGGGCCCGGATCGCGGCCAACGCCCTTGGTCCGGCGGGTGCCTGGTGGGTGCGGGACCGGGTCGAACCGGTGGTGGAGGTGCTGCTCGGCCACGAGGTCGCGGCGGCCGACGCGGTGCCGGGCGGGGTACGCCTGGAGACGGTGGGCCGGGCGGGCGGAACACGCTCCCTGGAGACCGAACACGTCATCGCGGCAACGGGGTTCAAGGCGACGACCGGCCGGCTCGGGCTGCTCTCCGGCGAGTTGAGGGGATCGCTGGCCACGGTGGGCGACGGTTCCCCTGAAGTCGGCCGCGACTTCGAGTCCTCGCACCCCGGCCTCTTCATGGCGGGCCTGGTGACGGCCTCGGGCTTCGGCCCGGCGATGCGCTTCGTGCACGGCGCCACGTTCACGGCGGGCGCGCTGGTGCGGGGGGTCCGGCGCCGGCTGCACTCGGAGCCGCGCGGCGGCATGATCCCGGCGCCGGCCCGACGGGGCGCACTCGATTTCGTGCGCCGCTGACAGTACGTACGGTGCGGGGTGCCGGGCGGTGACGTCCGGCACCCCGTGCATCACCTACGGGACGCGGCTCGGCCTCGCCGGTAGAGAATCGTGCCACCCGCGATCAGCGCGGCACTGACGGCCGAGGTGGCCAGCATGGCCTCACTGCCGGTGTGCGCCAGGACGGGCGGCGGGGTGTGGCCTCCACCGGTGGGCGGGGGCGTGTGGTTGCCGCCCGTGGGAGGCGGGGTGTGGTTCCCACCGCCGGGAGGCGGGGTGTGGTTCCCACCGCCGGGAGGCGGGGTGTGGTTCCCACCAGTGGGCGGAGGGGGTGTGTGGTCCCCGCCCGTGGGAGGCGGCGGGGTGTGGTCTCCACCCGTAGGGGGCGGAGGCGGGGGCGTGTGGTCTCCACCCGTGGGAGGGGGCGGCGGGGTGTGGTCCCCACCGGTCGGAGGCGGAGGTGTGTGGTCACCACCTGTGGGGGGCGGCGGGGTGTGGTCCCCTCCAGTGGGCGGAGGGGGTGTGTGGTCCCCACCGGTAGGCGGAGGGGGTGTGTGGTCCCCGCCCGTGGGAGGCGGAGGCGGAGTGTGGTCCCCACCAGTGGGAGGCGGAGGCGTGTGGTCCCCACCCGTAGGCGGAGGCGGGGTGTGGTCGCCGCCGGTCGGAGGCGGCGGCGTCTCCTCGCAGTCCTCGGTGCCGTGGCCCGGATGACCGGAGCCGTGGCCCGAGTCCCCGTAGCCATGACCCGAGTCACCCGAGCCGTAACCCGAGTCGTCGCCGTAGCCATGGCCCGAGTAGCCGCCGTAGCCGTAGCCCGAGTCGTCGTCGGAGTCGCCGTACGACTGCTCGGCCCACCGGTGGTGTCCGGTGTGCTCGCCGTGCCGGTGCGATTCCTTGCCGCCGGAACAGGAGTTGCCGAACGTCGGGTTGAACCCGGAGGCCACGTCGACGGAGTTGCCACACGCGTTGACCGGTGCGTCGACCGGGACCTCGATGCTGTTGCCGGACAGGACGCCCGGCGAATCCTTGGCTGCGCCGCCGGCGTAGGAGTCGGCCAGGGCGGGGCTGCCGCACAGGGACAGAATGCTTGTCGCGGCGGCGGCCGCGACCATTCCCTTACCCAGGGTCTGTCGCAATCTCGTTGTCTTCCTGCTTGAAGAAGTGGGAAAAAAAGCCGGCCTTGGAAACGGAAACGTGTCCAAGGCCGGCCGTGACACAGCCGGAACGGCTGGTGCGCTACGTCGTCAGTCGTTGACGCAGGTGTTGCCGAACGCCGGGTTCAGCAGGCCGATCACGTCGATCGAGTTGCCGCACACGTTGACGGGGATGTGCACGGGAACCTGGACCACGTTGCCCGAGAGGACACCCGGCGAACCGATGGCGGCGCCCTCGGCACCGGCGTCGGCGAAGGCCGGGGCGGCCATACCGAGAGCCATGATCGCACCAGCGACAACAGCAGCGCTCTTCTTCATGAACGTTCCCTTCTCTGCGGTCATGCCCTATGACGGCCGAAACCGAGCGAGCACAGCTTGGGCGGCTCGCACCATGACCTGCAGCCTGTAAAACGAGGGATAGACACAGGAAGAAACTGAAGAACGCGTGTCACCTGACAATTCACTCGATCGTCCGCACCTAATTGACGCGATGGCCGCATCGACGCAGAAACGCTTCTCTCCAAGGGGAGTCAAGGAAGGACAGCCGACGGGCAGCCATACGAAGCGGCCGGGGCGGCCCGTACGGAAATTTCCGACGGGCCGCCCCGGCCGCTTTGTTGACGGACGGTCAGCTTCAGCTGCCGATGGCGCCGTTGCCCGACAGCACCGGGATGTTGTCCGCGATGTGCGACAGCGGCTCGTCACCCTTGGCCTGGGTGGAGTTCTCGGCGCACTGCTGGTTCTGCGGGGCCGACAGGACGGGCACGTCCTGGAGGACGGTGACCGGCACCAGCACGCCCACGATCGAGGCGGCGTTGGCCTTGACCGGCACACCGAGGCAGAGCTTGTTCAGGTCGCCCTGGGCGAGCGAGAGCTGGGGGCTCATGTCGCCGGCCGACTTGGAGTTGCCGTAGATCTGCTGGGCACCGTTCCCGTCGGTGGTGGTGACGCCGTGGTCGTTGCCGATGGCCAGCGCCTGCGGGGCGGCCGTCGCCGAGACGCCGACGACGGAAGCCGCGACAGCCGTCGCAGCCATTGCCTTCTTGAGCATTTCTGCGGTCCTTTCCTGGCAGAGACACAATTCCTGCTCCCCCATCAACCGGGGTCGGCCGGATTGGTTGCGCGGCTTCACCCGGTTGGATTCATCTGGGCCATTGGAGTGAATCGGAGCAACCATGCGGCCCGGCACCAGTTGTTCAGGTCGCTCCGGTGGACGGGGTTACTCCAGAAGGGATCATGAAGTGATCAAGAAGGTTATGGCTGCTGCGGCTGTCGCCGCTTCCGTCGTCGGAGCCTCGGCTGCCGTCGCCGCCCCGGCGATGGCGATCGGAAACGACAACGGCGTCACCACGGCGAACGGCAACGGTTCCGAGCAGGTCTACGGCAACCAGGCCACGTACGGCAACATGAGCCCCCAGATGGCGCTCATCCAGGGCTCGCTGAACAAGCCCTGCATCGGCCTGC
Organism: Streptomyces sp. NPDC088350; assembly: GCF_044753545.1. NCBI lineage: Bacteria > Bacillati > Actinomycetota > Actinomycetes > Kitasatosporales > Streptomycetaceae > Streptomyces > Streptomyces sp. NPDC088350. Next base: position 136,842 of record NZ_JBIVNL010000004.1, on the reverse strand, counting down.
CCGCCAAGGCGAACCTGGCCTCGCTGGTCGGCCTCGTGCCGGTCACCGTCGCGCAGGACGTGCCGATCCTCTCCGCGCCGCAGAACCAGCAGTGCACCGAGAACTCCACCCAGGCCAAGGGCGACGAGCCCCTGTCGCACATCCTGGACAACATCCCGGTCCTGTCGGGCAACGGCGCCGCAGGCAGCTGATTCGCGGACGCGCACAGCGGGCCGCCGAATTCTCGGCGGCCCGCTGGTTTGTCTTCTCCGCGCGACCAAGAAGAAATGGCTTCGCCACTTGGTGATTTCGGGTGCCGTACTACTGTCCGCCGGTTCGGTGCTCGGCAATTCAGGACCGGATGGGTGTCGTCGGCCTGCCGAGGGATTCGTACGCACGCGTTCCCGCCCATCGTGACGAGATGTCCGAGCGGGGGCGTCCGGCGCACGCGTCGAAACTCAACAATGCTTATGACTTGCTGCGGTTGGCGTCCACGCTGGGCCAAGTACCCCTGTTGTCCACGGAGTTCACCACCGTGCCGGTCCCCCGCGGGCAGCGGCCCCTGCCGAGCGACGCGCCCCGCGTCACCCACTACGGCCCCATCCGGTGAAGCCCACTCGCCTGCGCGCAAGCTGACTTATTGCTCCATTCGGGGCAAAGGGCGCAACCAAACCAGCCATCACCCAGTTGATCATCGCGCGGCTCCGCAACGGGAGTCCGTCCTCCGAAAGGGATTGAACATGAAGAAGCTGTGGGCGACCGCGGCTGTTGCCGCCTCCATCGCCGGTGTCTCGGCTGCCGTCGCCACCCCGGCGATGGCGATCGGCAACGACGACGGTGTCACCACCACCAATGGCAACGGCGCCGAGCAGAAGTACGGCAACCAGGAGACCAAGGGCGACATGAGCCCCCAGCTCTCCCTCGTCCAGGGCAGCCTGAACAAGCCCTGTGTCGGCCTGCCGGTCAAGGCGAACCTCGCCTCGATCGTCGGCGTCGTGCCGGTCACCGTTCTGCAGGACGTGCCGATCCTGTCGGCCCCGCAGAACCAGCAGTGCACCGAGAACTCCACCCAGGCCAAGGGCGACGAGCCGCTGTCGCACATCCTGGACAACATCCCGGTCCTGTCGGGCAACGGCGCCGTGGGCAGCTGACCCCACCAGCACCACGAGAGCGGGCCGCCGAGCACATCGGCGGCCCGCTTCTTGTTGTGTCCGTCGGCTTGTGCGTGTTTCGGCTTAGGTCTCTTTCGGCTTATGTCTCTTTCGGCTTCGCGTACAGGGCCTCGATGTCGTCCGCGTAGGCCGCAGTCACCACGTGGCGCTTGAGTTTGAGGGACGGGGTGAGGAGGCCGTTGTCCTCGGTGAACTCACCCTCGACCAGGGCGAAGGCGCGGATGGACTCGGCGCGGGAGACGGCCTGGTTGGCGTAGTCGACGGCTTTTTGGACGTCGGCGCGCAGGCGGGGGTCCTGGACGAGGTCGGCGAGCGGGGTGTCCGCGGGGAGCCTGCGGACCGAGAGCCAGTGGGCGAGGGCCTCGGGGTCGAGGGTGATCAGGGCGGCGACGAAGGGGCGGTTGTCGCCGACGACCAGGCACTGGCCGACCGGGGCGCGGCTGCGGAGCCGGTCCTCCAGGACGGCCGGGGAGACGTTCTTGCCGCCGTTGGTGACGAGGATGTCCTTCTTGCGGCCGGTGATGGTGAGATAGCCGTCGTCGTCGAGCGCGCCGAGGTCGCCGGTCGCGAACCACTCGTCCGTCAGGACGGCGTCGGTGGCCGCCGGGTTGTTCCAGTACGCGCCGAAGACCACCCCGCCCTTGACGAGCACCTCGCCGTCGTCGGCGATGCGGATCGTGGTGCCGGGCACCGGGAGGCCGACCGTGCCGGGGCGGGGCCGCAGGGGCGGGACGATGGTGGCGGCGGCCGTCGTCTCGGTGAGGCCGTAGCCCTCGTAGACGATGATTCCGGCGGCGGAGAAGAAGAGGTTGAGGTCGCGGTCGAGCGGGGAGCCGCCGCTGATGGCGTACCGGAGCCGGCCGCCGAGTTCCTTTCGGATACGGCGGTACACCAGCAGGTCGTAGAGGGCCCACGCGGCGTAGAGGCCGGGGCCGGGGCCCTTGCCGGTGCCCAGGAACCTGTTCAGGTACGCCTCGCCGAAGCGGACGGCGATGCGGTCGGCGCGGTCGAAGGAGGCGGCGCGGCCCATCTTCTCGGCGGTCGCGCGGCCGGCATCGTGGATCTTCTCGAAGAGGTACGGCACGCCGACCAGGAACGTGGGCCTGAACTCCCGTAGTGCCGGGCGGAGTTCGTCGGGCTTGATGCTCGGGCAGTGGCCGATCTCGATGCGGGCCATCAGGCAGGCGATCTGGAGGGTGCGGCCCATGATGTGCGCGAGCGGGAGGAAGAGCAGGGTCGAGGCGACCTGGCCGGTGACCTCCGTGAAGAGGGGGTGCAGCAACTCGACCGTGTTGGCGGCCTCGGCGTGCAGGTTGGCGTGGGTGAGGACACAGCCCTTGGGGCGGCCGGTGGTGCCGGAGGTGTAGCAGATCGTCGCGATCGTGTCGGGGGTGAGGGAGGCGCGTCGCTTGGCGACCTCGTCGTCGGGTATCTCCCCGCCCAGGGAGGCGAGTTCGGCCATGGCGTCGGCGTCCAGCTGCCAGACGCGCGGGAGTTGGGAGTGGCGGGCCGTGCCCTCGGTGACCGTGTCGGTGTTCTCGGCGGTCTCCGTGACGACGAGACGGGCTCCCGAGTCCCTTACGATCCACTCCACTTGGTCTGCCGAAGAGGTGGCGTAGATCGGTACCGTCTGGCCGCCGGCCGCCCAGATCGCGAAGTCGAGGACCGTCCACTCGTAGCGGGTGCGGGACATGACCGCGACCCGGCCGCCGGGTTCGAGGCCCGCGGCGATCAACCCCTTCGCGGTGGCGGTGACTTCGCGGGCGAAGGCGGCTGCGGTCACGGGCTGCCAGGTGCCGTCCTGTTCGCGGCGGAGGACCACGGTGTCGGGGGCCTCCGCCGCGTTGGTGAACGGGAGGTCGGCGGTGCTGCCGGCCGTCGGGCGCGGGGCGAGCGGCAACGTGCTCGCCTCTCGTACGACACCCCGCTCGTCCCTGGTGAGTTCGACCCGGGTGCGGGCCGCCAGGTCGGTGCGTTTCGCCCGCTTCAGATCCTTGCGTACGCCCATGACGGCTGCTCCCGGTCGACGGTGAGACGGTGGCTGGGGCGTCAACTTACTCGCAAGTAGGAGAAGGTCAATGGGGCCGGGCGAGTGGGAGTGGGTTCAGTTCAGTCGGCTTGCCTCGTCGATCGCCTCGGCGAGTTGCTGTACGTCCTTGTCCTCTGTCTTCGTCGCCAACGCGTGGGCTCGGGTGGCGAGTTCGTCGAGGCCGGGGTTGCCCGGCAGCTCGGCCGAGCGGAGGGATTCGGCGAAATAGGCGGCCACGGCGGTGACTTGGAAGCGGGGGGACGCGCTGCTCAGGGAGTCGTGCAGGGTGTCGGTCTCCAGTTGGCCCGATTCCTCGTGCGGGGCGCGGGTGTCGGGGTCGAGCCAGCGGACGCTCGCCGTGGCCAGGTGGCCGTCGGCGCCGGGCCTGGTGCGGACGGCGTAGAGGGCGGTCACGGTGTGGCCGGGGCCGATCTCGCCGCCGTCGACGTTGTCGTTGCGGAAGTCGCCGTCGGCGACCTTGCGGTCCTCGTAGCCGATGAGGCGGAACTGCGCGACCGTCTCGGGGTCGAAGGCGACCTGGGCCTTCGCGTCGCGTGCGGTCAGGTCGATGTTCTGCGGGAGTTGGTCGACGAAGACCTTGCGGGCGTCGTCGTCGTTCGAGACGTACGCGGTGTGGCCGTCGCCCTTGTCGGCGAGTTTCTCCATGAGGGCGTCGCCGTAGTCGCTGCCGACGCCGACGCCGAAGAGGGTGATGCCGTGGTCGCGGCGTTCGTTCGCGACGCGTTCGAGGATCGAGTCGGCGTTCGTGTCGCCGGTGTTGGCGAGACCGTCGGAGATGAGGACGACGCGGTTGGTGGCGCCCTCGCGGAGGCCCTCGGTGGCGGTGGCGTAGCCGGTCTCGACGCCCGCGCCGAGGTTGGTGGCGGACTGGGTCTCCAACGCGTCGATGGCGTCGTGGACTTGGCCGCGGTGGCCGTCGAGGCGGGTCATCGGGAGGACGGTCTCGGCCTCGTCGCTGAAGGTGACCAGCGCGACCGAGTCGTCGTCGCGCAGTCGGTCCGTCATCTCGTCGAGGGACTTCTTGGCGAGGTCCAGGCGGCCCGTCTCGCTCATGGAGCCGGAGACGTCGATGACGAACGTCAGGGCGGCGGGCGGGCGTTCGGCGCTGTCGTCGGCGGTGCGGGTGGCGAGGCCGACGCGGACGAGGGACCAGTTGGTCCTGTCGGTGCGGGCGCCGTCGACGGTGACCGTGAAGCCGTTGCCGTCGGGGCGGTCGTAGTCCTGCTGGAAGCTGTTGACGAACTCCTCGGGGCGGATCGTGGAGGGGTCCGGGAGTTGGCCGTCGGCGAGGACGCGGCGGGCGTAGCCGTAGGAGGCCGTGTCGACGTCGAGGGCGAAGGTGGAGAGGTAGTCGGGGGACGGGGCGATCTTGTCGGTGGGGGTGCCGGTCTGCTCGCCGTCCTGTTGGCTGCTGTTGTCGCCGCCGGAGGTGACGGCGGGGGCCGGGGCCGGGAAGCCGGTGCGGTTCGCCGCGTCCGAGTTGCTGGAGTGGCTGCCTTCGCCCGCGCCGCAGCCGGTGAGCAGCAGGCCGCCCGCCGCGGTGAGGGCGAGCAGGGTGGCGCGCAGTGGCCGGGTGCGGTGGTGTGCGTACGGTTGTTGCCGCCACCGCTTCGGTCGTGTCCGGTTGGTCTCCATCTCCCGTGCCCCCTCGGTCCGTTGACGTCGGCTTCTTGCGACTGTGACGGTGGAGGGGGCGGGAATGTGCGCTACGGGGAGTTGCGGAAGAGTCTCGAAGGGGTCGCGATCATGGCCCGTCGTGACCGGTGGGTGATGCTCCGTTGACCTACGACACGATGTCCTTGCGGGCGAAACCCCGGAAGGCCAGCGCGAACAGCACGATGGCGTACGTAACGGAGACCGCCGTGCCCTGGATCATGCCGGACCACTCCGGATGGGGCTGTACGGCGTCCGCCCAGGCGAACTGCCAGTGCGCGGGCAGGAAGTCGCGCCAGTGGCCGAGGGCCGTGACGGCGTCCAGGACATTGCCGACGATGGTCAGGCCGACCGCGCCGCCGACCGCGCCCAGGGGTGCGTCGGTCTTCGTCGAGAGCCAGAACGCGAGCCCTGCGGTGACCAGTTGGGACACGAAGATGTACGCCACCACCACCAACAGGCGTTGGGCCGCCGTGCCCGCGCCGATCGCGCCGCCGGTGGGCAGCTCCAGCGCGCCCCAGCCGTAGGCGGCGGTGCCGACGGCCAGGGCGACGAGCGGGAGCAGGATCATCGCGGCGAGGCTGAGGCCGAGGCCGACGACCAGCTTGGACCACAGGAGGCGGGCCCTCGGCACGGGTGCCGCGAGCAGATAGCGCAGGGAGGACCAGCTGGCCTCCGAGGCGACCGTGTCCCCGCAGAACAGGGCGACGGGGACGACCAGCAGGAAGCCCGCCGACACGAACAGGTTCACCGCGGCGAAGTTGGCGCCGGACGCGGTGGCCGTGTCCATCAGGGTCACCTGGCCGTTGCGCTCGCCCGGGGTGCCGCCGATCGCGAACGCGGCCACCAGGATGAAGGGCAGCGCGGCGAGGATGCCGCCCATGATCAGTGTGCGGCGCCGCTTCAACTGCCGGACCAGCTCGACCCGGAGGGGCAATGTGCGGCCCGCTCGGTAGCCGGAGGCCACCTCTACGGGCTCGGCGAGCGTGCTCATGCGGAACCTCCGATCAGGGTGAGGAAGGCGTCTTCGAGGCGGCGGTGGGGGCCGAGGGAGGAGACCGGGACTTCTAGGCGCACCAGCTCCACGAGGAGGCGGGCGGCGGTGAGTGGTTCAGTACCGTCGGTTTCGCCGGTGGCGGTTGCGAGGGTGCCTGGGTGTGCGGCGGTTTGTAGTTGTTCGTCTGCTGCGCCGTTGGGGCTGGTCGCGCTCCGCGGCGGAGCCGCTGATGGATGCAGCCTCGCGCCCCTTTGGGGCGTTGCCGCCAGGCGGACCAGCAGGGCGCCGTCTGTTCGTGTTGCCGACTCGACCCCGGGCAGGGTTGCCACTTTCTCCACCAAGGGGTCCGGGATGTCTGTTGCGAGGCCTACCAGGAGGGTGTCCTCCGCGCCGATGATTTCGCCGACCGGGCCCGCCTGGACGAGGCGGCCCCGGTCCATGACCACGAGGTGGGTGCAGGACTGTTCGACCTCCGCGAGGAGGTGGCTGGAGACGATGACCGTGCGGCCGGCCGCCGCGTACCGGATCAGTACCTCGCGCATCTCGCGGATCTGGGGCGGGTCGAGGCCGTTGGTCGGCTCGTCGAGGATGAGGAGGTCGGGAAGGCCGAGCATGGCCTGGGCGATGGCGAGGCGCTGGCGCATGCCCTGGGAGTAGGTGCGGACCGCGCGGGCGAGCGCGTCGCCGAGGCCCGCGATCTCCAGGGCCTCCTCCAGGTGGGCGTCCTCCGGGGGCCGTCCCGTGGCCTGCCAGTACAGCTCCAGGTTCTCGCGGCCGGAGAGGTGCGGGAGGAAGCCCGCGCCCTCGACGAAGGCGCCCACCCGGGACAGCACCGGGGCGCCCGGGCGGATCGCGTGGCCGAAGACCCTGATCTCGCCGGCGTCCGGTTTGATCAGGCCCATCAGCATGCGCAGGGTGGTCGTCTTGCCCGCGCCGTTCGGGCCCAGGAGGCCGAGCACCTGGCCCTTCTCGACACGGAAGGACAGGTCCCGTACCGCGTACCGGTCCGCCGACTTCGCGTACCGCTTGCTCAAGTCGGTGATCTGGAGCGGGACTTCGGACAGTTCGGGGGCGGGGGGTGCCGTGGCGGTGCGTCGGCGTCCGGTCAGCAGCAGGGCCAGCGCGACGGCCGCGCCGGCCGGCGGGAGCCACCAGACCCAGGACGGGAGCGTCGCCGCCGCGGTGGTGACGCCGGGGGCCGTCGGCACCTTGAGGTCGCTCTTCAGGGTGACGATGTACGTCGCCGGGGCGGCCGGGGAGGCGTAGCCGAGGTCCGTCGAGGCGAGGACCAGGCGCAGGTGGTGACCGCTCTGGACGTCGTAGTCGATGGCCGGGAGGGTGATCGTGACGTCCTTGCCGGACTTGGTGCCCTCGACCCTGAGGGGGGTCACCAGCTGGGAGGGGAGCACCTGTTGGGTGCCGCCGGGGCCGACGTCGTAGACCTTGCCGAAGAGGACCGTGTCGTCGCTCGTCGACTGGACGTGGACGGTGACCGTGGGCGAGCCGGTGATGCGGAGGCCGCTGGTGAGAGGTGCGGAGTCGAAGGCCGCGTACTGGCCGGGGAAGTCGAGGGAGATCCCGACGCCCAGGGAGGACAGTTGCGAGAGGCCGCCGGTGCCGCCGAGTCCGGGGAGGGCGGAGATCGCGGGCGGGCTGGCGCCGGCCGGGTTGCTGAAGCTCTGCTCGCGGCGGCCGGTGAGGGCGATCGTGCGCGGGTCGCTCTCCAGGCCCGGGTAGACGCTGCCGCTCGCGCCGCGCAACAGGGCGGCGCCGTCCGTGGAGTCGACGCCTCCGGTGCGGGTGACGCGGAAGGCGGGGCCGGTGTCGGTGTTCTTGTCGTCCTTGAGGTAGCGGTCGAACCAGGACGTCACGCGCGCCTGGACGCGGCTCGTCTCCATGTCGCCGCCGTCGTGGCCGCCCGCGATCCAGTCGACGTCCACCGGGGCGCCGTTCGCGCGGATCGCCTTCGCGGCGGCGTCGGACTGGCCGAGCGGGAAGAGGGAGTCGGTCTGGCCCTGGAGGAGGAGGGTCGGGACGTTGATGTGCGTGGCCACGGCGGAGGGTGAGCGGGCTTCGAGGAGGGCGCGGGCCGCGGCGTCCGGCTTGCCGGACTCGGCCACCCTGTCGTACATCTGGCACAGCGTGGGCTCGAACTTGGCGCAGCCGCCACCGGAGTTGATGAAGATGCCGGCCCAGAGCTTCTTGAAGACGCCGTTCGGGAACAGGGCGTCGGCGAGGTTCCAGTACGTGATCGCCGGGGCGATGGCGTCCACCCGGTCGTCGTAGCCGGCGGCCAGGAGCGAGATGGCTCCGCCGTAGGAACCGCCCGCCATGCCCACGCGCGGGTCACCGGGTTTGTCGAGCTGGACGTCCGGCTGCTTCGCGAGCCAGTCGATCAGCTTCGATACGTCCTTGACCTCGCCCTTCGGGTCGTTCAGGCCGATCTTGCCGGTCGACCTGCCGAAGCCGCGTGCCGACCAGGTCAGTACCGCGTAGCCGTCCCGGGCCAGGTCTTCGGCCTCTTTGCGTACGTCGTCCTTGTTGCCGCCGAAGCCGTGGGCCAGGAGGACGGCGGGGCGGCGGGCGGTTCCGCCGGCGGTGAAGTACGAGGTGTCCAGGCTGACGCCGTCGATGGCCATCACCCGGTCTGTCCGGTGTACCGGGGGTGCGCCGTCCGAGGCTGCGGCCGTCCAGGTGCCGGCGGCGGCGAGCACGGCGACGGCTGCGGTGGCGGCCAGCCAGCGCCGGGGGCGTCGTAGTCGTCGTAGGCCTTGCAGCCCGGGCAGTCGAAGATCCATGCGTTCAACGGTACGGGGCGTCTCTGACAGTTGGGGCAGACCCTGGGGTGAACCGGGGCTGAGTGTGTACCGCGCTTGGTGTACGGCCAATAGCTCGGGTGGTTCGGTCAGTGGCCGGGTGCGGGTACGTCGTGGCTGGTCGCGCAGTTCCCCGCGCCCCTAAAAGACTCCTGGTCATCCGGGAGTGAGATCAGCCAGCGGGTCTCCCTGCGGGGGCGTAGGTACAGGGCCCAGTACAGCGTTGCCACCGCCACTGTTCCGCCCGTCCACAGCAGGTAGGTCGTCTCCTGCTGGGTCAGGATGTAGGCCAGTACCGCTATCAGGAGGATCGGCATCGTGGGCCACAGCGGCATGCGCCACGCGTGCGTGTGCCTGTGTGATCCGCGTCGGGAGAGCAGGGCGGCCACCGCCACCAGCAGGTACATGCCGGTCACCGAGACGCCTGTCACGCCGTACAGGGTGTCGAGATTGACGAAGCAGAGGATCGCGCCGGGGATGCCTACGGCGAGGGTGGCCACCCAAGGGGAGCCGAAGCGGCCGAGTTTGGCGAAGACCGTGTTGACCGGGGCGGGCCAGGCCTTGTCGCGGGCGGAGGCGAACAGGACGCGGGAGTTCTGGATGACCATGACGATGCCGGCGTTGATGATCGCGAGGGCTACGCAGAGGCTGACGAAGGTGCCGACGGCCGAGTTGGACCAGGCCGTCACCATGGTGCTGATGTCGCCGCCCGTCAGCGTCGAGAGGTCCGATGCGCCCATCGTGATCGCCACCACCGGGACCAGGATGATCACCGTGGAGATCGCGAGGGTGGCGAGGACCGTGCGGGCGACGTTGCGGCGCGGGTTCTCCAGTTCCTCGGAGAGGTAGACCGCCGTGGAAAAGCCTTGCGTGACGAAGAGGGCGATCGCCAGGCCCGAGACCACCAGCATCGCGGTCACCGTGTCCGTGTGGCCGCCGGTGCCCGCCACCTGCATCGACGTCAGGCTGCCGAGGCCTCGTTGGCTGTGCGTGAAGCCCAGGAGGGCCACGACTCCTGCCGCTATGACCTCCAGGACCAGGAAGACGCCCGTGATCCACGCGTTGGCCCGCAGGTCCAACAGGCCCGCGAGGGTGGCCAGCAGCATGACGCCGGCGCCGGTCATCGACGGGTTCAGGTGGACTATCGGGGTCAAGTAGTCCGCCGTGCCCATCGCTATCACCGGCGGGACGATCATCACCACCAGGAGCGAGAGGACGAAGACCAGCCAGCCTGCCAGGCGGCCCGCCAGCGTCGACACCATCGCGTACTCGCCGCCCGCGCTGGGGATGAGGGTGCCCAGCTCCGAGTAGCAGAACGCCACGGCGATGCAGAGCACCGAGCCGATCGCGATCGTGAGGGCGGTCGCGGTGCCGAGCGAGCCGAACAGGTCGGGGACGACCACGAAGAGCGTGGAGGCCGGTGTCACACAGGAGAGCGTGAGGAGGGTGCCTCCTACGATGCCGATGGAGCGCTTGAGCTGCCGGGGGCTCTGGGAGCCGTCCGACGGCGCCTTGGAAACGGCGGCTTCGGCGGTGCGGAGGGTGTCGGTCACGCGCTGATGGAACATTGACGAAACCGTCACGTCAATGGGTGTTCACCTACGGAATCCGTTGATCCAGTCCGCTCAGGGTTCCGTAATCGGCCGCCTGGGGCAGTGTCGGCCCCGGTTCGGGTTGCTACGGGAACCGTAGCCGTCGTAGGCAAAAAGAAGGGGCCGTCCGCGATACGGACGGCCCCACTCGGTGGTGGTCAGTGGTTGCGCGGGAAGCCCAGGTCCACGCCCGAGGGGCCGTCCGCCGGGTCGGGCCAGCGGGTGGTGACCACCTTGCCGCGGGTGTAGAAGTGGGTGCCGTCGTTGCCGTAGATGTGGTGGTCTCCGAAGAGGGAGTCCTTCCAGCCGCCGAAGCTGTGGTAGCCGACGGGGACCGGGATCGGGACGTTCACGCCGACCATGCCGGCCTCGATCTCCAGCTGGAAGCGGCGGGCGGCGCCGCCGTCGCGGGTGAAGATCGCGGTGCCGTTGCCGAAGGGGGAGGCGTTGATCAGCGCCACGCCCTCGTCGTACGTGTCGACGCGCAGGACGCACAGGACCGGGCCGAAGATCTCGTCCTGGTACGCCTTCGCCGTGGTCGGCACCTTGTCGAGCAGGGAGATGCCGATCCAGTGGCCGTCCTCGAAGCCCTCGACCGTGTAGCCGGTGCCGTCGAGGACGACCTCCGCGCCTTCGGCCGCCGCGCCGGTGACGTAGGACGCCACCTTGTCGCGGTGGACCTTCGTGATGAGCGGGCCCATCTCGGAGGTGGGGTCGTTGCCGGGGCCGATCTTGATCTTCTCGGCGCGCTCGCGGATCTTCTCGACCAGCTCGTCGCCGATCGAACCGACCGCGACCACGGCCGAGATGGCCATGCAGCGCTCGCCGGCCGAGCCGTAGGCCGCGCTCACGGCCGCGTCCGCCGCCGCGTCCAGGTCGGCGTCCGGGAGGACCAGCATGTGGTTCTTGGCGCCGCCCAGCGCCTGGACGCGCTTGTGGTTCGCCGCGGCCGTGGTGTGGATGTAGCGGGCGATGGGGGTCGAGCCGACGAAGGAGACCGCCTTCACGTCCGGGTGCTCCAGGAGGCGGTCGACCGCCACCTTGTCGCCGTGGACGACGTTGAAGACGCCGTCCGGGAGGCCTGCCTCCGCCAGCAGTTCGGCGATCTTCAGGGACGCCGACGGGTCCTTCTCGGACGGCTTGAGCACGAAGGTGTTGCCGGTCGCGATGGCGATCGGGAACATCCACATCGGCACCATCGCCGGGAAGTTGAACGGCGTGATGCCCGCTACGACACCGAGCGGCTGGCGGATCGAGGAGACGTCGACGCGGCTGGCGACCTCCGTCGACAGCTCGCCCTTCAGCTGCACGGTGATCCCGCACGCCAGGTCGACGATCTCCAGGCCGCGCGCGACCTCGCCCAGCGCGTCGCTGTGCACCTTGCCGTGCTCGGCGGTGATCAGCTCGGCGATGGCGTCCCGGTTGGCCTCCAGCAGCGCCCGGAACCTGAACAGGATCGTGGTCCGCTTGGCGAGGGACGAGGTGCCCCAGGTGGCGTAGGCGTCCTTGGCGGCGGCCACGGCCGCGTCGACCTCGTCGACGGTCGCGAAGGCGACCTTCGTGGTGACCGCGCCGGTCGCCGGGTCGGTGACCGGCCCGTACGTGCCCGACGCGCCTTCGACGGTCTTGCCGCCGATCCAGTGGTTGACGATCTTCGTCATGCCCAGATACTCCTTCACAGATGGCGGCGTCGGGTGGAGACGTGCCGTTCGTACAGCTCACGTGCCTTGACCGCGGACGACCGGGTCGCGGTCGCGGCCACAGGTACATCCCACCAGGCCTGCGCGGGAGGCGCGCCCGACACTGTGTCTGCGGTTTCGGTCTCCACGTAGACACATGTGGGAGTGTCGGCGGCCCGCGCCGCGGCGAGCGCCTCGCGCAGGTCGCTGACGGTCTTCGCGCGCAGCACGCGCATGCCGAGGCTGGCCGCGTTGGCGGCGAGGTCGACGGGCAGCGGGGCGCCCGTGTAGGAACCGTCGGCAGGCGAACGGTGGCGGTACGCCGTGCCGAACCGCTCGGCGCCCACCGACTCCGACAGGCCGCCTATCGACGCGTACCCGTGGTTCTGTATCAGCAGCACCTTGATCGCGATGCCTTCTTGTACGGCGGTCACGATCTCCGTCGGCATCATCAGATACGTGCCGTCGCCGACCAGCGCCCACACCTGCCGGTCCGGGGCAGCCAGCTTCACGCCGATCGCGGCCGGGATCTCGTAGCCCATGCAGGAGTAGCCGTACTCCACGTGGTACTGGTCGAACGACCGCGTCCGCCACAGCTTGTGCAGATCTCCGGGGAGCGAACCGGCCGCGTTGATCAGGATGTCCGACGCGTCGACGATCTCGTCCAGCGCGCCCAGCACTTGGGGCTGTGTGGGGCGTACGTCGGGTTCCTCGGCCTCGTAGCAGGCGTCGACGCGCTGTTCCCAACGCTCCTTGTCCTCGCGGTACTCGGCGATGTACGAGGGCGCGACCCGGTAGCCGTCCGGGCCCAACTCCCCTGCCAGCGCGGCCAGTCCGCTGCGGGCGTCCGCGATCAGCGGCTGTCCGGCGAGCTTGTGGCCGTCGTAGGCGGCGATGTTCAGGTTGAGGAAGCGGACGCCGGGGCGTTCGAAGAGGGTGCCGGAGGCGGTGGTGAAGTCGGTGTAGCGGGTGCCGATTCCGATCACCAGGTCGGCCAGCCGGGCGAGTTCGTCGGCGGTCGCGGTGCCGGTGTGGCCGATACCGCCGACGTCCTGGGGGTGGTCGTGGTTCAGGGAACCCTTGCCGGCCTGCGTGGACGCGACCGGGATGCCGGTGGCCGACGCGAACTCGGCGAGGACGGACTCGGCACGGCTGTGGTGGACTCCGCCGCCCGCGACGACGAGCGGCCTCTTGGCTTCCCGAACTGCCCTTACCGCCTCGGCCAGTTCAGTCGGGTCGGCGGCCGGGCGCCTCACGTACCAGGTGCGTTCGGCGAAGAAGTCGTCCGGCCAGTCGTGGGCCTCGGCCTGAACGTCCTGCGGGAGCGCGAGAGTTACGGCGCCCGTCTCCACCGGGTCGGCGAGTACGCGCATGGCGTTGAGGGCCGCGGGGATCAGCGCTTCCGGGCGGGTGATCCGGTCGAAGTACTTCGACACCGGGCGCAGGCAGTCGTTGACCGACACATCGCCCGCGTACGGGACTTCGAGCTGCTGGAGCACCGGGTCGGCGGCGCGGGTGGCGAAGGTGTCGCCGGGGAGGAGCAGCACCGGGAGGTGGTTGACCGTGGCGAGGGCGGCGCCGGTGACGAGGTTGGTGGCGCCGGGGCCGATGGACGTCGTCACGGCGTGGGCGGACAGGCGGTTGGACTGGCGGGCGTAGCCAACTGCCGCATGAACCATGGACTGTTCGTTGCGGCCCTGGTGGTACGGCATGTCGTCGGCGTACTCGATGAGGGCCTGGCCGAGGCCGGCCACGTTGCCGTGGCCGAAGATGCCCCAGGTCGCGCCGATCAACCGCCGTCGTACGCCGTCGCGTTCGGTGTACTGGGCGGACAGGAAGCGTACGAGCGCCTGCGCGACCGTGAGCCTCGTCGTTGAGGTCATCGGAAAACCTCTGTGCTTTCTACGTGGGCCGGGTGGAACCAGATCTGCCACTGCGGTACGGCTCCGCGACCCACTACGACTCGATGCCCGGCACCGGGAACCTCAGTGCGCACGTTCCGACACGCAGGGTCGTCGGGCGTGTGGGAGACCTCCGGCGCGGGGCCGTAGCGAGCGGGGAGTCGTCGCTCGCACTTCGCTCCTGCCAGGGCGAAGCGGCCTCCCGCGCCGGAGGCGATCTTGGCCTGGGCGAACACGCTTTCGCTGCCCAGGAGTTGGAACTCTTCGTCCGTAATTCGCACGGTACATCCACCACTGAGCAGGAGCACGGTCCGCTCACTGTGCCGGATGATCGTCACAGGGCGGCCCTCACAGCAGTCCTACGGCGGTGTCCACGGCGGCGGAGACGTCCCCGTCCGGCGGGTACAGCAGCGAGCGGCCGACCACCAGGCCGCGGACGGTGGGGAGTTGGAGGGCGCCGCGCCACTTCTCGTAGGCGCCGTCCTGGTCGTCGCCGACCTCGCCGCCAAGGAGGACCGCGGGGAGCGTGGAGGTCTCCATGACCTGGGCCATGTCGTCCGGGTTCTCGGTGACCGGGAGTTTGAGCCAGGTGTAGGCCGAAGTGCCGCCCAGGCCCGAGGAGATGGCGATGGACTTGGTGACGGCCTCGGCGGACAGGTCGTTCTTCAGCTTGCCCTCGTCGGTGCGGCGGCTGATGAACGGCTCGACGAACAGCGGGAGTCGGCGCGCGGCCATGTCGTCGATGGCGCGGGCGGTGGACTCCAGGGTGGTGAGGGAGCCCGGGTCGTCGTAGTCGATGCGCAGGAGCAGCTTGCCCGCGTCGAAACGGAGGCGCTCGATGTCCTGGGCGCGGTGGCCGGTGAAGCGGTCGTCGAGTTCGAAGCCGGCGCCCTGGAGGCCGCCGCGGTTCATCGAGCCCATGACGACCTTGCCGTCGAGGGCGCCGAGGAGGAGCAGGTCGTCGAGGATGTCGGCGGTCGCGAGGACGCCGTCGACGCCGGGCCGGGACAGAGCGAGGCAGAGGCGTTCGAGGAGGTCGGCGCGGTTGGCCATGGCGAACTTGTGGTCGCCGACGCCGAGCGCGCCCCGGGCCGGGTGGTCGGCAGCGACGATCATCAGCCGGCCGGCGTCGTTGAGGAGGGGCCGGCGGACGCGGCGGGCGGCGGCCTCGGCGATCGCCTCGGGGTGGCGGGTGCGGACGCGGACGAGTTCGGAGATGTCGACGCGGGGGCCTCCGCCGGTGCCGCTGTCGTGACCGGAGGGGCCGGAGCTGTCCTCGCGACTGGTGGGGACGGAGTTGCCGGTGGGACTGGTGGGGGCGAAGTTGTCTGCGGGACCGGGGTTGCCGGAGCCGCCTTCGTGACCGGAGAGGCCGTCACCGCCCCCGTGGTCCCCGTGCGCGTGCGTCACGCCGTCCCCGTCCCTGTTTCCGTCGCCGCCCTCACGTTCGTGCTCGGCGCCCGCCACGCGGCCGGCCCTCACAGCACCGCTCCGGCGGCGATCGCGGCCTCGACCTCGGGAGCCGTGGGCATCGCGGACGAGCACTCCAGGCGCGAGGCGACGATCGCGCCGGCCGCGTTGGCGTGCCGCATGATCTTCTCCAGGTCCCAGCCGGCCAGCAGGCCGTGGCACAGGGAGCCGCCGAAGGCGTCACCGGCGCCGAGTCCGTTGAGGACGGTCACGGGCAGCGGGGGCACCTCGGCGGACTCGCCGGCTTGGTTGACCGCGATGACGCCCTTGGGGCCCTGCTTGACGACGGCGAGTTCGACACCGGCGTCCAGGAGCGCGCGGGCGGCGGCGTGCGGCTCGCGTACGCCGGTGGCCACCTCCACCTCGTCGAGGTTGCCGACGGCGACGGTGGTGTGCCGGAGGGCCTCCTCGTAGAAGGGGCGAGCCTCGCTCGGGTCCTTCCAGAACATGGGCCGCCAGTCGAGGTCGAAGACCGTCGTACCGGACTTGGCGCGGTGGGCGAGGGCCGCGAGCGTGGCCGTACGGCTGGGCTCCTCGCTCAGACCCGTGCCGGTGATCCAGAAGATGCGGGCCTCGTGGATCGCGTCCAGGTCCAGATCGTGGGCGTCGATCTCAAGATCCGGGGCCTTGGGCTGCCGGTAGAAGTACAGCGGGAAGTCGTCCGGCGGGAAGACCTCGCAGAAGGTGACCGGGGTCGGCAGTCCGGGGACCGGGGTGACCCAGCGGTCGTCGACGCCGAAGTCGCGCAGCGCCTCGTGCAGGTAGGTGCCGAAGGGGTCGTCGCCGGTGCGCGTGATCACGGCCGTGGCGCGGCCGAGGCGGGCCGCGGCCACCGCGACGTTCGTCGCCGAGCCGCCGAGGAACTTCCCGAAGGTCGTCACCTGGGGCAGCGGCACGCCCGTCTGCAGCGGATAGAGGTCCACTCCTATCCGCCCCATGGTGATCAGGTCGTACGCCATCGACTTCCCCATTCGTTTCGGCTCTCCACGGTTTGTAGTCCCGTGACCTGAGCCCTGTCAATGTTTTGTCCAGACATTCGGACGAGACGTGGACGGGTTGACAGTAAGGGCTTGCACACTGACGGCCATGATGGGTCGCTTTTCGGGTGCGGGTCCGCTGTGGCTTGTCGCGCAGGTCCCCGCGCCCCTTACCGGCGCCGTAGTCCCGTAGGACTATCAGTGGATGTCTGTTGCTGTTGTGCGCATTCGTGCCGGGCATGGGCCCGATGGGTCCTGGGAGACCGTGCTCGGGGTGCCCCATCCTCGGCTTCGGCCCGGGGTGATCAGTTATCGCGGGATACGGCTCGCTCTGTCCCGGCCCCGGGCCCGGCTTGAGGCACCCATCGGGGCCGCGACCCTGCTCCTCGGGTTCGAAGGAGCCGTGCGGATCTCTCGGGCCGGGCGGGAGACGGCGGAGCTGGCGTCCGTGTTCTGTGGGCCCACGACCACCGCCGCGCTCGGTGAGCACAGTGGGCGGCTCGCGGGGGTCGAGGTGCTGCTGACGCCGTGGGCCGCGTTCACGCTGTTCGGGACGGCTCAGCACGAACTCGCCGACCGGGTGGTCGATCCCGACGAACTGCCCCACGACCTCGGCTCCCGCTGGGCGAGTGTCGGCGAACTGGCCGCCGCGCTCGCCGCGTTGCCGACCTGGGACGCCCGATTCGGGCTGCTGGACGACGTGTTCACCCGCTGGTCGGCGGCCGGTACGCCGAGTTCGGCGCGGGTCGTGCGGGCCTGGTCGGAGCTGGTGCGGACCTGGGGCGCGGTGCCGGTGCCCCACCTCGCCGACGAAGTGGGCTGGAGCGTACGGCAGTTGGAGAACCGTTTCCGGGAACAGATCGGACTCGGCCCCAAGGCGGCGGCCCGCGTACTGCGGTTGCAGCGCGCCCGGCGGCTCCTCGCGTCCGGCCGCAGCCAGGCGGAGACCGCGGCGGTCTGCGGTTTCTACGACCAGGCGCATCTGAGCGGCGAGTTCAGGGCGATGACGGGGTGCACGCCGGGCCAGTTCACGGTGGCCCGGGTGAGTCCGCCCGCGGGGCGGGCCGGGCTGCCGGCCGGGGACCGGATGCCGGGCGAGGCGACGAGTCTGCTGCTCGCTCCGGGCCGTAGTGCGGATTTCTCCAAGACCGGCCGGGCGAGCTGATGCAGGCTGATCACCTGGCCGGTTGACTCCTGGGGATGCGCAGGCCTCCAGTGGGTCGTCGGGCACGGGGGACGGGGGAACGGGGGATGCGGGGAAGCTGGTGGGCCGGGCCCGGCGCAGCGGGTTCGGCCTACCTTGCCGCGCCCCTCTTCACGGCCGACAGTCACCATTGCCGGTGGTAGTCGCCTTTGGCGGTGACAGTCAACGCGCCGCGCCCATGCGCCAGCGTGCGCCTTTGCGTCACCTCTGTCACAAAAGCACCCCTCGTGTCACACATGTCGCGTGTACGCGGGTCTTGCGTCACACCCGGCCCACAGGCACTGCCCCTTCCTCACTCTGTGTCGTTGACCGGACACAGGCTTTGTGATCGCCAGCGCAGCGCACGGCTCCCCCGACGGCCGCCCCCGGCCGCCGCCGCGGCGCGCGCAGGGAGGTGCACCCATGACCGACCGACGGCTCTGGTCGTACAAGGAAATCGCGGCCCACATCCGGGTCCAGCCGGACACCGTCCGCTCCTACCGCAAGCACGGCCTGCTGCCCCCGCCCGACCATGTGGAGAGCGGCAAGCCGTTCTGGTACGCGGACACGGTCCGCGCCTGGGTCGCCTCCCGGCCCGGGAACCGGGGCCGTAGGGACGACTGAGCCGGTCGTCCTGGGGCCTTAGGACGACTGAGCCGGTCCCGGGGCCGTAAGGGCGACTGGGCCGGTCCCGGGTCCGGGCGGGTCGGTCGCGTCAGTGGACGGGCCGGCCCGGGGCGGGGTGCGGGCGGTCGTGGGTCACGGCGGCGATCGACTTGCCGCCGTCGACCCGCAGGGTGACACCGGTGATCCAGGAGGCGCGGGGCGAGAGCAGGAAGGCCGCCGCGTGGGCGATGTCCTCGGTCTCGCCGATGCGGCCGAGCGGGTAGCCGGCCGCGATGGTCTCCGGCGGGAGTGTGGTGATCGAGTCCATGAAGGGAGTCCGTACGAAGGCCGGGGCGATGGCGTTGACCCGTACCCGCGGGGCGAGTTGGTCGGCGAGGTCCTCCGTGAGGCGGAGCAGTCCTGCCTTGGTCGCGCTGTACGCCGGCATCCGGAACACCGCGTCGGCGGCGACCGTGTTCATCATCAGCACGGAGCCGCCGTTGTCCTTCATCCAGGCATGCCAGGCGAGTTGGGTGAAGTGGAGCGCCCCCAGCACGTTCGTCTCGAACATCCTGCGCAGACAGTCGAGGTCGAGGTCGATCGCCGGGGTGTCGAGGGCGGGGTTGATACCCGTCGTGTAGACCAGCAGGTCGAGCCGTCCGAAGGTGTCCATCACCGCCTCGACGGCGGCCCGCCTGTCCTTCTCCTCCCGGCTGTGCGCGGTGATCGGCAGCACGCGCCGTCCGGTCTCCTCGCGGATCGTGCGGGCCGCCTCGCGCAGCGGCTCCTCGGTGCGGGCGGTGAGCGCCACCGACGCGCCCTGGCGGGCGAGTTCGGCCGCGATGGCGTACCCCACGCCACGGCTCGCCGAGACCACCAGGGCCGCCCGGTCCTCGAACGCGGGGGCCGTCACCGGTCGCCTCCGGGTGCGCACGAGGCCATGTCGTCGACGGCCCGGCGCCACAGCCGGGGGATCTCCTCGGCGCCGGGCAGGGACCGGTCGATCTGGAAGGAGGCGGTGGACGTCCCGCCGTAGAGGAAGAGTCCGACGGTGAGGGGGAAGCCTTCGGGGCAGCAGATGATCGGTACGACGCGGTCGACCGGGTCGCCCTCGTACGCGAACCGGGTGTCGATGCGGAAGATCGAGCCGACGACGGTCAATCGGTCGGGGGCCGCGCTCGCGGCGATCAACTGGCCGTAGGACTGCGGGTCCTGGGTGGTCATGCGGTGCAACTCCCGCCGGTACGACGGGTCCTTGAGGGGTTCGGTGGCGGGGAGGGTACGGCGCAGTCGGCGGGTGGGGGTCATGGGGCCGCCGGGCAGGTCGAGGCGGGCGAGGTGGAAACGGTTGCCGGGCAGGCCCGCTTCGGCGGGGGTGCGGAGGTTGACCGGGAGCATCACCGGCAGCGGGTCGCGGTCGGCGTCCGGGCGGTGTTCGGCGGCCCAGCGGCCGACCGCGTGGGTGACGGCGGCCAGGTGGACGTCGTTGGCGGTGCCGCCGTAGGCGCGGCCGGTGTCCCGCAGCAGGCTGGTCGGCACCTCCTGCCACAGGACGTGCCGGCGGGCGGACAGGGGCCGTTCGGGGTCGTTCCACAGGCCGTGCGGGCGGGTGTTGCGCCAGATGAAGGCCGCCGCGTCGAGCAGCCGGCGCGGTTCGGACGCCGGGAGTCGTCCGGTGTCGGGGGCGGCGGCGGACGTGCCGGGGGTGTCGTCGTCGGGACCGAGGAGGACCTCTACGACGGTGACGAGGTTCGCGGCGTCCTGGACGGCGTGGTGGGTGATCAGGGCGAGGCAGTAGGTGCCGGTGGCGTGCCCTGAGAGGACGACCAACCGCCAGGCCGGGGTGTCGGTGGGCAGGGGGCTGTGCAGCAGCTCGCGGACCGTGTCGTCCAGGCAGCCGGGACCGGCCGTCACGCGGCGTTCGGTGACGTATTCCGTCAGGTCGGGTGCGCGGGGTACCCAGCGGGGCGGTCCGTCGGCGGCCGTCAGGACGTGGGTGAGACAGGGCAGGCGGTGCAGCCGGCGGGCAACGCGTTCGCGCAGCGGCGTGAGGTCCGGGGCGTCGCCGGTCAGATGCAGGACGACACCCACGTTGGGCACGGCCTCCTGGTGCGAGGCGAGCCTGCCGGCGGTGTGGAAGAGCAGGTCCACGGGGTTGGGGGCGGGGGGCGCGATGACGGAGGTGAGGACGGTCATGCGAGTCGGCTCCTGGGGGTGGTTCGGGCGGGGGCGGAGGCGGACGTGGGGGTGGGAGCGGAAGCAGGGGCGGGGGCGGGTGAGCTGTCGGGCGGGGGCGCGGACTGGTCCGGGACGCGCGGGGACGCGGCGTGGTCCCGGGCACGCGGGGACTCGGTCTGGTCCGGGACACGGGGGGCCAGGGCCTGTCCCGGAACCCGCAGGGACTCGGCCTGGTCGCGGGCGCTCGGGGACGCGGCGTGCTCCGGGACACGCGGGACCACGGACTGGTCCAGAACCCGTGGGGACGCGGCCTGTCCCGGAACGCGCGGGACCGCGGTCTGCTCAGGAACCCGCGAGGCCGCCGCCTGTCCCGGGACGCGTGGAGTCGCGGGCTGGTCCGGAGTCCGCCGACCGTCTCTCTCCAGGGACAGGCGGGCGCGGGTCTCCCGGCCCACCCGGCGTCTGTCGACCTTTCCGGTGCCGGTGGTGGGGAGGGAGGTGACGGTGCGGACGTGGCGGGGGCATTTGTGCGAGGCGAGGGTCTCGCGGCAGAAGGCGATCAGGGCGGCCTCGTCGAGGGGGTGCTCCGTCGCCGGCACCACACAGGCCACCGGTCGGTCGAGACCGTCCGCGTCCGGGGCCGCGACCACGCAGGCGGCGGCCACGTCGGGGTGTTCCAGGAGCCGGTTCTCGACCTCCGTCGGGGTGACCCAGATGCCGCCGCTCTTGATCATGTCGCCGGCGCGGCCGTGGCAGACGTAGTGGCCGTCGGCGTCCTGGGTGAAGAGGTCCCCGGTGTCGATCCACTCCCCCCGGAAGACCGTGCGGGTCGCGGCGCTGCGGCACCAGTAGCCGCCGGCCGCCGAGGGGGCGCGCACTTTCAGGACGCCGGGTTCACCGGGCGGGGCGTCGATGCGCAGTTCGTAGCCGGGCACGGGGGTGCCGAGGGTGCCCGGACGGCAGTCGCCGGGGCGGTTGGAGAGGAAGACGTGCAGGGCCTCGGTCGAGCCCATCGCGTTCACCAGGTCGATCCCGAAGCGCGCCCGGAACCGGTGCTGCAGCTCCGGCGGCAGCGGCTCTCCGGCCGAGACCGCCACCCGTACGCCCCGGAAGGCGTCGTCGGGCACGGACTCGGCGCGCAGCAGCGCCGCGTAGGAGGTGGGGACGCCGTAGAAGACGGTCGGCGCGTCCTCGGCCAGGCGGCGGGCGATGGTCTCGGGGGTGGGCGGGGCGGGGTCGAGTACGGCGGCGGCTCCGGCGGCGAGGGGGAAGAAGCAGGAGTTCCCGATGCCGTAGGCGAAGAAGAGCTTGGCGACGGAGTAGCAGCGGTCCTCGGGGCGCAGGCCGAGCACCTGCCGGCCGTAGTGCTCGGCGACGAAGCGGATGGAGGCGTGGCGGTGCACGGCGGCCTTGGGGGTGCCGGTGGTGCCGGAGGTGTAGAGCCACAGGGCGGGCGACTCCTCGGTGGTGCGGTCCGCCGAGCGGTCGGCGGGGGCGGCCGACTCGCCCGCCGCGAGCAGGTGTTCCCAGCGGATCCGCTGGACGGGGGGCGGCGGCTGGGCGAGCGCGTCGTCGAGGACGACCACGCCGACCAGGTCGGGCACGGCCGCGGTGTCCCGCAGCGCCGCCCGCGTCCGCTCGCCGAACTCGGCTCCGGCGAGCACGTGCCGGCAGCGCGAGTCGGCGACGAGCGCGGTGAGTTCGGCCGGTGTGCTCATCGTGGACACGGGGACCGGCACGGCGCCCGCCCGCATGAGCGACAGCAGCGCTACGACCGTCTCGGGGCCGTCGGCCGCGTGGATCAGGACGCGTTCCTCGGGGCGTACCCCGAGCGCCCGCCAGCCGGCGCTCGCGGTGGCGACGCGGGCGGCGAGGTCGCCGTAGGTGAGGGTCGAGCGGGGGCCGACGAGGGCGGGGCGGTCGGCGAGGCCGCGGGCGATCTGGCGGTCCAGGAGGTAGGTGGCGGCGTTGAAGGGGACGTTCACGCGGGGCCTCCGAGGAAGGTGAGGACGGGCTTGACGACGTGTCCGTCGCGCATGTCGGCGACGGCCCTGTTGATCTGGCCGAGCGGATAGAGCGAGATCAGCCGGTCGAAGGGGAAGCGGCCCCTGCGGTACAGGTCGAGCAGGGCCGGGATGAACACGGAGGGCGTGCTGTCGCCCTCGACGATGCCGCGCACCTGGCGTCCGAAGAGCAGACCGGACATGTCCAGGGCCACCTCGGTGCCCGGGGCCGCCGCGCCGAGGAGTCCGCAAATCCCTTCCTGTGCAAGGCAGTCGACGGCCCGGCGCAGCATCTGCGGTGCGCCGGTGGCCTCGACGCTGTAGTCGACGCCCAAACCGCCGGTGAGGGCGCGGAGTTCGGCGACGGGGTCGGTGTCCGTGGCGTCGATCGTGTGGGTCGCGCCGACGGACTTCGCCCGGGACAGCCGGGACGCGTTGCGGCCGACGACCGCGACGGTCGCGCACCCGGCGGCCACGGCCGCCATCACGGCACCGCAGCCGACCGCGCCCGCCCCGAACACCGCGATGCTGCTGCCGGGTTCGCAGCGCAGGGAGTTGAGGACCGCTCCGGCGCCGGTCTGCAGGCCGCAGCCGAGCGGGCCGAGGAGTTCGAGGGGGAGGTGCGTGTCCACCTTCACCACGGACCGGCGGGCGACGACCGCGTGGCCGGCGAAGGACGACTGGCCGAAGAAGGCGCCGTGGACGGGGAGTTGGCCCTCACGCAGCGGGGTCGAGCCGTCGGGGCGGGTGCCGGCGAAGTTGTGGGCGAGGAAGCCGGCGCAGTAGGCCGGGCGGCCCGAGGCGCAGGCGCGGCAGCCGCCGCAGGAGTTGAAGCTCAGGACCACGCGGTCGCCGGGGTCGAGGTCGTGGACCCCGGTACCGGTCTCCTCGACGACGCCCGCGCCCTCGTGGCCCAGCACGGCCGGGAGCGGTACCGGGAACCACTGGTCGCGGCAGATGAGGTCGGTGTGGCAGATACCGGTGCCCGCCATCCGTACCAACACCTCGTCGTGGCGCGGCTGTTCGAGCTCCACGTCCCGGACGGAGAAGGGGCGGTGGGCCGCCACGGCGACGGCCGCGGTGACCGTCCTGCCGCCGGGTTTCATGTGTCGCCCTTGCACATGCGCAGGAGTTCCAGGGCCAGCCGGGTGCCGTCCTGGCCGAGGCGGTGGTGGAAGCGCTCGACGATCTCGCGTTCGCGCGCCAGGTCGGTGCGGGACATGGCCCCTTCGACGCGGGAGCGGCGGATGCCCCGGCTGACCCCGTCGCGGGCGGTGATCAGACCGATCAGGTCGTCGTCGAGGGCGTCGATCAGCGCGCGCTGCCGGACGATCTGGGCGGCGGCGGAACGCGGGGCGTCGGCGGGGTGTTCCGTGGCCGGCCGGGTCGCCCGCCGGGGACGGTGGGGGCGCCGCTGCCAGTCCTCGGCGGCTTCGAGGAGCGCGTCGATGTCCCTGAGCGTGTTGTAGACATGGCAGCTGACGCGGACACCGCCCACCCCGGACGTGTAGCGGACGCTGACGGCGATCCCGGCGGCGAGCAGCCACCGCAGCAGCGACAGGTCGGTGCCGGAGCCACCGGTGCCGAAGGTGAGGATGCCGGAGCGGTGGCGGGCCTCGCGGGGGCTGACGACGGTGAGTCCGAGCCGGTCGAGACCCTCGGCCAAGTAGTCGGTGAGGGTGCGCAGATGGGCCTCGACGCGCTGCGGGCGCAGTTCGAGGAAGAGCGAGAGCGCCGCCGAAAGGCCCACCGCCCCGGGGTAGTTGCCGGTGCCGCCGGTCTCCCAGGCGTACGCGTCCTCGGTGAACTCGTAGTCGCGCAGCGGGGTGATGTCGGTGCGCAGGAACGCTTCGCCCCAGGTGCGGGCGGGCGGCCGGGCCGCGAAGAAGCCGGCGAGGGGCCGGCGCAGCCGTGACCGGACGGCGGGGTCCAGGTACATGAATCCGGCGCCGAACGGCGAACACAGCCACTTGTGCCCGCCGCACACGAGGATGTCCACGGGGGTCCGCCGCACATGGAACGGCAGCGCGCCCAGATGCTGCGCCGCGTCCACGACCAGCCAGACACCTCGCGCGCGGCACAGCTCGGACAGGACGCCGACATCGGCCCGGAACCCGTTGGTCCACTGGACCGAACTCAGGGCCAACACCTTGACGTCCGGGGTCAGTTGCGCGCGTACGGCGTCCACGCCGACGCACCCGTCCGGGTCGTGCGGCACCGTCCGTACCGTGATGCCCCGGTCCTTGAGCTGCCGCCACAGGACGCCCATCTGGATGAACTCCAGGTCGGGGATGAGGACATGGTCCCCCGCGTTCAGCGGCAGCGACTCCACGGCGGTCTTCAGTCCGTGGGTCGCGCTCTCCATCAGGGCGATGTCGCCCGGTTCCGCACCGATGAGCCGCGCGGCCAACGGGCGTGCCGCCGCCCGCGATTCATTGAGCCGGCCGTGCATGTCGGTGCCCGATTCGGCGGGGCAGTACTGCATTCCCTGGACCAGATCCGTCACGGCCCGAACGGCCCGCAAAGGCGCGACTCCGATGCACGCACTGTCGAGATAGACATTGTGGGCGAGGGCGGGAAACTCCCGCCGAACACAGGACGTGAAGTCACCGGAAACGCATTCTTCACCCATGCGAAACACCCCCTTAAATACCGCTTTTCACCGGTCGTACGATGTTCAGTGCAGCGGATGAATCCGGGTACCGAAAGGGCGCACATGTGCTGATCAGCGCGTAGCGCGGCCACGGGAGCGCACGCGTAGTCATACGACAATCCACTTATTGTCGGTGTGATTCCGCTTCCCTCGGCCACCCCCTGTATCGCCGCCTTTCGGGATGTGACCATTTCTCGTGCCGTATTCCCGCGACCCGAGAGGCGCGCATGTCCCCCTATGCGTTCGACAACGCGGCCACCCAGACGGCCGGACGTTTTTCCGTACTCGAATCCCGCTATGACATCGCGTCCAGAAATGCGCTGGAGCGGACCGGGATCGGCCCCGGGTGGAGATGCCTGGAAATCGGCGGTGGCGGTGGCTCGTTGGGCGACTGGCTGGGTGAACGGGTCGGGCCGGAGGGCGCGGTGACGGTCACGGACATCGAGCCTGCCCGCGCCGCGTCCCGGCCATGGGCGGCGCACGTACGGCTGCTGCGGCACGACATCACCCGCGATCCGCTGCCCGGCGACGGTTTCGACCTGGTGCACGCGAGGCTGGTGCTGCTCCATCTGCCGGAACGGCTACGGGTGTTGGAGCTGCTGGCCGGGGCGCTGCGGCCGGGCGGCTGGCTGGTCGTCGAGGAGTTCGACTGCGGCTGGACTCCTGTGCTCGCCGCGCCCGACGACAGCGCGGCGCTGCTCTTCGAGCGCGTGCACGGCGCCTTGATGACCCTGCTGGAGAAGGCCGGTGCCGAACCGCTCTGGGGCCGGCACGTGGTGCGGGCGATGCTGCGGGCGGGACTGACGGAGGTCACGGCGACGACATACGCGGAGGCGTGGCCCGGCGGCGGTGACGGGATCGCCCTGCACCACGCCAACACCGAGCAAGTCGCCCACGGCCTCACGGAGTTGGGTGTCACGGCCGACGAGGTGGACGCCTTTCTCGCCCTGCTGGCCGACCCGCGCTTCGTCGTCAACTCCTACCCCCTGATCAGCGCGCTGGGCCGCCGCCCGGGAGAGGAGACCGCGCGATGACCACCGACCAGCTTGTCAACTACCGCGAGACCTATGAGCCGTTGACGGAGGATCCCCTCACCCTCATGGCCCGGCTCGCCCGCGGCGGCCTGTACGACCAGTACGCGGTGTACGAGAACGGCCCGGAATGGTCGTACGCCGGCGGCGTGCTCGCCACGTTCCGGCTGGGCCGCGAGATCTGCCGTGCGGAAGGCGCGCGGGATCTGTCGGCCGTCGACGAGTGGCTGGCAGCGCTGCCGATGACCCGGTGGCGGGTCTACGGCTGGGCGGCCTTCGAGTTGGGGGCGGCGCTGGCGGGGGCGCGCCCGAGTGACGTCCACGGCGGGGAAGACCTGCTGTATCTGGTCGTGCCGGCCGTCGAGGTGCGGGTGAAGGGCGACCGGGTGCTGCTGCGCGCGACGGAACCCGGCGAGCTGGACCGGCTGGTCGGGCTCGTCCGTGACCGGGGGGAGTCGGGTGACCCCGAGTCCACCGAGCGGGTCAGTGTGCCGTTGGAGGACGGCGGCGGTTATCGCGAGGCCGTCGCCTGCGCCCTGAACGACCTGCGCGGGCCGGGCCCGTTGACGAAGGTGATCCTGTCGCGGCGGGTCGCGGTGCCCGTGCCGCTGGATCTGACCGCCACCTATGTCGCGGGGCGGCGGGCCAACACCCCCGCACGGTCCTTCCTGTTGGAACTCGGCGGGATCGGCGCGGCCGGCTTCAGCCCGGAGACCGTCGCCGAAGTCACCGCCGACCGACGGGTGGTGAGCCGCCCGCTGGCCGGCACCCGGGCCCGTAGCGGCGCACCGGACGAGGACGCCCGACTGCGCGCCGACCTCCTCAGCGACCCGAAGGAGATCCACGAACACGCCATCTCCGTGAGACTCGCGCTGGAGGACCTCGCCCTCGTCTGCGACGACACCCGCACCACCGAGTACATGACCGTCGCGGAACGCG
This sequence comes from Streptomyces sp. NPDC088350, assembly GCF_044753545.1. Lineage (NCBI taxonomy): Bacteria > Bacillati > Actinomycetota > Actinomycetes > Kitasatosporales > Streptomycetaceae > Streptomyces > Streptomyces sp. NPDC088350. Next base: position 109,963 of record NZ_JBIVNL010000004.1, on the reverse strand, counting down.
GCACCGTCCAGCACCTCGCCTCCACCGTCGTCGGCCACCTCCGCGCCGACCGCACCCCCTGGCAGGCCTTCGCCGCGCTCTTCCCGGCCGTCACCGCCACCGGCATCCCCAAGACACCCGCCTACGACCTGATCCGCACCCTGGAGGAGCAACCCCGCGGCCTCTACGCCGGCGCCGTCCTCACCTACGACTCCTCCGGCGCCCTCGACGCCGCGCTCGTCCTGCGCAGCGTCTTCCAACAGGACGGCCACTGCTGGCTCCAGGCCGGCGCCGGAATCGTCCCGCAGTCACGCCCACCCCGCGAACACGAGGAGACCTGCGAGAAGCTGCGGAGCGTCGCGGGGCATCTGGTTCCTGCGCAGGATCGGTGACGGCCCATGCGGTTGCCGTCCGGAGGTCAGCTCCACGGTTCGATGACCGTCACCCCCGCCCCCGGTGCCGTGCCCATCGCGGCCAGGGCGGCGGGTGCTTCGGACAGGGTGATCGTGGAGGTGGCCAGGAGGTCGGGGCGCAGTGCTCCTGTCCTGACCAACTCCAGCATGGGCGGGTAGGTGTGGGCGGCCATGCCGTGGCTGCCGAGGAGTTGGAGTTCCAGGGCGATCGCCCTGGCCATGGGGACCGGGGTCGTACCGGAGGGAGACGGGAGGAGGCCCACCTGGATGTGGCGGCCCCGGCGGCGCAGGCCGTTCACCGACGCGGCGCAGGTCGTCGGTGAGCCCAGGGCGTCCAGGGAGAGATGGGCGCCGCCGCCCGTCAGGTCGCGTACCGCCTGTGCCGTGTCCGGGGTCCGCGTGCCGTCCACGCACTCCGCCGCCCCGAACTTCCGTGCCAGGTCCAGCGCTTGGGGCGAGACGTCGACGGCGACGACACGGGCGCCCGACGCCGCCGCGATCATCACCGCCGACAGGCCGACTCCGCCGCAGCCGTGCACCGCGACCCACTCCCCCGCCGCGACCCGCCCCTGCTGCACCACCGCGCGGAACGCCGTGGCGAACCGGCAGCCGAGCGAGGCCGCCGTCGCGAAGGACATCTCGTCCGGCATCGCGACCAGGTTCACGTCGGCGTGGTCCAGCGCCACGTACTGGGCGAAGGAACCCCAGTGCGTGAAGCCCGGCTGGGTCTGCCGCTCGCACACCTGCTGGTCGCCTGCCGCGCAGGCTCCGCAGGTTCCGCAGGCGCACACGAACGGGACGGTGACGCGGTCGCCGGGGTGCCAGTTGGTCACCCGGGTGCCGACTTCCTCTACGACACCGGCGAGTTCGTGGCCCGGTACATGCGGGAGTGTGATGTCGGGGTCGTGGCCCTGCCAGCCGTGCCAGTCGCTGCGGCAGAGGCCGGTGGCTTCGACCCTCACGGTCACTCCGTGGGCTGCGGGGTGGGGGTCGGGTACGTCCCGTACCTCGGCGGGGTCACCGTATTGCTCGAACACCACCGCTTTCATTTGGGCTCCCATCGCCGTTGTGGTCTGCGGGTACATCGTGGCGGGTCGCGCCCCGCGGCGGAGCCGCACATTGATGCAGCCCCGCGCCCCTGAAGGGGCGCTCACCGCCGCCCTCGCTCAAACCGAACCGGTCATGCGCTTTCCGCAACCAACCCGGTGCGCGAACTCCCCCACCGCGCCGAACGCCAGCATCACGGACCCGAACCGCGAGTGCAGGTCCCCGGCGTCGCGCAGCACCGGCAGGGCCGTGCCGAGGGCGGTGCTGGTGAGGGCCGTACCGACGTAGACGTCGGACCGAGGTGGGACAGGGTGTCGGTCACCTGTCCGTCGCCCGCCCAGCCGAGTACGTCCGGGCCTACGAGAATGCCCGGCAGGATCTCGAAGATGACCAGCGGGACCGGGAGCCACCGGCCGATGCCGTAGGCCGGCAGGGGCGCCAGTACGGCGATGGCCATGATCAGGACGAGCGTCCCGGACTGCGACATGAGGCGTATCTACCATAAAGTGCCGGTAAATCTGCCCTGTAGGAGTACGAGGGGATTTGCCGTGACCTACTCTCCGCCGCCCGGCGCGCCCCGGGCCCGTATCCCCGGGCCTCAGCAGCCGCCGCCGACGTACCCCCAGATCCGTACCGGCCTGTGGAAGCACTGCCTGGGCGGCGGTCTTGCGCTGTGGGTGCTGACGGCGCTGGTCACGTACGCGACGAAGAACACCACACTGCTGCCGACACTGATCCTGCTCGGCAGCTTCCTGGTGCCGGTCACCTTCGTCCTGTGGGCCTACGAGCGGCACGGGCGCGACCTGGGCGTCAGCGTGATCCTCGGCTGCTTCCTGACCGGCGGCACGCTCGGGGTGCTGGGCGCCTCGGTGATGGAGTACTACCTGCTGCACCCCTCCTTGTGGATGTTCGTCGGCGTCGGTCTCATCGAGGAGGCCGTGAAGCTCGGGGCGCTGATGTTCGTGCTGCGCCGGCAGCCCCGGCTGCACGGGATCCGCGCCGGTCTGGTGCTCGGCGCGACGGTCGGCTTCGGCTTCGCGGCCCTGGAGAGCGCCGGGTACGCCTTCAACGCGGCCGTCTCCACCAAGGGCATCGATCTGCGGGCCCTCCTGGAGACCGAGATCCTGCGCGGGGTCCTCGCCCCCTTCGGGCACGGCCTGTGGACGGCGGTCGCGGGTGCCGTCCTGCTCTCCTACCGGCAGCTGAACGGGCGCTTCCGTTTCACCGGCCCGGCCGTCGCCACGTATCTCGGCGTCTCGCTGCTGCACGCCCTGTGGGACTCGACGCACGGCATCGCGATCTGGCTGGTGGCCCGGCTCTCGGGCGCGGGCCTGGACAGGCAGCTGTTCGCCCAGGGGTACATCCCGACGCCGACCGACCAGCAGGAGCATCTCTTCACGATGTTCTCGGTGGGCGGCATGGCCCTCGTGGCACTGCTCGGCATCGCCTGGGTGCGGTCACTGGCCCGCCTCGACCCCTCTTGGAGAAATACCCCCTAGGGGTATAGTGTCGGGGACAGAGCGAGCCACCGTGGGCCACTCCGACCCCCATCGCCTCCACACGCCTCCACGAGGAGAACGACATGACCGCCCAGACCGACACCCAGGGTTCCGTCACCACCGTCTACAAGGTGAGCGGGATGAGCTGCGGACACTGCGAGGGCTCCGTCTCCGGCGAGATCTCCGGGCTGCCCGGTGTCAGCTCGGTGAAGGCCGTCGCGTCGACCGGCGAGGTCACCGTCGTATCCGCCGCCCCGCTCGACGACGAGGCCGTCCGCGCGGCCGTCGACGAGGCGGGCTTCGAGCTCGTCGGCCAGGCCTGATCGGCACCCGCGTCACACTTCTGTTCTCCGACCGGGCCGTGCCGACCAGCTGATACTGGCTCCGTGCGGTCCGGTCCGATGTCTGGAGTCCGGACATGACAAGCACCACCACGATCGGTACCACCGCAGACACACCGATAGCCGCGGCCCCCGAAGCCGCCGAGGTCGAGCTGCTCATCGGCGGGATGACCTGCGCCTCCTGCGCGGCCCGCGTCGAGAAGAAGCTCAACCGCATGGACGGCGTCACCGCCACGGTCAACTACGCGACCGAGAAGGCGAAGGTCAGCTATCCGGCGGGCATCCGGGTCGCCGATCTCATCGCGACCGTGGTGAAGACCGGGTACACCGCCGAGGAACCCGCACCGCCGGAGCCGGAGACACCGTCCGCTCCTGAGGCCGATCCCGAACTCGCCTCGCTGCGCGGGCGGTTGACCGTCTCCGCCCTCCTCGCGCTGCCCGTCGTGCTGCTCTCGATGGTCCCGGCCCTGCAGTTCGACAACTGGCAGTGGCTCGCGCTCACCCTCGCCGCGCCGGTCGTCGTCTGGGGCGGACTCCCGTTCCACCAGGCCGCGTTCACCAACGCGCGGCACGGCGCCGCCACCATGGACACCCTCGTCTCCGTCGGCACGCTGGCCGCGTTCGGCTGGTCGCTGTGGGCGCTGTTCTGGGGCGACGCGGGCATGGCCGGCATGCACGACGAGTTCCGCCTCACCGTCTCGCGCACGGACGGCGCCTCGACGATCTACCTCGAAGTCGCCGCCGGAGTCGTCGCGTTGATCCTGCTGGGCCGCTATCTGGAGGCCCGCTCCAAGCGCCGCGCGGGAGCGGCCCTGCGCGCGCTGTTCGAACTGGGCGCCAAGGACGTGGCAGTTCTGCGCGACGGGCGTGAAGTGCGGGTCCCGGTGACCGAGTTGGCGGTCGGTGACCGTTTCGTCGTACGGCCCGGGGAGAAGATCGCGACCGACGGCACCGTCGTCGAGGGCGCCTCGGCGGTCGACGCGTCGATGCTGACCGGCGAGTCGGTGCCGGTGGACGTGGCACCGGGTGACACGGTCACCGGTGCGACCGTGAACGCCGGCGGGCGGCTCGTCGTAGAAGCGAGCCGGGTCGGGGCGGACACCCAACTCGCGCGGATGGCGCGGCTGGTGGAGGACGCGCAGAACGGCAAGGCCGAGGTGCAGCGGCTCGCGGACCGGGTCTCCGGGATCTTCGTGCCGGTGGTGCTGCTGATCGCGGTCGGCACGTTCGCGGCGTGGCTCGCTGTCACCGGCGACACGGCCGCCGCGTTCACCGCCGCCGTCGCCGTACTGATCATCGCCTGCCCGTGCGCGCTGGGCCTGGCCACCCCGACCGCCCTCATGGTCGGCACCGGCCGCGGCGCCCAGCTCGGCATCCTGATCAAGGGCCCCGAGGTCCTGGAGTCCACCCGCCGCGTCGACACGGTCGTCCTCGACAAGACGGGCACGATCACCACCGGCCGCATGACCCTCCAGGAGGTCTACGTCGCCGAGGGCACCGACGAGCGGCAGTTGCTGCGGCTCGCGGGGGCCCTGGAGCACGCCTCCGAGCACCCCGTCGCGCGGGCCGTGGCGGCGGGCGCGGAGGAGCGGGTGGGACCGCTGCCGTCGGCCGAGCACTTCGAGAACGTGCCGGGGCGTGGCGTGCGCGGGCGCGTGGAGGGCCGTGAGGTGGCCGTGGGGCGCCTCTTCGACGCCGTTCCGGAGGAGTTGGCCCGCGCCCGCTCCGAGGCCGAGAGCGGCGGACGTACGGCCGTGGTGGTCGGCTGGGACGGGGAGGCGCGCGGGGTCGTCGCGGTCGCCGACGCGGTCAAGGAGACCAGCGCCGAGGCCGTACGCGCACTGCGCGCCCTCGGACTCACCCCGGTGCTGCTGACCGGCGACAACCGCGCGGTCGCGGAAGCGGTGGCCGCCGCCGTCGGGATCGCCCCCGGGGATGTCATCGCCGAAGTGCTGCCCGAGGACAAGGTCGCCGTCGTCCGACGGTTGCAGGGCGAGGGACGGACCGTCGCCATGGTGGGCGACGGGGTCAACGACGCCGCCGCGCTCGCCGCGGCCGACCTGGGGCTCGCGATGGGCACCGGGACGGACGCGGCGATCGAGGCGAGCGATCTGACGCTGGTGCGCGGGGACCTGCGGGTGGCCGCGGACGCGATCCGGCTGTCCCGGAGGACGCTCGGCACCATCAAGGGCAATCTCGTGTGGGCTTTCGGATACAACGTGGCGGCGCTCCCGCTGGCCGCCGCGGGCATGCTGAACCCCATGATCGCGGGGGCCGCGATGGCCTTCTCCTCGGTGTTCGTGGTCTCCAACAGCCTGCGACTCCGGACATTTCGCTGAAGTTCCGCAAAGTTACCGGGAGTTACGGGGGCCCGAAGTAAGAGTCCCTCTAGAGACCGACGACGGCCTCACATAAGCTCTTCACAAGGCTCGCGCATCATCCTTACGCTGGGGCCCCGACCACGACATCGGGGCTCTTGCGCACCTAACGGACATATGCAAGAGACGCAGATCACAGTGATGTGAACGTAACCATCGAAGGGGTTCGAAGGTCTAAGTTGACGATGTCAGCAAGCGTCTTGGGGGGCGCGAACTGGCATCTGAGGATGTCTTGGGGGACTTCCTCAGAGTTGCGTTGCCGGGACACGTACACCGGGGAGCTTTGAGCGGCCCTCTCGACGTGCGATGTCCCGGCCAACCGCACACATCACTGGCTCCACCCAGTAGTACGAGGAGTTTTGCTCGTTCTGCTCAACGAAGCTCAGATCCATCGAGCTTTGGTACGACAGCGATTCAGGCGCTGGTTTCTCAAAGGCGCCCGGCCGGATCCCGTGGGGGGAATCCGCACCGGGACATGGGAAGGCGCCCTGTACGCCGGCCCGTGGGGGGACCGTCGGCAGGGCGCCTTCTTCTTTGAGTACCGGTGCAGTGCGGCGCCCCGTTAGGGGCGCGGGGCTGTGACATGTGCGGCTCCGCCGCGCGGGCCCGACCAGCCCCCACCGGGCCCGCAGCAAACGAACCGCGGACCCCGGCGGAGCGGTCAGCGACCTTCCACCGGCACGAAGTCGCGCTCGACGACACCCGTGTAGATCTGGCGCGGGCGCCCGATGCGGGAGCCGGGCTCCTTGATCATCTCGTGCCACTGCGCGATCCAGCCCGGCAGGCGGCCCAGGGCGAACAGGACCGTGAACATCTCGGTCGGGAAGCCCATCGCCCGGTAGATCAGGCCGGTGTAGAAGTCGACGTTCGGGTAGAGGTTGCGCGAGACGAAGTAGTCGTCGGACAGCGCGTGCTCTTCGAGCTTCAGCGCGATGTCCAGCAGCTCGTCGGACTTGCCGAGGGCCGAGAGGACGTCGTGCGCGGCGGACTTGATGATCTTGGCGCGCGGGTCGAAGGACTTGTAGACCCGGTGGCCGAAGCCCATCAGGCGGACGCCGTCCTCCTTGTTCTTCACCTTGCGGATGAAGGAGTCGACATCGCCGCCGTTGGCCTGGATGCCTTCCAGCATCTCCAGGACGGACTGGTTGGCGCCGCCGTGCAGCGGGCCCCACAGCGCGTTGATACCGGCCGAGATCGAGGCGAACATGTTGGCCTGCGAGGAGCCGACCAGGCGGACCGTGGAGGTCGAACAGTTCTGCTCGTGGTCCGCGTGCAGGATCAGCAGCTTGTCGAGCGCGGAGACGACGACCGGGTCGAGGTCGTACTCCTGCGCCGGGACCGAGAAGGTCATGCGCAGGAAGTTCTCGACGTAGCCGAGGTCGTTGCGCGGGTAGACGAACGGGTGGCCGATCGACTTCTTGTACGCATACGCCGCGATCGTCGGAAGCTTCGCGAGCAGCCGGATCGTGGAGAGGTTGCGCTGGTTCTCGTCGAACGGGTTGTGGCTGTCCTGGTAGAAGGTGGACAGCGCCGAGACGACCGACGACAGCATCGCCATCGGGTGGGCGTCGCGCGGGAAGCCCTTGTAGAAGTTCTTGACGTCCTCGTGCAGCAGGGTGTGCTGCGTGATGTCGTTCTTGAACACGGTGAGCTCGTCGACGGTCGGCAGCTCGCCGTTGATCAGCAGGTAGGCGACCTCCACGAAGGTGGAGCGCTCGGCCAGCTGCTCGATCGGGTAGCCGCGGTACCGGAGGATGCCCTGCTCACCGTCGAGGTAGGTGATGGCGGATTTATAGGCGGCGGTGTTTCCATAACCGCTGTCCAGTGTCACCAGACCGGTCTGGGCGCGGAGCTTCCCGATGTCGAAGCCCTTGTCGCCGACGGTGCTGTCGATCACCGGGTAGGTGTACTCGCCGTCGCCGTACCGCAGTACTACAGAGTTGTCGCTCACGTCATCCCTCACCGACGTTGTGCCTCTTCTTCGAGGTTGCCCTGACTGTCTCTACCATCCCCCATTTGGCGCAGGAGAGTGCACTCGGGGTCGACCATTGGGCCTATTGGCGGCACTCAGTGCCGCCAACCTGCTCATCCTGCCCCCTCCACCCCGGCATCTGGAAGTGCTGTGTGACCTTCATGACTCATTTGATCGATCATTTTTTACGGTCAGTCTGAAGTCCAGTGCCGTGCAGCGTCGGCCCGCCGAGACCGTGCGCACCGCCTGGCCGATCGCCTTGCGGGATCCGACCAGCACGACGAGTTGCTTGGCCCGGGTCACGGCCGTATACAGCAGGTTCCGCTGAAGCATCATCCACGCGCCCGTGGTGACCGGGATCACCACGGCCGGATACTCGCTGCCCTGGGAGCGGTGGATGGTCACCGCGTAGGCGTGCGCCAGCTCGTCCAGTTCGTCGAAGTCGTACGGCACCTCCTCGTCCTCGTCCGTCAGCACCGTGAGGCGCTGGTCGACCTGGTCGAGTGAGGTGACGACGCCGACCGTGCCGTTGAAGACGCCGTTCTCGCCCTTCTCGTAGTTGTTGCGGACCTGGGTGACCTTGTCGCCGACCCGGAAGACCCGGCCGCCGAACCGCTTCTCCGCGAGGTCGGGGCGGCCGGGCGTGATCGCCTGTTGCAGCAGTCCATTGAGGTTGCCCGCGCCCGCCGGTCCCCGGTGCATGGGCGCGAGCACCTGGACGTCCCGGCGCGGGTCGAGCCCGAACTTGGCCGGAATCCGCCGCGCCGCCACGTCCACGGTGAGCCGGCCCACCTCCTCGGTGTCGTCCTCGACGAAGAGGAAGAAGTCCTTCATGCCGTCGGTGAGCGGGTGCTGCCCGGAGTTGATCCGGTGCGCGTTGGTGACCACGCCGGACTGCTGCGCCTGCCGGAACACGCGCGTGAGGCGTACGGCGGGGATGGGACCGCCGTCGGCCAGCAGATCGCGCAGCACCTCGCCGGCGCCGACGCTGGGGAGCTGGTCCACGTCACCGACGAAGAGGAGGTGGGCTCCTGGGGGGACGGCCTTGGCCAGCTTGTTGGCGAGGAGGAGGTCGAGCATGGAGGCCTCGTCGACCACGACCAGGTCGGCGTCCAGGGGACGGTCCTTGTCGTAGGCCGCGTCGCCGCCGGGCTTGAGTTCCAGGAGGCGGTGGACAGTTGAGGCTTCCGCGCCGGTGAGTTCGGCGAGGCGCTTGGCGGCGCGGCCGGTGGGGGCGGCGAGGACGACCTTGGCCTTCTTCGCGCGGGCCAGCTCCACGATCGAGCGCACGGTGAACGACTTGCCGCACCCCGGGCCGCCGGTGAGAACGGCCACCTTCTTCGTCAACGCCAGCCGGACGGCGGCCTCTTGCTCGGGCGCGAGCTCCACGCCCGTCTTCCCCTTCAGCCAGGCCAGCGCCTTGTCCCAGGCCACGTCGTGGAAGCCGGGCATACGGTCCGCCTCCGTGCGCAGCAGGCGGCGGAGCTGGGCGGCGAGGGAGAGTTCGGCGCGGTGGAAGGGGACGAGGTAGACGGCGGTGACGGGGTCGGGGCTGCCGTCGGGGCCGGGGACCTTCTCCCGTACGACACCGGGGTCGCCCGACTCCTCGTCCGGGAGGGCGAGTTCGGCGAGGCACTCGATGACAAGGCCGGTGTCGACCTGCAACAGCTTGACCGCGTCGGCGATCAGGCGTTCCTCGGGGAGATAGCAGTTGCCCTGGTCGGTGGCCTGCGAAAGGGCGTACTGGAGGCCCGCCTTGACGCGCTCCGGGCTGTCGTGCGGGATGCCGACGGACTGGGCGATCTTGTCGGCGGTGAGGAAGCCGATGCCCCAGACGTCGGAGGCGAGGCGGTACGGCTGGTTCTTGACGACAGAGATGGACGCGTCGCCGTACTTCTTGTAGATGCGCACCGCGATCGACGTGGACACCTCGACGGTCTGGAGGAAGAGCATGACCTCCTTGATCGCCTTCTGTTCCTCCCAGGCGTCGGAGATCTTCTTGGTGCGCTTGGGGCCGAGCCCCGGGACCTCGATGAGGCGCTTGGGCTCCTCCTCGATGATCTGGAGGGTGTCCATGCCGAAGTGCTGGGTGATGCGGTCGGCGAAGACGGGTCCGATGCCCTTGACGAGGCCTGAGCCGAGGTAGCGGCGAATGCCCTGGATGGTGGCCGGGAGGACCGTCGTGTAGTTCTCCACGGTGAACTGCTTGCCGTACTGGGGGTGCGAGCCCCAGCGGCCCTCCATCCGGAGGGACTCACCGGCCTGGGCGCCGAGCAGCGCGCCGACGACGGTCAGCAGGTCTCCGCCGCCGCGGCCGGTGTCGACACGGGCGACCGTGTAGCCGTTCTCCTCGTTGGCGTAGGTGATCCGCTCCAGGACACCTTCGAGGACGGCGAGATGCCGCTCGCCTGTCGGGTTCCCCGGATTCGCCGTCTGGTTGGACATGGTTCGACGGTACCGGGCGGGTGTGACAGGGGGTGGGGGGTCAGGGGTGGGGGTGCTGCTTCAGGGCTTCGATGAAGGGGGTGAAGGCGGGGGCGGGGAAGGTGAGGGTGGCCCTGGAGGGGGTTTTCGTGTCGCGGACGAATACGTGGGCGGGGGTGTTCGCGATCTCCACGCAACTGTTGCCGTCGCCCTCGCCGGAGTAGGACGACTTCCGCCAGTTGTCCATGTGTTGCCTCACAGCTCTTTCTCCAGCTTGTGGATGAATCCGCGCGACCGTTCGGGGTCGAGCGACGCGGCCTCCACTCTACGGAAACTTGTTCGGTAGGTATTGAGTTGAGCCTCGGAGTCGATGAGGACCGAGCCATGGGGCGCATCACGGACCACTGTGTCCAGCTTCGGCAACGGGCCGCCCGCATATGTCATCGTGCTTGAGGCTTTGGCGAAGCCGTCCAGGTCAAAGGGAACGACACGCAGGGTGACGTGATCCGCTTCGGAAAGCTCAAGCAGTCGGCGGAGTTGAGCCTTTGCGGTGGCGCGGTCACCGACCCTGATACGGAGCGCCGCCTCGTGAATGACAACCTCGTGCGGGATGACGATCTGCTGGCGTGCCGCGCGGTGAGAGACACGCAAGTCAAGCTCTTCGTAGGTGAGTTCGGGCAGCCTGGACCCGAAGACGGCGCGGGCGTAGTCCTCCGTCTGCAGTCGTCCCGGTACGTACAGGATCGCCACGTCGCGCAGGAACGCGGCGTGATGTTCCAACTCGGCGAGATCCAGGAACGACGTGGGCAGCAGGCCTCGGTACTCCTCCCACCAGCCGCGTGTCCGATCGGTGGCCATCGCGACCAGAGCGTCGACGAACTCCGCGTCCGTGCAGGCGTAGTGGGATGCGAGGCGCCGAAGCCTCTGCTCGCTCACTCCCGCGAGAGCGGACTCGATGTGCGTGATCTGAGCCGGGCTCACTCCGAGCAGCGCCGCCGCCTCACGGGAGCTGAGGCCTGCGGCTTCGCGGAGCCTGCGTAGTTCGGTTGCCAGACGCAGCTGGCGGGCAGTTGGTTCGCGCCTCAAAGCTCTCGACCCGCTCCTCGGTTCAACGCGCCTGCGGGCGCTCCTCGTTCGGGGGTCAGACTACGCGAACGGCTTGCTGTATCTCTACATTTAGATCTACCGTCAGTGATGCGACGCATACTGTGCGGAAATGCCGGACCCCGGAAGCGCACCGCCCCGTCCTGCTATGACGGCCGCGGCAGAGCCACCGTCGGCAATCTCCAACCTGCCACCACCGAACCGGAGTTGACGCATGTCCGAAAACCCACCCGTGCCCTGGGAGTACTGCCTCTACGTCCCGAACGACCTCCGTGCCGTCACCGTCAGCCGCCGCACCCTCCGGCTGATCCTCACGGTGCACGGTCTGATCCGGCTGGCGGACACCGCCGAGTTGCTCGCCACGGAGCTGGTCGCCAACGCCGTACGGCACACGAAGGGGCCTGCCGCCCTGCGAGTCCGCTGGTCCGACGGCGTCCTACGGCTCGGAGCCTGGGACGCCGATCCCGAACCGCCGGACCCGCCAAGGTCGTTGGAGGAACTCGGCGACTCCGAGGACGGCCGCGGCCTCGCGCTGGTCCGGGCCTGCGCCGACCAGTGGGGCTGGCAGCCGCTGTCCCGGAACGGCAGCCGGGGGAAGCTCGTGTGGTGCGAGCTTGCCGCGGCTTGAGATGGCGTTCCGCTGGAACTACCGTGCGGGGCAGGCCAGTTCGGACTTCGCACGGTTCGGGGAGCACATCACCAGGGCCGGCGACAGATACGACGGGCGCACCCGTCGGGTCAGGTGAGTGGCGTCGCCCTGCGCTTCGGACCGGAACCCGGGTGCGAACCCGGCCGGCCGCTCCCCGAGCCATGACGCCGTTTGCAGGGGAGACGGGTCGGACGCGGAACGCTCGGTGCCACCAGGGGGAAGGGGCAAGGGGTAAGGGGTAAGGCGCGGAAATGTGACACTCGGCGCCGAAGTGTCACATTTGCGCGGGGCGGGTCCCCTCTGGCGGGCGCCGGCAATTCGCATCAGCCCTGACGTGGAGGGCCGAGTTCACTGTGAGAGGTTGTGCCCCGATGGGATCACGGCCGTGTGCAACACCCTTCAGGCGGGGACCGGGGCCTGCCACCAGTGCAGGGATTTCAGGCCGACGGCCGTCGCGGCGGTGACCAGGACACCGGCTGTGACCGCCGCCAGCAGCAGGGACTTGCTGATGTGCCCGGCGATGAAGAGCCCGCCGAACCGCACCGGGTGCGGCGCACGGCCGTGGCGAGGGCCATCCCCCGCGACGGGACCACGCCGGCCGCCATCACGGCGGCCATGACGCCCTCGATCACGGTGAACAGCACTCACCCGAGCCCCTCCATCACGATCCGGTCTCAAGGTCTTGTCAACTCGCATGTAATCGATTCCAATCCTCCATGTAATCGATTCCACGAGGAGGTGGAGCGGCGATGGCGAGCATCAAGGACGTCGCTGCCGAGGCCGGGGTCTCCGTGGCCACGGTGTCGCGGGTGCTGAACGACCATCCGTCGGTCAGTGACGACGCACGCACGCGGGTGCTGGCCGCCGTAGAGGCGCTGGGCTACCGTCCGAACGCCGTCGCCCGGTCACTGCGCACCGATCAGACCCGCACCCTCGGTCTGGTCATCAGCGACGTGCTCAACCCGTACTTCACCGAGCTGGCCCGCTCCGTGGAGGAGGAGGCCCGCGCGCTGGGTTACAGCGTGATCATCGGCAACGCCGACGAGCGGCCCGAACTGCAGGACCACCACGTACGGACCCTGCTGGACCGCCGTATCGACGGCCTTCTGCTCTCCCCCACCGACGGCGGCTCCGCCGGGATGCTGGACACCGCGCGCGCCGGCACGCCGATGGTGTTCGTGGACCGGTGGATCCCGGGCGTGGACGTGCCCGTCGTGCGGGCCGACGGGCGGGCCGCGATCCGGGATCTCGTCGCGCATCTGCACGGGCTCGGGCATCGCAGGCTCGCCATCATCGCGGGCCCTGCCGCCACCACGACCGGCAGTGAGCGCGTCGCCGCCTTCCGGGACGCGCTCGCCGCGTACGGGATTCCTCTTCCCGACGAGTACATCGGGCAGGGCGACTTCCAGGCCGAGAGCGGGCGGCGGGTCACCGAGGGGTTCCTCGATCTGCCGGAGCCGCCCGAGGTGGTGTTCGCCGCCGACAACCTGATGGCCCTGGGTGCCCTGGACGCCGTACGCGCGCGTGGGCTTCGTGTTCCCGAGGACCTCGCGCTGGCCGCGTTCGACGACATCCGCTGGTTCGTGCACACCGATCCGCCGATCACCGCGATCGCCCAGCCCACGGGCGAGTTGGGGCGGGCGGCCGTGCGCGCGCTGGTCGATCAGATCGAGGGGCGGGCTCCGCAGTCCGTCACTCTGCCCGCGCGGCTGGTCGTGCGCCGCTCGTGCGGTGAGCCGCATACCGGGCGGTCCCCTGTTCCGCCGGGGCACGACACCGGTCCACCCCGCGTGCAGCCGGATCCCGCGCAACCGCCTGTTCCACCTGTTCAAACCGTCCGAAGGAGCAAGTCGTGAGCAACCAGGACGAGTTGCTGCGCATCGAGGGCCTCCGCAAGACCTTCCCCGGTGTCGTCGCGCTGGACGGCGTCGACTTCGATCTGCGCCGGGGCGAGGTCCATGTGCTGCTCGGTGAGAACGGCGCGGGCAAGAGCACGCTCATCAAGATGCTCTCCGGCGCCTACCGCCCCGACGGCGGTCGCATCCTGGCCGGTGGTGAGGAGGTGCGCATCCACAGTGCGCAGGACTCCGCGCGGCTCGGGATCGCCACCATCTACCAGGAGTTCAACCTCGTTCCCGATCTGACGGTCGCCGAGAACATCTTCCTGGGGCGGCAGCCGCGCCGGCTGGGGATGATCGACCGGAAGCGGATGGAGGCCGACGCCGCCGTTCTGCTGGAGCGGGTGGGTGTGCAGGTGTCGCCGCGCGCCCGGGTGCGTGAACTCGGTATCGCGCGGCTCCAGATGGTCGAGATCGCCAAGGCGCTGAGTCTCGACGCGCGGGTGCTGATCATGGATGAGCCGACCGCCGTCCTCACCTCCGAAGAGGTCGAGAAGCTCTTCGCCATCGTGCGCCAACTGCGCGCCGACGGCGTCGGGATCGTCTTCATCACCCATCACCTTGAGGAAATCGCCGCCCTTGGCGACCGCGTCACCGTGATCAGAGACGGTCGGTCCGTCGGCCAGGTGCCTGCCTCCACGCCCGAGGACGAGCTCGTACGGCTCATGGTCGGGCGGTCCATCGAGCAGCAGTACCCGCGTGAACGGGCCGACACCGGGGCCGCGTTGCTCTCCGTCGAGGGGCTCACCCGGGACGGTGTCTTCCACGACATCAGCTTCGAGGTACGGGCCGGTGAGGTCGTCGGTATCGCCGGGCTCGTCGGGGCGGGTCGTACCGAAGTCGTACGGGCTGTCTTCGGGGCGGACCCGTACGACCAGGGGACCGTGAAGGTCGGCGGCTCCGCGTTGCGCGGGCACGACGTCAACGCGGCCATGGGCGCCGGGATCGGGCTCGTGCCCGAGGACCGCAAGGGGCAGGGGCTCGTCCTCGACCAGTCGGTGGAGGAGAACCTCGGGCTCGTCACCATGCGGGCCGCGACCCGCGGTGGGCTCGTCGACCTCAAGGGGCAACGGGCCGCCGCCGCGCGGATCGCCGAGCAACTGGGCGTACGGATGGCGGGACTTGGGCAGCAGGTGCGGACCCTGTCCGGTGGCAACCAGCAGAAGGTCGTCATCGGCAAGTGGCTCCTCGCCGACACCAAGGTGCTGATCCTCGACGAGCCGACGCGCGGGATCGACGTCGGCGCCAAGGTCGAGATCTATCAGCTGATCAACGAACTCACCGCCGCCGGTGCCGCCGTGCTCATGATCTCCAGCGATCTGCCCGAGGTCCTCGGCATGAGCGACCGGGTGCTCGTCATGGCCCAGGGGCGCATCGCGGGCGAACTCTCCGCCGAACAGGCCACGCAGGACTCCGTGATGGCACTCGCCGTCAGCACACCCAGCACACCGACCCAAGCGACTACCGCTCAAGCAACTACCGCTGTGGAGGGCCACCGTGGCCACTGACACGCTCAAGAGCACTACGGGCGCGAGTGGCGCCTCGGGACTCCGCCGACTCCTGCTCGACAACGGCGCGTTGACCGCGCTCATCGTTCTCGTCATCGCCATGTCGGCGCTGTCCGGTGACTTCCTGACCACCGACAACCTCCTCAACGTCGGTGTCCAGGCGGCCGTGACCGCCATCCTCGCCTTCGGCGTGACCTTCGTGATCGTCTCGGCGGGCATCGACCTGTCGGTCGGTTCGGTGGCGGCCCTGTCGGCCACCGTGCTCGCCTGGAGCGCCACCCAGCACGGCGTCCCGGTCGTCCTCGCCGTGCTCCTCGCGATCGCGACAGGTATCGCGGCCGGTCTCGTCAACGGTTTCCTCATCGCCTACGGCAAACTCCCGCCGTTCATCGCGACGTTGGCGATGCTGTCGGTGGCGCGCGGGCTGTCGCTGGTGATCTCGCAGGGCTCCCCGATCGCCTTCCCCGACTCGGTCTCGCACCTCGGTGACACGCTCGGCGGCTGGCTGCCGGTGCCGGTCCTCGTGATGATCGTGATGGGGCTCATCGCCGCCTTCGTCCTCGGCCGGACGTACATCGGCCGGTCCATGTACGCGATCGGCGGCAACGAAGAGGCCGCGCGCCTCTCGGGGTTGCGCGTCTCCCAGCAGAAGCTCGCGATCTACGCCCTGTCCGGTGTCTTCGCCGCCGCCGCGGGCATCGTCCTCGCCTCCCGGCTCTCCTCCGCGCAGCCGCAGGCCGCCGACGGTTACGAACTCGACGCGATCGCCGCGGTCGTCATCGGCGGCGCCTCCCTCGCGGGCGGCACCGGCAAGGCGTCCGGCACGCTGATCGGCGCGCTGATCCTGGCGGTGCTGCGCAACGGCCTCAACCTCCTTTCCGTGTCCGCCTTTTGGCAGCAGGTCGTCATCGGTGTCGTCATCGCGCTGGCGGTGCTGCTCGACACCGTGCGGCGCAAGGCGGGCGCGACTCCCGTCACCGGTGCGGGTGTTGGCGGTGGCGGTGGCGGCAAGGGCAAGCAGGCGACGACGTACGCCCTCGCGGCCGTCGTCACCATCGCGGTCGTGGGCGCGACCTCCTTCCTGCACAACGGATCGTCTTCGAGCGCGAAGCCCAAGCTCGGTCTGTCCCTCTCCACGCTCAACAACCCGTTCTTCGTGCAGATCCGGGCCGGCGCGCAGGCCGAGGCGAAGAAGCTGGGCCTGGACCTGACCGTCACCGACGCGCAGAACGACGCCTCGCAGCAGGCCAACCAGCTTCAGAACTTCACCAGTTCCCAGTACGGCGCGATCATCGTCAACCCGGTGGACTCCGACGCGGCGAGCAACTCCGTGAAGGCCGCCGACAAGGCGAAGATCCCGGTCATCGCCGTCGACCGGGGCGTCAACAAGGCGGCCGTGGACACACTCGTCGCCTCCGACAACATCGCCGGTGGTGAACTCGCCGCCAAGACCGTCGCGGAGAAGCTCGGCGGCACCGGCAAGATCGTCATCCTCCAGGGCCAGGCGGGTACTTCGGCGGCGCGCGAGCGCGCGGAGGGCTTCGCCAAGGGGCTGAAGGCCTACCCCGGCATCCAGGTCCTCGCCCAGCAGCCCGCCGACTTCGACCGCACCAAGGGCCTCGACGTGATGGCGAACCTGCTCCAGGCCCACCCCGACGTCCAGGGCGTCATCGCCGCCAACGACGAGATGGCCCTCGGCGCCATCAAGGCGCTCGGTTCCAAGGCGGGCACGTCGGTCTCGGTCGTAGGCTTCGACGGAACGCCCGACGGGCTGACCGCGGTCAAGCAGGGCACGCTGTACGCGTCCGTGGCACAGCAGCCGAGCCAGTTGGGCAAGATCGCCGTGGACAACGCGCTGCGCGCGGCTCAGGGCAAGAAGGTGGAGACGACGGTGAAGGTGCCGGTGAAGGTGGTCACCAAGAACAACGTGGCCGGCTTCACCGGCTGACCACGACGACCGGATCACCACTCCAAGTCACCACTACGGGGAGTCAATTGATGTATGACTACGACCTCCTGGTCGTGGGATCGGCCAACGCCGACCTCGTGATCGGCGTCGAGCGGCGGCCGGGCGCCGGCGAGACGGTCCTCGGTTCCGACCTGGCCGTCCACCCCGGCGGCAAGGGCGCCAACCAGGCGGTCGCCGCCGCCCGGCTCGGTGCCCGTACGGTCCTGCTGGCGCGGGTCGGCGACGACGCGTACGGCCGGCTGCTGCTGGACTCGCAGCGGGCCGCCGGTGTCGACACGGTGGGCGTGCTGGTCGGCGGTGCCCCGACCGGGGTCGCGCTGATCACGGTGGACCCGTCCGGCGACAACAGCATCGTGGTGTCGCCGGGGGCCAACGGACAGCTGTTCCCCGTCGACATCCAGGCCGCCGCGTGTCTCTTCCACGCCTCCCGGGTGGTCTCCGTACAGCTGGAGATCCCGCTGGAGACGGTCGTGGAGGTGGTACGGAGTCTGGCGCCCGACAGCCGGTTCGTGCTGAACCCGTCGCCGCCCCGGCCGCTGCCGTCGGAGGTGCTGGCGGCCTGCGACCCGTTGATCGTCAACGAGCACGAGGCGCGGGTGATCCTCGGGGACGCGTGTGTGAGCGAGCGGCCCGAGGACTGGGCGCGGATCCTGCTGGCGAAGGGGCCGCGTTCGGTGGTCGTGACGCTGGGCGCGGAGGGTGCGCTGGTGGCCTCGCGGGAGGGGGTCACCCGGGTGCCGTCCGTGAAGGTGGATGCCGTGGACACGACGGGTGCGGGCGATGCCTTCACCGCCGCGCTGGCCTGGAAGTTGGGCACGGGCTCCGGCCTGGCCGAGGCGGCGGCCTACGCGGCGCGGGTCGGGGCGGTGGCCGTCACCCGGAAGGGTGCCCAGGAGTCCTTCCCCACGGCCGATGAGGTCGCCGCGCTGTGAAGAAGGCAGGGATTCTCAACCGTCATCTCTCCGGCGCGCTGGCCGAGTTGGGGCACGGGGACGGGGTGCTGGTGTGCGACGCCGGTATGCCGATCCCGGCCGGTCCCCGCGTGGTGGACCTGGCGTTCCGGGCCGGGGTGCCGTCGTTCGCGGAGGTGCTGGACGGGCTGCTGGCCGAGCTGGTGGTGGAGGGGGCGACGGCGGCGAGCGAGGTGCGCGGCGCCAATCGCGCGGCCACCGCCCTGCTCGACGCCCGCTTCCCCGACCTCGACCTCGTCTCCCACGAGCGGCTCAAGGAGCTGTCGGCGGGGGCGCGGCTGGTCGTACGCACCGGGGAGGCGCGGCCGTACGCGAATGTGCTGCTGCGCTGCGGGGTGTTCTTCTAGAAATGTGACACTCGGGGGGGCATGTGTCACATTCTCACATTCGAGGGGGCCCGGTCCGTCGACCAAGCCCCCTCGGCTATTCCCCTCCAACATCAGGACCCCTCAAGATCCCCCCAGATCCCCCTCCAAGAGTCCCGATGCCAAGTAGGACCCGCGGGCCGCGGGGAGGGTTGTACGCCGTCTTGAGAATTTTTCAGAACAGCTTCCGGACGGCCGCCGGCCGGCTTCCAGGTGCCGATAAAACGGGGCAGACGTAGCGTTTCAGGCATGAGCGAAGACTCTGCTACGACCCTCCAGGGCGACGTTCTCGACGAACTGGGCGACGCCAGGGTCCAGGAGATCGCGGGCCTGCTGGGGACGGACGAGGCGGGCGCCAGAGAGGTCGTCGGTACGACGGTCTCGGCACTGTCCGGCGAGGCGGCGACCGTCGAGACGCCTCAGGAGGCTCCCCTCCAGGGCGTGGTCACGCTGGGCGGTTTCGCGACCGGCGGACTCATGGCCGGAGTGCTGGCCAAGGCGGCCAAGCCGGTGGCGAACGCGGTGGCCAAGAAGACGGGGCTGCCGCCGGCCACCGTCGCGCGGGTCGTCGAGATGCTGATCCCGGTGGTGCTGACGGTGCTGACGAAGCGGGCGGCGAAAAAGTAGGACGGATCGGTACGGCATACTCCTGACCTCCTGCCCCACCCCGGATCGAACGGGGTGGGGCAGGGCTCAGGGGTGTGCCGAACGGTGGCCGGCCGGCGTCAGCGGACGGTGACCGAGACCGGCTTGGACACGGTGGCGCCGTCCTTGACGCGCAGGACCTCGACGCCCTTCTTCTGGAACTTGTCGGTCAGCTTGTAGGCACTGTGGCCGACCTTGGCGGTCACGGGCAGGGACTTCCAGGTCCTGCCGCTCTTGACCTGGAGCGTCACCTTGCTGCCCTCCTTCAGACCGGCGGTCCTGCCGGTGAAGGTGACCACGTCGCCGGGCTTCACGGTGGTGTGGTTGGCCTTGAGGGTGAGGGTCGGCGGCGCGGCGGGCGCGGCGACGGCGGAGGTGGCGCCGACGGCGACGAGGGCCGCGGAAACGACGGAGACGGCGGCAATACGCACGTTCACAGAGAGCTCCTTGTTGTGTTTCTCGAATTACTTCTCTTATGCGTCTCTCAGGCTTCTCTCATACGAGAAAAAGCCCGGAAGGCCGCGCTTCCGGGCTTTTCCCCGGCCCCGCGGCGAGCACGATCCTATAGACACGACCTGCGGAGACACGGTTCCGGAAGGCCCCGGAAAAGATGAATCAACAGGTCGGTCACAGGAATTGCGCGCACCGCGCGGGCCGTGATCTGCATGTATATAAAGGAGCTGTGTGAAGGTGGCTCTCCGCGAGGAGGACTTCCGTGTGGGCGAGGAGTTGAGGCTGCGGCGACTTGCGGCCGGTTTCCACCGGAAATGGGGGAGACGTCCGCCGAGCACACCATCCTCGACTCTTCCGTCCTCACCGGGTGATGTGCCCGTCCGCGACAGCAAGGCCGTCACCGGCCCGGCGCTGGTCTTCTCCACGGGCGGCCGGGCCGCGTTCGTCGAGGCCGTGCGGGACGGGCGTGTCAGTAACTGAGGCCCCGGTAGTGCAGGAACGCAGTCCGCAATTCGGAATCGCGGAGGAGGTCAAGGGTCTCCTCCTCCCCCACGAACAGGGCATCGGCCGCCGGATGGCCGGACTGGTGGAACATCGCGACCAGTACATCGATGAGCGGGTGGTTCCAGGCGACCCGGACGATCTCCGTCGCCTTGTCACGTTGCCCCCTGTCCATGGCTGTGCGCCACAGCTCGATCGAACCCTGGGCCATCAGGTAGGCATCCATGCGTCCCTTGACCAGGACCGACCTGGTGTTGAGACCGAACACCTCGATACAGGCCTGTCCCCGGTCGGTCAGGCCTCGGTACGTTCCGACCGGGAGCACCAGTCGGAGGTGATCCAGGGGATCCTCCGCGGTCGGGTCCACGAGCAGGGGGCTGCCGTCCGCCGCGAGGGGAAAGCGGTTCCCCTTCTGAATGCTGTTGCAGGACGAGCAGGCAAGCAGATGGTTGAGCCAGTCGAAGGTAAGCAGCGGAGCGAGGCTCTTCGGCTCGAAGTGATCGATGTCGGTGCCCTGGCTGTCACCGCAGTACATGCAGCGTTCGTGGCCGGGAGCCATCTCCGCAAGCCCCGCGAGGAGTGCGGGGCGGACCTGTCGGCGATTCTCCCAAAGTGCCTTCGCCCTGGCCTTGCGTTCCTCGTGCGTAGCCCGCTGCCGGATGTCGTCGGTGTAGCTCCTCAGCAGCTCCGTCGTACCCGGCGCCAGGACAGCACGCCGAAGCCGGATCACTCCGCTTCGCCCTTCGGGTCCTCGGTGATCTCCTCCGCGATCCGGTGGAGGTGCGCACTCATCTCGTCCAGCCGGGCCGACGGCGAACTCGCAAGCAGTTCCTTGAGCTCCCGGTAGCGGGCGAGCAACTCCCGCGACGAGGCCCCGTCGTAGACCTCCGCCTCCAGCCCCACGAACTCGGCCCTCACCTGCTCGGCCCGCTCGGAGTAGGGCGTGTCGAGACCGAAGAGGTCGGAAAGTACGGCGTCGTCACCGCTTCCGTACACCACCCGGTC
Organism: Streptomyces sp. NPDC088350; assembly: GCF_044753545.1. Lineage (NCBI taxonomy): Bacteria > Bacillati > Actinomycetota > Actinomycetes > Kitasatosporales > Streptomycetaceae > Streptomyces > Streptomyces sp. NPDC088350. The sequence goes on along the minus strand of NZ_JBIVNL010000004.1, from coordinate 88,842 downwards.
GTACAGGTCCGGATCGATGACCTCGGGCGGGCGCGCCTCGTCCACGCCCGGCAGCCGGATCAGGCCGCCGGGGTCGGCGGCCTGGCAGATGTACGGGCTGTGCGTCGTGACGATGAACTGGATGCGGGGGAAATGAGCGGTCAGCCAGGGGCCGATCCGACGCTGCCAGGAGACGTGCAGATGGGCGTCGATCTCGTCGATGATGACTACTCCGGGTGTCATCAGCGCGATCGACTCGCCTTTGGCCTCCCAGGGACCGGACTCCCACAGGTCGTCGCCGAACACGTCGTGCAGCTGCTTGAGGATGTCGACGACGAGCGCCACCACCGTACGGAACCCGTCGCTCATCTCCCGCAGGGGGAAGCGGCTGTCGTGCCGCTCGACCCACAGGCCCTCGGAGTCGACGTCGTCGATCCGGTACTCGTCCGGCAACAGTCCGTCTCTGAGCAGCGCCAGCGCGAAGGCCTTCAGCCCCTGGGCGCCCCCTCTGCCTTCCAGTGCGCGCAGATGCTGCTCGATCAGCCAGGCGACGCCTTCGGCAAGTGAGGCATCCTCGTGGAACAGACTCGTGTGCCTGGCCACAGGCCCTGACGCCAGCATCAGCCGCTGCACCTCGCCCGAGCCACCGGCCATCCGACGGAACGGCCCGTAGGCCGCAGAGAACCATCCCGCCGGGTTGTCCGCCCACGGACCACGGCGGGCGATACCCGTCTTCGCCTTGGTGTACGGGATCTCGTCGAGCCCGGGCTGCACACCCCGGCGGACCGGAACCCTGCCTGCCGCGCCGTCGCGGGGCGTCTTCCAGCGAAGCCCGGCCCAGAAGTCACCAGCGGGCGGGCGGCCCTGCGAGAACCGGTCGTGCTGCGCGTCCCGGTGGATCTGGACCTCGACCTGGCCCGCCGTATGCTCTTCCGTCACCCAGTTCTCGAACTGCGGCACCAGACTGCGGGCCACCCCCGGCCCGCTGAGCGCCAGCGCCATGGCCCGCAGCAGCGTCGTCTTGCCCGATCCGTTGCGCCCGGCGAGCACCGTCCACCCGGCGTGACTGCCGTCGGGGCGGGTCAGGGTGAGGTCGACCTCGCGTGGACCGTGGAAGAACTTGATGTCCCTCACGATGATCCGGCTGACGTACATGGGCGATGGCGTCCGTTCGTTCGGGTGTGGCACCCGATCTTAGGGCCGTGGCCTGCCCGTCTGTGCAGGAAGCAGGCAGGCCACGGACCCGCTACCGGGTCACGTGTTCCACGAACCGCGCCGCCGTCTCCGCCAGCACCTCGCGCCCGTCCCGTGCCCACAGCGCGTCGTTGAACAGCTCGACCTCGATGGGGCCGGTGTATCCGGCGGCCTCGACGTACGCCTTCCACTCCCGCATGTCGATCGAGCCGTCCCCGATCTGCCCGCGGCCGTTGAGCACGCCCTCCGGCAGCGGGGTGGTCCAGTCGGCGAGCTGGAAGGTGTGGATACGGCCGCCCGCGCCCGCCCGAGAGATCTGCTCGGGCGCCCGGTCGTCCCACCAGATGTGGTACGTGTCCACCGTCACGCCGACCTGCTGCGCGGGGAAGCGCTCGGCCAGGTCGAGGGCCTGGGCGAGCGTGGAGACCACGCAGCGGTCGGAGGCGTACATGGGGTGCAAGGGCTCGATGGCCAGCCGTACGCCCCGCTCCTCGGCGTAGGGCCCCAGCTCGCCCAGCGCGTCGGCGATCCGCTCCCGTGCGCCGTGCAGGTCCCTGGAGCCGGCCGGCAGACCGCCCGACACGAGCACGAGGGTGTCCGTGCCGAGGGTGGCCGCCTCGTCGACGGCCCGGCGGTTGTCGTCCAGGGCACGGACGCGTTCGTCCGGGTCGATCGCCGTGAAGAAGCCGCCCCTGCACAACGTTGTCACCGTGAGGCCCGCGTCGCGGACCAGCTTCGCGGTCTCCTCCAGGCCGTACGACTGGACGGGCTCGCGCCACAGGCCCACCCCGGGGACACCCAACTCCAGGCAGGCGTCGACCAGTTCGGGCATGCTCAGCTGCTTCACCGTCATCTGGTTGATGGAGAAGCGGGACAGGCCGGGATCGCTCACTGGGTCACTCCGTACAGGGCGAGCAGGTTCTTCATCCGTTCCTCCGCGAGCTTCGGGCCGGGGAACAGGCCCAGGCCGTCGGCGAGTTCGTAGGCGCGGGCGAAGTGCGGGAGGGAGCGGGCCGATTGAAGGCCGCCGACCATGGTGAAGTGGGACTGGTGGCCGGCCAGCCAGGCCAGGAGGACCACGCCCGTCTTGTAGAAGCGGGTGGGGGTCTGGAAGAGGTGGCGGGACAACTCGACGGTGGGGTCGAGGAGTTCACGGAATCCGGCCGTGTTCCCGGTGTCCAGGACGCGGACCGCCTCGGCCGCCAGCGGGCCCAGCGGGTCGAAGATGCCGAGCAGGGCGTGGCTGAAGCCCTGGTCGTCGCCCGCGATCAGCTCGGGGTAGTTGAAGTCGTCGCCGGTGTAGCAGCGGACGCCCTTCGGCAGCCGGCGCCGGATGTCGATCTCCCGCTGAGCCTCCAGGAGCGACACCTTGATGCCGTCCACCTTGTCGGGGTGGGCCGCGATGACTTCGAGGAACGTGTCGGTGGCCGCGTCCAGGTCGGACGAGCCCCAGTAGCCCTCCAGGGCCGGGTCGAACATCGGGCCGAGCCAGTGCAGGACGACGGGTTCGGCGGACTGGCGCAGGAGGTGGCCGTAGACCTCCAGGTAGTCCTCGGGCCCCTTCGCGACGGCCGCGAGCGCGCGGGACGCCATCAGGATGGCCTGCGCGCCGGACTCCTCGACGAGGGCCAACTGCTCCTCGTACGCGGCCCGCACGTCGGCCAGGGTGCCGCCGGTGATCTGGTCGGTGCCGACACCGCAGGCGATCCGGCCGCCAACGGCCTTGGCCTCGGCGGCACTTCGGCGGATCAGCTCGGCCGCGCCCGCCCAGTCCAGGCCCATCCCGCGCTGCGCGGTGTCCATCGCCTCGGCGACACCGAGCCCGTGCGACCACAGGTGGCGGCGGAAGGCGAGGGTGGCGTCCCAGTCGACGGCGGCGGGCGAGTCGGGGCTCGTGTCGGCGAACGGGTCGGCGACGACATGGGCCGCCGAGAACACCGTACGCGAGGTGAAGGGGGTGCCGGAGGTGACGGCGAAGGGTTCGGGGCGGGGTTCGTAGGCCCGCAACCCGCCCTTGGAGTCGGGGAGTTGGATGGTCACAGCGCGATCTCCGGGACGTCGAGGCGGCGGCCCTCGGCGGACGACTTCAGGCCCAGCTCGGCGAGCTGGACGCCGCGGGCGCCGGCCAGGAGGTCCCAGTGGTAGGGGGCGCCGGCGTAGACGTGGCGCAGGAACAGCTCCCACTGCGCCTTGAAGCCGTTGTCGAACTCGGCGTTGTCGGGGACCTCCTGCCACTGGTCGCGGAAGACCTCGGTGACGGGGATGTCGGGGTTCCAGACCGGCTTGGGGGTGGAACTGCGGTGCTGGGCACGGCAGTTGCGCAGACCGGCGACGGCGGAGCCTTCTGTCCCGTCCACCTGGAACTCGACGAGTTCGTCGCGGTTGACGCGGACGGCCCAGGAGGAGTTGATCTGGGCGATGGCGCCGCTGTCCAGCTCGAAGATGCCATAGGCGGAGTCGTCGGCGGTGGCGTCGTAGGGCTTGCCGTTCTCGTCCCAGCGCTGCGGGATGTGGGTGGTGGCGATGGCCTGGACGGACTTGACGCGGCCGAACAGCTCGTGGAGGACGTACTCCCAGTGCGGGAACATGTCGACGACGATGCCGCCGCCGTCCTCCGCGCGGTAGTTCCACGACGGGCGCTGGGCACTCTGCCAGTCGCCCTCGAAGACCCAGTAGCCGAACTCGCCGCGGATGGACAGGATCCGGCCGAAGAAGCCGCCGTCGATGAGCCGCTTGAGCTTGAGCAGGCCGGGGAGGAACAGCTTGTCCTGGACGACGCCGTGCTTGATGCCGGCCGCGTCGGCGAGACGGGCCAGTTCCAGGGCGCCGTCGAGTCCGGTCGCGGTCGGCTTCTCGGTGTAGATGTGCTTGCCCGCCGCGATCGCCTTCTTGAGCGCCTCCTCGCGGGCCGAGGTGACCTGGGCGTCGAAGTAGATCTCGACGGTCGGGTCGGCGAGGACCGCGTCGACGTCCGTGGAGACGTTCGCCGGGTCCAGCCCGTGCTGCTCGGCGAGCGCCTTCAGCGCGTGCTCGCGGCGGCCGACGAGGATCGGTTCCGGCCACAGCACGGTTCCGTCGCCGAGGTCTAGACCACCCTGCTCGCGCAGTGCGAGGATCGAGCGGACGAGGTGCTGTCGGTATCCCATGCGCCCCGTCACGCCGTTCATGGCGATACGCACTGTCTTGCGTGTCACGTGTTTCCCTTCGTCCGCATGCGTCTCCGCGCATGTCCCACGATTGCAGCAAGCGCTTTCTATATATGCAGAAGCTAGCCTTTGCCCACTGGTCTGTACAAGACCGTGATGGGGTCGAGTTGTTCGAGGGGGCGAACGGCTGGGGTAGATGGCCTTATCGTCTGCTCGGACGGGGGCTTCCTTTGAGCAGCCTATGCAGCCTATGTACAACGTCGTACGACAAGATGCGCGACCGGAGGACGAACGACATGACGGTGACCCTGGCGGACGTGGCGGCCCGCGCCCAGGTCTCCCCCGCGACGGTGTCGCGCGTACTGAACGGCAACTACCCGGTCGCGGCGACCACACGGGAGCGGGTGCTGCGGGCGGTCGACGAGCTCGACTACGTCCTCAACGGCCCCGCGAGCGCGCTCGCGGCGGCGACCTCCGACCTCGTCGGCATCCTGGTGAACGACATCGCCGACCCCTTCTTCGGGATCATGGCGAGCGCGATCCAGGCCGAGATCGGGGGGCCGGGCGGGCGCGCGGGTGGCGAACGGCTCGCCGTGGTGTGCAACACGGGGGGCTCCCCGGAGCGTGAGCTGACGTACCTGACCCTGCTGCAACGGCAGCGGGCGGCGGCCGTCGTCCTGACCGGCGGGGCCATGGAGAACGCCCCGCACGCGGCCGCCGTGGCGGCGAAGCTGCGGAAGCTCGGGGAGGCGGGGACACGGGTGGTCCTGTGCGGACGGCCGCCGGCGCCGGACACGGGGGCGTTCGCGCTGACGTTCGACAACCGCGGGGGCGGCCGGGAGCTGACCGAGCACCTGATCGGCCTCGGCCACCGCCGGCTCGGCTACATCGCGGGCCCGGAGGAACGCACGACCACCCGGCACCGGCTGGAGGGCCACCGCGAGGCGCTGGCCGCGCACGGGATCGACGAGGATCCCCGGTGGACCGTGCACGGGCGGTACGACCGGCGGTCGGGCTACGAGGCCACGCTGGAGCTGCTGCGGCGCGATCCGTCGCTGACCGCCGTGGTCGCGGCGAACGACTCCGTCGCGGTGGGCGCGTGCGCCGCGCTGCGGGAGTCGGGGCTGCGGATCCCGGAGGACGTCTCGGTCGCCGGGTTCGACGATCTGCCGTTCAGCGTGGACGCGGTGCCTTCTCTTACGACGGTGCGGTTGCCGTTGTCGGAGGCGGGGGCCCGGGCGGGGCGGATCGCGATGGGGCGGGAGGAGCCGCCGCCGGGTGGGATCGCCACGGTTCGGGGGGAGTTGATGGTCCGGGGGTCTTCGGGGGTGCCGCGGAAGTAACTGCGGGCGGGTCCGGGGGTGTTGAGGTGGGCCGAGTTTCAAGGAGAAGGAGGAGACCGTGACGACCCTCGCGGTGACCGGGCACCTGGACCTGACCGAGGACAGTGTCCCTCTGGTCCGCGCCGCCCTGGACGACCTGCTCACGCGGTACGCCGAGGACGGCGGGCTCGTGGGTGTCTCCTGTATCGCCGAGGGGGCCGACTCCCTCTTCGCGGAAGCCGTCCTCGCCGCCGGCGGGCGCCTGGCCGTCGTCATCCCCTCCCGGGACTACCGGCGGAACAAGGTCGGGCCCGATCACGCCGCCCTCTTCGACCACCTCGTCGAAGCCGCCGGGGAAGTCCTCGTCCTCCCCCGCGCAACGGCCGACCGCCGGGCCTACGAGGCGGCCAACAGCGTGCTCGTCCAACGCGCCGACCGCCTCGTCGCCGTGTGGAACGGCGAACCCCCCACCGGAAAGGGCGGCGGCACCGCCGACACCGTCCTCGAAGCGCGAGCGGCGGGTGTACCCGTGGATGTCGTGTGGCCCGAGGGCGCCTCTCGGCGAGGTTGAGTGACCGACCGTTGCCTTGGACACCCCGGAGGGCCTACCGTCAGAACCGCAATACCTCTGACTGAGTCAACTACCCTGAGCGAGCACCGGGGATCGATCATGACCGTCCAGGACATCCGTGCCTTCAACCGCTTCTACACGAACGTCATCGGCGCCCTCGACTACAGCCGCCACCTCTACGCCCCCTTCACCCTGACCGAGTCGCGCGTGCTGTACGAACTCGCGCACTCCCCTCGTACGGACGCGGCCGACCTCCGGTCCGAACTGTCGCTGGACGCCGGGTACTTGAGCCGGATCCTGAACCGGTTCGAGCAGGACGGGCTGATCGAGCGGGCGCCCTCGGAGCGGGATCCGCGGCGGCGGCAGGTCACGCTGACCGTGCGCGGGCGGGAGACCGCCGACCTGTTGGCCGAGCGGGCGGACGAATCCGTCGGGGCGCTGCTCGCGACCGTGCCGGACGCCGACCGGCTACGGCTCTCCGAGGCGCTGCACACCGTACGGACCATCCTGTCGGACGGGCCCCCGCACACCCGGCCCGAGGATGTCGTGCTGCGGGAGCCGGGGGCCGGTGACCTCGGGTGGATCGTGCAGCGGAACGCGGCGCTGTACGCCGCCGAGTACGACTTCAACGCCGACTACGAAGGGCTCGTGGCGCGGATCGTCGCCGATTTCGCCGAGGACCACGATCCGCATCTGGAGCGGGTGTGGATCGCCGAGCTGGACGGGCGGGCGGTGGGGTGTGTGATGTGTGTGCGGGACGAGGCGCCGGGGACCGCGCGGCTGCGGCTGCTGCTCGTCGAGCCCGACGCGCGGGGGCTGCGGATCGGGGACCGGCTGGTGTCGGCGGTCGTCGAGTTCGCGCGCGGTGTCGGTTATCGCGACCTCGTGCTGTGGACGAACGACGTGCTCGGCGCCGCCCGCCGTATCTACCAGCGGCACGGGTTCGTCCTCGTCGCCGAGAAGCCGCACCGCTCCTTCGGCCAGGATCTCGTCGGCCAGGACTGGCGTCTCGACCTGCACGGAAGCGGTGAGTGACGAGTAGGGTCGCGTCCATGAAGTTCGCCTTCTCCACCCTCGGTGTCCCCGGGCTCCCCGTCGCCGACGTGCTGCACCTCGCCGTCACGCACGGCTACCACGGCGTGGAGTTGCGCGCGCATCCCGAGGAGCCCGTGCACCCCGGCATCGACGCCGCCCAACGGGCCGACGTGGCCGCCGAGTTCAAGGCGGCCGGCGTCGAAGTCCTGGGCCTCGCCGGGTACCCGCGCGTGGCCGCGCCGGGCGACGACGACGTCGTACTCGCGGAGATCCGTGAACTCCTGGAGCTGGCACGGGACTTGGGCGCGCCCTTCGTGCGGGTCTTCCCCGGCGGCGGCACCGAGCAGCCCGTCGGGGAGGCCGACGCGATCGCCGCGCGGCGGCTGGGTACCGCGGCGGAGTGGGGTGCGGATCTCGGCGTACGGGTCCTGCTGGAGACGCACGACTCGCATCGGACCGGGGCGGACGCGCTGCGCGTGCTCGGGCCGGTCGGGCACCGGCAGGTGGGGGCCCTGTGGGACGTGATGCACACCTGGCTGGGCGGGGAGCAGCCGTCGGAGACGTTCGCCGCGCTCGGGCCGTATCTCGGATACGTCCAGGTCAAGGACATCGCGTCGACCGAGGACACCACGCCGCTGCCGCTCGGGGCCGGTGTCCTCCCGCTCGCCGAGTGCGTCGAGGTGCTGTCCCGGCACGGGTGGGACGGCTGGCTGTGCTGGGAGTACGAGAAGCGGTGGTACGAGGCCGCGGCCCCGCTGTCCGAGCTGCTGGGCGCCGGTCGGCGTCATCTTGCGCGGCTGCTCAACGACTCGGCGTGACGCCACTCCCCGGCCTGGGATCTCGGCACAGCACCTGCCTGCGCGTATACGCCAACGTATACTCACCCTCATGTCTGATGCCATGATTCGCGTGCCTGCTGAGGTACGGGACCGCCTTGCTGTCATCGCCGAGTCCCGGGGTACGTCGATCCGCTCCCTTGTCCAGGAGTTCGCGGAGACCACGCTCACGGATGAGGAGCGGCGTGAACGGGCCGAGCGGACGCGCGCCTACCTGGCCGAGCACTTCGGGGTCGAGGTGACGGAGGAGGAGAGCGCGGCGATGGGCCGCAAACTGCGTGACGCCCTCTCCCGCGAGCAGGGCATGGTCGCGTGATCCAGCACCACCTCGTACTGGACACGCCCACGATCCTCGCGCTGTCCGGCAATCGTCAGGTGTCCGCGCTGATCCACCGGGCGCACTTCGAGCCCGAGACCCGCCTCTGGGCCCCCGTCCTGTCGATTCTCGAAGCAGACGCCGAGCACCTGGGGATCGCCGAGCACATCGGCCGGCTCGACGTCATCCACACCCTCGACCTCGACTACCCGGCGATGCTGGCCGTCACCCAGCTGCGCCGCGATGGTGTTCCGCCGGGGATCGCCGCCGCCATCCATGCTGTCCGGCATCTTCCCGCGTGGGGCGCGGACGCACTGCTCGCCACCGTCGCCCCGAAGGCGTACGAAGGCCGAGGTCTGCCCGTGCTCGACCTCAACCGTTAGGCGCGGCAGATCGGCCTGTGTACGCGGCGCACTGCTCACCGACCTGGCCGCCATGGTCCTGGCGATGCCGGTCAGCCTCTTCCCGCTGATCAACGCCGAGCGCTTCGGCGGCGATCCGCGCACCCTGGGCCTGTTCCTCTCGGCGGTCTCGGTCGGCGGGATCACCGCGTCCGTCTTCCCCGGCGCCGTCACCCGGCTGGGCCGCCCCGGTCCGGTGATGCCGCTCGGCGCGGGTACGTGGGGTGCCGCGCCGGCGGCCTTCGGCCTGATGACGAGCCCGTGGGCGGGATTCGGGTGCCTCGCCCTGGCCGGTGCGGCCGACGCCTGCTCGGTGGTATCCCGCAGCACGATCATCCAGACCCACACCCCGGACGCCCTCCTGGGCCGCGTCTCGGCCGCCGAACAGATCGTCGGCCGGGCCGGCCCCAACCTCGGCAACCTCCGCGGCGGCCTGGCCGCCGGCTGGACCTCCGGCGCGACGGCCCTGTTCACCGGGGTCTGCTGTGCGTGCTCGCGGTGGCGGGCGTGGGCGCGAGCACGCCCGAACTGCGCGCCGGAACGGGTGTTCCCGAACGGCGCACGGGAACGGCCGTCACACCGGACGAGCCGTGAGCCCCGCCGTCCCGTCCAGGCACCACTCCAGCACCGCCGGCCAGGAACCGTAACCCGCGTCCAGGTCGAGGTGGCCCGCCCCCGGGATGATCTCGGTGGGGATGCCGAACGGTTCGCCGAAGACGGTCCTGGCGCCTTCCGGGCAGTACGGGTCGTCGTCGCCGGCGACCAGCCGGGTGCTCCCGGGGAGCGTCAACTCCGGGGCGGGCGGCGCGAATTCGGCGATCTCCGGATGGCGTACGACGACGGAGGCGGACGGCGGTGCGACCAGCAGCACCCGGTCCGCGTCACCGTCCCGGACCACCCCGCGGGCGACGGCGTGCAGCCACAGCAGCACGGAGGCGCTGTGCGCGACGACGACCCGCGACACATCAGGATCCAGGTAGTGGCGCAGTTCCGTGAGCCACACCTCCAGGTCGGGGTCGTCGGGGTCCGGCAGCTGGGGGTAGGCGACCTCGTGGCCCAGGGCGCGGAGCCGGTCGGCGAGCCAGTGCTGCCAGTGGCCTCGCGGGCGGTGGTTCTGCCAGCCGTGGAGGATGAGGTAGGCGGTCATGAGGGTGATACTCGCCGCTCCTGGATCTGTCGGTCCAGTTAATCTTTCCCTGTGGAACAGGTAAGCGAGACCTTCACAGTCGACCTGCGTCGCCTCGCCGTCCTGCGCGAACTCCAGCGCCGGGGCAGCCTGGCGCGGACGGCGGAGGCCCTGCATCTGACGCCCTCGGCGGTGTCGCAGCAGATCGCGGCGCTGGCCCGGGAGGCGGGGGTCCCGCTGACCGAGCGCGAGGGGCGGGGCGTACGGCTGACCGGTCAGGCGCGGGTGCTGCTCGCCCACGCCGATGTCATCGCCGCCCAACTGGAGCGGGCCCGCGCCGACTTGGCGGCGTACGGGGAGGGCGGCCGGGGTGCGGTGCGGATCGGCTGTTTCTCCAGCGGCATCCTGGGTCTGCTCCCGGGTGCGCTGCGGGCGCTGGCCGAGCGTCTCCCGCACGTCCGCGTGGACGTCGTCGAGGCGGAACCGCCGGATCTGTTCACGGCGTTGGACGGCGGGCAGCTGGATCTCGCGGTGGCGGTGGACTTCGCGGCGGCGCCGCCCCACACGGACACCCGCTACCGCCGGACCGACCTGCTGACGGACGTCCTGGACCTGGCCGTACCGCCCGACCACCCGCTCGCCGGCCGCTCCCGGGTGTCCCTGCGCGAACTGGCCACCGACGCCTGGATCATCGGGGACGCCCGGAGCTGCTGCGGCGCGGTGGCCCGGTCGGTGTGCGCGGCGGCCGGTTTCACCCCGGACATCCGGCACGCGGTGAACGACTGGGGTGCGCTGGCGGCGCTGGTCGAGGCGGGCCAGGGCGTCGCGTTGATCCCCCGGCTGGTCCAACCGCTGTACGCGCACCGGCAGTTGGCGCTCCTGGCGACCGAGGGTACGGCGCCCGCACGCAACGTCTTCGCGGCCGTGCGGGCGGGTGCGGAGGGCGATCCGGTGCTGGGTGCGGTATGCGATCAACTCAAGCTGTCCGCGCGCGAGTTGTACCGACCCACCCGCGCCTCCAGCCCCGCCCTGCACGCCGCCCACTCCGCCGCCGTGACCGAGTAGATCGCGGAGTCCCGCAACCGGCCGTCCTCGCCCGGTGCCCAGGACCGGGACCAGTTGCGCAGGACGCCCTCGAAGCGGGCGCCGACGCTCTGGATCGCGGCGCGGGAGCGGTCGTTGCGGGCGTCCGTCTTGAGGTCGACGCGGGACACGTGCCACTCCTCGAACGCGTGCCGGAACAGCAGGAGTTTGGCCTCGGCATTGATACCCGTACCCTGCGCCGAACCGGCCAGCCAGGTGAACCCGACCTCGACGGCGTCGAGTTGGTCGTCCGTCAGCCAGGAACGCGGCTCCCAGTAGGCCGTGGCGCCGACCGCCCTCCCGGTCGCCGTCGACACCTGGGCGTACGGTGCGAGCATGCCGGTAGCCGCGCGGGCCAACTGGGCGTCGATATAGGCCTCCACCTCGTCCGCCCTCGGCACCCAGGTGAACGCGTACGAACCCCGGTTCTCCTCCGCCGCCACCGCCAGATCGGCCGCGTGCCGGTGACCGAGCGGCTCCAGGCGCACCAACGCGCCGCTCAGGACCGGAGCCCGCAATTCGAAACCCATCCGTTGACTCCTCACCCCGGCAACTGCTCCCGCAGCGCCCCGAACGCCTCGTGGAAACCCGGGAAAGTCTTCCGTACGCACCCCGGGTCGTCGAACGAGATACCCGGCACCCTGAGCCCGGTCACCGCGAAGGACATGACGATGCGGTGGTCGCCGTAGGACTTGATCTCCGCACCTGTGACGGGGATCGCTCCCGGGCGGATCTCGATCCAGTCCGGGCCGGTCGCGACCTCCACGCCCAGCCGCCGGAGGTTCTCCGCGCAGGCCTCCAGGCGGTCGCACTCCTTCACGCGGGTGTTGCCGACGTCCTCGATGCGGACCGGGCCGGAGGCGAAGGGGGCGAGTGCGGCCAGGGTCGGCATGGTGTCGGAGATGTCCCGCATGGTGACCGTGAGGCCGCGCAGCTCGCCCGTACCGCGCACCCGGGTGCCGTGCGCGCCGGTCTCCACCTCCGCGCCCATGCGGCGCAGTACGTCGACGAAGCCCAGGTCGCCCTGGAGCGCGCCGGTGCCGAGCCCCGGGACGGTGACCTCGCCGCCGGTGACGGCCGCCGCCGCGAAGAAGTAGCTGGCGGTGGACGCGTCGGGTTCGATCCCGTAGGCGGTGGCCCGGTAGCCGCCCGGCGGGACCACGTAGACCGTGCCCTCCCTGTGTACCTCCGCCCCGAACGCCCGCATCATCGCGAGCGTGATCTCGACGTACGGCGCGGAGACCAGGTCGGTGACCCTGATGGTCAGGCCCTTCCTGGTCAGGGGGCCGAGGAGGAGCAGGGCGGTCAGGTACTGGGAGGACTGGCCGGCGTCGAGCACCACCTCGCCGCCCTCGACGCCGGACGCCTCGATGCGCAGCGGGTGGTGGCCGTCGGCCTCCTCGTGGCGCAGGTCCACGCCCAGGTCGCGCAGGGCACGGGTCAGGGGGAGCAGCGGGCGGCGGCGCATCTGCGGGGACGCGTCGAAGCGGAAGCTGCCGCGGCCGGCCGCCGCGAGGGTGGGGAGGAAGCGGGCCGTCGTCGCGCCGTCCCGGCAGTACACGTCCGCCTCCGCGACCGCCGGACCCTGCGGGCGGCCGTCGATCTGCCAGGCGTCCGGGGTCCGTCCCACGCGGTAGCCGAGCCGGGCCAGTCCCTCGGCGAAACCCTCGGTGTCGTCCGAGCGGAGGGGGCGCCGGAGGGTGGTGACACCGTCGGCCGCCGCCGCCAGGAAGAGCGCGCGGGCGGTGATGGACTTGGAACCGGGGATGTCGACTACGGGCATGCCCTCATGATCGGGCGGCGGTCGTCCGGCTCGCCGGGACGTCCACGGGATGGACCACCGCCGTTCGCTCCTACGACCCTGTGAGTGGTCGCATCCGTCCCGTTGTGCACCGGTTCACCAACTTCCGGGAATCGGGCCGAAGCGGGAACCCGGACCCCTTGCGCCCCGTCCAATCCCCATGCTGCCGGATGAGTCTCCGCGGTACGGCGTCGGCCTCGCCGCTGGCTGCGAACGCTGACAAACCCTCTCCTCCGTACCGCGGCCGGCGGCAAGCCGTCATCGGCGCGCCCCCCTCCAACTGCGCCGATGACGGCCCCTCGGCTGGGTACTGTGCGTTCCCTTGACTGGCAGAAACTTCCCGGATATTCGTGAACTCTTGGAAGTTTCCTTCAGCGGATCCGAGGATCCGAAGTGGAACACCTCCGGAAGGAGCGCACGTGCCCTCCAGACGTACCGTTCTCGCCGCGACCATGGGCGTCACCGCGTCCCTCGCGGTCGGCGGCACCGCACACGCCGACGACAAGGGACTCCGCTCGCTGATCTCCCGTATGACGTTGCCGGAGAAGGTCGGCCAGCTGTTCGTGATGCGGGTCTACGGCCACTCCGCCACCGCGCCCGACCAGGCCGACATCGATGCCAACCTGAGCGAGATCGGTGTGCGAACCGCCGCCGAGCTGATCGCCAAGTACCGGGTCGGCGGGATCATCTACTTCACCTGGGCGCACAACACCCGCGACCCGCACCAGATCGCCGGCCTCTCCAACGGCATCCAGAAGGCGTCCCTCGCCCAGCCGCGCGGGCTGCCCGTGCTGATCGCCACCGACCAGGAGCACGGCGCCGTGTGCCGTATCGGCGCGCCCGCCACCCTCTTCCCGGGCGCGATGGCGATCGGCGCCGGCGGTTCCCGTGCCGACGCCCGCACCCTCGGCCGGATCTCCGGTGCCGAACTGCGCGCGATGGGCGTCAACCAGGACTACTCCCCCGACGCCGACGTGAACGTCAACCCGGCCAACCCTGTCATCGGCGTACGGTCCTTCGGCGCCGACCCGGACGCGGTGGCCGGTCTGGTCGCCGCCGAGGTCAAGGGGTATCAGGGCAGCCGGGTGGCGGCGACCGCCAAGCACTTCCCGGGGCACGGCGACACGGCCGTGGACAGCCACTTCGGGTTCCCCGTCATCACGCACAGCCGCGAGCTGTGGGGGAAGCTGGACGCCGTCCCCTTCCGGGCGGCCATCGGCGCGGGTATCGACTCGATCATGACCGCGCACATCATGGTCCCGGCCCTCGACGACTCCGGCGACCCGGCCACCCTCTCCCACCCGATCGTCACCGGCATCCTGCGCGGCGAACTCGGCTACGACGGGGTCGTGATCACCGACTCGCTGGGCATGGAGGGCGTACGCCAGAAGTACGGGGACGACCGGGTGCCGGTGCTCGCGCTGAAGGCCGGCGTGGACCAGCTGCTCGACCCGCCGTCCCTGGACATCGCCTGGAACGCCGTCCTCAAGGCCGTGCGGGGCGGGGAGTTGACGGAGGCACGGCTCGACGAGTCGATCCTGCGGGTGCTCCGGCTGAAGACCCGGCTCGGGCTGCTCGACGAGCCGTACGTCAGCCGGGCGGGCGTCGATCGCACGGTCGGCACCGCGGCACACCGCGCCGCCGCCGACCGCATCGCCGAGCGGACGACCACCTTGCTGGTCAACAAGGCGGGGCTGCTGCCGCTGTCCCGCCGCACACACGGGCGGGTCCTGGTGGTAGGGGCCGATCCGGCATCCCCCACAGGTACTACGGGGCCGCCCACCGGCGTCCTCGCGGCGGCGCTCGGCAAGCTGGGCTTCACGGCGACCGCGCGGTCCACCGGTACGGATCCCTCCGCCGCGACCGTCGCCGGGGCGGTGGCAGCGGCGCGGGAGGCGGATGCGGTGGTCGTGGCGACCTACAACGTCACGGCGGGCGGTTCGCAGAAGGGCCTCGTCGAGCAACTGGTCGCCACCGGGAAGCCGGTCGTCGCCGTCGCCGTCCGCAACCCGTACGATGTCGCTCAACTTCCCTCGGTCCCCGCCTACTTGGCGTCCTACTCCTGGACCGACGTCGAACTCCGGGCGGCGGCACAGGTGATCGCGGGCCGGGTGTCACCGCGCGGGAAGCTTCCGGTGGCCGTCCGGCGTGCGGACGATCCGGCGCAGGTGCTGTATCCGATCGGGCACGGACTGTCGTACTAGAGGGTACGTTCCCCACCCGTCCCACCCCCGCCAACTGGCCCAAAGCACCCCGCACGGCTGGCGTGCGCCCGCCACCGCGGGTCACGCTGGGCGGGGGCAGTCGGGGGGATCGATGCGTGGGAGATGGAGCGCGGGGGCGGTGTGCGCACTGCTCGCCGCCCTGACGACCGGCTGTTCTTCCGCGAGCGGCTCCGACACGGGCGACGGCCCGCTCGGCGGCAAGGCCTCGGTGTCCCCGACGATCACCCAACCCACCGGATACGGCGCGGTGTTCCTCGGTATCGACGAGTGCAGCTCCTTCGGCACGACCAGTTTCACCGAGGTGCCCTGCACCAGCGAGCGGGCCGCCGCGCGGGTCGTCGCCCGCTACGACGGCGAGGTGAGCGACGGTCCCGCCTGCCCGGCGACCACCGACTTCGTGCTGCACATCAGCGCACAGGGACCGTCGGAAGCGGGCGGCGACGACGCCGTACCGAAGGGCTACGCCTGTATGCGCAACCTCGAACCGCCGCACCCCGGCGACCCGGGCGGCGGAGGCGGCCCCCGCACGATCGTCGGCGACTGCGTCTACGGCTCGGGCACCGGCCAGGTCCGCGAGACCGCGTGCGACGGCTCGGGGCAGAGGAAGCCGCAGTACAAGGTGGTCAAGGCGGTGCTGAAGCGCGCGAGTTGCCCCGCGTCGACCGCCCTGTACGTCCAGCTCGGCGGCGCCCAACCGGTGGGCTGCGCCCGGCCGGTGTAGTCGGGTGACTATCAAAAGCCGGGCGCAGTAAGGCAGTTGTGAACCGGAAGCTATCCGGAACAACTCCCTTCACACCGGAGGAGGTTGTTCACTCAGGGCACTGTGCGGTGGTTCAGCAGAGAATCCAGCCCGAGCTGACCGAGCCGCCGTCGACCGAGCCCTTGATCCGTACGCACCGGTGCCCGGCGTGCACGGTGACCGGTCCGGCTCTGCGGGTGTACCGGCCCTTGTCGACGACCGGGCGGTTGCCGCGGGCCTGGACGCTGACCGACATCGGGCGCTTGGTGCCGGGGCTCTCGGGGACGGTGTACGCGCAGACGTAGTCACCCCGCCGGAAGACGTGGACGGTGCCGGTCGAAAAGGGCAGCGTCGCCACCTCCCGCCCCGGACAGACCGCCTCCGCCTCGGCCGTGCCGGGGGCCGCGAGCGCGAGCAGTCCGGACGCGGTGAGCACGGCCATACCGAGTGCCACCCGTCGTCGTAGCGCACCCATGTCCACAGTCATCCCTCCCGCACAGCAGTCGGACAGCGTACTGATGTACGGACGCACGACGTATGTCGGACGGTTGCCTGAATGTCATCGAGGGGCGACGACGGGCTCCTCGGACTCGGGCGCACCGACGAATGTGCGCCACAACTCGGCGTACGTTCCGCCCAGTTGGAGGAGTTCGTCGTGCGTGCCGTCCTCCACGACCTGCCCGTGATCCATCACCACGACGCGGTCCGCGCGGGCCGCCGTCGTGAGGCGGTGGGCGACCACGAGGGTGGTGCGGCGGCCGGCGAGGCGGTCGGTGGCCTGGTTGACCTGGGCTT
Source organism: Streptomyces sp. NPDC088350 (assembly GCF_044753545.1). NCBI lineage: Bacteria > Bacillati > Actinomycetota > Actinomycetes > Kitasatosporales > Streptomycetaceae > Streptomyces > Streptomyces sp. NPDC088350. The sequence goes on along the minus strand of NZ_JBIVNL010000004.1, from coordinate 72,273 downwards.
CTGTGGCGAGGTCGAGGGCTGCTGTCGCCTCGTCCAGCAAGAGGATGTCGGGGTCAACCAGTTCCGCTCGGGCCAGGGCGATCAGCTGGCGCTGGCCCGCCGAGAGGTTGCGGCCCCGCTCGGCGACCTCGTGGAGGTAGCCGCCGTCCAGCGTGGCGATCATCTCGTGCGCGCCGACCGCGCGGGCCGCCGCCTCCACCTCGGCGTCCGTGGCGTCGGGGCGGCCGTAGGCGATGGCGTCGCGGACGGTGCCCTGGAAGAGGTACGCCTCCTGGGGGACGACGCCCAGGTGGTGGCGGTACGACGTGATGTCGAGCGAGCGGAGGTCCGTGCCGTCCACCGTGACCCGGCCGGCCGTCGGGTCGTAGAAGCGGGCCACCAGTTTCACGAGCGTCGACTTGCCCGCGCCCGTCTCGCCGACGAAGGCGACCGTCTGGCCGGCCGGGATGCTCAACTCGACGCCCCCGATGGCCTCTTCGTCATCGCCGTACGCGAAGTGCACGTCCTCGAAGGCTATGTCGCCGCGCAGGGAGAGGACTTCGAGTGGTTCGTCGGCCGCTCGCGTGGACGTCGGTTCCTGGAGCAGCTCCTGGATGCGGCCCAGGGAGACCGTGGCCTGCTGGTAGCCGTCGAAGACCTGGGAGAGCTGCTGGACCGGGGCGAAGAACAGGTCGATGTAGAGCAGGTATGCGACCAGCGCGCCTGTCGTCAGCGTCGCGTCGTCCACCCTTCCCGCGCCAGCGATCAGCACCGACGCCGCCGCCACCGACGACAGGAACTGCACGAAGGGGAAGTAGACCGAGATCAGCCACTGGCCCCGGGTGCGCGCCTCGCGGTAGCTGCCGCTGCGCTCGGCGAACCGTCGGCCGCCATCGCGCTCGCGCCGGAACGCCTGCACGATCCGCAGCCCCGACACCGACTCCTGGAGGTCGGCGTTGACCAACGACACGCGCTCACGGGCGAGTTCGTACGCCTTCACGCTCGCCCGGCGGAAGAAGAACGTGGCGATGACGAGCGGGGGCAGCGTCGCGAACACGACCAGCGCGAGCTGTACGTCGATCACCAGCAGGGCGACCATGATGCCGAAGAAGGTGACGACCGAGACGAAGGCCGTGACCAGCCCGGTCTGCAGGAACGAGGACAGCGCGTCCACGTCCGTCGTCATCCTCGTCATGATCCGGCCGGTCAACTCCCGCTCGTAGTAGTCGAGTCCGAGGCGCTGGAGCTGGGCGAAGATCTTGAGGCGGAGGGTGTAGAGGACGCGTTCGCCGGTACGGCCCGTCATGCGGGTCTCGCCGCGCTGTGCCGCCCACTGCACGACCACGGCGATCAGGGCCAGGGCCGAGGCCGACCAGATCGCGCCGATCGCCATCTTGGTGACGCCCTGGTCGATGCCGTGCCGGATCATGATCGGCAGGAGCAGGCTCATGCCCGCGTCCACGGCGACCAGGCCGAGGCTGATCAGCAGCGGGGTGCCGAAACCGCGCAGCAGCCGGCGCAGACCGTACGAGTCCTCGGCACGGACCGCCCGCGCCTCGTCGATGTCGGGGGTGTCGGTCGCCGGGGGCAACGCGTCGACCTGGGCGAGGAGTTCGGGTGTCGCGGGCATCCCGGACAGCGCGGTGTCCTTGGGCTCGCGGTCACCGGTCCACAGCCGGGGCGTGACCCCGCGCTCGGCGTCGAACTCCGCGTCCAACTCCGCGCGTACGGAGGTGTCTTCGGCCGGTTCGACGGCGGGCAGGACGTGGCCCGGCGAGACGCCGCCGAGTTCGTCGGGGTCGGTGAGCAGGCGGCGGTAGAGCGGTGAGCGCTCCTGGAGTTCGTCGTGGGTGCCGATGTCGGCGAGGCGTCCGGCGTCGAGGACGGCGATGCGGTCGGCGAGGTTGAGGGTGGAGCGCCGGTGGGCGATCAGCAGGGTGGTCCGGCCCTCCATGACCTGTTTGAGGGCCTCGTGGATCTCGTGCTCGACGCGCGCGTCCACCGCCGAGGTCGCGTCGTCCAGGACCAGCAGGCGCGGGTCGGTGAGGATCGCGCGGGCGAGGGCGACGCGCTGGCGCTGGCCGCCGGAGAGGGTGAGGCCGTGCTCGCCGACCTTCGTGTCGTAGCCCTCGGGGAGTTCCGCGATGAACCGGTCGGCCTGCGCGGCCCGGGACGCGGTGAGGATCTCCTCGTCGGTCGCGTCGGGGCGGCCGTAGGCGATGTTGTTGCGGACCGTGTCGGAGAAGAGGAAGGAGTCCTCGGGGACCAGGCCGATCGCGGCCCGGAGGGAGTCGAGGGTGAGTTCGCGGACGTCGTGGCCGCCGATGAGGACGGCACCGTGGGTGACGTCGTAGAAGCGCGGGAGGAGGAGCGAGACCGTGGACTTGCCGGAGCCGGAGGAGCCGACGACGGCGAGGGTCTCGCCGGGGCGGATCTCGAAGCTGAGGCCGTTGAGGACGGGGCGCTCGTGGTCGTAGCCGAAGGACACGTCGTCGAACTCGACGGTCGCCGGGGCGTCGGCGGGGAGTTCCTTGGTGCCGTCCGTCATCGAGGGCTGGGTGTCGATCAGTTCCAGGACGCGTTCGGTGCCCGCGCGGGCCTGCTGGCCGACCGTGAGGACCACGGCCAACATGCGGACCGGGCCGACGAGTTGGGCGAGATAGGTGGAGAAGGCGACGAACGTGCCGAGCGTGATGTGACCGCGCACCGCGAGCCAGCCGCCGAGGGCGAGCATCGCGACCTGGCCGAGGGTGGGGACGGCCTGGAGGGCGGGGGTGTAGCGGGCGTTCTGCCGGATCGTGCGCAGGCGGCCCGCGTACAGCCGGCGGCCGACCTCGCGCAGCTTTCCGGTCTCCTGGTCCTCCTGGCCGAAGCCCTTCACCACGCGTACGCCGCTGACGGCGCCGTCGACGACTCCCGCGACGGCGGCGGCCTGGGCCTGCGCGTACCAGGTGGAAGGGTGCAGTTTGCTGCGGCTGCGCTTGGCGATGAAGCCGAGGGCGGGGGCGACGGCCAGGGCTATCAGGGTCAGGGGCAGGGACAGCGAGGCCATGATCGCGAGGGAGATCACGAAGAGCAGGACGTTCCCGATGGTCATCGGGAGCATGAAGAGCAGGCCCTGGATCAGCTGGAGGTCACTGGTCGCGCGGCCGACGACCTGGCCGGTGGACAGCTCGTCCTGCCGGCGGCCGTCGAGCCGGGTGATCGTTCCGTACATCTCGGTGCGGAGGTCGTGCTGGACGTCGAGGGCGAGCCGGCCGCCGTAGTAGCGCCGGATGTAGGTGGAGACGTAGACGAGGAGCGCGGCGACGATCAGGGCGACGGCCCAGGGGGCCATGGAGCGGGTGTGGCCGGTGATCACGTCGTCGATGATCACCTTGGTGACCAGGGGGACCAGTGCCATGACCGCCATGCCGGCGAGGGAGGCGCCGAGGGCCAGGACTACGTCCTTGGGGTAGCGCCAGGCGTATCCGGCCAGCCTCCTCGCCCAGCTCTGCGTTTCCCCCTGTTTCGCTGCCACGCGGTGCCTTCCGTTCGCCCCTGATCAGCTGGTCTTACGGAAGGCACCAACGCGGAAAGGAACGGATTTCATCCCTCCGCAACAAAAGGCTCTGCGGAGGTCGCCATTCGACTGCGGGTCCGTCGTGGCTGGTCGCGCAGTTCCCCGCGCCCCTAGGGGGTTGTGCGTACCCGGAGATAGTAGAAGCGGGTCGTCTGAACCGCGTTCTGATTGTCGTCGCTCACCAGCAGCACTTTGTAGGCGCCCTTCTCCCTCCCCGTGATCACCATGCCCTCGATGTTGTCGAGGAGGGGGTTCGGCTGGGGCTGCTTCGCTGTGGCGCCGAGGGTCGGGCAGTCGGCGATGTCCGCGAGCAGGGTCTTCTTGATGAGGCGGACTCCGGGCTGGCCCGTAAGGGTGTCGATCTTGCTGGTGTCCGTCGCGTGGCGGGGGTCGGCCAGGTAGAGGCGGACGGTGTTGCCGACGCCGCTGGTGTAGCCGCGTTCCAGGACGAGGAGGCGGCCGTCGGGGAGGGCCTGCACCTCGGGGACGCCGAGGAAGGCGGCGTCGGTCTTGTACGCGTACTGCGCGGCGAGCCTGAAGTGGTCGCCCTTGGTCCGGGTCCAGGTCTGGAAGCGGACGGCGCCCGAGGTGTCGCCGGCGATCGGGTACTCCATCGACGCGAGGAGGGTGTGGCCGCCGGGCAGCAGGGTCAGGCCCTCGAAGGTCTGGTTGGAGACGGCCCGCCCGGCCGGGGCGACCAGCAGCGAGGACGGGACCGGGAGGCGGTCCAGGATCTTGCCGTCGCGGGAGTAGCGGCGGATCGACGGCTCGGTCTCGGAGGTGATGAGGAGGGTGCCGATGGGGGTCCCCCCGCGCGAGTCTGTTCGAGCGTGGGGGAGGTCGATGACCAGGCCCTCGGAGTCGAGGGCGGCGCCGTTCTCGTCGGCGAGCGGGACGACACTCTTCGGCTGGAGGGTCTTCGCGTCCAGGCCGAACAGCGAGGACCGGTCCTCCAGGGCGGCCAGCGAACCGTCCTTGTCCAGCGCGAGCGCGGAGAAGTTGCCGACGAAGGTGCCGTCGTACGTCGTCTTGTCGAGCGCGTCGGAGAAGCGGTCGATCGAGACGGAGGGCGAACAGGCGTTATTTGTAACGGAGTTGACGTTGGCGGTCGCGGGCCCGGCGGCGGTGAGGCAGGTGGCCGCCGCCAGGCCGGCGGTCGCGGTCGCGAGTACGGTTCTCAGGCGCATGGGCGCCACCGTAGGACGGGTGGGTAACGCGCGGGAGACCCGTCGGTTAAGCCAGGTCCTTGTGGATCGCCTTCGCGACACCCTGGATCGTCGTGATGCCGTAGCTCATCGTGCTGTTGTCCTGGGTGAGCACGCTCATCATGTAGTCGTGACCGCCGCCGTTGAAGGTGCCCAGGCTGTGCACGCGCCAGCCGTGCGTGGACCGTTGCAGCCAGCCGTTCTTGACGTGCACGGTGACGGTCGACGGGGCGCCGTACGGCGTGCCCCAACGCTGGCCGGCGATGACCTGGTTCATCAACTTCAGGATGTACGCACGGGAGTTGTCGCTCAGCACCGTGTTCTTGGCGGTGACCAGCTTGAGGAGCTTCTGCTCGTCGGTCACCGTCTCCTGGGTCAGGCCCCAGTAGTTGTTCGCGCCGGGCTTGGTCTGGGTCATGCCGGCCGCCGTGAGGAAGCCCTTGATCTTCGTCAGGCCCAGCTGCTTCCACAGCGTGGAGGTCGCGCTGTTGTCCGACTTGGTGATCATGGCCTTGGCGAGCGTCGACTCCCGCGTCGTCAGCGTGCGGTTGTGCTTCTTCGCGTCCCACAGCAGCGTGGCGAGCACGGTCACCTTGACGGTGCTGGCCGAGTCGTAGGCGGTCGTCGCCCGCAGGGTGCAGGTGGTGCTGGTCGTGCGGTCGTAGAGGCCGACGGCGACGGTTCCCTTGCGGGACGCGAGGGCCGCGGTGATGTCCTTCTTCAGCTTGTCGGCGAGGCCGGCCTTGGCGGACGTACAGCTGACCGTCGGGGTGGCGGCGGCAGCGGGGGTCGCGGCGGCCACGCAGGGTATGAGGATCCCGGCGGCCAGGCCCACTCCGAGCACACGGCCACGCCGGGATATGTGGTGAGTCATAGAGGTTTTTCCGTCCCCTTACGTGTCGGTGAGCGCACCCTGGCGCACTCACCCCTCATGACTCGTCGACATGACCGAAAGTTGTACACACGTTCTGGGGACGAACATCTATCCGCGCCGTCTCAGCGGATCTCCCCCATCCACATACGACGCCCCAACTCGTCGAGTTCCGCGCGGCGTTCCTCGTACTCCGGCAGCGCCAACCGCACCAGCCGCCAGAAGTCCGCACCGTGCCCCGCCACCTTCACGTGGGCCAGTTCATGCGCGACGACGTAGTCGACAAGGTGCATGGGCAGTTGGAAGAGCGGCCACCCCAGGCTCATCCGGCCCCGCCCACTCGTCCCGTCCCCGGGCTGGTACGCGCCCCACTTCTGCCCCAGGTCCCGCACGTCCAGGTCGGGCTCGCCCACCGCCATACGTGCCGCCCAGGGCTGGAGCCGGTCGGCCACCCAGGTACGGCCTGCCCGGCAGTACCAGTCGACCAGTGCCGTACGCCCCTCAGTCACGTCCTCGGCCTGTTTCCGGGCGATGACCAGCCGCCCGGCGACCAGCCGGACCCTGCCGTCGCCCGGTGTGCTGTCCGACACAGCGAGACGGTACGTCCGCCCCAGGTAGCGGAAGACCTCGCCATCGGCCAGCCGCTTGGCGGGATTGAGCGGGCGGGTCCGCTCCCGCTGGCCGAGTTTCGCGGACACCCACTCCCGGTGCGCCCGTACGAAGTCCTCCGCCTCCGCCGTGGGGCGCCCTTCGGGAACGTGCAGGGTCAGGGTCGCGTCGGGTTCCACGGTGAGCGCGAACCGTTTCCTGCGGGCACTCGTACGCACGCGGAGGGAGAGGCCGTCGACAGTGACCGAGCCACCGTCGAGGGGTGTCTCGGCCTGGCGGTTCTCTGCGAGCGCGGTCACACGCCCTAGTCTCCCCTGGCGCGACTCAGAAACTGCTGCCGGTTGTTCTCCGCGTACGCCGCGAGTCGCTGGGAGACGCCGGAGAGCGGGCCCCAGTCGACGCTCGCCGGCCTGAGCCCACCACGGGTCAGCTGTTTCTGGATGCCGTTCGCGAGCCGGTTGATGTCCTGGTGCTGTCCCTGGTAGGACGCCTTGGACATGATGCTCGCCGCGGTGTCGCAGACGGCGACGACCAACGGCCGCGTGTCCTGTCCACCGCCCTCGATGCCCGGAGTGTCCTCCAGGAGCTGCTCCAGGAGCCGGTGGACGCGCTGCTCCAGGGGGCTGAGCCCGGCAAGCGCGGGATCCTCCTCGTCCTCGTGCCTGGCCTGCTCGATGAGCGTCTCGAACTCCTCGACCTGCTCCTCGAAGCGACCGGGCATCTGCTTCAGGATCTCCTCCAGCCGCTTGGAGAGCCTGTCGTACTTCTCCGGGTCCTCCCGCTTGACCCGCTCCTCCAGATGGAACCGAAGGGCATGGCCCATCTCCGCCGCGGCCTCGCGCGGAGGCAGCTCGCGCACCATGTCGTCGAAGGCGGGCGAGGTGAGCGAGACGGGCGGGATGACCTGCTCGATCTCCGGTCCTTCCAAGTGGTCGGCGATCATGGCCCGTACCTTGCGTCCGTACCGGCGCAGAGTGAACGTCCCACCTGTGTCGTCCCGGTACAGACGCCGGACGCGTTTCTGCAGCATCCCCCAACGGCGCGCGTCGGGAAGGTGGTCCAGCGCGTCCTCGTGCGGCAGCACCCGTTCCAGTACGGCGAGGAAATCGTGGAGCACCTCGTCGAAACCGAGACGCACCGTCTCGTCCTCGAAGGCCAGCACGGCGCCGCGCAGCCGCGCAAGGTCGGCGAGGTCCGCGTCCGCGACTCCGAGGCCGCTCAGGAAGGTCCGCACCCGCTCGGCGGCCGGCGCCAGGTCCCGGACCTCTTCGGACAGGCTGCGCATGGTGTCGTCGACGTCGGCCTTCCGGTAGTCGGCGAGTGCGTTGGAGAGATGCTCGAACACGCCGTAGTAGTCCACGACATAGCCGACCTGCTTGCCCGGCGCGGGCCGGTTGACCCGGGCGACGGCCTGAAGCAGCTCGGCATCACGGATGGGCCGGTCGAGATACAGCACCTGTTCACGCGGGGCGTCGAATCCGGTGAGCAGCATCGACTTCACGATCAGGAAAGCGATGGGGCTTTCCGGGTGCACGGGGTCGGGGACGGCGATCTTCGAGGGCTCTACGGCCGGTTCCGGCTCCCCCGTCGGTATGTCGGACCAAGGGGTGTCGGCCCCGAGGCCGTTCGCGGGAATGTCCGGCTCCGGAACGTTGAAGGGTGTCGCGGCGACCCAGTCGGGCTCGGGCGGCAGCTGCGGGAACGCCTCGTGGAAGCGTTCGATGTACGCCCTCTGCCGGTTCGGGTCGGTCCAGTGCAGCCACTTGCGGCGCTTGCGCTCCGCGCCCGGGGAGATGATCGGGACGAAGTCGACGCGTCGGAGCAGTGCCCGGTACTCGTAAGCCTGGTACAGATAGCGAAGGTGTCGCGGAAGCTCCTTGACCGGGATCCCGTGAACCGATTCCGGCTTGAACTCGACCAGTTCCGCCAGGAGTTGGTCACGGGCCCGGCGCAGCGCGTGGTGGTACTCGACCGCGGCCTTCCGGCTGACGGCGGCGACCTGAGCCTTGAACCCGCCACCGGGCAGCACCCAGCACACCCAGTGCTCCAGCATGTCCTCGGCCTTCTTGCAGATCATCGGCCAGGACTCGGCGACATCGCGTTCGGTGGGCCAGCGTTTGAGGAGGGTGGCCCGCTCGTCGTCGCTGCGGTCGCGGATCAGGTCCTCGAAGTCGCGGTCCAGGCCGTCCTTGTCCTGGACCCTGCCTTCGCCGGTGCGCCCTTCGTAGCGGATACGCACGACGACGCCGTCACGCTCCGCGTCCTCCATCCGGTAGGTGTCGAGGAAGCCCCGGTCCGGGCCGCCGCTGAAGATCCGGCGGGTCTCGACCTCCTCGCCTGTCATGATCGGCGTGCCGGTGAACCCGATCTTCGCGGCGTTCGGGATCGCCTTGCGCAGGGCGGCGTGCATGACGCCGGTGTGCGAGCGGTGCGCCTCGTCGACGAGAACAAGGATGTCAGGCGAGGTGTTGCACTCGGGGAAGTTCGGAACGGGAGGCGGACTCTTGCGCCGCTTGCTTTTCCTGGCCTGCTCGGCGGCCTGGTACTCGCCCGCGAGGTCCCGGTCGTCACCGTCGCCTTCGGCTTCCGCGGCGAAGGTGAACCCGCCCCCGTACTTCTGGATCATCGCGAAGACGACCCGGCGTCCGCCGTCCCGCAGCAGCCCTTCCATCTGCGTACGGGTCTCGGCCGTCTCGACGTCGGACTCGCTCAACTTCAGAGTCTCGGAGAGCTGGTCCTGCAACTGCGTACGGTCGGTGACGATGACGACCGTGAACTCGCTGAGTTTCGGATGCAGATGCACCCGGCGCACCAGGAAGGTCATGGTCAGGCTCTTGCCGGAGCCCTGCGTGTGCCAGATGACGCCGCCGCGCTCGTCGTCGAGGACCGGGCCGCCGCGCGGGCGGCCGTTGAGCAGTTTCCGTACGGCCTTCTCCGCGGCCCGGTACTGCTGGTGCCGGGCCACCACCTTCACGGTCCGTACCGCACCGGAGTCGGTCTCGACGGGCAGCGGGATGACGTAGTGGCGCACGAAGTTGAGGAGGGCCGCGGGCCGCAGGACGACGCCGACGAGTTTGTGCTGCTCGGTCAACTTGCCGATGTCGCGGGGCAGTTCAGCCTTGAGAGTGCTTTCACTCTCCGGGGCCACGCTGCGCCACGGCTGGTAGTGGTCGGGTGTGGAGGTGACGGTGCCGAGGTGAGCGGTCTCGCCGGTCGCCGCGACCAGCAGCTGCACGGTCCGGAACAGTTCCGGTACGCCACCGGGAAGTGGCAGGTCGGTCCCGGCGCGTTCGTCGTCGTCGATCGGGTCGCCGGCGTAGTGCCGCAGGTCGAGTACGGCGCTGCGGACGGGCTCGGCGAGGTCGGGGCTCTTGCACTCGACGGCGACGAGGGGGATGCCGTTCACGAAGAGGACGATGTCGAGTATCGACACGTCCCCGGAACGGTTCTTGACGCGGAGCTGGTCGACGACGGTGAACGTGTTGAGCGCGACGCGGTCCGGGTGCCACTCGACGTACTGGACGGTGGCGGAGGCGCCGCCGTGGGCGGCGGAGGGTCCGGTGAGGACGAATCCGCTGAGCAGCAGGTCGGTGGCGTCGAAGTTGGCCTGGGCGATGCCCCTGCCGAGCGGGACGGAGGCCAACTCCACGACGGATCGGGCGACATCGGTGTCGTCCATCCAGGGCTTACGGTCCGTCGCGCGGAGGTTGATACGCCGCAGGGCGGCTTTCAGCTCGTCGACGAGCAGCGGCGCGCCGACGTCGAGCGTGCCGACCTCCGTACCGGCGACGTGCGTCCAGCCCATGGCGGTGAGCTGCTCGACGAACGGCTTTTCCACCTCGTCCCGCTCGACCTGTACCGCCATGCGCCCGCGCCTTCCGCCCACCGTCGCCTGCCTGCCCGCTCAGGTGATCCATTCTGCGCCTTGGGCGGGGCTGGGGGGAGGGATCCGGCCGGATGAGGCGATAAGGCGGGGCGAGGGCTCCTGGAGGATTCCGGCGAATGCGCCGCGTCCGCGCATACGCGGACGTATTCTCCGTTTCGTGTCTGACGCCATGATCCGTGTGTCTGCCGAGGTGCGGGACCGCCTCGCGGTCATCGCCGAGTCCCGTGGTATGTCGATTCGCTCCCTGGTCCAGGAGTTCGCCGACAGCACACTCACCGATGAGGAGCGGCGTGAGCGGGCGGAGAGGACGCGCGCCTACCTGACCGAGCACTTCGGAGTCGAGGTCACGGACGAGGAGAGCGCGGCGATGGGCCACCGGCTGCGTGCCGCCTCCTCAGGCCAGCGACCTTGACTATCCGGCGATGCCCACCGTCGCCCAGTTGCGCAGATACGGGGTTCCGCCCGGGATCGCAGCCACAGTCCACGCCGTACGGCATCTCCCGGAGTGGGGTGCGGACGCACTGGTCGCCACGGTCACACCCAAGGCCTACGAGGGGCGCGGGGTGCCCGTTCTCGACCTCACCCGCTGACAGCCGAGGCGAGCAGCGGGCACCGCCCGGGTTCCCGGAGGTGTCAGGTGTCCGTCTCTCCTCACGGAATGCGACTGGCCGGGGGCGTATGGGGCTACGCGAGGTACGCCCCCGGTCGGCTCGGGCAGGACGGGGCGGGGCGGGGCGGGGCACTCAGGGTCTTCGACGTCTAACCGTGTGCGGCTCTCCGGCAGGACCCGTCCGGAGGGTACCTGTCTGCAAAAAGTGTGACACTTTCGCGCAGAGTGTCACACTTTCGCGGGGTGGGTGCCGGGTCGGGGGGCGGGACGGGTCAGTCTCCCGGTACGGGGCTGTCGTCACCGTCGGGAACGTCGATCTCGTCAGGGTCGTCACACGCGGGTACGCCAAGACGGACACCCCGGCTCACCGCGATGCGGTGAACGTCGCGCAGTGCCTCGACCAACCGGGCCGCCAGGAAGTGGAGTTGGGCGGACGTCGCCTTACGGTCGGCCAGTATGTCGGCGGCATGGTCGAGGAGTTCGCCCGCCATGCCGAGCTGCACGGACTCGACGTCATCGGCGACCCGGGACAGATACCCGGTCCCGTCACCGATGAGATAACAGGGCTTGCCTCCCGCACCGGCCCACGGGAGCAGCCTGGCTACTTGTGCCCGGCCGCCGATCACGCGGTCACCTCGACACCGTGGACGGCCCGCGACCCGATGTCGACACCGTGCACGGCGACCCACAGGGCGCGCCGCCGGGCCCGTCGCCGCTTCGCTTCCGCACGCTGCTCATGAGCGACGAGATAGGGGCGGACCATCGCGTGGTCCTCTCCACGCAGGGGGCGGGAGCCGGCGCGTCGGGCGGTGTGCCCATCTGCGTACGCAGGGGTGGGACGTTGGCGCGCCGGTGCGGCCACTACGCGGCGGCGGCTCCCCGGCCCGGGAAGCAGGAACCGCAGCAGCGGTTCGAAGAGGCGGGCGATACGGTGACTCACGTCGTCAACTCCGTTGGGTTTGTTGATGGCCACGCCCCCGGACCGGTCGCTCGGTCGCGGGGGTATCGCGTTCTGTAACGATCCACACACAGAGTGAGACGGGCCGGGCTAGGCTCGCCAGAGGGTGGAGTGTGACCAGGCTTTTGTCGCAAGGGAGTTGGCCATGACCAACACATACGGTGACTGGCTCAGGCAGCAACGCGAGGCGGCAGGCCTGACACAACAGCAGCTGGCCGACCTGGCGTTCATGACCCGCTCACACATCGCCCACATCGAGGCGGGGCGGCGGATGCCTTCGAAGGAGGACGCCCGGCGGCTGGACAAGGCCCTGAACACGGGGAATGTGCTGAGCAGCTTCCTGCCGCAGGACGACGCAGCGGTCGCCGACTACTTCGAGGCGGCTCTCCTACTCGAACAACAGGCCGTGATGATCCGGGAGTTCGCCCTGTCATTCGTCCCCGGCATCCTCCAGACGGAGAGGTACGCACGTGCGGTCCTGAGCACGCCGTTCCCTCCCGTGAGTGAAGCGGAACGTGACAAGCTCCTCGTCACACGCCTCGGCCGCGCGAAGATCCTGGACGATCCGATGACGCCAGTAGTCTGGGCGCTGCTCGACGAGGCGGTGCTACGGCGGGCCGTGGGCAGCCGGGAGATCATGGCGGAACAGATCATGCACCTGGTTCGTCTTGCCGAGCGGGGTCGGGTACGGGTCTATGTACTGCCCTTCGAACTCGGCGTCCACCCGCTCATGCAGAGCATGCTGACGTTGATGAAGTTCGACGACCAGCCGCCGGTGGCGTACAGCGAGGGGCTGCACATGGGCAAGATCCACGACACACCCGCCATGGTCGATCGACTCGAAGGCATCTACGATTTCGCGCTAGGCGACGCGATGCCGCTGAGGGAGTCACTTGCCCTCATGAGGGCGACAGCAAAGGACTACGGACACCGTGACTGAACACACCATCCCCAACACCGCCGCGCTGACTGGCTGGCGCAAGTCCTCCTACAGCGGCAACGAGGGTGGCAGCTGCGTCGAAGTCCTGGACGGCGGCTACCCGTCAGGCGTCCCCGTCCGCGACTCCAAGGTGCCGTACGGTCCCGCATTGGTATTTTCGACGACACACTGGGCATCGTTCATCAGCGCAGTAAAGGGCGGAGTAGTCCCTAACTGACTCGTCCTGCAACATTCCGAATAAGGTAGGACCGTCCCCTCACGCCAGCGGCTGCTATTTCATCAATCTGAACGCCCGACCATCGTTCGAACCTTACCGGTCAACAAATCATCTACGAGGCCGATTTTTAGATTTCTCAGCTTGGCAATTTCGTCTTTCAATGCCGACACCTTGGCAGCTTGACACTCGACGCGAGCAACAATTTCACGCTGCCGCGAAATTCGGGGGAAAGTCACTGGAACTCGATGCACAACGTTCCTGTTAAGTGTAGGAACGGAAGTAGCTGCGTCGAATCGCTCAAGACGCATGGCCCTCATATAGAGCGCCACAAAGAGCGGATCGTTTCCCTTAAAATCGTTGACCCAAAGACTGGTGTCATGAGGCCAGTAATCCGATTCCAAATAGTAGACACTCCCAAGCTTACCCTTTCGCCCCGTGACGACTCCTGGACCACCAACCTTAGCCACGTCATGAAAGCTCGAAATTCCCGAAGAAGATACTACAGGGACCAATCCTTGACGCTGCTCTGCGACCGTAATATCGAACCCTCGCTGCAGGTGGGCGAATTCGACGAAACGACCATCAACCCAATCCTCTACCGCATCTTCTGGCGACGGCTCCAGGAAGTACCTCAGTAGACCTTCCTCGATGAGCAGCTCTTTTTCCAAGAATCGATCCGATAGTGAGATCACGCTATCAACCGAATCGAAAGCCTCAACGATCGACCGCTGCTCACCCAAAGGCGGCCACCACAGGATAAGCCTCTCAATGGCACCTTGGCTAATGTTCTGCATGCTCATACTGCTACCCGAAGCCGCATTCACGATCTGTTGGCGAACGCGATGACTAGACAAACAGATGCAGACATACCGAGAATCAGCAAGGGTCGGATTGACAGTCAAACGTAGCGTCTTATCTGACAGAAGAAGGCGTTCTTTAGATGCTGTGGCCATACATGCCGAACCAACCAGATCTGGCGTGTTCGCGCGGGAGAACAGTAGGTCTCCGGGGAAAACCTCGTAGCGGGGATCAACAGAACCAAGGTCGACTACAACTTTGTTCTCACTTGGCCGATAGCCGGTCGCATGTACTGCGCTAACTTTTAGAACGCCCCAGCCTCCAGGCGAGGTGGGAATATCAGGCAAATCTGGGCTTCGACCTGCCTCGATACGTGAAAGGTAATCACCCAACGGGGCAGACACCCAATCCTTAATTTCAGAGCGCATAGCCAAGCTCCTTCAGGACCCCGTCCATCGTCGCCACTGCCCGCTCCCGCTCGGCCCGGATCTCCCCCAACGAAACCGCATATTGGCCCACCCATGCCCCATACGCATCGAGCAGCTCCCGCCGCCGCCGCACCACATGCCCATCCAGCTTCCCCACAAGGTCACCCCGCAGCAGATCCAGCACAACCCGCCGCTCACCCTGCACATCCAACGCAGCCCGCGCCCGGAACAACCGCGGCTCCTCCTCGCCCAGTTGGGACTGCCCCGCAGAAGCAGCGGCCCGCTCGAACCAGAAGTCCCCTTCAAGCCGCTTGATCCGCGCCCCCACCTTCGCCCGATCCCTCTTCACCTGGGCAAGCTCCGCCAACTGCTCGACACTCAGCGCCACGGCCTCGGGTGTGACAGCGTCCTCGTCACCTTCGTCACCCTCACCCTCACCGTCTTCCGACGACTCCGGCTCAGCGTTCAGCTCCTTCCAGCGCGCATCCAGCTCCGCCTTCCGCGCATCCGCCGCCGCCAACTCTTCCAAGAAGTCGGGCGCGATCGCGGCAACGACCTTGTGGTCGTACGCCTGCCGCCGCTCCGCAGCCGACCGTTTCCTCAACTTCCGTGTCTTCGGGTCCTGTTCAGGCGCGAGCATCGTCTCGACGTTCTCGACCCAACCGTCGACGACACCCCCGAACCCGTTCTCCGACAGCGCCAGCAAGTCGTACTTGGCCTCGTACCACCAGCCGGCCACCGCACCCGCCAGCGCATACCGGTCCAGCAGCCCGACCCCGCGCAACTGCTCCACGAACGACTCCATCAACGAACCACGCACCGCCATCAGCGCGGCCTTGCGCTCCGAAGGCTCCAGGTCCGCAAGACGTTCCGGCGTCGCCGCGACCGCCTCCAACTGCCGTGCCTCCGCCGCCCACCACGTGTCGAAGGCCGCCCGGAGAGCGTCCTCACGGGGACGCGCCAGCTCCGCCAGCCGGGCAGCATCCGGCCGCCTCCCCTCCGGCAGGAAGTCCACGTACTTCTCGTCGACCGGATCCCGCTCCGCGAACAGGTCCGTCAGCACGATCCCGTACGAGTCGAGCAGTTCCTTCTTCGCCTCGATCTCCGCACGCGATACTCCACCCACCAAGTGCGCCCGCACATCCTGCGGTTCGGGCGGCGGCGTGTTGTCCACGTAACGACGGATGTTGAGGTTGTCGTCGTTGTCCCGCAGTTCCTCACGGCTGACGACACGCGAGAAGCCGGGCACCTCCGCGTACTCGTGGAACGCGGACGTGATCTTCTCGGCGTGCTCGGGCAGCAGCACGTTCTGCGCCCGCTCCGAATGGAACTCGCGGTCCGCGTTGACGAACAGCACCTTGCCCGCCCGCGCCGGATCCTTCTTCCCCGGCGGGCGCAGCACCAGGATGCAGGCCGGGATACCGGTGCCGTAGAAGATGTTCGGCGCGAGGCCGATGACCGCCTCGACCGCGTCCTCGTCGAGCAGCTTCGTACGGATCGCCTGCTCTCCGCCCCCGCGGAACAGCACCCCGTGCGGCATGACGGTGATGACCATGCCGCCGCGGCCCTCCCGCTTGGTCTCCCACAGCATGTGCTGGAGGAACATCAGGTCGGCCTTGCCTCGCTCGCTCGTCGCCCCGTACGTCGTGCGCTGCGCCCCGTACGCCAGGTCGCTGAGCACGTAGTCCATGGAGAACGGTGGGTTGCTGAGCACCCCGTCGAAGCGGTCCGCGTCCGACTTCGGCACATGCGCCGGCTCGGCGAGCGTGTCGCCGGTGTGCAGGTCGAAGCGGCGCACCCCGTGCAGGACCATGTTCATCGTCGACATGATCCAGGAGCCGCTGTTGGCGTCCTGGCCCGCGAAAAACATGTCCGACGTGTCGCCGCCGTGTTCCTCGACGTACTCCTTGGCATGGATGAGCATGCCGCCCGAGCCGACGCACGGGTCGTAGATCCTCATCCCCTGCCTGGGGCCGAGGAGTTCGACCATCATGCGGACCACCGCACGCGGGGTGTAGAACTCGCCGCCCTTACGGCCTGCCGAGTCCGCGAACTCCTTGATCAGGTACTCGTAGGCGGCACCGATCAGGTCGGGGAACTCGAAGTCGTCCGTACGCAGCCGGATGCGGCCGAAGTGCGCGATGAGCAACTTTAGCCGCTGGTCGGCGAGTTTGGCCGCGCCCGCAGCTGCACCGGACCCGCCGATGCGGTTGAAGTCGAGGTGGTCGAAGAGACCCTTGAGCTTGGTGTTCTGGCCCTCCAACGCCTGGAGCGCCGGACGCAGCCGGTCCTCGGTGATGTTGTGCGTGGCCGACGAGATCCACTTCCAGCGGGCGTTCTTCGGTACGAAGAGCACATCTCGCTCGCTGTACTCGGACTCCTGCTCAAGGAACCCGGGCAGCATCTCGTCGGTCAGACCCAGTTCCCTGACCGCGTAGTCCCTGATCTCCTCACGCGCTGCCTCGAACTCGTCGTTGGCCCGCTTCAGGAAGAGCAGACCGAAGATGTAATCCTTGTACTCGGAGGCGTCCATCGTCCCGCGGAGGATGTCCGCGGCGGCGAAGAGATGCCGCTCCAACTGCGCGAGCGTGAGCTTGGCCACGTACGACTCCCTACGACCTGAAGAGTGACGTAGGAACCCTAAGGGCGCAGCGGCCTGGACCGAAATCCGCTTGCCGGTGTCGGTCGGGATTCGCGACCGCCCGAAACGGCACCGTCTGAAACGGCACTGCCCGAACGCGGTCAGTACGAGGCGATTCCTAGCCCTTGCTCCACGAATTCGTGAACGTCGGTGTACGGGTCCCGGTTGACGAGGGCCACGTGGTCGCCGTGCTGTGCGTTCATCTGAAGGGCGCGCTTCCTCGCGTCCAGGTAGCCGCCGGTGACCTGGTGGGGCAGTACGAGCTTGATGTTCGCCGAGTCCTTCGGTGTCTTCGCGAACGGCAGTCTCGTCGTCACCTGGCCGCAGACCCCGCCGAACGTGCCGGTCACCGACTTGTGGTGCAGCAGCCGCCAGACCTCGAAGCAGGGATGGGAGAAGGCGACTCGGACGTCCCCCTCACGCGCCTGCTTCAACGCGGTCTCGATGCCCTCGTGCTCGTCCCGGTCGAACAGGCACCAGACCTGGGGCAGGTACTTCTTCTCCAGACCGCTGCGCTTCGCCTGCCGTTGCTCGTCCCGCATCAGCCTGACCGCCGCTTCGACCAGTTTGAGCGGCTTGCGCTGGGAACCGGGGGCGGAGGCGTTCGCGATGCGGACCTCCACGGTCAACGCCGGGTCGGCCGGGACGCCGTACTGCTTGATGATCTCGATGTACGAGGGTTCGGTGACCAGCCCCTCGGTGAAGACGTGGACGACTCTCTTACGCCGTCCCCGGCGCTGCGCAGGCCCCAGCGAGTCCTTCCCCCGCGTCCTCGCCATCAGGCCTGCTCCACCTCGTGCTCGGCATACTCACTGTCGGCCAGCAGACGCCGGGCGATCTGTCCCTCGATGAGAGACGGGACCGCGCCGAAGGCCCCGGCCAAATACGACTTCATCAGGTCCTCGTCCTCCCCGGGAGATGCCGCGGTCAGCGGATAGAGCTCCGTCGCCCCGTCCTTGTCCTTCTCCGCCAGCCACACCTGGTCGGGTTCCAGCAGTCGCCCGCCACTCGGCGTGGTGAGCACCGACGGATCGTGCGAGGTGAAGACCAGCTGCGCGCCGTTCGGATTGGCGTACGGGTCGTGGAAGAGCCGGACGACCTCGGCCGCGAAGCGCGGATGGAGGCTGGCGTCCAGCTCGTCGACGAGCAGCACCGCGCCCTCGTCGAGGGCCAGTAGAAGCGGCCCGAGCAGGGCGAACCAGGACCGGGTGCCCAACGACTCGGTCTGCCAGTCGAAGGCGACCTCACCCGTGGCCGAACGATGGACCAGTTTCACCGTCGCCCGGCCCTTGCCGTCGTCGACGACTTCGGTTCCGGTGATGCCGAGGTCGGCCACGCGCAACAGTTCTTCGATACGGCGGGATCGGGCTCCGGAGAGTTCCTGTCGGGTGAACGCCTCGCGCTGTGCCCGTTCGTCCTCCGGATTGATCAGCCACAGGTTGCGGCGGAACCAGTGGAAGAGCGGAGACAGCTGCGGGTGGTTGTCCGTGCCTGCCGTGGAGAGCAGCAGTGCGTTCGGACGGGTGCGCCGGACGAGCTGAGCGCGATCCTTGACCCGGGTTCCCGGCCACTCGTACACCTCTGCCCTGGAGGCGTCCCGGTCCAGCCACACCTGGCGATGGCCACGCGGGTAGCTGTGCAGCCATTCGGCTTCGACACGGGTCCTGCCGAGCTCGAACCCGTATGTCCAGCGCACCCCGTCCATGACGAGGTCCACTTCGAAGAAGCTCGGCTCGCTCTGCCCCCTGGGGTCGAGCGCGAAGACGGCACGCGGGATGCCCTCGAAGGAGGCCCAGCGCGCATAGGAGTTGAGGACCGCGCTACGCATGTCGACGAGTGCGGTGAGCACATTCGACTTGCCCGACGCGTTGGCACCGAAGATGCCGATCAGCGGAAGGACGCCCAGTGACCGGCCGCCGGCCAGCTCGACCGGCCGGGCAGCAGAGCTCGAATCGTCCTCGGTCCCGGGCTCGGGCCCGAGGAAGGACAGCTCCTGCTCATCGCGCAGGGACCGTACGTTTGCGACACGGAATCTCAGTAGCAAGCTGCCCTCCTCTCCGTGCTCAGGGTAGTCGCCGGGTCCGACAGTGGCCCGCCCGGGGACGGCTCTGGCCTACGGGAACATATCGTTCACCAACGGCCCGAGGCAGCCGAACGAGTGATCGCCGTAGCGTGTCCGTCGGCGACGAGCACGGATGCCGATGCGATCACAAGGGTGCCTGGGTCGGGGGTTCGGACCACCGGCCCGTCACACTCTTACCTGTATTTCATCCACCCACAGCCTGCCCCCAGGCAGAGCACAGCCTGCACCCATCGGCCGTATGCAGGGTGCAGTGGTGACATCTGCCACCGACCCCCTGCCCCCGGCCCCCGGTCACTCCGTGGCCCCCGGCGCACCGACCGCCGAGCCGCCACAGGGACCGCCCCCCACACTCACCACGCCCCGCTGGTCGCTGCCCGCGCTGATCGCCATCATGGTCCTCGCCGCGGTGCTGTACTCCTGGAACCTGACCGGCTCCAGCCTCAACAGCTTCTACAGCAGCGCCGTTTACAGCGGCACGCAGAACTGGAAGGCCTGGTTCTTCGGTTCGCTGGACGCGGGCAACTTCCTCACGGTCGACAAGCCGCCCTTCTCCCTGATGGTGATGGGCCTGTCGTGCCGGATCCTCGGCTTCGGCACCTGGCAGATGATGCTGCCGGAGGTCGCCGCCGCGCTCGGCACGATCTGGATCCTGCACTCCTCCGTGAAGCGGTACTTCGGGCACGTGGCCGCGGCGATCGCCGCGCTCGTCCTCGCGCTGACCCCGATCACGGTCGCCATCAACCGTGACAACAACCCCGACACCCTCCTCGTCCTGCTGATGGTGGCGGGCGCGGCCCTCGGCCTGCGCGCCGTGCGCACCGAGAAGCTGCTTCCCCTGCTCGGCTCGGCGGTCTGCTTCGGCTTCGCGTTCAACACCAAGCTCCTCCAGGGCTACATCGCACTGCCCGCCGTCTTCGCCGTGTACCTGTTCGCGTCGAAGCTCGGCTGGAAGAAGAAGCTGGTCCAACTGGCCCTGGCCACGGTCGCGTTGGCCGTCTCCAGCTTCTGGTGGGCCACTGCGGTCTCCCTCGTCCCCGCCTCCGACCGCCCGTACATCGGCGGCTCGACGGACGGCACGGCCTGGGACCTGATCATGGGCTACGACGGCTTCGGCCGCGTGTTCGGCGGCGAGGGCAACGGCGGCGGAGGCGGGGGCGGCGGCACCTTCGCCGGCACCGCGGGCATCGGCCGGATGTTCAACGACATCCTCGGCGGCCAGATCTCCTGGCTGCTCCCCTTCTCTGCGATCGCCCTGATCGCCGGCCTGGTCCTGGTCGGCCGCGCCCCGCGCACCGACGCGACGCGCGCCGCGCTGGTCATGTGGGGCGGCTGGACGCTGCTCCACTACGTCACGTTCAGCATGGCCCAGGGCACGATGCACCCCTACTACACGACCGCGCTCGCTCCCGGCATCGCGGCGCTGTGCGGTGGCGGCGGCGTCATGCTGTGGCGCGCCTTCCGCGGCGGCGACGCCCGCTGGTCCTGGGTCCTGCCGGCTGGCCTGGCGGTCACCGGCATCTGGGCGATCGTGGTGCTCCGCCGTGCCTCCGGCTGGAACACCTGGCTGTGGCCGACGGTGGGTGTGCTGATGGTCCTGGCGGTCGTGGGCCTGTTCGTCTTCCGCACCGGCTCCGGCAACCGGGCCCGGCTGCTGACCGCGTCCATCGTGGCGGCGATCGTCGCGGCCCTGGCCGGTCCGACGGCGTACGCCGTGACTCCGGCGGCCTCCAGCACCACCGGCGGCATGGGCGGCACCAACCCGACGGCCGGTCCGTCGACCGGCGGCGGCATGGGCGGTCCCGGCGGGGGCGGCGGCCGGGGCGGCTTCGGCGGCAACCGGACCGGCGAGATGCCCGGCGGCACCCAGCAGGGCGGCGGCCAGGCGAACGGCGAGGCGCCTGGCGGGATGACGCCGGGTGGCGGCGGAACGGGCGAGCTGCCGCAGGGCGGAGCACCGAGCGGGGCGCCGAGTGGCGGTACGGCAGGTGGCGCGACGGGTGGTCAACAGGGCGGTACCAACGGGGAGTTCCCCGGCGGCGGTACGGCTCCTGGCGGCACGGGTACGGCGGGCGGTACCGGTACGGCTCCGGGCGGCGGCACCGGCGGTACGCGTGGCGGCTTCGGCGGCGGCGGAATGGGCGGCGGCGGTATGGGCGGCACCACGTCCAGCGCGCTCATCGCGTACCTGGAGAAGCACCAGGACGGCGCCAAGTGGCTGCTCGCGGTGTCCAATTCGCAGAGTGCGGGCCAGCTGATCCTCAGCACCCACAAGCCCGTCATCTCCATGTGGGGCTTCACCGGCTCCGACAAGGCGATGACCCTCGCCAAGCTCAAGGAGCTGGTGAAGAAGGGCGAGTTGCACTACATCCAGCTCGGCGGCGGCGGTATGGGCGGCAACAGCAGCCTGAACACCGAGATCACGGCGTGGGTGCAGAAGAACGCGACGGCGGTGAAGGAGAGCGCGTACGACAAGAGCGCGTCGACGAAGACGAGTTCGGGTTCTTCGTCCTCCACCTCCACGACCTCGACGACCAACACGTCGACGCTGTACCGGCTGGACCCGTCGGACGTGAAGTAGCGCCGACACGACCGACGTAGACAACAACGAACGGCCCCCGACCCACCGGTCGGGGGCCGTTCCCGTGCGCCTCCCGCACAGTCAACTCGCGTAGACACGGGGCAAATTGTCGCTTCCGGTCACCCGATCGACACACCTCGTTTATTTACACGACCGCATGTGCATGCCACGCTCCCGTTTGCCGCCCCATTCAACCCGCGTAGATGGGACACTCTTTATGTTGGCGACTCGCATCCACCGCTGGAAATCGGTGGCGTTGACCACCGCCGCCGTCCTGGTCGGCCTCACGGCCCCGACCCTGACAGCGACCCCGGCCGCCGCCACGACGACCGCGTACGACTCGACGTACTACAAGAACGCGGTCGGCAAGACGGGTACGACCCTGAAGTCCTCGCTGCACACGATCATCAGCAGCGGTGTCAGCAAGCTGTCGTACTCGGCGCTCTGGGACGCGCTGAAGGTGACGGACCAGGACCCGAGCAACAGCAGCAACGTGATCCTGCTGTACTCGGGCATCTCCCGCAGCAAGTCCCTCAACGGCGGGGACAGCGGCGACTGGAACCGCGAGCACGTCTGGGCGATCTCGCACGGCGACCTCACCACGTCCACCGGCCCCGGCACGGACCTGCACCACATCCGCCCCGAGGACGTGGCGGTCAACGGCAAGCGCGGCAACCTCGACTTCGACGAGGGCGGCAGCACGTTCACCAACAGCGGTGGCAGCAAGGCCGATTCGGACTCCTTCGAGCCCCGTGACGCCGTCAAGGGCGATGTGGCCCGCATGATCCTCTACATGGCGGTCCGCTACGAGGGCGACGACGGCTTCGCCGACCTGGAGCCCGACGACAAGGTCGCCAACGGCAGCACGCCGTACATCGGCAAGCTCTCCGTCCTCAAGCAGTGGAACGACGAGGACCCGCCGGACTCCTTTGAGGAGAACCGCAACAACGTCATCTACAACACGTACCAGCACAACCGGAACCCGTTCATCGACCACCCGGAGTGGGTGGAGGACATCTGGTAGACGGCGGTACCTGGCCGGGCTCCTCGCGATCTGCGGGGAGCCCGATCGTTGCCAGAAGGGCAGTCAACTGGACAGCTATCCAATGGAGTTCACCGAACCAACTTGCGGTCGAACCGCAGGCAATCAAACAGAGTGTGCCCAGCCATCAACTCCGACAAGCGACACGGGTCGGCCACACGAAATCGCCGAGGAGATCCGAACCTCTCGGACTTCGACAGCAATGTGGCGGTACTGCCACCGGATCACCAAATGCAACCGGCGCAGCATCTGGAATCCAACGTCGGATACCATTCGACGCTCAAGAACGATCAATCAAGTGGCTCAAATTGCGGCCTCGGCGCGATTACGGGCGTCCGCAGCTCATTGATGTGCAACCATTCCGGTGCTTCAACCGAAACCAGCTGCTGTTTCACTTCGACAAGATGCTGCTGAGCCGCTTCATCGAGAGCATTCTCAATATCAACAACCTTCGCGGTGGGGTACTTTTCGAGCTGCTCTGCCACTCTCTGCCCTTTGACGCTCGGCTTCAGGTAGTAGGGAGGGCGCTCCTGTTTCCCTATCGTGTAGACAGCCGACGCCACAGACCAGTAAGCGTCATTAAAAAGCCCCATGAAACCGTCAGGGTCAGGCAGGACCGCGAGCCAAAGCCCATGAGTGCGATCGAACCGAACACCTGGACGCAGATTGGTGGCTGCTGGAACGATGGCTACGCGCAGTCCGGGGCCGCCCTCCAAATGCACATGATTGCTCTTGATCGTTGCTGCGGCGTATCGCCGAGCATTCTCATCAGAGAGAAAGACGTCCGTCTTCCAGATCTACTTAATTCGCTCACCCAGGATGGCCTCGGCATTTGCCCCACGTGCGGCATGCTTGAGCCAATCACTCGCGAATCGATACGGCCTACCTTGACTATCCGGCAGGAGGACGGCCTCTTCGCCAGCGTTTTCAACCACTGCCTCAAGAAACCCCAGATACTTGGCTCGCTCATAACCGAAGAGAAGTGAGGATGTTCCAGACGAGCCACGAAAGACTTTGGGCGACGTGCGACCAAGGGCATCGGCAACGAGCTCGGTCACCAATGGTTCACCGCCAGCAATTGCCTCATGGACGGCCCACTCGAAGCCGTCACCTCGCATACCCTTATCTCGCTCAAGGCGGGCATAATGCGACAACTGGCGCATCGTGGCATCAACGCGATCAACGTTTAGGTCTGTTAGGTCTTGAGTACTCAGCTGGTCGAGCATTGCTCTCAAGATTGAGCGGGAGACCGCGTACAAAGCCCGCCCGTACTCGTCAACGGGCTCTCGCTGCCTGAGGAAGGTGACATCACTCATAGTTCAGCCTATCCAGCAGACCAGAGGATTGCACAATCCTCGGCGTACCGCTTAGGCAGGTCGCCCAGGCGGGCACCCCAGAAAGATGCCCTCCTCCAGGTCAAAGAACTGCAACACCATGTATCCGCACGAGGCGCGCTCAACCCTCGAAGTCGTACTCCAAGATGTACGACGCCGCGTCCAGCACCATGTCATTCACCTCGACCACCCGCCCCTCCGCGTCGAACGCCGTGCGCACGACGAGCACCACCGGCACACCTGACGACAGGGCGAGCCGGTCGGCCTCCTGGGCACTGGGCATGCGGGAGCGGATTTCCTCGCGGAAGCGGACGGGGCGGCGACCGAGTTCCTCAAGCCTGGCGTACATACCGCCTGGGCCGGTGTCGGGCTGCGCGATCCGTGTACCGGCGACCAGTTCGGCTGGAAGGTATGAGGTGGACAGCAGTACCGGCTTGCCATCGAGGACGTACCGGCGACGACGCACGCAAACCCGTACCTCCTCGTCGACGCCCAGGCTCAGCACTCCCGCAATCGCGGCCGGAGCGTCCTCCTCAGTCACCTCGACCGAGTCGACGACGAGTTCACGGTCTCCTGCATCGGTCGTCCAGATGGAACGCCCCTCGCCCCACTGCGCGTGCGCGAGGCGTTCGAGCCCGCGCCGCCGGATCGGCTTGAAGTCACGGACGAACACCCCCGCCCCCTTGCGTGCTTCCGCGATGCCCTCCGTCTGTAGAACACCCAGGGCCTGCCGAGCCGTCATCCGCGCCACACCATGCTCGGCCATGAGGTCGTTCTCGCCGGGAAGCCGCTCACCGGGCCCATACTCGCCGGCCTCGACAGCCGCCCGCAGCTGCGCCGCGATGCGCTGGTACTTCGGCTGACGCCCCGTGTCCCCGCCGCTCATCCAGGCCTCTCCTCCGGTCATCTCTAGACATCCTAGGCACCAGCCGCCACACCCTCACAGCCGACCGCTGATCCGGGACGAGCAATTTTGCACATCTCTAGAGATCTATTGACACGCCTACACGCGGACCGCTTCACTGACTGGGCCCATATCTCTAGAGATGTAAGCCTGTCTGCTGCTACCTGCCGTGGAGGTCTTCTTGTCAGCCCACACCGCGACCGCACAACCCGCAAGCCCCGGCATGCGGGAGGCTCAATGGCAACTCCCGCACAGCCCGCGCAGTGCTGGGCGCGCACGCGCGCTCCTTCGCTTGCAGCTCACGGACTGGAAGATTGCTGGCGAAGTCGTCGACACCGCCGAGTTGCTGCTCTCGGAACTCGTCACCAACTCCATCCGGCACGCACGGACTCCGCCCGGCCGCGAGATCAGCGTGCGCTTCGCCTCGTACGACGGACGGCTGCGCGTGGAGGTCGCCGACGCGAGCGATCGCCAGCCCCGACCCCGAGAAGCGGCTCTCGAAGACGAAGGAGGCCGGGGACTCTCTCTCGTCCAGGCCTTGGCGGAGCGTTGGGGATGCTGCCCCAGGCTGCACGGCATCGGAAAGGCGACATGGGCAGAGCTGCCGCTGCCACGATGAACGCGGGCAACACTGCGATACCGCTGATGCATCGATACCGTTGAAATCGTCGTACACCGCATCTCGCCGCGCGTATTGAGTAGATCCCCGTGCACGACGCCTCCGCTCCCCCGTCGGACCGACCGGCCACACCGGACGACGCCGTCACGGTCACACTCACTTACACCGGCGACCAGGCCGAAGTGCTGCGTACACTCGCGCTCCTGGAGGGACGTACGCCAGAGGAAGTGGCGTTGGACCACATCGCACGTGGCGTCCCGTTGTCCTTCTCCTCGCCCTTGGGGGAGGACTCGGAGGCGATGGCCGTTCTGGCCCGGGCCATGTTCGACGGGCCTTCCGACCTGGCCACTCGATCCGGCGAGACTGTTCGAGGAAGGTGGCCGTTGAAGCGGCATCTGTTCGGCGTCGCGGACACCTCGGTCCTCCTCGCCGTCTACAACCGGAAGGACGCCCATCATGAGTCCTCCGTACAAGCTCTTGCTCTGGTCGACCGACTCGTGGTGTCACCGATGGTCCCGGCCGAGCTGGACTACCGCGGTGCCGTGAGAAATTCAGCCACCGAGGGCCCGGGAACCGTAGTGCCGGACTCCTTCTCGGAGAACCGCGACGAAGCGTGTTCAGTGCAGGACCTCGATGGCTCTGAGGATCAAGGCCCGCGCCTCAGCCCCGTAAACCGCCTGGCGATGCATCTCCCCGAACGCCTTGACGTACTGGCCTACTTCGTCCGGAGCGGTGATCTTCACGGAGGCCGAGAGCGGTTCGTGGTCCACGCGCCCGTCGTCGAAGATCGTGAAGGATTCGATGGGCCACATCGTCCGCTCGATGTCCGCCGGGATGACGCCGAGCGAGACGGCCGGCAGGTCCATCACGGAGAGCAGGTGGCCGAGTTGGCCCGACATGACTCCCGCGTCGCCGAGGCGGTACCTGAGGACGGCCTCCTCAACGACGATCGCGAAACGGTGGTCGCCCTCACGGATGATGCGGGAGCGGTCCGTTCGGGCTCTGACGGCCTCGGCGACGTCGTCCGGAAGGTCTCGGAAAGCAGCGATGGCACGCAGGAGGGCCGTGGCGTATCCAGGCGTCTGGAGGAATCCCGGTACGACGTTGTGGCAGTAGACCTTGAAGTTCCGGGTTCGCTTGTACAGCGGCACCGTGGACTGCTGGAGCCGTTTCAGGCCCGTGCGCTGGAGGCGCCGCCACTGGACGTACATGGAGTCGGCGTCACGATTGGCGGCCACGAGGTCGGGCGCCAGGTCCTCGGCACCGCACGCACAGCACCACGACCGGATGTCCTCGTCGGAGGGTGCCGTGCGGGCGTTCTCGATGCGCGAGGACTTCGCTTCGCTCCACTCACAGCGCGCGGCAAGTTCTCGCTTCGTGATCCCCGCGTCCAGGCGGATCTCACGGAGCCGACCGGCAAGCGCCTTGCGGGCGGCCTCGACTCTCGACGAGGGGGAGGTGGGTGGCATGGCCGAACTGTCGCGCTCGCTTACTTGGTCTCGTACTGGTCGTGAGGGATGGCGCGCTCCCAGATGCGCTCGAAGGCCGTTGCGCAGACTCGGATCAGCTCCGGGTCGTCGAGCAGTTCATCGTCCACCGACCCGCCGTCGCCGGAGAAGTGGTGCACGCGGATCAGGGAGTCGTCGAAGATCCAGAAGTCGTTGCCCGGCAGGAGCAGGTCCGACGCCCGACGGCGCGGAAGCCACCGGACGAGTTCCCCAGCTTCCACATTGCCGCGCGTGACGTAGTGCTCCCAGCGGATGTACTCCGTCACCGGCTCCGAGACCACACGGGCCCGACGAACCGTCACACCCCGCGCTACGGCGTCCGCGATCGAGTCCTCGAAGGAGTCCCACCAGGAAGCCCGGTCTGCCCAGTTGACACGTTCTCCCCGCTGCCACGCCTCGAAGCGGGGATTACTGAAGTACGAGTCCCGCAGCTCCAGATGGACGGCCGAGTGCTTGGCCTCAGCGATCAGTTCCCTGAACGCGGGCATCGGCGACATCGCACGCCTCCTTCAGGATGTCGACCATGCGCACCGGGATACGCACGACGGCTTCGTAGTCCGGCAGCGGGCCGGCCGCCCGGACTTCCTCCTCAAGCCGCTCGTCCGCCTTCCAGCCCTGGATGACGAACTCGCCCTTCTCCTCGTCCACCCAGACGGTGGGGCAGTGATCCTTGTCGGTATCGGGATCGATTCCGATGAGCCGTAGCGCCATGGTGCCCTCCAACATCCAGTTGCTTACATGGACTTGCACCACCTTCGACCGGGTATCTCATGCCGTCAAGAGCGTGTCCTGCTGCTCAACTCGGTCAACAACTGACATGCAAGCCAGTGCAAGTCAGTGGAATCCGCAAACCGCGCTTCCCTACGGTCGCGGCAGACACCTCGGGAGGTATGCGGATGACAGCCGACAAAGGACCGGGCACTCCAGCACTCGAAAAGAACCCGGCCTTCTTCGTGCCGCTACCGGATGTGGAGGACCTGTCCGAGCGCCGGATCCGGGGACGGGACTGCGTCTGGTGCGGCCTGACGCTCACGATCGAGACAGCCGTCGACCTCGGCGAGCGAACGAACGAAACGGACGTAGGAGGTGCGCAGTGGTTCCCTCGCGGCTGCCATCCCTGCGTCGGCGAGAACGCCTACCGGGCGATCCTCGACCACGCCCCGTCCTGCGAACAGTGCGTGGACGACGTCTCCCGTTGCGAGACCGGCCTGGCCCTGTGGCGCGCGGTGAGGAGTGTCCGCCGGTGAGGATCTGCGGGAAGTGCCAGTGGGCGATCAGGCCCGGCGAGCCCTACAGCGCCCACGACATCCATGGGCCTCCGGCCCTGGACACACAGTCGATCTCCAACTCGTGTGTCCAGTAAGGAGGCATAGGGAGCCCCGGGCTGAACAGAGCCTCGGAGAGGCTCACGTACACCGGCGATCAGGCCGAAGTTCCCCGCCAGCACGCCCAGCAGCCGAGTAACGCAGTCTCCGCCCCGGCGCGAACATCCGCAGCACCACGAATACCGCGAGGAGTTCTCCCGACGAGAGCCCGGCGCCACCCCCGCCCAACCGGAACGCCGATGACTGGACGGCCGCACAGGGCGCATCCGTAGCACCCGTACAGCCGTTCCGTCACCCCAAGACGCCTCTCGCGGCGCTGTCCTGACGTCGCATCAGAGACCGCCAGCTCGCGAGAACCGCAGGGTGCGCGTCGAGCCAGGCCCGCTGGGCGACGGCCAGCCGGGTGTAGGCCGTACGCAGGTAGTCGGTGTCGGACTTGCAGCGCACATCCGCCTTGGCGACGGGGCTGGTGGCGAAGTCGGTGTCACGAGGAAGGCTTTGCAGCAGGTGGACGGGGTCGTCCGTCTCGATTCCGGCGGCCAGTACGCACCGCGCCCAACGGGCGTTGGCCGCGCGGAAGGCCGGGTCCTTGTCGAGGTTCTTGCGGGCCTGCTGCTCGCCCTCGCCGAGATCGATGGTCACCTGGAGCCACTGCCGACGCTGGGAGCCCAGCAGCCGCTTCTTGGCCTCGGCCTGGCAGCCCGTGGCCGGCACGGACACCTTGATGAGCTTGCCCCGGGCGGAGATACGCCGGTCGGCGGGACCGTAGAGCGCGACGAGGAACGCCTTGCTCTTCGGCTGTTCCGACGCGCCCGGTTCGGGGGTGGCGGTGGCGGTGGCGAGCGACTCCAGGCCGAACGGCAGCGGATGGTCGACGGTGGCCGCGGTCGGCCGGGGGACGGCGGCCGGCGTGTACCGGTAGCCGCGGGCGGCCATGCAGGTGATGGTCAGTTTCCGGACGGCCCGGTCGATCCGCCACCGTCGATCGCTGGGCGCGTGCCGGAGCGGGTAGAAGGGCAGGCCGGCACTCAGGCGGCCGATGTCCGGCCCCGGCTGCGGGGTGTCGGTCGCGGACGGACCCGACCGGCCGACGTACACCCAGGCGGCACAGGCGACGACGACCACGGCGGTCGCGAGCGCGGCGAACTTGCGTGTTACCAAGGTCTTCCTCCTCCCAGCAGGGTGGATCCGGCGGCGCTCCGCCGGATCCACCACAGGGCGCGGGTCAGTCGTCCCAGCAGCCGCCCGGGTTCGAGGTCGTCAGCGAGAGAGAGCTGGCCGACCCCCCGACGATGGCGTCCGCGTCCCCGCCGGGCGCGACGCAGAAGACCATGCCGCCGCCGTAGTTGATGTCCAGGTAGTACCGGGAGTAGTAGCTGCCGGTACTGGAGTTGCTGGCGTACCCGACGTTGTCGTTGACGGTCGTACCGGAGCCGCTGCTGCCGTACGTCGTGCTGTTGAAGGTGTCGTTCGTGAAGTTGCTGTCGCTGTTGAAGTACGAGTGCCTGGCGCTGTTGAAGGTGGACCAGAACACGCAGTGGTAGCCGCTGGAGCAGTGAGTGCCGGCCGATGCCGGGGACGCCGTGAGGACTCCGCCGACGGTGAGCGCCGCGGCCACTCCGGCGGTCGCCGCGAACGCCCTGCGCGACCGGGCCCATCTGGACCTCAAGGTCATAGACATGACATTTCCCTTTCTGTCGGGCTCGGGGTGACCCGAGCAACACTGACAGCGGCCGGACCGTATTCCCATGCTTTGCGGCCCTGGCCGAAAAGCACAGGTCAGCGGCGGAATTCCGGCAAGCACGGCGAGGCTCGGACGGATGAACTCATGTCTGAATAACGCCTGTTGCAGGTGTTGTCAGCCGTGTCCGGCGGCGGCCATGATGACTCGCGCGGCCACAACGGCCGGACGGGGGGACCGTCATGCTGCGCATCCATTTCACCGAGGCCGACCTGGCCCGCACCCGGCTGGCGTCCGAGCCGGATCCGCTCTGGGAGATCGCCCTGAGCCTGCACCGGTTGCAGACCCAGCAGGGGCGCAGCGCGCACGCGGAGTGGTACCGGACGACCCGCGTGCGGCTCGCGGACCACGGGCTGGAGGGGGTCCTGCGGCACCTCCTGCTGCCGCTCTTCCCGCGAACGGCCTACTTCCCGGACTTCCTGACCCCGGCGGAAAGCACCCAGGGCCTCACCGCCGGGCTCGCGGCGCTGGTGGACACCCCCGCCGACCGGGTGCGCCAGGAGGTGGCGCGCTTCACGGCGGTCGGCGCGCCGCCCTGGGCACCGCGGCTCGTGGAACGCGACACGCGTCAGGACGTGGCGGATTCCCTACGGCGGTATTACGACATCGCCGTGGCGCCCTACCGGGACCGGGCGCTGGCCCGGGTGGAGGCGGACCGGTCGCTCCGGGGGCGGGTCCTGCTGGCCGACGGAGCGGACGGACTGCTCGGCGGGCTGGGACCGCAGATGCGCTGGGAGGCACCGGTGCTCCATGTGCACTATCCGGCGGAAGAGCGCGACCTGAGACTCGACGGGCGCGGGCTGACCCTCGTGCCGTCGTACTTCTGCTGGGGCACGCCGATCGCGCTGGCCGACTCGTCACTGCCGCCCGTGCTGGTCTACCCCGTGCTGCGCGAGACGCGGCCGGTCGCCGTCGGCCGGCCCCTCGGCGTGCTGCTCGGCCGGACCCGGGCACAGGTGCTGCGGGGCATCGCACCCGGCGCGACCACCGGCGAACTGGCCCGGCTGGCAGGGGTGTCGGCCCCCACGGTGAGCCAGCACATCACGGCTCTGCGGGACGCGGGGCTGATCAACAGCCTCCGGTTCGGCACGAGCGTCCTGCACACACTCACCCCACTCGGGGCGGCCCTGCTGCGCGCCGCGGGCAAGCCGGTGTCCTCCCTGCCCTGACCCGCCGCTGCCGCCGCCGGTCAACTGCCCTACCGCTCGCCCGAGTCGAGATGCGTAGCCGCGAACATCCGCAACACGGCCGGAAGTACGACCACGGAAGGCCCCGTCTCCCCCAACGCCTTCGCGAGGTCCGCCTCCAACGCCTCCGGCGAAGTCCGCACCCCCCGCACCCCGAACGACTCCGCCAGCGCCACATAGTCCGGCCGGGTCAGCTCCGTCGCCGTCGCCTCGCCGAACGCGTCCGTCATGTACTCGCGCAGGATGCCGTAGCCGCCGTCGTCGACGATGAGCCACGTGACGTTCAGGTCGTACTGCTTGGCCGTGGCCAGCTCCGCGATCGAGTACAGCGCACCCCCGTCCCCCGACACCGCCAGCACCGGCCGCGTCGGATCCGCCGCAGCCGCGCCCAGCGCTGCCGGGAAGCCGTAGCCGAGGCCGCCGGCGCCCTGGGCGGAGTGGAGGTGGTTGGGGCCCTTCGCGTCGAAGGCGGACCAGGCCCAGTAGGCGAGGATCGTCATGTCCCAGAACGACGGGGAGTCGGCCGGCAGCGCCCTGCGCACCGACTCCAACACGCCCTGTTCCAGGGTCAGTTCCTGGGAGTCGATACGCTCCCGCACCCGCGCCAGCAGATCCCGTACGCGCTCCTCCGCCGTCGGATCCGTGCGCTCGCCCACTGTCTCCAACAGCGCCTGCACCGCGTGCCACGCGTCCGCGTGGATGCCCAACGCCGGGTGGTTGGACTCCAGTTTGCCGAGGTCCGCCTCGATCTGGACGACCCGGCCGCGCGGGGCGAACGTGTGGTAGTTGGAGGAGAGTTCGCCGAGGCCCGAGCCCACTACCAGCAGTACGTCCGCGTCCTCCAGGAAGTCCGTCGTGTGGCGGTCCTCCAGCCAGGACTGCAACGACAACGGATGGTTCCACGGGAACGCGCCCTTGCCGCCGGGGGTCGTGACCACCGGTGCCTGGAGTCTCTCCGCCAGCTGCCGCAGCTTCTTCGACGCGTCCGCCCGTACCACTCCCCCGCCCGCGATGATCGCCGGGCGGGATGCCCTCGACAGCAAGTCGGCCGCCACCGCCGTCAGTTCGGGGCGCGGGACCAGGTCCTCCGGGGTCGCGTCCACCGCCGTCACCACCGGGAGCGGCGTCGGAGCCAGCAGCACGTCCTGCGGGATCTCCACCCACACCGGGCCGTGCGGAGCCGTGAGCGCCGACTTCCAGGCCTCCGCGATCGCCGACGGGATCTGGGACTGCGCGCGGACCGTGTGGACCGACTTCACCACCCCCCTGAACGAGGCGGACTGGTCCGGGAGTTCGTGCAGATACCCGTGCCTGCCGCCGCCCAGGCCCGCCGTCGGGATCTGGCTGCTGATCGCCAGGACGGGGGCCGAGGCCGCCCGCGCCTCCTGGAGTGCGGCCAGGGAGGTCAGCGCGCCCGGCCCGGTGGACAGCAGCAGCGGTGCCGCCTCGCCCGTGATGCGACCGTACGCGTCCGCCGCGAACCCGGCGTTGTTCTCCACCCGCAGCCCGATGTACCGGAGGTCGGAGCGGCGCAGCGCGTCGAACATGCCGAGCGCGTGCTGGCCGGGCAGCCCGAAGACGGTCGTCGCGCCGAGCCCGGCCAGGGTCTCCACGACGAGGTCGCCGCCGTTGCGCCCGGGGGGCGGGTTCAGGGCGGCGGCGGTCTGCGCGGCCGTCGGGCGGAGTTCCAGGTCGTGGTCGTGCGTCACGTCGTCTCTGTCTTTCTACGAGGTCGCTCTGCGAGGTCTCTCTGCAAGGTTCTCTCAAGGTCTCTCTGGCGCGTCACCGATTGCCCATCGCGTCACCGTTTGCCCATCGCGTGACCGTTTGCCCGTCGCGTCGCCAACTGCCCGGCCCGCGTTACGAGTTGCGCGCCTCGGCGATCTGACGGGACATGATGGTGATCAGGTCGTACGCGGTGTGGGACGCGGCCACCGAGGTGATCTCGGCGTGGTCGTACGCCGGTGCCACCTCGACGACGTCCGCCGACACCAGGTTGCAGGATGCCAGGCCGCGCAGGATCTCCAGAAGTTCGCGGGAGGTCAGGCCGCCGGCCTCGGGTGTGCCGGTGCCGGGTGCGTGGGCCGGGTCGAGGCAGTCGATGTCGATGGAGATGTACAGGGGCCGGTTGCCGATGCGCTGGCGCAGCTGGTCGGCGACCTCGTCGGCGCCCCGGCGGTAGACGTCCGCCGACGTCACGATGCCGAAGCCCATCTTCTCGTCGTCCTTGAGGTCCTGCTTGCCGTACAGCGGCCCGCGGATGCCGACGTGCGAGAGCGCCTCCGTGTCGAGGATGCCCTCCTCCACCGCCCGGCGGAACGGCGTCCCGTGGGTGTACTCGGCGCCGAAGTACGTGTCCCAGGTGTCGAGATGGGCGTCGAAGTGCAGCAGCGCCACCGGGCCGTGCTTCTTCGCGACGGACCTCAACAGCGGCAGGGCGATGGTGTGGTCGCCGCCCAGGGTCATCAACCTCGTGCCGCTGCCCAGGAGTTCGTCCGCCGCCGCCTCGATCGTCTCGACGGCCTCGTTGATGTTGAACGGGTTCGCCGCGATGTCACCGGCGTCCGCGACCTGCGCCAGCGCGAACGGGGACGCGTCCTGCGCCGGGTTGTACGGCCGCAGCAGCCGGGACGCCTCGCGGATCGCGTTGCCGCCGAAGCGCGCGCCCGGCCGGTACGAGACACCGGCGTCGAACGGAACCCCGACCACCGCGACGTCGGTCCTGCCGACCTCGTCCAGGCGCGGCAGCCGCGCGTAGGTCGCGGGTCCGGCGTAGCGCGGGGTGCGGGAGGAGTCGACGGGGCCGCGGGGCGTCTCGTTGCTGGTCATGGGCACTGCCTTCTTTCCTACGCTTCGTCGCGTATGGGGTTTTCGTACCTCTGGTGATGACTCTACTGGTGAGCCGGGACCGGCTCGGACGCGCGTTCGGGTGCACTGCGTCCCGCGAGCCGGTCCCGCCACGCGGCGAGTACGGCCGCGTCGGTCGCCGGTGTCGCGAGAGAGACGGTCACATACGCGGCCAGAGACGACAACAGGCCGTAGTAGACAGGCTCGTTGGCGAGGATGCCGTAGGACGCCATCAGGCCGACGACCGCGAGGCCGCCGACGACGACCGAGGCGAGTGCGCCCTGTGCGGTGCCGCGCTTCCACAGCAGTCCGCCGAGGATGGGCACGAGGAGGCCGCCGACGAGGAGGTTGTAGGCGACCGTCAGCGCCTCCACGACGTTGTTCAGCGCGATCGCCGTGCCGATCACCGCGACGCCCATGGCGAGGATGAAGACGCGGTTGCCGCGCACCTCGTCGCGCTCCGCCTCCCCGCCGTCCCGCCGTACGGCTCCGCGCAGCCGCGACCAGATGTCGTTGTTGGCGACCGTGGCGCAGGCGATCAGCGCGCCGGACGACGTCGACATCACGGCGGCGAGCGCGGCGGCCAGCACCAATCCCCGTACACCGACCGGGAGTTCGTCCTTGACGATGGTCGCGAAGGCGTCGTCCGGGCTGCCGAGGTCCGGGTACAGGACCTTGGCCGCCGTACCGATGACGGCACCGGCGAGGGCGTAGACGAGGCAGTAGGTACCGGCGACCGTGCCGCCCCACTTGGCCGTCCTGTCGCTGCCGGCCGTGAACACGCGCTGCCAGATGTCCTGGCCGATGAGCATGCCGAACGTGTAGATCAGGACGTACGTGAAGATCGTCTCGCCGCCGATGCCCAGCGGGTCGAAGTACTCGGTGGGCAGCTTCGCCCTCATCTCGCCGAACCCGCCCGCCTTGACGACCGCGACGGGCAGCAGGAGCAGGAGCACGCCGATCGTCTTCACCACGAACTGCACCATGTCCGTCAGCGTGATGGACCACATGCCGCCGAGCGTCGAGTACGCGACGACGATCGAGCCGCCGAGGACGATCGCGAGGGTCCGGTTCATGTCGAAGAGGACGTCGAAGATCGTGGCGTAGGCGATCGTCGAGGTGACGGCGAGCATCAGGGTGTACGCCCACATGACGATGCCGGAGATCACGCCCGCCCGGCAGCCGTACCGGAGATCGAGCATCTCGGAGACCGTGTACACCTTGAGGCGGGCGATGCGGGCGGAGAAGAAGACGGAGAGGGCGAGCAGGCCGAGGCCGATGGTGAAGACCATCCAGGCGCCGGACAGGCCGTACTGGTAGCCGAGACCGACCCCGCCGATGGTGGACGCGCCGCCGAGGACGATCGCGGCCATGGTGCCGGAGTACATGACCGGGCCCAGGCGGCGGCCCGCGACCAGGAAGTCGCTCTTGGACCTGGCGCGGCGCATGCCCCACCAGCCCATGGCCAGCATGCCGGCCAGGTAGACGACGATGACGGTGTAGTCGACGGCCATACGGGGGCCTCCTTACGCGCGTGCTCGGAGTCTCGGGGAGTGTCGGGGGACGGCTTGCGCCGCGACCGACCCTAGGTGGCCGGAAAGCGGCTGCGAAGTGTACGTTTCATCCACCCGAACCCGAGGTGATGGAGGAAACGTCCACCATGCCGGACCTCACGGTTCCGCCCGCGCCACCCACACCCCCCGCGCCACCCACGCCCCCGACACCGCCCACCCCACCCGTGCCCCTCGCCGCCCTCCTGGCCCGCGAGGACCTGGGGCTGCGGCAGATCGCCGGGCCGTCCGACCCCGGCATCGCGATCCACTGGGCGCACACCTCGGAGATGCCGAACCCGTACCCGTATCTGCTGGGCGGCGAGCTGCTCCTCACCGCCGGCGTGCACATCCCGGAGGCGGCCGGCTCGGGCACGTACTTCGCCGACTACGTCTCCCGGATCGTCGAGGCGGGCGGCGTCGCCCTCGGCTTCGGCGTCGCGCCGGTCCACGACACCGTGCCGAGAGCGCTGGTCGCCGCCTGCGACCACTACGACCTCCCGCTCATCGAGGTCCCGCCCCGCACCACCTTCTCCGGCGTGGCCCGCGCGGTCTGGCAGCTGATGGCCCAGGCCCGCCTCGCCGAACTCCGCCGCGTCACCGAGGCCCAGCAGAGCCTCGCGGCAGCGGCCTCCCGCCCGGACCCGGTGCCTTCGGTGCTACGGCAACTCGCCCAGCGGGTCAGCGGTCGCGCGGTGCTGTACGGACCGGACGGCACGGAGATCGCGGCGGCGGGGCGGGGTGCGCCGGGGGTGGAGGCGCGGGAGGCGTTGGCGGGGCTGGCGCGGGTGGTACGGCCGCCCACCGTCACACCTTCGTCTCCGTCCCCCTCACCCACGTCGGCCACCGACACCGTCCCCGGCGCCCACCTCGCCGCCTACGCCCTCGGCACCGGCCAGGGCTTCGTCCTCGGGGTCGCCGCCCCGCAGCGCGACCCCGGCGACCACACCATCGCCTCCGTCGCCGCCGTACTCCTCTCCCTCCTCACCGGCGAACACCAGAGCCGTACGGGAGCGGACCGTTCGTCGGCGCTCGTACGACTGCTGCTGGGCGCCCCGCCGGAGGACGTCGCGGCCCTGCTCGGCGGTGACCGGTGGACCGTCGTGCACGCGGCGCCCGGGAGCGATACCGCCCCCGACCCCGTCACCGCGTCCGCGCTGGGCGCCGCGCTCGGTTCCGCGCTGATCGACCTCGCTCCGGACGTCGTACGGGTCCTCGTCCCCGGCGAGGGCGAACCCGCCCCGCAGCCCGGCTGGACCCTCGGGGTCAGTGCCGCCGTGACCCCGAGGGACTGGCCCGCCGCCGACACCCAGGCGGCCCGTGCCCTGGCCCGCGCGCGGGCGACCCGGGCCCCGCTGGTCCGGCACGGCGCCTCCGGCCGCCCCGGCCTCGCCGAACTGGTCCCCCACGACGAGGCCGAGGCGCACGCCCGCACCCTCCTCGCGCCGCTCGCCGGCCACCCCGCGCTCACCGAGACCCTGCGCACCTGGCTCTCCCTGCACGGGAGTTGGGACCGTACGGCGGTCGCCCTGGCCGTGCACCGCAACACCGTGCGGCAGCGGATCGCCCGGTGCGCGGCACTGCTCGACGCGGACCTGGACGATCCGGACGTACGGATGGAGTTGTGGTTCGGCCTGCGTCATCTGTGAGCGGGCGGGTGCGAGTGATCCACATCCCAGCGTTCGGGACGTCGGGTACGGGCACAGTCCTCTGCTCCACAATGGGAAGCATGCCGATACCCGGGACACCCAGCCGCGCCGAGCTCGTCGACCACCTTGTGAAGACCCGTATCGCGGGCGATGTGGCCACGCCCCGCGAGAACAACCTCTCCCACTACCGCAAGCTCGCGAACGGCGACCGCCACTACTGGTTCGGCCTGGAGTTCGGCAGCCGCTGGACCGACGAGCAGGACGTGCTGGCGGTGCTGGCGGAGCGGGTGGGCGTGAACGACGATCCCGAGTACCGCTACGGCCAGGACAGCATCGACCCGGAGCTGACGATCGCGGGCCTCGACCGCCTGGCGGCGCGGCTGCGCAAGGCGGCCGACGGGCAGCAGCGGGTCCTCCTCGCCACCGGCCACCCGGGCGGCCTGCTCGACGTGCACCACGCCACGGCCGCCGCCCTGCGCACGGCCGGCTGCGAGATCGTCGTGATCCCGGAGGGACTCCAGACGGAGGAGGGGTACGTCATGCAGTTCGCGGACGTGGCCGTCCTCGAACACGGCGCCACGCTCTGGCACACCCACTCCGGCGAGCCGATGAAGGCGATCCTCACCGCCCTGGAGCGCGAGGGCCGCCCGCTGCCCGACCTGGTCGTCGCCGACCACGGCTGGGCGGGCTACGCGGGCCGCCACGGCGTCGACTCCGTCGGCTACGCCGACTCGAACGACCCGGCGCTCTTCCTCGCCGAGTCGGAGGGCACCGTACAGGTCGCGGTCCCGCTCGACGACCATGTGGTCAGCCCCAGGTACTACGACCCGATGGTGGCGTATCTGCTGGCGGAGGCCGGGCTCGACTGAGGGACGGGATCCAACTCCCCTGTCACGGCCAGGGGTTCAGCCCCTCCGCCCGCCGCTGCGCATACCCGGGTGTCGGGTCCAGATACACCCGGCTCACCGCCGGGAACGCCTCTCGCAGTCGCTGCTCGGCCTGTTCGCAGGCCCACTCGATCTGGGCGGCCGTCGACCTGTCCCGGAAGTCGATCTTCGCGGCGACCAGCGCCTCGCGCGGGCCCTGCACGAGGGTCGTCAACTCCAGTACGGCTTCGATGTGTTCGACGCCGAGCAGCTCCTCCTTGATCCGCTCCCGCATGGCCTTGGGCAGCGGGCGTCCGATGAGGAGTTCGGCGTTGGAGCGGCCGAGCACCCAGGCGACGTAGAGCAGCAGGAGGCCGATGCAGAGGGACGCGAGGCCGTCCCAGGCGCCGGAGCCCGTGAGTTGTCCGCCGAGCAGGCCGCCGGCGGCCAGGACCAGGCCGACGAGGGCGGCGGAGTCCTCCAGGACCACGGCCTTGACGGCGGTGTCGGGGGTGTAGCGGAGGTAGCGCTTGAAGGAGGCGTCGAAGCGGGCCGCCTCGCCGCGCGCCTGGCGTACGCCCGTCCGCAGGGAGTAGCCCTCCAGGAGGAAGGCGACGCCGAGCACGATGTACGAGATGAGCGGGTCGCCGAGGTCCTCGCCGGCGACCAGGGTGTGGATTCCGTCGTAGATCGAGAAGACCGCGCCGCCGACGAAGGTGGCGACGGCGGCGAGCATCGCCCAGATGTAGCGCTCGGGGCCGTAGCCGAGGGGGTGTTCCTCGTCGGCGGGTTTCCCGCTGCGCTTCAGGGCGGTGAGGAGGAGGAGTTCGGTGACGGTGTCGGCGACGGAGTGCGCGGCCTCGGACAGCATCGCGCTGGAGCCGCTGATGACGCCGGCGACCGCCTTCGCCAGTGCGATGCCCAGGTTGGCGACGGCGGCGACGATCACCGTGAGGGTGGACTCTCCTCCACCCTCACCTTCCTCTGTTTCTGCCATGCCCTCAGTGTTCCCGGGGAACCCGGACCACACCTTCCTGAATCACGGAGATGGCGAGCTGTCCGTCCTGCGTGTAGATCCGTGCCTGCCCGAGCCCGCGCCCGCCGGACGCCGACGGCGACTCCTGGTCGTAGAGCAGCCACTCGTCCGCGCGGAACGGCCGGTGGAACCACATCGCGTGGTCGAGGGAGGCTCCTACGACGTCACCGATAGCCCAGCCGCCGCGGCCGTGCGCGAGGAGGATCGAGTCGAGGAGGGTCATGTCGGAGACGTAGGTCGCGAGGACTACGTGGAGGAGGGGGTCGTCGGCGAGCTTGCCGTTGGTGCGGAACCACACCTGGGAGTGCGGTTCGCGCGGCTCGCCGAACCTGCCGTACGGCGGGTCGTCGACGTAGCGCAGGTCGATCGCCTCACGGGCCTCCAGGAATCGTTCAACGATCCCCCGGTCGAGGTGGTCGTAGCCGCGCAGCCGCTCCTGGCCGGTGGGAACCGTCTCCGGGTCGGGGGCGGTCGGCATGGGCGCCTGGTGGTCGAGGCCTTCCTCGTACGTCTGGAAGGACGCCGACAGCGCGAAGATCGGCCGGCCGTGCTGGACGGCGAGCACGCGGCGGGTGGTGAAGGAACGGCCGTCGCGGATCCGCTCGACGGTGTAGACGATGGGCGCGCCCGGGTCGCCCATGCGCAGGAAGTACGCGTGCAGGGAGTGGGCGTACCGGTCGGCGGGGACCGTACGCCCGGCGGCGACCAGCGCCTGCGCCGCCACCTGGCCCCCGAAGACACGGGGGACGACGGCGGAGCGGGACCGGCCGCGGAAGATGTTCTCCTCGATCTGCTCGAGGTCGAGCAGATCGAGGAGATCCTGTAGTGCCTGGTTCATGGCGTCCAGTTGTACCGGGCCGTAATTGCCGGGACCTTACAGACCCATGTCCTTGGCGATGATCGTCTTCATGATCTCGCTGGTGCCGCCGTAGATGCGGTTGACGCGGTTGTCCGCGTACAGGCGGGCGATCGGGTACTCGTTCATGAAGCCGTAGCCGCCGTGCAGCTGGAGGCAGCGGTCGATCACGCGGTGGGCGACCTCGGTGCAGAACAGCTTCGCGGAGGCGGCCTCGGCGGGCGTCAGCTCACCGGCGTCGAGGGCCTCGGTCGCGCGGTCGGCGACGGCCTCGGCGGCGTCCACCTCGGCCTGGCAGGAGGCCAGTTCGAACTTGGTGTTCTGGAACGCGGCGACGGGCTGGCCGAAGACGACACGGTCCTGCACGTACTGCTTGGCGAACCGGACGGCTGCCTTGGCCTGCGCGTACGCGCCGAAGGCGATGCCCCAGCGCTCGGAGGCGAGGTTGTGGCCGAGGTAGGAGAAGCCCTTGTTCTCCTCACCGAGGAGGTCCTCGACGGGCACCTTCACGTCGACGAACGCCAGCTCGGCGGTGTCGGAGGTCTTCAGGCCCAGCTTGTCGAGCTTGCGGCCGACCGAGTAGCCCTCGGCCTTGGTGTCCACCACGAACAGGGAGATGCCGTGGCGGCGGTCCTCCTTGGAGGGCGCGTCGGTGCGGGCGCAGACGATCATGCGGTCGGCGTGCACACCGCCGGTGATGAAGGTCTTGGCGCCGTTGAGGACGTAGTGCGTGCCGTCCTCGGAGAGCTTGGCGGTGGTCTTCATGCCCGCGAGGTCGGAGCCGGTGCCCGGCTCGGTCATCGCGATGGCCCACATCTCCTCGCCGGAGACGAACTTCGGGAGGTACTTCTTCTTCTGCTCGTCGTTGGCGAGCAGCTTGATGTAGGGCAGGCCGAGCAGCACGTGCACACCGGAGCCGCCGAAGGAGACGCCCGCGCGCGCGGTCTCCTCGTAGAGGACGGCCTCGAACTTGTACGAGTCGATGCCCGCGCCGCCGTACTCCTCGTCCACGCGGATGCCGAAGACGCCCAGCTCGGCGAGCTTGTAGTAGAACTCGCGCGGCGCCTGGCCGGCCGCGAACCACTCGTCGTAGACGGGCACGACCTCGGCCTCGATGAAGGCCCGGAGGGTCTCCCGGAACGCCTCGTGGTCCTCGTCAAACACCGTACGGCGCACCGCCGCCACCTCCAGCTAGCCCAAGGGTCCGTTTCTAAGCGCTTGCTCAGAACATTACGGTACCGGCGAGTAGGGGGAGCGTCCAGCGGGACGGGTACGTAACGCTCGTCACGCCGGTTCTGCCCACCCACGCGCCCGACTCGGTAGGCCGAGAAGTCCCGACACGGGGCTCTGCCCCGGACCCCGGGGGCGGCTCGGCCGCGCCTGCGTCCGCCGACCGCGCCCGAGCCGTGGCTTGCCCGGTCTCCGGCCCTCGGCTGCCGGTTTTCGGCTTCGCGCCTCCAGCCTGCGGCTTGCAGCTTGCGGCTTGCGGCTTCCCTCTGTCGTCCGGCGGCCTTCGGTTCGCGACCGCCGGGCCCGTCAGCCCGTCGAAGCCGCCGCCCCGAACGCCCCCCGCGCCATCCGGTGCAGCAGTTCCGCCGTCGCCCCCCGCCCGGGCAGCGAGCCCGGTCGGCCCAGGTGCGGAGTCGAGTTGAGGAGTCCGAACACCGAGTGGACCGCCGACCGTGCGCTGGGTTCGGACAGGTCCGGGTACACGTCTCGTACGACCTCCACCCACAGTTCGACGTACTGGCGCTGGAGCTGGCGTACCAGCTTGCGGTCGGTGTCGCGGAGGCGGTCCAGTTCGCGGTCGTGGAGGGTGATCAGGGGGCGGTCGTCCAGGGCGAAATCGATGTGGCCCTCGATGAGGGAGTCGAGGAAGGTCTCGGAGGAGGTCACGCCCTCCGCCTCTGCCAGGCGGCGCTTCGCGCCTGTCAGGAGTTGGCCGCTGATGCCTACCAGGAGTTCCGCGAGCATCGCGTCCTTGCCGGGGAAGTGGCGGTAGAGGCCGGGGCCGCTGATGCCGACCGCGGCGCCTATCTCGTCCACGCCGACGCCGTGGAAACCCCGCTCGGCGAAGAGCCGCGCGGCCTCCTTGAGGATCTGCTCGCGGCGGGTGGGGGCGTCGGTTCTCGTGGCCATGGAAGCAATTCTAGACAGGGAGGTTAGCGGTCGTTAACCTGAAGGAAATGGTTAACGCTCATTAACAGCCGAGAGCGGCCGATCGCTGTGCGAGGGGACCCACGGAATGCAAGAGGCACCGGAGCTGACGAGCGCGGCGGACCCCGCGTCGGAGGCGTGGCGGGCCAACGAGGCGGCGCACCGTGCGTTGAGTGAGGAGCTGCGGCAGAAGCTGGCCGTGGCCCGGCTCGGCGGGGGTGAGCGGGCCCGGGAACGGCACACCGCGCGCGGCAAGCTGCTTCCCCGTGACCGTGTCGACACGCTTCTCGATCCGGGCTCTCCCTTCCTGGAGCTGGCTCCGCTGGCTGCCGACGGGATGTACGACGGGGCCGCCCCGGCCGCCGGTGTGATCGCCGGGATCGGGCGGGTGAGCGGGCGCGAGTGCGTGATCGTCGCGAACGACGCCACGGTCAAGGGCGGGACGTACTACCCGATGACCGTGAAGAAGCATCTGCGGGCCCAGGAGATCGCCCTGGAGAATCGGCTTCCGTGCATCTATCTCGTCGACTCCGGGGGTGCCTTCCTGCCCATGCAGGACGAGGTGTTCCCGGACCGGGACCACTTCGGGCGGATCTTCTTCAACCAGGCCCGGATGTCGGGGGCGGGGATTCCGCAGATCGCCGCCGTGCTGGGGTCGTGTACCGCCGGTGGGGCCTATGTGCCGGCCATGAGCGACGAGGCCGTCATCGTCCGGAATCAGGGGACCATCTTCCTGGGTGGGCCGCCCCTGGTGAAGGCCGCCACCGGTGAGGTCGTCACCGCCGAGGAGCTGGGCGGCGGCGACGTCCACGCGCGCGTGTCGGGTGTCACCGACCACCTCGCGGAGGACGACGCGCACGCCCTGCGGATCGTCCGGAACATCGCCGCCACACTCCCCGCGCGCGGGCCGCTCCCCTGGGAGGTCACCGAGGCGGTCGAGCCCAAGGTCGACCCGTACGGGATCTACGGCGCCGTCCCGGTCGACTCCCGTACGCCCTACGACGTACGGGAGATCATCGCGCGCGTGGTCGACGGCTCCCGTTTCGCCGAGTTCAAGGCCGAGTTCGGGCAGACCCTGGTCACCGGCTTCGCCCGGATCCATGGTCACCCGGTCGGCATCGTCGCCAACAACGGCATCCTGTTCTCCGAATCCGCCCAGAAGGGCGCCCACTTCATCGAGTTGTGCGACCAGCGCGGCATCCCGCTCGTGTTCCTGCAGAACATCTCAGGGTTCATGGTCGGCAAGGACTACGAGGCGGGCGGCATCGCCAAGAACGGCGCCAAGATGGTCACCGCCGTCGCCTGCGCGCGCGTGCCCAAGCTGACCGTGGTGGTCGGCGGCTCGTACGGCGCGGGCAACTACTCGATGTGCGGCCGGGCCTACTCCCCCCGCTTCCTGTGGATGTGGCCCGGCGCCAAGATCTCCGTGATGGGCGGCGAACAGGCCGCGTCGGTCCTCGCGACCGTGAAACGCGACCAGTTGGAGGCGCGCGGGGAGGAGTGGTCGGCGGCCGACGAGAGCGGCTTCAAGGACCCCATCCGGCAGCAGTACGAGCGTCAGGGCAACGCCTATTACGCCACCGCCCGCCTCTGGGACGACGGGGTCATCGACCCCCTGGAGACCCGCCAGGTGCTGGGTCTCGCCCTGACCGCCTGTGCCAACGCGCCGCTGGGTGACACCCAGTTCGGCGTCTTCCGGATGTGATGAAGGTGCCCGAGATGCCGGAAACGGTCGACACATTCGAGATGTTCTCGACGGTCCTGGTGGCCAACCGGGGCGAGATCGCGGTCCGCGTGATCCGCACCCTGCGCTCGCTCGGCGTGCGCTCGGTGGCCGTCTTCTCCGACGCCGACGCGGACGCCCGGCACGTCCGGGAGGCCGACACGGCCGTACGGATCGGTCCCGCACCGGCCGCCGAGAGCTATCTGTCGGTGGAGCGGCTGCTGGAGGCGGCGGCCCGCACCGGCGCGCAGGCCGTGCACCCGGGATACGGCTTCCTCGCGGAGAACGCGGCCTTCGCGCGCGCGTGCGCCGACGCCGGGCTGGTCTTCATCGGACCGCCGGCCGACGCGATCGCCCTCATGGGCGACAAGATCCGCGCCAAGGAGACGGTGGAGGCTGCCGGGGTCCCGGTCGTCCCCGGCGGTCGGGACCCCGAACTCGCCAAGGCCGCGCATGAGTTGGGCGCACCCGTCCTCCTCAAACCGTCGGCGGGCGGTGGCGGCAAGGGCATGCGCCTGGTCCGCGATCTGACCGTCCTGGAGGAGGAGATCGCCGCCGCCCGGCGCGAGGCCCGCGCCTCCTTCGGCGACGACACCCTCCTCGTCGAGCGGTGGGTCGACCGCCCCCGGCACATCGAGATCCAGATCCTGGCCGACGGCCACGGCAACGTCGTCCACCTCGGCGAACGCGAGTGCTCCTTGCAGCGCCGGCACCAGAAGGTCGTCGAGGAGGCCCCGAGCGTGCTCCTGGACTCCGCCACGCGCGCGGCGATGGGCGAGGCGGCGGTGCAGGCGGCCCGTTCGTGCGGGTACGCGGGCGCGGGCACGGTGGAGTTCATCGTGCCGGGCAACGACCCGTCGTCGTACTACTTCATGGAGATGAACACCCGTCTCCAAGTGGAGCACCCGGTAACGG
Organism: Streptomyces sp. NPDC088350; assembly: GCF_044753545.1. NCBI lineage: Bacteria > Bacillati > Actinomycetota > Actinomycetes > Kitasatosporales > Streptomycetaceae > Streptomyces > Streptomyces sp. NPDC088350. The sequence goes on along the minus strand of NZ_JBIVNL010000004.1, from coordinate 27,649 downwards.
AGTTGGTCACCGGGCTCGACCTGGTGGAGTGGCAGCTGCGGGTGGCTGCGGGCGAGCGGCTGCCGTTCGTGCAGGACGACATCACGCTCACCGGGCACGCCGTCGAGGCGCGTATCTGCGCGGAGGACCCTGCCCGCGGGTTCCTCCCCTCCGGCGGCACGGTGATCCGGCTGCGCGAGCCCTCCGGCGACGGCGTCCGCACCGACTCCGGGCTCTCCGAAGGCACCGAGATCGGCAGCCTCTACGACCCGATGCTCTCCAAGGTCATCGCCTACGGCCCCGACCGTGCGACCGCGCTCAGGAAGCTCCGGGCGGCCCTCGCGGACACGGTCACGCTGGGCGTGCCGACGAACGCGGGGTTCCTGCGCAGGCTCCTGGCCCATCCGGACGTCGTGGCGGGCGAGTTGGACACCGGGCTGGTCGAGCGGGAGGCGGACTCCCTGATCCCGGACGAGGTGCCCGAGGAGGTGTACGAGGCGGCAGCCGCCGTACGGCTGGAGGCTCTGCGGCCGAAGGGCGAGGGCTGGACCGACCCGTTCTCGGTGCCGAGCGGCTGGCGGCTGGGCGGTGCTCCGAAGCCGGTCGGGTTCCACCTGCGGGTGACCGAGCCCGTGGAGTACGTCCCGCGCGGCAGCCACACCGTCACCGAGGACCGGGTCGCCGTCACCCTCGACGGGGTCCGGCACACCTTCCATCGGGCCGGTGACTGGCTCGGGCGGGACGGGGATGCCTGGCAGGTGCGGGACCACGATCCGGTGGCCGCCTCGCTCAGCGGGGCCGACCGGTCCGGTGCCGGTTCGCTGACCGCGCCGATGCCTGGGACCGTGACCGTGGTGAAGGTCGCCGTGGGGGATCAAGTGGTCGCTGGGCAGAGCCTGTTGGTGGTGGAGGCGATGAAGATGGAGCACGTCGTCTCCGCGCCGCACCCCGGCATCGTCACCGAAATCGATGTGACCCCCGGCGCGACGGTCGCCATGGACCAGGTGCTGGCGGTCGTCACACCTGCGGAGGAGGACCAGTGACACTCCCGATGGTCGTACCGGCCCCCGATCTGCCCGCCCGGGTGCGTATCCACGAGGTCGGGGCCCGTGACGGGCTGCAGAACGAGAAGGCGACCGTGCCGACGGAGGTCAAGGCCGAGTTCGTGCGCCGGCTGGCCGACGCGGGCCTGACCACCGTCGAGGCCACCAGCTTCGTCCACCCCAAGTGGGTGCCCCAACTGGCCGACGCCGAGCGGCTGTTCCCGCTCGTGCGCGACCTGAAGGGCGTCCACCTGCCCGTCCTCGTGCCGAACGGCCGCGGGCTGGACCGGGCCCTGGCCCTGAAGGCGACCCGCGTCGCCGTCTTCGCCAGTGCCACCGAGTCCTTCGCGAAGGCCAACCTCAACCGGACGGTGGACGAGTCGCTGGCCGTGTTCGCCCCTGTCGTGGCCCGCGCCAAGGAGGAGGGTGCCCATGTGCGCGGCTATGTCTCCATGTGCTTCGGCGACCCCTGGGAGGGCGCGGTCCCGATCGCTCAAGTGGTGCGTGTCTGCCGGGAGTTGGTCGACATGGGCTGCGACGAGCTGAGCCTCGGCGACACGATCGGCGTCGCGACTCCGGGGCACGTACTGGAACTTCTCGCCGCGCTCAACGAACGGCACGTCCCCACCGACGTGTTGGGCGTGCACTTCCACGACACCTACGGCCAGGCGCTCGCCAACACCCTGGCCGCCCTCCAGCACGGCGTCACCACCGTGGACGCCTCGGCGGGCGGCCTCGGCGGCTGCCCGTTCGCCAAGTCCGCCACCGGCAACCTCGCCACCGAGGACCTCGTGTGGATGCTCCAGGGTCTCGGCATCGACTCCGGAGTCGACCTCGCCCGTCTCACCGCCACCAGCGTGTGGATGGCCGACCAACTGGGCCGACCCAGCCCGTCCCGCACCGTCCGGGCACTCGGCAAAACGACACAGCCCCACAAGGAGCAGTGACCCGCCATGGACCACCGTCTCTCCCCCGAGCTGGAAGAACTCCGCCGTACGGTCGAGGAGTTCGCGCACGACGTGGTGGCGCCGAAGATCGGCGACTTCTACGAGCGGCACGAGTTCCCGTACGAGATCGTCCGCGAGATGGGCCGCATGGGCCTGTTCGGGCTGCCGTTCCCCGAGGAGTACGGCGGGATGGGCGGCGACTATCTGGCGCTGGGTCTCGTCCTGGAGGAGCTGGCCCGGGTCGACTCGTCGGTCGCGATCACGCTGGAGGCGGGGGTGTCGCTGGGCGCGATGCCGATCCATCTCTTCGGCACCGACGCGCAGAAGGCCGAGTGGCTGCCCCGGCTGTGCTCCGGCGAGATCCTCGGTGCCTTCGGGCTGACCGAGCCGGACGGGGGCTCGGACGCGGGGGCGACCCGGACGACGGCCCGGCTCGACCCGGACACCGACGAGTGGGTGATCAACGGTTCGAAGTGCTTCATCACCAACTCCGGTACGGACATCACGGGTCTGGTGACGGTCACCGCCGTCACCGGCCGCAAACCCGACGGCAAGCCGCTGATCTCGGCGATCATCGTGCCGTCCGGGACACCCGGCTTCACGGTAGCGGCGCCGTACTCGAAGGTCGGCTGGAACGCCTCCGACACCCGTGAGCTGTCCTTCGCGGACGTACGGGTCCCGGCGGCGAACCTGCTCGGTGAACAGGGGCGCGGCTACGCCCAGTTCCTGCGCATCCTGGACGAGGGCCGCATCGCGATCGCCGCGCTGGCCACCGGTCTGGCGCAGGGCTGCGTCGACGAGTCGGTGAAGTACGCCAAGGAACGGCACGCGTTCGGGCGGCCGATCGGCGCCAACCAGGCCATCCAGTTCAAGATCGCCGACATGGAGATGAAGGCCCACACCGCCCGCCTCGCCTGGCGGGACGCGGCCTCCCGCCTGGTCGCCGGCGAGCCCTTCAAGAAGGAGGCGGCCCTCGCCAAGCTGTACTCCTCCACCATCGCCGTCGACAACGCCCGCGACGCCACCCAGGTGCACGGCGGCTACGGCTTCATGAACGAGTACCCGGTGGCCCGGATGTGGCGCGACTCCAAGATCCTGGAGATCGGTGAGGGCACCAGCGAGGTCCAACGGATGCTGATCGCCCGCGAGTTGGGCCTCACGGGCTGACCGCGCCGACTACACCGGCGCACGGGCCGGACTGCCCAGACCCGCCGACAACTCCCGTGAGATCACGGCGACATGGTGGTACGCCCGCTCGGCGGCGGCCAGCACCCTTTCCTGTACGTCGGGTTCGCCGAGCGCCCGGTCGAGGCGCTCTGCGAAGGCCGCCCAGCGGGTGCGGTCGCCGCTGCCGTAGTACGACACACCGTTCCCGTCGGTGAGCCGGTACGCCTCGGTGACGTACCGGAGGAGGAACAGGGCGCCGAGGGTCGAGCCCTCCAACACGTAGAGGAAGCCGAGGAGTTCGCGGGGTTCGGTCGCCGCCGTTCGCCGTATCTCGTCAGCGAACTCCTCGGCGGCGGGGCAGGGTTCGGGGGAGGCGCCCTGGGCGGCGAAGTGGCGGAGGTCGTGCTCGACGAGGGGGAGCTTGACCAGGTCCGGCGACCACACCGAGCCGACGGACGGGCAGGTGGTGTGGGCCAGTTCGGCCTCCAGCGTCTTCAACACCACGTGGTAGGCGGCGAGTTGGCCGACGTAGCGGTCGAGGGGGAGGGTTCCGGTGAGCATCGCGGTGGCGAACCCGGTGGTTTCCAGGGCCTCGTGCCAGGTGCGGGTGCCGTTCCTCAGGCGTCGGCTCAGCGTGTCCGTGTCCATGTCCGTCATGCGCCGCTCCGCTGCCGAACCGTCGTGAGCAGACGGTCGATGAGGTGGCCCTTGCGCTCGATCGTCACGTCGAAGTAGGCGGCGCTGCGTTCGGAACGGCACACCCCGTGGACGGCGTCCTTCGCGGCGCGCTTCAGGGCCACGGCCTCCTCGGCGAGCGCGAGGAGCGTGCGCCGCAGTTTCGGGTGACCGAGAACGTACGGTTTGAAGTCCCCGCCGGGCGGTGCGTCGTCGAGCAGCTCCAGGAAGACCCGGTTGCCCAGGCCGTCGAAGTCCTCGTGGATGTTGGCGCCGCCGAGTTCGGGCACGAAGTCGGTCAGGTCGTTGAACAGCTGGCTGGCGAGGCCGAGTTGGCGCATCGCGCCGTCCAGTGCCTGCCGGTCGTCCTCGACCACCCGCAGCCCGGCGACCGCCGCGTCGAGCGGCATCCAGAACAGGGTGCCGGTCTTGAGGGCGGCCGTCGACTCCCAGAAGTCGACCCGCGTGGCACGCGGCGCGGCCGTCAGCTCGGCACGGGTGAGGGCCGTACGCGAGGACAGGTCGACGGCCTGTCCGGTGAAGCCGTCGCCGACCGAGCGCACCAGGCTGTCCACGACGGCCGGGTCGGCCGCGTGCCGCAGCGCGGACATGATCAGCCAGGCGCCGGTGTTGAGGGCGAGCGGGGCGCCGTGGGTGGTGTGGAGGGCGGGTTCGCCGTAGCGGACGACGCTGCCGTCCTGGATGTCGTCGAGGGCGACGGCGGCCTTCAGCAGAATCCTTACTGCAACTGCCGTTCGGCGGATCACCGCGAAGTCGGCGGCCCTCTCGGCCCCTTCGGGGAAGCCCCGGTAGTTGCGGTAGGCCCAGTAGACCATCGAGGGGCGCAGGGGAGCCCGGCCGCCGGGTGCGCCGGCGGCGGGCGGCAGGGCCTGCTGGCCGATCCTGGATCCGACGGCGTCGGCGACCGGTTCGTACAGGGCGCGGCGCAGCGCCGCGTCGTACACGGAGGCCGCCGCCCGCGCCGGGGCGGTCAGCGAGCCGAGGAACTCGGCCAGGTCGTCCTCCAGCAGCGCGGCGTCGCTCCGCACGACCGCTTCCACACCCGTCATGTCCACCGTGGTAGCCACTCCACCTCCGAATATCACCGAACATCCGTGCGCGGAGCTCGTTACGACCGAGCGTGATCACAACGGATGGACGGGACAAGGAGGTTGAAAGCCAAAGTGCGCGAGACGCGCAGTCACAGGGTCGGCACAGGGGTGCCACGGGGCCGGGCGATGAGCACCCCACCCACTGGACATCTAGTGAGGTTAGGCTAACCTACCTTCGAATTGTCCGGCGGGTGATCCGCCCTGTTCGAAAGCAGCCACACATGTCCAACGCCCGTGCCACCCACCTCTCCCGCCGCGGCATCCTCGCCGCGGGCGGCGCCCTCGGCCTCGGCGCCGTGCTCGCGGCCTGCGGCGACGACGACGCGAAAAGCGGTGGCTCGGACAAGGAGACGACGGCCGCCAAGGCCGGGCCCTGGACCTTCAAGGACGACCGGGGCACCACCGCGAAGACCGACAGGACCCCGGCGAACATCGTCTCCTTCATCGGTGTCGCCGCCGCGCTGCACGACTACGGCATCGAGTCCAAGGGCGTCTTCGGGCCTACGAAGCTGAAGGACGGCAAGGCCGATGTGCAGGCCGGTGACCTGGACATCAGCAAGGTCACGAGCATCGGCAACGAGTGGGGCCAGTTCAACATCGAGAAGTACGCGGCCCTCTCCCCCGACGTCCTCATCACCACGATGTTCGACGCGGCCGGCACGCTCTGGTACGTCCCGGAGGAGTCGAAGAAGAAGATCCTCGCCGTGGGCGCGCCGACCGTCGGCATCTCCGCGTACGACGTCCAGTTGCCGACGCCGCTCGCGCGCATGCTGGAACTCGCCAAGTCCCTTGGCGCCGACACCACTTCTTCTACGATCACGGCGGCCAAGAAGCGGTTCGAGGACGCCGCGGCACGGCTGCGCGCCGCGGCCAAGGCGAAGCCGGACATCAAGGTCCTCGCCGGTTCCGCGAGCCAGGACATCTTCTACGTCTCCGGGTCCAACCTCTCCATCGACCTCGAGTACTACAAGGCTCTCGGCGTGAACTTCGTCGAGCCGTCGGCGGCTGCGCTCAAGGCGAGTGGTGGCTGGTTCGAGAACCTCAGCTGGGAGAACGTCGACAAGTACGGGGCGGACATCATCATGATGGACAACCGGACTTCGGCGATTCAGCCCGCTGACATTACCGAAGGCACGTGGAAGAAGCTTCCCGCTGTGAAGGCCGGGCAGGTCATCGCGCGTAATCCTGAGCCGATTCTGTCGTACGACAAGTGTGCGCCGCTGCTTGAGGACTTGGCGAAGGCGATCGAGAGCGCGAAGAAGGTCAGTTGATTTAGGGGTGGTTTCGCTTTCGTGGGGAGCTGCGGGCCGGATGTGGCTGGGCGCGCAGTTCCCCGCGCCCCTTAGGTAGGACACCTGACACCCCTCCAAAGGAGCCCCCCTCCATGACTATGGCCGTCGCCGCTCCCTTCCGTTTCTTCTCACTCCAGGTTGTGCGGACGGAGCGGCTCGGGCCGTCTCTGGTCCGGGTCACCTTCGCCGGGGATGATCTCGCGTACTTCTTCTCCGACGGGTGTGATCAGTCCCTGTCGCTCTTTCTGCCGCATCCGGGCCAGTCGCGGCCCGCCGTGCCGTACGAACTCGGGGACGGGTGGTGGCAGGGGTGGCGTGAACTGCCGGACGGTGTACGGGCGGTGATGCGGTCGTACACGCTCCGCGCCCTGCGCCGTGATCCCGACGAGATCGACATCGACTTCGTGCTGCACGAACCGGCGGGGCCCGCCTCCGGGTGGGCGTCCCGTGCCTCCGCCGGTGACCGGGTCGTGCTGCTCGGGCCGGCGGTCGCGGACAATCGGGCGATTCGGTTCCGGCCGCCGGAGGACACCGACCTGGTGGTCGTCTGGGGTGACGAGACCGCCGTACCGGCCGCGTCCGCCATCCTCGAAGCGCTGCCGGCCGGCACCCGTGCGCGGGTCTGGCTGGAGGTCCAACACGCCGGTGACATCCAGGACTTGGTGACCGCGGCCGACGCCGAGGTCACCTGGCTGGTACGGGGGAACGAGGGCACCGAGGGGTCCCCCATGGCCCTCGGCGCCCTTCGTGCCGCCCAACTCCCGCCCGCCGGGCGGCCGTACGTGTGGATCGCGGGCGAGTCCGGTCAAGTGAAGGTGCTGCGGCGGCACTTCGTGGGTGAGCGGGGGATCGACCGGCGGCGGGTGACCTTCGTCGGGTACTGGCGGCAGGGGCTCAGTGAGGAGCAGCTGCGCGAGGCCGGATGACCGTGCGACGGGCCCGTGATGCGTGAGTGACGGCTGTCACGGATGGGGCGGGTTTCCCGGACATTAAGTTAGGTTAGGCTTACCTAAGTTGATGTTGCGGAACCCCGCCGCTCGCCTGTCCCGCACGGACTTCCCCACCGGAGGACCCCCACATGCGCTCGCACCTGCTCAATGACACGACTGCGGAGCACTACCGCCGCTCCGTGACGGAAGGCGTGGAGCGGGTGGCGGCCAAACTCGCCACCACCGAACGACCGTTCACCGGCGTCACGGTCGACGCCCTCTCCCCCCTCATCGACCGGATCGACCTCGACCGCCCGCTCCACGACACCGCCGCGGTGCTCGACGAGCTGGACGAGGTCTATCTGCGGGACGCGGTCTACTTCCACCACCCGCGCTACCTCGCCCACCTCAACTGCCCGGTCGTCATCCCCGCGGTGCTCGGCGAGGCGGTGCTCTCCGCCGTCAACTCCTCCCTGGACACCTGGGACCAGTCGGCCGGCGGCACCCTCATCGAGCGCAAGCTGATCGACTGGACGAATGAGCGGATCGGCCTCGGGCCGCACGCCGACGGGGTGTTCACCTCCGGCGGCAGCCAGTCCAACCTCCAGGCGCTGCTGCTGGCCCGCGAGGAGGCCAAGACCGACAGCCTGGCGAAACTGCGCATCTTCGCCTCCGAGGTCAGCCACTTCAGCGTGAAGAAGTCCGCGAAACTGCTGGGACTTGGGCAGGATGCGGTGGTGTCGATACCCGTCGGTGCCGACAAGCGGATGCAGACGGTCGCGCTCGCCCGTGAGCTGGAGCGCTGCAAGGACGCCGGGCTCGTGCCCATGGCCGTCATCGCCACCTCCGGCACCACCGACTTCGGCTCCATCGACCCGCTGCCCGAAATAGCCGAGCTGTGCGCGCAGTTCGGGGTGTGGATGCACGTCGACGCGGCCTACGGCTGCGGTCTGCTCGCCTCGCTGAAGTACCGGGGCCGGCTCGACGGCATCGAGCGCGCCGACTCCGTCACCGTCGACTACCACAAGTCCTTCTTCCAGCCGGTGAGTTCGTCCGCCGTCCTGGTCCGCGACGCCGACACCCTGCGCCACGCGACCTATCACGCGGAGTACCTCAACCCGCAGCGGATGGTGCACGAACGCATCCCCAACCAGGTCGACAAGTCCCTCCAGACCACCCGCCGTTTCGACGCGCTCAAGCTGTGGATGACGCTGCGCGTGATGGGCGCCGACGGTGTCGGTCAACTCTTCGACGAGGTCTGCGACTTGGCGGTGGAGGGGTGGAAGCTGCTCGCCGCCGACCCACGCTTCGACGTCGTCGTAGAGCCCTCGCTCTCCACCCTCGTCTTCCGCTGCATCCCGGCCGCCGTCACCGACCCCGCCGAGATCGACCGCGCCAACCTGTACGCCCGCAAGGCCCTGTTCGCCTCCGGTGACGCGGTGGTCGCGGGCACCAAGGTCGCCGGCCGCCACTACCTGAAGTTCACCCTGCTCAACCCCGAGACGACGGCCGACGACATCGCCGCCGTCCTCGACCTGATCGCCGGCCATGCCGAGCAGTACCTGGGAGAGTCCCTTGACCGCGCTTCCTGAAGCCTCGCACAAGACCTACGACTTCGTGGGGATCGGGCTCGGGCCCTTCAACCTCGGCCTCGCCTGCCTCACCGAGCCGATCGCCGAACTCGACGGGATCTTCCTGGACTCGAAGCCCGACTTCGAGTGGCACGCCGGCATGTTCCTCGACGGCGCCCACCTCCAGACCCCGTTCATGTCCGACCTGGTCACCCTCGCCGACCCGACCTCGCCGTACTCCTTCCTCAACTACCTGAAGGAGAAGGGGCGTCTGTACCCCTTCTACATCCGCGAGAACTTCTATCCGCTGCGGGTCGAGTACGACGACTACTGCCGCTGGGCGGCAGGCAAGCTCTCCAACGTGCGCTTCGGCACGACGGTGACCGAAGTCGCGTACGAGGACGAGTACGAGGTCTACGTCGTCCGGACCGGGGCCGGTGACGTGTACCGCGCCCGGCATCTGGTCCTGGGCACCGGCACGCCGCCGTATCTCCCGGAGGCCGTCGCGGGTCTGGGCGGCGACTTCATCCACAACTCCCGCTATGTGCGGCACAAAGCGGAGTTGCAGGCCAAGGAGTCGATCACGCTGGTCGGCAGCGGGCAGTCCGCCGCCGAGATCTACTACGACCTGCTGAGTGAAATCGACGTCCACGGCTACGAGTTGAACTGGGTGACGCGGTCCCCGCGCTTCTTCCCGCTGGAGTACACGAAACTCACGCTGGAGATGACCTCCCCGGAGTACATCGACTACTTCCACGCCCTGCCGGAGCAGACCCGCTACCGCCTCACGGCCGAGCAGAAGGGCCTCTTCAAGGGCATCGACGGCGACCTCGTCAACGAGATCTTCGACCTGCTCTACCAGAAGAAGGTCGGCGGTCCCGTCCCCACCCGGCTGCTCACCAACTCCTCGCTGGACAGCGCCACTTACCGTGACGGCGTCTACGAACTCGGCCTCCGCCAGGAGGAGCAGGAGAAGGACTACACCCTGCGCTCCCAGGGCCTGATCCTCGCCACCGGCTACCAGTACGCGGAGCCGGAGTTCCTCAAGCCCGTCCACGAGCGCCTGCGCTACGACTCGCGGGGCAACTTCGACATCGCGCGCAACTACTCGATCGACACCACGGGCCGGGGCGTCTTCCTCCAGAACGCCGGCGTCCACGCGCACAGCATCACGTCCCCGGACCTGGGCATGGGCGCGTACCGCAACTCGTACATCATCCGTGAGCTGCTCGGCACCGAGTACTACCCGGTCGAACAGACCATCGCGTTCCAGGAGTTCGCCGTATGACCGCCCTCACCACCACAGGCACCTTCACCTTCCGCCCTCTCGACCCGCTCCAGGACGCCGAGTTGCTGCACCGGTGGCTCACCCACCCCAAGGCCGCGTTCTGGATGATGCAGGACGCGAGACTGGAGGACGTCGAGCGCGCCTACATGGAGATCGCGGCCGACGAGCACCAGCACGCGCTGCTCGGGCTCCAGGACGGTGTCCCCGCCTTCCTGATGGAGTACTACGACCCCCGTCATCGCGAACTGGTCGGCCTGTACGAGCCGTTGCCCGGTGACGTCGGCATGCACTTCCTGACGCCGGCCACCGAGGCGCCCGTCCACGGCTTCACCCGTGCGGTGATCACCGCCGTGATGGCCCGCCTCTTCGAGGACCCGGCGGTCGCCCGTGTCGTCGTGGAGCCGGACGTGTCCAACACCGCCGTGCACGCCCTGAACGAGGCGGTCGGGTTCGTGCCCGAGCGTGAGATCCAGAAGCCGGAGAAGAAGGCCTTGTTGAGCTTCTGCACACGGGAACGCTTCTTTGGTGAGCACAGCCTGGCCGCTACGGCGGTGTCCGCATGAGCCTCGCCGACGCCGTGGCCCACCTCTCCCCCGAGCGCTGGGAGAAGGCCAACCGCCTGCTGATCCGCAAGGCCCTCGGCGAGTTCGCGCACGAGCGGCTGATCACCCCTGAACCGGCCGATCAAGACGGCGACTTGTACGTCGTCCGCAGTGACGACGGTCTGACCCGCTACCGGTTCACCGCCACCCGGTACGCCCTCGACCACTGGCAGGTCGACGCCGACTCGATCACCCGTCACCGCGACGGCGCCGAACTCCCGCTCGCCGCCCTGGACTTCTTCATCGAGCTGAAGCAGGCGCTCGGGCTGAGCGAGGAGATCCTGCCGGTCTACCTGGAGGAGATCTCCTCCACCCTCTCCGGCACCTGCTACAAGCTCACCAAGCCGCAGACCCCGGTCGCCGAGCTGGTGAAGAGCGACTTCCAGGCCATCGAGACCGGGATGACCGAGGGCCACCCCTGCTTCGTCGCCAACAACGGCCGGCTCGGTTTCGGCATCCACGAGTACCTCTCGTACGCCCCGGAGACCGCGAGCCCGGTCCGGCTGGTGTGGCTGGCCGCGCACCGCTCGCGGGCGGCGTTCACGGCGGGCGTGGGCATCGACTACGAGTCGTTCGTCAAGGGCGAGTTGGGCAGCGCCACGCTGGACCGCTTCCGCGCCACCCTGGCCGACCGGGGCCTCGACCCCGACGACTACCTCCTCATCCCCGTCCACCCCTGGCAGTGGTGGAACAAGCTCACCGTCACCTTCGCCGCCGAGGTCGCCCGCGACCATCTCGTCTGCCTCGGCGAGGGCGACGACGAGTACCTCGCCCAGCAGTCCATCCGGACCTTCTTCAACAGGTCGAACCCGGAGAAGCACTATGTGAAGACGGCCCTGTCCGTCATCAACATGGGCTTCATGCGCGGGCTTTCGGCCGCCTACATGGAGGCGACCCCGGCGATCAACGACTGGCTCGCCCAACTCATCGACAACGACCCGGTGTTGAAGTCCACCGGCCTGTCGATCATCCGCGAGCGGGCCGCCGTCGGCTATCGGCACCTGGAGTACGAGGCGGCGACCGACCGCTACTCGCCGTACCGCAAGATGCTCGCCGCCCTGTGGCGCGAGAGCCCGGTCTCCTCGCTCCGGGACGGCGAGTCCCTCGCGACGATGGCCTCGCTGGTGCACCTGGACCACGAGGGCGCGTCCTTCGCCGGCGCGCTGATCGCGCGGTCGGGGCTGACGCCGGTGGAGTGGCTGCGGCGCTATCTGCGGGCGTACTTCACCCCGCTGCTGCACAGCTTCTACGCCTACGACCTGGTGTTCATGCCGCACGGCGAGAACGTGATCCTCGTCCTGAAGGACGGCGTGGTCGAGCGCGCGATCTACAAGGACATCGCCGAGGAGATCGCCGTCATGGACCCGGACGCGGTGCTGCCGCCGACGGTGGAGCGGCTGCGGGTCGAGGTCCCCGAGGACAAGAAGCTGCTGTCGATCTTCACCGACGTCTTCGACTGCTTCTTCCGCTTCCTCGCCTCCCAACTGGCAGCCGAGGGCGTCCTGGAGGAGGACGACTTCTGGCGTACGGTCGCGGACGTCACCCGCGAGTACCAGGACGCGGCACCCGAACTCGCCGACAGGTTCCGGCAGTACGACATGTTCGCCCCCGAGTTCTCCCTGTCCTGCCTCAACCGCCTCCAGTTGCGGAACAACAAGCAGATGGTGGACCTGGCGGACCCGTCCGGCGCGCTCCAGCTCGTCGGCACCCTGAAGAACCCCATCGCCGGGTTCTGACCCCCGCATGAGGACGGGCACCCCGGAGTACGGTCCTCCGGGGTGCCCGTCCTCATGCGGCAACAACTACCGGGCCGGCCACGGGACTTGGGGCGACCGGTAGTAGTCGATCCCCAACGCCTCCCACCTCGGCGCCTGCGCCGCGAGCCGCACCTTGTAGGTGTCCCAGTCGTGCGTCGAGGCCGGCGACCAGCCCAGCTCGGCGACGCCCGGCAGCCGGGGGAAGGCCATGTACTGGATGTCGGCGTCGGTCACGATGGTCTCCGACCACAGCGGTGCCTCGACGCCACGGATCGCCGAACTCGGCACCCCGGCAAGGTAGTTGCCCGGGTCCCAGTCGTAGGACCGCTTCACCTCGACCAGGCCCGCCCAGTCCTGGCCGAGCGGGGTGGCCTCGGTGTACTTCATGTCGAGGTAGACCCGGTCGGCGGGCGAGAGGATCAGCCCGGTGCCGTTCTTCGCGGCCTCGGCGACCTGTGCCTTTTCGGCGGCGTCGGTGTCGTCGAGCCCCCAGTACTGGGCGAGGGCGCCCTTCACGGGGTGGGCTCCGGTGATCTGGTGCCAGGCGATCACCGTCTTGCCGTACTTGGTGACGATCGGCTGCACCCGGTCCATGAACTTGACGTAGTCGTCATGGCTGGTGGAGTGCGCCTCGTCGCCGCCGATGTGGAGGTAGCGGCCCGGGGTGAGCGCGGCCAGCTCGCGGACCACGTCGTCCACGAAGCTGTAGGTGAGGTCCTTGCCGACGCACAGCGAGCTGAAGCCGACGTCCGTGCCCGTGTAGAGCGGGGGTGCCACGCCGTCGCAGTTCAGGTCGGCGTAGGAGGCGAGGGCCGCGTTGGTGTGGCCGGGCATGTCGATCTCGGGGACGACCTCCAGATAGCGGGAGGCGGCGTAGCGGACGATCTCCTTGTAGTCGTCCTTGGTGTAGTGGCCGCCGGTGCCGCCGCCGACCTCGGTCGAGCCGCCGTAAGTCGCCAGGCTGGGCCAGGAGTTGACGGCGATGCGCCAGCCCTGGTCGTCGCTCAGGTGCAGATGCAGTTCGTTGATCTTGTAGAGGGCCAACTGGTCGATGTAGCGCTTGACTTGGTCGACCGTGAAGAAGTGCCGGGAGACGTCGAGCATGGCGCCGCGGTAGGCGTAGCGCGGCGAGTCCTCGACGGTGCCGCCCGCGATCCGCCAGGGGCCGCGCTGCACGGAGTCCTTCTCGACGGCGGCGGGCAGGAGTTGGCGCAGGGTCTGCACGCCGTGGAAGAGGCCCGCGGACCTGCTCGCGGTGATGGTGACACCGGAGGCACCACTGACGAGACGGTAGCCCTCGGCGCCGAACGTGCCCTTGGACAGCCGGAGTTGGATGCCGCCCTTGCCCCGCGAGGTGACCGGCAGCCGGTAACCGGTGGAGGGGCGCAGGATGCCCGCGAGGTACTCGCCGATCCGGCGCGACTCGCGTGACTCGCCGACGCGGATACGGGTACCGCTCGTGATCCGGTACGGCTGTCCGCCCGGGGTCACCGAGGCGGGCGCCGGAATCACCCGGCCCAGCGGGGTGACGGCGGCGGACTGTGCCGGGGGTGCGGCGCCGGCGACGGACACGCTCGCGGCGGCGACGAGCAGCAGCGAACCGAGGAGGCGGGTCGTTCTGTGGCGCTGTCTCACAAGGCGTCTCACGAGCGGGTCCCTTCCTTTGAACTTCCGTTGAGCCCGGACAGGTACAGACCATTCTGTCGCCTGGCCGGTGGAAGAATCCCTCCCATGGCGGAAATCATCCAGAAGGACGGCACCTGGGTCTTCGACGGCGACGCCCTGCGGCTGACTCCCGGCCGGGACAGGAACGTCGGCCTGTTCCGCCGGACCCTGGGTGAACTCGTCGTCCCGCTGGGGGCGTTGGCGGGTGTCTCGTTCGAGCAGGGCCGGAGGTCGGGGCGGCTGAGACTGCGGCTGCGCGACGGCGCCGACCCGCTGCTGCACGCCACCGGCGGCCGGCTCGCCGAGAGCGAGGACCCCTATCAGCTCGCCGTCGAGTCGGACCGCTACGGCGTCGCCGAGTACTTCGTGGACGAGGTGCGGGGCGCCCTGCTGCTCGACCGGGTACCGGCCGACCCGGTGGACGCGTATCTGCTGCCGGGCCCGGCCGTGCCGCTCTCGGTGTCCGCCGGGGACGGCACCGCGAGCTTCGACGGCGAGCGCGTACGGCTGGAGTGGAACTGGAAGACCGAGGACGCCAAGTCCGCCGCCGGCGCCCGGACCCTCGCCGTCGCGGATCTCGTCGGCGTGGAGTGGCGTCCGTCGGCCGGGCTGGAGAACGGCTACCTCCGCTTCTCGGTGCGTAACGCGCCGACCAAGGCGCCGCCCAAGTACGACCCCAACTCCGTTGAGCTGTGGGGCTTCAAGAAGGACCCGCTGATGGCCCTGGTCGCCGCCGCCGTGCAGGCCCGCCTCCCGCACCCCGCGGCCGAGCCGGACGTAGGACCCGAACAGCCCGAACCCGCAAGGGAGTTGACGGCCGCGACGGAGGACGGCCACGACGCGCTGCTGCGGCGGTTGCGCGAACTCGGTGAGCTGCACCGGGACGGGGTGCTCACGGACGAGGAGTTCGCGATGGCCAAACAGGCGGTCCTCAAACGCATCTGAGGACCGCCTGCGGTGTGCCTACGCCCTGCCTTCCGGGCGTACGACGGAGGCTACTCGGCCTTGACGGGGCTTACTTGGCCTTGCGGGCGACCGTGAAGCGGTCGACCTCGGCGCCGGTCTCGGCGATGCCGCGGACCGTCAGGGTGGCCGTACGGCCCTTCGAGGCGGGCTGGACGTCCACCCGCAGGAACGAGTAGTTGAGGTAGCGGACGCGGGACCAGGCGACCGTCTCGTTGACCTTGCCGTCCTTCGTGTTGACGAAGGCGGCCACGGAGTCGACGTCGGCGACGTGACCCTCGTAGGAGTCCGGGGCGGAGAACGCGTACAGGCTGCGGCCGGCCGCGCCCGCCGTCACGTAGACGACACCCTCGGTCTCCGGGTACGCCGTGCCGCCGATCGGCAGCTTCTTGACGACGGCGTTGTTCTTGATGACGTCGGTGCGCTCGTACTGGTGGTTGTGGCCGTTGATGACCAGGTCCACCGTGTACTTCTCGAACAGCGGCACCCACTCGTCGCGCACTCCCCCCTCCGAGGAGTGCGCGGTGGAGGTGCAGTACGCGCAGTGGTGGAAGAAGATCACCACGAAGTCGATGCCCTTGGACGCGCGGAACTTCTTGAGCTGCGCCTCCAGCCAGGTGGTCTGGGTGCCGCCGGAGATGCCGAGGTTGGCCGGGATCTCGAAGGACACGTCGTTGGCGTCCAGCGAGATGACCGCCGTGTTGCCGTAGACGAAGGAGTAGACGCCCGGCAGGTTCGCCTTGTCGGGGCCGTTGTCCGGGAGGTTCCAGCGGGCGTCCTCGCCGCCGTAGCCGTTGGGCGAGTACCAGGCCTCCATGTCGTGGTTGCCGTAGGCGGGCATCCACGGCACGGACTTGGCGACCGACTCGGTCTGGGCGAGGAACAGGTCCCACGTCCGCGAGTCGAAGCCGGTGTCGGTGGTCTTGCCCGCGCCGGCCGGGTCGGCGTAGCAGATGTCGCCGGCGTGCAGGTGGAAGGCCGGGTTCTGGCCGAGGAGCAGGCTGTTGTTGGCCAGGCCGTGGTAGCCGACGCCCTCGTCGCCGAAGGCGGTGAAGGTGAACGGCACGGCGCAGTCGGGGGCGGTGGTGAAGGTGCCAAGCGTGCCGAGCAGGTGGGCCTCGGCGGGGTCGAAGCCCGCGTGGCCGACGCCGTAGTAGTAGGTCCTGCCCGGACGCAGGTGGGTGAGCTTGGCGTGCAGGTAGTACTGGGTGTGGTCGCCGCTCGCGCCGACGCCCGCCGGGGTGTACAGGGTGCGCACCTCGGCCTCGATCTTGCGGGAGAGGTCCCAGGGGTGCGCGCCTATGCGGACGAACGGCTTCTTGACGTTGGTCGGGACCTGCCAGGAGACCGTGACCTCGGTGCTCGGGTCGTTGCCGAACGCGAGGTGGCGGCCGAACGGGGAGACGAGGGCCCCGTCCACCGTCTCGGTGGCGGCGTAGGTGGCGGTGGTCCGGGTGGGGACGGCCGCCTGGGCGACGGCGCCCGGTACGAACACGCCGCCCGCGACGGCGCCGAGGGTCACGGCACCGCCTCTGATCATCGTGCGACGCGAGAATCTCGCGCGCAGGTACTCGTGCTGCTCCGCCATGCTCATGCGCTCGGCGAGCTCTGCGGGTACTCCCATACGAGGAATGTCCATGGCGTCTGAAACTCGTCGACATGAGCAACGGTGCGCAAGACACAGGATGGACAGCTTACGAACAGAGCCCCATAAGACTTTCAACAGACCGTTGCCCGATATCGGGCAGGATTCTTGCAAACCGCCCTCCGGTGCCTCAGGATCATCCGGGTGCACGACGAACTCGTTGATCATCTGACGCGGTCCACGCCCCTCAACCGGGGCGAGGCACTGCGGGTGATCCAGGACGTGCTCGCCTACTTCGACGAGAC
Organism: Streptomyces sp. NPDC088350; assembly: GCF_044753545.1. Lineage (NCBI taxonomy): Bacteria > Bacillati > Actinomycetota > Actinomycetes > Kitasatosporales > Streptomycetaceae > Streptomyces > Streptomyces sp. NPDC088350. Next base: position 10,769 of record NZ_JBIVNL010000004.1, on the reverse strand, counting down.
GACCGAGGAGTACGTCCGTCGCCGCCACCGCGAACTCCAGGCCCAGGGCCTGGTCAACGCGACGATCTTCGACCGGATCGAGGCGGACCTGAAATACCGGGCCGTGGCCCCGCCGGAGCTCACACTCCGGCAGCTGCGCCGGATCGTCTACGGCTAGGAATACGTATATATATGTGCGGAATCGTCGGATACATCGGCAAGCGTGACGTTGCTCCGCTTCTGCTGGAGGGCCTGCAGCGGCTGGAGTACCGCGGCTACGACTCCGCGGGCATCGTCGTGACGACCCCGAAGGCGGCCGGCCTGAAGATGGTCAAGGCCAAGGGAAGGGTCCGTGACCTGGAGGCCAAGGTCCCGGCACGCTTCAAGGGCACCACCGGCATCGCCCACACCCGCTGGGCCACGCACGGCGCCCCCTCCGACGTGAACGCCCACCCGCACCTGTCGGCCGACCACAAGGTCGCCGTCGTCCACAACGGCATCATCGACAACGCCTCCGACCTCCGCAAGAAGCTCGAAGCGGACGGCGTCGAGTTCCTCTCCGAGACCGACACCGAGGTCCTCACCCACCTCATCGCCCGCTCCCAGGCGGAGACCCTGGAGGAGAAGGTCCGCCAGGCGCTCCGCGTGATCGAGGGCACCTACGGCATCGCCGTCCTGCACGCCGACTTCCCCGACCGCATCGTGGTGGCTCGAAACGGCTCCCCGGTGGTCCTCGGCATCGGCGAAAAGGAGATGTTCGTCGCCTCGGACATCGCCGCACTGGTGACGCACACGCGCCAGATAGTGACCCTCGACGACGGCGAGATGGCGACCCTCAAGGCCGACGACTTCCGGACATACACCACCGAGGGCACCCGCACCACGTCCGAGCCCACCACCGTCGAGTGGGAGGCCGCCTCCTACGACATGGGCGGCCACGACACCTACATGCACAAGGAGATCTTCGAGCAGGCCGACGCCGTGGACCGCGTGCTGCGCGGCCGGATCGACGACCGCTTCTCCACCGTGCACCTCGGCGGCCTGAACCTGGACGCCCGCGAGGCCCGGCAGATCCGCCGCGTGAAGATCCTCGGCTGCGGCACCTCGTACCACGCGGGCATGATCGGCGCCCAGATGATCGAGGAGCTGGCCCGCATCCCCGCGGACGCCGAGCCGGCTTCGGAGTTCCGCTATCGCAACGCGGTCGTGGACCCCGACACCCTCTACATCGCGGTCTCGCAGTCCGGTGAGACGTACGACGTCCTCGCCGCGGTCCAGGAGCTGAAGCGCAAGGGCGCACGGGTCCTCGGCGTGGTCAACGTCGTCGGCTCGGCGATCGCCCGCGAGGCGGACGGCGGCATGTACGTCCACGCCGGCCCCGAGGTCTGTGTCGTCTCGACCAAGTGCTTCACCAACACCACAGTCGCCTTCGCCCTGTTGGCCCTCCACCTCGGCCGCACCCGCGACCTCTCCGTCCGCGACGGCAAGCGCATCATCGAGGGCCTGCGCAAGCTGCCGGCCCAGATCTCCGAGATCCTCGACCGCGAGGACGAGATCAAGAAGCTGGCGGCCGAGTACGCCGAGGCCCGCTCGATGCTGTTCATCGGCCGCGTCCGCGGCTACCCGGTCGCCCGCGAGGCCTCCCTGAAGCTCAAGGAGGTCTCCTACATCCACGCCGAGGCCTACCCCGCCTCGGAGCTGAAGCACGGCCCCCTCGCCCTGATCGAGCCCGCCCTCCCCACGGTCGCGATCGTCCCCGACGACGACCTCCTGGAGAAGAACCGCGCCGCCCTGGAGGAGATCAAGGCCCGCAGCGGCCGCATCCTCGCGGTGGCCCACCAGCACCAGGAAAAGGCCGACCAGACGATCGTGGTCCCGAAGAACGAGGACGAGCTGGATCCCATCCTGATGGGGATTCCTCTTCAACTCCTCGCCTACCACACGGCGTTGGCGCTGGGCCGGGACATCGACAAGCCGAGGAACCTCGCGAAGTCGGTCACGGTCGAGTAGCGCCCCAAAGGGGCGCGGGGAACTGCGCGACCAGCCCCCACGCACCCGCAGAGGCAGGACAACAGAAAGGCCCCCCACGTGTGCCTCATACACGTGGGGGGCCTTCCGCTGCCGGTCAACTGATGGCCGTCACGCCCCGACCGGCCGCCCGACGAGGAAGAACCGTCGGCCAGTGTGCGAGCGCCGCCGTCGCCGAATACCAGGCAACAGCCCCCGCCGCGACACCGAACCACCCCCCGACCTTGCTCAGCCCGTCGTTCCCGGCGAACTGGGCGATCGCGAGCAGCACGAGGGAGACGAAGAACAACCCGTAGGTCCCCTGGGTGAGTTGGTCCCCTCCCGCGAGGGTCAACGACAGCGCGACCAGGGCGAACAGGACCAGGAACAACCCCGTCGCGTTGGCCGACACGGAGTGCCCCGCCCCGACGGCCCAGGTGAACCAGAGCGCACCGAACGCCGAGAACGCCGTACCGGTGACGGTGTCGCCGTCGCGGAACGCGAACAACCCGGCGACGAAGAGGGCAACTCCGCCTACGTAGTGGGCGAGTGACACGGCGTCAGCCGCCGACACTCCGTTGATGACATTCGTGTACCCGAGCCCGAAGGCCAACAGGGTGATTCCCAGGGCGAGTCGGCCGACGATCGAGGTGGTGCTTCCCGTGCTTCCCGCGGAGACGTCATTGTCCACGGCGGGCTCCCTTCGTGCATGTGCGGTTGTGCGGTGTGACCGATATATGCCCTTCACAAGGACACAAACACCTCTGCACAACAGCGAATTCAGAAGGAACCCAGCCGCGCCACGGGACGACTACGGGATAACGACGACGGGCCGCTGCGCCCGCTTGGCGAGCCGCCCCGCGACGGAGCCGAAGATGCGTCCCACGATGCCGTGGGTCGAGCCCACGACGATCGCGTCCGCCTCGTACTCCCGCCCCACCTCTTCGAGTTCGTGGCAGATGTCGCCGCCGCGCTCGACGAGGATCCAGGGCACTTCGGCGAGGTATTCGGCGCACGCCAGCTCAAGGCCGAGCACTTCGGTGCGGTGATCCGGCACGTCGACGAAGACCGGTGGCTCGCAGCCCGCCCACACCGTGGTGGGCAGCCGGTTGGCGACATGCACGATCACCAGGCCCGAGCCGGAGCGGTGGGCCATGCCGATGGCGTACGCGAGGGCACGCTCACTGGACGTGGAGCCGTCGAAACCGACGACGACGCCGTGCTTGAAGGCGGGATCGCAGGAATGACGTGGCTGTTCCGCCGCCAGGGGCTCGGCCGCCGTGGGATCGGCGACGGGCCGCTTGCGGTCCGCGGGTTCGAAAGATTCGTGACCGGCCATGGGTGTCTCGGCTTTTTGATCCTCTTGGGAGGGGACAACAGTGTGCGGCGGAGCTGTGTCCGGGAATCATCTTCCCAACCCCATACCCCCAAGGGTACGGCGGCACTCCTCCTTAGCCCATATCCCGCACACGCTCCGGCGGAGTTCCCCGGAGCATGCACGAGGGGGCGCCCGTAACGCAATGGTTGCTGCCCCGTACAGGCGGTTTGCACAGGATTCACTTGTCCGCGGGGCGTCCGCGTCCATCCATCGGCTGCCCTACAGTGACCGACGCATCGAACACGCGTTGAACCCGGCGAGCCACCGCCCCAGGGAGCACGCCATGTCCGGACACCGCACGACCTCCGAGGCACACCCCAGCGCGGACACCGCGAGCGACGTGGTCCGCTGGGCGGTCTTCAGCTGCGTCCTCGTCCCCCTCGTCCTCCTCTGGTACGGCACCTCGCTCGCCGGCGCCGCCGGTACGGCCCTGGGTCTCGCGGCCGTCACCGCCGCCTGCTGGATGCTGCTGCGCCGGTCCGAGCAGGGCACGCCCCGGCTGCTGGCCGAAGAACACCCCCCGCACCGCGGCCACCGGCACCGGGCCGGGGCGGGGGCGCACAGGGGCGGGCGGCACGCCGGGGGAAGCACACCGGTCGACTGACCGGTTTCCGCGCACGCGCCCGACGCTTTTCAGCCAACTTCCGGCCACCGCGCATCTGTTGTCCGAACCACCCCCCAACCCCCGTTCCACCTGCACCGAAAGGGTCTGGGAGGCCCTGCGCACCCTACGGGGATTGGCCACTACGACGAGGCGCACTTCCCTGCACGGCCCACGAGTGCAACGCTTCGTGATCGAATGCTTCACGCCAAGTTGCCATGTCGACAATATGCCGGTTGCCGAACTGGTCACCCCGGCACCACTGGACACAGTAGATTCGATCTTGACGTCTTACGGCGGGGGACTCGTGCAGGACCGAGGGGAAACGTGCTGGAGCGACATGCCCGACAAGTTAGGGGCGCCGCGACCACCGAGGGGGGCTTAGCAGTATGAGCCACGACTCCACTGCCGCGCCGGAAGCCGCGGCCCGGAAGCTTTCCGGGCGACGCCGCAAGGAGATCGTCGCGGTGCTGCTGTTCAGCGGCGGCCCCATCTTCGAGAGTTCCATACCGCTGTCGGTGTTCGGAATCGACCGGCAGGACGCCGGGGTTCCGCGCTACCGCCTCCTTGTGTGCGGCGGCGAAGAAGGCCCGCTGCGCACCACCGGAGGGCTGGAACTCACCACACCGCATGGCCTGGAAGCGATCTCACGGGCGGGCACCGTCGTCGTGCCGGCCTGGCGGTCGATCACCTCGCCACCGCCGGAGGAGGCACTCGACGCGATTCGCCGGGCGCACGAGGAAGGGGCCCGCATAGTGGGCCTGTGCACCGGCGCCTTCGTGCTGGCGGCGGCGGGCCTGTTGGACGGCCGCCCCGCGACCACCCACTGGATGTACGCGCCGACGCTGGCCAAGCGCTACCCGTCGGTGCACGTGGATCCGCGGGAACTCTTCGTCGACGACGGAGACGTACTGACGTCCGCCGGTACGGCGGCCGGAATCGATCTCTGTCTCCACATCGTGCGGACGGACCACGGCAACGAGGCGGCCGGCGCGCTCGCCCGGCGCCTGGTGGTCCCCCCGCGCCGAAGCGGCGGCCAGGAGCGCTACCTCGACCGGTCTTTACCGGAGGAGATCGGCGCCGACCCGCTCGCGGAGGTCGTCGCCTGGGCGCTGGAGCACCTCCACGAACAGTTCGACGTGGAGACGCTGGCGGCACGCGCGTACATGAGCAGGCGTACGTTCGACCGCCGCTTCCGCTCGCTCACCGGGAGCGCTCCCCTGCAGTGGCTGATCACGCAGCGGGTGCTCCAGGCGCAGCGCCTGCTGGAGACGTCGGACTACTCGGTGGACGAGGTCGCGGGCCGCTGCGGCTTCCGCTCGCCGGTGGCCCTGCGCGGCCACTTCCGGCGCCAGCTGGGCTCGTCGCCGGCCGCCTACCGGGCCGCGTACCGCGCCCGCAGGCCCCAGGGCGACAAGCAGGTGGACAGCGACAGCGCTCCCGGCCAGCCCGGCGGTCCGGCGTCCCTGGGTCCGGCCGGGCTGCCGCCCTCGCTGCATCCGGAGGGCCCGGTTCCGATGCAGTCGCGCCGGGCGGCGGCGAGTGCGCTGTCGGCGACGGCGTCCGCTTCGTCGGCCTCCTCCGCGGAGAACGGCGGCCGTGAGGCGTACGCCACAAGCCGGGCCGCGAGTCTGCCCGGCCAGCGGAGCGGGACGTAGCAACCGCATGCTCCCGGAGGTCTCCGTCAGGGGATCTCCGGGGGTTTTCGCGTGCCCCCGGACCACAAGGTCACCGCACGGTCGGCTCAGCTGAGCGGCGCGCACCTTAAGGTTAGACACATGAACGATCGCATGGTGTGGATCGACTGCGAGATGACCGGCCTCTCGCTGTCCGACGACGCTCTCATCGAGGTGGCCGCCCTCGTCACCGACTCCGAGCTGAACGTGCTCGGGGAAGGGGTGGACATCGTCATCCGCCCGCCGGACCAGGCGCTGGAGACGATGCCGGACGTAGTACGCCAGATGCACACCGCATCCGGCCTGCTCGACGAGTTGGCCGGCGGTACGACGCTGGCCGACGCCGAGGAGCTGGTCCTGGCGTACATCCGGGAGCACGTCAAGGAGCCGGGCAAGGCCCCGCTGTGCGGCAACTCGGTCGGCACCGACCGCGGTTTCCTCCTCCGTGACATGCCGACCCTGGAGGAGTACCTCCACTACCGCATCGTGGACGTCTCCTCGGTGAAGGAACTGGCCCGGCGCTGGTACCCGCGGGCGTACTTCAACAGCCCGGAGAAGAAGGGCAACCACCGCGCCCTCGCCGACATCCGCGAGTCCATCGCCGAACTGCGCTACTACCGCGAGGCGATCTTCGTCCCGCAGCCCGGCCCCGACTCCGACACGGCCCGCACGATCGCCGCGAAGCACGTCCTGCCCACCTCGTAAAAGGCGTGCGCGAGCACCCCTTCGGACCCTGTACACTTTTTCTCGGCCGGTCGGAAACTCACTGAGTGAACGACCGGGCATGGTGGGTGTAGCTCAGCTGGTAGAGCACCTGGTTGTGGTCCAGGAAGTCGCGGGTTCAAGTCCCGTCACTCACCCTGAGTAATCAGCCGGTGACTCCGGAAACGGAGTCACCGGCTGATTCTTTATTTCCGGGAGCCCCCCCCGTGTACCCAGCGCGCATCCGCACCCCCCGTCTCGACCTCCTCCCCCTCCGCGCGGAGCACGCCACCGAGATGGCCACGGTCCTCTCCTCCCCCGCCCTCCACACCTTCACCGGCGGGGCTCCCCTCACCCCCGCCGCCCTTCGCACCCGTTACGAGCGCCTGGTCGCCGGCTCCCCGGACCCGGCGGTCTCCTGGCTCAACTGGGTCCTCCGCCTCCGCACCGAAGCCCGCCTCACGGGCACCGTGCAAGCCACCGTGACCGGGTCCGAGGCCGAGATCGCCTGGGTGGTCGGCGCACCCTGGCAGGGGCGAGGCCTGGCGAGCGAGGCGGCGCGGGGCCTGGTGTCCTGGCTCGAAGAACAGGCGGTTCCTACGGTCGTCGCGCACATCCACCCGGACCACCAGGCATCCGCGGCAGTCGCTACGGCGGCGGGACTGACGCCGACGGACGAGTGGCAGGACGGCGAGGTCAGGTGGCGGCGCGCCACGCGTCCGTGAACTCCCGTACGCCCGCGAACCGTTCGGCGGGATCGGCGCGGGTGGCCCTTTCCAGGACGGCGAGTTGGGCCGCCGTACCCCGCCAGGCCCGTTCACCGTCGCCGGCGTCGAGGAGGAGGCGGGCGGTGCGGCCGAGGGCGTAGACCGTCGTGCGGATGTCGATGCGGGCGCCGCGGTGCCACTCCTCGGGGGCCATGAAACGGGCGGAGCCCGGGAGGCGGTCGTCCTGGAGGACGAAGGGGCCGGGGCGGTACTCGTCGAGGTCGACGAGGTGGAGCGCGTCGCCGTAGAAGTCGTAGAGGAACGCCCCGTCGTAGAGATCGACCGCGACCATGCCCGCCGCCTCCACGGCGAGGTGGGCGTCCAGGACGCGGTCGACCGCGCGGAGGACGGAGGCGAGGGGCAGGGCACGGAAGCGGGCACGGGCGGGGCCGTACAGGGACTCGCCGGGGCGCCAGGGCATGACGACCGCCGTGCGGCCACCGTCCGTCACGGTGATGCGGTGGAGTTGCGGGACGATCGCCGGGTGCCGTACGGCTCGGTGGAAGGCCCAGGCGCCGTCAAGTGAGGCCTGGGCGGCGGGAGTTGTCGCCTCCTTCACGAACCAGCGTTCCCCGTCCGGGAATTGGACGCCGTAGGAGACACATCCGGAGTCCTGTTCGCGGAAGGCTCGGAAGACTTTGCCCACGGTGTGGAGGTAGGGCTCGGTCGCGGGGATTCTGTCGACGGTCAGGAGGGGGTGGGGACGGGGTGTCATGGGAACCAGCCTGGACGGTGAAGGGCCGGGTGGGGAGCGGAAATCCCTGAACGCACCCCACGTTTCAGGACGACGCCCGCGTCACCAACTCCGTTGCCAGTACCGCCTGTCGGCGCTCCAGTCCCCGGGACGTGGCCGGGCGGCGGTCCGCGATCTCGGCCAGCAGCAGGTCGATCATCGCGCGGCCCATCTCCTCGATGGGCTGGCGGACGCTGGTGAGGGGCGGGTCCATGTGGCGGGCGATGGCCGAGTCGTCGTAGCCGACGAGGGCCACGTCGTCGGGGATGACGCGGCCCTCCTCGCGGAGGACCTGGCGGGCGCCGGCCGCCATGACGTCCGAGCCGGCGAAGACCGCGTCCACATCGGGGCGGCGGGCCAGCAACTCCTTCATCGCCCGTCGGCCGCCCTCCTCGGTGAAGTCACCCGGCTGGATGAGGTGTTCGTCCACTTCGTGGCCCGCGTCGAGCAGCGCCTCGCGGTAGCCGTCGACGCGGCGCTGGGCGCCGTAGACGTCGAGGCGGCCGGTGATGTGGGCGATGCGGGTGCGGCCCCGGGACAACAAGTGTTCCACGGCGGAGCGCGCGCCGCCGTAGTTGTCCGAGTCGACGGAGGTCAGGGTTTCCAGCGCCGAGCGCGGGCCGCTGATCACCGCAGGGATCTCCAGTTGCGCCAGCAGATCGGGAAGCGGGTCGTCCGCGTGGACGGACACCAGCAGGACGCCGTCCACCCGGTGTGCGGCCAAGTACTGGGCGAGGCGCTGTCGTTCGCGGTCGCTGCCCGCGAAGATCAGCAGCAACTGCATCTCGGTCTCGGAGAGTTCGGAGCCGACGCCCTTGAGCATGTCCGAGAAGTACGGTTCCGCGAAGAAGCGGGTCTCCGGCTCGGGGACGACGAGGGCGATGGCGTCGGTGCGGTTCGCGGCGAGGGCGCGGGCGGCCGTGTTGGGGACGTAGCCGAGTTCGGCGACCGCCGCCTCCACCACCGCGCGGGTCGCGTCGCTGACCCTCGGCGAACCGTTGATCACCCGGGAGACCGTGCCGCGGCCCACACCGGCGCGCGCCGCGACCTCCTCCAAGGTCGGCCGGCCACCGCTCCGGCCCCGCGCTCCGTGGCTTGCCATTGGCTCCGCCTCCTGTCGACCCACCCGTTGGCCTGGAATGTAACAGTCCTGATCAGCGAAGAGGGGCGTGCGGAGCCCCGCCTCCGGCCGATTCCGTCCCTCCCCCGGGGTTAGCTAACAGCCCGATAACTGAACGCATCTCTCCGCGTCCGCTCCCTTGACACCCCCGCGCGAACCGACGACTCTTCAACACATCACCGGTGGGAGCGCTCCCACGGTACCTGACACATACACATCCCGCACGTTCCCCGCCCGAGCCGCAGCGTGAACTAACGGGCCCAACAATGCAGTTGGCCGGGGGGTCGGCACGTCAGGCAACAGGAGGACGCAATGCGCACGAGTACCCGACGGTCCCATCGGCTGATGGCCCTCGCGGCCGTCGCCGCACTGACCACAGGGGTGCTGGCCGGCTGCTCCAGTGACTCGAACGGCACCTCGTCGAATTCGAGCGGCGGCACTTCCAAGGGCAAGACCACGCTGACCGTCGGTACCTTCGGCGTCTTCGGCTACAAGCAGGCCGGTCTGTACGACGAGTACATGAAGCTCCACCCGAACATCACCATCAAGGAGGACGTCACCACCCGTACCGACGTGTACTGGCCGAAGGTCCTCACCCGGCTCCAGGCCGGTTCGGGCACCGACGACATCCAGGCCATCGAGGTCGGCAACATCACCGAGGCGGTCCAGACGCAGGCCGACAAGTTCGTCGACCTCGGCAAGGACGTCGACACGTCGCAGTGGCTGCCCTGGAAGAACGCCCAGGCCACCACCAAGGACGGCAAGCAGATAGGCCTCGGCACCGACACCGGTCCGATGGCGATCTGCTACCGCAAGGACCTCTTCAAGAAGGCCGGTCTGCCCACCGACCGCACCCAGCTCGCCAGCCTGTGGAAGGGCGACTGGACGAAGTACGTCAACGTCGGCAAGGACTACATGAAGAAGGCGCCCAAGGGCACCAAGTTCGTGGACTCCGCGTCGTCCGTCTACAACGCGGCCATCGGCGGCGAGAGCCAGCGGTACTACGACAAGGACGGCAACGTCATCTGGGACAAGTCGACCGGTGTGAAGGCGGCTTGGAACGCGGCGATGGCGGTGGCGACCAGCAACATGTCGGCGAAGCTCAAGCAGTTCGACCCGACCTGGGACCAGGGTTTCGCCAACGCCAGTTTCGCGACGGTGGCCTGCCCCGCCTGGATGATCGGCTACATCGAGCAGAAGTCGGGCGACTCCGGCAAGGGCAACTGGGACGTGGCGGCTGCGCCGACCGCGGCCAACTGGGGCGGTTCGTTCCTCGGCGTGCCGACGGCGACCAAGCACCAGGCCGACGCCGTGGCGCTGGCGAAGTGGCTGACCGCGCCCGAGCAGCAGGCGAAGGTCTTCGCCAAGCAGGCCAGCTTCCCGTCGACCCCGGCGGCGTACGCCGGCCTGAAGCCCGCGGCCGACACGACGGCCTACTTCTCGAACGCGCCGATCACCCAGATCTTCTCCGACTCGGCGAAGACGATCCCGGTGCAGGTCTTCGGTATCAAGGACCAGCCGATCGGCACCGCGATCACTGATGTCGGCATCCTCCAGGTGGAGCAGAAGGGCAAGACCCCGGCCCAGGGATGGAGCGCCGCCACCAAGGAGATCAAGGACGTGCTCGGGCAGTGAGCAGTTCGAAGCAGGCCCTCGCACACCCCGCGCCGGGCTCCGGCGCCGCGCCCCGCGCCCACCCCCGCGCCGCCCCCGGCGCCCCCCGGGGCGGGGACCCCGCGCCCCGCCCCCGGTGGGGGGGGGGGCCGGGGGGACCCGGGGGCGAGACGGGGGCGCCGGGAGCGGGGA
>NZ_JBIVNL010000003.1:0-883216 GCF_044753545.1 Streptomyces sp. NPDC088350 | reverse complement strand
GTCAGTTGCACTCGTGTCACGGAAGAACATCTACCGGTTCAGGCCCCACCACAAAGGCGAATCGGCAGATTGATCACGACCCGATACGCGCCCTAGCGTGGCCGGTGCCCAGTGGGGGCAGTGGCACGCGAACGTGAGGGATGTCGATGATCGAGGCGCAACAGCTGACGAAGCGGTACGGGGAGAAGACGGCGGTCGACCGGCTGGACTTCGTCGTCAAGCCGGGCACGGTCACCGGCTTCCTGGGCCCGAACGGCGCCGGGAAGTCCACGACGATGCGCATGATCGTCGGCCTGGACGCGCCCACCAGCGGCACCGTCACGGTCAACGGCAAGCCCTACGCCGAGCACACCGCGCCGCTCCAGGAGGTCGGCGCGCTCCTGGAGGCCAAGTCGATCCACCCGGGCCGGTCCGCGTTCGACCACCTGATGGCACAGGCCCACACCCACGGCATCCCGCGCCGCCGGGTCGACGAGGTCATCGAAATGACCGGCCTCCAGTCGGTGGCCAAGAAGCGGGCCGGGGCCTTCTCCCTCGGCATGGGGCAGCGGCTCGGCATCGCCGCCGCGCTCCTCGGCGACCCGGCGACCGTCATGCTCGACGAACCGGTCAACGGCCTCGACCCCGAGGGCGTGCTGTGGATCCGCAACCTGCTGACCGGGCTCGCGGCGGACGGCCGTACCGTGTTCGTCTCCTCGCACCTGATGAGTGAGATGGCGCTGGTCGCCGACCACTTGATCGTCGTCGGACGGGGACGGCTGCTCGCCGACACCACCGTCCAGGACCTGGTACGGCACGCGGGCGGCGACACCGTCACCGTGGCCTCCGAGCAGCCGGCCAAGCTGCGCGAGGTGCTCGCCGGTCCCGGTGTCGAGATCACCGGCGAGGTCGGCTCCGAGGAACTGCACGTCACCGGGCTGACCGCGCGGGCCATCGGCCGCAAGGCCGCCGAGCACGGCATCCCGCTGTTCGAACTCAGCGCGCGGACCGTCTCCCTGGAACAGGCCTTCATGGACCTGACCCGGGACGCCGTCGAGTACCACGGCTCCAGCACCCTAGAAACCCCCGGGAGGGCCGCGTGAGCACCATCACCGCGACCGACAGCGCCGCACCCGCAGAGGTACGGCAGGTCCGTCCGCCGTACAAGGTCACCGGGCGCCGCGTGCTGCGCTCCGAGTGGGCCAAGCTGTGGTCCCTGCGCTCCACCTGGATCACCCTGGGCCTGGGCCTGCTGTTCCTGATCGCCTTCGGCCTGATCTCCGCCGCGCACTACAAGTCCGAGTACGGCTCCGGCCATCTGCGGCCCGACGACGCCAACGCCACCGCGCTCGGCATCTCCCTGTTCGGCACGAACTTCGCGCAGCTCGCCCTCGGTGTGCTGGGCGTCCTGGTCACCGCCGGCGAGTACTCGACCGGCATGATCCGCTCCACGCTGGCCGCCGTACCGCGCCGCCTGCCCGTGCTGTGGTCCAAGGCCCTCGTGTTCGGCGTGGTCGCGCTCGGTGTCTCCCTCGTCGGTGTCTTCGTGGTGTTCCCGATCGCGAGCGGCATCGTCTCCGGCACCCCCGCGGCCCTCACGTTCTCCCACTCCGGTGTCGTCCGCAGCCTGTTCGGCGCCGGTCTCTACCTAGGCCTGGTCGGTGTGATCGGCACCGCGCTGGGCGCGCTGCTGCGCTCGGTCGCCGGCGGCATCTCGGTGCTGGTCGCCTCGCTGATGCTGGTGCCCGGACTGATCTCGCTGCTGCCCAGCTCGTGGCAGGACAACATCAGCCCGTATCTGCCGAGCAACGCGGGTGAGGCGATGTTCTCGCTGACCCATGACGCGACGACCCTCTCGCCGGTCGCCGGACTGCTGGTCTTCCTCGGCTGGACGGCGCTCGCGCTGGGCGGGGCCGCGTACCGGCTGGTGCGCTCCGACGCCTGACACAGGCTCCCCTCGCGGCCACGGCGCGGCATCCGTCCTGTTCACCGGGCGGGTGCCGCGCCGACGCTCCCTGCGGGGGAGCCCCACAATGGACAGGTGACCTCGATGAACCCGGACCAGTGACACCGATGAGCCTCGACGACCTCGCCCACGCGCCGTTCGGTGAGGCGGACCTGCCGTGGAGCCACCCCGTGGCGGGCGGGCTGTCCCGGTTCGGCCGGCGGATCAAGCAGGGCGACCGGAGACATCCGTGGGTGCTGGACACGGCCCTGATCGCCGTGGTCGTGCTGATGTTCTGCCTGCCGGACCTGGTGGACGGCGACGACGGCCGACGGCGCGGCTTCGACAACAGCTTCATCCACCTGCCCTGGCCGGCGACCGTCGCCCTGCAGGCGGGCCTGGTGCTGCCGCTGCTGTGGCGGCGCCGCAGGCCGACCCTGGCCTTCGCCCTGATCGCCGGGGTGTTCTTCGTCCAGGCCGCGCTCGGGGTCTGGCTGCGCGCCGACGTCGCCCTGCTCATCTCCCTCTACAGCCTGGTCCTGCACGGGCAGTTGCGCCGGCTGCCCGCCGCCTGCGCCGTGACCCTCGCCGCCCTGGGACTGTTCGCCCTGCGGCTGCCGTCCGAAGTCCCTGTCCTGGACGCGCTGTTCGTCCTGTTCAGCACGATCACCGCCGCCGTCGCGCTCGGCTTCGTCGTCCGTATCCGGCGCGCCCAGCTCGCCGTACTGCGCGACCGGGCCGCCCGCCTGGAGGTCGAGCGCGACCAGCGCAGCAAGCTCGCCGCCGCCGCCGAACGCACCCGCGTGGCACGGGAGATGCACGACATCATCGGCCACAACCTCTCCGTCATCATCACCCTCGCCGACGGCGGCGCCTACGCCACCGACCTCGCCCCCGAACGCGGCAAGCAGGCCCTGCTCCTCATCGGCGACACCGGCCGCCAGGCGCTCGGTGAACTGCGGCGCATGCTGGGCGTGTTGCGGGTCCAGACCGCCGCCCCGGACGCCCCCGAACTCAGCCCCCAGCCGGGCGTCGCCGACGTCGACGCCCTGTGCGCCCGGATCCGCGCGGCCGGCCCGCAGGTCGTGTACCGCACCGGCGGCGAGCCGGCCGCCCTGGATCGCGGGGTCCAGCTGACCGTGTACCGCATCGTGCAGGAGGCGCTCACCAACGCCCTCAAGCACGCGGGCCACGACACCCGCGTCGAGCTGGCGGTGAACGTCGAGGACGCGCGGGTGCACATCGACTGCCACGACACCGGCCCCGGCGAGATCGCCGCCGGGCCCGTACCGGGCCACGACGAAGGACACGGACTCGCCGGCATGAGAGAACGCGCCGCCCTCTACCACGGCACCGTCACCGCCGGACCCGCCCCCGGCGGCGGCTGGACGGTACGGGTCACCCTCGACCTCACCCCGCTCGACACGATCGGGGGCGCGGCATGACGACCGTCCTCATCGTGGACGACCAGCCCCTCCAACGCCTCGGTTTCCGGATGCTGTTGGAGGCCACCCCCGACACCGAGGTGGTCGGCGAGGCCGGGCACGGGGGCGAGGCGGTGCGGATGGCCGCCGAACTGCGTCCCGACGTGATCCTGATGGACGTACGGATGCCCGGCATGGACGGCATCGAGGCCACCCGCCGCGTCGTCGCGGCCGGCGACCGCTCCCGCGTCCTCATCCTCACCACCTTCGACCTCGACGAGTACGCCCACGAGGCGCTGCGCGCGGGAGCCAGCGGCTTCCTCCTCAAGGACGCCCACCCCGAGGAACTCCTCGCCGGCATCCGCGCGGTGGCCTCCGGCGACGCGGTCATCGCCCCCGCGCTGACCCGCCGCCTGCTGGACGCCTACGCCCAGCACCTCCCGAAACGCTCACCGCAAGGCCCGTCGGCCGCACCCGCGACGGACGACCCCCGTATCCGCGCCCTGACCGAACGCGAGCACGAGATCCTCGTCGCGATCGGCCGGGGCTGGACCAACGGCGAGATCGCCGAGCGCCTCTTCCTGTCCGAGTCCACGGTGAAGACCCACGTCGGCCGTGTCCTGGCGAAGGTCGGCGCCCGCGACCGCATCCAGGCCGTCATCCTCGCCTACGACCTCGGCCTCGCCCGCCCCAACGCACCTGAGCAGTGACCGCCCGGTGCTCCCCGCCGGTTGACCACCGCCCCACGAACCCCCTGCTCACACCGGGTTTCCCGGTCGTCCCACCGACGGGCAACAGGAAACCCGTCGACCTCCCCCGTCCCCCGGGACAGGCTGATCCCGTCAGCACGAAGGACCGCCTGCGACGACGCAGGAGACCCACTAGGGGGAAACATGCGCAAGATGTTGGGCGCCGCCGCCGCGTTCGCGACCGCGGCCACCGCGGTGGTGGCGATGAGCGGAGCGGCCCAGGCCGCGCCCGCCAGTGGCAGCACGGTGTACGGGTGTCCGTCAGGGGCGGTGTGCATCTATGGCCAGGGCGTCTACCCGCCCGACAACCCGAACCCGACCAACGTGTACTACAGCTACGGCGCCCACAACCTGAGCAACCAGCTCGGCTACCACTACGTCATCAACAACCAGTACGGCGGCGCCTCCGCGAGCCTGTGCAACAACTACGGGGGTACCGGCTGCGTCTACACCCTCGCGCAGGACTACGCGGTCTACTACGACCTCACCCCCATCAACTCCATCACCCTCAACAGGCCGTAGCGGGATCCTTCGCCACGGGGGAGGGACTGCCGGGACCGGCCCACGCCGGTCCCGGCAGTCCCGTTTTCGCCACTCCGGGTGAAACGCCTGGCTCCCTGTCCGACCCCCGCAGTAACCTGGGCATCCGCCGTCTCACGATCCGGGCAGGCCGGTGCCAGGGGGGACGCCTTGGGGGACCAGGCACACGACCACGCGGGCGCCGACCGGACCGACCAGCCGGAAAGCACCGCGCAGGCCACGCTGTCCTTTCCCGCGCAGCTGAGACGGCTGCGCGGGGAACGCGGACTGTCGCTGGCCGACCTCGCACGCCAGACGCACTACAGCAAGGGCTATCTCAGCAAGATCGAGACCGGTGTCAAGCGCGCGACCGTCGACGTGGCCCGTCAGTGCGACCACATCCTGCGCGCCGAGGGCGAGTTGCTCCGGCTGGTGGAACCGGGCAGGGAGCGCGGCAACGATGTCACCGCTCCGCCGTGCCCCTACCGCGGACTGTCGGCGTTCACCCCGCAGGACGCCGGCTGGTTCTTCGGCCGGGAGCGGGCCACGGCCGCGCTGGTCGAGCGGGTGTTCCAACGCGTGGGCGGCGGACCGCTGTTGCTGGTCGCCCCGTCCGGCGCCGGCAAGTCCTCCCTCCTGAACGCCGGCCTCGTCCCCGCACTCCGCCGCCCCGGCGGTTTCCCGATGCCGGGCGCCGACCGCTGGCCGGTGGTCGCGCTGACGCCCACCGTCCATCCGCTGGACGAACTCCTCGAACGGACGGCGAAGGCCCTCGGCAGCGATCTCGACCTCACCGCACGGCAGGTGGCGGACCGCCCCGCGGCCCTGCTGGAAGCGGTCCGCGCCCGCACGGACGGCACCCCGCCGGGTCCCGACGGCCGCCGCCCGCCACCGGCCCTGCCGGTGCTGCTCGTCGACCAGTTCGAGGAACTGTTCACCCTCTGCTCCGACGAGGGCGAGAGACGGGCCTTCGTCCGGGTGCTGCGCGCGCTGTCCACTGGCCCCGACCCCGCCGTCGTCGTGCTCGGCGTCCGCGCCGACTTCTCCGGACGCTGCCTCGAACTCCCCGAACTCGCCCCGGTGTTCACCGACGGACTGTTCGTCCTCCTCCCGATGTCCGTCGCGGAACTGCGGGAATCCATCACCCGCCCCGCCGAACTCGCCGGCGTCACCCTCGAACCCGGCCTCGTCCCCCTCCTCCTGCGCGACGCGGGACTGCGCGACGAACCGGCCGGCGCGACCGGCTCCACCGCCCCCGACGACACCCCGTCCGGCGCCCTGCCCCTCGTCTCCCACGCCCTTCTCGCCACCTGGCAGCAGCGCGAGGACACCACCCTCACCGTGGCCGGATACGAGCGCACCGGCGGCATCCAGGGCGCCATCGCCCGCACCGCCGAGACCGTGTTCGCCCAGCTGTACCCGGCCGAGCAGAAGACGATCCGGCGCGTCCTGTCCCGGCTCGTCCACGTGTCCGACGACGGGACCGTGGCGACCCGGCGCCGGGCCAGCCGTAGCGCGCTGATGGAGCAACTCGGCGACGCGGACGGCGCGTCGGCCGCGCTCGACGTGTTCGTGCGGGCCCGGCTGATCACCGTGGACCGCGACACCGTGGAGATCACCCACGAGGCGCTGCTGCACGCCTGGCCCCGGCTGCGCGACTGGATCCACGCCGACCGGGCCGGACTCCTCATCCACCAGCAACTCGCCCACGCCGCCGCCGAATGGGAGCGCGAGGACCACGACCCGTCCGCCCTCTACCGGGGCACCCGCCTCGACACGGTCCGCGCCTGGGCCGACGACCTCGACGGCCGCAGCCGCCTGGGCCCCCGCGAAGAGGCCTTCCTCCAGGCCAGTCAGGCGGAGGAGGACACCCGCCGCCATCTGGCGAGACGTCAGATCCGGTTCAGGCAGGCCCTGTTGGCGACTCTCGCCGTCCTGCTCGGTCTCGCCGTGACCGCCGGCGGCCTCGCCTACCAGCAGCGCGCGAGCGCCCTCGACCAGGAGCGCGTCGCCCGCTCCCAGGCCCTCGCCGTGCAGTCGACCTCCCTGGCCGGCGGCCAGCCCGAGGCGTCGATGCTGCTCGCCGAGGAGGCCTACCGCGCCGACCGCACCCCCGAGGCACGCGGAGCCCTGCTGAGCACCCAGGCCCAGGCCTTCTCCGCCCGCCTCGTCGGCGACAAGGGGCCGGTCAACTCGGTCGCCTTCGCGCCGGACGGCCGGCTGCTGGCGACGGCCGGCGGCGACGGCACCGTACAACTGCGCCGTACCGCCGACCACCGCGCGGTCGCCGAGTTCACCGTTCCCGGAGGGTGCCGGTCCGCCGCCTTCAGCCCCGACGGGTCCCTGCTCGCGGCGACCTCCACGGCCGGGGGTGTACGGATCTGGGGCACCGCCGACCACCGGGTGCGGACCCTGCTGCCCGTGCGCACCAGGGGCGCCCGCGCGCTCGCCTTCGACCCCCGCGGCCGTACCCTCGCGATCGCCGCCGCCGACGGCTCGGTCCAGCTGTGGGACACCGGCGGCGACCATCCGTCCGAGGTACGGCTCGTCGGGCACACCGGGCGGGTCGACGCGCTGGCCTACGCCCCGGACGGCCGGACCCTCGTCTCGGGCGGCTCCGACCGGACCCTACGCCTGTGGGACACCGACCGGGGCCGGGCCCTCGCCGTCCTCAGGGGGCACACCGACGAGGTGCTCGGGGTGGCGTTCGCGCCGGACGGGCGGAGCGTGGCCTCCGGGGGCATCGACCGGACCGTACGCCTGTGGGACGTGGGCTCGCGCCGGAACACCGCGATCCTCACCGGGCACAGCGACGACATCAACGCGGTCGCCTACACACCCGACGGCGCGACCGTCGTCAGCGCGAGCGGCGACGGCACGACCCGCCTGTGGGACGTGCGCACCGGACGCACGGCCGCGATCCTCGCCGGGCACACCGACTACGTGATGTCCGTCGCCGTGGACTCCACCGGGACGACCCTGGCCACCGGCGGGTTCGACCAGTCCGTGGTGCTGTGGGACCTGCGCGGCCCGGTGCTGTCGGCACGTCCGTTCACCGAGGTCACGCAGGCCGCGTACAGCCCGGACGGCAGACTTCTCGCGACCGCCGACGCGGACCACACCGTCCGGCTGTGGGACGTGGCGCGGCGCCGGGTCGTGGCGACGTTCACCGGCCACCGCGAGAGCGTGTTCTCCGTGGCGTTCGCGCCGGACGGCCGCACCCTCGCCTCGGCCGGCTCCGACGGCACGGTCCGGCTGTGGGACGTCCGGGCCCGCCGCCCGCTCGGAGTCCTCACCGGCCACACCGGGGACGTCTTCTCGGTGGCGTTCGCCCCGGACGGGCGCACCCTCGCCTCCGCCGGTTCCGACCGCACGGTCCGGCTGTGGGACGTGCCGACGCACCGTCGACTCGCCGTCCTCACCGGCCACACGGACTCCGCCAACGACGTCACGTTCAGCCCCGACGGCCGCACCCTCGCCAGCGCGGGCGACGACCTGACCGTGCGCCTGTGGGACACGGCCACGCACCGCCCGCTCGCCACCCTCACCGGACACACCGGCGCCGTGCGCGGGGTGGCCTTCAGCCCCGACGGGCGGACCCTCGCGAGCAGCGGCAACGACGGGACCGTCCGCCTGTGGGACGTCCGCCACCGCCGCGCCGAGGCCTCCCTGACCGGCCACACCGGATCCGTGCGCGGCATCGCGTTCTCCCCGGACGGCCGCCTCCTCGCGAGCAGCGGCAGCGACCGTACGGTTCGGCTCTGGGACGTGCCCGGACGGCGGCCGTGGGCCACCCTCACCGGGCACACGAACGCGGTGTGGGGCGTCGCGTTCGCCCCGGACGGGCGGACCGTCGCCAGCGGCAGCAACGACGGGACCGTACGCCTGTGGGACCTGGACCCCGGCGTCCAACTCGCCCGAATCTGCCGCCTGCGCAAGGCAATTGGCCCTCGCGAGCGCAGGACGCTGATGCCGGGACTGCCCGTGTCCTTCACCCCAGGGTGCGCGAAGCCCTGAGGCGGATCGTCAACTGCCGCTGGTGGGACGGGGTTTCCCCAGGGTTTCCCGTTGCCCTTCGGGGTGGGGCGACGCCCGGTCCTCGACCGGCCGGGGCACGGTCGGCAGGCTGAGGGACGACCACTCACGGCACACAGAAATCGGGGGTCCCGGCATGCTCCGGCGGACCGGAATCATCGGCACACTCATCGGGCTCTTCGCCCTCCTCCTCTGGGCACCCGCGGCCGTCGCCGCCCCGGCGACGAGCGGTTGCGGTGTCCTCGCACCGGGCGCCTCGGCCGCCGCGCAGAGCGCGATCGCCGCCGCCTGCGCCCAGGTCGACGCGGGCACCTGGTACACGTGGAGCGGCGGCCACGGCGACCAACCGGGCGCCACCTACGGCAGGTACGACGGCGTTGACGAGGCCAGCAGGGACGACGGCTCCCGGCTCGGCTTCGACTGCTCGGGTCTCGTCCGCTACGCCTACGCGCAGGCCGCCGGCTCCGACATCCTCAACGGCGACGCGAGCCGGCAGTACTACACGACCCGCGCCGCCGCCCGCTTCACCGCCGCCCAGGGCGAGGCCCCGCTGCTCCCCGGCGACCTCCTGGCCTACGGCTCCTCGGCGGACCTGCACCACATCGCGATCTACCTCGGCGCGGGCAAGATGGTCGAGGCCAGGCAGTCGGGCACGCATCTGATGGTCAGTGATGTCCGCCTGGGCGGCGACTACTTCGGGGCCGTCCGCGTCAACACCGGTGCGGTGACCGGGCATGTCTTCCGCACCTGGGGCACCGGGGTGTGGACGAAGACGGCACCCTCCGTGAGCGCCGGCCGCGTCTACGCCTTCCCCGACGCGACCAGCATCCGCGTCGAGTGCCAGAAGCACGCGGAGACCGTCACCTCCGACGGCTACACCAACGACGCCTGGGCCTACCTGCCCGACTACAAGGCATGGATGACCAACATCTACATCCAGGGTCCGGCCTGGCTCGACGGCGTCCCCACCTGCGCCTGACCGCCCGCCCCCGAAAAATCCGGTGCCCCACCACCCCGGGCTTCCCTACACTCGCCACATCCGTTGACGAGTGAGGGGAGCCCGCCGTGCGTGACCGCACCGCCGTGATCCTCGTGTCCTCGTCCCTCCGGTACCCGCCGCGCGGCCGGTACCGGACACCCGTGACGAGTCACTGACGTACCGTCAACTCACTTCTCTCGTACGGGAATCGCGCCGCCCTGCACGGAATCACTCTCGAAAGGCCACGGGCCGTGCGCACCGAACTCCCTCTCACCCACCCGCTCTCCGCCGTCCGCAACCTGGGCATCCTCGCCCACGTCGACGCCGGCAAGACGACCGTCACCGAGCGGTTCCTCTACCTCACCGGCAGCACGCACAAGCGCGGTGAGGTCCACGACGGCACCACCGTCACCGACTTCGACCCCCAGGAGCGCGACCGTGGCATCACCATCTTCGCCGCGGCCGTCACCTGCGCCTGGGACGGTCACCGCGTCAACCTGATCGACACCCCGGGACACGTCGACTTCGCCGACGAGGTGGAGCGTTCGCTGCGCGTCCTCGACGGCGCGATCGCGGTGTTCGACGCGGTCGCGGGCGTGGAGCCGCAGAGCGAGTCGGTGTGGCGCCAGGCCGACCGGTACGGCGTGCCGCGCATCGCCTTCGTCAACAAGCTCGACCGCGCGGGCGCCGACCTCGACACGGCCGTCGCGTCGATCCGCGAACGGCTCCATCCGGCGCCGCTGGTCGTGCAGTTGCCGATCGGTACGGAGGACGGCTTCACCGGGGTCGTCGACCTGCTGCGCCTACGGGCCCTGGTGTGGACCGACGGCGGCGATGCGCCGGAGGAAGTCCCGGTACCGGAAGGCATGTTGGCGGAGGCGCGGCGGCGCAGGCGCTTGCTGGAGGAGGCGGTGGCGGAACTGCACCCGGTCGCCCTGGAGGAGTTCTACGCCGCATCCACGCTGTCCGCCGGGACGTTGAGCGCGGCGCTGCGCGATCTGACCCGCACCGGCGACGGTGTGGTCGTGCTGTGCGGCTCGGCCTACCGCAACCGCGGCATCGAACCGCTGCTGGACGCCGTGGTGGCGTATCTGCCCTCCCCGCTGGACGTGCCGGCGGTAAGGGGAACGGGCGAGGACGGCGGTGAGCAGAGGCGAGCCCCCGACCCCCAAGTCCCGTTCTCCGCGCTGGCGTTCAAGGTGAGCGCGACGGCGGCCGGACGGCTGACGTATCTGCGGATCTATTCGGGCACGATCGAGAAGGGAGACACGGTGTGGGACCCGGGGACGCGGCGCACCGAGCGGATCGGGCGCATCCTGCGCGTGCAGGCCGACCGGCACGAACGCCTGGACCGGGCGGTCGCCGGGGACATCGTCGCCGTGGTCGGACTCAAGTCCGCCCGCGCCGGTTCGACGCTGTGTGCCCCCGGCGCCCCGCTGCTCCTCGAACCGCCCGCGGTCGCCGACCCGGTGGTCTCCGTGGCGGTCGAGGCCCGCAGGAGCACCGACACCGACCGACTGGCATCGGCCCTGGCCCGACTGGCCGAGGAGGACCCCTCCCTGGTCGTGCGGACCGACGCCGAGACCGGCCAGACGGTCCTGTCCGGCATGGGCGAACTGCACCTGGAGGTCGCGGTGGAGAAGATCCGCCGGGCCACGGGTGTGGACGTCAACGTCGGCCGCCCCAGGGTCGCTTACCGGGAGACGGTCCTGCGCGGAGTGACCGGCCGGGTCTACCGGCACGTCAAACCGGACGGAGGATCAGGCCAGTTCGCGCACGTGGTGTTCGACGTCGAGCCGCTCGACGGCCTCGGCTTCGAGTTCCGCTCGGCGGTCGTCGGTGGGCGGGTGCCGCAGGAGTACGTCCGCTCGGTGGAGACCGGGTGCCGTGATGCCCTCACCGAGGGGCCGATCGGCGGCTTCCCGGTGACCGGACTGCGCGTGACGCTGACCGACGGGGCGACCCATGTGAAGGACTCCTCGGAGCAGGCGTTCCGCACGGCCGGCCGCCTCGGCCTGCGCGAAGCCCTGCGCGCCTGCGCGACGGTCCTCCTCGAACCGGTCGTCGAGGTCACCGTCACCGTGCCCGAGGACGCGGTCGGCGGAGTCCTCGGAGACCTCGCCGCACGGCGCGGCCGGGTCACCGGCTCGACGATCCGGGGCGGTTCGGCGATCGTCACGGCGACCGTGCCGCTGGCCGAACTCTTCGGCTACGCCACGCGGTTGCGCGGCCGGACACAGGGCCGGGGGACGTTCGCGGCCCGGTCGTCGGGGTACGCGCCCGCGCCGAGTGCGGTGACCGTCCGGTGACGGTGGCGGGTGCGGACCGAAGGGGGAGCTTCGGCCCGCACCCGCCACGTACTCGGGGACTCCGGGGGTCTCATGGACCCTCGGAATCTCAGGGGTACGAGACCACCGTCGACGGCACGGTCGACGTGCCCGAAGTCGCCGCGCCCGTCTCGTTGACGACGTGTTCGTACTGGCCCTGCCCGCCGAGCGAGACGACCAGCAGGTCGTGGAACCTCACGCCCGACCGGGTGGGGGCCGCGAAGCCGTTGTGCTGCACGATCGTCGGGTCGACGTTGTAGTAGCAGTAACTGCCGAGGCCCCAGCCCTCGTGCACCGTCACGTTGTCACCGACCTTGTAGGCCGCGTACCCCTTGATCGAGCCGTTCTGGATCGCCGCCTGGTTCGGGGCGTCGTACGCCTTCTCGTTCTGGAAGAAGATCGTGCGGCCCCGCTCGCCGTTCCACTGGACGTCGTACTTGTTGAAGTGCTCGACGAACAGGCCGGTGAACAGCACGTCGGCGCCGTTGACCACGACGCCGTAGTCGGCCCGGTTGGTGTCCCAGCCGACGCCCGTGCCGTGGTCGGCGCGCCAGACCCAGGTGTGGTCGACGATGGTGTGCCGGTTGTTGACGACCATGCTGGTGGTGGCCTTGCCGGCGCCCGCCCCGCCGATGCGCACGAACACGTCCTGCACGGTGGTGGGGTTGGCGGAGTGGTCCGTCGTGGTGCCCGAAGGGCCCACTTCCAGCAGGGTGGTGGAGTTGACCGTGCCGGCGTCGATCAGGAGACCGGCCAGCCGTACGCCGTCCACGTCGGCGGTCTTCAGGGCCGTAACCCCGTTGTCGGGGACGAGAGTTGCGTACCCCAGGCCGAGAACAACGGTGTTGGCCCGGTTCACCTGGATCGGCCGGTCGAGGTGGTAGATCCCCGGGGTCAGCAGGAGGTGAAGTCCCTGGGCGAGCGCCTGGTTGAGGGTGGCCGCCGTGACGCCCGGCTTCGCGACGTAGAACTGCGACAGGGACAGCGAGGTGCCGCGCGGTGTGCCGTTGCCCCAGGTCACCCCGCTCGCGTTGGTGCGCTTCTCGGGGAGGAAGACGCGGTACTCGGAGCCGTTCAGGTAGAGGAAGGGCTTCTCACGGGAGACGGGGGTCGTGGCCAGCGTGGTGTACACCGGGTTCGGGAAGCCCTGTGCCGGTGCGCCCTGCACGCCTGAGAAGACCATGTTCCAGACGCCGTTGAGCCAGCTGCCGATCACGCTGTCCCGGGTGTACCACTGCTGCTGCGAGTACGGCTGGACCTGGCCGTCGATCCGGCTGTCGGCGAGGTAGCCGCCGCTGGCCCAACCGTAGCCGGTGGGCGAGAGGTTGAGGCTGCCGCGTACGTGCATCCGACGGAAGGGGGCCGCCTGAGCCACGGCCCATCTGCCGGTGCCGCTGACGGGGACCAGCGCGAGGTTCTCCGCCGAACGCCAGAAGTTCTGGGTGGCGTTGCCGTTGAACCAGCCGGCGTCGACCGTGACATCGCCGTTGATGGTGGTGTCGTCGGGGGAGAGGCCGAGACCCGAGATCGAGGTGTAGAAGCCGAGTTGGGCGTTGAGCCCGCTGTACGTGCCCGGCTTGAACAGCAGTTGACAGCGGCCCGTGCCGAACTGGGCCGTCTCCTGCTGGGCGAAGATCTGGTCCAGCTTCGCCTGGATGCCGGCCGTCGACGGGTCGAAGACGATGACGTTCGGGCCGAGATCGCCACCGCCGGGCAGGGCGGCGGGCTTCACCGCTGTCGGGGCGGCCGAGGCGGGCGTCGGCAGCCCCGACAGCGCGGACGCGGCGGCTGCTGCGCCGAGGACGGTTCTGCGTCGAACTGAGGACATGTCGCGGCTCTCCTTGTTCATGAAATGAACGCCGGTGGGGTGGGGAGCGCTCTCTCGCGGGGGAATGCTTCAGGGCCGTGAACGCGGCAGTCAAGAGGTACGACCGAGTTCGACGAGTGGCGTCCAAACTCTTGACGCCTCTGGCTCCCGAGGTTTAACTCACGTCCTAAATTAAGTCGTGAGTGCACTCCCTGAAGGGAAACCCGGAGCATGCGCAGCATCCGAGCCGCGGCCGTAGGCGCCGTCACCATGTCACTCGCTCTTGCGGCCACGGCCTGCGGAGGCGGTTCGTCGACGGGCGGGGGGTCGAACGACTCGCCCAAGACGCTCACCTACTGGGCCTCCAACCAGGGCGCCGGCATCGCGATCGACAAGAAGGTCCTGCAGCCGGAACTCGACAAGTTCAAGAAGCAGACCGGCATCACGGTGAAGCTGGAGGTCGTGCCCTGGTCCGACCTGCTCAACCGCATCCTCACGGCGACCACTTCGGGCCAGGGTCCAGATGTCCTGAACATAGGCAACACCTGGAGCGCCTCCCTCCAGGCGACCGGCGCCTTCCTCCCGTGGAGCGCGGCCGACTTCGCGAAGATCGGCGGCAAGGACCGCTTCGTCGACTCCGCGCTCGGCTCCACCGGCGCCACCGGCAAGGACCCGGCCGCCGTCCCGCTGTACTCGATGGCGTACGCGCTCTACTACAACAAGCAGATCTTCGCCGACGCCGGCATCTCCGGGCCTCCCGCCACCTGGGCCGAGTTGGTCGCCGACGGGAAGAAGATCCAGGCCAAGGGCAAGCAGGGGCTCGGTGCCGAGGGCGCCAACGTCTCGGAGAACATCCACCACGCCTTCGTCTTCGCCAAGCAGCACGGCGCCGACTTCTTCCGCGCCGGCGAGCTGGCCGACTTCACCAACGACGGTGTCGTGGCAGCCGTCAAGCAGTACGTCGACCTGATGGCCAAGGACAAGGTCATCCCGGTCGGCAACGCCGAGTACGCGCAGAACCAGTCCGTCAGCGACTTCGCCAAGGGCAGGACCGCGATGCTGCTGTGGCAGTCGGCGTCCGCCAACCTCAAGTCGCAGGGCATGAGCGAGAGTTCGTACGGCATCGCGCCCGTGCCCGTGCAGTCCGGCGCCCCCGGCACCGGCGCGCAGGTCAACTCGATGGTGGCCGGAATCAATCTCGCCGTCTTCAAGAACACCGACAACCTCGACGGCTCCATCCAGTTCGTGAAGTTCATGACGAGCGACGCCGAGCAGAAGATCCTCAACACCGCCTACAGCTCCATCCCGCCGGTGAAGACCGCGCAGCAGGACACGGCGTTCAACACCCCGGCGAACTCCGTCCTCAAGAACACCCTCGCCACCAGCGTCGCCGCGCTGCCGCAGGTCGCCGACGAGTCCCAGTTCGAGACGGCGGTCGGCACGGCCGTCAAGAACCTGTTCGCCGACGCCGCCGCCGGACGCGCGGTCACCACCGCGTCCGTGAAGGCGGAGCTGGAAAAGGCCCAGCAGCAGATGCCGGCGAAGTGAGTGCGACTGTGACGAGCACTGTCACCCCGGAGGCCGCCGTGCGGAAGAACCCTTCCGGCCCGGCGGCCCCGGGCCGGCGCCCCCGCCGTACCGACCGGATCCGCCGCATCGGACTGCCCTACCTGCTGCTCCTGCCCGCCCTGATTCTCGAACTCCTGGTCCACCTGGTGCCGATGGTGATCGGCATCGTCATGAGCTTCAAGGAGCTGACCCAGTTCTACATCCGGGACTGGGGCACCGCGCCCTGGTCCGGCTTCGACAACTACAAGGTGTCGGTGGACTTCAGCGCCCCCGTCGGCAAGGCGCTCCTCCACTCCTTCTTCGTCACCGTCGGCTTCACCCTGCTCTCGGTCGGCCTCTGCTGGCTGATCGGCACGGTCACCGCGATCTACCTGCAGGACGACTTCCGCGGCCGGGGCCTGTTGAGAGCGCTCTTCCTCGTCCCGTACGCGCTGCCGGTCTACGCGGCCGTCATCACCTGGGTGTTCATGTTCCAGCACGACAACGGCCTGGTGAACCACGTCCTGCACGACCAGCTCCACCTCACCGGCAAGCCGTCGTTCTGGCTGATCGGCGACAACAGCTTCTACGCCCTGCTGATCGTCTCGGTGTGGAAGGGCTGGCCGTTCGCCTTCCTCATCGTGATGGCCGGCCTCCAGAACATCCCCAAGGAGCTGTACGAGGCGGCGTCGATCGACGGCGCCGGCCGCCTGCAGCAGATCCGCCGCATCACCCTCCCGGCACTGCGCCCGGTCAACCAGGTACTGGTCCTCGTCCTGTTCCTGTGGACGTTCAACGACTTCAACACGCCCTACGTCCTGTTCGGCAGGTCGGCACCGGAGGCCGCGGACCTCATCTCGGTGCACATCTACCAGGCGTCGTTCGTCACCTGGAACTTCGGCACCGGCTCCGCGATGTCGGTCCTGCTGCTCCTGTTCCTGCTCGTCGTCACCGGCGTGTACCTGGTGCTCACCTCACGAGGACGGAGGACGGCCGATGTCTAGCCCCACCTCACCGATGGCCCCGCCCCGCTCCTTCCTCTGGTCGCGGCGGATCTTCCTCACCCTGCTCGCGGGCTTCGTCCTGGTGCCGGTGTACGTCATGCTCTCCAGCTCCCTGAAACCGCTCTCGGACGTCACGGGCACGTTCCGCTGGCTGCCGAGCGGGCTCACGATCCGCCCGTACATCGACATCTGGTCGACGGTCCCGCTCGCGAAGTACTTCCTGAACTCGCTGATCGTGTCCGTCGCCGCGACGGTCTGCTCGGTGGTGATCGCGGTCTTCGCCGCGTACGCCGTCAGCCGCTACGAGTTCCGCAGCAAACGCGTCTTCACGGTCACCGTCCTGTCCACCCAGATGTTCCCCGGCATCCTCTTCCTCCTCCCGCTGTTCCTCCTCTACGTCAACATCGGCAACGCCACCGGCATCGCCCTGTTCGGCTCGCGCGGCGGTCTGATCCTGACGTATCTGACCTTCTCCCTGCCCTTCTCCATCTGGATGCTGATCGGCTACTTCGACTCCGTGCCACGGGACTTGGACGAGGCCGCCCTGGTCGACGGCTGCGGTCCGCTCGGCGCGCTGCTGCGGGTCGTCGTACCCGCCGCGATACCCGGCATCGTCGCGGTCGCCGTCTACGCCTTCATGACCGCGTGGGGCGAGGTCCTCTTCGCCTCCGTGATGACCAACGACGCCACCCGCACGCTCGCCGTCGGACTCCAGGGCTACTCCACGCTCAAC
Source organism: Streptomyces sp. NPDC088350 (assembly GCF_044753545.1). NCBI lineage: Bacteria > Bacillati > Actinomycetota > Actinomycetes > Kitasatosporales > Streptomycetaceae > Streptomyces > Streptomyces sp. NPDC088350. Next base: position 866,167 of record NZ_JBIVNL010000003.1, on the reverse strand, counting down.
GACGTGTACTGGAACCAGATCATGGCCGCCTCGCTGGTCGTCAGCGTGCCCGTGGTCGCCGGCTTCCTGCTGCTCCAGCGCTATCTCGTCGCCGGGCTGACAGCGGGCGCCGTCAAGTGACCGAACCGACCAACTCCGCTGACCGTAAAGGGACTTCAGTGACCATCGACTTCGCCGCACTCCCGCACGACTTCCTGTGGGGCACGGCCACAGCGGCGTACCAGATCGAGGGGGCCGTCGCCGAGGACGGACGCGGGCCGTCGATCTGGGACACCTTCTCGCACACCCCCGGCAAGATCGCGAACGACGACAACGGCGACGTCGCCTGCGACCACTACCACCGCTGGCGCGAGGACATCGGCCTGATGCGTCAACTCGGCGCCAACGCCTACCGGTTGTCGATCGCCTGGCCCCGGGTGCTCCCCGGCGGCGACGGCCCGGTGAACCCCAAGGGCCTCGCGTTCTACGACGAGTTGGTGGACGGACTCCTCGACGCGGGCATCACTCCCTCCGTCACCCTCTACCACTGGGACCTGCCCCAGGCGCTCCAGGACCGGGGCGGCTGGCCCGAGCGCGCGACCGCCGAGCACTTCGCCGCGTACGCGTCGGTCGTGGCCGAACGCCTCGGCGACCGCGTCACCCACTGGACCACCCTCAACGAGCCCTCCTGCTCGGCCTGGATCGGCCACCTGGAAGGCAAGATGGCCCCGGGTTGGACCGACCTGACGGCAGCGGTCCGCGCCTCCTACCACCTCCTCCTCGGCCACGGCCTCGCGACGCAGGCGATCCGCGCCGCCGCCCCGAATGCCCAGGTCGGCATCGTCAACAACCTCTCCACCGTGTATCCGGCCACCGACCGCGCCGAGGACGTCCAAGCGGCCCGCCGCCAGGACGGCCACGTCAACCGCTGGTGGCTCGACCCGATCCACGGCCGCGGCTTCCCGGCGGACATGGTCGAGACGTACGGCGTCGAACTCCCCGAGCAGGCGGGCGACTTGGAGACCATCGCCGCCCCGCTCGACTGGCTCGGCCTCAACTACTACTTCCCGGCGACCGTCGCCGACGACCCCACCGGCCCCGCCCCCTGCACCCGCGCCGTGCGCCGCCTCGGCGTCCCGCGCACCGGCATGGACTGGGAGATCGACGCCTCCGGCATAGAGACCCTCCTGCTCCGTCTCACCGAGGAGTACGACCCGCGCAGGATCCACGTCACCGAGAACGGCTCGGCGTTCCCCGACGTCGTACGCCCCGACGGCACCGTCGACGACCCCGAACGCCAGGACTACCTGGTTCAGCACCTCGCCGCCTGCGCCTCGGCGGCCCGCAAGGGCGCCCCGCTGGCCGGCTACTTCGCCTGGTCGCTGCTCGACAACTTCGAGTGGGCGTACGGCTACGAGAAGCGGTTCGGCCTGGTCCACGTGGACTACGAGACCCAGGTCCGCACGATCAAGGGCTCCGGCCACCGGTACGCGGACATCATCCGCGACCACCGCGGCCGGGCCCGGCGCGCGGCCTGAGCGCGGCACCGGACCGGCCCGTTCGCCGTACGACAATCCGGTTGCCGCAGGTCCGGCCCCCTGACAGGCTCACGCCCATGCCGATCTTCGCCGCACCCGACGGAACCCGCCTCGCGTATCACGAGTCCGGCGACGGACCGCCCTTGGTCTGCCTCCCCGGCGGACCGATGCGGGACTCGGCCTACCTGGGCACGCTCGGCGGCCTGACCGCCCACCGCCGCCTGATCCGGCTGGATCTGCGCGGCACGGGCGCGTCGGAGGTGCCGGACGACCCGGCGTCGTACCGCTGCGACCGCCTGGTGGGCGACGTCGAGGCGCTGCGCGAGCACCTGGGCCTCGACCGGGCGGACCTGCTCGCCCATTCGGCCGGCGCGAACCTGGCCGCGCTGTACACGGCCCGCCACCCGGACCGGGTGTCACGGCTGGCGCTGATCACCCCCAGCGTCTACGCGGTCGGCATCCGGATCTCCGCCGGGGACCGGCTGGAGACCGCGCGACTGCGCCGGTCCGAACCGTGGTTCGGACCGGCGTTCGCCGCCCTGGAGGACATCACCGCCGGCCGTGCCACCCCCGACTCCTGGCAGGCCATCGCGCCCTTCTCCCACGCCCGTTGGGACGAGTCGGCGCGCGCCTTCGAGGAGGCCGACGCGAAGGAGAAGAACCCGGAGGCCGCGACCGTCTACACCGCCGAAGGCGCCTTCCAACCCGACGACACCCGCGCGGCCCTGGCCGGCTTCACGTCTCCGGTGCTCGTGCTGGCGGGTGAGTGGGACATCGCGGGTCCGCCGCGTGCGCTGGCGGAGTACGCGGGACTGTTCCCGAACGCCGAATTCGTGGTGCAGCCGGGCGCCGGACACCTGCCGTGGCTGGACGACGCCGGGCGCTTCGTCTCGCTGCTGCTCTCCGTCAGCAGTCCCTGAACTCCGGTGACTGGTTCAGGACTTGGGAGCGCGGCGACGTGAACCGCGCGTGCGTCTCCCCGCCCAGCGCCTCCGGACGGAACGCCGCCACCCGATGGCAGTTCTGGAAGGCCAGTGCCACCCCGAAGTGGCGCTCCAGGCTGCCCCGGATCGCGTCGCTGGCCAACGCGCGGAGGAGCTGGCCTCGTTCCTTTTCGGACGGGGGCGGGGTCTGGTTGTCGGTGAAGTCGGCGGTGCCGTCGTGGAGTTCGGCCGCGAGGCCGGCGACCAGGTCGTAGGCGTAGGGCAGGGACGTGCGGACCGTGTCCACGAAGTCCGCCTCGCGGATGTCACCGTGCTCGGCTTCGGCGAGGAGCTTCGGGGAGACGTCGAGAGACATGAAAAGGGGTGTCCTGTCCGGTAGTTGGTGAGTGAGTGGTGGTCGTCAGGTGAGTGGCGTCGGGCCCGGTACGTAGTCCGGGTCCACCTGGGCGGCCAGGTCCAGGCCCGTCGCCCGGTCCGCCCACGCCCGCGCGTTGCGCAGGTGGAAGTCGACGGCGTGGCGGTGCAGGGTCGGCCAGTCGCGCGGGTGGGCGTCGACGGTGTCACGGAGGACGTTCAGGGCGTGACGGTTGTGCTGCTCCAACTCGCCCTGGGTACGTCCCTGTTCGGCCGCGCGTACCCAGGGGGAGTGGACCAGGTGGGTCAACAGGTCGTCGCCCACCTCCTCCTTGAGGAAGAGCAGGTCGTCCTCGCCGGTCACCTTGTTGCCGACGACGGCGACGCGGATGCCGAACTCCCGTGCGTGGTCGCGGTACTGGCGGTAGACGGAGACGCCCTTGCGGGTGGGTTCGGCCACCAGGAACGTCAGGTCGAAGCGGGTGAAGAGGCCGGAGGCGAAGGCGTCGGCGCCGGCCGTCATGTCGACGACCACGTACTCGCCGGGGCCGTCGAGCAGGTGGTTCAAGTACAGCTCCACCGCGCCGAGTTTGGAGTGGTAGCAGGCCACCCCGAGGTCGCTCTCCTCGAACTCGCCCGTCGCCATCAGCGGCACGTCACCCGCGCGGACCACGTGCCGGGCGTGCACCTCGTCGTCGCCGAGCAGCCGCAGCAGGCGTGAGCCGCGCCCCGGCGGGGTGGTCTTGATCATGGCCTCGCGGGAGGCGACACGCGGGTTGGTGCCGCGCAGGAAGTCCTTGAGTTCGCCCAGGTGGGCGCCCAGGGGCGGGGCGGTGACCGGTTCGGTGTCCGGGGACAGCGCCTGCGCCAAATGCTGGTTGATGTCGCCGTCGACGGCGAGCACGGGGGCGCCGGAGCGGGCCAGATGGCGGGCGAAGAGGGCCGACAGCGTGGTCTTGCCGCTGCCGCCCTTGCCGACGAACGCGACGCGCACTACCGGTCCGCCACGATCGCGGTTTTGAAAATGAATGTCATGTGGCTAGGTTTTAGGGGTCGGCCGCAGGGCTGTCAAATCGGGAGCGGCCGTTCAGGGTGGCCGCCGGGCGCGATCAAGGACCGGAGACTTAATGCATATGATGTGCAAGTGCTTGACTACTGCATCAGGGCGGCAGGCCCCGACGACGTCGACGGTGCGCGTGCCGTGATGCTCGACACCGTCTACCGCGACTTCGCCACCGGCTACGTGCCCCGCTGGCACGCCGACATCATCGACCCGGCCGCCGCCTACCTGGCCCCGGCCCGCCACACCCTCCTCGTGGCACTCGACCCCGCCGACGGCGCGGTCGTCGCCACCGCCGCCCTCGACTCCCGCGGCCCGGCCCACCCGCCGAACCCGCGCGCCCTCGCGGAGCGCTACCCCTCCGGCGGGACCGCGCAACTGCGCCGCGTCTACGTCCGCCCCGGGCACCGCCGCCGCGGCCTCGCCCGGCGCCTCGTCGCCGAACTCCTCGCGTTCGCCGCGGCCGACGGCGGCTACCGCGCCGCATATCTGCACACCGATCCCGCCGTGCCCGGCGCCGAGGCGTTCTGGCGCTCGCTCGGGAAGGTCGTGCACGACGAGCGCGACGATCCCGGCCGCGGCGGCCACGGGATCGTGCACTTCGAACTGGCGATGGGGCGGTAGACGCGATGCGATACCGACGAACCCGCCCTGCCCGGCTGCTCCTTGCGCTCGCTCTCGCCCCGCTCCTCGCCGGGTGCTTCGCCTCCGCCGGTGAGGAGAGCGGGCAGACGACCGGGAAGTCCGGCTCCCGGCTCCGGGTGGCCCTCGCGTTCCCGCCCGCCGAGAACCTCTCCCCCTACGGCGCCGACGCCACCCTCCTCAGCCGCCTCGGCGTCACCGAAGGCCTGACCTCCCTGGACGCCAACGGCGCCGCCGCCCCCGCGCTCGCCCGTTCCTGGCAGCGCGAGGGCGACCGCGGCTGGCTGTTCACCCTGCGCGAGGCCACCTTCCAGGACGGCACCGAGGTCACCCCGGCCCGCGTCGCCGCCGCCCTCACCCACGCCACCGAGGCGAAGCCCGCCCCGGCCGCCCTCTCCGGTGTCACCCTCACCGCCGAGCCCGCGGGCGGCGACCGCGTACGTGTCACCACCGAATCCCCCGACCCCGTACTGCCGTTGAGGCTGGCCGGCCCCGCGCTCGCCGTCCTCTCCCCGAAGGCCTACGACACGAAGGGCCGCGTCGACCCGGTCGGCACCGCCACCGGTCCCTTCGCACTGACGAAGGTCACCGGCTCCACGGCGGCCACCCTCGACCGCTTCGACGACTACTGGGGCGGCCTCGCGCAGGCCCAGGGCATCGACGCGCGGTTCATCGCGGACGGCACCGCCCGCACCAACGCCCTGCGCACCGGCCAGGTCGACATCGCCGAGGCGATACCCGTCGCCCAGGCCGCCACCCTCGACGCGGGCACCCGCCGCGAGACCGCCACCACCCGCACCACGAGCCTCCAACTCAACACCAGGACAGGGCCGTTCAAGGACCCGAAGCTCCGCGCCGCCGCCCGCGAGGCCGTCGACACCTCCGCACTCGCCAAGGGTGTCTACGAAGGCCACGCCGACACCGGCCGGGGTGTCTACGGCCCCGCCGTCACCTGGGCCGCGGGCGAACGCGAGCAACCGGTCGGGCGGGGGCAGGCCGCGACGCCGAACGGGGCGGCGATCACCCTCGCGACGTACGACAACCGGCCCGAACTCCCCGAAGCCGCCCAGGTGTTGAAGCAGCAGCTGGAACAGGCCGGATTCACGGTGAAGTTGGAGGTCCGCGAGTACTCGCGGATCGAGAGCGACGCCCTGGCCGGGAAGTTCGACGCGTTCGTCGTCGCCCGCAACACCCTGGTGGACACCGGCGATCCGGTCGCGGTGCTCGCCAGCGACTACACCTGCGACGGCGGCTACAACCTCGCCCTGCTGTGCGACAAGGACGTCGACCGGGCCGTCGCGAAGGCCCAGGGCACCGCCGACACCTCCGCCCGGCAGAGCGCGGCGATGGCGGCCGAGGCCGAGATCCTCGGCACGGACGCCGTCGTGCCGCTCGTCCACCAGCGGGTCGTCACCGGCGTCGGCACCTCCGTCGCGGGCGTGCTCCTCGACCCCTACGAGCGCACCCTCGTCGGCACCGGAACCCGGCGCTGAACCATGCCGCACCGCACGGCCACGGTCCTGTGGCGCGCCTTCCTCGCGGCGGCCCTGGTGTGCGCCGTGGGCCTGCTGCCCTGGCTCTCCCGCACCGACCCGGCACTCACCGTGCTCAAGGCGCGGTCGGCGGAACGCGACCCCGATCCCGAGGTGCTCGCCGCCGTCCGCGCCCAACTCGGCCTCGATGACGGCCCGTTGCGGCTGCTCGGACGATGGCTCTGCGGACTCCCGCGCGGAGACGCCGGGCGGTCGTGGATTTCCGGGGACGCGGTCGTGCCCGGGGTGCTCCAAGCCCTGGGCGCGTCCCTGCTGCTGATGGGCGCGGCGCTCGTGGTGGCCTTCGTCACCGCCGCCACGGTGTGCGCCCGCACGCTGCGGCGGGGCGGAGCGACCGGGTCGCGCTCCGGCGGCACCGGCTCCGCCGTTCTCGCCGCGCTCCCCGAGTTCCTCACCGCGTCCGTGCTCGCCACCGTCGTCGGAGTGCAACTCGGCTGGCTGCCCGCCCTCGGCTGGTACGGGCCGCGCTGGATCGTGCTGCCCGCGCTCGCGCTCGGGCTGCCCGCCGGGGCCGTGCTCGGGCGGCTGCTCGACGACCTGCTGCCCGGCGCGTTCGCCGAGCCGTGGGTACGGGCCGCCGCCGCGCGGGGGCTGCCGGAACGGACCATCGCCCGGAAGGCCGTACGCCGTTGCCTGCCCGGCCTGTTGCCGAACACGGGGTTGTTCGTCGTCGGACTCACCGGCGGCGCCGTCGCCGTCGAGCAGATCTTCGACATCCCCGGACTCGGCCGCACCACCCTCCAGGCCGCCCTGGCCCAGGACCTGCCCGTCCTCCAGGCCGGCACCCTCGCCCTCCTCCTGCTCGCCGCCGTCGCCGCCGGACTCTCCCGCCTCGCGACCCGCCTCCTCACCGGCCCCGCACTGCGCGCCGACGCCCTCCCGTCCCTCCACGGACCCACCCCGACTCCCCGACGAACCCTGCCCGTTGTCTACGGCGCCCTGCTCCTCGGCGTCGTCGCGCTCGGGCTGCCCCGCGACCCGCTCGCCCTGAACACCCGCCTGCGTCTCCAACACCCCACCTGGGCCCACCCGTTCGGCACCGACGCGCTCGGCCGGGATCTCCTCGCGCGGGTCGCCCACGGCGTAGTCGACACCCTGCTGCTCGCCCTCGCGATCAGCGCCGTCGCGCTCGCCACCGGCGTTCTGCTCGGGCTGCTGCCCCGGGTCTCCGGGCCGCTCGTCGACACGGTGAACGCCGTACCGCCGGTCCTCGCCGCGCTGTTGGTCACCGCCGTGGCCGGAAACGGCGGCGGCACCCCCGCCCTCGCCGTCGCCGCCCTCGCCTGGACGCCGCTCGCCGCGCACACCTCCGCACTGCTGCGGCAGGAACGCGCCACCCTGCACATCACCGCCACCCGGGGCCTGGGCGCGGGCCGTTGGCACATCCTGCGCCACGAACTGCTGCCCGCCGTCCTGCCGCCCGTCACCCGGCACGCCCTGCTCCGGCTGCCCGGGGTCGCCCTCGCCCTCGCCTCGCTCGGCTTCCTCGGCCTCGGCGCCCAACCGCCCTCCCCGGAGTGGGGCCTCCTCCTCGCCGAGAACCAGCCCTACGCCGAGCGCGCCCCCTGGGCCGTCCTCGCCCCCGCCGCCGTACTCGCCCTGCTCGGCGCGCTCGCGGTCACGGAGGCCGGAGGCGTGCGCACCACCGGAGCCGCCCGAACCACCCGAGCGACCCGGGCCACCCGAGCCTCCGGACATGGGGAGTTGGCCGCCCGATGACCTCCGTGGCCCTCGCGCGTACCCCGCTCTCCCCACTGCTCCGGCTGCTGATCCTCACCCAACTCGCCTTCAACATCGGCTTCTTCGCCGTCCTGCCGTTCCTCGCCGCACACCTGGCGGACGTGATCGGCATGGCGGGGTGGCTGGTCGGGCTGGTGCTGGGGCTGCGGACCTTCAGCCAGCAGGGGCTGTTCGTGGTCGGCGGGGCGCTCGCCGACCGGTACGGCGTACGGCCCGTGGTGCTCGCCGGGTGCGTGCTGCGGATCGCCGGGTTCGGCTGGCTCGGGTACGCCGAACGGACCTGGGCGGTCGTGGGGGCCGTCCTGCTCATCGGGTTCGCCGCCGCCCTGTTCTCACCGGCCGTGGAGTCCGAGGTCGCGCGGCAGGCGGTCGAGTGGGAGGAGACGGGCGGGGGTGAACGGACGCGGGTGCTCGCCTTGTTCACCGTCGCGGGCCAAGCCGGCGCTTTCGTCGGGCCGTTGCTCGGTGCGCTGCTGCTCGCGGTGGACTTCCGGGTGGCATGTCTGGCCGGGGCCGGGGTGTTCGTGCTCGTTCTCGCCGGTCATGCGTGGCTGCTGCCCCAGCACATTCCCGGGCGGACGCGCATCCGCGAGAAGGGCGGCATACGGGCGCTGTTGCTCAACCGGCCCTTCCTGGCGCTGTGTTGTGCCTACGGGGCCTATCTCCTCGCGTACAACCAGCTCTATCTCGCCCTCCCCGAGGAGGTCGAGCGAGCGACCGGTTCGCAGGCGCCGCTGGCCTGGCTGTTCGCGCTGTCCTCGCTGCTGGTGGTGACCGCGCAGCTGCCCGTCACGCGCTGGGCGGGGGAGCGGCTCGATCCGCGCCGGTCCATGGCGGCCGGGCTGCTGCTGATCGCCGTGGGGTTCACCGCTGTGGCGCTGGCCCGCCCGGCCCAACCGACGGGCACCACCGGGCTGTTGCCCGCGACCGCCCTCGTCGTCCTGCTCACCCTCGGCCAGATGCTCGTCGCCCCCGTCGCCCGCGCCTGGATCCCGGACCTCGCCGAACCCGGTCGACTCGGCCTCTACACCGGGGCGCTGTCCTCCGTCTCCGGACTGATCGTCCTCCTCGGCAGCGCGGCCACCGGCACCCTCCTCGACACCGGGCTGCCGACCGCGGTGCCGTGGCTGGCGCTGGCCGCGGTACCGGCGGCGGCGATCGCGTTGTTGCCGCGCGGAAAGTGAGCCGCGCCCGGTCTCCCCGTATCCCGGTAGATCAAGGAATGCCCGCACGAGTCACCCCACCCCGACTGAACGTCCCACGCGCCACCCCCGTACCAAGCCATGAACCAGATATGAGCTGCCCCCTAAACCGCCGTCGACGGCTCCGGCGGCAAGGGCCCGTGGGAGGATCCGTCACCATGAGCGCATCCCCGGCGGTACGGAGCCTGCGCGCCGCGGTGTTCGCCGCGGTGTGTGTGCTGCTGGCCGCCGCCGGGCACGGGCTCGCCACCGGTGCGACACCTCCGTCGTGGGCGGACGGCGCCGGGTTCCTCGTGGTGTTCGGCATGGGCTGCCTGCTCGGCGGGCGTGAGCGGTCGTTGCCCGGCATCGGTGCCGCGATGCTCGCCACTCAGGCGGGACTCCACCTCGGTTTCGACCTCGCACGGCCGCGCGCCGGGATGGCGATGGCCGGGATGGCGCAGATGTCGGGGCACGGCATGGCCCCCATGCGGCAGACGCAGGCGATGACCCCGCACGCCGTGGCCGCCCACGTCGGCGCCGCCCTCGTCGCGGCCTGGTGGCTGCGGCGCGGCGAGGCCGCGCTGTGGTCGCTGCTGCGCTGGGCCGTCGCCTTCGTGCCGGGGCTGGTCGCCTGGTGGCGGCACGCCCCCGCACCGCTGCCCACCCGTCCCGCCCGCCGGTCCGGACGCGCCGCCGCCGACGCGGCCCCCCTGCGACAGCTCCTCCTGCGGCACGCGGTGAGCCGCCGTGGCCCCCCTGCCCCGATCCCGTACCCGGTCTGACCACCCACCTTCCTTTTCCCGTACGGAGATCACCTCACCATGTCCGCACACCGCACCACCCTGCGCCGCGCAGGCACCGTCGCCGCGCTCGCCACCGCCGGAGTCCTGGCCGCCGCAGGTGTCGCCTCCGCGCACGTCACCGTCCACCCCGAGAGCTACGCCAAGGGAGCCACGGACGGGGTCATCGCCTTCCGCGTCCCCAACGAGGAGGACAAGGCGAGCACCACCAAGGTCCAGGTGTTCCTCCCCACCGACCACCCCGTCCTCGGCGTCCTGGTCACCCCGCAGAACGGCTGGACCGCGAAGGTCACCACCAGCAAGCTCAAGACGCCGGTGAAGACCGACGACGGCACGATCACCGACGCCGTCTCCGAGATCACCTGGACCGGCGGGAGGATCGGCGCCGGGCAGTTCGAGGACTTCAATGTCGCGTTCGGTCAACTGCCCGACGACACCGACCAGTTGACGTTCAAGACGCTGCAGACCTACTCGGACGGCAACGTAGTCCGCTGGATCGAGGAGACCACGGCCGGCGACGAGCCGGAGAACCCGGCGCCCGTCCTCAAGCTCACCGCCAAGGGGAGCGCGGGCGGCGACCAGACCCCGGTCGCCTCGGCCTCGACGGCGGCCACCGACACGAAGTCCACCTCCGCCTCCTCGTCGAGCAGTGACTCGACCGCCCGGGGCCTCGGCGTTGCCGGGCTGATCGTGGGCGTACTGGGCCTGGCCGCCGGGGCGTTCGCGATCGTGCGCGGCCGGACCCCGCGGTCGTAGCCCCGCATGCCGAAGGGCCCGGATCCACCACCTGGTGGTCCGGGCCCTTCCGGCGTGACCGTCCCTACTGCGAGACCAGTTCCAGCACCTTCTCCGCCGCGACCTCCTCGACGAGGGAAGTGCGGGAGGTGCGCCACAGCCACAGGATGTCGCGGCCGAACGACCACACGAGCGTGCCCAGCGCGAGCGCCACCACGCCGATGTTGGCCGCCTCCGGCAGCAGGTTCGCGCCGGCCAGCAGCAGGAGGATGCCCTGCGTGGCGGCGACCGTCTTGCGGGCCGTGCTCGGCGGCAGCGGGGCGTTCAGCCACAGCCAGACGCGGGCGGCGGCGACGAACGCGTAGCGCATGCCGCCGATCAGCAGGACCCACAAGCCCATCTGCGTCGAGACGTACACGCTGAGCACCAGGATCAGGAACGCGTCGACCTCCATGTCGAAGCGCGCCCCCAGCGCGGTGGAGGTGTTCGTGCGCCGGGCGACCTTGCCGTCGACGCCGTCCAGGATCAGGGCCACCGCCGTCAGTCCGACCAGCAGCGTGACCGGGGGCGAGCTCTCGAAGGAGTCCGCGACCAGCGCGGTCACCCCGCCGACCAGGATGGCCCGGCCGAGGGTGACCCGGTTGGCCGGGCCGAAGGAACGGGTCCGGGTCCGGTGCAGCGCCTTGGAGAGCACGGCCCAGGTGGCGATCGCGAACGCCAGGCCGGTCAGCCAGCCGGCCGGCCCCATTCCGATCGCCGTGCCGAGCAACGCCAGCAACAGGACCTGCACGCCCGCTCCCACAGCGGTCTCCTGCTGGACCAGCCTTGCGTCGTAAGTGTTGTTCAGGGCCACCGCACACCCTCCGGCCGTATGACAGAGTCGATCAACGCCGCGTACTGTGCGCGGCCTGTGGTTACCCGTACGTGAACAGCTTCCCGATCGTTCAGGAGGATCCCGATGAAGCGCACAGCGAGGGCGTTTTGGATCGGCGCTCCCGGTCATGGCGAGATACGGGACGTCGTCCTGCCCGACCCCGCCGAGGGCGAGGTACTGGTCCGTTCGCTGTGGTCGGGTGTGAGTCGGGGCACCGAGACGCTGGTCTTCCGCGGGGGCGTGCCCGAGAGCCAGCACGCGACGATGCGGGCCCCTTTCCAGGAGGGCGACTTCCCGGGCCCGGTGAAGTACGGCTACCTGAACGTCGGGGTCGTGGAGGAGGGCCCGGACGCGCTGGCCGGCCGTACCGTCTTCTGCCTCTATCCGCACCAGACGCGCTACGTCGTGCCCGCGAGCGCCGTGACACCGGTGCCGGACTCCGTGCCCGCCGGGCGGGCCGTCCTCGCCGGGACCGTGGAGACCGCCGTCAACGCCCTGTGGGACGCGAGGCCGCTGATCGGCGACCGGATCGCGGTGGTCGGCGGCGGCATGGTCGGCTGCTCGGTGGCCGCGCTGCTGGCCCGCTTCCCGGGCGTGCGTGTCCAGTTGGTGGACGCCGATCCCACGCGTGCGAAGACCGCCGAGGCGCTGGGAGTCGGCTTCGCGCTTCCGGCGGACGCGCTCGGCGACTGCGACCTCGTCGTCCACGCCAGCGCCACCGAACAGGGCCTCGCCCGCGCGCTGGAACTCCTCACCGCCGAGGGCACGGTCCTCGAACTGAGCTGGTACGGCGACCGGAAGGTGAGCCTCCCGCTCGGCGAGGCCTTCCACTCCCGCCGCCTGGTCATCCGCAGCAGCCAGGTCGGCACCGTCTCCCCGAACCGGGCGAACCGGACCTACGCCGACCGGCTCGCCCTCGCCCTGGAACTGCTCGCCGACCCGGCGCTGGACGCGTTGGTCACCGGGGAGAGCGGCTTCGAGGAGTTGCCCGACCTGCTGCCGAGACTCGCCTCGGGGGAGATCCCGGCGCTGTGCCACCGGGTCCGCTACGCCGACATCGGCTGAGAACCGTTCAATTCCGTACGACAAGCGCGTCTGACCTGAGAAAAGAGTGAGACTCGGCTGAACAGGGGATGCCGTGCAGCCGTACTACACGGCATCCCCCGGCAGGGATCAGCCGGGGGACCAGACGCGCCGCACCTGGAGGGTCGTCCGTTGTTCAGCATCACCGTTCGCGATCACATCATGATCGCCCACAGCTTCCACGGCGAAGTGTTCGGACCCGCGCAGCGGTTGCACGGAGCCACGTTCCTCGTGGACGCCACCTTCCGGCGCGAGCAGCTGGACGACGACAACATCGTCGTCGACATCGGCCTGGCCACCCAGGAACTGGGCGCCGTCGTCAGCGAGCTGAACTACAGAAACCTCGACAACGAGCCCGACTTCGCCGGGGTCAACACCTCCACGGAGTTCCTGGCGAAGGTCATCGCCGACCGGCTCGCCGAACGGATCGAGAAGGGCGCGCTGGGCGAGGGCGCCCGCGGCCTCGCCGGACTCCAGGTCACCCTGCACGAGTCGCACGTCGCCTGGGCGAGTTACGAGCGTGCCCTGTGAGCGACGTGACCATCGACCGCACCACCTCGCTGGGATTCCTGCCCGCGCAGCGCGTCGCCTCCCAGAATGCCGAGATCATCCCCATGTCCCTGCGCACCGTGCACTTCGTGATGCCCGGCGGCGTCGACGACCCGGCCACGCCCAGCGGCGGCAACGCCTACGACCGGCGCGTCAGCCTGGACCTGCCCGGCTTCGGCTGGCAGGTCCTGGGGCACGCCGTGGACGGCGAGTGGCCCCGGCCCGGTGCGGCGGCGCGTGCCGAACTCGCCCGGGTGCTGCGCGAGTTGCCGGACGGCACCGCCGTACTCCTCGACGGGATCGTGGCCTGCGGAGTCCCCGAGATCGTCGTCCCGGAGGCCGACCGGCTGAGCCTCGCCGTCCTCGTCCACCTCCCGCTCGGCGACGAGACCAGCCTCGAAGCGTCCGTCGCCGCCGAGCTGGACGCCAAGGAACGCACCGTCCTGCGGGCCGTGTCCGCGGTGATCGGCACCAGCGACTGGGCCGTCCGCCGCCTCGTCTCCCACCACGGCCTGGCCCCCGACCGGGTCCATGTCGCCACCCCCGGCGCCGACATCGCCCCCCTCGCCTCCGGCACCGACGGCGTCTCCCGCCTCCTGTGCGTCGCCACGCTGACCCCGCGCAAGGGCCAGCACCGGCTGATCGAGGCCCTGGCCGCCGCGGCCGACCTCCCGTGGACCTGCGAGTGCGTCGGCGGCTTCGGCAACGACCCGGAGTACGTCGACCACCTGCGCGACCTCATCCAGCGCTACGGCCTCCAGGACCGGCTGCACCTCGCCGGCCCGCGCGCCGGCGCCGCACTCGACGCCACCTACGCCTCCGCCGACCTCATGGTCCTCATGTCGTACGCCGAGACGTACGGCATGGCCGTCACCGAGGCCCTCGCGCGCGGCATCCCCGTGCTGGCCACGGACGTCGGCGGTCTCCCCGAGGCGGTCGGCCGCGCCCCCGACGGCGGGGTGCCCGGCATCCTCGTCCCGCCGGAGGACCCCGCCGCCCTCGCCGCCGAACTGCGCGGCTGGTTCGGCGAGGCCGACGTACGCCGACGTCTGAAGGCGGCGGCCCGGGGCAGACGAGCCGCGCTCGACGGCTGGGCCACCACGGCCCGCAGCCTGGCCGGCGTACTCACCCGGCTCCCCAGCGAACCCCGGAGGGCGGCATGAGGAACACGCAGTCCACACAGTCCACACAGTCCACGCAGTCCGCACGGGCGGCGGGACAGAGCGGACAGGCCGGACGGATTCCGGCACAGCCGGGGCCGAGGGGCGTACCGCTGGGGATGTTGGCGGCCCCGGCACAGCCCGGAGTGGAGGACGTGATGGCGGGAACGGTTTCGGCGGACGCCGGCGAGCAGACCGGGCCGGGTTCCGTGATCCCCGGCGCCGGACCCGCGAGCCGACCCGGCGAGCGGGCCACCGTACGGCTGCGGGACGTCGGGCCCGACGATCCGCCCCGGTACGCGCCCGAGTGGCTGGAGCTGCGGGAGGGCGCCGACGCCGTCGCGCGGGCGCCCGAACTGCTCGACCCGCTGCGCATCCGCCTCGCCAACCTGCCCGGCCGGTCCGGGGTGGTCATCCACGACCTGGGCTGCGGCACCGGCTCGATGGGACGCTGGCTCGCGCCGCGCCTCGACGGCGCCCAGCACTGGATCCTGCACGACCGCGACCCCTACCTCCTCCACTTCGCCGCCGTGGCCTCCCCCCGCGCCGCCGCCGATGGCAGCCGCGTCACCGTCGAGACCCGGCGCGGCGACGTGGCCCGGCTGACCCCGGACGCGCTGGTCGGCGCCTCGCTGGTGACGGCCTCCGCGCTCCTGGACGTCCTCACCCGCGAGGAGGTCGACGCCCTCGTCGCCGCCTGTGTCGGCGCGGGCTGCCCGGCGCTGCTCACCCTCTCCGTGGCCGGACGGGTCGAACTCACCCCGGCCGACCCGATGGACGAGGAGATCGCCGACGCGTTCAACGCCCACCAGCGGCGCGACGGACTCCTCGGCCCCGACGCCGTCACCGTCACCTGCGAGGCGTTCGCCGCGCACGGCGCCACGGTCCGCGTCCACCCGAGCGCCTGGCGCCTGGGCCCCGACGAGTCCGCGCTCACCGCCGAGTGGCTGCGCGGCTGGGTCGGCGCGGCCGTCGAGGAGCGCCCCGAACTGAAGGAGCGCGCCGACAGCTACCTGGAGCGGCGCCTCGCGGCCTGCGCGGCAGGGGAGTTGAGCGTGCTGGTCCACCACAGCGACCTGCTGGCGCTGGCCCGGCCGACGGGGGGCACGTCATGAGCGTCGAGACGATGAGGACGGTCGCACCGCGGACGGCCACCAGGACACGCCGGGTACGCGTCGACCGGTCCGCGCCGGTCGCCCTCGAACTCCGTGCCGAGGCCGCCGTACAGCAGGTGCAGCGGCGGCCCCGGCACACCCCGCCGCTGCACAGCTCGGCCGTCTCCGGCGACCGGATCGGGGTGATCGTCGCCGCACCGCGCCCCGGCACCGACCGCGCGTCCGGCGCCCGCCGCGTCCTGAGCGCCATCCTGAGCCGGGTGAACTCCCGCGCGGTACGCACCCACTTCGGCACGGTCGCCGGCCTCACCATCCTCGGCGTCCTCCTGTGGCGCCTGGGCACCGGCGTCTTCCTGGACGGGCTGCGCCGCATCGACGCACCCACCCTGCTCATCGGGCTCGGGATCGGCGTCGTCACCACCGTGTTCAGCGCCTGGCGCTGGGCCCTGGTGGCGCGCGGGCTGCGCATCAAACTGCCGCTCGGCCCGGCCGTCGCCGACTACTACCGCGCCCTGTTCCTCAACGCGGCCCTTCCCGGCGGCATCCTGGGCGACGTCCACCGGGCGGTACGCCACGGACAGAGCGCCGGTGACATGGGCCGCGCCGTACGCGCCGTCGTCCTCGAACGCGTCGCGGGGCAGATCGCGCTGGCCGTCGTCGGGGTGGCGGTCCTGCTGGGCCTCGACTCCCCGGTGATGGCCGACGCCCGCAGCGTCGCCCCGCTCGTCCTGTTCGCCGCCGTCGGCGCGTTGGCGGTCGTGGCCGCGCTGCGGATGAACCGTCCGCCCAGCGCCACCCACCGCGGTCGCGCCCTGCGCACCACCCTCGACGAGGCACGCGCCGGACTGTTCTCCCGCGCCAACTGGCCCGGCGTCACCTTCTCCTCGCTCGTCATCCTGGCGGGCCACCTCGCGATGTTCGTGGTCGCCGCCCGCGCCGCCGGCTCCGCCGCCACCGTCGCCCAGCTGCTGCCCATCGCGGTCCTCGCGCTGGTCGCCATGGGCCTGCCGCTGAACGTGGGCGGCTGGGGCCCCCGCGAGGGCGTCACCGCCTGGGCGTTCGGCGCCGCGGGCCTCGGCGCGAGCAGCGGCCTGTCCGTCGCCGTGATCTACGGCGTGCTCAGCTTCGCCGCCGCCGCGCCCGGTCTGCTGGTCCTGGTCGCCCGCTGGGGCGCGGGCCTGCGCACCGCCGGGCCCGGCACCGCCGTACCGGACCCGGAACCCGCTCAGGCGTCCGCGGTCAGCATCGAGAAATACGCGCCGAAGGAATCGGCGAGGCTCGCCAGCAAGGCCTTCCCCTTTTCCGCCGAGCCGAGGGAAGGGCGCCCGATGACGCCCGACTCGGTATAGCCGGACATACCGAGCGTCAGGAGATGGCGACGGTCGTCGGCGACGAAATCGGAGGTCTCATAACCGGGACGGATCAATTCGGGATGAGCGTGCAGAAGAATGGAGGTCTCGATTTCCCCCGCGTGCATATCGGTGAGCAGCGAGGTCACCACCCCCGCCCGCTCCAGCGCCGTCTCCCAGTCCTCGGCGGCGGGGAACAGCGCCATCCGCTCACCGCGCGCGGAGGATTCCTGAACGACGTTGCCCAGCACGTAGTTTCCGCCGTGACCGTTGACCACCACCAGGGTCTCGACCCCCGACCGGCGGAGCGAGTCCGCGATGTCCCGCACCACCGCATGAAGGGTCACGGAAGAGATGCTGACGGTCCCCGGCCAGGCCGCGTGCTCGTGCGAGCAGGCGATCGTCACCGGAGGCAGGAGATGCACCGGGTACGCCGCGGCGATCTCCCGGGCGACGGCACAGGCGACCAGCGTGTCGGTCGCCAGCGGAAGATACGGGCCGTGCTGCTCGAAACTGCCGACCGGAAGGACGGCGACCTGTGCTGAGACACCTGCCCCCCTAGTCCGTACGTCCTCCGTGGTGTCCGCCGGCACCAGTCCGTATGCCGCCGTCCGTGAGCCCGAACCATTCATTGTTTCACGGCCTTTCGTCTCTGCTTAGGAACCAGATCATGACAGAAAACATTGGCGTACTCGGCAAGAAGAAGTCTCCACAGCCCGCGGGCGTGGAACGCGTCGTGAATGCTCCCTTGCCCACCGTGTACGGCAAATTCCAGGCGATCGGCTACCTGGACCACGACCGCGGTGACGAGCAAGTGGCCCTGGTCTACGGCGACATCGGCACGGACGACGTACTCACCCGGCTGCACTCGGAGTGCCTGACGGGCGACGCCTTCGGCTCCCAGCACTGCGAGTGCGGCGACCAGCTGGACGCGGCGATGCGGGCCGTGGTCGCCGAAGGCCGGGGCATCGTCGTCTACTTGAGGGGCCACGAGGGCCGGGGCATAGGCCTGCTCGCCAAGTTGCGCGCGATGGCCCTGCAGGCGGAGGGCCTGGACACCGTCGAGGCGAACCTCGCCCTCGGCCTGCCGGTCGACGCCCGCGACTACGGCGTCGCCGCCGAGATCCTGCACGACCTCGGGGTGGCGAGCGTCCGGCTGCTCTCCAACAACCCGCGCAAACGCGAGGCGTTGCTGGAACACGGCATCAAAGTCTCCGAAGAGGTACCGCTGTTGATCCCGCCCTGCGAGAACAACATCACCTATCTCCGGACCAAGCGGGAACGCCTCGACCACCACCTGCCCCATTTGGACGCGGTGGCGCACTGGTCCTGATTCCGGTGGGCGGAGTCCGGACAGGAAGAGGGAATGACCGACGACATCCTCTTCCTCTCCGGCGACCGGATCCGACACCTGCTCGACGCCGACGCGGCCATCGCCTCGCAGCGGGCGGCCTTCACCGCGCTCGGTGCCGGCGACGCCGACCTGCCCGGCAAGATCATGCACCCCAGCCGCTTCGACGACAGCGTTGTCTTCGCCTACGTCTCCCGGCTGTCGGCGGACACCGGCGCCGTGGCGAAGTTCGGCAGCGTCAACCCCGCCAACGCCAGGGCCGGACTGCCCACCGTCCACGCGGTGATCAGCGCCCTCGACCCCGTCACCGGGCGCCTGGTCGCGGTCATGGACGGCACAGCGGTGACCACCCTGCGCACGGCCGCCGGCAGCGCCGTCGCGGTCGACGCCCTGGCCGCCCCCGACGCCGACCGTCTCGGCGTCCTCGGCTCCGGCACCCAGGCCCTCGCCCACGTCCGCGCGATCGCCCGGGTCCGCGACCTGAAGTCCGTACGATTGTGGAGCCCGAATCCGCAGCGCCGCGCACACGCCGCAGAAGCGCTCTCCGCCGAACTGCCCTTCCCCGTCGAGGCGGTGGACACCGCGAAGGAAGCCGTGACCGGCGCGTCCGTGGTCGCCGCCTGCACCCTGAGCACCACCCCCGTGGTGCACGGTGCCTGGCTCGCGCCCGGCTGCACGGTCGTCAGCGTCGGCTCGTTCGAACCGACCCGCGGCGAGGTCGACCCCGAGGTCCTGCGACGCGCGGCGGCCGTCGTGGTCGACGACCCGGAGACCGCCGCCGGCCACGCCGGGCCGATCGTCGACGCCCTGCGTGACGGACTGCTCGCCCGCGACGACCTGATCCCGCTCGGCGCCGTACTCACCGGCCGCCGCAGCGCCCGTACCGGAGTGGACGACATCGTCTACTACAACAGCGTCGGACTCGGCATCCAGGACGCGGCAGCGGCCTGGGCCGTCATCGACGCGGCACAGAAGGAGCGCCCGTGAAGCGTCAGGCCGAGGTCGTCGTCATCGGCGGCGGGGTCATCGGAACGAGCATCGCCTACCATCTGGCCCGCGCCGGCGTCAGAGACCTGGTCCTCGTCGAACGGGACGAACTCGCCGCCGGGTCCACCTCGAGGGCGGCCGGCGGAGTGCGGGCGCAGTTCTCCGACGGGCTCAACGTGCAGCTGGGCGCGCGCAGTCTGGAGGCCTTCGGCCGGTTCGAGGAGGACACCGGGTACGACATCGGGTTACACCGCGTCGGCTACCTGTTCCTGCTGTCCACCCCCGAGGACGTCGCCGGCTTCGAGGCGGGCGTCCGGCTGCAGAACTCCCTCGACGTGCCCAGCCGCATGATCGACCCCGCCGAGGCCCGCCGTCTCTCCCCGCTGATCAGCACCGAGGGCCTGCTCGCCGCCGCCTACTCGCCCGACGACGGCCACTGCACCCCCGAGGCCGTCGTCCACGGCTACGCGTCCGCCGCCCGCGACCACGGCGCGACGATCCTGCGCCACACCGACGTCACCGGCATCGAGACCCACGGCGACACGATCACCGCCGTGGTGACGACCCTCGGCCGCATCGACACCAACACGGTGATCTGCGCGGCCGGCGCCTGGTCCAAGGGGATCGGCGCGATGGCGGGCGTGGACCTCCCTGTACAGCCGCTGCGCCGCCAGATCGCGGTCACCGAACCGGTACCCGGCCTCCCGCCCACGCTCCCCATGACGATCGACTTCAGCACCAGCCTCTACTTCCACAGCGAGGGCCCCGGCCTCCTCGTCGGCATGTCCGACCCGGACGAGCGTCCCGGCTTCGCCACCGACACCCACGACCGCTGGATCCCCCGCCTCGCCGAGGCCATGCGCCGCCGCGCCCCCGGCCTCCTCGACCTGCGCCGCACCGGCGGCTGGGCGGGCCTGTACGAGAACACCCCGGACCACAACGCCCTGATCGGCGAGGCCACTTCGGTCTCCCGCTTCCTCTACGCCACCGGCTTCTCCGGCCACGGTTTCCTCCAGGGACCGGCCGTCGGCGAGGTGATCCGCGACCTGTACCTCGGCCACGTACCCTTCGTGGACGTCAGCCCCCTGAGCGCCGGCCGGTTCGCGGCCGACGCCCCGCGTCCGGAGGTCAACCTGGTATGACCGAGCTCCATCTGTGGCTGCGCCACGAGGCCCGCACGACCGAGCGCCGCACCCCGGTAGTCCCCTCCGACGCCCGCCGGCTCGTCGAGAACGGGGTGACCCTCACGGTCGAGGAGTCCCCGCAACGGATCTTCCCGATCGAGGAGTACGAGGCCGTGGGCGCCCGCGTGGCACCTGCGGGTTCCTGGGTGTCGGCGCCGCAGGACGCGGTGATCCTCGGCCTGAAGGAACTCCCCGACGAACCGGCCGAGTTGACACACCGTCACATCTTCTTCGGGCACGCCTACAAGGGCCAGCCGGGGGCGAGCGACCTGCTGCGGCGGTTCGGGGCCGGGGGAGGGGCGCTGCTCGACCTCGAATACCTGGTGGACGACGACGGACGCCGCCTGGCCGCGTTCGGCTTCTGGGCGGGCTACCTGGGCGCGGCCCTGGCCGTGCTCCAGCACCGGGGCCGGCTGGTCGCGCCCCTGACGCCCACCTCCAAGGAGGAGCTGGACAAGATCCTCCAACCCACCGCCGGGGACACGGAGTTCAGCGCCCTGGTGATCGGCGCGCTGGGCCGCAGCGGCCGGGGAGCGCGGGTGGCGTTCGCCGAGGCCGGCGTCGAACCGGCCTGTTGGGACCTGGCGGAAACTCAGCACCTGGACCGCCCGGCCCTGTTGACCCACGACGTACTGGTCAACTGCGTCCTGGCGACGACCCCGGTGCCGCCCTTCCTCCGCGAGGAGGACCTCGACGACCCGGCCCGCCGTCTCCGGACCGTCGCCGACGTGACCTGCGATGTCGGCTCCTCCCTCAACGTGCTGCCGGTCTACGACCGCACGACCGAATGGGACGACCCGGTACGGCGGTTGAGCGACCGGCCCCCGCTCGACCTCATCGCCATCGACAACCTGCCGTCCCTCCTGCCGAGGGAGTCCAGCACCGACTTCTCGGCGGCGCTGCTGCCGCAACTGCTGGAGTTCGAGACGGGCGGGGCATGGGGCCGCTGCCTGGACCTGTTCCGTACGAAGTCCCGCGAACGCGGAATCGATAGCGACATCACCGCCGGGGAAGGGAAGTTGGGCCATGTCTGAGGTGGTGCGCGCGAGCGGTACCGTCCACTGGATCGGCGCCGGGCTGTCCACGGGCAGCGGTCTCGCCCTGCTGTGCGACGCCGCCGAGCGGGTGAGGCTGTGGCACCGCACCGAGGAGCGTGCGGCTCGGGCCCTGGATCACCTGGGCCTGACGGGGCGTGCGGAACCGCGTGCGTTCACCCTCGCCGCGCTCACCGCCGAACTGGCGCCCGGAGACGTCGTGGTCTCCATGCTGCCCGCGCCCGAACACGCGGCGCTGCTGGCCGCCTGCGTAAGGAGGCAGGCACACTTCGCCTGTTCCAGCTACGTCTCGGACGCCGTCTTCGAACAGGTACCGGCGGCGGAGAAAGCAGGGGTCGTCGTCCTCACCGAGGCCGGTCTCGACCCCGGCATCGACCACCTCTTCGCCCACCGCCTCGTCGCCCGCGCCCGGGAGGAGATCGGTGCGCACACGGCGGCCTCGTACAGCCTCACCTCGTACTGCGGCGGGGTGCCGGCGGTGCCCAACGACTTCCGGTACCGCTTCAGTTGGGCGCCGGCCGGGGTGCTGGGCGCGTTGCGCTCGCCGGCGCGGTACCTGGAGGACGGGGTGGAGACGGTTGCCGAGCGTCCCTGGGAGGTGACCCGGTCGCATGTCGTCGACGGGGAGACCTTCGAGGTCTATCCGAACCGGGACAGCGTGCCGTTCATCGAGCAGTACGGGCTGCCGGCGGGCTGGCAGCCGCGGACGTTCGTGCGGGGCACGCTGCGTCTGGAGGGCTGGCTGCGGGCCTGGGACGCGGTGTTCGACGAACTGAAGGCGGGGGACGACACGCGGATCGCCGCGCTGGCAAGGGAGTTGGCGGCGACCCACCCCACCACGGACGCCGACCGCGACCGGGTCGTCCTGGCCGTTTCCCTCGACGTCCGGGGCGATACGGGCGAGACCTGGTCCGGCAGCTACCTCCTCGACCTGGTCGGCGACGAGGAGGAGAGCGCGATGGCCCGCTGCGTCTCGCGTCCGCTCTCCCTCGCCGTCCGCCACATCCTCTCCGACGACCTGCCGGCCGGCCTGAACCGGGCGGCGGAGACGGCGGAACGGTCACGCGAGTGGCTGAGTGAACTGGCGGGGGAGGGGCTGGAGTTCACGTTGCGGGTGGATCAGTAGCCGTGAGGGTGCGCCTCAGTCCGTGACCGCTTCGTGCACCAGCTGCTTGAGCTCGGGGATGATCTTCAACGAGTGCTTCGGCCGCAGCTGGGTCATGAACTGCACGGTGAGATCGCGGCTCGGGTCCACCCAGAACGTCGTGGTCGCCGCCCCGCTCCAGCCGAACGTGCCCAGTCCAGTGGGGGATTGGGTGCGTTCGGGGTCGATGACCACGGAGACGCTGAGGCCGAAGCCGATGCCGTCGTTGCCGGGTTCCTGGTGGGCGGGGCTGCCGAAGGCGCGCATGTCGGCGCCGTCGGGCAGGTGGTTGCTGGTCATGAGGTCGACGGTCTCGGGGGCGAGCAGCCGGACACCGTCGAGTTCGCCACGGCGCCGCAGGAACTCCGCGAACCGGTGCACGTCGTACGCGCTCGCCGCCATCCCTCCGCTGCCCGACAGGAACCGCGGCCGGCCGCCCCGCAGCGGCAGCCCGGCGATCGGCTCGATACCGCCGCCCTCGGCGTCGCCGTACAACTCGGAGAGCCGGTCGGCCTTCTCGTCCGGGACCTGGAAGCCCGCGTCGGGCATTCCGAGCGGGCGGAAGATCCGCTCGGCGAAGAACTCGTCGAGCCGCTGCCCGGACACCACCTCGACGACCCGGCCCAGCACGTTCGAGGCGACGGAGTAGTTCCACTGCGTGCCCGGCTCGAACTGGAGCGGCAGACTCGCGTAGATGTCGATCGTCTCGGCGAGGTTCGCGCCGGGCGGCACGGACGACTCCAGGTGCGCCTCCCGGTAGAGGGCGTCGACGGGGTGCGCGTGGTAGAAGGCGAAGGTCAGGCCCGAGGTGTGGGTCATCAGGTGCCGGATCAGCATGGGCTGCTCCACCGGGCGCGTCCTGACGTCGGCGCCGGAACCGCTGTCGTAGACCCGCATGTCCGCGAAGGCCGGGATGTGGTCGCCGACCGGGTCGTCCAGCGAGAGCTTGCCCTCCTCGACCAGGAGCAGCGCGGCGACCGCGGTGACCGGCTTGGTCATGGAGTAGATCCGGTACAACGTGTCCGGCGCGACGGGGAGTCCGGCCGCGACATCGCGGTGCCCGTGGGCGGTGAGGTGGGCGACGCGGCCGTGACGGGCCACGGACACCAGGAAGCCCGGCAGGCGCTCCACGTCGACGTAGTGGGCGAAGTGCTGGTCCAGGCGGTCCAACGCCTTGTGATCCAGTCCGACCTCGTCCGGGTCGACCTCTTGCAGCAGCTGTGCCATGGCTCTCCTCCGAATTGCGTTCACGAGGTGGGGTCCCGCATACCCGGCCCCGGACACCTCGGAACTCATCGTCGCGCAGGAACACCTGCGCGGTCTCCTGTAACGGGGGGATGTGTGAGCGACGCGACTGTCCGGCCGGGCAGTACGAGACACGCGAGAGCACCGGTCAGGGCCACCGCGGCGAGCACACCGAGCGCCCACTCCCGCCCGCTCGCGGCCATCAGCGCGCTCCCGGCGGCGACGCCCAGCGTCGGACCCACGTTGACCACCGTCTGTTTCAGCCCGCCCGCGACCCCGGCCGCCTCCACGGCCGCCTCCCGCACCACCACCTGCGTCGCGGCCACCATCACCGTCCCGAACCCGGCCCCCAGCAGGGCGAATCCGCCGCACACCGCGACCGTGCCCGAGGCCCGGGACAGCACGAGCACCCCCGACGCCACGACCACCATGGCCACTCCGGCCGTACGACGCGCACCGACCCGGCGCAGCACCACCGCGCACCCGGGCGCGGCCAGGACCATCGCCCCGGCCAACGGCAGCCCCCGCAGGGCACTTTGGAAAGGGCTGAGCCCCACCGCGTCCTGGAGGAAGTAGGTGACGACGAACAACGTTCCGGAGAACGCGGCCGACGCGGCGAGCAGCATCCCGAGCGCCCCGCGGATCGCCGCCGACCCGACGACGTCCGGCGGCAGCAGCGGATGCGCCGTACGACGTTCATGGCATACGAAGCCGACGCCGGCCGGCACGGACACGACCAGCGCACCCGCCGAGCCGGGCAGGTCCACCAGCGCCTGGATGAGCGCGGCGAGGGCGAGCGCGAGCAGCAGGGCGCCGGGCAGATCGAACCGGATGCCCTTCGCCGCCTTGTGTTCCGGCTCCCGCACGGTGAGGGCGAGCACGCCGCACACGAACGAGGGCACGACATGGAGGAAGAACACCGCCCGCCAGCCCACCGCGGTCACCAACACCCCGCCCACCAACGGACCGGCCGCCGCCGCGATGCCGATCACGCTCGTCCGTACCGCGATGGGCATACCGAGCCGGTCGGGCGGGAACGCGGCCCGCAGCATGCCGAGCGTGGCCGGCTGCAACAGCGCCCCGAACACCCCCTGCACGACCCGCAGTCCGATCACCCAGCCGACACCGGACGCCAGCCCGATCCCGGCCGAGGCGGCACCGAAGCCGAGCATGCCGAGCGCGAACACCCGCTGATGCCCGTACCGGTCCCCGATCCGCCCGGCCGACACCAACAGGCTCGCCACGGCGACCAGATACGCGGTACTGGTCCACTGGACCTGTGCCAGCGACGCCCCCAACTCCCGCTGGAGCGTGGGCTGTACGACGGTGAGCACGGTCCCGTCCAGCGCGACGATCGCCGCCCCCGCCACACTGCCGGCCAGTACGAGCCGCCGCCGCGCTGTCACAGGGCGGCCTCCGGACCGAGGTGCGCGTCGAGGACCGCCCGCAGCAGGGGTACGAAGTCGTCGGCGCCGGTGGCGAGTTGGAGGCTTCCCCAGCGCCAGAGCTGGGCGACGCCGTGCAGGTTCGCCCACAACGCGCCCGCGACCAGGCGGGCGTCCGCATCGGGACGGGCCCGGCCGACCAGGTCCACCAGGACACCGAACAGCGGCAGGCTGGTGTCCCGCAGCCCCAAGTGACCGCTCTCCAGCAGATCGTGACGGAACATCAACTCGTACATCCCGGAGTTGTCGAGCGCGAACCCCAGATAGACGCGCCCCAGCGCCGTCAACTGCGCCCGCGGGCTCGCCGTACCGTCTCCGACCGCCCCGGTGGCCCGTTCGCCCAGCTCGGCGAAACCGCGCCGCGCGATGGCGGACAGCAGCTCCAGGTGGGTGGGGAAGTGACGCCGGGGCGCGCCGTGCGAGACGCCGGCCCGCCGGGCGATCTCGCGCAAGGTCAACGCCTGCGCACCCTCCTGGGCCACCAGCTCCACACCGACGTCGACGAGGCGGTCCCGTAGCCCTGCTTCCGGTTCGCTCATGCTCATGGACGCTGTCTACCAAGACTTCGTAGACAGTGTCTACTCGATGGCTCCCCGCTCGGGGAATGCGTGACGTGCTTCACACGGTTGACGGAGGTATGACTCACGACGCGACGCAGGACGCACTGCTCCGGTTGCTCTCCGAGGGCCACGGCGGAGTGCTCATCACCCTCAAGAGCGACGGCCGACCCCAGCTGTCGAACGTCAGCCACGCCTACTACCCCGACGAGCGCGTCATCCGCGTGTCGATCACCGACGACCGCGCCAAGACCCGCAACCTGCGCCGGGACCCCCGCGCCTCCTACCATGTGACCAGCGCCGACCGGTGGGCGTACACGGTCGCCGAGGGCACGGCCGACCTCACCCCGGTCGCGAAGGACCCGCACGACGACACGGTCGAGGAACTCGTCCGGCTGTACCGGGACGTTCTCGGCGAGCATCCGGACTGGGACGACTACCGAGCCGCGATGGTCCGCGACAAACGGCTCGTGCTGCGGCTGCGGGTGGAGCGCGCGTACGGCATTCCGAAGGGCGCCAACCAGGGGTGACCCGTCGTCACCGTCCTTCACCGGCGCTAAGGTTGATCCGCTGTGCGGTGAGTGGACGACGGGGGAGTGCACGCGGTGATGGATCTGCTGTCCACGGGCGCCATCGGTGCGGTGTTCGGGGCCGTCGGCTCCGGGATGGCGAGCGAGGCGGGCAAGCTGGCCTGGGAGTCGGCCGGCGGAATGGTCCGCCGGCTCGCCGGACGCGAGGTGACCGCACCGGCCACCCCCGACGAACTGGACGCGATCGCCCGCATGGTCCACGACCGCGTCCACAGTGACCCCGAACTCGCCCTCGTCTGGACCCGGTTCGCGCGAGGTGTGCGCATCCCGGGCCCCGTCACCGGGCCCGGACGCCACTGCCTCCCGCCCGCACCCCGCTCCTTCACGGACCGTCAGGACGCCCTGAAACTCCTGGACAAGGAGGCGACCCGCCCCTTCGCAGGGCGCCCGCGCCTCGCGCTCCTGCACGGCCCCGAGGGCATCGGCACCAGCACCCTCGCCCACCACTGGGGCGCACGGCAGACGAACCGCTTCCCCGACGGACAGCTCTACGCCGACCTGCGCGCCCTCGGCCCCGAACCGGTCCTGGCCACCCTGCTGCGCCAACTCGGCCTGCCCGACGAGGACATACCGCCCTCGGCCGCCGACCGGGCCGCCCTGTTCCGGCGGTCCCTCACCGACCGCCGCGTTCTCGTGGTGCTCGACCACGCGCGCTCCGCCGCCCAGGTGCAGCCGCTGCTGGCACCGGCTCCGGACGTGGTCACCCTCGTCGTGGCGCGGCATTCCCTCATCGGCCTCGACGCGCTGCGGATCCCGGTCGGCCCGCTGGGCCGCCGGGACGCGAAACGCCTGCTCACCGAGCTGGTCGGCAAACCGGCGGTCACCGCCGCCCGCGCCACCCTGCCCGCCGTACTGGACCGCTGCGCGGGCTCGCCCTACGCGCTGCGCGCCGCCGCACCCCGGCTGACCACACCGCCACAGACACCGGCAGGCCCCGAGAACGACCCGGTGACTTCCGCCGTCGAGGACTCGTACCGCCTGCTGACCCCCGACGCCGCCCGCCTCTACCGCCTGACCGGCCTGTACGACTGGCCCGCCCTGGACGCCCGCGCGGCTGCCCGCGCCGCCGACACCGACGAGGCCGAGGCGGCGCGACTCCTCGACGAACTCGCCGATGCCCTGCTCGTCGAGCGCACGGACGACGGCCGCTACCGCTACCGGCCCGCCGTCCGCGCCCACGCCGAACGGACGGCCGCCGCCACCGACGGCATCGCCGCGTGCTCCGCCGCCGTGTCCCGCACCGTCCAGGGATATCTGCACCTCGCGCTCGCCGCCGCGCAGGCGGCACTGCCCGAGAGCTGGCGCGTCCCGTCGGCGGCCACCCCGCTGTCGTACGAGACCCGGGGCGCGGGTGTCGCCGCGCTGGCCGCCGAGGCCCCCAACCTGGTCCAAGCGGTGCACGCGGCCGAGGAGTTCGGCGACTGGGACACCGTCGTCCTGCTGGGCCAGGCCCTGTGGCCGCTCCAACTCAAGGCCGGCCACCACGACATCCTGCTGCCCGCCCTGGAGGCCGGAGCGCGCACGGCCGACACCCACTTCCCCGGCACCCGCACCGCCGGCGCCCTGCACGCCCAACTCGCCCACAGCCTGATGGAGTTGCGGCGCTGGGACGAGGCCGAGCCCGAGGCGCTCGCGGCGGCACGGGACGAACGCGCGGGAGGACATGTGCGCGGCCACGCCTCCGCCGTCGAGTTCCTCGGACTGCTCCGGCTGCGCCAGTGGCGCTTCGACGAGGCGACCGCCGCTCTCCGCGACGAGAAGGCCGAACAGCACCTGGCGTATCTGCGCGCCCTGCGCGAGCGCTGCGAAGGCTAGCCACGGGTGACCCGAACCCGGTGAACAGCCCCTCCCGTGTGCACGGTCAGCCCCTGCGCGACGACCTCGTGCAGTGACTTGCCGGACGCGAGCCAGGCGTGCAGGGCCGAGGCGTGGGCGGCCGGGTCGGTGTCCGCTCCCGGCTCGGCGCGCAGGTGCAGCAGGGTGCCGTCCGCGACGCGGACCACGCAGGTGCCGGGGCCGGTGATGTACGCGGCGAGGGCGCACTGCGGGTGCCGGGCGAGTGTCTCCGTCGTCCAGAGCGCGGGTGACCCGAAGCGGGGGTCGTCGGCCGCACCGTGCCGGAACACCACGTCGGCCAGGGCGAGTTGGGACTGCTCGCGGGTGTCCTCGTGCACCGCGAGGTGGGCGTCTCCTGTGCCGCCGGGCGCCGGGTGCGGGCCCGCGTGCCGGACCACGGAGACCTCGGCGGTGCCCGGCAACCGGGTGAGCACCTGGAGCGGGACCGTGTGCGCGGCGGGTTCGAACGGCGGGAGCGGGAGCGGTTCGAGGAGCGCGGGCGCGTCCGGTTCGGGGATGCCGGCGAGGTCGTAGAAGAGGCGGCGGAGGAGGGTCGCCGACTCGCCCGGGACGGAGCTGGTGAAGGCGGCGGGGGCCGGTGAGGGGGTGTGGGTGTCGATCAGTTGGGACAGTTGGGGGCGGAGGGGGAGCGCGGGGTCGAGTCGGGGTGCCGTGCGGACGAAGTCGTGCACCGGGGCGTCGGGGGCGAGGCCCGTGAGGGGTGCGGCGCCGAGGAGGACGGGGGTGCCGAGTGCGGCGGCGTAGTAGGTGACCGAACCGTGGTCGCCGATGACCGCGTCGGCGGCGAGCAGCGCCTGGCGCCAGCCGTGCAGCGGGTCGACGAGGGTGAGACCGGCGCGGCGGGCGCGGTCGAGCCAGGCGCGGATCTGGCCGGGGCCGTGGCCGTACCAGATGTTGGGGTGCAGGACGGCCGCGAACCGGTACTCGTCGACGGGGAGTTCGGAGGTCAGCCGGGGGAGCAGCGAGGGCAGGACGTCGTCGCCGAACAGGGAGTCCGGGTTCCAGGTGGAGTTGAGGACGACCAGTCGTTGGGCACGCCCTACGCCGAGCGCCCGTCGGTACCGCTCCCGGTACGGACGTGCCGCGAGCATGCGGTCCCAGCAGGGGTCACCGGCCAGGACGGCCGTGGGTACGGCCTCGGGGCAGACGGCACGCAGCCGCTCCAGCTGTTCGGGGTGCGACAACACCAGCGCGTCCGCGACGAGTTGCCCGCTTTCGTCGAGCAACCACTCCGGCGACAACCCGAAGACCGGAGCCGCAGCCTCCGCCGCCCTGCCGCCGGCCGTTGGGTGTTGGGTGTTGGGTGTTGGGTGTCCCTAGCCTCTTAGTATATCCGACACCGTGGGACAACACGGCCAATACGCCGGAAAGTGACCGGAGTTGACCGCCGAAGCTCGCCGAGACCGCCAAATCGACCGGTGTCTTCACAGCCTGTTCCCACGGCACCACCGGCACCCCGGTTTCCGCCAGCAACTCGGTGACCCCGGCCCGGAACGCCGACGACCCCGTGCACGTCACCAGCAGCTGCACCCTGAAGTCGTCGTGGAAGAGCGGCAGTACATCGAGCAGCCGGGTCGCGGACGTCACGTTGTGCACGACGAACAGCACCTTGCGGTTGCGCCCCCGCGTCGCCCACCGCCCGGCGTCCTCGCCGACCGGCACCCGTATCCACTCGGCCCCCGTCACGCCCCTCGACCACCTTTCGCACGTGTGATCGGGCAACGATAGTCAGCCCCGGGCCCGCGTGCACCGGCCGCCCCTGAAATCGGCCGGTGCACGCGTTGTCGGGCAACAGCGCTGTTCTTTTCTGCTCGTTCCGGCCGATGTTCTTGCGCGAAACGTCATCTGTCAACGGGGTCCGCCCACGCGCGAAACCCCCGGGTGCCGGAGCCCGCAAGGCGTCCGGCACCCGGGGGTGCTCGCAGGGCGGCGACCGTCAGGCCGTCACCGTCTCCGGCCGTGGCGCCTCCCGGGGTGACCGCGCGCCGAGCAGTTCCGTCGGGACCTTGTGGGTCTCGCGGGCCGTGAGCACGGCGATGACCGGCGGGACGCACAGTGCCGCCGTGAACAGCGCCACCGAGGACCAGTCCGTGCCGTCGGGACCCGCGATCTGCGCGGCGAAGGTGACCGCGAACCCGGCCACCGCGAAGCCGATCTGCGTGCCGATGGCCATGCCCGACAGCCGGACCCGGGTCGAGAACATCTCGCCGTAGAAGGAGGGCCAGACGCCGTTCGCGGCGCTGTAGACGACGCCGAAGGCGACGATGCCGAGGAGCAGGATCAGCGGGTAGGAGCCCGTGGAGATCGCCCAGAGGTAGAGGAACATCGTGATCGCACTGCCGACCGCGCCGATCAGGTACACCGGGCGGCGGCCGATGCGGTCGGACAGGGTGGCCCACAGGGGGATCGCGGCGAGGGCGACGAGGTTGGCGAGTGCGCCCACCCACAGCATCGACGAGCGGGACATGCCGACGGAGTCGCTGGTCGCGTAGGCCAGCGCCCACACCGTGAAGATCGTGGAGACGGAGGCGATGAGCGCGCCCGCGATCACCCGCAGGACGTCCGACCAGTGCTCGCGCAGCAGCACCACCAGCGGCAGCCTCACGACTCCCTCGGTCGCCGCCTGCTGGGCGAACGCCGGGGTCTCCTGGAGCTTGCGGCGCATCACGTAGCCGGCGACCGCGACCAGCACGCTCGCCCAGAACGGGACGCGCCAGCCCCAGGACAGCAGCTGCTTGTCGGGGAGCTGGGCGACCCCGAGGAACACGAGGGTGGCGATGAGCTGGCCGCCCTGGGTGCCGCCCAGCGTGAAGCTGGTGAAGAAGCCGCGCCGGTCCGGCGGTGCGTGCTCCAGCGTCATGGAACTGGCGCTGGCCTGCTCGCCCGCAGCCGAGATCCCCTGGAGGACCCGGCACAGCACGAGCAGGACCGGGGCGAGGCCGCCGACCTGGGCGCGGGTGGGCAGACAGCCGATGAGGAACGTCGACAGGCCCATCAGCAGCAGCGTGAAGATCATGATCTTCTTGCGGCCGGCCCGGTCGCCGAAGTGGCCGAGGAACAGGGCGCCGACCGGACGGGCCGCGTAGGCGACACCGAAGGTCGCCAGCGAGAGCAGGGTCGCCGTGGCCGGGTCCGAGTCGTCGAAGAAGACCTTGGGGAAGATCAGGGCTGCGGCGCTGCCGTAGATGAAGAAGTCGTAGTACTCCAGAGCGCTGCCGATCCAGGCGGCGGCGGCCGCCTTTTTCGGCTGCCCGACAGCTTTGGCGGGGACGGACACGGCTTGCTCCTTCGGGGGAACTCCACCGTAGGCGGAGTGAGCGGAGTGAGCGGAGAAGGGGAGGTGGGGCGGGGAGACGGGGGGTGCTACCGGATCGCGGCTAATTAACCCACTGGGTAGTTAGTCTCGGTGGGTAGGGATGTTGCGCTCACGTTTCCCGGGTGTCAAGAGGGGGCGCCGGGCGACCTCAGTCCGTCGCGCGCTCCGCCGTCAGGTAGGCGATCACCATGTCGCCCAGCATGGTCCGGTAGTGCTCGTGGCGGTCCGGTGCCACCAGGTCGCGGCCGAACAGGGCGCCGAAGGTGTGCCGGTTGGCGACCCGGAAGAAGCAGTAGGAGCTGATCATCGCGTGCAGGTCGACGGCGTCCACGTCGGCCGTGAACAGGCCGGACTTCTGCCCCGACTCCAGGATGCGGCGGATCACGTCGAGGGCGGGCGAGCCCATCTTCCCGAGCTTCTCGGAGGCGGCGATGTGCTCGGCCCCGTGGATGTTCTCGATGCTCACCAGGCGGATGAAGTCCGGGTGCTGCTCGTGGTGGTCGAAGGTCAGCTCCGCCAGGCGCCGGATGGCCGCGACCGGGTCCAGGTGCTCCACGTCGAGCCCTTGTTCGGCCTCGCGGATCACGCCGTAGGACCGTTCCAGGACGGCCGTGAAGAGCTGTTCCTTGCCGCCGAAGTAGTAGTAGATCATCCGCTTGGTGGTGCGGGTGCGGGCGGCGATCTCGTCGACGCGGGCGCCGTCGTAGCCGGCCCGCGCGAACTCGTGGGTCGCCACGTCGAGGATCTCGGCCCTGGTGCGGGCCGCGTCACGGATGCGCCCGTTCGGTCGTGCCGGTTCTTCGACGCTGGTCATCGGGTTCCTCGGCTTCGTTCGGGCGCGGGCGCGGTGTGCGGCCGATTCTAGGAGGCGGGGGCGGGGCGGGCGGTCGGGTTTCCCCGGCGGGGGCTTCCCGCAGGCCGTCGATACTGGTATCACTAACGTACTAGTTCGTACATTAGCGAGCCGCTCAGGAGGATCACCGTGGTCGATGTCTTCAAGGACTCGCCCGTCTTCAAGGGTTCGAAGGCCTCCGAGGACTCGTATCTCGTCGGACTGATCGGTTCCGGCATCGGCCCGTCGCTCAGCCCCGCCCTGCACGAACGCGAGGCCGACCGGCAGGACCTGCGCTATCTGTACCGGCTCATCGACATCGACGTGCTCGGCGTCGGCCCGGAGGCGGTGGGCGATCTGGTGCGCGCCGCCCGCGACCTGGGCTACGACGGGCTCAACATCACCCACCCCTGCAAACAGCTCGTCATCGAGCACCTGGACGGGCTCACCCCGCAGGCCGAGGCGCTCGGCGCGGTCAACACCGTCGTCTTCGAGGCGGACGGCCGCGCGATCGGCCACAACACGGACGTCACCGGCTTCGCCGCCTCCTTCGCGCGCGGACTGCCCGACGCGCCCATGGAACGGGTCGTGCAGCTGGGCGCGGGCGGCGCGGGCGCGGCCGTCGCACACGCCACGCTCACGCTCGGCGCCGGACGCGTCACCGTCGTCGACGCGCTGCCCGAACGCGCCGCCGCCCTCGCCGACTCCCTGAACCGTCACTTCGGCGCCGGCCGCGCGGCCGGCGCCACTCCTGACCAGCTGTCCGGGCTGCTCGCCGGCGCCGACGGCATCGTCCACGCCACACCCACCGGGATGGCCGCCCACCCCGGACTACCCTTCCCCGCCCGCCTGTTGGACTCCTCGCTGTGGGTCGCCGAGGTGGTCTACCGCCCCCTGGAGACCCAACTGCTGAGCCTGGCCCGCGCGTTGGGCTGCGCCACCCTCGACGGCGGCGGCATGGCGGTCTTTCAGGCGGCCGACGCGTTCCGTCTGTTCACCGGGCGCGAGCCCGACACCGCGCGGATGCTCGCCGACATCGCGGAACTGGCCGGTGCGGTGGTCGCGCCGAAGTAGGTGTGATCGCGCCGAAGTGGTCGTGTCCATGTCGGCATGGGCGGGCCCGCGTCGGCATGGGCGGGCCCGCGCCAAAGCGGCCGTGCCCACCCCGAAACAGCCGTGCCCGCGCCGAAACGGCCGTGCCCGAAGCGCAATTGAGAGGTACCCCGATGCGTACGTCCATCGCCACCGTCTCCCTCAGCGGCTCGCTCACCGAGAAACTCACGGCCGCCTCCCGGGCGGGCTTCGACGGCGTCGAGATCTTCGAGAACGACCTCCTCGCCAGCCCCCTCACGCCCGAGGAGATCCGCGCCCGCTGCGCCGACCTCGGTCTGACCATCGACCTCTACCAGCCGATGCGGGACATCGAGGCGGTGCCCGAGGCCGAGTTCGCCCGCAACCTGCGCCGCGCCCGGCACAAGTTCGAGCTGATGCGCAGACTCGGCACCGACACCGTCCTCGTCTGCTCCAGCGTCTCCCCCCTCGCCGAGGACGACGACGCGCTCGCCGCCGCCCAGCTGAGCCGACTCGCCGACCTCGCCCAGGAGTTCGGCGTCCGCGTCGCCTACGAGGCGCTCGCCTGGGGGCGGCACGTCAGCACGTACGACCACGCCTGGCGCATCGTCGAGACGGCCGGCCACGCGGCTCTCGGCACCTGCCTCGACAGCTTCCACATCCTGTCCCGGGGCTCGGACCCGAAGGGCATCGAGGACATCCCCGGCGAGAAGATCTTCTTCCTCCAGCTCGCCGACGCCCCGCTCCTCGCGATGGACGTCCTCCAGTGGAGCCGCCACTACCGCTGCTTCCCGGGCCAGGGCGGCTTCGACGTCGCCGGACTCGTCCGGCACGTCCTGACCGCGGGCTACGACGGCCCGCTCTCGCTGGAGATCTTCAACGACGTGTTCCGGCAGGCGGAGGCGGGTCCCACGGCGGTCGACGCCCACCGCTCGCTGCTGGTCCTCCAGGAGACGGTCGGCCTGTCCCGGCCGCCCGCCCCCGTCGTCCCCACGGGCATCGCGTTCGCCGAACTCGTCACACCCGACGCCGAACCCGTCTCGGCGCTGCTCGGCGCCCTCGGCTTCGCCCGCACGGCCCGCCACCGCAGCAAACCGGTGGACCTGTGGCAGCAGGGCGAGGCCCGCGTCCTGGTCAACACCGGCCCCGCCGTACGCCGGGACGGCACCGCCCTCGCGGCGATCGGCCTGGAGTCACCCGACCCGGAGGGCGCCGCCCGCCGCGCCGAGGCCCTCCTCGCCCCCGTGCTGCCCCGCCGCCGCGCTCCCGAGGACGCCCCCCTCGAAGCGGTCGCCGCACCGGACGGCACGGAACTCTTCTTCTGCGCCCGGAGCACCCCCGAACTCCCCGGCTGGCGCGCCGACTTCACCGACACCACCGGTCAACCGCCCTCAGGGACAGGCGTCCTGCGCATCGACCACCTCGCCCTCACCCAGCCCTGGCACCACTTCGACGAGGCGACTCTCTTCCACCGCAGCGTCCTTGGGCTCCAGGCGCAGGAGAGCGTCGACGTCGCCGACCCCTACGGCCTGCTGCGCAGCCGCGCCGTCACCACCCCCGACGGCAGTGTCCGCATCGCGCTGAGCGTCGGCGCGGCCCCGACCGAGGACGGCGCCCCCGCCCAGCACATCGCCCTCGCCACCGAGGACGTGGTCGCCGCGGCCCGCGGCTTCCGGGACTCCGGCGGCCGGCTGCTGCGCATGCCCGCGAACTACTACGACGACCTCGCGGCCCGATTCGCCTTCGCCGAGGGAGAGTTGGAGACGTACCAGGACCTCGGCATCCTCTACGACCGGGACGCGGGCGGCGAGTTCCGGCACTGCTACACCCGGACCGTCGGGCGGGTCTTCTTCGAACTCGTCCAGCGCGACGGCGACTACCGCGGCTACGGCGCCCAGAACGCGCCGGTGCGACTCGCCGCCCAGCACGCCGCGAAGCGCCTCACTGGCGGCTGACGCTCCTGGTCACGCCGGTGACGACCGTCGTGGCCAGGATCCAGCCGGTGATGATCAGGGCGTAGGCGAGGTACTGGTACCAGCCGTCCGGCGCGAACGCCTCCTCCTGGCCGAAGGAGATCACCGGCAGCAGCAGGTCGAGGGTGTAGAAGACCGGGTTGAAGTGCGGGGCCTCGGACGCCTTGAGGGCGTGGGGGTGGTGCAGGCCGTAGACGAGGGAGCCGATGGCCAGCAGTGACAGCAGCCAGGCGCAGGCGCGCAGCGGGCGGAAGCCGTAGCCGACCGTGGCGTCCTGGACGTAGCCCCAGATGCGGCCGTACCAGGGGCGGGTGCCGCGCAGGCGGCGCTGCTTGGCGAGCTGGACGTGGCGGGCGGCGGCGTCGTCGCCGATCCGGCGGTAGGCGGCGGCCAACTGCTCGTAGGCGTGGGGGACATAGCCGTCGCCGTCGCGTTCGAGCATGGCCAGGCGGCGGTCGGCGGGCTCGTGCGGGATGAGCGAGGTGTAGGCGAAGCTGGTGAGGAAGACCTGGTCCGGCAGAGCCCTCGGGTCCAGCAGCAGGACGTCGATCTGGGCGCGGCTCAGTACGAGACCACCCTCCATGGGCGGGCTCTCGCGCAGCCAGAGTTCCCCCATGGTGGAGCTGCTCGCCAGCAGCACGGAGGACCCCGGGTTGGACAGGGTGGAGTACGACAGGTCCAGCCGGCCCGCGATCCGGGCTCCGCGCAGGCCGACCCAGCCTTCCACGAGGGCGTGCCGGAGCAGGATGTTGCCCTCCACGACGAGCACTTCGGCGTCGATGGCGGAGTCTCCGGGATGGGAGAGGTGTGCCGTGTTGAGGTTGACCGTCCCGGCGACAGTCGCGCCGCTGAGCCGTATCTGACCCCGGGTGCGCAGTCCGGTCGCCCGGAGATCGTCGCCGACGGCGGCCTGGTTGAGCTGGAGTACCGGCTCCTCGGCGTCCGGAGCGATGATCTCCGCGCCCTCCATGAACAGGCTTCCGGCGATCTTCGCCCCGGCGAGCCGCACCACTCCGTGGAAACGGGACCGCGTCATCCGCAGCACGCCGTCCACCCGCATCGCATGGGCGGTGAGACCGGGCAGGACCGAGTCGCCGAGGTTGAGTTCGCGCAGTCGGCAGGCGTAGAAGCGGGGCACCTCGTCGAAGTGGCAGTACCGCAGCCGGACCGGGTGGTCGATCGTCGCGTACTGGAGGTCGAGCATGCCGGTGATCCGGGCGCCCGCCAGGCTCAGGGACGCTATCTCGCCCGCCTCCTGCGGCCCGTTGAGCAGCAGGGCCCGCAACACCTCGGCGCGGACGGTCCGTTCGGGCACCCAGTCGGCGCCGAGGGACACGTCCTCGTCCTCCGCCGTACGGAAGTCCACGGACTCGCCCAACGGGAAGGCCCGCCACACCTGTTCCTCGGCCGGGGTCAGATCGTTGATCTCCATCAACGGGGACTCTAGCCGGGCGGAGGCCGCGGGCACAGGGGACGGCCGCGGCCCGGACCGCACGTCAACGCGTGGTCCGGGCCGGGGAGTTGTGCCGTCGCTACGGTCGGGTGTTCCACTCCGCGATCACCGGGCGGTCGTGCTCGGTGGACAGCCGGCTGACCGTGCCGGTCGCCAGCTGGAACAGCCGTCCGTCCGCCGCCGACAGGCCCAGTCGGCGCGCGGTGAGGACGCGCAGGAAGTGGGCGTGCGCCACGAGGATCACGTCACCGTCCTCGATGGCCGCGTCCACCCGCTTCAGGACCTGGTCGGCGCGTACGCCGATCTCGTCCGGGGACTCGCCGGGGTGTCCGGCGGGACCCGGCGGGACACCGTCCGTCCACAAGTACCAGTCGGGGCGGGTGCGGTGGATGTCGACGGTGGTGACGCCCTCGTAGGCGCCGTAGTCCCACTCGTGCAGATCGGGGTCGGGTACGGCCCCGGCGATGCCCGCGAGTGCGGCGGTGCGTATCGCGCGGTCGAGCGGGCTGGTCAGGGCGAGTGCGAAGGTCCGGCCCGAGAGGAGCGGAGCGAGGGACTTGGCCTGTTCCTCGCCGTGCCGGGTGAGGGGCAGGTCGGTCCAGCTGGTGTGCCGGCCCGACACGCTCCACTCCGTCTCGCCGTGGCGGACCAGAAAGAGATCCCCCACGGCGTACTACTCCTTGGACTCGACGGCGTGACCGCCGAACTGGTTGCGCAGCGCGGAGATCATCTTCATCTGCGGGGAGTCGTCCTGCCGCGAGGCGAACCGCGCGAACAGGGAGGCAGTGATCGCGGGCAGCGGCACCGCGTTGTCGATGGCCGCCTCGACGGTCCAGCGGCCCTCGCCGGAGTCCTCCGCGAAACCGCGCAGCTTGTCCAGGTGCTCGTCGCCGTCGAGTGCGTTGACCGCGAGGTCGAGCAGCCAGGAGCGGATGACGGTGCCCTCCTGCCAGGAGCGGAAGACCTCCCGCACGTCCGTGACGGAGTGGACCTTCTCCAGCAGCTCCCAACCCTCGGCGTACGCCTGCATCATGGCGTACTCGATACCGTTGTGGACCATCTTCGAGAAGTGCCCGGCGCCGACCTTGCCGGCGTGCACGAAGCCGAACTCGCCCTCGGGCTTGAGCGCGTCGAAGACCGGCTGCACCCGGGCGATGTGCTCGGCGTCGCCGCCGACCATCAGCGCGTAGCCGTTCTTCAGGCCCCACACGCCACCGGAGACGCCCGCGTCGACGAAGCCGATGCCCTTGGCACCCAGCTCCTCGGCGTGCTTCTCGTCGTCCGTCCAGCGGGAGTTGCCGCCGTCGACCACCGTGTCGCCGGGCTGGAGCAGCTCGCCCAGCTCGTCGATGACCGACTGGGTCGGGCCGCCGGCCGGGACCATCACCCAGACCGTGCGCGGGGCTTCGAGCTTGCCGACCAGTTCGGCGAGGTCGCTCACGTCGGAGACCTCGGGGTTGCGGTCGTAGCCGATGACGGTGTGGCCCGCGCGGCGGATGCGCTCGCGCATGTTGCCGCCCATCTTGCCGAGGCCGATCAGGCCCAACTGCATCGCTGTCATGTCAGCTTCACTTCCTGGGAATCCTGGGAATTGCGGAGAGAGCGGTACGCGGCCACGAGCGCGGCGGTGGACGGGTCGAGACCGGGCACGTCCGCGCCTTCGGTCAGGGCGGGTTCGACGCGCTTGGCGAGGACCTTGCCCAGCTCGACGCCCCACTGGTCGAAGGAGTCGATGTTCCAGACCGCGCCCTGCACGAACACCTTGTGCTCGTAGAGGGCGATCAACTGGCCCAGGACGGACGGGGTCAGCTCGCGGGCCAGGATCGTGGTCGTGGGGTGGTTGCCCTTGAACGTCTTGTGCGGCACCAGCTCCTCGGGCACACCCTCCGCGCGCACCTCGTCCGGCGTCTTGCCGAAGGCCAACGCCTGTGTCTGGGCGAAGAAGTTGGCCATCAGCAGGTCGTGCTGCTTCTTGAGTCCGTCGCTCAGCTCTGCCACCGGGTTGACGAAGCCGATGAAGTCCGCCGGGATCAACTTCGTGCCCTGGTGGATGAGTTGGTAGTAGGCGTGCTGCCCGTTCGTGCCGGGTGTGCCCCACACCACCGGGCCGGTCTGCCACTCCACCGGATTCCCGTCCCGGTCCACCGACTTGCCGTTGGACTCCATGTCCAGCTGCTGCAAGTAGGCGGTGAACTTGGAGAGGTAGTGGCTGTACGGCAGTACCGCGTGCGACTGCGCGTCGAAGAAGTTGCCGTACCAGACACCCAACAGGCCCAGGAGGAGAGGCGCGTTGGACTCGGCGGGCGCGGTGCGGAAGTGCTCGTCGACGGTGTGGAAGCCGTCGAGCATCTCGCGGAAGCGGTCCGGGCCGATGGCGAGCATCAGGGAGAGACCGATCGCCGAGTCGAACGAGTAACGCCCGCCGACCCAGTCCCAGAACTCGAACATGTTGTCCGTGTCGATACCGAAGTCCGACACCTTCCCGGCGTTCGTCGACAGCGCCACGAAGTGCTTGGCGACCGCCTTGTCGTCACCGCCGAGACCCTCAAGGAGCCATGTCCGGGCCGAAGTCGCGTTGGTGATCGTCTCGATCGTGGTGAACGTCTTCGACGCCACGATGAACAGCGTCTCCGCCGGGTCGAGGTCATGGGTGGCCTCGTGCAGGTCGGCGCCGTCCACGTTCGACACGAACCGGACCGTCAACGAGCGGTCGGTGAACGCGCGGAGTGCCTCGTAGGCCATCGCCGGACCCAAATCCGAGCCGCCGATGCCGATGTTGACGACATTGCGGATACGGCGGCCCGTGTGGCCGGTCCACTCGCCGGAGCGGACGCGGTCGGCGAAGCCGGCCATCCTGTCGAGCACGGCGTGCACTGGGGGCACGACGTTCTCGCCGTCGACCTCGATCACCGCGTCGCGCGGGGCGCGCAGCGCGGTGTGCAGGACCGCGCGGTCCTCGGTGACGTTGATCTTCTCGCCGCGGAACATGGCGTCCCGCAGCCCGAACACACCGGTGGCGGTGGCCAGTTCCTGGAGCAGGGCGAGGGTCTCGTCCGTGATCAGGTGCTTGGAGTAGTCGATGCGCAGATCGCCGACGCGCACGACGTACCGCTCCGCGCGCCCCGGGTCCGCCGCGAACAGCTCACGCAGCTGCGGGTGCAGCAGCGCGTCCGCGCGGTGGTCCTCCAGGGCGGCCCACTCCGGACGCCGGGTGAGCTTGGGGGAGTCAGACATGAGAGGGGGTCTCCTTGGTGCCCTCGGCCCGCAGGGCGATGGCGTACATCTCGTCGGCGTCGAGGCGCCGCAGCTCCTCGGCGATGAGTTCGGAGGTGGTGCGGACCTTCAGCGCGAGGGTGCGGGAGGGCTGCCCGGGCAGGGACAGCGTGGCCAGCGGGCCGTCGGGCCGGTCGATGACGACCTCGCCGGCGGCGGTACCCAGGCGTACGGCGGTGACGACCGGTCCGGCGGTGACCACGCGGTCGATCTTCACCTTCAGCCTGGCCTCCAGCCAGCGCGCCAGCAGCTCGGCGGCCGGGTTGTCGGCCTCGGCCTCCACGGCACCCGAGGTGATCCTGGCCTTGGCCTGGTCGAGGGCCGCCGCCAGCATCGAGCGCCACGGGGTCAGCCGGGTCCAGGCGAGGTCGGTGTCGCCGGGCGCGTAGGCACGGGCGCGGGCCTCCAGGGCCTCCAGGGGGTTGACCGCCGCGTACAGGTCGGTGATCCGGCGCTGCGCGAGGGCGCCCAGCGGGTCCTTCGCCGGGACCTCGGGCGCCTCCACCGGCCACCACACGACGACGGGCGCGTCCGGCAGCAGCAGCGGCAGTACCACGGAGTCGGCGTGGTCGGACACCTCGCCGTAGGTCCGCAGCACGACCGTCTCGCCGGTGCCCGCGTCGGCGCCCACCCGGACCTCGGCGTCGAGGTGCGAGTTCGTGCGGTCGCGCGGGGTGCGGGCGTGCCGCTTGATGACGACCAGGGTGCGCGAGGGGTGCTCGTGCGAGGCCTCCTCGGCCGCCTTGATCGAGTCGTAGGCGTTCTCCTCGTCCGTGACGATGACCATCGTCAGGACCATGCCCACGGCAGGGGTGCCGATGTCGCGGCGACCCTGCACCAGCGCCTTGTTGATCTTGCTTGCCGTGGTGTCGCTCAGGTCGATCTTCATGGCCTGCGCCAGCTCCGTCCGTCTCGTGCGAGCATCTCGTCCGCCTCCTCGGGGCCCCAACTGCCCGAGGAGTACTGCGCGGGCTTGCCGTGCTGCGCCCAGTACTCCTCGATCGGGTCGAGGATCTTCCAGGACTCTTCCACTTCCTGGTGGCGCGGGAACAGGTTGGCGTCGCCGAGCAGCACATCCAGGATGAGCCGCTCGTACGCCTCCGGGCTCGACTCCGTGAACGACTCGCCGTAGGCGAAGTCCATGGACACGTCCCGGATCTCCATCGAGGTGCCCGGCACCTTCGAACCGAAGCGGACCGTCATGCCCTCGTCGGGCTGGACGCGGATGACGATCGCGTTCTGGCCCAGCTCCTCGGTGGCGCTGGAGTCGAAGGGGGAGTGCGGGGCCCGCTTGAAGACGACCGCGATCTCCGTGACCCGCCGCCCGAGCCGCTTGCCGGTGCGCAGGTAGAAGGGGATGCCCGCCCAACGGCGGTTGTCCACCTCCAACTTGACGGCCGCGTAGGTGTCGGTCCTCGACTGCGGGTCGATACCGTCCTCCTGGAGGTAGCCGACGACCTTCTCGCCGCCCTGCCAGCCCTCCGCGTACTGCCCGAACACCGTGTGCTCGCCCAACTCCTTGGGCAGCCGCACCGACTTGAGCACCTTGAGCTTCTCGGTGAGCAGCGCCTCCTCGTCGAAGGCGATCGGCTCCTCCATGGCGGTCAGCGCCATCAGCTGGAGCAGGTGGTTCTGGATGACGTCACGGGCCGAACCGATGCCGTCGTAGTAGCCGGCACGCCCGCCGATGCCGATGTCCTCGGCCATCGTGATCTGGATGTGGTCGACGTAGGACCTGTTCCAGATCGGCTCGTACATCTGGTTGGCGAAGCGCAGCGCCAGGATGTTCTGGACGGTCTCCTTGCCGAGGTAGTGGTCGATGCGGAACACCTGGTCCGGGTCGAACACCTCGTGCACGATCTTGTTCAGCTCGCGCGCGCTCTTCAGGTCGCGCCCGAACGGCTTCTCGATCACCGCGCGCCGCCAGGAACCCTCGCCGGCCGTCGCCAGGCCGTGCTTCTTCAGCTGCTGGACGACCTTCGGGAAGAACTTCGGCGGTACGGAGAGATAGAACGCGTAGTTGCCGCTGGTACCCCGGGAGGTGTCCAACTCGTCGACGGCCGCGCGCAGTTGCTTGAACGCCGTGTCGTCGTCGAAGTCGCCCGGGATGAACCGCATGCCCTCGGCGAGCTGCTGCCAGACCTCCTCGCGGAACTCGGTCCGCGAGTGCTCGCGCACCGAGTCGTGCACGACCTGCGCGAAGTCCTGGTCCTCCCAGTCCCGCCGGGCGAACCCGACGAGGGAGAAGCCCGGCGGCAGCATGCCCCGGTTGGCCAGGTCGTAGACGGCGGGCATCAGCTTCTTGCGGGACAGGTCGCCGGTGACCCCGAAGATGACAAGGCCGGACGGGCCCGCGATACGGGGGAGCCGGCGGTCGCGGGGGTCACGCAGCGGGTTGTCCCAGCCGGCGCCCAGGGCATCCGCGATGTCCGTGATGTCCTGGGCGCCGAGCGCCTGCGCGGCTGTCGCCGCTGTGGGAAGGTCCGCACTCATTCCCCGTCGACCCCCTTCCCGCTCAGCGACTTCGCGACGGCGTCCAGCAGGTCCTGCCAGGCCACCTCGAACTTGGCGACGCCCTCGTCCTCCAACTGCTTGACGACGGTGTCGTAGGAGATCCCCAGCCGCTCTACGGCGTCCAGGTCGGCGCGCGCCTGCGCGTAGCCGCCGGTCACCGTGTCGCCGTGGATGTCGCCGTGGTCGGCGGTGGCGTTCAGCGTGGCCTCGGGCATGGTGTTGACCGTGCCGGGCGCGACCAGCTCGTCGACGTACAGGGTGTCCTTGTAGGACGGGTCCTTCACGCCGGTCGAGGCCCACAGGGGGCGCTGCTTGTTGGCGCCGGCACCCGCGAGGGCACTCCAGCGGTCACCCGCGAAGACGGACTCGTAGGCCTCGTAGGCGAGCCGCGCGTTGGCGAGGGCCGCCTTGCCCTTGAGGGCGAGGGCCTCTCCCCCAGAGCCGAAAGCCTGGGAGGTGCCCCCAGTGGCCAGCGCGGTCAGGCGCTTGTCGATCTCGGAGTCGACGCGGGAGACGAAGAAGGAGGCGACGGAGTGGATGGTCGCCAGGTCGATGCCGGCGGCCTTCGCCTTCTCCAGGCCGGCGAGGTAGGCGTCCATGACCTCGCGGTAGCGCTCCAGGGAGAAGATCAGCGTGACGTTGACGCTGATGCCCTCGCCGATGACCTCGGTGATGGCCGGGAGGCCGGCCTTCGTCGCCGGGATCTTGATCATCACGTTGGGGCGGTCCACCAGCCAGGAGAGCTGCTTGGCCTCGGCGATCGTCGCCGCCGTGTGATGGGCGAGCCGGGGGTCGACCTCGATGGAGACCCGGCCGTCCTGGCCGCCGGTCGCCTCGTACACCGGGCGCAGGATGTCGGCGGCGGCGCGGACGTCGGCGGTGGTCATCATCCGTACGGCCTCTTCGACCGTCACCTTGCGTACGGCGAGGTCGGCGAGCTGCTCCTCGTAGCCCTCGCCGGAGCCGATGGCGGCCTGGAAGATGGACGGGTTGGTGGTGACACCGACGACGTTCTTGGTGTCGACGAGTTCGGCGAGGTTGCCGGACTCGATCCGCTTGCGCGACAGGTCGTCCAGCCAGATGGAGACGCCCTCGTCGGACAGGCGCTTGAGCGCTCCCGCGGTGGCGGTCACTTCGGTCACTGTGATCATCTTCTTTCTGGCGATCGGATCAACCGCGCGCGGCGGCGAGGCCCGTAGTTGAATCGAGCACAGCCTTTGCCGCAGCGGCGATGTTCTCGGCGGTGAAACCGAACTCGGCGAACAGGATCTTGGCATCGGCGGAGGCGCCGAAGTGTTCGAGGGAGACGATGCGTCCTGCGTCACCCACGAACCGGTACCACGTGAGACCGATCCCGGCCTCGACCGCAACGCGGGCCTTCACGGACGGCGGAAGCACGCTGTCGCGGTACTCGCGCGACTGCTCCTCGAACCACTCCACGGACGGCATCGACACCACCCGCGTGCCCACGCCCTCGGCCTCCAGCCGCTCCCGCGCCTCGACCGCGAGGTGGACCTCGGAA
Source organism: Streptomyces sp. NPDC088350 (assembly GCF_044753545.1). Lineage (NCBI taxonomy): Bacteria > Bacillati > Actinomycetota > Actinomycetes > Kitasatosporales > Streptomycetaceae > Streptomyces > Streptomyces sp. NPDC088350. The sequence continues at coordinate 822,139 of NZ_JBIVNL010000003.1, read as the reverse complement.
CCGGTCGCGATGAGCACGACGTCCGGTGTCTCGGTGGAGGAGTCCTTGAGGACGTAACCGCCGCGCGCCGCATCGGAGTTGGGCGCGTACGTCGGCACACCCTGGCGGGTGAGTGCGAGGCCGTGCGGGGCCGGGTCGGTGGCGTGCCGCTTGAGGATCTCGGCCCAGGCGATCGCGGTCTCGTTGGCGTCGGCCGGGCGGACGATGTTCAGGCCCGGGATGGCGCGCAGCGAGGCGAGGTGCTCGACCGGCTGGTGGGTCGGACCGTCCTCGCCGAGACCGATCGAGTCGTGCGTCCAGACGTACGTCACCGGGAGCTGCATCAGCGCGGAGAGGCGGACGGCGTTGCGCATGTAGTCGGAGAACACCAGGAAGGTGCCGCCGTAGACACGGGTGTTGCCGTGCAGGGCGATGCCGTTCATCTCGGCCGCCATCGAGTGCTCGCGGATACCGAAGTGGATCGTACGGCCGTACGGGTCGGCCTCCGGCAGCGGGTTGCCCTCGGGGAGGAAGGACGACGTCTTGTCGATGGTGGTGTTGTTCGAGCCGGCCAGGTCGGCGGAGCCGCCCCACAGCTCGGGCAGGACCGCGCCGAGCGCCTGGAGCACCTTGCCGGAGGCGGCGCGGGTGGCGACGGAGGACCCCGCCTCGAACACCGGCAGGGCGTCCTCCCAGCCCTCGGGGAGCTGTCCGGCGACGATCCGGTCGAAGAGCTTCGCGCGCTCGGGCTGGGCGCCGCGCCACTTGTCGAGCTGCTTGTCCCACGCGGAGTGCGCCTCGGCGCCCCGGTCCAGGGCCTTGCGGCTGTGCGCGACGACCTCGTCGGCGACCTCGAAGGACCGCTCCGGGTCGAAGCCGAGGACGCGCTTGGTGGCGGCGATCTCGTCGGCGCCGAGCGCGGAGCCGTGGGCGGCCTCGGTGTTCCGGGCGTTGGGGGCGGGCCAGGCGATGATCGTGCGCATCGCGATGATCGAGGGGCGCCCGGTCTCGGCCTGCGCCGCCTTGAGCGCCGTGTACAGCGCGTGCGGGTCGATGTCGCCGTCGGCGGCGGGCTCGATGCGCTGGGTGTGCCAGCCGTAGGCCTCGTACCGCTTCAGCACGTCCTCGGAGAAGGCGGTCGCGGTGTCGCCCTCGATGGAGATGTGGTTGTCGTCGTAGACGAAGACGAGGTTGCCGAGCTTCTGGTGGCCGGCCAGGGAGGATGCCTCGGCGGAGATGCCCTCCTCCAGGTCGCCGTCGGAGACGATCGCCCAGATGGTGTGGTCGAAGGGCGACTCGCCCTCGGGTGCCTCGGGGTCGAACAGACCGCGCTCGTAGCGGGCGGCCATGGCCATGCCCACCGCGTTCGCGGCGCCCTGTCCGAGCGGTCCTGTCGTCGTCTCCACACCGGCCGTGTGCCCGTACTCGGGGTGACCAGGCGTCTTCGACCCGTGCGTACGGAACGCCTTGAGGTCGTCCAGCTCCAGCTCGTACCCGGCGAGGTACAACTGCGTGTACAGCGTCAGCGAGGTGTGGCCGGGGGAGAGGACGAAGCGGTCACGGCCGGTCCACTCGGGATCCGCGGGGTCGTGGCGCATCACCTTCTGAAAGATCGTGTACGCGGCGGGGGCCAGGGCCATCGCGGTGCCCGGGTGACCGTTGCCGACCTTCTGCACCGCGTCAGCGGCCAGAACGCGGGCCGTGTCGACCGCTCGACGGTCGAGATCGGTCCACTCGAAGCTGTCAGGTGTGTGCGCGTTCATCTTCAAGAAGTCCTCGGTAAGAGCGGCAGAACTGCTCGGACGTCTTCAAATCTAAAAGTCTGACTTTTACGGGGGAAGGTGCCGGTGTGCCAGCCTGTGGTGAAAGTGGGACACCGGGACCGGGACCTAGGCTGCGCGAGAAGGACATGACGGACAGAACTATCCAAGACGCCGGCGGTGACGGCGACGTGATCAGAACGTTTCCCTTCCCTGTCGATCTGAGCGTCTGCGGCGTCGGCATGCAGGTCGGCCCGATGGGCACCGGGCGCACCTGGCACGCCGACGCACCCCTGCACCGCGTCCACCGCATCGACTTCCACGTGGTGATGCTCTTCTCCGAGGGCCCGGTCCGCCACATGATCGACTTCGCCGAGTACGAGGCGCACGCCGGTGACGTCCTGTGGATCCGCCCCGGCCAGGTCCACCGCTTCTCCCGCCTCGACGAGTACCGCGGCACCGTCCTGACGATGCAGCCCGGCTTCCTCCCCCGGGCCACGGTCGAGGCGACCGGCCTCTACCGCTACGACCTCCCCCCTCTCCTGCACCCCGACGAGCCCCGCCTCGCCGCCCTGCGCGCCTCCCTGGACCAGCTCCAACGCGAGTACGAGGACTCGACCACCCTCCCGCTGAGCCTCCACACCTCGGTCCTACGGCACTCCCTGACGGCCTTCCTGCTCCGGCTCGCGCATCTCGCGGCCAGCTCGGCGGAGGCGGCCCGGCAACAGGCCGACACGACGTTCACGCTCTTCCGTGACGCCGTCGAGAAGGGCTTCGCCACCAACCACAGCGTCAGCGCCTACGCCGACGCCCTCGGCTACTCCCGCCGCACCCTCGTCCGCGCGGTCCGCGCCGCCACCGGCGAGACCCCCAAGGGCTTCATCGACAAACGCGTCGTCCTGGAGGCGAAACGGCTGCTGGCCCACACGGACCTGCCGATCGGCAGGGTGGGAGCGGCGGTCGGCTTCCCCGACGCGGCGAACTTCTCCAAGTTCTTCCACCAGCACACGGAGGTGACGCCGGCGGGGTTTCGGGCGGAGTTGCGGTGACGGCGCGGACATGCCGAAGGTGACGGCGCGGACATGCCGAAAGGGGGGCTCCACGCGCGCGTGGAGCCCCCCTTTGCTCGTGGGGAGGTGGATTCAGTGCCCGAAGTCGAACCAGTTCACGTTCACGAAGTCCGCCGACTGGCCGCTGCTGAAGGTGAGATAGACGTCATGGGTGCCGGTGACCGAGCTGATGTTCGCCGGGACCGTCTGCCAGGTCTGCCAGCCGCCCGTGTTGCCGACGGAGAAGCTGCCGACGGGGGTGGCCGTCGGGCTGTCCAGGCGTACCTGGACCAGGCCGCTCACCCCGCTCGCCGCGCCGCTCGCGACCCGGCCGTAGAACTGGGTGGCCGCCGTGGAGCCGAAGTTGACGCCCTTGTAGAGCGCCCAGTCCCCGTTGGCGATGTACCCGATGTCCGAGCCGCCGCCGGTGTCGGTGGTGGTCTCCTTGGTGACGCCGGACTGGCTGTCGTACGACTCGGCCTGGATGGCGCTGTAGGCGTCACGGCTGCCGGTCGGCGGGGTCGTGGTACCGCTCCCACTGCCCGTGGACTGGAGTACCTGGACGTAGTCCACCGTCATCGGGTGGTTGGGGTCGGTGGCGGAGGTCGGGCCGCCGCCGTACGCCGCCGGGAAGCCGCCGCCCATCGCCACGTTCAGGATGATGAAGAAGCCGTGGTTGGTGGCGTTGGCCCAGGTGGTGGCGTCGACCTGACTGGCGTTCACCGTGTGGAAGTTGACGCCGTCGAGATAGAAGCGGATCTGCTCGGGGCTCGTCGACCTGTCCCACTCCATGGCGTAGGTGTGGAAGCCGGCCTGGCAAGTGGTCCCCGTACAGGCGGTGTTGCCGCCGATGCCGGTCGTCTCGTTGCAGGGACCGCCCGGGTTCGTGCCGCAATGCATCGTCGCCCAGTCGGTGTTGAGACCCTGGACGTTCTCCATGATGTCCAACTCGCCCACACTGGGCCAGTTCTGGTAGTTGCCCCGGAACGGCGCACCGAGCATCCAGAACGCGGGCCAGTAGCCGAGCGCCGACGAGCCCGTGACGTTCGGCATCTGGATCCGGGCCTCGACGCGCAGCTTCCCGCCGGCCGGCGGCTGGAAGTCGGTGCGGTTGGTCTCGATACGGCCCGAGGTCCAGTTGCCGGAGGCGTCGCGGCGCGGGGTGATCAGCAGGTTGCCGTTGCCGTCGAGCGCCACGTTGTTGGTGGACGAGGTCATCGACTCGACCTCGCCGGTGCCCCAGTTCGCGGCCCCGCCCGGATACGAAGTCCCGGTGTCGTAGAGCCAGTTGGTGGTGGAGACACCGCTGCCGGCGGTGCCGTTGAAGTCGTCCAGGAAGACCTGCGTCCAGCCCGAAGGGGGCGTGGGCGCGGAGGCGTTCGCGGGCAGGGTGATGGCCGTGGCGGTGGCCACCGCCAGGCCGAGGGTGCTGAGGACGGCGATCAGGACGCGCCGTAGGGGACGGGGTCTGTGCTGCGTGCCGGAGGTCTCACTCATGGGTGCCTCTCGGGTACGGAGTGGGGATGCGGGTGCCGTGCCTGCTTGAGAGCGCTCTCACACAGTGGTTGCGCGGTCAATGTGCTCTCAGCCACTCCGGTCGTCAAGAGGTGAAGCCGTGAAAGTCCTTTCGCCGTGCGGGAGTTCAGGCGATGAATGCGGTGAAAGAGGAGGTTTCCGAGCGGTCTCCGGGGGTGGTACTAGACGGCGCTGCCCGCCTTCCAGTCCGCCCAGGACAGGTTCCAGCCGTTGAGGCCGTTGTCCGCCGCCACGGTCTTCTCGCCGGAGTTCTTCACGATGACCACGTCGCCGAGCATCGAGCTGTCGTAGAACTCGTAGCCCGCGACCGAGGTGTTGTTCGCGCCCTTGGCGTCGTGCAGGCCGACGCAGCCGTGGCTGGTGTTCTCGTGCCCGAACACCGAGGTGGACGCCCAGTAGTTGCCGTGCACGAAGGTGCCGGACGTGGTCAGGCGCTGGGCGTGCGGGACGTCGGAGATGTCGTACTCGTCGCCGAGTCCGACCGTCGAGGACTCCATGCGGGTCTGCTTGAACCGCTCGCTGATCACCATGATCCCGGACCAGGTGGTGTGCTGGGCGTTGCCGCCGCTGACCGGGTAGGTGGCCAGGGTCTTGCCGTCCCGCTTGACGACCATCTCCTTGCCGGCCAGGTCGACCGTGCTGATCTGCGCGCGCCCGATGTGGAACGTGACGTCCTTGGACTGGACGCCGTAGACGCCGTCCCGCCCCTCCACGTCCTTCAGCCGCAGGCTGAGCGTGACCTTCGTGCCGGCCGCCCAGTACGTCTCGGGCCGGAAGTCGAGCCGGGTGTCGCTGAACCAGTGTCCGACGACCTCGACGGCCGGCTCGGCGGTGACCGTGATCGCCTTCTGGACGGCGGCCCGGTCCTTGACCGCGTGCGTGAAGTTGATCGACACGGGCATGCCGACGCCGGAGGTGGAGTTCGCCTCGGGGGTGTAGTAGCCGACGAAGGTCTCGCCGGGCGACTTGGTGGTGAAGGTCACCGTCTTCGCGGCGGCGCCCCGCGCCTGCGCCGCGACCGTGTACTTCGTGCCCGAGTACGGGTTCTTCGTGGACGTCCACCTGGTCTTCGCGTCGTTGAAGGTCCCGGCCAGCGTGGAGCCGTCGTTGCCGGTCACCTTCACCGTGGCGAGCGTTCCGTCGGACACGGCGACCGTGACCGGGGCCGTGAAATCGGCCTTCTTCGTGCCGTCGGCGGGCGAGACCGTGACGGTCGCCGTCTTCGTGGCCTTCGCGGACGCGGTGGACGACGAACCGCCGGAGGAGGCGCTCTCCGCGGCGCCCGCCGACCCGCTGCAGCCGGTCAGAACAGCCGCAGGCACCACCCCGAGCACGGTGAGGACCCCACGCCGGGACCACCTCTCCGACCGCTTCTCGGACCGGTTGGATATGTGCGACACGCCCACGCCACGCCTTCTTCCGCAGGTCGCGCACACCCCCTGGCCGTACGCGACGAGATCACCAGTGCTGTTGCATCCTGCGTCACTTCCATGGGGTGAATCTTTGAATCCCAGGGGCCCCACCTGAGATTCCTGTGAAGAGAACCTGAAGGAAGACCTGAAACCAGGAAGGCGGCGGAGTTCCCTGACCTGGACGACGACCACGCGCTGCGGTCGGCACGAGCACCGGCCCCGTCACAGCTCCGGTCGCCACCCCAGTGCCCGCGATATCCCGCGCGCCGCGAGCCGTACCGCCGGGATCAACGCCGGTACCTGCGCGTCCGCTTGAGGGACCACGACCGACACCGCCGCCACCACCGCACCGCCCGGCCCCCGCACCGGCGCGGCCACCGACAGGGCGTCGTCCGTGATCTGACGGCTGCTCACCGCGACACCGGTGCGCCGTACTTCGGCGAGCACCCGGCGCAGTCGTACCGGATCGGTGATCGTGTGCGGCGTGAAGGACGCCAACGGGCCCGCGCAGTAGGCCTCTTGGGAGTCCGGGTCGCCGTGTGCCAGCAGGGCGAGGCCCACCCCGGTGGCGTGGAGCGGCCAGCGGGCGCCGACCCGTATGTGGACGCCGACCGCCGAACGGCCCGAGATCCACTCGGTGTAGACGACCTCCTTGTCGTCCCGCACCGCCAACTGCACGTTCTCGTGCGTCGATTCGTACAGGTCCTCCAGGTAGGGCAGGGCGAGTTGGCGCAGTGCGAGGCCGCGGGGTGCGAGGGCGGCGATCTCCCACAGCCGTAGGCCCACGTGGTAGACCCCGGACGCGTCCCGTTCCAGGGCGCCCCACTCGGTGAGGGCGCCCGCGAGCCGGTGGGCGGTGGTCAGGGTGAGGCCGGCCCGGCGGCTGATGTCGGACAGGGACAGGGCCGTGTGCTCGTGGTCGAAGGCGGCGAGGACGGCGAGGAGCCGGTCGGGCGCGGACCGGGTGACGGGCGCCGACCGGGTGGCCGCCACGGACGGGGTGGTCGTCGCGGACCGGGTGGTGGTGGGCATGGCCGGGCCTCCGTCCAGCGTCAGGCGAGTCCGTCCTCGGCGACTCGGTGCAGGAGTGCGTGCAGTGTCTCGCGCTCGGTCGCGTCGAGCGGACCCAGCAGTTCGTTCGTGACGCGCAGGCCGGCCTCGTCGGTGTCGCGCAGGAAACCGCGGCCGTTCTCGGTCAGGACCACGATGCGGCTGCGGCGGTCGTCGGGGGAAGGGCGGCGCTCGGCGAACCCCAGCTTCTCCAGGTCGTCGACCAGACCGACGATCGCGCTCGGGTCGTAGCCGAGCCGGGTGCTCAGTTCGCGCTGGAGGGCGCCCTCGGACGTGGCGAGGAAGCGGAGGAGGGCGTAGTGGCGCAGCCGTAGGCCCGACGCCTGGAGGAACGTGTTGAAGAGCTGACCGGAGCGCAGGCCCAGCCGGTACATGAGGTAGCCCGTGTCCGCGTGCAGCCCGCGCATCCACGGCTCGTGCGCGTCGATCGGGGGGTTCGCTGCGTGCTGCTGGCGGGCGATGGCGGGCTCCCTGGGTCGAGGCCCCGGGCGGGGCGTGCGGTGGTTCGGCCCAGTGTGACGCACATGGTCCGTCGGCAACAACTATTGACGTCAACAATTATTGCTCTTAGCTTCAATCTCGAAGCCGTACCCGGTGTGCCTGGTAGCCGCATCGCGGTGCATCGCCTTGTGAAGGGACTCGCTCGTGCCCAGCATCGATCTGACCGGCAAGGTCGCCGTCGTCACCGGCAGTGGCCGGGGCCTCGGCCTCGCCTACGCGCACGCCCTGGCCGCCCACGGCGCGTCCGTGGTCGTGAACGACATCGACGAGGCGGTGGCCGAGCTGGCCGTGAAGTCCATCGCCGAGGCCGGCGGCACCGCCGTCGCCGAGGTGGTCCCGGTCGGTACGACGGAGGCCGCCGAGCGGCTGGTCGACCGTGCCGTCGAGGAGTTCGGGCGGCTCGACATCCTGGTCACCAACGCGGGCATCCTGCGCGACAAGGTGCTGTGGAAGATGACCGACGAGGACTTCGACGCGGTGATCACCACCCACCTCAAGGGCACCTTCACCTGCGCCCGCGCCGCCGCCGTACGGATGCGCGAGCAGGGCGAGGGCGGCAGCCTGATCCTGGTCGGCTCGCCGGCCGGCCAGCGCGGAAACTTCGGCCAGACGAACTACTCGGCCGCGAAGGCGGGCATCGCCGCGTTCGCCCGTACCTGGTCGATGGAACTGGGCCGGGCCGGCATCACCGTCAACGCGATCGTGCCGGTCGCCGCGACCGCGATGACCGAGACGATCCCCGCGTTCGCCCCGTACATCGAGGCCATGAAGAACGGCGACCCGCTGCCCGGCTTCCTCCGCAAGGGCGAGGGCTTCGGCACACCCGAGGACTGCGCCGCCCTCGTCCCCTTCCTCGCCTCCGAGGCCGCGCGCGGAATCACCGGCCAGGCCATCGGCATCGGCGGCGACAAGGTGGCACTCTGGTCCCACCCGCAGGAGATCAGCGCGGCCTACGCCGACGGCGGCTGGACCCCCGACACCCTGGCCGAGGCCTTCCCCACCTCGGTCGGCGCCGAACTCCAGTCGGTCGGCATTCCCGCACCGAAGCTGCCGGAGGCGTGATGACAGCCCCCAAGGACCCCAAGGACCCCAAGGACCCCAAGGACCCCAAGGACCCCAAGGACCCCAAGGACCCCAAGGACCCCAAGGACCCCAAGGACCCCATGGACATCGGCGAACTCGTCGCCATCGACGTCCACACCCACGCGGAGGTGTCCTCCAAGGGCCACTCCTCCCTGGACGACGATCTGCACGACGCCTCCTCCGCGTACTTCAAGGTCGAGGGCAAGCGGAAGCCGACCCTGGAGGAGACCGCCGCGTACTACCGCGAGCGGAAGATGGCCGCCGTGATCTTCACGGTCGACGCCGAGTCCGCGACGGGCACCGAGCCCGTCCCGAACGAGGAGGTCGCCGAGGCCGCCGCCGCCAACGCGGACGTGCTCATCCCCTTCGCGTCCATCGACCCGTTCCGGGGCCGAGCGGGCGTGAAGCAGGCGCGACGGCTGGTCGAGGAGTACGGGGTGAAGGGCTTCAAGTTCCACCCCAACATCCAGGGCTTCTTCCCGAACGACCGGGCCGTGGCCTACGACCTGTACGAGGTCATCGAGGAGACGGGCACCATCGCCCTCTTCCACACGGGTCAGACGGGCATCGGCGCGGGAGTGCCGGGCGGGGGCGGAATCCGCCTGAAGTACTCCAACCCCCTGCACGTGGACGACGTAGCCGCCGACTTCCCGCATCTCAAGATCATCCTGGCGCATCCGTCCTTCCCCTGGCAGGACGAGGCGCTCGCCGTCGCCACGCACAAGCCGGGCGTGCACATCGACCTGTCCGGCTGGTCGCCGAAGTACTTCCCGCCGCAGCTGGTGCAGTACGCGAACACCCTGCTGAAGGACAAGGTCCTCTTCGGCTCCGACTACCCCGTCCTCACCCCGGACCGCTGGCTCGCCGACTTCGAGAAGCTGCCGATCAAGGACGAGGTCAGGCCGAAGATCCTCAAGGAGAACGCCGCCCGCCTGCTCGGGCTGACGTAAGGGGCGCCGGATGCGCAACGAGGGACTGGGGTCGTGGCCCGCACGCCGGGCCCGCAAGACCCCGCACCGCACGGCTTTGGTACACGGTGGTTCGTCGACGAACGGCGGTGGACCGTCGACAGGAGACGGTGGATCGTCGACCGACTACGCCACATTGCATACACGAACCACCCGCCTCGCCCACGCCCTGCGCGCCCGCGGTGTCCGCCGCGGTGACCGCATCGCCTACCTGGGCCCCAACCACCCCTCCTACCTGGAGACCCTGTTCGCCGCCGGCACGCTCGGCGCGGTCTTCGTCCCCCTCAACACCCGCCTCGTCGGCCCCGAGATCGCCCACCAACTCGCCGACTCCGGCGCCAAGGTCCTCGTCTACGGCCCGACGCACGCCGGACTCGTCGCCGGACTGCCGGGCAGCACCGACGTACGGATCTACGTCGAAGTCGGCCGGGAATACGAGGAGTTGCTCGCCGCGGCCTCCACGGAGCCGATCGACGAACCCGTCACGGCCGACGACACCTGCATCATCATGTACACCTCGGGCACGACCGGCCGCCCCAAGGGCGCGATGCTCACCCACGGCAACCTGACCTGGAACGCGATCAACGTCCTCGTCGACACCGACCTGATCGCCGACGAACGCGCCCTGGTCTCCGCCCCGTTGTTCCACACGGCCGGCCTGAACATGCTCACCCTGCCGGTGCTGCTCAAGGGCGGTACCTGTGTCCTGGTCGAGGCCTTCGACCCGGCGGCCACCTTCGACCTGATCGAACAGCACGGGATCACCTTCATGTTCGGGGTGCCGACGATGTTCGACCAGCTGGCCCGGCACCCCCGCTGGGCCGACGCCGACCTGTCCTCGCTGCGCATCCTCACCTGCGGCGGCTCCCCGGTCCCGTCACCGCTGATCGCCGCCTACCAGGAGCGCGGACTGACCTTCCTCCAGGGCTACGGCATGACCGAGGCCGCGCCGGGGACCCTGTTCCTGGACGCCGAACACGCGCAGAGCAAGGCGGGTTCGGCGGGCGTACCGCACTTCTTCAGCGACGTACGGGTCGTACGGCCGGACCTCACCCCCGCCGACGTCGGCGAGACCGGCGAGGTCGTGGTGCGCGGGCCGCATGTCATGCCCGGCTACTGGGGGCTGCCCGAGGAGACGGCCGCGGTCTTCGCCGACGGCTGGTTCCGCAGCGGGGACGCGGCCCGGACCGACGAGGACGGCTATGTGTACATCGTCGACCGGATAAAGGACATGATCATCTCCGGTGGGGAGAACATCTACCCCGCCGAGATCGAGGACCTGCTCCTCGCCCACCCCGACATCGTGGAGTGCGCGGTCATCGGTGTCGCGGACGACAAGTGGGGCGAGGTGCCGCGCGCGGTCGTCGTGCCCCGCGAAGGCGCCCCGCTGGATGCCGACGAGGTGCTCGCCTCGCTGGCCGGCCGGCTCGCCAAGTACAAGATCCCCAAGTCGGTGGTGGTCGCGGACGAACTCCCGCGCACCGCCTCCGGAAAGCTCCTCAAGTCCCGGGTGCGCAAGCGCTTCGGCGGCTAGCGGACAGCCAGGAAACAGTCCATGGGCAACCGGCAACTCCCTTAAGGAACAGGCTACTTATGAGCATCACCGTCAACGGCCTCGACGAACTCAAGAAGCTCGCGGGCAGCGACCTGGGCGCCAGTGAGTGGATCGAGGTCACCCAGGAGCGCGTCAACACGTTCGCCGACGCGACCGGCGACCACCAGTGGATCCACGTCGACCCGGAGCGGGCCGCGGCGGGACCGTTCGGCGCGCCCATCGCGCACGGCTATCTGACCCTGTCCCTCTTCATCCCGCTCTTCACCGAGCTGCTGGACGTCGAGGGCGTGTCGACGAAGGTCAACTACGGCCTGAACAAGGTGCGTTTCCCCGCACCGGTGAAGGTCGGCTCGCGCATCCGGCTCGTCGCCAAGCTCGCCTCGGTCGAGGACGTTCCGGGCGGGGTGCAGGTCGCCGTCGACGGGACGATAGAGATCGACGGCGGACCGAAGCCCGCCGCAGTCCTGCAGAGCCTCTCGCGTTTCTACGCCTGAGCGACCCTCACCGCTCCTGCCGCTACTGCTGTTTGTACGAGTAGACGCTGGTCGACAGCTGGCACACGCCCGGCTGTACGACCTCGGCGCGGAGCGTGCCGCTGTTCACGTCGTAGTCGATGCCCTCGGCCTCGAACGTGCCCGTGCAGATGCTGCGTTGGGGCAGGGCGAACAGGCTGGTGACCGTGCCGGTGATCGGCAGGCCGTCCAGCTTGTGCGGCAGGTCGACCTGGAGGAGCGGGCGGATCTCGGGGAACTTGGTCCCCGAGGCGTCGTCCGAGACGCACACCAGGCGCGTGTCCGTCACGAAGTCGCAGCCCTGGATGTCGTTCACCGTCCTGTCCAGGGTGATCTGCCCGGCCTGCGGCAGCGCCCCGCCCGTCGCCGGAGTGGACGGGTTGGGCAGGGGAGTGGGGAAGACCTGGAGTCTGGACTGGTCGCCCCACTCGCCCGACACCATCCACTGCGTGTCCGGCGAGATCGCGTCGAACGAGTTGTTGATCTTCTCGCCGGAGTCGAGCGGGTGGACGTACGTGTAGCGCGTCCCGGAGGGCGTGGTGACTGCGAACATCTTGGACGTGGCCGTGTCGGCGCCCTGGTAGGCGTCGAAGACATAGCCGTTGGCGATGTCCGGGTCGCCGATGTGGTTCCAGCCCTGGACGCGCAGGTCCAGCGGGATGGACGCCAGGCCCCGGTACAGCAGCGAGCCGTCCGCCTGACTGGCGACGCCCTCGCCGCCGCCGAGGCTGTCGGTGTACGCCGTGCCGGTCTCCGCCCAGGAGGTGGGGGCGGCGGCCGAGGAGGTGCTCACGCCGAGCGTGAGAGCGCCCAATAAGGCTGCGAGCACAGTGAATTGACGCTTCATCAGATACCTGCCAGGTCGACGAAGATGGGGTTCGAATAGAACCATGTGTCGGCCCACGGGTCACCGTTTCCGGGCTCGTGGGGGATCGGGCCGTGCGGGTCGACGGAGGCACCGAGGTAGCCCGCGCCGTGCCGCTCGCCGTCGCTGCCGCGCAGCCGCAGGTAGAAGGACTCGTCCCCGGCGGTCACCGGGACGCGCAGGGTGTACGTCCCCTTCCGGCCGCTCACGTCCGCCGTACGCACGACCTTCGTGTCCGGCGCCCGCCACGCGTCCCGGTCGGACACCGCACCGCGCACGGCGCCCCGGATCACGTCCACGTGCGCCAACTCGGGCAGGATTCCCTGGGCGTTGGGCCGCGAGGCGGTCGTCACGGTGATGTCCAGCGTGAGCCGGTCGCCCTTGCGGACCCGCAGTCGTCCGCCCAGCGTGACGCCCCGGCCGGAGTCGCAGTCCCGCTTCAGGCGCACGTCGAGCCCGTCCAGCAGATGCCCGTGGTCGACCCAGACCCGGCCGGCGCGCATCCCCGCCATCACCGCGCCGTAGCCGTAGCGGGTCACGCCCACATGCGTGCGGCTGAACTCGCCGGGCCAGAAGTCGCTGCCGGGCTGCGGGGTGCCGGTGTCCACCGGGTCGGGCAGCTTGCCGGTGTTGTCGAAGTTCTGCCCGGCCGGCCACGCGCCGTTGGCCCACGTGTCGTGGACCGTACGGTGGTTGTCGGAGTTGGTGGTGATCGAGAACAGCCGGCCCTCGGCCAGCATCGAGTCCCACAGCCCGCCGACGGTCGCCGTCGCCCAGTCGAAACCGCCGTACGTCACATACGCGTCCGCCGGATAGCCCGACCAGGACTGCGCCGACGGCTTGTTCTCGTACTCGCCCCGGATCGACGTCGCACCGCGCCAGCCGGGGAGGGCCGCGCCCTGGGCGCCGGGCGCGCCCTCCATGCCGATCATGATCTCGGGCGCCGCGTCCCGCCAGGCACGCATCTCGTGCGGGGAGTCGATACCGAGGCGCAGCGGGTGGTTGGCGAGGACGAGGACGTCGTCGACGTAGCCCGAACGACGTTGCTCGGCAAGCCACTTGACGGCCTTCACCGCGTGGGCCTCGTTGCGGGCGGTGTCCGTGGCGCCTGCCGAGCCCTCGGTGTAGCCCAGCAGCTTGCCGTCGTAGGCCAGCTCGAACTGCGTGAGCAGATCGACCTCGTGGGGGCCGGGGGCGGCGAACACCGTGCAGTGCTCGGCGGCCGGGATGTACCACTCCAGGCCCTGGAAGATCAGCTGGCGCGGGTTCTCGGCACGGGCCTTGAGGATCTCCGCGTGCTCCAACTCCGCGCCGTAGTTGGCGTGTCCGAAGTTGGAGTGCTCGTTGAAGACCATCCAGTCGAGGCCGTACCGCGCGGCGGCCGTCGCCTGCTGGGAGAACGTGTACTTGGCGTCGTGGCTGTACACGGAGTGCACGTGGTGGTCGCCGACGAGGTAGGCCAGGCGCGGGTCCTCGCCGCCGTAGCCCCGCCCGGCCGCCGCCGCGGAGGTGGCGAGCGGCCCCGCGCCGAGGGTGAACGCGGCGCCGAACAGCCCCGCGCGGCGCAGGAGTTGGCGTCGGGAGACGCCCTGGGCGTCGAGGGCGGCGGGGGAGACGGACGGATCGGCCCAGGTGGGCAGCTGCTGCTCGGTCATGACGGTTCGGAAGTCCTCTGCAGGGCTGTCGGCGATGCGTGAAGTCAGTGGTTCGTGAGGTCAGTGGTTCATGAAGTCAGTGGTTCATGAAGGAGGAGACGGGCAGCGCCCGTTCGACGATCCGGACGTCGCCGAGGCGGCCGTGCAGGATCTGGTCGATCTTCCCGGCGTACTCGTAGCCGCCGAGCAGCCAGGGCAGGCCGACCGAGGTGAGGCCCACGGCGGTCGCCGTCGGATTGCGCACGACGGGGCAGCCCTCGACGTACAGCGTGGTGTGCTTGCCGTCGTTGACGACGGCGAGGTGCCACCAGGTCTCCAGCGGGGTCTCCTGGCCCCAGTTGCTGGCGATGCCCTCCTGGTTGAGCGGGCGTACCGCCCACTGCGGCTCGCGGTCGTTGGAGAGGGAGAGCGTGGCGAGGGGCTCGTCCGGGTCGTCGGCCGTCTTGCCCGCGGCGCCACCCGTACCGGTCCGGCTGACCACTCCGGACCAGGCGTTGTGGCCGGGGTCCCAGTCGGCGGGCAGCCGGTAGAACGCCTCGACGGTGTAACCCCGCTTGAACGTGGCCGAGTTGAGCGGCGCACCGTCGACCGTGCGCAGGTACGCGCCCTTCAGCGGTGACTTGTAGCCGGTGAACTCCAGGCTGCCGTGGCCGGGTTGGTCGGGGTGGTGGTCCGACGACCAGTTCAGGGCGCCGCCGCCGACCGTGACGAGGGTGAGGTCGTTGCCGCGCCCGGACTGGTCGCGGACGGTGCCCGAGACGGCTGTTCCGTCGGACTGTCCGTCGAAGCGCCAGTAGGCGACCGTGCCGGGGACGAGCAGCTTCGCGGCGGGGCGTGACGGGCGGGCGGGGACCGGGGCGAAGCCGGAGAAGCGGGTCGCGAAGTCGATGCCGACGGTGAACCGGTCGGCGTCGCCGCTGAGTTCGATCTCCTGGCGCTCCAGCTCGTTGAGGCCCTTCGCCGCGCGGCCCAGGATCCACGGGGAGACCGTCTCGACGTCGATGACCCCGCGGTCCAGGTCGAAGCGGTAGAGGCGGATCATCGCCGCGCCGCCGAAGTAACGGTTCTGATAGTTCGTCAGGTGCAGATGGACGTCATTGCCCGCCGCGTTCTTGCGCGTCGCCCGCCCGGCGGGCCAGTAGTGCCCGTTGAGCGTGAGGAAGACCTGGTCGTGGTCCTCGATCAACTGGTCCCACAACTGCTGGCCGTAGGACGACAGTTGACCGTCCTCGACGACCAGCTCGTGCGTCGTCAGGATCACCGGCGTGTGCGGGTGCTGGGCCAGGACGCTCTTGGCCCAGGCGTACCCCTTCGCCGACAGCCGCCAGTCCAGCGCCAGCACCATCCACTCGCGGCCCGCCGCCTCGAAGAGGTGGTACGTGTGGTAGCCGTCGGCCGAGGCGCCGCCGAAAGTGCGCGCATCCTTGAAGCGCTGCGGCCCGAACGTGTCCAGGTACGGCGACGAACCGCGCTGGTCGTCCGTCGACGACTTCACGTCGTGGTTGCCCGCCAGCACGCTGTAGCCGACGCCCCGCCGGTCCAGCAGCCCGAACGCCTCCCCGATCGCGGCGAATTCGGGCACGGCCCCGTTCTGGGTGAGGTCGCCGAGGTGGGACAGGAACACGATGTTCTCGTCCTTGCCGTGCTCCAGGAGATAGCGCAGCGAGGCCTCGATCGGCGCCTTGTCGATGCTCGGCCCGTCGAAGAGGTACTGGGTGTCCGGCATCACGGCGAGCGTGAACCGCCGGCTGTCGGTGTCGGGCCGCCAACTCGCGGTCGCCGGAGCCGCTTCGGCGACGGACGGCAGCGCGACGCCGGCCGTGGCGGCGGCGCCCAGCAGCGCGGTCGCCCGGAGGAAGCTGCGCCGTCCTGCGCCGGCCTGGGCCGTCTCGCACTGTTCGTGGTCGTAGTCGTGCTCATGCGAAGTACACACGTGTGCTCCGTGGGTAAGTGCTCGTGAAAGCCGGGGAGTTCACGGCTGGAGAGCCGGAAACCGATGGTTCAGAGAACGCGCAGGGTCCAGCTCCAGCGATGGACACCCGGTGCTACGAGATACTGCGGCGACGTGTCGGGGCCGCACGACGCCGTGCCCAACCCCCGGTGCACCGCGTCGAGTTGCACCACACAGGACGCGCGCGGCACCAGCTCGTCGTGATGCCGTGCGGCGGTCAGGTCCTCGGCGCGATAGCGGGTCACCGAGACCTGGCGGGGCTCGTCGAGGTCGACCGCGAGACCGGTGGCGTCCGGTGCCGACAGCGTGAACCGCCGCACCCCGTGCCGGCCACCGCTCTCCTGCGGGCGCAGATACGGGGTGAACAACTCGTCGACGGGGACCGAGTGGTGGCCCACGGGCGCGCCCGCGCCGCGGTCGGGGTACGACTCCCACGGACCCCGGCCGAACCACTCCAGCAGATCGAGCCCCGGCACCGTCTCGAACACGGTGCCCACCCGGGCCACGTCGTCGAACTCGTCGGGCAGCTCGGCCGACTCCTCGACCCGCACCCCGCCCTCCACCGGCGTGAACACCTGACAGTGCCGGACCACACCGACGGCCCCCGCGTACTCGGCGACCGTCGTCATTCGCTCGCCGTCACGCCGTACGGAAACGACCTTGCGGACCAGTGAGTCGAGCCCCCAGGTCCGCCAGCGCAGCGCCATGCCGCCCAACTCGTCGTTGTCGGTGGGCGCCCGCCACAGGGACAGCGTCGGCGCCACCGCCAGCAGCGGGTGGAGCAGGAGGCCCTCGCCGTCGACCTCGACCCGGCCGCCGCCAACCACCGGCGGCGTCATGGGCGTTGCCGCCCGCAGCCGTACCTGGGGCGCGCACACCTCCGTGCCGCGCGGCGCCCACGCCTGGTCCTCGGCCGTGGTCACCCGCAGCGTCAGCCAGGCCTCGCCGCCGTCCTCCGGCAGTGCGAACGGCAGCGGGACCGCCGCCGTCTCGCCGGGGCACAGGGCGGGCAGTCCGGCAGGAGCGGTCAGCGTGCGGCCGTCCGCTAGGGCCAACTCCCAGGTGGCGGCGAGCCATTCGAAACCCCGGAAGTGCTGGTGGTTGCCGAGGACGACGCCCTCGTGCCGGAAGCACTCGATGCGCACCGGCGCCGAGATCTCCCGGTGCTCGAACATCACCGGCTTGGGCGTGCGGTCGGGAAACACCACGCCGTCCGCGATGAACGCGCCGTCGTGGATCGTCTCGCCGAAGTCACCGCCGTACGCCCAGCGGTGACCGGGCGCGGCGACACCGTTGTCATACAGTCCGGCGCCCGCGCGGCCGGTGGGTCTTCCGTCGCTCACACGCTGCAGGATTCCGTGGTCCCAGAACTCCCAGATGAAGCCGCCCTGAAGACCCGGGGTTGACTCGATGGCAGCCCAGTGGTCCGCGAGGGTGCCGTTGCTGTTGCCCATCGCGTGCGAGTACTCGCACTGGATCAGCGGCTTGGTCTGCGCACCCGACAGCGCGTGCGCGACACAGTCCTCGATCGGCGCGTACATCGGGCAGGCGATGTCGGAGGCGAGATCCGGGTCGGCCCAGTCGCGCTTGGCGGCGCCCTCGTACTGGATCGGTCTGGTGGGGTCGTGCCTGCGGACCCAGCCGGCCGCCGCGTCGTGGTTGGCGCCGTAGTCGGACTCGTTGCCGAGCGACCAGACGATGACGGACGGGTGGTTCTTGTCGCGCAGCACCATCCGCGAGACGCGGTCCACGAACGCGTTCAGATAGCGCGGGTCGTCCGCGATCTCGTGGGCGTGGTCGTGCGACTCGATGTCCGCCTCGTCGACGACGTAGAAACCCAGCTCGTCGGCGAGGTCGTAGAACGCCGGGTCGTTCGGGTAGTGCGAGGTGCGGACCGCGTTGAAGCCGAACCGCTTCAGCAGCGCCAGGTCCGCGCGCATGTCGTCGTACGACACCGTGCGGCCGGTCAGGGGATGGAAGTCGTGCCGGTTGACGCCCCGGATGTACACGCGCTCGCCGTTGACTAGCAGGTCCCGCCCGACGATCTCCACGTCCCGGAAACCGACGCGCCGGTACGACGTGTCCGCGACCGTGTCGTCGGCGCGGTGCAGCCGGACCGTCAGGTCGTACAGCTCGGGCGTCTCGGCGTTCCAGGTGCGGACCCCGGGGACCGTGGCCCGGATGCGGGCCTCGCCGAGGAAGTCGGAGACACGGTCGTCCTCCGTGTTGAACCGGTCGAACTCCGCGTCCTGGGACACGAGTCGGCCGTCCAGCTCGCCGGTGACGTACCACCCGGCGGGCAGGGCGCCGCCCGTGTCCCGCACCTGGCAGTCGACCTGGAGTGCCCCGTCGTGGCGCGCCCGCACGGTCACGTCGGCGAGATACAGCGGGTCGGTCGCGTACAGCAGTACCGACCGCGTGACGCCCCCGTGCCACCACTGGTCCTGGTCCTCGATGTGCGAGGAGTCCGACCACTTGACCACGGTCAGCCGTACGGTGGCCCGCTCGCCGGGGCGTACGACGTCCGAGAGGTCGAAGTCGGCGGCGAGGTGGGAGTCCTTGGAGATGCCGACCGGCCGCCCGTCGACGTGCACGAGCAGCACGCTCTCGGCGGCGCCGACCTGGAGCACGATCCGCCGCCCGGCCCACTCGGCCGGGACGTCGAACTCCCGCTCGTACACACCCGTCGGATTGGCCGCGGGCGACTGTGGAGGGTATTCCGTATACGGCATACGGACGTTCGTGTACTGCGGAAGGTCGTCCGTATCCTGCATGGTCCATACGCCCGGCACGTGTGCGGACGACCAGGCGTCCGCGAGCGGGGCGTCCGGCGCCGGCAGCAGCTGGAAGCGCCAGTCGCCGTCGAGGGAGAGCGCGCCGGTGCGGCGGTCGACGGCGGACATGGGCAACCGCCCCCAGGAGGTCACCTCGGGTGACTCCCAGGGGCGGAGCGCGAAGAGCGGGTCGGTCATCAGCGGATGGCTCCCTTGCCGAGGTCGCCGATGATCTGCTTGGCGCCGACCGCGAACACGATCAGCAGGGGGACGAGGGCCAGAAGTGCGCCGGTCATGACCATTCCGTAGTCGGTGGTGCCGTGTGTGCCGTTGAGCTGGGACAGGGCGACCTGGAGGGTGACGTTGTTCGGGTTGGTGAGGGCGATCAGGGGCCAGGCGTAGTCGTTCCACTGGCCCATGAAGGTGAAGATGCCGAGGAAGGCGAGGCCCGGCCGGACGACCGGGAGGGCCACGTGCCAGTACTGGCGCAGGAAGTTCGCGCCGTCGATGCGGGAGGCGTCGAGGAGTTCGTCGTGGATCGCGCTCTTCATGTACTGGCGCATCCAGAAGATGCCGAACGCGTTGGCTGCCGCCGGCACGATCAGTGCCGTCATCGAACCGATCCAGCCGAGCTTCGCCATGATCACGAACTGCGGGATGGCCGCGAGCTGCGCGGGCACCATGAAGATGACCATCAGCAGCGCGAACAGCACGTTCTTGCCCGGGAAGTGGAACTTGGCGAAGACGAACGCGGCCAGCGAGTCGAAGAACAGGACCAGGAAGGTCACCGACCCCGCCACGAGCACCGAGTTGAACATCGAGCCGAAGAAGTCGATGTTGTCGAAGAGGCTGCGAAGGTTCTCCAGGAAGTGCGTGCCGGGCAGCAGCTTCGGCGGGTAGGAGAAGATCTCCGACGACGTGTGCGTCGACATGATCACGGCCCAGTAGAACGGGAAGGCCGAGAGCAACACGCCCAGGATCAGGGAGACATGGAGTGCGATGCCGCGGCTCCGGGTGCCCCGGATGCCCTTCGGGCGCCGTGTGCCTTGAAGGAATGCCATGGTGACCGACTCCCTAGTCTTCGCCCCGGCGCTGCACCAGGCGCCAGTTGACGATGGAGAAGATGATGACGACGAGGAAGATGCCCCACGCCACGGCGGCGCCGTAGCCGAAGTCGTTGTTGTCGAAGGTCTGTTGGAAGAAGTACAGGACCATCGTCTGGCCGGAGTGGCCAGGACCGCCCGCGAACGTCGAGTCGTTCGACGTGTTCTGGAGCAGCACCTGTGGTTCGGAGAAGCTCTGCAGACCGGTGACCGTCGAGATGACGAGCACGAACAGCAGCACCGGGCGCAGCATCGGCAGCGTGATCCGGAAGAAGGTCTGCACCGGTCCGGCGCCGTCCATCTTTGCCGCTTCGTACAGTTCGCTCGGGATGGTCTGCAGACCGGCGAGGAAGATGATCGCGTTGTAGCCGGTCCACTGCCAGGTCATCAGGGTCGCGATGGCGATCTTGATGCCCCACGGGGTGTTCAGCCAGGCGATCTGGTCGATGCCCACCGCCTGCAACAGGGCGTTCACCAGGCCGAAGTTGGTGGAGAACACCGAGCCGAAGACGATCGCGATCGCCACCACCGAGGTGACGTTCGGGAGGAAGTAGGCGAAGCGGTACACGTTCTTGAAGCGGACCGCCGAGTTGAGCATCACGGCCGTGATCATCGCCAGGAAGATCATGGGGAAGGTGGCCAGCGCCCAGATGATCAGCGTGTTGCCGATCGAGTTCCAGAAGTCGGTGTCGCTCAGCAGGTACTTGTACTGCGACAGACCCGCCCACTCCATGGAGCCGAGGCCGTCCCAGCGGTGGAGGGAGAGATAGAACGAGAAGCCGACGGGGATCAGCCCGAAGCAGAGGAACAGCAGATAGAACGGGGAGATCGCGGCATACAGATGCCAGTACTTGCGGAAGCCGTTCTTGGGCTGCGAGGAGGCGGACCCGGTGTCCACGGCGGCCGGGGGCTTGTCCAGTGCGGTGGCCATCAGTAGCTCACCCCCAGGTGGTCCGCGATGCGCCGGCACTTGCTCATGGCGTCACTCCAGGCCTTCTTGGGGTCCTTGCCGAGGACACCGACGTTCTTGATCTCGTCCTTGAGGGGCTGCCCGAGCGCGCTGTCGAACGGGCTGTTGTAGGCGACCGTGATCTTCTGCGCGGCCGGCCCGAAGATCTCCATCGTGTCCTGCCCGCCGAAGAACGGGTCCGGTGCGCGCAGTGTCTTCAGGTCGTACGAGGCGGGGGTGGAGGGGAACAGGCCCGCGTCGACGAAGCCCTGTGCCTGGTTGGGCGCGTTCAGTATCCAGGTGATGATCTCGAAGGCCCGCTCGGGCTCGCGGCACGCCTTGGTGATCGACAGGAACGAACCGCCGTTGTTGGACGGCCGCACCGGCATCTGGGCGACTCGCCATCGCCCCTTGGTCTTCGGTACGCCGGTCTTGATGTCGTTGGTCGCCCAGGAGGCGTTGAGCTGGCTGGGCAGCTTGCCGTCCTGCTGGGCCGACAACGAGTCCGGCGTGCCGCTGACCAGATCCGAGACGATCTTGCGCTGCCTGGCCTCCACCGCGAGCGCCCAGGCGTGGCGCACGTGTTCCTGGTCGCCGATGAAGTGGCGGTCCTTGTCGACGTACCGCTTGCTGCCCTGCTGCACCACGTTCTCGAAGACCGCGTTGATGTCGCTGAGCAGGTAGGTACCCGGGATCCGCCTCTTGAGCTGCTCGCCCGCCGCGAAGAACTTCTCCCAGGTGTTCAACTCCCGTGAGACATCGGCGGGTTCGTACGGCAGCCCCGCCTTGCGGAACACGGCGTACTGGTAGAAGTGCGCCACCGGACCGCAGTCGATCGGGAAGCCGACCATCGTGCCGTCGTCGGCGATGCCCTGCTCCCACTTCCACGTCAGGTACTGGCTCTTGTACTTGTCCGCGCCGAGTGTCCTGAGGTCCACGAACTGGTCGGCGTTGGGCAGATAGGACGCCATGTCCTCGCCCTTGAGGCCGGCGATGTCGGGGATGTGGGCCCGGCCGGCCATCGTGGTGATCAGCTTCGACCGGTAGTAGCCGCCGATCTTGATCGCCTGGAGGTCGACCGCATTGTCGTAACGCGCCTTGGCGTTCTTGACGACCGTGTCGCCGAGGCCGCCGTCCCAGTACCACAGGACCATGTTCCGGCCGGTGGAACCGGTCGGTACGGCGCAGCCGGAGGTCAGGCCGCCGAGCGCCGTGGCGGCCGTACCGGCCAGGCCCGCACGGAGCAGGCCTCTTCGTGAGAGCCGCACAGCTCCCACCGCCTTTCGGATCTGTTCGATCTGTTCGGGTCGTGCATACGAGGGGCTGGAATGGGGGGACTTGCAGGGAACTTGCGAGGTGGTGGTGGGGGGCTACTGCCGTGCGGGGGGAGTGACGGGCGCGTACGCGACGGGCGGGCCGGGGTCCGCCGGGATCCTGTCGACGAGGAAGCCGTATGCGCGCCGCAGTTCGGGATCGCGGACTGTATGCAGCCAACGGTCGACGCCGTACCAGCCGGGCGCCGCCAGCGCACCGCTGGGGTGCTGGACCGAGAGCCCGGCCGCGAGTACCGCGAACCGCAGCCGTTCCTCCAGCGGCCAGCCGCCGAGCGAGGCCGCGACGAAACTCGCGCCGAACACGTCACCGGCGCCCGTCGCGTCCAGGACGTCCACGGCCAGCGCCGGGACCTCCGCGTACTCGCCGGTCGTCTGGTCGACGGCGATCGCCCCGTCCCCGCCCCGTGTGATCACCGCGACCGGCACCAGCTCGGTGAGCGTGCCGAGCGCCGCGACCGCGCTGTCGGTGCGGGTGTAGGCCATCGCCTCGGACTCGTTGGGGAGGAAGGCGTGGCACAGGGAGAGCTGGTCGAGCAGGTCGCGGGACCACTGCTGGGTGGGGTCCCAGCCGACGTCGGCGTAGATCTGCGTGCCGTTCGCGGACGCCTTGGCGAGCCACTCGCGCGGCTCGGCCTCGATGTGCACCAGCGCCGTCCGCGCCTCGGGCGGGTCGCCCATGAGCACGTCCTGCGAGTACGGCGGTTCCTGGCCGTGGGTGACCAGCGCGCGGTCGTCGCCGTGCGCCAGCGAGACGGTGACGGGGGTGTGCCAGCCGTTCGCGGTGCGGGACAGGGAGAGGTCGACGCCCTCCTGGCCGGCGAGGACCTCGTGGCAGTACACGCCGTAGAAGTCGTCGCCGAAGACCGTGGCCAGGGAGGTCTTCAGGCCGAAGCGGGACGCGGCGACCGCGAGGTTCGCGATGCCGCCGGGGCCGCAGCCCATGCCGGCCGTCCAGATCTCCTCGCCCGGCGTCGGCGGCTGCCCCAGACCCGTGAGGACGAGGTCGTAGAAGAGCAGCCCGGTCAGCAGCACATCGGGCCGGGGGTCGTCCACGCGCACATCCTCTCGTCGGCACGTCATCTGGAGAGTTCGTCAAAACTCTTCATTTCGGTGACCGGAATCGTGCGCTGCTCGACGAGATTGGTCAATACCCAAGCAGAACTGAGCATAGAAATGATTGAAGATGACGAGTAGTGTTCGCGACGTGCTGGCAGAACGACGACATCAACTCATCCTGCGGGCCCTGCGCTCCGGTGGCCCCGCGGCCGTGACCGATCTCTCCGAGCAGTTGGGTGTGAGCCCCGCCACGATCCGGCGTGACCTGCTCAAACTGGAGGAGGACGGGCTGCTCACGCGCGTCCACGGCGGTGCCGTGGCCGACGAGGGCGACCAGCCCTTCGCCGAGGTCGCCGAGGTGCGGGTGGCCGAGAAGGACGCGATAGCCGCGCGCGCCGCCGCCATGGTGGCCGACGGCCAGTCCGTCCTCCTCGACATCGGCACCACCGCCTACCGGCTCGCCCGGCAGCTGCACGGCCGCCGCCTCACCGTGATCACCAGCAACCTCGTCGTCTACGAGGAGCTGGCCGACGACGAGGGCATCGAACTGGTGCTGCTCGGCGGCATGGTCCGGCGCGAGTACCGCTCCCTGGTGGGCTTCCTCACCGAGGACAACCTGCGCCAGCTGCACGCCGACTGGCTCTTCCTCGGCACCAGCGGGGTGCGGCCCGGCGGCCAGGTGATGGACACGACGGTCGTCGAGGTGCCGGTCAAACGGGCCATGATCAAGGCCGGCGAAAAGGTCGTCCTGCTCGCCGACGCGCAGAAGTTCCCGGGTACGGGCATGGCGAAGGTGTGCGGTCCCGAGGACCTGGACGCGGTGGTGACGAACGCCCCGGTCGACCCGCTGACCCGTTCCTCCCTGGAGGAAGCGGGCGTCGAGGTCGTCGTGGCAGGAAAGGTGAAAGCGTGAAGCTGACGATTCTGGGCGGCGGCGGGTTCCGCGTGCCGCTCGTGTACGGGGCACTGCTGACGGACCGCGGCGAGGGCCGGGTCACCGAGGTGGTGCTGCACGATCTCGACGACAGTCGACTGTATGCGGTCGCCCGTGTACTGGCCGAACAGGCCGCCACTGTCCCCGACGCCCCCGAGGTCACCGCCACCACCGACCTCGACGAGGCGTTGCGCGGCGCCGACTTCGTCTTCTCCGCGATCCGCGTCGGCGGCCTGGAGGGTCGCGCCGACGACGAGCGGGTGGCCCTCGCCCAGGGTGTCCTCGGCCAGGAGACGGTCGGCGCCGGCGGTATTGCCTATGGTCTACGAACCGTGCCCGTAGCCGTCGACATCGCGCGGCGTGTGGCCCGCCTCGCCCCCGACGCCTGGGTCATCAACTTCACCAACCCGGCCGGACTGGTCACCGAGGCCATGTCCCGCCACCTCGGCGACCGCGTCATCGGCATCTGCGACTCCCCGGTCGGTCTCGGCCGCCGTATCGCCAAGGTGCTCGGCGCCGACCCGCGCGAGGCCTTCATCGACTACGTCGGTCTCAACCACCTCGGCTGGGTCCGCGGCCTGCGCGTGGCCGGCCGCGACGAACTCCCGCGCCTGCTCGCCGACCCCGACCTGCTCGGCTCCTTCGAGGAGGGCAAGCTCTTCGGCACCGAGTGGCTCCAGTCGCTGGGCGCCATCCCGAACGAGTACCTGCACTACTACTACTTCAACCGCGAGACCGTCCGCGCCTACAGCGAGGTCGAGCGGACCCGCGGCGCGTTCCTGCGCGACCAACAGGCGCAGTTCTACGACGAGATGAAGCGTCCGGACGCCGCCGCGCTGACCGCCTGGGACCGTACCCGCGCCGAGCGCGAGGCGACCTACATGGCGGAGAACCGGGAGACGGCCGGCGCCGGCGAGCGCGACGCGGACGACCTCTCCGGCGGGTACGAGAAGGTCGCCCTCGCCCTGATGCGGGCCATCGCCCGCGACGAACGCACCACCCTGATCCTCAACGTCCGCAACCAGGGCGCCCTGTCCGTTCTCGACACGGACGCCGTCATCGAGGTGCCCTGCCTGGTCGACGCCAACGGCGCCCACCCCGTCGCGGTCGCCCCGCTGCCCGACCACGCCACCGGCCTGGTCTGCGCGGTCAAGGGCGTCGAGCGCGAGGTCCTCGCGGCGGCCGAGAACGGCTCCCGTACGACGGCGGTGAAGGCCTTCGCGCTGCACCCGCTGGTCGACTCGGTGAACGTCGCGCGCAGGCTGGTCGAGGGCTACACCGAGGTCCACCCGGGCCTGGCGTACCTTAAGTAGGCATCCGTTCAGTAAGCGCTTTCCCCCGAGTGCTCGGCAGCTCTCCGAGTTGTCGGCAGCCACCCAGTTCTCAGCAGCTCCCTGGTTCTCTGGAGACTTCCCATGCACGACGAACGCCGCCGGATCGAGGAGCGCGTCGAGCGCGCCCACAACCAGCGCATCAAGCCCGCGATCTACGCGGCCACCGCGCCCTTCACGGTCGAGGCCTGGCAGGCGCCGGGCGAGCCGGTGCCCTTCGCGGAGGCCGCGGCGGCGCCGTACGCGCCGTTCGCGATGGACACCCCGTGGGGTCCGCCCTGGGGCACCACCTGGTTCCGGATGCGCGGGCAGGTGCCCGCGGAGTGGGCCGGGAAGCGCGTCGAGGCCGTCATCGACCTCGGCTTCGTGGGCGACTGGCCGGGCAACCAGGCCGAGGCCCTGGTCCACCTCGTGGACGGGACGCCGCTGAAGGCGGTCAACCCGCTCAACCAGTACGTGGCGATCGCCAACCCGGCGACGGGCGGCGAGGTCATCGACTACCTGGTCGAGGCGGCCTCCAACCCCGACATCCTCGCCAACAACTTCTCCGAGCCGACGCCGCTCGGCGATGTACTGACGGCGGGCGACCGTCCACTGTATACATTCCGCCGCGCCGACCTCGCCGTCCTCGACGAGGAGGTCTTCCACCTCGACCTCGATGTCCAGGTGCTGCGCGAACTGATGCTGGAACTGGGCGAGCACGACCCCCGTCGGCACGAGATCATGCACGCGCTCGACCGCGCCCTGGACCTCCTGGACCTGGACGACGTCGCCGGTACGGCCGCCGACGTACGGGCCGCGCTCAAGCCGGTGCTGTCGAAGCCCGCCAACGCCAGCGCGCACATCGTCTCCGGTGTCGGGCACGCGCACATCGACTCGGCGTGGCTGTGGCCGATCCGCGAGACCAAGCGCAAGACGTCCCGCACCTTCTCGAACGTGACGTCGCTGGCCGACGAGTACGAGGACTTCATCTTCGCCTGCTCGCAGGCCCAGCAGTACGAGTGGGTGCGCGACAACTACCCGCAGGTGTGGGCCCGCATCCAGGAGTCCGTCAAGCGCGGCCAGTGGGCGCCGGTCGGCGGCATGTGGGTCGAGTCCGACGGCAACCTGCCCGGCGGCGAGGCCATCGCCCGTCAACTGGTCCACGGCAAGCGGTTCTTCATCGAGCACTTCGGCGTCGAGACCAAGGGCGTCTGGCTGCCCGACTCCTTCGGCTACAACGCGGCCTACCCGCAGCTCGCCAAGCTCGCAGGCAACGAGTGGTTCCTCACCCAGAAGATCTCCTGGAACCAGACCAACAAGTTCCCCCACCACACCTTCTGGTGGGAGGGCATCGACGGCACCCGCATCTTCACGCACTTCCCGCCGGTCGACACCTACAACGCCCGCTTCAGCGGCGAGGAGATGTCCCGCGCGGTCCGCAACTACCAGGAGAAGGGCAGCGCCACCCGCTCCCTGGCCCCCTTCGGCTGGGGCGACGGCGGTGGCGGCCCCACCCGCGAGATCATGGAACGGGCGCGCAGGCTCGCCGACTTGGAGGGTTCGCCCAAGGTCGTCGTCGAGCACCCCGACGAGTTCTTCGCCAAGGCCCGCGCCGAGTACCCGGACGCTCCTGTCTGGGTCGGCGAGCTGTACCTCGAACTCCACCGCGCCACCTACACCTCCCAGGCCCGCACCAAGCAGGGCAACCGGCGCAGCGAACACAAGCTCCGTGAGGCCGAGTTGTGGGCGACCACCGCCGCGCTGCACGCTCCGGGCTACGCGTACCCCTACGAGAAGCTCGACCGGCTGTGGAAGACGGTCCTGCTGCACCAGTTCCACGACATCCTGCCGGGCTCCTCGATCGCCTGGGTGCACCGCGAGGCCGAGGCCGAATACGCCCGCGTGGCAACGGAGTTGGAGGAGCTGACGGCGGCGGCCGTGGCCGCGCTGGGCGGCGGCGGTACCCGCGTCTTCAACACCAGCCCCTACGACCGCGCCGAGGTCATCCGCACGGCGACCGGTGTGCCGATGTACGCGACGGTCCCGGCGAACGGCAGCGCCCCCCTGGCCGCCGAGTACGTTCCCCAGGCCGTGACCGTCACCGACCGGGTCCTCGACAACGGCATCGTCCGCGTCGAACTCGCCGACGACGGCACCCTCGCCTCCGTGCGCGACCTGCGCCACGGCAACCGCGAAGTCCTCGCCGACCAGGGCAACCTGCTGCGCCTGCACACCGACCTCCCGAACTACTGGGACGCCTGGGACGTCGACAAGCACTACAAGAACCGCTTCACCGACCTCCTGACCGCCGACTCCCTCACGGTCGTCGAGCAGGACCCGCTGCTCGGCGCGATCCGTGTGGAACGGTCCTTCGGCAAGGGCTCGAAGATCGTGCAGACGATCACCGTCCGCGCGGGCAGCGCCCGGATCGACTTCGAGACCGACATCGACTGGCACGAGGCCGAGAAGTTCCTCAAGGCCGGCTTCCCGGTGGACATCCGGGCGGCGCACTCCTCCGCCGAGATCCAGTTCGGTCACATCCAGCGGCCCACGCACACCAACACCAGCTGGGAGGCGGCCCGTTTCGAGGTCTCCGGCCACCGCTGGGTGCACCTCGCCGAGCCCGGCTACGGCGTCGCCGTCATCAACGACTCGACGTACGGCCACGACGTCTCCCGCACGGTCCGCGAGGACGGCGGTACGACGACCACGGTCCGCCTGAGCCTGGTGCGCGCCCCGCGCATCCCGGACCCGGGCGCCGACCAGGGCAAGCACCGCTTCACCTACTCGCTGCTGCCCGGCGCGAGCATCGACGACGCGGTCGCCGAGGGCTACGCCCTCAACCTCCCGCTGCGCGTGGCCGATTCGGGCGGCGCCCCGGAACCGGTCGTCTCCGTCGACGGCGAGGGCGTCACCGTCGAGGCGGTCAAGCTCGCCGACGACGAGTCCGGCGACGTCGTGGTCCGGCTCTACGAGTCGAGCGGCGGCCGGGCCCAGGGCGTCCTGCGCACGGGCTTCCCCCTCGCCGGCGCCCGGATCACCGACCTGCTGGAGCGACCGCTGGACGAGGAGGTCTCCTTCGACGGCGGCTCGGTCGCCGTCTCCCTGCGGCCCTTCCAGATCCTGACGCTCCGTCTGAAGCGGGCGGACGCGGGCCAGTAGCACCCCGGAGGGCGGGCCCCGGCGGTCGTGGATGCAGTTGGCCAGTTCCGCCTCGGCGATCCGGGCCGCGGTGGGTCCGTGCCGGAGGTCCTGGATGGTGTCTCCGTGAATGTGACACTTCCTGCCGGGAGTGTCACATTCGCGGAACTGGGCCCCTGCCGCCCGTGGATTCGCCAACAGAGTCCCCGTGCGTCGGGGCCCGCCCTCTCGGTCCCCCAACCGACCTTGTACGTGACGGGAGTTCAGCCGTGCCCATGCAACCGTGGTTCACCGACGCCAAGTTGGGGATCTTCGTCCACTGGGGGATCTACGCCGTCGACGGCGTCCAGGAGTCCTGGTCGTTCTACGACGACATCGTGCCGCACGACCAGTACATGTCCCAGCTCGACCGCTTCACCGGCGCGAAGTACGATCCGCGCGCCTGGGCCGACCTGTTCGCCCGTGCCGGCGCCAAGTACGCCGTCCTCACCAGCCGCCACCACGACGGAGTGGCCCTGTGGGACACCGAGTTCGGCGACCTCAACCTCGGCACGGACTACATATCCGGCTACGCGGACGCCCTCCGCGAGCAGGGCCTCAAGGTCGGCCTCTACTACTCGCACTCCGACTGGAACCACCCCGACTACGCCTCCACCCGCAAGCCGGGCCGCCCGCCGGAGCAGGAGGACAACCGGTACTCCGAGTGCTCGGCCGAGGACGAGGACCTGGCCGCCTGGGAGCGGTTCATCGCCTACCGGGACGGCCAGATACGGGAGTTGGCCTCCCGCCACCGGCCCGACCTGATGTGGTTCGACGGCGAGTGGGACCGCAGCGAGGAACAGTGGCGCATCAAGGAACTCGCCGCGCTCATCCGCTCGTACTCACCGCATGTCGTCTTCAACGCCCGCATGCTAAGCGAGGGCGACTACGCGACACCGGAACAGGGCGCCCCCATCGAACCCCCGGACGGCCCCTGGGAGTTGTGCCTCACCATCAACGACTCGTGGGGCTACCGGCACCACGACGACAACCACAAGTCGCTGAGCCAGCTGGTGCGTTACTTCACGGAGACGATCGGCGGGGGCGGCAACCTCCTCCTCGACGTCGGCCCGATGGAGGACGGCACCATCCCGCAGCCGCAGGTCGAGCGCCTCGAAGGCATGGGAGAGTGGATCCGCAGACACGCCGACGCCGTGTACGGCACGGTGCGCGGCCTTCCTGCCGGGCACCACTACGGGCCGAGCACCCTCTCCGCCGACCGGCGCACCCTCTACCTCACCCTGTACGACATCCCGCGCGCCGAGATCGGCGTCCGCGGCCTGGTCACCCCGGTCCGCAGGGTCACCGTGCTCGGCACCGGCACCGAACTCGCCCACCGGGTCGTCGGCGGACTCCACGAGGCCGTAGGGCAGTTGTGGATCGACCCGCCGCCCCTGGCCGATCTCGACCCGCACGCCACGGTCCTCGCCCTCGAACTGGACGGGGAGTTGGAGCTGTACCGGGGATCGGGACGTTTCTGACCGGCGGGGGCGGCTGCTGAAGTACAGGCGCAGGAGCGGCTGTTGACGTACCGAGGCGGCCGGCCCACACGGGGGACCGGCCGCCAGGGGTGGGGGTCGTCAGCCGGTGAAACCGGCCGTGATGGATGTGAACTGCCAGGTGTTCTGGCTGATGCCGGAGCAGTTGCTCACCACTCCGCCACCGGCGCACCCGCGGTCGCGGTTGACCGACCAGAAGGCGAGCCGGGCGATGTGGTGCGCGTTCGACCAGTCACGGATCTGTGTCCAGATGGCCGGAGTCGTCGTCTCCGACTGGTCCGACAGACCGTTCATGCCCGAGATGCCGATGTGTGAGTAGGCCGTGGCGTCGTCCCATCCGAAGGTGGACTTCAGCTTGGTCTTCAGGCCCTCCGCTGCGGCGACCGTGTTGCCGTACATGTCGGAGCCGCCGCCGAAGTCGAACGGCATGATGGTGAAGACGTCGATGCCGGCGTTGAGGGACTGCGCCTGCTCGATGAGCCGGTTGCCGTAGTACGTCGGGCCGGTCGTCGAGGTGCCGAAGGTGACGATCGTCCTCAGGCCCGGGTTGTTGGCCTTGACGGTCTTCAGCGCGGTGAGGATCTTCGCCTGGACGGCCTCGTTCTCGAACTCGTCCGTGTTCTCGATGTCCATGTCGATCGCCTTGAGGCCGTAGGCGCTGATCACTTTCTGGAGTGCCCCGGCGAGTGCGCTCGCGGAGGAGCAGTTGGCGCCGAGCTTGCTGCCCTGCCAGCCGCCGAAGGACGGCACGATGTCACCGCCGGCCGCGCGGATCTGGTTGATGGCGGTCTGGTCGACGCCACCGGTCAGCGCCCGGCTGCCGTCCCAGGCAGGGGTGCAGCCGCCGGAGTCCAGCACGAACGCCATCGTGAACCACTTGATGCCGGTCGCGCTCATCACCGTGCTCGGGCTCGGGGGATCGCCCCAGCCCTCGTAGAGATAGGGCGCGGCCTGCGTGAACCCGGTGTTGCCACCGGTGCCGGCGCTCGTCGTGACGCTCACCGCGTTGGAGGCGGCCGAGGTGTTCCCGGCCGCGTCGCGCGCCTTCACGGTGAACGTGTAGGCGGTACTGGCCGCGAGCCCGCTGACCGTGCCGCTCGTACCGGAGACGCTGAGGACCTGGTTCGCGCCGCTGTAGATGTCGTACGCCGTGACGCCCACGTTGTCCGTCGAGGCGCCCCACGACAGGGACACGCTGGAGGACGTCTTGCCGGTGGAGGTCAGCCCGGTCGGCGCGGTCGGGGCCTGGGTGTCTCCGCCGCCACCGCCGGGGCCGTCCAGGCTGATGTCGTCCGCGTAGTAGGTGCCCTGCGCGTACCAGCCGTGAACGTAGATGGTGGCGCTGGTCTGCGAGGCGCCGGTCGTGAACGACGTCGTCAACTGGCTGTACGCCGACGGGGACGTCGTCCAGGTCGAGTTGCCGCCGGTCACGCCGAGGTAGACATAGCTTCCGCGCACCCAGCCGCTGAGCGAGTAGGCCGTGTTCGGTTGCACGGCCACCGTCTGGGTGCATTGCGCTGTGTCGCTCGAACTCGCCGCGCCCGCAAGGGCCTTGGAGCCCCCGTGCACGGGTGAGGAGACGACCGAGCCGAGGTTCCCGGTGCAGGACCAGGGCGAGAGACTGCCCGACTCGAAGCCGGGGTTGGTCAGGACGTTGGCCGCCTGCGCCGTACCGGGCAGCGCGATGGCCCCGGCCATGGCCAGGGCCGCGGTAGCGAGCAGGGCGAGGAGTCGATGTCTGGAGCGTCCGAGTGTGTTGCGCACGCGATCTCCCTGAAGGAATGGGGGTGTTCGGGAGTGCAGGAGGGTGCGCAACCAAGTTGGTGTGGACCAATCACGGTGTCAAGATGCGACGCCATGATTGGTCCAGACCGGTATGAAGTTGTGGGTCGAGGTGGGGCAGGCCCTAGGCGCGGGCCGCTGCCCGGCTGCCCGCCTCTGTCGACTCGGTGCTCTCCGGCGCCGCTTCGGCCTCGGCCGGTACCGGTGCGGCGACCGTCGCCAGCAGGGGCTCCGACTCCTCCGCGCGCTGGTGCGGGAGCGACACGGGACGCAGCTGACGCGGGCCCGACACCACCGCGTAGTCCGCGCCCAGGAACGGCGGCTCCATCGTGCCCGGGTCCTCGCCGAGCGCCAACTGCACCGCCGCCCAAGGGGCGTTGACCCCGCACAGCGACAGCTGGTGCAGGCCGCCCGCCGGGCGGGTGTTGACGTCCATCAGCACCGGCTGCTCGCCGAACATGCGGAACTGGATGTTGGACAGGTAGTGCAGCCCGAAGCCCTCGGCGATCCGCCGGGCCGGCTCCAGCCACTGCTCGTGCAGGGTGAAACCGCGGCGGCGGCCGTTCTTCGTGCGGCCCACGGCGAGCCGGACCAGGTTGTCGGGACCGGTCAGGCAGTCCACCGACACCTCCGGCTCCTCCAGGCGCGGCATGACCAGCCAGTCGACCTGCTCGTCGGCCTGCTCCAGCGCCTCGACGACCGTGTCGAGCGGGACGTAGGGGCTCGGGAAGCCGTTGAGGTGCATGAGCGAGAAGGGGGCGCGCGTGATCACACGGAAGCCCACCCCGCCCGCGCCGGACGCCGGCTTGAAGCACGCCTTGTGCCCGGCGGCCTCCAACTCCTCGACGGCCGCGACGAGTTCGGGCGCCGTGCGCACCCGCCACCACGGCGGTACGGGCACGCCGATCGCCTGGACGGCCTCGTACGCGATCACCTTGTCGTGGAAGACGGCGACGGCCTCGGGGGTCGGCGCCAGCAGTGCCGTACCGACCGCCTCGAAGTCCGCGCGGTGCGCCACGATCTCCGACTGGTGCAGCCGGGGCACGAACACGTCGATGCCGCGGCGGGCGCACTGGTCGAGGGCGAACTCGACGTACGCGGCCGGGGACAGGCCCTCGGGCTCCAGGTCGGCGGTGTCGGCGGCGGCCAGTACGGGGGAGTCCGCGTCGCCGTGCGTGGCATGGATCTCGACGGCCCGATCGCTGGGATTTCTCCGCAGCTGATCCATGAAGAACACGTTCTCCGCGTACGTGCGGTTGAGCCAGACGCGTACGCGAGAGACCATGCAGGGCCGTCCTTTCGGGTTCGCGGGCACGGCGGAGCGAGGCCGTGCCCGGCCAGGGTGTTTGGAGGTACACCAAACCGCCCTCGGCGAAGGGGCGTTCGTGACGGTGGTGTTGGGGCGATCATACGGCTTGCGAAGGGTGCCGCGTGCAACGCCCGTGTTACGGATTTCCCGATGGTGCCCACCCGGCACATGAACTCCCGCCGTCGCCCCGCCCTGACCGCCTCGTATGTCCCGGCCGTCTTGTCGCGGAACGGCGGCATGTGATCTCGTGGACTCATTCGTGTGTACGTGGAGGGGGCGAGAGTGGAGTCGACGGCCGGCGGTGCCGGACAGCTGCTGGCCATCAGCGACCTGCACATCGGGTACGCCGAGAACCGCGCCCTGGTCGAGGACATGCGCCCCGTCACGGACGACGACTGGCTGATCGTGGCCGGTGACATCGCCGAGACCGTGGCCGACATCCGCTGGGTCCTCGAACTCCTCGCCGGCCGCTTCCGCAAGGTCCTCTGGGCCCCCGGCAACCACGAACTGTGGACCCACCCCAAGGACCCCGTCACCCTGCGCGGCGTCGCCCGCTACGACCACCTCGTCGCCCTCTGCCGGGAGCTGGGCGTCCTCACCCCCGAGGACCCGTACCCTGTCTGGGAGGGCCCCGGCGGCCCGGTCGTCGTGGCCCCGCTCTTCCTGCTCTATGACTACTCGTTCCTGCCGGCCGGCTGCGCCACCAAGGACGAGGGACTGACGTACGCGCACGGCACGGGCATCGTCTGCAACGACGAGTTCCTGCTGCACCCCGACCCCTACCCCAGCCGCGAGGCCTGGTGCCGGGCCCGGGTCGCCGAGACCGAACGCAGGCTCACCGAGATCCCCGACACCCTGCCCACGGTCCTGGTCAACCACTACCCCCTGGACCGGCACCCCACCGAGGTCCTGTGGTACCCCGAGTTCGCCATGTGGTGCGGCACCGTGCTGACCGCCAACTGGCACCGCAGATTCCGTGTGGACACCATGGTCTACGGCCATCTCCACATCCCGCGGACCACCCACCACGAGGGGGTCCGGTTCGAAGAGGTGTCCGTGGGATACCCCCGCGAGTGGCAGAAGCGCCCGGAACCCCCGGGCAGACTGCGCCGCATTCTGCCGATGGAGGTCGGAACCGGTGATCGAGGAGCTGCTTCCGGACTCCGTGGTGACCGTGGAGACACACGGTGACGAGGGGCTCCAGGACGCCCCGCTGTACCCCGAGGAAGAGGCCCGGGTGGCCCGCGCGGTGCCCAAGCGGCGCCGCGAGTTCACCGCCGTACGGGCCTGCGCCCGGCGTGCCATGGAGAAGCTCGGCGTGCCTCCGCGGCCGATCCTGCCCGGCGCCCACGGCGCGCCGACCTGGCCCACCGGTGTCATCGGCAGCATGACCCACTGCGACGGCTACTGCGCCGCCGCGCTGGCCCGCAGCGCCGACCTCGCCTCGCTGGGCATCGACGCCGAACCGCATGCCCCGCTCCCGGACGGTGTCCTCCCCTCCGTCTCCCTGCCCGCCGAACAGGAGCGCCTGGCGCGCCTGACGGCGGAGCGGCCCGCCGTGCACTGGGACCGGCTCCTGTTCAGCGCCAAGGAGTCCGTCTACAAGGCGTGGTTCCCCCTCACCGGCAAGTGGCTGGACTTCTCGGAAGCGGACATCGAGCTCTTCGCGGACCCCGGGGAGGAAGCGCGCGGCGGCCTGCGCGCCCGCCTCCTCGTCCCCGGCCCGGTGGTCGACGGCGAACGCGTCGACGTCTTCGAGGGGCGCTGGACCGTGGCGCGGGGTCTGGTCGCCACGGCGATCACGATTCCCCATCCGTGAACGCTCCTCACCCCTCCGGGCACCAGCTCCGCACCAGTCCGAAGAACTCCTCCTCGTTGCCCGCGAGCCCGGCGTCCGTCAACGCCCGGTCCGCCTCGGCCAGTACCGAGGGTGGGACGAGGACTGGTCGAGGGGCGCCCGGGGGGCCGTCGAAGGCTGCTCGGACCGTGTGCAGCAGTCGTAGATAGGCCTGGACGGCGGCGCGTTCGCGGTCGGTCATCACTGCGGTCTGCATAGGACGGCTCTCCCCTGGTCGGCTTCATGCGCCCCCGCACGGCGGTGGCACGACTCCAGCTTGCCGGGTGCCACTGACAATCCCGTTTCCCCAAGCCTTGGTCAGCCCGCTTAGCGGAGGCGAAACGTCCTCGAAATCCCCGGTGGGACGGCGGCCCTACGCTGGAGGGAAGGGCTTTCGGCCGCGCGAGGGCGGCCAGGTGAACGGGAGGCGAGTGCGTGGAGGACGTCCCGGCACGGCGCCCGGCGCGCGCCGCACGGCTGCGCTCGGTGGGCGACGGCGAACTCGAGCTGCGGTACCGCGTCGTGCACGGATACCGCCGTGCCTTCCGCATGGCCGGCGAGGGCCCGGCACTGGTCCTGATCCACGGCATCGGCGACTCCTCGGCCACCTGGGCCGACCTGATCCCCGATCTCGCCCGCACCCACACGGTGATCGCCCCCGACCTCCTCGGCCACGGCGCCTCCGACAAGCCGCGCGCCGACTACTCGGTCGCCGCCTACGCGAACGGCGTGCGCGATCTGCTCACCACCCTCGGCATCGAGTCCGCGACCCTGCTGGGGCACTCGCTGGGCGGGGGAGTGGCGATGCAGTTCGCCTACCAGTTCCCCGAGCGCACCGAGCGGCTGATCCTCGTCAGCGCCGGCGGCGTGGGCCGCGAGGTCAACCCGGTGCTACGGCTCATCACGCTTCCGGGTTCCCATCTCGCCCTGTCCGCGCTGAGGTTGCCCGGCATGCGTCTCCAAGTCGGCCTCACCGTGGGGCTGATGCGGCTCCTCGACACCGACCTCGGCCAGGACGCCCCCGAACTCCTCACCCTCGTCGACGCGTTGCCGGACGAGACCGCCCGCAACGCGTTCATCCGCACCCTGCGCGCGGTCGTCGACTGGCGCGGCCAGGTGGTGACCATGCTCGACCGCTGCTACCTGACCGAGGGCATGCCGACCATGCTGCTGTGGGGCGACCGCGACAGCGTGGTGCCGGTACGGCACGCGTACGGCGCCCACGAGGCGATGCCGGGCAGCCGACTGGAGATCTTCGAGGGCGCCGGACACTTCCCGTTCCACACCGACCCGGCCCGATTCCTCGCCCTGGTCGCGGAGTTCACCGGCACCACCGCCCCCGCCCACTGGAGCCGCGAGCACTGGCGCGACCTCCTGTGCGAGGGCAACCCCGGCGCCACGGCCCACAGCGCGGCGGTGGAACGGGACTTGCGGGAGGCGAGCGAACGCAGCGCCACCTGACGCACCGTCAATCCCCGGCTGTGCGGCCCCGGATCACGTCTCGGGGCGTTTCACACTCTCCAGAAGCATGTCCAGCCACTCGGCGACCTTGTCGCGGTGCTGGTCGGTGGGCAACTGCGCGGCGCGCCAGGCGATTCCGCGTACTCCGTGGTCCTGGAGCAGCCGCTCCAGCGGGTCCTCCACGGCCTCGGCAGCCGCCCGTTCGCGGTCGGCGAGCTTCTGCAGGAGTTCCTGCTCGGTGCGTTGGAGCGCTCCCGCGAGGGCCTCGGGGTCCTCGGCCGTGAGGAACCCGGCGTGCACGCGGAAGAAGCGCTGGAGCGCGTCGCAGTGCTCCATGGTGGGACGCCGGTCGCCGTTGATGAGCGCGCCCGCCTGCTGGCGCGACATGCCGCCGCCGTCGGCGATCTCCTGCTGGGTGTACTTGCGCCCGTTGGGCTTGAGTCTGGTGCGGCGCAGCAGGCCGAGGCGTTGCAGGAACCGGGCCTGCACATCGGGCTCGCCCGCGGGACGGCCGCTCAGCAGGGCCCTGACCACGGCCTCCGGGACACCGCTGGCCACGGAGAGCCGGCCCACGTGGAAGACCTCGGCGTGCGGGACGTCGAGCCGCTCGGCGAGCGCGGTGACGCGGTCGACGACGGCGGGCAGCACAGTGTTCGCCGTCGCACCCGGTACCTCGAAGCCATCCGACACCGACAGATCTCCTACGTCTCTCACAGGCTTCTCACAAACGGGGGGCCGTGAACATCCCGGAGAGTAGCGGTTCGCTCGAACTCGCATCCAGGTCTCGCCACAACTGTGGCCAATTTCAGCCGTCAACAAGCATGAAATGCCACGATAGTTGACACGGCTCGCGTCGGGGCATCAGGATCAAGGCGCCGCGAGAAGGCCGCATAGGCAAGAGGGGTGACCTCCCGATGGCATATCAGGCAGGTGGGCAGCGGTCCGCATCGCGGCCCGTCCCCGAGAGTCCCGAGGCACAGGCGTATCTGCTGGACTACGCCACGCTGTTGGAGGCCGTCCCCTTCCCCTCCGTCGTCATGGACCACCGCTGGGACGTGGTGTTGACCAACGGCGCGTTCAAGTCACTTTTCCGGGAGGTCGGTCCGCATCCGACGGCCATGCCGGGCGACAACTTCCTTCGCTTTGTGCTCTTCCACCCCGACGCGAGCAGTGTTCTCGGTGAGCACGAGTCGCGTTGGTGCCTGCCGATGCTGGCCCACTTCGCCTCCGTCGTGGAGAGCCACGGCCACGACCACGGCCTGCAGGCGATCCGCCGTGACATCGCCCAGGACCCCATCATGGAGGCCGCCTACCGGCAGGGCCTGCCGCACTGGATCCGCGCGGTCGGCGAGGAGGCCGTGGAGCACGACGGCGCGGTCCGCCCGGTCCTGCACCCCGACCCGCGCTGGGGCGCCACGGACTGCCGTGTCGTCGGCGAGACCCCCAAGACCCTTGAGAACATGGGCTATACGCGCCTGACACTGGTCCTGCGCGAGGTGCGCCGCACTCCGCTGGGCAGGGCGCGCAGGGCGGGACGCGGCGCCGGGCATCTGAGGGTGGTACCGGCGGCCGAGTGAGTGCCGGACCGGCAGCGTGCCCCAACTCGGCTCGGGTGTCGACGTGTCCTGCCGATCGCGCTGCCCGGCATCGTCACGGGCATCGCCCTCGACTCGGCCTTCAGTACGGTACTTGAGCCGCTCGGGGTGGGCCTCGGCCTGTTCACGGTGATCGTCGGGCACGCCACCTTCTGCATCGTCGTCGTCTTCAACAACGTCGTCGCCCGCCTCCGACGCACCTCCGGGTCGTACGAGGAGGCCGCGATGGACCTGGGCGCCGACACCTTCCGCGCCTTCGTCGACGTCACGTTCCCGCTGGTGCGCTCGGCGCTCCTCGCGGGCGGACCGCTCGCGTTCGCGCTGTCCTTCGACGAGATCGTGGTGACCACGTTCGCCGCCGGGCCAGGCATCGAGACCCTGCCGATCTGGATCTTCAACAACATGACCCGGCCCCAACAGGCGCCCGTGGTCAACGTGGTGGCCGCGGTGCTCGTCCTGCTCTCCGTGCTCCCGAACTCTGTCGCCCAGCGGCTGTCCGCCGACACGGCCACCGCGAGCCGCGTCTGACGACCGGTCACCCCGACGACCGGGTGTCGCCCGCGTCTGACGACTGGTCACTCCCGGTGCCGGGGTGACCAGTCGACGTACTCAGCCCGCGAACTCCCGCATCCACGCCTCGACTTCGTCGGCCGAGCGCGGCAGCCCCGCCGACAGGTTCTCGTATCCGTCCTCGGTCACCAGCAGATCGTCCTCGATCCGGACGCCGATGCCCCGCCACTCCTCCGGCACGGTCAGATCGTCGGGCTGGAAGTACAGGCCCGGCTCGACGGTGAGCACCATGCCGGGTTCCAGGACCCCGTCCACGTACTCCTCGTTCCGCGCCTGGGCGCAGTCGTGGACGTCCAGCCCGAGCATGTGCCCGGTGCCCGCCATGGTGAACCGCCGCTGGAGCGCCAGCTCGTGGGCCCGCTCGGCCGGTCCCTCGATGAAGCCCCACTCCACCAGCCGTTCGGCCAGCGACCGTTGGGCCGCCTCGTGGAAGTCCCGGTAGTGCGCACCCGGCTTCACCGCCGCCATGCCGGCCTCCTGGGCCTCGAACACCGCGTCGTAGACCGTGCGTTGGACCGGGGTGAACGTGCCGCTGATCGGGAGGGTGCGGGTGACGTCGGCGGTGTAGAGACTGTGTGTCTCCACGCCCGCGTCCAGCAGCAGGAGTTCGCCGGGGCGGACCGGGCCGTCGTTGTCGGTCCAGTGCATGATCGTGGCGTGCTCGCCGGCCGCGCAGATCGAGCCGTAGCCGACATGGTTGCCCTCGACGCGGGCCCGGCGGAAGAACGTGCCCTCGATCCAGCGCTCCGAGGTGGCGACCGCCTGCGACAACTCCCGTACGACATCGGTGAATCCGCGCACCGTGGAGTCGACGGCGCGGCGCATCTCGCCGATCTCCCACGCGTCCTTGACCAGCCGCAGCCCGGACACGGCCGACTCCAACTCGTCGTCCCGCTCCTCGTCGGTGTCGAGCGCCGCTTCCAGGGCCGGATCGATGCCCCGGATGACGCGGGTCGGTGTGCCGGAGGCCTTCGCCAAGTCGTCGGCGATCGTGCGGATGTCTCGGCACGGGAGGCCGAGGACCAGTGCCGACTCGGCCGGCGAGCGGCGGCGGCCCATCCACAGCTCGGCGGTGTAGCCGGTCCAGAACTCGTCGCTGTCCCGGGTGTCCCGGGGGAGTTGGTAGCAGTGCGCGTCGTGGCCGCCGTCGGGGCGGGGCTCCAGGACGAGGGCGCCGTCGCGTGCCTGGTCGCCGGTGAGATGCACATAGCCGGAGTACGGGCGGAACGGGTGGTGGCTGTCGTTCGAGCGGATCAGGAGGTTCCCGGCCGGGACGACCAGGCGCTCGCCCGGGAAGAGCGCGGACAGCGCGGCCCGGCGGCGGGCCGCGTGCGGTGCCTGCTCGGTCGGCCGCAGGTCCGTGCGCTCGGTGTCGGCCCAGCCGGTCCGCATCAGGGCGGACAGTTCGTCGGAGATTCCTCGGTACAGACCGTTCTTTCGGCCCTTGGCCACGTCGGGCACCTCTTCCGTGTGTGGTGATCGCTGGGTGGTGGTGGTGACTTGCGCGGGGGAGATCTACTCAGCCGAAGAGACATGTGACATAGTACTGCCGTGAGCAAGCGACTGACCTGCGATGTCGTGGTCGTCGGAGCCGGAATGGTGGGCGCGGCCTGCGCCCTCTACGCGGCCCGGGCGGGCCTCGACGTCGTCGTCGTCGACCGCGGCCCGGTGTCCGGCGGCACCACGGGCGCCGGCGAGGGCAACCTGCTCGTCTCCGACAAGGAGCCCGGCCCGGAACTCGCCCTCGCCCTCCTCTCCGGCCGCCTCTGGGCACAACTCGCCGAAGAATTGGGGGAGTTGGTCGAGTACGAGGCGAAGGGCGGCCTCGTCGTGGCCTCCACGCCCGGCGGGCTCGGCGCCCTGGAGCGTTTCGCCGAGGACCAGCGCGCCGCCGGAGTCGTCGCCGAACCGGTCGACGCCGACACCCTGTACGACCTCGAACCCCACCTCGCCCCCGGCCTCCCGGGCGGCGTGCACTACCCCCAGGACTGCCAGGTGATGCCCGCCCTGGCCGCCGCCCACCTCGTCCGGGCCTCGGGCGCCCTCCTGCTCACCGGCCGCACGGTGACGGACGTACTCCTCACGACGGACGGCACAGTCGACGGCGTCCGCACCGACCGGGGCGACATCCTCGCCCCCACGGTCGTCAACGCCGCCGGCACCTGGGGCGGCGAACTCGCCGCCCTCGCCGGAGTCACCCTCCCCGTCCTCCCGCGCCGCGGCTTCGTCCTCGTCACCGAACCCCTCCCGCGCCTGGTCCGCCACAAGGTGTACGCCGCCGACTACGTGGCCGACGTGGCCAGCGACTCGGCCGCCCTGCAGACCTCACCCGTCGTGGAAGGCACGGCAGCCGGGCCCGTCCTCATCGGTGCGAGCCGTGAACGCGTCGGTTTCGACCGGACGTTCTCGCTCCCCGTCGTCCGGGCGCTGGCGGCGGGCGCGACCCGACTGTTCCCGTTCCTGTCCGACGTCCGCGCGATGCGTTCCTACCTCGGCTTCCGCCCGTACATGCCCGACCACCTCCCCGCCATCGGCCCCGACCCCCGCGTCCCCGGCCTCGTCCACGCCTGCGGACACGAGGGCGCGGGCATCGGACTCGCCACCGGCACAGGGCACTTGATCGCCCAGCTCCTCGGCGGCAGGACCCCGGACCTCGACCCGGCACCCTTCCGCCCCGACCGCTTCGCCGACTTGCCCGACTTCCCCGACGAGGAGGGCGCGTGAAAACCCCACTCGACCTCGCCGAGGCCCACCCGGACCCGGCCTTCACGGTCACCCTCGACGGCCGCGAGATCGAGGCACTGCCCGGCCAGACCGTCGCCGCGGCCCTGTGGTCGGCGGGCGTGACGTCCTGGCGCACCACCCGGGGCGAAGGCCGTCCGCGAGGCGTCTTCTGCGGGATCGGCGTCTGCTACGACTGCCTCGTCACCGTCAACGACCGCCCGAACCAACGGGCTTGTCTTGTGCCATTGCACCCGGGAGACGCCATCCGTACGCAGGAGGGGACGGGCCACGATGACTGACCGACCGCACCTCGCCGTGATCGGCGCGGGCCCGGCGGGACTCGCGGCCACCGTTGCCGCAGCGGCCCACGGCGTGCGCGTCACGCTGCTCGACTCGGCGCCCCGGCCGGGCGGCCAGTTCTACCGACAGCCCGCCGCCGAACTGCACGCCGGACGCCCGCAGGCCCTGCACCACCAGTGGCGGACGTGGCAGCGGCTCAGCGACTCCCTCGCGCGACACGTGGAGGCGGGTCGCGTCACTCACGTGACGGACCATCATGTCTGGTTCGTGGAGCGCCGGTTGAACCGGCGGTCCGGTACGGCCCACCGCGGCGGCCCGCACGGCGCCTTCACCGTGCACGCCCTCCTCGGCCCCGAACAGGAGGCCCCGGTCGAGGTGTACGCCGACGCCGTCCTCCTCGCCACCGGCGGCTACGAGAAGGTCCTCCCGTTTCCCGGCTGGACCCTCCCCGGAGTCCTGACCGCGGGCGGCGCCCAGGCCATGCTCAAGGGCACCCTCGCCGTCTCCGGACGTACCGCCGTGGTCGCCGGCACCGGCCCGCTCCTCCTCCCCGTGGCGACCGGCCTCGCGGCGGCAGGCGTCGAGGTGGCCGCGCTCGTCGAGTCCGCCGACCCCAAGGCGTTCCTGCGACGGCCCCGTGCGCTCGCCGCGCAGCCCGGCAAGGTCGCGGAGGGTGCCCGGTACGCGGCCCAACTCCTGTGCCATCGCGTCAAGTTGCTCACCCGGCACACCGTCGTCGAGGCGCACGGCGACGAGCGGCTGGAGGCGGTGACCGTCGCCGCGCTCGACACCGACGGGCGTGTCCGGCCCGGCACCGCACGCCGTATCGCCTGCGACACCCTCGCCGTCGGCCACGGCATGCTTCCGCACACCGATCTCGCCGAGACCCTCGGCTGCCGGCTCGACGGACTCGACGTCCAGGTCGACGACGAACAGCGCACCGACGTCCCCGGTGTCTGGGCGGCCGGCGAGACCACCGGCATCGGCGGCGCGGCCCTCTCCCTCGCCGAGGGCCACATCGCGGGCCGCTCCGCCGCCGCACGCCTCGACGGCACCGAACCCGACCCGCGTTCATGGGCGACGGCCGCCAAGTCCCGTACGGCACTGCGGGAGTTCTTCGCCGCGCTCGACACCGTGTACGCGCAGCCCGCCCGTTGGGCCGACCTCGTCACCGACGACACCGTGGTCTGTCGCTGCGAGGAGGTCACCGGAGGCGCGATCCGCGAGGCGGTGCAGGGCCTTGGCGCCGGTGACGTACGGACCGTGAAGCTGTTGACGCGGGCCGGGATGGGCTGGTGCCAGGGACGGATGTGCGGGCCCGCCGTCGCGGGGCTCGCCGGGTGCGAACTCACCCCGTCCCCGCGGCCGTTCGCGCGTCCTGTGCCGCTCGGAGTACTGGCCCGTGCGGGTGAGGCGGAAGCCGAAGCCGAGTCCGGCTGATCTACCACCGTTCACCACTGACCGTACCGCCTGCCCAGCAGTAAAATGTCACACCCTATTGAGAGGGAACCCACCGCACATGACCACCACCCCGAACCGCCCCTGGCGCGGCGTCCTCGTCGCCACCGCCCTCCCGCTGACCGACGAACTCGCCGTGGACTACGACAAGTTCGCCGAGCACTGCGCCTGGCTGGTCGAGAACGGCTGCGACGGTGTCGTACCGAACGGCTCGCTCGGCGAGTACCAGGTGCTCACCCCCGAGGAGCGCGCCAAGGTCGTCGAGACGGCCGTCGCCGCGATCGGCGGAGCGCGCGTGATGCCCGGTGTCGCGGCCTACGGCTCCGCCGAGTCCCGCCGCTGGGCCGAGCAGGCCCGTGACGCGGGCTGCGCGTCCGTGATGCTGCTGCCGCCCAACGCCTACCGTGCCGACGAGCGTTCGGTCCTGGCGCACTACGCGGAGGTCGCGAAGGCGGGGGTGCCGATCGTGGCGTACAACAACCCCATCGACACCAAGGTCGACCTGGTGCCGGAACTGCTCGCCAAGCTGCACGGCGAGGGGTACATCCATGCCGTGAAGGAGTTCTCCGGTGATGTCCGCCGTGCCTATCAGCTCGCCGAACTCGCCCCGGAACTCGACCTGTTGATCGGCGCCGACGACGTGCTGCTGGAGCTGGCGCTCGCGGGTGCGAAGGGCTGGGTGGCCGGTTACCCGAACGCGCTGCCCGGCGCGAGTGTCGAGCTGTACCACGCGGCCGTCGACGGTGACCTGGCCACGGCGAAGAAGCTGTACGAGCAAGTGCACCCGCTGCTGCGCTGGGACTCGAAGGTCGAGTTCGTGCAGGCCATCAAGCTGTCCATGGACATCGTCGGCCGGCACGGCGGCCGGGTGCGTCCGCCGCGCGTCCCGCTGCTGCCCGAGCAGGAGGCCGTCGTGCGCGCCGCCACCGAGAAGGCGGTCGCGGCCGGACTCGCGTAAGTACCCTCGCATCGGCATCGATCCACCAGGAGCGTCATGCGCAGCACACTCGTCCTGCACGCCGTCGACTCGCACACCGAGGGCATGCCCACCCGCGTGATCACCGGCGGCATCGGCACGATCCCCGGCGCGACCATGAATGAGCGGCGGCTGTTCTTCCGCGAACACCGCGACCACATCCGGCAGTTCCTGATGAACGAGCCGCGCGGCCACTC
Source organism: Streptomyces sp. NPDC088350 (assembly GCF_044753545.1). Taxonomy (NCBI): domain Bacteria; kingdom Bacillati; phylum Actinomycetota; class Actinomycetes; order Kitasatosporales; family Streptomycetaceae; genus Streptomyces; species Streptomyces sp. NPDC088350. Next base: position 777,891 of record NZ_JBIVNL010000003.1, on the reverse strand, counting down.
CGCGATGAGCGGGGCGATCCTCCAGCCGCCCACCCGGCCCGACTGTGACTGGGGCGTCGTCTACATCGAGGTCTCCGGCTACCTGCCCATGTGCGGCCACGGCACGATCGGTGTCGCCACCGTGCTGGTCGAGACGGGCATGGTCGAGGTCGTCGAGCCGGTCACCACGATCCGGCTCGACACCCCGGCCGGACTCGTCGTCGCCGAGGTCGCGGTCGAGAACGGCGCCGCGAAGAACGTGACCCTCAGGAACGTCCCGTCCTTCTCCGTCGGCCTCGACCGCAAGATCACCCTCGCGGACGGGCGCACGGTGACATACGACATGGCGTACGGCGGCAACTTCTACGCCATCCTGCCGCTGGACCAGTTCGCGCTGCCCTTCGACCGCGCCCGCAAGGGCGACATCATCAAGGCGGGCCTGTCCCTCATGGCGGCGATCAACGCCGAGGACGAGCCGGTCCACCCCGAGGACCCCTCGATCCGCGGCTGCCACCACGTCCATCTGTACGCGCCCGGCGCCACCGCCCGTCACTCGCGGCACGCGATGGCGATCCACCCCGGCTGGTTCGACCGCTCGCCCTGCGGCACGGGCACCAGTGCCCGGATGGCGCAACTCCACGCGCGCGGCGAACTCCCGTTGCACACCGAGTTCGTGAACGAGTCCTTCATCGGCACCGAGTTCACCGGACGGCTCCTCGGCACCACCGAGGTCGCCGGTGTCCCCGCCGTCCTGCCCAGCTTCACCGGCCGCGCCTGGATCACCGGCACCGCCCAGTACCTGCTCGATCCCACCGACCCGTTCCCGGGCGGATTCATCCTCTAGGCCGGGGATAATGGCGGGTCACGCGTGACATTGCACAGCGTGTGACATTGCACCACTAGGAGATTTCGATGGTCGCCCAGCGCACCAGCGCCCCGCCCACCACTGCCCCGGACCTGCCCACGCTGGGCGGCAAGAAGAGCAGTTACCGCGAGCGGGTCGTCGATGCCCTGCGGGCCGCGATGATCGCGGGCGAGCTGCGGCCGGGCGAGGTGTACTCCGCGCCGACGCTCGCCGCCCGCTTCGGCGTCTCGGCGACCCCCGTGCGTGAGGCCATGCTGGACCTGGCCAAGGAGGGACTGGTCGACACCGTCCCGAACAAGGGATTCCGGGTCACCGCCGTCTCGGAGAAGCAGCTCGACGAGTACACCCACATCCGCGCACTGATCGAGATCCCCACCGTGGTGGGGCTGGCCGAGACCGCCGACCCCGTGTCGCTGGAAGCGCTGCGTCCGGCCGCCCGGGAGATCGTCGGCGCCGCGGTGGCCGGCGACCTCATCGCGTATGTCGAGGCCGACACCCGCTTCCATCTCGGACTGCTCGCGCTGGCCGGCAACGCCCACCTCGTCGAGGTCGTCGGTGCTCTGCGGGGACGGTCCCGCCTCTATGGGCTCACCGCCCTCGTCGTGGAGGGGCGCCTGCTGGCCTCCGCCCAGGAGCATCTCGACCTGCTCGACGCGTTGTTGGACCGTGACAAGCGGGCCGTGCGTGAGATCATGACCCGGCATCTGGGGCACGTCCGCGGCCTGTGGGCCGCCCACGACTGACCGGCGTCGGGAGCCGGACCAACCCCACTCGGCCGCCCTATAACGCAAACCACTTGCGTATCTTGCGCTATTCTTGCATGCATGACGCGACGACTTGCTGAGGTGGCGAAGAAGGTCGGGGTCAGTGAGGCCACGGTCAGCCGGGTGCTCAACGGCAAACCAGGAGTCTCCGACTCGACCCGGCAGGCCGTGCTGTCGGCCCTGGACGTCCTCGGCTACGAGCGGCCCACCCAGCTGCGCGGCGAACGCGCGCGGCTCGTGGGACTCGTGCTGCCCGAGCTGCAGAACCCCATCTTCCCCGCCTTCGCCGAGGTGATCGGCGGCGCGCTCGCCCAACTCGGCCTCACTCCGGTGCTCTGCACCCAGACCAAGGGCGGGGTCTCCGAGGCCGACTACGTGACGTTGCTGCTGCAACAGCAGGTCTCCGGCGTCGTGTTCGCCGGCGGACTGTACGCACAGGCGGACGCGCCGCACGACCACTACCGGCTGCTCGCCGAGCGCAACATCCCCGTCGTCCTGGTCAACGCGGCCATCGACCACCTCGGTTTCCCCGCCGTCTCCTGCGACGACGCGGTCGCCGTGGAGCAGGCCTGGCGCCACCTCGCCTCGCTCGGTCACGAGCGCATCGGGCTCGTCCTCGGCCCCGCCGACCACATGCCGTCGGCAAGGAAGCTGGCCGCCGCGCAGGCCCTCGCCGGGGACCTGCCCGACGAGTTCGTCGCCCGCGCCATCTTCTCCATCGAGGGCGGCCACGCCGCGGCCTCCCGGCTGATCGACCGGGGTGTCACCGGCATCATCTGCGCCAGCGACCCGCTCGCCCTGGGCGCGATAAGGGCCGCCCGCCGCAAGGGACTTGACGTCCCGTCACAGATCTCCGTCGTCGGTTACGACGACTCCGCCTTCATGAACTGCACCGAGCCCCCGCTCACCACCGTCCGCCAGCCCATCGAGGCCATGGGCCGGGCGGCCGTCGAGCTGCTCAACGCGCAGGTCGGCGGCTCCGCCGTACCGGCCGAGGAACTGCTCTTCGAACCCGAACTGGTAGTGAGGGGTTCCACCGCGCAAGCCCCGCGCGACTGAGAGACGTCCTACTGTCGAATAATTACAGACTCTGCGCGACATCTTGCGGACAGGTGTCGTCGGTGCTTGAGTGTGCGGCGCCCACCGCTCCTGCCCAGAGGGGTCCACCGATGAGAAGCACCGGGTTCCGCCGCACCTTCGCCGCGATCGGCGTCTGTTCTCTCGCGCTCACTGCCTCCGCCTGCGGGTCCGGCGACGACTCGGCGAGCGGCAGGACGCGCATCACGGTCAACTGCGAGCCGCCCAAGAGCGCCAAGGTCGACCGCGGGTTCTTCGACTCCGACGTCGCGTCCTTCGAGAAGCAGAACCCGGACATCGACGTCGTCACCCACGACGCGTTCCCCTGCCAGGATCCGAAGACCTTCGACGCCAAACTCGCCGGCGGCCAGATGGAGGACGTGTTCTACACGTACTTCACGGACGCCAAGCACGTCGTGAACATCAACCAGGCGGCCGATCTCACGCCGTACATCAAGGAGTTGAAGAGCTACGGCACTCTTCAGCAGCAGCTGCGCGACATCTACACCGTCGACGGCAAGATCTACGGCATCCCGCGCACCGGCTACTCGATGGGCCTGATCTACAACCGCAAGCTCTTCCAGCAGGCCGGCCTCGACCCGAACAAGGCACCGACCACCTGGGCCGAAGTCCGCGCCGACGCCAAGAAGATAGCCGCGCTCGGCAACGGCACCATCGGCTACGCCGACTACAGCGCCCAGAACCAAGGGGGTTGGCACTTCACCGCCGAGATGTACTCGCAGGGCGGCGACGTCGTCAGCGCCGACGGCAAGAAGGCCACCGTCGACACACCCCAGGGCAAAGCCGTCCTGCAGAACCTGCACGACATGCGCTGGACCGACAACTCCATGGGCAGCAAGCAGCTCCTCGTCATCAACGACGTGCAGCAGCTGATGGGTTCGGGCAAGCTCGGCATGTACCTCTCCGCCCCGGACAACATCCCGATCCTGGTCAAGGAGAAGGGCGGCAACTACGACGACCTCGCCCTCGGCCCGATGCCCGGCGGCCAGGGCACGCTCATCGGCGGCGACGGCTACATGTTCAACAAGCACGACACGCCCGCCCAGATCCGCGCCGGACTCAAGTGGCTCGACCACATGTTCCTGACGCCCGGAACCGGCTTCCTCGGCGACTACGCCCGCGCCAAGAAGGCCAACGCGCCCGTAGGACTGCCCGAGCCGCGGCTGTTCACCGGCGCCGCCGACGCCAAGGACCAGCAGGTCAAGAAGGCCAACTCCAATGTCCCGGTGGAGAATTACCAGGCCTTCCTCGACGGCAACCAGTCCCTCCAGATGAAGATCGAGCCGCCGGACGCCCAGCAGATCTACTCCGTCCTCGACGGAGCCGTCTCCGCCGTCCTCACCAAGAAGGACGCGAACATCGGCCAACTCCTGGGGGACGCCTCCGGGAAGATCGACGGCATCCTGGCCCGGGGCTGACCCGATGACCCGGACGGCCACCCGGCGACCCGTCGAGCCGACGGCGGTACGACAGGTCGAGGCGCCGCCCCCGGTAGGGGGCCGGGGGCGGCGCCGCCTCCTCGACCAGGCTCGTGCCTACGCGTTCCTCCTCGGCGGGCTCATCTGCTTCGCCCTGTTCTCCTGGTACCCGGCGATCCGCGCGGTCGTGATCGCCTTCCAGAAGTACACGCCCGGCTCCCCGCCCGAGTGGGTCGGCACCGCCAACTTCACCCGCGTCTGGCACGACCCCGAGTTCACCGCCGCCTGGCGCAACACCCTCGTCTTCACCCTGCTGGCCCTGCTCATCGGCTTCGCGATCCCGTTCGTACTCGCCCTGGTCCTCAACGAGTTGAGGCACTGGAAAGCCTTCTTCAGGGTCGTCGTCTACCTCCCGGTGATGATCCCGCCGGTGGTCACCGCCCTCCTGTGGAAGTGGTTCTACGACCCGGGAGCAGGGCTTGCCAACGAGACACTCCGCTTCCTGCACCTGCCCACCTCGAACTGGTCCAACGGCACCGACACCGCCCTCATCTCCCTTGTCATCGTGGCCACTTGGGCCAATCTGGGCGGCACCGTCCTGATCTACCTGGCCGCACTCCAGTCCATCCCCGGAGAGCTGTACGAGGCCGCCGAGCTGGACGGCGCGAGCCTGCTGCAACGCGTCCGGTACGTGACGATCCCTCAGACCCGCTTCGTCATCCTGATGCTGATGCTCCTTCAGATCATCGCCACGATGCAGGTGTTCACCGAACCGTTCGTCATCACCGGCGGTGGACCGGAGAGCGCCACCGTCACCGTCCTCTACCTGATCTACAAATACGCCTTCCTCTACAACGACTTCGGCGGCGCCTGCGCGCTCAGCGTGATGCTCCTCGTGCTGCTCGGTGCCTTCTCCGCCGTGTATCTGCGACTGACCCGCTCCGGAGAGGACGACCTGTGACCACCCGCACGCTGCTCTCCCCGGCGGCGCTCGCCCGGCCGCGCGGAAAGGCCGTCTACTGGACGGTGTTCACGGGCGTCGTCGTGCTCTTCGCGCTGGCCTTCCTCTTCCCCGTCTACTGGATGGTCACCGGCGCCATGAAGTCGCCGGACGAGATCGCGCAGACCCCGCCCACGATCATCCCCAAGCACTGGCACCTCAGCGGCTACACCGACGCCTGGGACCTGATGCAGCTCCCGGAGCACCTGTGGAACACGGTCGTCCAGGCCGCCGGCGCCTGGGCGTTCCAGCTGGTCCTGTGCACGGCCGCCGCCTACGCCCTGTCCAAACTGAGGCCTGCCTTCGGCAAGTTGATCCTCGGCGGCATCCTGGCGACGCTGATGGTCCCGGCGCAGGCCCTGGTCGTACCGAAGTACCTGACCGCCGCCGACCTGCCGCTGATCCACACCAGCCTCCTGAACGACCCCCTGGGCATCTGGCTGCCGGCCGTCGCCAACGCCTTCAACCTCTACCTGCTCAAGCGGTTCTTCGACCAACTCCCGCGCGACGTCATGGAGGCCGCCGAGATCGACGGCGCCGGAAAACTCCGCATCCTGTGGTCCATCGTGCTGCCCATGTCCCGGCCCGTGCTCGGCGTCGTGTCGATCTTCGCGCTCGTCGCCGTGTGGCAGGACTTCCTGTGGCCGCTGATGGTCTTCTCCGACACCGACAAACAGCCCATCAGCGTGGCACTCGTCCAGCTGTCGCAGAACATCCAACTGACCGTGCTCATCGCCGCGATGGTGATCGCGAGCATCCCCATGGTCGCCATGTTCCTGGTCTTCCAGCGCCACATCATCGCCGGGATCGGCGCGGGCAGCACGAAGGGCTGACACCGCCCCTTCGACACCCCCGACAGAAAGGCCAGCACCGTGGGACAGCCCACCCCTGCCCAGAGCCACGACGACTGGTGGCGCTCCGCCGTCATCTACCAGGTCTACGTCCGCAGCTTCGCGGACGGCGACGGCGACGGCACCGGCGATCTCGCGGGCGTCCGCTCCAGACTGCCGTATCTCGCCGAACTCGGCGTGGACGCCCTGTGGTTCAACCCCTGGTATCTGTCACCGATGAAGGACGGCGGCTACGACGTCGCCGACTACCGCGCCATCGACCCGGCCTTCGGATCGCTCGCCGAGGCCGAGAAACTCATCGCTGAGGCACGGGAGTCGGGCATCCGCACGATCGTCGACATCGTGCCCAACCACGTCTCCGACCAGCATCCGTGGTTCCGGGCCGCCCTCGCCGGCGGCCCCGAACGCGAGCTGTTCCACTTCCGCCCGGGGCGCGGCGCACACGGTGAACTCCCGCCCAACGACTGGCCGTCCCAGTTCGCCGGCTCCACCGAACCCGTGTGGACCCGCCTCCCCGACGGCGACTGGTATCTCCACCTGTTCACCCCCGAGCAGCCCGACCTCAACTGGGCCCACCCGGCGGTGCGTCAGGAGCACGAGGACATCCTGCGCTTCTGGTTCGAGCGCGGAGTCTCAGGCGTCCGCATCGACTCGGCGGCGCTGCTCGCCAAGGACCCCGCACTGCCCGACTTCGTCGAGGGCCGCGACCCGAACCCCTTCGTCGACCGCGACGAACTCCACGGCATCTACCGCTCCTGGCGGGCCGTCGCCGACGAGTACGGCGCCGTCTTCGTCGGCGAGGTCTGGCTCCCCGACACCGAACGCTTCGCCCGCTACCTCCGCCCCGACGAACTGCACACCGCCTTCAACTTCTCCTTCCTGTCCTGCCCCTGGGACGCCGGGCGGCTGCGCACGTCGATCGACGAGACCCTCGCCGAGCACGCCCCTGTCGGCGCCCCCGCCACCTGGGTCCTGTGCAACCACGACGTGACCCGCACGGTCACCCGCTACGGCCGCGCCGACACCGGCTTCGACTTCGCCACCAAGGCCTTCGGCACCCCGACCGACCTCGCCCTCGGCACCCGGCGCGCCGGAGCGGCGGCGCTGCTGTCCCTGGCCCTGCCCGGAGTCGTCTACCTCTACCAGGGGGAGGAGCTGGGGCTGCCCGAGGTCGAGCTGCCGGTCGACCGCATACAGGATCCGATGTACCTCAGGTCGGGCGGTACCGACCCCGGCCGCGACGGCTGCCGGGTGCCGCTGCCCTGGGTGGCCGACGCGCCGTACGCGGGCTTCGGTGCGCGCGATGAACCGTGGCTGCCGCAGCCGGTCGGCTGGACATCGTATGCGGTCGACCGTCAGCAGCGGACGGTCGACTCCATGCTCGGCCTCTACCGCGAGGCGATCCGCCTCCGGCCGGCCTTCGGGGACGGCCCCCTCACCTGGCTGCCCGCACCCGAAGGTGTCCTGGCCTTCACCCGCACGGACGGTGCGGCGTGCGTGGTCAACCTGTCGGACGCGCCCGTCGACCTGCCGCCGAACCACCAACTCCTGCTTGTCAGTGGTCCCTTGGACGACCGGGGCCGCCTGCCCCAGGACACGGCTGCCTGGCTTCGCACCGGGTAGTCGTCACCCGCATGCGTGTTCAGTGAAGTGGAGGCGTATCGGACTTCGTGAGCCGGTCCTGGACCGGGAGAGTCCCGCGCTTCGCCGCCTGGATCTGCTCGTACACATGGGTCCGCAGTTCGGCGAAGCGCGGGGCGACCCGGGTGTGCAACTGGTCGCGCTCCACGGGCAGATCGACCTTCAGCTGCTCCTGCACGACGGTCGGGGACGCGGACAGGACGACCACGCGCTCGCCCAAGTAGACGGCCTCGTCGATGTCGTGCGTGACGAACAGGATCGTGATCCCGCGCTCTCGCCACAACCCCCGTACCAGGTCCTCCAGGTCGGCGCGGGTCTGCGCGTCGACCGCCGCGAACGGCTCGTCCATCAGCAGGACTTGGGGCTCGTAGGCCAACGCGCGCGCGATCGCGACCCGCTGCTGCATACCGCCGGACAGCTGCCACGGATACGCCCCCGCGGCCTCCGCCAGCCCCACCGACTCCAGCGCGTCCGCGACCAGCTCGCGCCTGCGCGCCTTGCTCAAGTCCTTCTGCTTCAAGGGGAGTTCGACGTTCTCGCCGACCCGCATCCAGGGGAAGAGGCTGCGCCCGTACTCCTGGAACACGAACGCCATCCCGGGCGGCGGACCGCTCACCTTCCGTCCGCCCAGCAGGACTTCGCCCGAGGTCGGGGTGAGCAGTCCGCCCATGCACTTCAGCAGGGTCGTCTTGCCGCAGCCCGACGGGCCGACGAGACAGACGAGTTCGCCGGCGTCGACGGTGAAGGTGAGGTCCCGCACCGCCTCCACCCGGCGGCCGGAACCCTCGTAGACCTTGTGGAGGCCGCGTACGTCGAGCATGGACCGCCCTTTCACGATGCTCACGGGGACCGGCGGGTGACGGCGCGCAGGCCGTGGTACCAGCCGAGCGCCCGCCGCTCGACCATCCGGAAGACGACGGAGAGCAGGAATCCCAGCATCCCGAGGACGAGGATGCCGGTCCACATGTCGGGGATGGCGAAGCTGCGTTGGAACTGCACGATGGTGAAGCCCAGTCCGTCGGTGGCCGCGAACATCTCGCTGATGACCATGAGGATGATCCCGATGGACAGCGCCTGGCGCAGTCCCGCGAAGATCTGCGGGCTCGCCGAGCGCAGCACCAGCGTGCGCAGCCGCGTGACGCCCGTGACGCCGTAGGAGAGGGCCGTCTCCTTCATCACCGGGTCTACCGCACGGACGCCCTCGACCGTGTTGAGGAGGATCGGCCAGACGCAGCCGCTCGCGATGACGACGATCTTCATCGTGTCGCCGATGCCCGCGAACAGCATGATGACCGGGACCAGGACCGGCGGGGGCACCGCGCGGAGGAACTCCAATGCCGGTTCGCACACCGCGCGCACCCGCCGGTACGAGCCGATCACCGTGCCGAGCGCGACGCCGACGACGGCCGCCGTGGCGTAACCTGCCGTGAGCCGAAGGACGCTGGGCAGGACGTCCGTCTTCAGGCGGTCGCCCGTCCATACGTCCGGGAAGGTCTTCAGGATCGTGCGCAGGGGCGGCCAGTACACGGTGGTGCTGCCGTCCGATGCCAGCCACCACACGCCGACCAGTACGGCCGGCAGCGCGAGCGCGTACAGCAGCCGGATCAGGGTTCGTCTCACACCGTCACCTCCCCGCGCACCGACTGGTGCCAGGCCAGCGCCCGCCGCTCCACCGCACGTGCGCCCACGTTGATGAGCAGCCCCAGCAGACCGGTCACCACGATCAGCGCGTACATCTCCGGTACGGCCTGTGAGGACTGGGCGACCGCGATCGTCGCGCCCAACCCCGGTGCCCCGATGACCAGTTCGGCGGTGATGGTGAGGATCAGCGCGACGGCCGCCGCCAGCCGCACGCCCGTCATGACGTACGGCAGCGCGCTGGGCCACAGCACGTGCCGGACCCGGGCCCAGGTGCCGAGACCGTACGACCGTGCCGTCTCCTCGGCGACCGGGTCGACGTCCTGGACGCCGTAGAGGACCTGGATGAGGATCTGCCAGAACGAGGCGTAGACGACGAGCAGGAGCACCGACCGGAGTTCGGTGCCGTACAACAGCACCGCGAGGGGGATGAGGGCGACCGAGGGGATCGGGCGGAGGAACTCGATCGTCGAGGCCGTCGCCTCGCGGAGGTGCGGGACGACGGAGAGCAGGACGCCGGCGACGATGCCCGCGCCGACGGCGATCGCGAGGCCGAAGGCCCAGCCGGTGAGGGTGTCGCCGAGGGCCGACCAGAAGGCGCCGTCCTTGAGCTGGTCCCAGAACGCGGACGCGATGCGGCTGGTCGGCGGGAAGTAGGCCTCCTTGACGATGCCGACGCGCGGCACGGCCTCGCCGAGGGCGAGGAAGGCCGCGAGTCCGGCCGCGCCGAGTGCGGTGTTCAGTCCTTTCACGGGAGCAGCGTGTTCAGGTCGGGGGTCTTCTTGAAGAGGCCGTCGCTCTCGCTCAGCTTCTCCAGCGCCTCGATCGACGAACGGTTGGGATCGGCGGGCCACTTGGGCAGGATCACCTTGGCCAGCACGCTCGACGGAACCTTGGTGTAGGTGGCGACGATCCGGCGGACCTCGTCCGGATGGGCGTCGGCGTAGGCCAGCGACTCGGCGGTGGCCTCCTGGAACTTCTTGACCACGTCCGGGTTCTTGGCCGCGTACGCCGTCGACGTGAAGTACATGGCGACGGTGAGGTTCGGCGCGACGTCGACCAGCGGCCAGGCGATCTGGGTGGCGCCCTGGCCGAGCATGGTGGTGAGCGCGGGTTCGACGGCCATAGCGGCATCGATCCGGCCCTTGTCGAGCGCGGCCGGCATCTGGTCGAAGGCCAGCTCGACGAACTTCACCTTGTCCGGGTCGCCGCCGGCCTTGCGGACGGATTCGCGCACGGCCGTCTCGTTGATGTTCTTCAGCGTGTTGACCGCGACCTTCTTGCCCTCCAACTCCCGCGCCGACTTCAGGGTGCTGCCCTTCTTGACGACGAGGGCGCCGAAGTCCTTGCCCGACACGCCCGTTGAGGCGACACCGTTGGCGATGGCCTTCACCGGTACGTCATTGCTCTGGGCGAGCATCAGCGAGGTCATGTTGGAGAAGCCGAACTGGAACTGGCCGCTCACCACACCAGGCACGATGGCCGCGCCGCCCTGTGCGAGGGTCATGGTCAGCTTGAGGCCGTGCTTGGCGTAGAAGCCCTGCTTCTGGCCGAGATAGAGCGGGGCGACATCGACGATGGGGATGACCCCCACCTTGACCGTGGTGGTCCCGGTGGACGAACTGGTCTGGTCCGACGCTCCGTTGCCGGACGAACCGCAGGCCGACGCGGCGACCAGCACTGTTCCGGCCGCGAGGCCGACGAGCAGACGACGCATGGCGACTCCTGTGCAGACGACGTTGTTCCGACAGGCTGTGCGCAGACCGCACAGTGGTGCTCACTGGGTGTTGAGCGGGAACGTAGGGCCCCTGCACGGCCAGGTCAAGGCTGATGGTCACAATATTGTTGACAGTTATCGAAGTGCGCTCTTGGCGTGTCCGGGGATCGCGTCGGGGCGCACCCGGCGATCACAGATCCAGCACGAGCCGCTTCCCCAGGCAGCGCGAGACGCAGATGAGCATCGTCTCGCCGGCCGCCCGTTCCTCCTCGCTGAGCACCGAGTCCCGGTGGTCCGGGGTGCCTTCGAGGACATCGGTCTCGCACGTCCCGCAGGTGCCCTCGGTGCACGAGAAGAGCACCTCGACACCGGCGGCGCGCACGGTGTCGAGCACGGACACACCCACCGGCACGGTGACCGTCTTGCCGCTCTGCTCCAGCACGACCTCGAACTCGCTGTCCGCGCCCGCCTCTTGGGCCTTGGGCTGGAACCGCTCCACGTGCAGGACGCCGCCCGGACACCGCGCCTCGACCGCGTCGAGCAGGGGCCCCGGACCACAGCAGTACACGAGGGTGCCTTCGGGTACCTCGTCCAGCACCGACGGCAGGTCGAGCAGCCCGACCTCGTCCTGCGGAGCGACGGTGACTCGGTCGCCGTAGCGGCTCAACTCCTCCGTGAACGCGAGGGAGTTGCGGGTGCGACCGCCGTAGAGCAGGCTCCACTCCGCGCCCGTCGCCTCCGCCGCGGCCAGCATCGGGAGGATGGGCGTGATGCCGATGCCGCCCGCGACGAAGCGGTAGCGGGGGGCGGGCTCCAGCCGGAAGTGGTTGCGCGGGCCGCGCACCCGTACCTTGTCGCCCTGCCCCAACTGCTCGTGCACATAAGCCGATCCGCCCCGGCCGTCCGGTTCCCGCAGTACCGCGATCCGCCATGCCGTACGGTCCGCCGGGTCGCCGCACAGCGAGTACTGGCGCTCCAGGTCCGGGCCGAGCACGACGTCGATGTGGGCGCCGGGCTCCCACTCCGGGAGTTGCTCGCCGAGCGGATGGCGCAGGGTGAGGGCGAGGACGCCGTCGGCCGCGAACTCCCGCCGGTCGACGACGAGTTCGGCTTCGTAGGCGTTCATGAGCTGTTTCCTTGCGGCTCGTCGGGCGCGTGGCCGCGGGGGTGGGCGAGCATCCACTCCCACATCTCGACCGGGTCCTGAGAGGTGTGCTCGCGGCCGCAGTGGCAGGTGCCGTGCAGGACGTCGGTCCCCGGCAGCCAGTCGACGCGGTAGACCTCGCCGGTCGGAGCGGTCACTGGACCCTCTCCACGGGCTTGGCGCCCTCCTCGACCAGCCGGGCGAGGATACGGCGGGCGGCGAGACCACCGGTGTCGATGTTGATGCTCAGCTCCTGGTAGCCGCCGCGCTCCGAACCCAGCGTCTTCTGAAGGAGGTTGAGCGCGTCCACGTCCTGCATCACGACCGTGTGGTTGTTGCCCCGCAGGAACTCGGTGACCTCGGCGTCGTCCGTGGCCCAGTCGCGCGAGACCGCCCAGAAGTCGTACACCTTGCCGTCCGAGGAGGGCGTGATGGCGTAGGTGATCTCGGTGTGGAAGCCGTTCGGGTCGCTGCCGTCCGCCTCGGGGAGTACGCCGACCGGGGCGATGCGGCTGTGCAGCAGATAGAGGCAGGGCGCGTGGTACTCGATGTCCTGCCAGCGGGTGATCCGCCCCTGGATCCCGGTGGACCTGGCGTAGAACGGCGGGCACTCGGCGTCGGCCATGTGCCGGCTCACCCGTACGACGCCGGCGCCCTCGTCGACCTCCGTGGTGATCGGTGTCTCGGCGACCTCGGGGGAGCCGATGTAACCGCCGTGCAGATACGTCTCGTGGGAGAGGTCGAGGAGGTTGTCGACGAGGAGGCCGTAGTCGGCGTCGATCGGTTCCATGCCGCTGACGGTGACCCAGTCGGGGGAGGCGAGGTGCGGGGCCCGGGGGATGACCTGCGGGTCCGCGAGCGCGGGGTCGCCGATCCACACCCAGACCAGCGCGTCCTGCTCGACCACCGGATAGGAGGCGACGCGGGCGGTGCGGGGGATGCGTTTCTGCCCCGGCACGTACACGCAGGTGCCCGTCGTGTCGTAGGTGAAGCCGTGGTAGCCGCACACGATCCGGTCCCCGTCGAGCCGGCTCTCGGAGAGCGGGAACCGCCGGTGCACACACCGGTCGTGCAGTGCCACGGGGGTGCCGTCGTCCTCGGTGCGGTAGAAGACGAGGGGTTCGCCGAGGATGGTACGGCCGAGCAGGTCGCGGCCGACCTCGTGGCTGTAGGCGGCGACGTACCACTGGTTCCTGGCGAAGGCGGTCGTGTGCGGCATGGCGTTCGGCTCCCGTCGTTGGGTCGTGACGACATCGTCGGGACGGGCTCCGGGGGTGCGCAAGACGGCTTCCGTGTCACGGAAGACCGGATGGAAAGTGGCAGGTGAGAACCATGGAAGCGGGGCCCGGTGTCGATTTCCGTCGGAAGGGATGACGGCAGCCATGCCTTGGGCTTGGGCTGCGGCCCGCTGCCGGTACGCGACCGGCGGTTTGCGAGGTATGGCCTTGGTGGTGCAACTCTGGTGATCCTCTGGCGGCATATGGCTGGTACAGCGGCAGAATTCGCAATGGTGCTTTCCCGAACTCCTCAGCGGCGCCGCAGGGCGTAGGTGTTCCAGAGTTCGCCGGCGAAGAAGCGGCCGAAGCGGGTGAGTGCCGCGGTGCCGTGCGGGCCCGTGGTGCGGAACGTGGTGAGCAGACGGGCGAGATCGGTGGCGCCGAGATGCGCCGTCCCCGTGCCCAGGCCGGCGCCGGTCCCGCCCGGTTCGTGGACGTGTCCGTCCAGGACGCGGAAGGTCAGCCTGGTCGTGTCGGTCCACAGGCGGGCCGGGGTGCCGGGGACCAGGTCCTTGCGGCCGGCGAAGGTGAGGGGGTGATCGTCGGCGTCGGTGAAGTGGAGCCGGTAGCGCATCGTGCGGTGGCCGTCCTCGAACAGGCGGACGCTGCCGTGCAGGACGGGGCGGCGTCCGCCGAAGGAGGGGCTGTCGATCCAGCCGTCGGCGCGCGCCTCGTGGTCCGGTTCGTCCAGGAAGGCGTCCACGTCGTCGGCCGTGACGGTGAGCCGGAACGCGAACGGTTCGGTCCGGGATCCGTCCGCACCGGGTGCGTAGCGTCCGCGCAGTTCCTCCGTGAACTGGAGAGAGGTGTGGCGGGGGTACGTGCGGTGCGCGACGGCCCGTGGAGTGGCGGGCCGGTCCTCCAGCAGTCGGGTGCACATACGGTCGGCCAGGGCCGCGATGGTGAGGGCCGGGTTGGGGCCCACCGGGCCGGGCAGCGCCGCCCCGTCCGCGACGTACAGGCCCGGGTGGCCGAAGACCTCGCCGTACGGATCGCAGACCCCGGTGCCGGGATGCCGGCCGACGGGGGCACCGCCGAGCGGGTGCACCGTGAGGACGCGGCCCCGGTGCCAGAGCGGATGGTCGGCGTATCCGCCGCCGAGCGTGCCGGCGATCTGCCGCATGAGGGTGCGCGTCCGCTCGAACTGGGCCGCGCTGCCGCCCTTCACCGTCCAGGTGCTGTCCAACCGGCCGCCCCGCATGCGCAGTTCGCCGTCCGGCACGTCTCGGCCCATCGCGAGCAGCGGCAGGGACGTACCGGTGAACACGCCGTCGCCGAGGAGCTCGGCGAACGCGCCCGAGAGGCTGGGGTCCGGGGTGAGGGAGATCCGGTCGAGCAGCCTCCCGGCCAGGAAGCGGGCGGCCCGGGAGACTCCCTGCGGTGCGTGAGCGCCTTCGACGAGCCACTCCACGAAACCCGGGTATCCCGCGTCCTGGACGTACCCTCCGCGCCCCGCGCCCGGTACGCCGTCCAGTTCGTCGGGCAGCCGGACGGAGCTGGTGATGACCGGACCGCGGCTGGGACGCATCGGCCGGGGCTCGTCGCCCCGCCTGGCCCGGAGCACGAACGCGAGGTGGTCGCCGTTCGTCGAGAACCGGCTGCCGATCGCCGGGCTCAGACCGGGCAGGTTCCGGCGGGAACGCAGCAGCAGCGAGACCGTGTTGTAGGTGCCGGCGGCGAGGACCAGACGGTCGCAGCTGATGGTGTGGAGCGTTCCGGAGGCACGGGGTGATCCGGAAGTGCGGGGTGATCCGGACGTGACTCCTCCGTCCTCGCGGCGGGCGTCCGGATCACCCCATTCCCTTCCCCCATCGCCATCTGGTACGGGTATTCCGTCTATTCCGTCTATTCCGTGTACGACGTAGTCCACCGCGTATCCGCCTCGTGCGAGGGCCCGCACCGCGCGCACCTCGTGCCCGGTGCGCAGGTCGGCACCGTGCCGCCGTGCCGCCGACAGATAGGTGTGGTCGAGGCTGTTCTTGGCACCGTCGTTGCAGCCGAGGTTGCACTCACCGCACAGCCGGCAGGTACGGCGGCGGACACCGTGCAGGTTGCCCGGGTCGGTGTCGGCCATCGGCAGTCCGGGCTCGGGCTCGGCGCCCGGTTCCGGGGCGAAGCTGATCGCGAGCGGCGGCCGCTGCGCCGTCAGCCCCAGCCGCTCGGCCGCTTCACGCATCGCGTGCGCCCGGGGCGTGTCCCGGTAGCCGGGGCGGTCGAGCGGGTACGGGACCGGGCGGAGCATCCGCTCGACCTCGTCGTAGTGCGGGTCGAGTTCGGCGCGGCCGACGGGCCAGGCCTCGAAGCCGCCGCCGGGCAGCGGCTGTTCGTCGACGAACCAGCGCTCGTCCTTGCGCAGCAGCACACTCGAATAGATGAGCGATCCGCCGCCCAGTCCGCTGGCGACGACGGAGTCGAAGGCGCGGAAGCTCCACACGTCGAACAGGCCGTGCAGGCCTGCCCGCGGGTCCCAGAACGCCCGGCCGAGTTCGGCCGGGGAACGCGCGAAACCGCCGGGCGGGTAGGCGCGTCCGCGTTCCAGCAGGACCACCCGCTGTCCGGCCGCGGCCAGCCGGTACGCGGCCACGGAGCCGCCGAATCCCGAGCCGACGACGACGGTTGCGACGTGTTCGGCGTGCGACTCCGTCATCTCATACAGCCCTTCGGTGGAGGAAGTCGAGAAGGTGCGGGAACACTTCCCGGTGCGCGTCCCGGCCGATGATCGCGTCCACGTAGCCGTAGCCGGGGGCGACGAACAGTTCGTAGCGGTCGGGGTCGGCGGTCTCCCGCGACATCACCTCGTGCTCCTGGACGACGGAGTCCCCGAAGACGCGGTTGTGCTCGCCGGTCAGGAACAGCACCGGTGGGCCGCCCTTGGCCGCCGCCGCGAGGTAGTCGTCCGGGAGGCGCGCGTGGCGCGGCTCGGCGGCGTCGTACTTCACGGCACGACCCGCTCGTACGATCCTGTCGATGTGCCGGTGGTAGCCCAGCCCGACAGGGCCGAGCAGGTCCGCGATGCGGTCGTGGGTGACGGGGTCGAGTTTGTCGTGGCTGTAGAGCGCGGGCCAGCCGGTGCCCCACATGAAACTCACCATGTGGCAGGCCGGGTTGTCGCACTCGGGGTGCGCCAGTGACACCAGACGGGCAAACAGCCCGCTCCTGCTGAACCGGGCCGCGTCACCGCTCCGCGGGTCGAGCTGGGACAGCCCGAGCGCGCCCTCGATGAGCGCGGGGCCGCATGCCAGCTTCCAGCGCGACCACGTCGGTACGCGCATCAGCAGGCCGACCGCGTTGCTGACGACGCTGGTGACGTCCCGTACGGCGCCGGCGTACAGGCTCATGAGGAAGGTCATCGACCCGAGACAGTGCGCCACGACGTGCACCCGCCGTTCACCGACATGGCGGCGCAACTCGGCGAGCGCGGCCGGGTAGTCGTACAGGGCGATGTCGTCGAGGGTGTGTGCGTGCGGTTCCGTGTTGTACGGGAAGCGGTTGCTCATCCGCGTGTCGAGCGTCCACACGTCCGTGAAGCCGTCGTCGAGGAGGCAGGTCGCCAGGTTCCGGTGCTCGGGCATGATGAACAGGTCGCTGGACGCGGTCAGTCCATGGACGAGGAGTGCGACGTCGTCGCACTCCGCCCGGCGGAAACGGGTCAGTTGGAGGCCGAGCCCGTCGTCCGTGGTGACGGGGTGGACGGTGACCTGGGTGTCGGGAACGCCGCTCGTGGTGTGACGGGGGACGGCGGCGCCCTTCTGGATCGGCATGGTTGTCCCCTCTCGGTCGGTCGGCCGCCCCACGACGACGTCGGCGGCCGGGCAGAGGTCATCGTGGCACTCCCGGCTTCGGTGCACCTGCGGAAAACCTGAGATCGGCGCCCGTTCGCGACGCCGGACCGGTGCCCTCACCTGGGGCCTCTTCCAGGACGGCGACGAACCGGGCCGGTTCATCGAGAACTACCTGGCTGGCTCCTGGGCCGAACACCTCGCCCGGCACCACCACCGCGGGAACGCGCACACGAGCAGCGGTGTGTGAGGCGTCAGACGGGCAGTTCCACGGTGATGCGGAGGCCGCCGGTGGAGCGTGGGGTGAGGGTGAGGGTTCCGTCGTGTGCCTGGGTGATGGTTTTGACGATGGCCAGGCCGAGGCCGACGCCCGCCTGGTCGGTGTGGACGCGTTCGGTGCCGCGGTGGAAGGGTTCGGTGAGGGTCGCGACCAGCTGAGGGGTGAGCTGCTCGCCGGTGTTCTCGACGGACAGCACCACGGATGTGGGGCGGACGCCGGTGTGGACCCGTACGGTGCCGTGTTCGGGCAGGTTGTGGACGATCGCGTTCTGTACGAGGTTCGTCGTCAGCTGGAGCAGGAGGGTTGGTGATCCGGTCGTGGGGGTGATGTCGCCGTCGGTCTCGATGGTGACGCCGTGCTTTTCCGCGAGGGGGAGGAGCGTTTCGGTGGCTTCCTCCGCGACGAGGGACAGGTCGACGTGTTCCGGGGTGAAGGACCGCTGGCCCGCGAGGCTGAGCAGGAGCAGTGCCTCGGTGAGGTCGATGGCCCGGGTGTTGACGGCGTGGAGGCGGTCGACGAGCCGGCCGGTGTCGTGGTGCGGATCGGTGCGGGCCACGTCGAGGAGTGCCTTCGAGATCGCCAGCGGGGTGCGCAGCTCGTGAGAGGCGTTGGCCGTGAACCTCCGCTGCTCGGCGACGTGCGCTTCGAGCCGCGCGAGCATCATGTCGAAGGTGTCGGCGAGTTCGCGGAACTCGTCCTCGCGGCCCGGTAGTCGGATCCGGTGGGACAGGGATCCGGTCGAGGCCAGGCGGGTCGCGCTGGTGATGCGGGTCAGCGGGGCGAGCATCCGGCCGGCGAGGAACCATCCCCCGGCGAGACCGAACACCAGCAGGAACGCCAGCGCGACGGCAGCGATCGGGGCGAAGGCGCGCACGACGGCGAAGTGGTAGCCGGGCTCCAGGATCAGCCCGATGTGGGGCACACGGTTCAGGAACACCCACACCGCGGCGAGCAGCAGGACACCGGCGAGCATGACGAATCCGGCGTAGCTGAGCGTGAGTTTGAGGCGAACGCTCAACCCGGGCGCCCTATCCACGGTCCTCCCCCTCGTGTCCGGCCACGGGCGGTGTGTCGATGCGGTAGCCGACGCCCGGCACCGTGGCGATGAGCCAGGGTTCGCCGAGCCGCTTGCGCAGCGCCGAGACGGTGATGCGTACGGCGTTGGTGAACGGGTCCGCGTTCTCGTCCCACGCGCGTTCCAGGAGTTCCTCGGCGCTGACGACACCGCCCTCGGCGGCGACGAGGACTTCGAGCACCGCGAACTGCTTCCGGGTGAGCGCGACATAGCGGTCGTCGCGGTGGACCTCGCGCCGGAACGGATCCAGGCGCAGGCCCGCGATCTCCCGTACGGGCGGCCTGCTGTGGGCGCGTCTGCGGTCGAGTGCCCTGAGCCGGAGCACGAGTTCCCGGAGTTCGAAGGGCTTCGTGAGGTAGTCGTCGGCGCCGAGTCCGAACCCGGAGGCCTTGTCGTCGAGACGCGCCGCGGCGGTGAGCATCAGGATCGGCATGCCGCTGCCGGAGGCGACGATCCGGCGGGCGATCTCGTCGCCGGAGGGGCCGGGGATGTCCCGGTCGAGGGCGGCGATGTCGTAGGTGTTGACGCGGAGCAGCTCCAGAGCGGTGTCGCCGTCCCCGGCGATGTCGGCGGCGATCGCCTCCAGGCGCAGGCCGTCGCGGATCGCCTCCGCCAGATAGGGCTCGTCCTCGACGATCAGCACACGCATGCTCTCCAGGCTACGAGTCGCCGCATATCGTCGGCGTATCGAAAACCGCATACGCGCGGGCAACACCGCGTCGCCTTCGCTCCTGACATCAGGACATCAGGCGCTCGGCCCGGATCCAGCGGAACGGACCCCGGCACTACGGCAGCGCGGCAACGAGCAGTGAGTGAAGTGAGGAACACGATGACGCGGGTGGGGCAGGTGGGGCGGGCGGACCGGGTGGACACCGGACAGGGCGGCCCGGCGGAGACCCGTGCGCCAGGTGCCGGCGGGGCGTGGCGCGGGGGCGTACGCCGGGCGATCCGCAACGGCTTCCGCCCGGGGCCCTGGAAACGCGGCCCGGTGCTCGCGGCGCTGGCGCTGCTGCTCGGCCTGTTCATGCTGCTGCACGCGCGGATCCCGAACCGGGCCGGCGGTATCGGCAGTCTGGTGGAGACCTTCCTGCCGTGGTTCGGTGTGTTCGTCCCCGTGCTGCTCGCCGGGGCGCTGTGGCGCCGCTCCGCCTCCGCGGTGCTCGCGCTGCTGCTGCCGGTCACGGTGTGGCTGAACCTCTTCGGCGGGCTCCTCGGCGACCGGTCCCACCCCGGCGCCGACCTCACCCTGGTGAGCCACAACGTCGGCGCCGGCAACCCCGACCCGGCCGGCACCGCCCGCGAACTCGCCGCATCCGGTGCGGACGTGCTGGCCCTGGAGGAGATCACCCCGCAGGCCCGGGGAACGTACGAGAAGGAACTGACGAAGGCGTACCGCTACCGCACGGTGCTGGGCACGGTCGGGCTGTGGAGCAAGCTGCCGCTGTCCGACTCCCGGCCGGTCGACATCAGGACGGACGCCGGGCCGCTGGGCGACGCCAAGCCGGCCGCGAGCAAGATGGCCTACAACCGGGCGCTGCGCACCACGGTGGCCACCGACCACGGGCCGCTGGCGGTGTATGTGGCCCACCTGGGGTCGGTGCGCGTGAATCCCAGAGTGGGCTACTGGACGGAGTCCCGGGACAGGGGCGCGCGGGCGCTCGCCGAGGCCGTCACCGCCGAACGGAACGAGCGGGTGGTACTGCTCGGCGACCTGAACGGCACCCTGGACGACCGTGTGTTCGCCGGCATCACCTCGCGGCTGCGCTCGGTGCAGGACGCGGCCGGGGCCGGCTTCGGCTTCAGCTGGCCGGCGGAGTTCCCGGTGGCGCGCATCGACCAGATCCTGGTGCGCGGTGTGCGGCCGAGGAGCGCGTGGCTGCTGCCGGCCACGGGCAGCGATCACCTGCCGGTGGCGGCCGGGATCAGCTGGTGAACGTCGCGGGGCTCGTCGCAGCGGCCGTCGGACGTCAACTCCAGGTGCAGGAAGTCGTTTCGTCGGTCCAGACACCGACGCGCGGGCTGCCGGTGAGGTCCTGGACGGCGGGGATGCCGGCCTCGGGTGCGGTGGGCCGGACGGGGCGTCCCGCGTGGTTCGAGACGATCTCGTCGAGGGCCTCACTGTTCCAGGTCACGGTGTCCGCGCGGGCTGCACCCGGTGCGCCGCCGAGGGCGGCACCGCTCCTTCAGCGGCACCCGCTCGGTGGCCTACGGCGCCGGAGCGTACACGTACAAGACGGCGACCGGCAGCACCGCCTGCACCACGACTCCTTCGGCGGCCACCCGGCGACGAACCTCGTCAAGTCCTGCTACGTCGCCGACGCGGGCGGCCCGCCCGGATACACCGCCTGCGCGGCCGGGGACGGCACCTGTGCCGTCCCCGGTTACCAACGCGACGGCGCCAACGGCGACTTCGTCCACCAGGTCACCGACGGCACCGTCGACTGCTCAAACGCCCACTTCGGCGATCCCGTCGACGGAATCGCCAAGTCCCGCTACCTCCCGCCTACTGGCGCCCCGGCCGGAGGTGGACCAAGTGCGCCGACCAGAAGGGCACTTGTGCGGCCGTCGCGGGCCGGCCGGTGATGTACGGCGCCCACGGAGCGTTCACCACGGCCACCGCCACCGGTGACACCCCGTGCACCGACGCCACGTTCGGCGATCCGATCCCCGGCGAGCCGAAGACCTGCTGCACCGCCACCGGCGGCCCGGCCGACTACGCCACCAACTGCGCGGCGGAAGGCGGCACTTGCGGCTTCGGCGGACAGCAGACCGTCGCCTGCGGCGCCCGGGGCCGCATCCTCTGCAAGACGTTCACCGGCGGCGCGAGCTGCACGACGGCGGCCTTCGGTTCCGACCCGCTGCCCGACGTGATCAAGTCCTGCTCCCTCACTCCCTGAGCAACACCGGGGCTACCGGCCTTCGTTCCGGGCCGTCGGAGCGAACCGTGGAAGACGAAGGCGTCGCCGACGGGGACCCCGTCCTACCGCGGCGCCAGGAACCCGCCGATCCTCTCCTCCAGCAGTTCGGCCAGCCGCAGCGGGGTGCGGTCCTCGAACATCGGGCCGATGAGCTGCACCCCCACCGGCAGACCCTCGGGGGACAGGCCCGTCGGTACGGCGGTGGCGGGCAGACCGGGCATGGTGGCCACACCGGCCCAGACGAGCTGGTCGAGGTACGGGTACCCGACACCGTCGATGTCGAGCCGCCGACCCGTCGGATCGGGATCGTGGTCGTGCGGGAACGCGGGCGTGGGCGTGACGGGACACACCACCGCGTCGAACTCGGCGAAGAGCCGCCGCCAGCCGTGACGGTGGAGCTCGCGGGAGTGGTCAGCCCCGATCCAGTCGCGGTGGCTGAGCACCATGCCGCGCAGCCGTGCCGCGTCGAGACTCCGGTCGTCCTCCTCCAACCCGGCGGCGAGGCCGCGCAGTTGCTCGTATGTCTCGGCGGGCCAACGCGCGGAGAAGCCCGAGAACAGCAACTGGGTGTAGATCAAGGCGGATTCGGTCAGATCGGGCAGCAGCGCACTGTGCCGCTCGACGCGGGCACCGCCGTCGGTGAGCGCGGCGGCGACCCGGTCAACGCCCGCCCGTACGGCGGACCCGGTCGCGATGAGCGGGTGTTCGTCGAGGACGAGGACCCGGAAGCCGTCGAGCCGTTCGTGGCGCGCGGGCGGCAGGGTCACCTCGTGCGCCACACCGAGCGTCAGCGGATCCGGTCCGGCCATGACGTCGAGCAGGAGCGCGAGGTCGCGGGCCGTGCGCGCCATCGGACCGACCACGGCGAGATCGCCCTCGACGGGCAACGCCGGCGCGGGCGGCGGGACCATACCCCGGGTCGCCGCGAGACCGAGGGTCGGCTTGTGGGCGTAGACACCGCAGAAGTGCGCGGGGGTGCGCAGCGAACCGCCGATGTCGGAGCCGATCGACAGCGCCCCGAACCCGCACGCCAGGGCCGCCGCCGATCCGCCGGAGGAGCCACCCGCCGTACGGCCGTGGTCCCAGGGGTTGTTGGTGGTGCCGTAGATCTCGTTGAAACTCTGCACGTCCGTCAGCATCAAGGGCACATTGGTCTTGCCCAGCACCACCGCGCCCGCGGCCCTGAGCCGCGCCACCTGCACCGCGTCCTCGGCCGGCAGATGGTTCCGGTGCTCGGGCACGCCCCACGTCGTGGGCAGCCCCGCGATGTCGAAGGACTCCTTGACCGTCACCGGAATGCCGAGCAGCGGCCGGTCCTCGCCCCGGGCGCGCGCCCGGTCGGCATCGCGGGCGGCGTCCCGCGCGCGGTCGAAGTCCGGGACGCAGATCGCGTTGACCACCTTGTCGTCCCGCTCGATACGGGCGATCGCCTCGTCGGTCAGTTCCACCGAGGTCACCTCTCCGGCGCGCAGGGCGGTGGCGATTTCCTCGGCCGACTGTGAGTTCCACTCCATGAAACCGAACGTACCGGCCGCTCGAACAGGCCACGAAATACCGCTTCGCGCAACGGGATTGAGCCCCGGAGGCCGGAGACCCGCACACCGCGTTCGCCGCGCTCTCCGCGCTCTCCGCGTTCACGGTCAACAGGTCCAGGAGGCCTACCGACAGGTGCGGCGACGGCACAGACGCGGGAAGATCGTGCCCAGCCCGGTCCCGCCGGACGAACGCCCCGCACCGGCCGACGAACTCCACACCGGCCGCCACCCCCCTCGCCCCCGACCGCACTCCATGGAGGACCCCATGCCCGTACGTCGTATCGGCCTCGTCGTCCACCTGGGACGCGAGACCGCACGGGACGCGGCCCGGGCCGTGCACGCCTGGAGCGAGGCGCACGGCGTGCGCTGTACGGAGATCGACGTGTGGGCCAAGGACCACCACCGCCGTACCGGACGCGAGGAGGCCGAGGCGGCGGGCAACCCCGACCTCGTCGTCACCCTCGGCGGCGACGGCACCTTCCTGCGCGGCGCCCGCATCGCCGTCAAGAGCGGAGCCGACGTGCTCGGCGTCGACCTGGGCAAGGTCGGCTTCCTCACCGAGGTCCCGGCCCGCGACATCGGCGACGCCCTCGACGCGGTGCACGAGGGGCGGGCCGTCGTGGAGGAACGCATGACGCTGACCATGCGAGCCTCCCGCCCCCTGGACATCCCCGAGGAGATGGAGGCCCTGCTGCGCTACGGCCGCGGTCCCGCGCTGCCGCCGCCGCAGGTCCGGCCGGAGACCACGGAAGGGGGCGGGTGGGGCTGCGCGCTGGACGTCATCGCGGTCAACGACGTCGTCCTGGAGAAACTGGCCCGCGACCGGCAGGTCGGCGTCGGCGTCTACCTGGCCGGCCGGCTGCTGGCGACCTACTCGGCCGACGCCCTGGCCGTCGCCACCCCCACCGGGTCCACGGCCTACAGCTTCGCCGCCGGAGGACCCGTCCTCTCGCCCCACATGGACGCCCTCGTCTTCACCCCGATCGCCCCGCACATGACGTTCAACCGCAGCGTCATCGCCGCCCCCGACGAACCGATCGGCCTGCGCGTCCTGCCCCACTCCGGACAGGCCGCCGTCAGCGTCGACGGCCAACTGCGCGGAGTCCTGGACCCCGGCGACTGGATCGGCGTCTTCCGCGCCCCGCAGCGCGTCCGCCTCATCCGGCTGAGGCCCACCGACTTCTACGGCCGGCTGCGCGACCGGTTCCGGCTCACCGACGCGCCCGCCAACGCCCAGGACGGGCCCTCGGAACCGTTCTTCCGCCCGGACACCCCCGTCCCGCCGGACCTCGTCGGGCTGCGCCTCCCGCCCGCCCCTCAGTAGGTCACACGGGCAGGCTCACGGTGAACACCGTGCCGGCGCCGACCGTGCTGGCCACCGTCACCGTCCCGCCGTGCGCCTCGGTGAGCCGGCGCACGATCGCCAGGCCCAGCCCGCTGCCGCCGGTCCGTCGGCTGCGGGACTTGTCGGCGCGCCAGAACCGGTCGAAGACCCGGGGCAGATCCTCGGCCGGGATACCGGTCCCCGTGTCGGCGACCTCGATCGTCACCTCGTCCCCGGCCCGGCGGGCCAGCAGGGTGACGCTGCCGCCGGACGGGGTGTGCCGCAGCGCGTTGGACACCAGGTTGCCGACGACCTGCCGCAGCCGCACGGGGTCGCCGCTCAGCTCCGGGTCGCCGTCGGTCCGGGCGGTGAGGGTCACGCCCGCGGTCTCGGCGCGGCCGTGGTGGACGGTGGTGACGTGGTCGAGGAGGTCGCGTACGCGCAGCGGCTCGGGGTGGACACGCAGCTGGCCCGCGTCGGCCTCCGCGAGGTCCTGGAGGTCGTCGACGATGTGCTGGAGCAGCAGCGCCTCTTCGAGCAGGGAGTCGACGAGGGCCTGGTCGGAGGTGGCGATGCCGTCCTGCACGGCTTCGAGCCAGCCGCGGATGGTGCTCAGCGGGGTGCGCAGTTCGTGGGCGACATCGCTGACCATCGCCCTGCGCCGGCCCTCCACGCGTTCGCGGCGCTGGGAGAGGTCGTTGAAGGCGGCGGCGAGAAAGCCGATCTCGTCGTTGGTGGTCACCGGCACCCGCTGGTGCTCCTCGACCGGGCGGCGGGCCGCGTCCGCCAGTGCGCGCAGCGGCCGGACGAGCCGGGTGCCGACCACGACGGTGACGGCCACGGTGACCAGCAGCACCAGCCCGGCGACACCGGCGAGGCGGGCGGTGCCGGCGGAGGACAGGTGGAAGGCGGGGGCGACGACCGTTCCGGCCGGGGTGGTGACGTACAGCAGCGCGGCCGGAGCCACATAGGGCGTGAGCTGGTCGCGGCGGGCGGTGTCCAGACAGGTCCGGGCGGCCTGGCTGTCGCCCTTCGTGCGGATGACGAAGTCCATGCCGAACTTCACGAGGGGCTGCTTCTCGCGCTCCAGGCAGTCGTTGACCATGGTGGTCAGCCGGTTGAGCGGCCCGGCCTCGGTCGGGGCGGGCATGCCGAGCAGGTCGAGACCGCATCCCTGGTCCACGAAGGACCCGTCCAGGGCACTGTCGGGAAGCCTGATGGCGGGACGGCCGCTGGGCTCCTCGGTGAGGGTGGCGGCACCGGTCGTGCCGCGCAGACAGGCGAGGATCTTGTCCGCCCACAGGCGCAGGTTCTTCCGCTCGGCGGTCGTCAGCCGGTACGGGCCGACGGCACGGGGATCGATCCGGTCCGTCCCACCGCCGGCCAGCAGGGCCGGGTCGGTGTGCAGGGGGTCGACGACCGCCGACGCCCGGGTGGGCAGCGCGGAGGTGCTCGTGGACGACGCGGCGATCCTGCGGCGGCTCTGCGTGGTCAGCGTGATCCGGCGGCCGGTGCGTTCGGCGAGGCGGCGCAGGGTGGGGGCGACACCGTTCCAGTCCGGGTGGACGGCCGCGTAGCCGACCACCGTGTCGTAGATCTCCGTGTCGGACGACAGGAGTTGGCCCTGCTCCTGCTGGATGGCGCTGCTCGTGGTGCGCGCCGCCAGCCAGGCGGTGGCCGCGACCGAACAGACGGCGATCATCACCGACACGGCCAGCAACCGGACCAACAGGCTTCTGTGCAGGGGCACTTCGGCCCGGACCCGCGTCCTGGCCCTCGCCTCGCCGCCGGCCGGGGACACGGCCTCCGGCTCAGCGCGCACGGCTGCCGTCCGTGAGCTTGTAGCCGACGCCGTACACGGTCTGCAGATAGGCGGGTTGGCGAGGGACGGCCTCTATCTTCTTGCGCAGGTTGAGGACATGGACGTCGATCGTGCGCTCGGTGATGTAGCGGTCGAACCCACGGGTCAGGGCGAGCAGTTGGCGCCGGGTGAAGACCCGTTCCGGCTCGGCGGCCATCGCCGCGAGGATCTCGAACTCCCCGGGCGTGCACACCACTTCGCGTCCGTCGAGGGCGACGGTACGGCGGACCGGGTCGATGGCGATGGCGCCGATCCGCAGCACGGGATCGTCCGGCGCCGCCGTCCCGGCGCGCGTCCGCCGCAGCAGGGTACGGATCCGGGCCATCAACTCCCGTGGGCTGTACGGCTTCGTCATGTAGTCGTCGGCGCCCAGGTCCAGGCCGAGCAGCAGGTCCTCCTCGGTGCTGCGGGCCGTCAGCATCAGCACCGGCACCTCGCACTCCCGGCGCAGCACACGGCACACGTCCAGTCCGTCGACCAGGGGCATCATCACGTCGAGCACGAGCAGGTCCGGCTGCCGGCGCCGCACCTCGTCGATCGCCGCGCGCCCGTCGTGGACGATCAGGGAGGAGTGGCCCTCGCTGGTGAGATAGCGGCGGATCACCTCGGCCTGCTTGACGTCGTCCTCGGCCACCAGGACATATGCGTTCACGCGGCTCACCCTAAGGTCACCGCCCCGACACCAGACAGAAGTCTGACGGCGGTCTGACAGGATCTTCATATCCTCCGGCCACGGTGCCGCCATGTCGAACCTCACTCATCGACGGCGGTCCGCCGCCCTCACCGGCCTCGGCGCGGCGGCGGCCCTCGCCCTCCTCGCCGCGTGCGGCGGCGGACACACCGAGTCCAAGGACAAGCAGGACAAGGGCGTCGCCTCGATCACCACGGCGAGCGCGAGCGGTTCGCCGACGCCGGACGCGAGCTCCGAGGCGGGCCGTCCCCAGTTGAGGCTGGACACCTCCCCGGCGGAGGAGGCCCGGCTGAACGGCATCTACCTCGACTGCCTGCGCGACCACGGCGTCCCCGGCGGCTACAAGCCGGGTTCGAGCCAGTGGTACCCGGGAGGAGGCGGCCGTGGAAGGGACTCCGCCGCCCGCAGGGCCTGCCTCCCCAAACTGCCGCTCCAGCCACCGGAGTTGGACCCGGCCAGGAACCCGCACTACCTCGACGACTTCCGCGAGTACATCCGGTGCCTCAACGCCGGCGGTCTCAAGGTCAAGGGGCTGCCCGACGGCTCCGGCTGGAACTACGACGGGCCCTTGACCCTGAGCGACTCCGAGCAGGCCGACCTCGACAGGCACTGCACGCTGAAGGCGTACCGGTGACCCGGCCCACCGACCCCGACGACACCCGCCCCCGGCGCGGAAGGCGCCGACTGAGGATCGGCGCCGTGGCACTGGCCGGCGTCACGGCGACCGCGCTCGGCGTCACCGTATGGCAGGACGGCACCGCGAAACCCGGCACGACGGCCACCGACTCGGCACGGGTCGGCACCGCCACGGTGACCCGGACCGACCTCTCCAACGCCCAGACCCTGAGCGGAACCCTCGGCTACGGCAAGGCGGCCCCGGTCAAGGGCGCCAAGCCCGGCCTCGTCACCTGGCTGCCGGCCCCCGGGGCGAGAGTGTCCCGGGGCCACCCCCTGTACAAGGTGGACAACGTCCCGGTCCCGGTGTTCTACGGCGGCACCCCCCTCTACCGCACCCTCGACGCCAGGGGCACCACCGGCCCCGACGTCCGGATGATCGCCGACAACCTCAAGAAGCTCGGCTACGGCATCGGTTCGCAACCGGCGGTCGGTAGCCGGGTCACCCAGCACCCCGCCGCCACGAAGTCCACCGGCGCCTCCGAGCCGTCCGGCAAGGCGGGCGATTCGGCCGCCCCCTCCGCGAGCCCGACGCCGACCCCGACCGTCAGCGCGACCTCGGTCGAGGTCAAGGAGGGCGACGGCGTGCTCACCACCGGCCTCGTCGCCGCGATCGGGCGCTGGCAGACCCACGTCGGGATGCCCGCCACCGGGGTGCTGGGCATCGGGGACGTCGTGGTGCAGTCCGGGAAGGTGCGGGTCGCCGAGGTGCAGGCCCAGATCGGTGACGACGCCAACGGCAGCCTGATGACGGTCGGTTCGACCACCAAGAAGGTGTCCGTACCGGTGGACGCGACCCAGGTCGGCACGGTGGCCCGGGGCGACCGGGTGACCGTGACACTGCCGGACGACACCACGGTCCACGGGACCGTCGACGTGGTCGGTACCGCCGCCACCGACAGCTCCGAGTCCGGCGGAGGCACCGGTGCCCCCGCCCAACTCACGGTCACCGTCTCGGTGCGCGACACCGGAGCGGTACGGAAGCTGACCTCCGCGTCGGTGCAGGTGGCGTTCACCTCGGAGACCCGCAGGGGCGTGCTCGCGGTACCGGTCGGCGCGCTGCTGGCGCTGAGCGAGGGCGGCTACGCCGTCCAACTGCCCGGCGGCCGGCTGATCGCGGTGAGGACCGGCATGTTCGCCAAGGGGCTCGTGGAGGTCAGCGGCACCGGGGTCGCGGCCGGGCTCAAGGTGGTGACCACCTCGTGAAGACCCGACCGGTGCTGGCCGTGATCAACGCGGGCATGGCGTATCCGGGCGGGGTGAAGGCCCTGGACGGTGTCTCGCTCGCCATCGAGGAGGGCGAACTCCTCGCCGTCGTCGGCCCGTCCGGGTCCGGCAAGTCGACCCTGCTCAACATCATGGGCACCCTGGACCGGCCGACCACCGGCACCGTGGAGATCGGCGGCCACGACGTCGCGACCCTCTCCGACCGCCGCCTGTCCGCGCTGCGCGGACGCCAACTCGGCTTCGTCTTCCAGCAGTTCCACCTCACCGACGGCCTGACCGCCGCCGAGAACGTCGCAACAGGCCTGCTCTACGCCGGAGTTCCGCGCCGCCGACGCCAGCCGCTGGCCCGCGAGGCACTCGCCCGGGTCGGCCTGGCGCACCGCGCCGGGCATCTGCCGAACCAGCTCTCCGGCGGCGAACGCCAACGGGTCGCCATCGCCCGCGCGTTGGTCAACAGCCCGGCCCTGGTCCTCGCGGACGAACCCACCGGCGCCCTGGACACCGCCAACGGCCGTGCCGTACTGGACCTGTTGACGACACTGAACGGCGAGGGCACCACGATCGCGATCATCACCCACGACCGGGACATCGCCGGGCGGCTGCCCCGCAGGGTGGAGATCCTCGACGGCCGCCTGGTCGCCGACGTCCGGGGCGGCGGCCTCGGTGCGGACACGCAGGCCATCGACATGGCCGACACGCTCGCCCTCCGTACGGACACCTTCACCGACAGCACGGGGGAACGCCGGCCATGACCACCACCACACCGAAGGCGCGCGCCCTCGCCGACACCAGGCCGGTGCGGCTGGCCCCGCTGGACATCCTGCGCCTGGGCCTGCTCGGCATCCACACCCGCAGGGTGCGGGCGGCGCTGTCCGCGCTGGGCATCTCGATCGGCATCGCCACGATGATCGTGGTCACCGGCATCCCGGCGTCGAGCCAGAAGGCGCTGATGAACCAACTCTCCGCACTGGGCACCACCATGCTCCAGGCCGTACCGGTCCCCCACCAGACGCCGCCGGTCCAACTCCCGCCCCAGTCCGTGGACATGGTCCGCCGGATCGGCCCGGTGACGGTGGCCGGCGCGGTCGCCAACACCCATGCCGAAGTGTTCCGCAGCGACCGCGTCGACGCCGACGACTACGCGGGCCTCACCGTCCTGGCGAGCGGGACCGACCTGCTGAAGGCGATCAACGCCGAGGTCCAGTCCGGGCGTTACCTCAGCGCGAGCACCGAGAGATTCCCCACGGCCGTCCTCGGCTCGGTGGCCGCCACCCGGATGGGCGTCGCGAAGGTGGTACCGGGGCGGCCCGCCCCGCAGATCTACATCGACCGCCGCTGGTTCACGGTCATCGGCGTCCTCGCGCGGACCCCGCTCTCGCCCGACATCGACCGCTCGGTGCTGGTCGGCTGGGACGCGGCGCGCACCCAGCTGGGCTTCACGGGCCACCCCACCGTGATCTACGTCAAGGCGCGGGAGGACGCCATCGACGCGGTCCGGAACGTCCTCGCCGCGACCGTCTACCCCGAACTCCCCGGCATGGTGCAGGTCAGCCGCCCGTCCGACGCCCTCGCCGCGAAGCGCGCCACCGAGACGACGTTCTCCGCGCTCTTCCTCGGCCTCGCCGGGGTCGCCCTGCTGGTCGGCGGGATCGGCGTGGCCAACACCATGGTCATCTCGGTCCTGGAACGCCGTAGGGAGATCGGTCTACGACGGGCACTGGGCGCCAACAGGGGCCAGATCCGCGGGCAGTTCCTCACCGAGTCCGTGGCCCTGTCCTGCCTCGGCGGCCTGGCCGGCACGGTACTCGGCGTCCTGGCGACCGTCGGCTACGCCACGTATCAGGGCTGGCCCCCGGTGATCCCGCTCCCTGCGGTGGCCGGCGGCTTCGGCGGCGCCGTCCTGATCGGGATGGCGGCCGGCGTCTACCCCTCCATCAGGGCCTCCCGCCTCACCCCGACGGAGGCTTTGGCGACGGCGTGAGGCCGCTCGCGATGGCGACCCGACCCCGCACGTACGGACGACTTTCACATGGGCGCCACCGGACCCTTCCCTGACGTTTGTTGCTCTTGGAACACTCGCAGCGCGCGCATTTCGCCATGATCCGGCCGGTCGCGCGTCAGGATGAGAGGTACCTCACCCATGTCCGAAGTCAATCGGCGTCGCTTTCTCCAGCTCGCGGGTGCCACCACGGCCTTCACGGCACTGTCGAACAGCATCGAGCGTGCCGCCGCGCTCCCCGCGAACCACCGTTCCGGGAGCATCGAGGACGTCGAGCACATCGTCGTCCTGATGCAGGAGAACCGGTCCTTCGACCACTACTTCGGTTCGCTGAGAGGTGTCCGGGGCTTCGGCGACCCCCGCCCTGTCGTGACCCGGCAGGACGGCAAACCGGTCTGGTACCAGTCGGACGGCACGAAGGACATCCTGCCCTTCCGCCCCGAGGCCGACGACCTGGGCCTGCAGTTCATCCAGGACCTCCCGCACGGCTGGAACGACGGGCACGCCGCGTTCGACGGCGGCAAGTACGACAAGTGGGTGCCGTCCAAGGGCTCCACGACGATGGCGTACCTGACCCGCGAGGACATCCCGTTCCACTACGCGCTCGCCGACTCCTTCACCATCTGCGACGCGTACCACTGCTCGTTCATCGGCTCCACCGACCCCAACCGCTACTACCTGTGGACGGGGTACACCGGCAACGACGGCCAGGGCGGCGGCCCCGTCCTCGGCAACGACGAGGCCGGCTACAGCTGGACGACGTACCCCGAGCGCCTGGAGAAGGCCGGGGTCTCCTGGAAGATCTACCAGGACGTCGGCGACGGCCTCGACGCGAACGGCAGTTGGGGCTGGATCCCGGACGCCTACCGCGGCAACTACGGCGACAACTCGCTCCTCTACTTCAAGCAGTTCCAGAACGCCCAGCCCGGCGACCCGCTGTACGACAAGGCTCGCACCGGTACCGACGCCCGCAAGGGCGAGGGCTTCTTCGACCAGCTGAAGGCCGACGTCAAGGGCGGCAAGCTGCCGGAGATCTCCTGGATCGTCGCCCCCGAGGCCTTCACCGAACACCCCAACTGGCCCGCGAACTATGGCGCTTGGTACGTCGCCCAGGTCCTGGACGCGCTGACGTCCGACCCCAAGGTGTGGGCGAAGACGGCCCTGTTCATCACGTACGACGAGAACGACGGCTTCTTCGACCACCTGGTGCCGCCGTTCGCGCCGGGCTCTGCCGCGCAGGGCAAGTCGACCGTCGACGTCGGCCCCGACCTCTTCAAGGGCAACGCCGGCCACCCGGCCGGTCCCTACGGGCTGGGCCAGCGGGTGCCGATGATCGTCGTCTCGCCCTGGAGCAAGGGCGGTTACGTCTGCTCGGAGACCTTCGACCACACCTCGGTGATCCGGTTCATGGAGCGCCGCTTCGGTGTGCACGAGCCCAACATCTCGCCCTGGCGGCGCGCGATCTGCGGCGACCTGACCACTGCCTTCGACTTCTCCCACAAGGACACCAAGAAGGTCCCGCTGCCGGACACCGACGGCTACCGGCCGCCGGACAAGAACCGCCACCCCGACTACGTGCCGACCCCGCCCGCCAACCCGGTGCTGCCCAAGCAGGAACGCGGACTGCGCCCCGCCCGGCCCCTCAAGTACGCGCCCGCGGTGGACGGTTCGGCGGACACGGCGGCCGGGAAGTTCACGCTGACCTTCGCCTCCGGCGCGCAGGCCGGCGCCAACTTCCTGGTCACCTCCGGCAACCGCACGGACGGGCCCTGGAGTTACACCACCGAGGCCGGCAAGTCCGTCTCGGACGCCTGGAACTCGGCGTACTCGAACGGCTCGTACGACCTGACCGTGCACGGCCCGAACGGATTCCTGCGCGTCTTCAAGGGCCCCGGCAAGAGCGCCGGACCCGAGGTCACCGCCCGGAACTGCGGCGACGACGTCGAGCTGACCTTCACCAACAAGGGCTCCGGCACGGTGCAGTTGAAGGTCGCCGACGGCTACGGCGGCCGTACACAGACCTTCAAGGTGCGGGCGGGCGCCACCGTGCGGCACACCTTCGGCCTGGGCGCGAGCAGGCGGTGGTACGACCTGACGGTCACCTCCGACGGCGACGCGGGCTTCCTGCGGCGATTCGCCGGACATGTCGAGAACGGTCGTCCGGGGGTCAGCGACCCGGCGATCGTCACCGTCTGAGGGGCTTCGTGAAGCCGGTTGTTTTCCGGGGCACTCGCGGTAGTGTGCCCCGGTGACCACGCATTCGAACACACCTGCAGGCTGGTACCCGGATCCGCACGGAGCGCCCCAGACCCTCCGCTACTGGGACGGCGCGAAGTGGACCGAGCACACCAACGCGGACCAGCAGGCGCAGGGCGCCGAGCCGCAGTCGCAGGCCGTGCCGCAGCAGCAGACGGGGCCCGATCCGCGGGTCCAGCGCCAGGTGCAGACGCAGGCCGGGGTCGCCGGGGGCGGCCCCGGCGGCGGCAGCCTGTTCAGCGAGCCGGTGCTCGTGGTGAACCAGAAGGCCAAGCTGATCGAGCTGACCAACGAGTACAAGGTCATGGATCAGAACGGCAATCTGGTCGGCTCGGTCACCGAGATAGGCCAGAGCGCGCTGAAGAAGGCCATACGCTTCGTCTCCAGCCTGGACCAGTTCATGACGCACCGGCTGGAGATCCGGGACGCCCACGGGCAGCCGCAGTTGGTGCTGACCCGGCCGGCGAAGATCATGAAGTCCAAGGTGATCGTGTCCCGCCCGGACGGTTCGCAGGTGGGCGAGATCGTCCAGCAGAACATGATCGGGAAGATCAACTTCGGGATCTTCGCGAACGGCCAACAGATCGGCGCGATCAAGGCGGAGAACTGGCGGGCGTGGAACTTCGCGATCGTCGACCACGCGGACAACGAGGTCGCCCGGATCACCAAGACCTGGGAAGGCCTCGCCAAGACGATGTTCACGACCGCGGACAACTACGTCCTGCAGATCCACTACCAGCTGCCCGAGCCGCTGCTCAGCCTGGTGGTGGCGACGGCGCTGACCGTCGACACCGCGCTCAAGCAGGACTCGCGCGGCCTCGGCTGACCCCGGTCAGAGTGCGGTGAGATGCCCCGGCGCGGACCGTCGGTCCGGCTGTCGGGGCATCAACGCCGGTTCCGGAGAAGCCGATCGGGGCTCCAGCGCCAGTACGGCGGCCACGGGATGATCGTGGTCGTCGTACTCGTGCGTCAGGGGTACGACGGGGACCACCCGGGTCAGCAGCACCACACCCCAGGACGCGAGTCCGGCGCCCGCCAGCGCCAGGAGTATCCCGCCCGCGCCGCCCTGGAGGCGTTCGCCCAGCAGCGCGAGGCCGATCGCCGCGGCGGCCACCGGGTTCGCCAGGGTCACCACCGCGAGCGGGGCGCCGAGACCGCCCCGGTAGGCGGTCTGCGAGAGCAGCAGCCCGCCCGCCGCGAACAGCGCGACCAGCAGGGCGACTCCGACCACCTGCGCGCTGAGCAGCGGACCCGAACGGTCCGTCGCCGCGACCGTCACGGTCTGCGTGAGCGCGGAGGCGACACCCGAGGCGACACCGGACGCCGAGGCGTGCCGTAGACCGGGCTTCGCGCCGCGCCGGGCCAGCAGGCCGATCAGTGCGGATGTCGCGCCCGCGACCGCCAACGCCTGGGGAACGCTGAGTACTTGCTCGGGCTGGGGCCCGGACGCCGTGACGAGCAGCGCGGACAGGCCCAGCAGGGTCAGGGCGGTGCCTCGCCACTCGGCCGTGCTGACCCGCCGGCCGGCCACGCGGGCGCCCATGGGCACGGCGGCGACGAGGGTGAGCGCGCCCAGCGGCTGGACGACCGTCAGCGGACCGTAGTTGAGGGCCACGACGTGCAGCAGCGCGGCCGACGCGTTCAGGACGACCGTCCACCACCAGGAACCGGTGGCGAGCAGCCGCAGCATGCCCGCGTCGGAGTTGCGGGACGCGAGCCGTTCCTGCGCCACGGCGGCGGACGCGTAGGCGACGGCCGAGAACAGGGACAGGACGACGGCGACGAGAGTGGCGTTCATCGGCCGGCTCCGACGAGAACGGGCTCTTCGGGGACGAGTCGGGCCCGACCGCGGCCGGCGGTGGTCGCCGTCCGCTGCGGGGGACGGATCAGCGCGAGGGCGACGCCGAGCATGGCGGCGGCCACGATCGCGTCGAGCCAGTAGTGGTTCGCCGTGCCCACGATCACCAGCAGGGTGACCAGCGGGTGCAGCAGCCACAGCCAGCGCCGGCGGGACCGGGTCGCGACGATCAGGCCGACCGCCACCATCAGGGCCCAGCCGAAGTGCAGCGAGGGCATCGCCGCGAACTGGTTCGAGAGGTGGTCGCTGGCCGGCGGGCCGTAGACCGAGGGGCCGTAGACCTTGGCGGTGTCGACGAGGCCCGTCGCGGCCAGCATGCGCGGGGGTGCGAGGGGGAACACGAAGGGCAGTACCAGGGCGGCCGAGGTGACCGTGGCCAGGACCCGGCGGGCCCAGACGTAGTGCGCGGGGCGCCGCAGGTACATCCAGACCAGGAAGGCGACGGTGGCCGGGAAGTGGACGGTCGCGTAGAAGGTGTTCGCGAGGTGCACGAGGGTGTCGTGGTGCAGCAGCACCGACTGCACCGAGCCCTCGCCGGGGAGATGCAGGGTCCGTTCCAGGTCCCATACGCGGCGGGCGTTGTGCAGGGCCTCACCGGTGTGGCCCGTCGCCAGCTGGCGGCCGAACTTGTAGACGAGGAAGAGCCCTGCGACGAGCAGGAGCTCACGGACGAGCGGAGGCCGCGCTATCGCGCCGGTCTCCTTCTCTGCAGGCTCGGTTCGGGCATTCATCCCCCGGCCCCTTCGCTGACGGTGGTGCGTGTGGTGGTGCTGGCCGGGCTTGTGACCCTTCCGGCGGACCGAACTCATCGGTACGAGTTCGTTCCGATACGCCAGTGTACCGATACGGGAGTGTACCGATACGCCGGAGTACCGGTACACTGGCGTATCGATAGCGAAACGAGACACACTGGAGAGCGGACCCCACGGCCGCGGACCCGAGTGAGGAGAAGAGCCCATGACGTCGCAGGCTGAGGACGGACCGGACACGGTCGCCGCCTCGCGCCGCTCCAAGATCACGCCTGAGCGTGAGCGGGAGTTCTTCGACGCCGTGCTCGAACAGATCAGGGAATGCGGCTACGACTCCGTCAGCATGGAGGGCGTCGCCAGCAGCACCCGGTGCAGCAAGTCCACGCTGTACCGGCAGTGGGGGACCAAGCCCCAGTTCGTGGCCGCCGCGCTGCGCGCCAACCGCCGGGTGCACTTCACCGGCATCGACACCGGATCCCTCGCGGAGGACCTGCGGCAGGCCGCGCGGGCCGCGGGCGCCTGGTCGGCGAAGGACACCAAGCTCGTCTCGGCCCTCGGCCACGCCGTCATCCAGGACAGCGAACTCGCCCAGGCGGTCCGCGAGGCACTCGTCCACCCCGAGATCGTCGCGCTGGAGGACATCCTGCGCCGCGGCGTCGAACGCGGCGAGATCCCGGCCGACCACCCGGCCCTGCCGTACGTCCCGGCCCAGATCTTCGGCGTCCTGCGGGCCCGCCCGGTCCTGGAGGGCTGCTACGCCGACCCCGACTACCTGGTGAGATTCGTGGAGGCCGCCGTGCTCCCGGCTCTCGGTCTCACCTGAGAACCAGGCCGCCGTCCGTGGGATGACTGGACGGTGACCTGTTCGCGCCGCACCGTGGGGACGGGGGCGGCGCGCACCCCCCGGCCGGGTGGGGTTCCTCTTGAGCGGAGAGGCGCCCCACCCGGCCGACCGGTGTGCGGGGAGGATCAGATCGTCTGTCCGTCGCCGCTCGCCGAGGCCGCCTTGATGCCGGCGGTGATCTCGTCGATCACGGACAGCTTCTGCCCGACGTCGACCCCGAAGCGCACCACGACGATCTGACTGGCGCGGGCCGGCGACGGGAACGCCAGCGACTCGACGTAGCCGTCGGCGCCCTTGCTGGTGACCGCCTTCCAGCGGACGAGGTAGCCCTTCTGCCCGGCGACGGTCACGGCCTTGGAGGCGAGGACCTGGTGGGAGGTGATGCTGCCGTAGCTCGCGCCGCCGTAGGACTCCTTGGCGTTGGCGGCGATGTCCGCCTTCGCGACCGCCTCGGCCGTGGAACCCTTCGTGCCCAGCACCACCGCGGGCGCCGAGTACGCCCCGCCGTTGGTGCAGGTCTGGGAGGTGTTGCCGGGGCACTTGTAGGAGGTGTTCGACGTGACCGACGCGCCGACCTGGATGACCTGGCCGTACCAGTCGGACGGCACGGTGAAGCTGATGCCGTCGAGCGAGTCGGTCACGGTGCCGCCGGCCGCGACCTTCGGCTGCGCCGACTGGCTGGGCGCGGGCGTCGCACCGCCCGTGCCACCGGAGCCACCCGTACCGCCGGACCCGCCGAAGGGATCGCTCTGGCCGCCGGAACCGCCCGTGCCGCCCTGCCCCTCGGGGCCGCCCTGGCCGCCGAAGCCGCCCTGTCCGTTCGGCGCCTGCTGCGTCCCGGCCTGGTTGCCGTTCCCGCCGCCGTCGCCGGACAGCGCGTACGCGCCGACACCGATGGCCGCGAGGACCGCGACGGCCACCGCCACGGCTATGCCCGTGCGCAGGTTGCGGCGCGGTGCGGCCGGGGGCTGCACGGGATACGTCGGGTAGGCCCCGCCGTACGGCGGCTCCGTCGGGGGACCCCATTCGGCGGCGGACCCGGCGGGGCGGGTCTGGTCCGTCCATGCCTTGCCGTCCCACCAGCGCTCGGTGGAGGGGCCGTCATTCGTCTGCCCGGGATCGGGGTACCACCCGGGGGGAGTCACCTGCGTCATGCCCCTACCGTATGAGGCGTCGGTGAAAGGGGGATGAGAGGATCCGGTCGCAGCGCCCCCGGGCGGCGGGCGTGGTCAGCAGTACTTCTTCTTGACCGCGTAGGCGAGACTGCTCTTGGGGACCGTGGCACCGCAGCGGACGCCACCGTCCACCTCCTCGGTCCAGCTCTGTGCTTTGTCGTACTGGCCGGTCCCGTACCAGAACCTGCCCTCGCACTTGGACCGCCTCCAGTTGCCGGTGACCTTGCGGGTACCGGCGTAGAGCACGTACGTGTCGTTCTTGTTGAGGGTGTAAGTGATGCTCTCGGCGTGTTTGTTGGTGTGAGAGCCGGACACCTGGAGGTGGAGGTCGGCGCTCTCCTCCATGCTCGCGAGGACGGCTTCCTCCGTGAACTCGGCGCCAGCGGTGAATGTCACGGAGGCGCCGATCACGTAGATCTTCTCGACGCTGTACGTCTTGGTGACCGTGCCGCCCGTGCAGTTCTCGATTCGATCTTGTATTTGCCCGAGGTGCATGTGGCGATGGCTGAAGCCTGGGTCGCCGGTGCGACGACGAGCGCGGACGTCATCATGCCGGTGACGAGGGCAGCGCTGGCCCACTTCCGCGCAACTCGACGCTGGGGCAACGGATTTGAGCTGATTCACCAATTGGGCGGGAGTGTTGCGGGATTGATCGAAGACGCCCTCATTCGACCTCTCTCGACCGTTCGTCATGCCGAGGGCCCCCGCCAGTCACCCGATGAGGCAACAGCTCCCCGGACCGGCCTCCACTTCGGCATCCGGACGGCTACGCTCAAGGGTTGTACGTCGTACGGGCTACTGGGGAGGTATCGGGATGACGGAGGAACGGCCTCCGGAGGCCTCCTCGGCCTCTCTGTGGGAGCGCGACGAGGAACTCGCCGGTGTGGCGCTGGCGATCGACACCCTGCGCGCCGATCAGTCGTCCTCGGGCAGCCTGTTGATGATCCGGGGCGAGGCCGGATTCGGCAAGACGGCGCTGCTGGCGGAGGCCCGCCGCATCGCCGAGGCCCGCAACTGCACGGTCTGGCAGGCCCGTGGCGGCGAGACCCTCAAGTCCGTCCCCTTCAACGTCGTACGGCAGTTGCTGCAGCCCGCCCTGATCTCGCTGATGCCCGAGGAGGCGCGCGAGTATCTCGGCGACTGGTACGACATCGCGGGCCCCGCCCTCGGCGTCACCGAGGCGGGCGAGCGGCAGGCCGACCCGCAGGGCGTGTGCGACGGTCTGGTCGCCGCCGTGCGCCGCCTCGCCAAGCGCGACTGGCCGCTGGTCCTGATGGTCGACGACGCCCACTGGGCCGACCAGGAGACCCTGCGCTGGCTCGCCGCGTTCGCCGAACGCCTCGACGACCTGTCCGTCCTGCTCGTGGTCGCCCGCAGGCCCGGCGAGGTCAGCGGCGAGAGCGCCCGCCACCTGGAGGCGATCGCCGCCGCGGCCGGACCGCCGATCACCACCCTGAAGTGCCTCACCCCGGACGCCACCGCCGGACTCACCCACGCCACCCTCGGCCCGCACGCCGACGGCGCGTTCTGCCGCGAGGTGTGGGCCGTCACCGCGGGCAACCCGTACGAGACCGTCGAACTCCTCGCCAAGGTGCAGGACAGCGCACTCGAACCCGTCGAGGCCTCGGCCGCCGAACTGCGCGCCCTCAACCGCTCCGCGCGCGGCGGCGGACTCGTCGCCCGCCTGGACGACCTGGGCCTGGAAGCCACCCGGTTCGCCTGGGCCGCCGCCATCCTCGGTACCGGCATCTCCGTGAACCTGGTGGCCAAGCTCGCCACCATGGGCCGCGACGAGGCGGGCCGCTGCGCCGAGTTGCTCCGCAGCGCCCGCATCCTCACCTCACCCGACATCGCCGCGTCCGGGGTCGGCGTCGGCGAGCTGGAGTTCGTCCACCCGCTGATCGCCAGCGCCGTCTACGACTCCATCCCGGGCGGTGTGCGTACGGCCATGCACGGCATCGCCGCCCAGGTCGTCACCGACTCCGGGCTCGGCGCCGCCTCCGCCTCACGGCACCTCCTCCAGGTGCATCCGGACGAGGACCAGGAACTCGTCGAGCAGCTGCGCGAGGCCGCCCGGGAACACCTCTCCATCGGCGCCCCCGACGCGGCCCGTCTCTGTCTGGAGCGGGCCCTGCTGGAGCCGCCGCTCATCGACGTCCACGCGCGCGTGCTCTACGAACTGGGCTGCGCCACGCTGCTGACCGCGCCCGCTGTCACCATCGGCCATCTCCAGACCGCGCTCGGCATGCCGGGCCTCGACGGCCACGCACGCGTGGACGCCGTTGTCCGGCTCTCCCAGGCCCTGCTCCACAACGACCAGCTGGAAGAAGCCGTCCGCACGGTCGAGGCGGAGGCCGCCCGGCACGAACCGGGCGCCGCCAAGATGCGACTGCAGGCCGTGCAGTACATGTGGGAGGGCATCCACGCGGGCGAGAGCCCCGCCCCGGGACGCTCCGAGCGGCTCGCCGAACTCGCCGCCACCTGCACCGGCCGCGACAACTCCGAGCGGGCCCTGCTGATCCTGCGCGGCTTCGACGCCCTGACGCACGGCGAGAGCGCCGAGGAGGTCGTGGAACTGTCCGACCGCGCCCTCGTCAACGGCCGCCTCGCGCCGGGGCTCGGTTGGACCGACACCGAGTGGGGCCTCGAACTGCCGCTGCTGCTGGCGACCGCGTATGTCTTCACGGACCGGCTGGACCGGGCGGAGAGCCTGTACTCGGAGGCCGTGGGCGCCTACGAGAGGGCGGGCTGGAGCGGCGGCCACCTCGCTCTGGCCAAGGCGTACGTCGGGCTCGGGCACCGCAGGCGCGGCCGGTTGCGGGAGGCGGAGGTCTCCCTGCGCGAGGCGCTGGGCCTCGCCGAACGAGTAGGTCGCGGACTGCCTCTGTACTGGACGGTGGTCTGCAACCTCGTCGACACGCTGCTCGCCCGGGGCCATGTGGACGAGGCATGGGAGACCGCCGAGCGATACGGCTTCACCCCGCCGTATCCGTCGCCCATCGTGCTGCCGGACCCCCGCTGCGTGCGCGGCCGGCTGCTGCTCGCCGTCGGCCGCACGAAGGACGGCGTCAACGAACTGGAACAGGCCGCGAAGGCTGCGGCCCTGCGCGGCCACCACAACCCGGTGATGGTCCCGTGGGCCGTCGATCTCGCCAGGGCCCTCGCCGCCCAGGACCCGGCCCGCGCCGCCCAGCTCACGTCCGACGCCCGCCGCCAGGCCGAACGCTTCGGCACGGACACCGCCATCGGCGAGGCCCTGCGCTGCGCCGCCGCCCTGGAAACGGGCCAGCGCGCGGTACGCCTCGCCGCCCAGGCCGTCGCCTACCTGGAATCCTCCCCCTGCCAGTACGAACACGCGGCGGCTCGGGTGGAGTACGGCATCGCGGCGAGGTCGGTGGCGGAGATCAACAGGGGGCTGACCCTTGCGCGTTCATGCGGGGCGGACGGTCTGGTGACGCAGGCGCGGGAGGTGTTGGAGACGGGGAGGGGGTTGCGTTGAGTTGTCTTTCCCCTGAGGGCCGGTGGGGGCTGGCCGCGCAGTTCCCCGCGCCCCAAAAACATGGGCTGGCCTGCGTTCTCAAGGGGCGCGGGGCAGTATCGACATGCGGCTCCGCCGCGTGGGCGTGACCAGCCACGACGGTGCCGCAGACGAAACCCGACCGGCACCCTCACCCTCCCTCTTCGTCCAACACCCGCTGCGCCACAGCAAACGCCGAGTTGGCCGCAGGCACCCCGCAATACACCGCACTCTGCAACAACACCGCGCCGATCTCCTCCGGCGTGAGCCCATTCCGCCGAGCCGCCCGCACATGCATGGCCAACTCGTCGTAGTGCCCATGCGCGATCAACGCCGTCAGCGTGACCATGCTCCGCTCGCGCCGCGACAACGTGGGGTCGGTCCAGATCTCCCCCCACGCATACCGTGAGATGAAGTCCTGGAACCGCGCGGTGAACGCCGTCTGCCGAGCCTGCGCCCGGTCCACATGGGCGTCACCGAGCACCTCACGCCGCACCCCCATGCCGCGCCGCGCACCCCCGTCCAGATGCGCCCGCAGCGCCGTGAGGACGGCCTCCGGGCACTGCGCGGGCGCCAGATGGGCGGCACCCGGGATCTCGACGAGGGCCGACCCCGCCACCGCGTCCGCGATCTCCCGCAGATGCGCGGGCGGAGTCGCCGCATCCTCGCGCCCGGCGATCACCAGCGTCCGCGCGCCGATCTCCGGGAGCCGCTCCCGCAGGTCGTACGCGGCCAGCGCGTCACAGCACGCGGCGTACGCGGCCGGGTCGGCGTCACGCTGGTCGGCCACCAGCTCAGGCACGGTGAACCCGGGCGTGAACCAACGGGAGTCGGCGTTCTCGGCCAGCCACCCCACCCCCTCGCTCCGCACCCGCGCGGCCCGCTCCTCCCACGGCTTCGACCCGTTGAAGTGCGCCGAGGAACAGATGACGGCGAGCGACGACACCCGTTCGGGATGCTCCACCGCGAGATGCAGCCCGACCGCACCGCCCAACGACACGCCCGCGTAGGCGAATTGCCCGATCCCGAGGGAGTCGGCGAGCGCGAGCACCAGGTCGGCGAGGTCGCCGACGGTCGCCCCGGGACCGATCAGCCCGGCCGCCGAACCGCCGTGCCCGGGCAGATCCCAGCGGATCACCCGGTGGGTGATGGACAGTTCGGGCGCGACCTTGTCCCACAGGGCGTACGACGTGCCCAACGAGGGCCCCAGCAGCAGCGGGGGAGCGGAATCGGGCCCCTCGGCACGGTAGTTGAGAAGTGTCTCGGTCAACGTCGCTCCAGCGCACGGTCGGTGAGGGCTCCGGCGGAACCCGTGTAACGGGCGGGGTCGGTCAGGGCGGAGAGGTCGAGATCCTTCAACTCCGGCTCACCGGCGAGAAGTTCGGCCAACGGGCGGCCTTCGGCATACGTACGCCGGGCGACCTCCGTGAGCAGCTCCTTCGCCCGGGCCCGCCCCAGCAGCGGCGCCAGCTCGGCGGACAGCCGCTCGGAGACGATCAACCCATGGGTGAGACCGAGGTGTTCACGCATCACGTGCGGATGCACCCGCAGCCCCTCGGCCAGTTCGGCGGCATCGCGTGCCGCACCGCCGACCAGCCGCAGCAGCTCCCTGAGCGGCTCCCACTCGGCATGCCAGGCCCCGGCCGGCCGCTCGTCCTCGGCCACCAACGAGCCGTACAGGACGGCCGCGAGCTGCGGTGCCCGGCGCGCGGCGGCGGCGATCAGCGTGGACCGTACGGGATTCGCCTTGTGCGGCATCGCCGACGAACCCCCGCCGCTGCCCTCCGAGACCTCGGCGACCTCCGTACGGCACAGGACGAGCACATCGGCGGCGACCTTGCCCAGCGCTCCCGCCGCGAAGGCCAGACACCCGGCGAGATCGGCGATCGGCGTACGCAGGGTGTGCCAGGGCAACAGCGGTGCCGTCAGACCGAGTTCATGGGCGTACGTGCCCGGCAGCGCGAGCGCGTCCTCCGCGCCGTACGCCGCGAAGGCGGCCAACGTGCCCGCCGCGCCCCCGAGTTGAGCGGGCAGCCCGTCCCGTACGACACGTACCCGGTCCCGCGCGTCGAGCACCAGCGACCGCCACCCGGCGGCCTTCAGCCCGAAGGTCGTCGGTACGGCGTGCTGGGTGAGGGTCCGGCCCGGCATCGCGGTGTCGCGGTGGTCGGCGGCCAGTCGGGCCAGCGCCCGTTCCGTGCGGGCGAGGTCGCCGAGGACGAGGTCCAGGGTGCGGGTGGCGACCAGCATCGTCGCGGTGTCCATGATGTCCTGGCTGGTCGCGCCCCGGTGGACATAGGGGCCGTACTCCCCGCCGACCGCCTTCGTCAGATCCGCGACCAGCGGGATCACCGGGTTGCCGCCGCCGCGCGCGCGTTCCGCGAGGGACCGTACGTCGAAACGGTCCGCGTCGGCCGCGGCCGTCACCGCCGTCGCCGCCTCGGCGGGCGCGAGCCCCAGGGCGGCCTGGGCGCGGGTGAGCGCGGCCTCCGCGTCGAGCAGCGCCCGCAGATAGGCGGTGTCGCCGGTCGCGGACGCGGCGGGGGAGCCGGCCCACCCGGGGGCGAGCAGGCCGGTGTCCGACGGGTCGGCAGCTGTCACTGGAACTCCAGGAAGACCGTTTCGCCTTCGCCCTGAAGGCGGATGTCGAAACGGTATGTGCCCCTGCCGTCGTCCTGCGCGATCAGCGTGTCGCGCCGCGCCGGGTCCAGCCCGGACAGCAGCGGGTCGGCGGCGAGCGCGGCCTCGTCGCCCGGTAGGTAGATCCGGGTGAACAGGTGCACCAGCAG
The DNA here is from genome assembly GCF_044753545.1 of Streptomyces sp. NPDC088350. Classification (NCBI taxonomy): domain Bacteria; kingdom Bacillati; phylum Actinomycetota; class Actinomycetes; order Kitasatosporales; family Streptomycetaceae; genus Streptomyces; species Streptomyces sp. NPDC088350. The sequence goes on along the minus strand of NZ_JBIVNL010000003.1, from coordinate 733,947 downwards.
CCCGCGCGCGAACACGCACGCGCTCAGGTACGGGGCGCTCCGCCCGCGCGCACCCGGCCGTAGCGTCCGCGCGTACCAGTGACCGTTGGCGTCGGTCTGGATGCGGCCCCAGCCGGTGAACTCCACGCCGTTGCGGCCGAGATAGCCGCCACTGGCCGGGTCGCGCCGGATCGAGCCGTCGGTGGTGGACACGTTGCCGTCGGGGTCGGGACCCCACAACTCCACGAAGGCGTCCGGCAGCGGATTGCCCTCGCCGTCGTAGACGTATCCCTGGACGGTGATCGTGTCCGGGTGGCCGACGGGCGCGATGTCACCGCCGCCGGGGAACGGCAGCGCGTAGCCGTAGAACGGGCCGACCGTGTGCGAAGGGGTCGGCAGTACGGACTCCGGGCGGCTCGTGTCGATCTTCGTCATGGCGGTCAGCGTCCTTCTTCGATCCAGGTGGCGTGCGGGCCGTCGAGCACGATGTCCCAGTGGTAGCCCATCGAGAACTCGGGCACGGACAGACTGTGGTCGTAGGTCGCGACGAGGCGCTGCCGGGCCGCGTCGTCCGTCACCGACTGGATGATCGGGTCGTAGGGGAAGAGAGGGTCGCTGGGGAAGTACATCTGCGTCACGAGCCGCTGCGTGAACGCCGTGCCGAACATCGAGAAGTGGATGTGGGCCGGACGCCAGGCGTTGACGTGGTTGCGCCACGGGTAGGGGCCCGGCTGGACGGTGGTGAAGTGGTAGCCGCCGTCGTGGTCGGTCAACGTGCGGCCGACGCCGGTGAAGTTGGGGTCCAGCGGGGCGTCGTGCTGCTCGCGCTGGTGCGCGTAGCGGCCGGCCGAGTTCGCCTGCCAGATCTCCACCAACTGCCCGCGGACCGGCCGCCCGTCCCGGTCCAACAGCCGCCCGGAGACGGTGATCCGCTCGCCGATCGGCTCCCCGTGGTGCTGCCGGGTCAGGTCGTTGTCGATCTCCGTGATGTCCCGTTCGCCGAAGGCGGGCGAGGCCAGCTCCACCAGCTCCGGGTCCTTGGAGACGTCGATGGTGACCGGCGGCTGCTGGGGGTGGCGCAGCAGAGAGGAGCGGTACGGGGCGTAGTCGCGGCGCGGGTGGTGCTCGACGGGCGCGCCGTCGGCGACGCGCTTCTCGTACGTCGCGTGCTCGGCCGCTATTTCGAGGTCGATGTCGTGCTGGGTGAGAGCCATGGGGGGTTCCTACCGTTCGAGGACGAGGGCGAGGCCCTGGCCCACGCCGATGCAGAGGGTGGCGACGCCAACTCCTGTTCCCTTGCGGGCGAGTTGGTGGGCGACGGTACCGGCGAGCCGGGCACCGGAGGCGCCGAGGGGGTGACCGAGGGCGATGGCGCCGCCCTGCGGGTTGAGGATCGCCGGGTCGAACTCGGGCCATTCGGCGACGCATCCGAGGACCTGCGCGGCGAACGCCTCGTTCAGCTCCAGGACTGACAGGTCGTCAAATCCCTTGCCCGCCTTGGCCAGTGCGCGGTTGACGGCTTCGACGGGGGCGAGTCCGAAGTAGTCCGGGTCGAGCGCGTGCACTCCGGTCGCGGACACGCGGGCGAGGGGCTGACGGCCGGTGGCCCTGAGACCCTCCTCGTCGACCAGGAGCAGGGCTGCGGCACCGTCGTTGAGCGGCGAGGCGTTGCCCGCGGTGACGGTCCCGTTCTCGGTGCGGAAGGAGGGCTTGAGCCTGGCCATCGCCGCGAGGGAGGCGTCCGGTCGTACGCATTCGTCGGCGGCGAAGGCGACCGGGTCGCCCTTGCGCTGCGGGACCGGGACCGGGATGATCTCGCCGTCGAAGAGGCCCGCGGCCTGTGCGTCGGCCGCCTTCTTGTGGCTGGCGAGCGCGAACTCGTCCTGCTGTGCACGGCTGATCTTGTGCTTGTCGGCGATGAGTTCGGCCGACTCGCCGAGCGGGATGGTCCACTGCGGGTCCATCCTCGGGTTGGTCATGCGCCAGCCGAGCGTGGTCGAGTACAGCTCGGTGTGTCCGGCGGGGAAGGGACGGTCCGACTTGGGTAGGACGTACGGCGCCCGGGTCATGGACTCCACCCCGCCCGCCACGGCGATGGAGGCGTCCCCGACCGCGATCGCGCGGGCCGCCTGGATGACGGCTTCGAGGCCGGAGGCGCAGAGCCGGTTGACGGTCACGCCCGGCACGGAGGTGGGCAGACCGGCGAGGAGAGTGGCCATGCGGGCGACGTTCCGGTTCTCCTCGCCGGCGCCGTTGGCGTTGCCGAAGTAGACGTCCTCGATGCGGGCCGGGTCCAAATCCGGGGTGCGGGCGAGGAGTTCACGGATCGCGTGGGCGGCCAGGTCGTCGGGGCGGACGGAGGCGAGACCTCCGCTGTACTTCCCGAACGGGGTGCGGACGGCGTCGACGATGTAAACCGGGTTCACAGCAGGCCTTCCGTGACGATGAGTTTCGCGTCGGTCTTGGCGACGATCTCCTCGACGCCCACACCCGGCGCGGTCTCGGTCAACACCAGACCTTCGGGTGTCACGTCGATCACGCCGAGATCGGTGATGACTCGGTTCACACACGCTTTGCCTGTGAGCGGCAGCGCGCACTCCGCGAGGATCTTCGGGGAGCCGTCCTTGGCCACATGCGTCATCACGACGATGACCGTGCGGGCGCCGTGCACGAGGTCCATCGCCCCGCCGATGCCGGTGATCATCTTGCCGGGGATCGCCCAGTTCGCCAGGTCGCCCCCGGCCGACACCTGCATCGCGCCCAGCACGGCGACGTCTATGTGACCGCCCCGGATCATCCCGAAGGAGAGCGCCGAGTCGAAGAACGACGCGCCCGGCAAGACCGTCACGGTCTCCTTGCCGGCGTTGATCAGATCCGGGTCGACCTGGTCCTCGGTGGGATAGGGGCCGGTGCCCAGGATGCCGTTCTCGGATTCGAGGATCACCTCGACGCCCGGTGGGAGGTAGTTGGGGATCAGGGTCGGCAGACCGATGCCGAGATTGACGTACTGCCCGTCTGTGAGTTCGCGGGCCGCGCGGGCCGCCATCTCTTCCCGTGTCCAGGCCATCAGCCGCTCACCGTCACTGTCCGCTGCTCGATCCGCTTGTCGGCGGCCTGCTCGGGGGTGAGGGCCACCACCCGCTGCACGAAGATCCCGGGCAGGTGCACCGCGTCCGGGTCGATCTCGCCGGGCTCGACCAGTTCCTCGACCTCGGCGATCGTGACCTTGCCGGCCATCGCCGCGAGGGGGTTGAAGTTGCGGGTCGCCTTGTTGAAGACCAGGTTGCCGTGCCGGTCGCCCTTGGCGGCGCGGACGAGGGCGAAGTCGGTGCGGATGCCGCGCTCCAGGACGTACTCGGTGCCGTCGAACTCCCGCACCTCCTTCGGCGGCGAGGCGAGAGTGACGCCGCCGGAGCCGTCGTAGCGCCAGGGCAGTCCGCCCTCGGCGACCTGGGTGCCGACGCCCGCCGGGGTGTAGAAGGCGGGAATGCCCGCGCCGCCCGCGCGCAGTCGCTCCGCGAGGGTGCCCTGGGGGATCATCTCGACCTCCAGTTCCCCGGAGAGGTACTGGCGGGCGAACTCCTTGTTCGCGCCGATGTAGGAGCCGGTCACCCGGGCGATCCGTCCGGCGGAGAGGAGGACGGCGAGGCCGGACTCCATCGCCCCGCAGTTGTTGGAGACCACGCCCAGGCCGGTCGTCCCGCGCTCGTAGAGGGCCTGGATCAGCACGTTTGGCACACCGCTCAGCCCGAAGCCGCCGACCGCGAGCGTCGCTCCGTCCGGCACATCGGCCACGGCCTCGTCGGCCGCGGCGACCACCTTGTCCATCCGTGAAGCTCCGTCCCGTTCGAGCGCCCGGTCAGCTTTAGTCAGGGCACTGAGCATTTCGGTGAAGTTTCCTTCACGCTGCCACTGTGGCGGCTTTCCGTCAAGACCTCGGAGAAGTACGAGGTCAAGCCGGTGCAGAAGACTGGACTCGGCCGGAGATCCTCCGGGTATCGTTCAGTGCACGGATGAATACGACTTCGGGAGGGCACATGGCCGCGGTGGACCTCACCACCCACCCCGGGCACCTCGCCCGGCGACTGCAGCAGGCGCACTACCTGCTGTGGAACACGATGGTCTCCGAGGAGATCACCTCGCCGCAGTTCGCGGTGCTCAACGCGCTCGTCGACGAGCCGGGGCTCGACCAGCGCACGGTGGGGGAGCGGGTGGGCCTCGACCGGTCGACCATCGCCGAGGTGATCAGCCGGCTGAGCCGGCGCGGGCTGCTCGACAAGGTGCGCGATCAGCAGGACGGCCGCCGCTTCCTGCTGCGCCTCACCGACGACGGCACGCGCACCCACCGCAAGCTGATCGTGCGCACGGCCCGGATGAACCAGCTCTTCCTCGCCCCGCTCTCCGCCGACGAACAGACCGTCTTCTTCGACCTCATCCAACGGGTCTCGGACGCGGCGGAGGGGCTCCGCAATCCCGGGGAGCCCCTCACCGCCCACCGTTGACCCCTGGCCAGTCCCGACGTCAGGCCTTCGCGAACACCACCCAGACCTGGCCCTTCGCGAAGTTCACCGGTGTTCCGTCCGACGTGGTGAACTCCGTTCCGTCCGTGGCCTTCTGCCGCTTCCAGTCGACGCTGTACGTACGACCGTCCCGCAGGACGTCCGCCTTCCCGGAGCCGACCGTCGTGGTGTAGGGCGTGTTGTTGCCGAGGACGTCGTGGTAGGCGGACCTGCGGATCTTCACGTACTGGATGACGACCGTCGCCGGGGCCACCCGCTTGCCGCTGGTCGTCACGGTGGGCGTGCCGTCCTCGGTGACCAGCCAGCGGTGCGTGCTCCCGGACCAGGTGAAGGTGAAGCGGGCCGCCGGATAGCGCACGGTGCGGGAGGCAGTGGGCTTTCCGCCGGCGGGGGCGGTGCCGTAGCGGAAACCCGTGGTCAGGGCCGCCGCGCCCGGGGCCGAGGAGAGCAGCTTGTTCGGGTGGAGGTAGAGGTTGTGCGGGGCGGACTTGGTGACACCCCGGTAGTAGGCACTGGCCACCTCGTCGGGTGACGCCGATCGCAGCGGGGCCTTGGCGATCAGCGGCAGGAGTTTGTGCTGCGCCCCCGAGAAGGCGAGCGTGGGGTCGTCGAACTGACGTAGCAGCTCCAGGTCGGAGACGCGGGCGCTGCGCACCGGTCCGACGGACGGGGGCAGCTTGGTGGCGAACACCGCCATCAGTCGGCTCAGTCCGCCCTCGACCTGCTCCGCGTACACGATGTCCGCCGAGTCCAGGCCCGTCTGCGGGCGGGCGGCGGGCACATTGTCGATCTTCACCGCGAGCACCGGACCGGCGGCGGGGGCGACCGTGCCGCCGGCGCTCGGGCTCTGCGTGGGGGACTGGCTCCGTCCGCGTCCGTCGTCGACGGGGCCGCCGTGATGTGCCGTGCAGCCCACCGCCACGGAGGCCGTCATCGTGACGGCCAGCAGCGTCGCTCTCGTCGCGCCGCGCCGCCGGGGTGCCCGCTGTCCCATGCCCACCGTTGCCACCAAGTCTGTGTTTTTGATTGTGCTCTTATAAGTTCATTGATGGCCATACCCGCTCGGTTGTGTTTGTGCGCGTCGAATGGGCCGATCGGCCCACGGGAAGATCCGGAAGCGTTCAGTCCGAAGGTCCGAGGATCTCCGCGAGGTCGTAGCCGACCGGCTCCTCCAGCTGTGCGTACGTGCAGCTCCCGGACGTGCGGTCGGGGCGCCAGCGGCGGAAGCGCGCCGTGTGGCGGAAGCGCGCGCCGTTCTCCATGTGGTCGTACGCCACTTCGGCCACCCGATCCGGCCGGAGCGGCACCCAGGAGAGGTCCTTCTTGCCCGACCAGCGGCTCGGCGCACCCGGCAGCCGTGCCGTCTCATGGGCGGATTCCTCCGCCCAGGCCGCCCACGGATGCCCGGTCGGGTCGTCCATGCGCAGCGGCTCCAGCTCCTCGATCAGCTCGGCGCGCCGCTTCATGGTGAAGGCGGCGGACACGCCGACGTGTTGCAGCGCGCCCCGCTCGTCGTGGAGGCCGAGAAGGAGCGAACCCACGACGGGGCCGCTCTTGTGGAGGCGGTAGCCCGCGACGACGACATCCGCGGTCCGCTCGTGCTTGATCTTGTACATGGCGCGCTCGTCCTGCCGGTAGCGCAGATCGAGCGGCTTCGCCACGACACCGTCGAGCCCGGCGCCCTCGTACTGCTCGAACCAGCGCCGTGCCACCTCGATGTCGGTGGTCGCGGGCGCGAGATGCACGGGCGCGGTCGCCTCCGACAGTGCCTGCGCGAGCAGCGCCCTGCGGTCGCCGAGCGGTACGTCCAGCAGCGACTCGTCGGCCAGGGCCAGCAGGTCGAAGGCGACGAAGGAGGCCGGGGTCCGCTCGGCCAGCGTCCGCACCCGCGACGCGGCCGGATGGATGCGCTCGGTCAGCGCGTCGAAGTCGAGCCGCCCCTCCCGGGCGATCACGATCTCCCCGTCCAGCACACAACGCTCCGGCACCCGCTCCTTCAGCGCCTCGACCAGCTCGGGAAAGTACCTGGTCAACGGCTTTCCGGTACGGCTGCCCAGCTCGATCTCGGCGCCGTCGCGGAACACGATCGCCCGGAAGCCGTCCCACTTCGCCTCGTAGTGCATGTCCGGCGGAATCCTCGCCACCGACTTGGCGAGCATCGGTTTCACGGGCGGCATCACCGGCAGATCCATGGTTCCGATTGTGCTCTCGCGCGTGGCTTATCGCCCGGTATGCAATGTTTGGGCGGCGGGCCTACCGTGGCTCGCATGGGCGAAGCGGTGGAACTGGAGGCGGGCGGCCGGACCGTACGGTTGTCCAGCCCCGACAAGATCTTCTTCCCGGAGCGCGGCTTCACCAAGCTGGACCTCGCCCGGTACTACATCGCGGTCGGCCCCGGAATCCTGCGCGCCCTGCGCGACCGCCCCACCACCCTGGAGCGCTGTCCGGACGGCGTCGAGGGCGAGAACTTCTTCCAGAAACGGGCGCCCAAGAACATGCCCGACTGGATCCCGACCGCCCACATCACCTTCCCCAGCGGACGCAGCGCCGACGAGATGTGCCCCACCGAGGAGGCCGCCGTCCTGTGGGCCGCTCAGTACGGCACACTCACCTTCCACCCCTGGCCCGTGCGCCGCGCCGACGTCGACAGCCCCGACGAACTCCGCATCGACCTCGACCCGCAGCCCGGCACCGACTACGACGACGCGGTCCGCGCCGCCCACGAACTGCGCGCCGTACTCGACGAGTTCGGCGGTCTGAAGGGCTTCCCCAAGACCTCCGGCGGACGTGGCCTGCACGTCTTCGTACCCATCGAACCCCACTGGACCTTCACCCAGGTCCGCCGCGCGGCCATCGCCGTAGGCCGCGAACTGGAGCGCCGGATGCCCGATCAGGTGACGATCAAGTGGTGGAAGGAGGAACGCGGCGAGCGCATCTTCGTCGACTACAACCAGACCGCCCGCGACCGCACCATCGCCTCCGCCTATTCCGTACGACCCCGCCCGCACGCCCCCGTCTCGGCGCCCCTGCGCTGGGACGAGGTCGGTACCGCGCACCCCCGTGACTTCGACCTCGCGACCATGCCGGCCCGTTTCGCCGAACTCGGCGACGTGCACGCCGACATGGACGACCACCGCTACTCCCTCGACGCCCTCCTCGAACTCGCCCGCCGCGACGAACACGACCACGGGCTGGGCGATCTGCCGTACCCGCCGGAGTATCCGAAGATGCCGGGGGAGCCGAAGAGGGTGCAGCCGAGCAGGGCGAAGAAGGACCCCGAGGGATCTTGAACGGATGACCCGCCTGCTGACGCGAAGGGATCTCGGCGCCCTGTTGGAACCCGCGGCCTGCCTGGCCGCGTTGCGCGACGGCTTCCTCGCCACGGGGCCGGCGACCGCGGTCCCGGGCCAACGGATGTGCGCCGGCCTCCCGTTCCCGGGCACGGCCACCGCCGTTGTCCCCGGCATCGAGGCCTACACGGTGAGGGTCAAGGCCAAGTTCCCCGACGCGCGGCCCGCGTTGAGGGGGGTGATCTGCCTGCACAGCGGCACGAACGGCGAGTTGCTCGCCCTGCTGGACTCGGCGACGGTGACCGCGTGGCGTACGGGACTGGCGGCGGCCCTGGGCACCCACGTTCTGGCGAGCCCGGGGGAGGGCGCGGTGGTGGGGGTGATCGGCGCGGGGGCGCAGGCCGAGTTGATGGTGCGGGGGCTGGGCGCGCTGCGGTCGTACGGTGAACTCCTCGTCCACGACACGGACTTCGACCGCGCGACCGAGTTCGCCCTACGGTACGGCGGCCGGGTGCTCGGCTCCGCGACGGAGATGGCCTCGGCCGCGGACATCGTCCTGCTGGCGACCTGGTCCCGCACGCCGCTGCTGTCCCTCGCGGACACCCGGCCGGGACAACACCTCACCAGCCTGGGCGCCGACGAGCCCGGCAGACGGGAACTCGCCGCCGATCTGCTCGACGCGGCGCTGGTCGTCGTCGACGACCGTCAACTGGTCGCTTCCGTGGGCGCGTTGACCCCGGCGGACATCGACACCACGCTGGGCGACGTACTGCGCGGCACCCATCCGGGACGGGCCGACGCGACCACCCGTTCCGTCTACGCTCCGGTCGGGCCGCCCTGGCAGGACCTGGCGCTCGCATGGCTGGCGTACCGGCGGGCGGAGCGGGACGGGGTCGGGCGGCGGGTGAATCTGCTGGGGTGACCCAGGGGATCCTGTCGTGTTGGGAGCGCTCTCACCATGGGGTTCCGCCGCGGCTATCCTGATCCGCAGCATCGAGGAGGGGTCCAGAAGTGACCGAGACAGCAGCGCGTCCCACGTTGGAGGCCGTGGCCGCGCGGGCGGGGGTGTCGCGGGCCACCGTGTCCCGGGTGGTCAACGGCGGGGACGGGGTGCGGGAGACGCTCGTCGAGCGGGTGCGGCAGGCCGTGGAGGAACTCGGGTACGTCCCCAACCAGGCGGCCCGGAGCCTGGTGACGAAGCGGCACGACGCCATCGCCGTGGTGATCGCCGAACCGGAGACCCGCGTCTTCGCCGATCCCTTCTTCGCCATGCAACTCAGGGGAATCAGCAAGGAGTTGACCGCCCACGACTCCCAACTCGTGCTGCTCCTCACGGAAGGACGCGACGACCACGCCCGCGTCGGCCGCTATCTCGCCGGCGGCCATGTGGACGGCGCGCTCGTCTTCTCCCTGCACCTCGACGACCCGCTGCCCGGACTGATCCAACGGGCGGGCGTCCCCACGGTGTTCGGCGGCCGGCCGTGCTGGAGCGAGGGGACGCCCAGCTCCGGACCCACGGTGTACGTCGACTGCGACAACCGGGGCGGCGCCCGCGAGGCCGTACGGCATCTCGTCGGACTCGGCCGCACCAGGATCGCGCACATCACCGGCGCGCTCGACCAGACCTCGGCGGTGGACCGGCTCGACGGGTTCCGGGACGTCATGGTCGACGTGGATCCGCGGCTGATCGTGGAGAGCGACTTCACGCCGGGCGGCGGGGAGCGCGCGATGCGGGAACTCCTGCACCGCTGCCCGGACGTGGACGCCGTGTTCGCCGCCAACGACCTCACCGCCTACGGCGCCCTGAAGGTGCTGCGCGAGGAGGGGCTGCGGGTGCCCGAGGACGTGGCCGTGATCGGCTTCGACGACATGCTTCCGGTCGCCGAGCAGACCGATCCACCGCTCACGACGGTCCGTCAGGAGATAGAGGAGATGGGCCGGTTGATGGCCCGCCTGCTGCTGCGCGGCCTCGACCGCCGGGCCACCCGCGAGGGCATCGGAGGCGCGCCGTCCAGCGTGATCCTGCCGACCACACTGGTCCACCGCGCCTCCGCGTAGACCTGCCCCGGCGCCGGGGCTCCGTCAGCCCTGTGGCGGCTCGCTCTTGATGATCGCGAAGCGGGCGCCGTGCGGGTCGGTGAGCTGGGCCATGCGGCCGACGCCCGCCATGCTCGCGGCGGGCACGGCGACCCTGCCACCCGTCTCCACCGCCTTGGCCACCGTGGCGTCCACGTCGGCCACCTCGAAGTACGCCAGCCAGTACGCCCCCGAGGCCGCCCCGGTCGCGTCGAAGTCGAGCGGGACGATACCGCCGAACATCGCGTCCTCACCGGCGCCGGCCGGGTTGAGGCAGGTGTAGTCACCGTCCGGCATGGGAGCGGCCGAGGTCTCCAGACCGAGCGAGGCCTGGTAGAACGCGGCTGCCGCGGCGATGTCCGGCGTGTACAGCTCGACCCAGGTCAGCGAACCGGGGTCGCCCGCCACGTCGACACCCTTGGTCCGGCCCGGCTGCCAGACGCCGAACGCCGCGCCCGCCGGGTCCCTGAGGATCGCCATGTGTCCCTCGCCCATCACGTCCATGGGCTGGAACAGGACCGCGCCGTGCGCCTGTTCCACCGCCTTGGCCGTGGCCTCCGCGTCCGGGCTCTGGAAGTACACGGTCCAGGCCGACGAGTCGTGCTCCGGGGGCAGTGGCATGCCGCCGGCGACGGTCTTCCCGTCCAGTTGGAAGAAGCCGTAGCCGCCGGCCTCGGGTCCCGCCGACTGGAAGTGCCAGCCGAAGAGACCGCCGTAGAAGGAGATGGCGCCGTCGATGTCGGGGGAGCCGACATCCAGCCAGTTCGGAGCGCCGTTGACGAAACGGGTGGTGAGCATTGTTGCCCTCCTCATTGAAGGGTCCCGTTCTCTGCACTGCCGAGTCTTGCACCGCCCACTGACAATCGCCGCCGGAGTGGCGCGGTGAGTCGGCCCGACCGCTTTGTTCACCCTCGGTGACCGCGGAAGTTCTCCGTGTTTTCGTTCGGTTCCGCGCGCCGCCGTGCGCCGGTGCGGGCGCGGCGCCACCATCGGGGTGGCCGGAGGCCCCGGAACGCGGCGTTGATCCCGCGTTGATCGAACGTTTTTCGCCGGACGGCACGATCCTGCCCATGCACATCGACACGGTCACCTCGCCCGACCTGGACTGGCAGCAGGAGGCGTTGTGCGCTCAGACCGGGGCGGACTTCTTCTTCCCCGAGCCCGGCAGTTCCGTCAGGGAAGCGAAGCGGATCTGCGGCATGTGCCCGATCCGCTCCGCCTGCCTGGAGTTCGCCCTCGACAACGACGAACGCTTCGGCGTGTGGGGCGGCCTCTCCGAGAAGGAGCGCCTGGAGATCAGACGCGGCTCGCGCTGAACAGGGCCGCCTGATCGCCCGCCTGAACAGGGTCGTTTATTCAGTGCGGCCCGCGCGCGGGCGTGCGGTGAGGATCCGGGGGCGCACCCGGGCGTAGCGCAGAGGCAGGCGCTCGTCTTGGCAAGACGAACACATCGGTTCGAATCCGATCCCCGGGCTGCGTTCGGGGGCCCTGCAGAGCAGAGGCAGACTCGCCACCCTCTCAAGGTGGATACGCCGGTTCGCATCCGGCCGGGGCCCCACTCCAGGGCACGGCCGGGGCGGGAATCGATGACTGACGAGGGCGGGATCACCGAGGCGGAACTGGCGGCCTTCCACCACGCGGTGGGCAGGCTGCGGGAGCTGCCCGTCGACGATCCGGTGCGCCAGCGCGCGGAACAGGTCGCCGCGTCCTTCGCGCGGGACGGGCGGCTGCGGCGCCGCAAGGCCCGCGGCGCCGACCTGTCCGCGGCCGACGCGGCGGTGATGGCGGTGATGGCGACGGGCGCGGTGGACCGGCGCGAGGACGCCCCGCTGGGCCCGGCGGGCGAGCCGACTCATACGGACTCCGGGGGTGTCTACCGCAAGCCGCGCGGCTGCTACGTCTGCAAGTCGCCCTATCGACAGGTGGATTCCTTCTACCACCGACTGTGTCCCGACTGCGCCGCCGACAACTCCGCGCGCCGGGCGCTGAGTACGGATCTGGGCGGGCGGCGGGTGCTGCTCACCGGCGGTCGGGTGAAGATCGGGTTCCAGTTGGCGCTGATGATGCTGCGGGACGGCGCGGAGGTGCTGGTCACCTTGCGGTTCCCGCACGATGCCGTGCGCCGGTTCCGCGCGGAGCCCGGCAGCGGCAAGTGGCTTGACCGGCTGACGGTGCTCGCGGTCGACCTCCGCGACCCGCGCCAAGTACTGGGCCTGTGCGAGGAGTTGCGGCAGGCGGGCGAACCGCTCGACATCCTCGTCAACAACGCCGCGCAGACCGTACGACGCCCTCCCCAGTCGTACGCGCTGTTGGCCGCCGGGGAGCGCGACGCACTGCCCGAGGGGGCGCGGCAGGCGCCGGGCTTCACACCGATGCGGATGCTCGCGGGCGGGGCCCCGGCGCTGCCCGTCGTCCTGCGCGAGGCCGACGAGGCCGGTCTGCTGCCCGACCCGTCCCCGGAGAACTCCTGGTCGGCTCGGCTCGGCGCCCTCGACCCGGCCGAGGTCCTGGAGACCCAACTCGTCAACGCGCTCGCCCCCGCCCTGCTCGCCGTCGGCAACGGACGTCGGATCGAGCGTCTCTTCGTCGGTGGCAACCCGCTCGGCGCGGAGGGCGCGATGCCCCTCGCCGCCGTCGTCGCGGCGGGCGCCGTCGACGAACTCTACGTATCCGCCGCCCGGTTGGGGGACGCGGGCGCCCTCCGTCTGGCCGATGCCCTGGAGCGGGCTCCGTACGGACGGCTCACGCGGCTGTCCGTCGCCAGCAACGGTATCGGCCCGCAGGCCGCGGCGCGGCTGGTGGCGGTGGCCACCGCAGCCGGGGTCGCTCTGCTGGACCTCGGCCGTGTCCGGGCGGCGGCGGTGCTGGGCGCGGCCGACAACCACGTCGATCTGCGCGCCGCCGAGACCATCGCCCAGGCACTCGTGGGCGCCCAGCACCGACTCACCCATCTCGTCCTGTCCCACACCGGGATGCGCAGCCGCGAGGCCCACCGCCTCCTCGACACGGCACCCCGCGCGCTCACCCCCACCCGCTTCGTCCTCGGCCAGGGAATCGCCGCCGGCATCAAGCGCCGCCTGGAGTCCCTCACCGCGCACATCCCCGCACCACCGCTCGCCCCCGACGTGGCCGCCGTACGCAGCGTGCACCGCACGGCGCGGCCGGGGGAGGCCCAGGGGCTGTCCGACAATTCCCGCCTGCCCCGCGACGCCGTGCACGCTCCCCCACTGCCTTGAGGGCGTGGGAGGTCCCCCCACTCGCCGCGCCGGGGGAGCACGCGCCTCCTCCCGCGACACGAGCTGTCCCGGACCGGGCCGCGGCGCGAGAGCATCGGGTCCTGGCCGAGGGCCGCGAGCAGCGCGCCCCGCTTCTTCGGGTACACCAGCCGCTCGCCGTCGCGCAGTCTCGAGCCGAGGACGTCGACGAGCCAGTGCTGCCACCAGTCGACCGTACGCGTGCGTGCCGTCTCGCCGCGCAGTACGCCCGCGCCCAGGTTCCCCCAGATCCGGGCGGCCCGCGCGGAGCCGTCCTCCGTACGACCCATCAGGTCGAGCAACTCCCGCTCCGCGCCCGCGTGTCCGCGCCGGGCAGACAGCAGGGAGTTCAGCAGCGCGGACGACGCCACCGCGTCCACGGTCTCCTGGTCGGCCGGTACACCGCCGTCCGGCAACAGGTGCACGCACAGGCGCCGTTCCGGGACCGGAGGGTGCCGCATCCGCTTCAGCTCGCCGTAGACCTTCATGTCGGTCGCGGTGAACTCCTCGTACGGGACCGGCTCCAGGCCGTGCGCGGTGAGGTCCTCGTGGTACAGGGCGTGGATCTTCCGTGGGTCGATGCCGGTCGGGCGGCCGTCCAGGAGGGGCAGTTCGGGGCGGTCGAGGCGGATCAGGGCGACATGGTTGATGGAGACCTCGGTGGCCAGCTCGAACACCGGGTCGTCGCGCAGCTCGGGGTCGGCGAACAGGTGGCGCTGCAGCAGGTGCCGGGCCTCGTGGAACAGCACGAACTTCACGCCGTCCAGGCCGAGTCGGACGAAGAAGTCGGGGTTGAAGAGCAGCAGGCAGGAGCCGTCGCCGGAGGCGACCACGGCCGCCGTGCCCACCGCCGTGGTCGGGATCTGGTGAGGGCACTTCGCGTACAGCCAGGACGCCACCGCCGACTCGGTCAGCCCGAAGTCCAGCAGCGCGGCCTCCTTCAGCCGCCGCGCCTCGGCGACCGTCGCCGGGTCCGCCGGCCGGTACCGCTCCAGCGCCCTGCGGTCGGCCGGATCGACCACAGGGGTACGTCGACCCCGCTCCCCGTACGCCATCCCACGCCCCCCGCGCCGCAGTTCCTCCAGTGCCTCATGGGTACCAGGCTCCACTGACAACGGGCCAAGGCATTACGCTCTGGCCCCAAGGGCGGGGCCGTAGCGCAGAGGCAGGCGCACTGGTCTCCAGAACCGGAAACACGCTGGTTCGAATCCAGCCGCCCCGCCCCCCTCACGCGATGGCGCCCGCCGTCACCATCAGCTCCACCGCGTTCCCGTGGAACGTGTCGATCAGCTGCGCCAGCACCGCCCAGGCGTCCTCGCGGTCGGCCAAGTGGTCGCGCACGAGCGGTCGTAGCGCGTCCTCGGCCTCGGCCACGCGCGCGGGGAACAGCAGTTGTCCTGTGGAGAGCACCTTCAGTACGTGGGAGCCGGGGCCCCAGGAGGTCGCGTAGTCGGCGGGGCCGTCCAGCACGCCGGCCTGTTCCACCCGGTGGGTGAACTTGCGGTGGGTGCCGAACCGGGCGCGCAGCGCGGGCGGACAGTCCGGTCGTATCGCCAGTGCCCAGCGCGCGTAGCCGGGCAGCGGGCGGTCCAGGTCCGCCTCGGTGACCGCCTGCCAGTCGGAGCGTTCCAGGACCATGGACGCGGCTGTCCGCGCGTCCCGCATGGAGTTGCCCTCGCGCAGGGCGCCGACCAGGCCGAGGCGGGTGAAGCTCTCGGGGGCCGGCGGTTCTTCCTCGCCCCGCAGGCTCTTGACGACGGTCAACGGGCCGTTGCGCGCGGGGCCGAACGGCACACCGCGCGTGATGGCGCGCCGCATCGCGCTGTCCGCGGAGACGTGCTGCCGGACCCACCGGTTCAGGTCCGGATCGTCCTCCTCCAGAACCCACAACAGCACGGAGGACGGCACCGCCGTCCTCACCCATGCCCAGACCAGACCAGACCAGACCAGACCAGACCAGAGCGTCGCGCCGGGCCTTGAGGGTTCCCTCGTCCTGCGGCTCCGGCAGCCCGATCCGCCGCCGTACCCGCTCGGCGTCCCCGCTGTCGATCAGGCCCAGCAGAAAGTCGACCGCCGCCCCTGACGTGCTGTTCTCACGCGTGGCCGCATGCTGCCGCAGCCGGGCCGCCGCCCGCACCGGCAGATCGATCGCCGGGCGGGCCGGGGGAGGTCGGGTCAGGCGCTCGCGCGGGCCGCCATGCGGGCCTTGCGGGTCGCCAGCTTCTCGTCGAACTTCGAGGCCTCGGAGTCCAGGCCGCCCATGTAGAGGCCGATCTCCTCCTGCGCCTGCTGTCCCTCGGGGCCGAGACCGTCGATCTCCATGACCCTCAGGAAGCGCAGCACGGGCTGGATGACGTCGTCGTGGTGGATGCGCAGGTTGTAGACCTCGCCGATGGCCATCTGCGCGGCGAAGCGCTCGAAGCCGGGCATGCCGTGACCGGGCATCCGGAAGTTGACGAGGACATCGCGCACGGCCTGCATGGTGAGGTCGGGGGCGAGTTCGAACGCGGCCTTCAGGAGGTTGCGGTAGAAGACCATGTGGAGGTTCTCGTCGGTCGCGATGCGGGCCAGCATGCGGTCGCAGACCGGGTCGCCCGACTGGTGGCCGGTGTTGCGGTGCGAGACCCGCGTGGCCAGCTCCTGGAAGGCGACGTACGCGACGGAGTGCAGCATCGAGTGCCGGTTGTCCGACTCGAAGCCCTCGCTCATGTGCTGCATGCGGAAGGCTTCCAGCTTGTCCGGGTCCACCGCGCGCGAGGCGAGGAGGTAGTCGCGCATCACGATGCCGTGGCGGCCCTCCTCGGCGGTCCAGCGGTGCACCCAGGTGCCCCAGGCGCCGTCGCGGCCGAAGAGGGAGGCGATCTCGTGGTGGTAGCTGGGGAGGTTGTCCTCGGTCAGGAGGTTCACCACGAGGGCGATGCGGCCGATCTCGGTGACCTTGGACTGCTCCTTGTCCCAGGCCTCGCCGTCCTCGAAGAAGCCGGGGAAGTTGCGGCCGTCGCTCCAGGGCACGTACTCGTGGGGCATCCAGTCCTTGGTGACCTTGAGGTGCCGGTTGAGCTCCGTCTCGACGACTTCCTCGAGCGCGTACAGCAGCTTGGCGTCGGTCCAGACTGCGGGGCTGCCGAGGTGCGGGGAAGCGATCGTCACGGGGACTCCAGGGGGACGCGGTACAAAACTGAACAAACCGGCGAGCGGTGCCGGGACCTGTGCAACTTACGGAATCGTAGGCTACGAAACCGTAGGTTACGAGACCGTAGGTTAAGACCGCTGTAAAGATCGCTGTTCAGGCCGTATTCCCGGGAAATCCCGAACAGTGCCAGGACCGCAGGTCCCGGCGCCGAACGGGTGGTTCGATCACCCGGTCAGGCGTACAGATCCCGCAGCCTGACCGAGAGGCACGTCACACACCCTTCTAGCTTCTCGAACTCGCTGATGTCCACCACGACCGGCTCGTGGCCGAGATCGGCGAGCAGATCGGCCGTCTTGGGCGCGCTCGCCGCGATCAGCAGCTTGTCGCCGCCGAGCAGCACCACATGCGCACCGGCCTCCTCGGGCACCGACAGGAAGCGCGGGAACAGCGAGGGCCGGTCCACCTTCGGGATGTGGCCGAGCACCGTTCCGTCGGGCAGTGCGGTGACCGCCGACTTCAGGTGCAGCACCTTGCTCACGGGCACGGTGACCACGCGCGCGCCGAGCGGCTCGAACACGGCCCGCAGCTGCTGCACACCGGCCGCGTTCGTACGACCGCCCCGGCCTACGTAGATCGTGTCGTCGACCTTGAGGACGTCACCGCCCTCCAGGGTGCCCGGTTCCCAGACCCAGTTCACCGAGCACCCGAGCCGGGCCACCGCCTCCTCGACCCCGCCGGTCTCCTCGCGCCGGGACTCGGCCCCGGGGCGGGTGATCAGCGCCACGTTCTTGTAGACGACCACCGCGTCCTCGACGAACACGGAGTCGGGGCAGTCGTCGGCCGGGTCCACCTCGATCGTGTCCCAGCCGTGCACCCGCAGTGTCTGCGCGTACGCGTCCCACTGTTCGAGGGCTTGCTCGACGTCGACCTTCTCCCGCTCGATGTGCGTGACCAGCCCTTCGGCCAGGCGCGGGCTGGGGCGGCGGACGAGGGCCTTCTTGCTGGGCACGAGCGGGACTCCGTATCGGCGGGATCGTTGCGGTGCGGGCGGCGCGGCACCGATGGGCCATCATGCGTCACGTGTCCGTGTCGACAAAACCCCTCACGCGAGGCTGTGGCCCTCCTGAGACGCGCCCGAAGGGCCCGGACGGGTACCGCACGGGCGCTATGCCGGGTTCTCGACCTCCTCCGGTGTGATCGTCCGCAGCTCCCCGTCCAGCAGCAGCCAGCGTGTGATGCCGATCGACTCCAGGAACGGCAGGTCGTGACTGGCCACGATCAACGCCCCTTCGTACGACTCCAGCGCCGTGGTCAGCTGCCGCACGCTCGCCATGTCGAGGTTGTTCGTCGGCTCGTCCAGCATCAGCAGCTGCGGGGCGGGCTCCGCCAGCATCAACGCGGCCAGCGCCGCCCGGAAGCGTTCGCCGCCGGACAGGGTCGACGCCTTCTGGTCGGCGCGGGCGCCCCGGAACAGAAAGCGGGCCAGCCGGGCCCGCACCCGGTTGTTGGTGGCGCCCGGCGCGAACCGGGCCACGTTCTCGGCCACCGTCAGCTCACCGTCGAGCACGTCGAGCCGCTGCGGCAGAAAGCGCAGCGGGACATGCGCCGTCGCCTCGCCCGACACCGGCTCCAGCTCTCCGGCGATCGTGCGCAGCAGGGTCGTCTTGCCCGCGCCGTTGCGCCCGATCAGCGCGATCCGCTCCGGCCCGCGCAGATCGAGCCCGCCGCGCACCCGCGCGCCGTAGGCGAGTTCCAGGTCCAGGAGGGTCAGGACCGTACGGCCCGGCGGCACGGCCGTGTACGGCAGGTCGACGCGGATCTCGTCGTCGTCCCGTACGGCCTCCACCGCCTCGTCGAGCCGCTCCCTCGCCTCGGTGAGCCGCTCCTCGTGCAGGATGCGGTGCTTGCCGGCGGACTCCTGGGCGGACCGCCTGCGCGCCCCCATGACGATCTTCGGTTCGCGCTTCTGCTCGAACATCTTCTGCCCGTACTTCTTGCGCCGGGCCAACTTGACCTGGGCGTCGGACAGTTCGCGTTTCTGTCGGCGGAAGTCCGCCTCGGCGACGCGCACCATCCGGGTCGCGGCGTCCTGTTCGGTGGTGAGGGCCTCCTCGTAGGCGGAGAAGTTGCCGCCGTACCAGGTGATCTCGCCGGAGCGCAGATCGGCGATCTGGTCGACCAGGTCGAGGAGTTCACGGTCGTGGCTGACCACGATCATCACCCCCGGCCAGGACGCGACGGCCGAGTACAGCCGCCTGCGGGCGTACAGGTCGAGGTTGTTGGTCGGTTCGTCGAGGAGCAGGACGTCCGGCCGGCCGAGCAGCAGTGCGGCCAGTCGCAGCAGCACCGACTCGCCGCCGGACACCTCGCCGATGGTGCGGTCCAAGTCGATGTGTCCCAGGCCGAGTTCGCCGAGTGTGGCGAGCGCCCTCTCCTCCACGTCCCAGTCGTCGCCGAGCGTCTCGAAGTGCTCCTCGGACGCGTCACCGGCCTCGATGGCGTGCAGGGCGGCCCGCCGCGCGGCGATGCCGAGGGTCTCGTCGACGCGCAGGGCGGTGTCGAGCGTGACGTTCTGCGGGAGATGGCCGACCTCGCCCGCGACTCTCACGATGCCGTCGGCCGGGGTGAGTTCACCGGCGATCAGCTTCAACAGGGTTGATTTGCCTGAGCCGTTGACGCCGACGAGTCCGGTTCTGCCGGGTCCGAAGGCGACGTCCAGGTCATCGAGGACCGAGGTGCCGTCGGACCACGCGAAGGAGAGGGACGTACAGGTGACGAAGGTATGCATGAGGGCCTCGCGGTTGCTTGACGCGGTGAGGGGCGGACGCGTAGCGAGACACCGCGAGGCGGGAGGCTGGTCCCGGGGGCACAGGAAAAGCCCTGTTCCGGAGGACGGCTCGGACGCCGAGGTCGTACACGACGGACACACCTCAGGGGTGTGCGACGCGGTGTCTCAGAACCTCAGACGAGCAACGTCCTTCTCCCATCGACGGCAACAGGACCGAGGGCAACGCTACGAACGGCGCCGGTGGGCTGTCAACGCATTAAACGGCGCCCGGGGCCGCCACCTCGTTGTCGGATTCCTGCCAGCCAGGGGTCGTCCATGGCTGCTTGAGTGGGCCGTATGACGAACCAGAACACCCTCCGTGACCGGGCTCTGGCCTTCCGCTCGCTGCATGTGCCGGGGCGTCCGCTCGTCCTGGTGAACGCCTGGGACGCGGCGAGCGCCCGCATCGTCGAGGAGGCCGGCGCGTCCGCCGTGGCGACCACCAGCGCGGGCCTCGCCTGGGCTCTCGGCGTCCCGGACGGGGACCGGCTGGACCGGGAGCGGGCCCTGGAGGCGGTCGCCCGGATCACCGCGACGGTGGCCGTACCGGTGAGCGCCGACATCGAGAGCGGCTTCGCGAAGGACCCGGCGGGCGTCGCCGACACGGTCCGCGCGGTGCTCGCGGCGGGGGCTGTGGGGGTGAACATCGAGGACGCGCTCTACGGGGGTGAGGGCGTCCTGCGTCCGGTGGGCGAGCAGGCGGAGCGCATCGCCGCCGCTCGTGAGGCCGCCGACGCGGAGGATGTGCCGTTGTTCGTCAACGCGCGGATCGACACGATTCTGCGGGGCGCCGGGGGAGTGGACGCGACCCTGGAACGTGCCGCCGCCTTCCGTGCCGCGGGCGCCGACGGGATCTTCGTCCCCGGGGCCGTCGAACCGGGAACGGTCAAGGAGCTCGCCGACGGGATCGACGCACCGCTCAATGTACTGGTCGGCGCCGGCGCACCGCCGGTCGCCGAACTGGCCGCGCTGGGCGTCGCCCGCGTGAGCGCCGGCTCCAGCGTCGCACTGGCCGCCTACGCCGTGGTCCGCCGTGCCGCGCGGGAGCTGCTGGACACGGGTACCTACGACGCGCAGTCGGGAGGGCTCGGCTACGGGGAGCTGAACTCGCTGCTGGGGTAAGGGGGCCGGCTCAGCAGGCGTCGCGCATCAGCTCGGCGAGGTCGTGGTCCAGGTCGAGCTGGAGGTGTTCGAGACCGGCGGGTACCAGCTCGTCGGTGGCCTGGAGGAAGCGGCGCACCTCGGACGAGTGGACGTGCACGACGGCGGTGCCCTCGGGGGCGTGGAACTCGAGGACGGTGCGGTCGAAGCCGTAGGGCCGCACCCGGACGTCGCCGTGGCCCTCGGCGCCGTGCAGACCGGCCGAGAGGAGGTCCCGGGCAAAGGTCCAGCAGACCTCGACGCCCTCCAGGGTGGCCGGCGCCGGGAAGGTCATCCGGACGGCGAAGGGGTCCCGCCGGTCGTAGTGCAGGGTGGCGGGGATGCTCGGCATCCTTGGTGCGGCGGCGACGAGGCGGGCCTCTACGGGCTGCTCGATGACGATGGACAACGCCTTGCTCCCTTGTGCGACAGCGGTGCGGACTGCGGTGACGACCGGACGGACTCCCGAAGAGATTCCGGAACGGACCACCGATGGGATTGGTCCGCACTGGAAGAGACGCCGGAACGGCCCCATCCGTGTACATGAATTTCGAGTGACCTCTGTCACCGCCGCCCATATGCGCTCAAGGCGGACGTGGGCCATCTGGACGGCCTCCGGGGAGTGGGCTAGCTTCGCCCGCCATGAGGCGCATGGGGAAGACGCGACAGGTGGGACCTACGTACCGCAGGCTGGCGGTCGGGGTGATGTGCGGGGCGGCACTGGCCGTCCTGACCGCCGTACCGGCGCAGGCGCGGGACACGGCGCACCGGACTCCGCACTGGGAGCTGAAGGACAGCGGGGCCGCCGATGTGCGGTTCCGGGGGCTGTCGGCCGTGAGCCGGGACACCGCGTGGGTGGCCGGGACGGCGGGCACGGTGCTGCGTACCACCGACGGCGGGGCGAGCTGGCGGAACGTCTCGCCGCCCGGCGCCGCGGACCTGCAGTTCCGGGACATCGAGGCGTTCGACGCGCGCCGCGCGGTGGTACTGGCGATCGGCGAGGGCGAGGCGTCCCGCGTCTACCGCACCGACGACGGCGGGACGACCTGGACCGAGTCGTTCCGCAACACCGACGCGAACGCCTTCTACGACTGCATGACCTTCTTCGACAGCCGCCACGGGCTCGCGATGAGCGACCCCGTGGACGGGAGGTTCCGCATCCTGTCGACGGGCGACGGCGGCCGTTCCTGGAAGGTGCTGCCCACCACCGGGATGCCGGCCGCGCTCGACGGCGAGGCGGGCTTCGCGGCGAGCGGCCAGTGTCTGGTGAGTTCCGGACCGAGGGACGTCTGGCTCGCCACCGGCGGGGGTGCACGCGCGCGCGTGCTGCACTCCGCCGACCGCGGCCTCACCTGGACGGCGACCGACACGCCGATCCCGGCCGGTGATCCCGCGCGCGGTGTGTTCGCGCTCGCCTTCCGCGACCGCACGCACGGCCTCGCCGTCGGCGGTGACTACCGCGCGGACCAGCCGTCACCGCAGGCGGCGGCCGTCACCGGCGACGGGGGCCGCACCTGGCGTCCCGCAGCCACCCCGCCGCCCGCCTACCGCTCCGGCGCCACCTGGGTGCCCCGCAGCCGCACCACCGCCCTCGCGGTCGGCCCCACCGGCACGGACCTCACGACCGACGCCGGCCGCACCTGGAGGACGGTGGACACCGGCTCGTACGACACCGTGGACTGCGCGGCGGACCTGGGCTGCTGGGCCGCGGGGGAGAAGGGGCGCGTGGCGCGGCTGGAGGACTGAGGGGGGGACAAGCGGGGCCGGAGGGCACGGTGGCTTCGCCGTGCCCTCAAGATCCCCGTACCCTCGGCACCACCATGACGACCGTACGCATTCCCGCGGGCTGGCCCGCGACCGAGGAGCAGGCCCGCGCCGTGCAGGACGAGTTGCGGGAGCGGGTGGTGACCGACGAACCGGGACCGCCGCCAAGGGCGGGGCACGTAACGGGAGTTGACGTCGCCTACGACGACGAACGGGACGTCGTGGTGGCAGCGGCCGTCGTGCTGGACGCGACGGACCTCACGGTCGTGGCCGAGGCCACGGCCGTGGGCCAGGTCCCCTTCCCGTACGTGCCGGGTCTGCTCGCCTTCCGTGAAATCCCCACGGTGCTGGCCGCGTTGGACGCCCTGCCGTGCCCGCCCGGCCTGGTCGTGTGCGACGGCTACGGCCTCGCCCACCCCCGCCGCTTCGGCCTCGCCAGCCACCTCGGCGTCCTCACCGGCCTGCCCACGATCGGCGTCGCCAAGAACCCCTTCACCTTCACGTACGACGACCCGGGCATCCCGCGCGGCTCCGCGTCCCCGCTCCGTGCGGACGCCGACGAGGTCGGCCGAGCGCTCCGCACCCGCGACGGCGTGAAGCCGGTCTTCGTCTCCGTGGGCCACCGCGTGACCCTCGGCAACGCCTGCGCCCACACCCTCGCGCTGACCCCCGACTACCGGCTCCCGGAGACGACACGCAGGGCGGACGCGCTGTGCCGGCGGGCACTGCGGGAGGCGACCGCGTGAGTACCCGCACTGAGTACGTGCTCTGAGTACTTGTACGGATGCGGCGGCCCCCGTGTGATCGGCAGGCTGGGCCGCATGACAACGCACCGTTCCCCGAAGCCCGTCGCCCACCCGAGCCAGCCCGTCGAGCGCGCCGTGACGATCGCGCTGGTCCTGTCCGTGGCGGCCGGCCTCGCCTGGATCGGCGGCATGATCTACACGCTGTGGCCGTGAGGCCAACTCCCGCACCGGTGCGGGAAACACACGAGCCCCACACCGCAACAAGCGGTGTGGGGCTCGGACTTGAGCGCCGGGCAGGCCTTGCACCTGCATCTCCCCGCAGGAAGCGGGACGTCTTTCCTTGGACCACCAACGCGCGACCAGACTCCGGGAGTTCCGGCGACCGGCTCGTGATCAACTATAGCCCATCGGGGTGAGTGTCCGACCCCGCCCGTTCACCTGCTCGCCGCCACCCGGAACACGATGCCCGCGCCGCGCAGTCGCGCGATGAGCGCGTCGCCCATCGCCACCGCCGTCGTCACCTGCCCCGCTGTGGACGGGAGTTCGTCGAAGGCCAGGCAGAGGGCCGACTCGGCGAACATCTTCGCCGTCTCGTCGTAGCCCGGGTCGCCGCCCGCGACCTCCGTGAAGACCCGGCGACCGCCGCCCTCGCCCACGAACTTCACGGAGAACCAGCTCTTCGCGCGCTTCTCCGGGCTCGGTCCGTCGCCGGGCTTGAGGCGGTCGGACAACCAACGGCGGGCGGGCGGGAGCTGGGCCGCCGTGAAGAGCGCGCCGGCGGCGGTGACCCCGCCGATCGCCGAGGGGAGGTGCCGTGCGGCGGCGTAGTGGCGGTAGCGGAAGTCGGGGCCGTAGCGCTCCAGGGCCTTCGCGGATCGTTGAACGATCTGCGGGTCGATGGTCGGCAGGGGCACCACCCAGGAGCCGACCTCCCCGGCGAACCGGGGTGCCCCGGCGGGCGCGGTGGTCCGGCGGCCCACCAGTCGCGGTTCATGGCGTCGGCGTTCCCGGGCGGCGGCCAGCATCTGCCGGCCGCGCGCGAACTGGTTCAGCGCCGACGCGAACGTACCGCCGGAGAACATCGCGTCTGCGGTCACGAAGCCGTCCACCGTCAGGGGTACTCCCTCCGGCAGTTGCCGCACGGTGAAGTACGCCCCCAGGTCGTGCGGGATCGAGTCGAAGCCCGCCGCGTGCACCAGCCGTGCGCCGGTCTCCCGCGCGCGTGCGTCGTGGCGGACGTACGTCAGGTCGACGAACTCCGGCTCACCGCTGAGGTCGAGATAGTCGGCGCCGGTGTCCGCGCAGGCGGCGACGAGATCCTCGCCGTAGGTGACGTAGGGGCCGACCGTGGTGGCCACCACGCGCGCGTGCTCGGCGAGTTCGCGCAGGGAGGCCGGGTCGGAGACGTCGGCCCGCAGGACGCCCACCGAGGTGCCGCCGGGCAGGCGTTCGCGCAGGCGCTTCAGTTTCAGCTCGTCGCGGCCCGAGATCGCCCAGCGCAGCCCCTCGGGCGCGTGTGCGGCGAGGTACTCCGCGGTGAGCGCGCCGACGAAGCCCGTGGCTCCGAAGAGCACGATGTCGTAGGGACGATCCGTCCTGTTCAGCCTGCTCATGACACTCCTGGGTCCCGCAGCCCGCGCCGCTGTCGGTGGCTGAGGCTAGCGTGAAGAGTGCGGAGCCCGACGACGAGCCCGGAGGTATCAGGTGGCCGTGCCCAGGAACGCCCTGAAGAAGTGGGCGAAAGTACGCGAGTTCGGGCTCGGGCTGCCGGGCGCCACGGAGGCCGCGCGGCGGAGCCGCATATCGATACTGCCCCTGGGGTGAGAGTGTCGCCAAGGTCACGCGCTCACCTCGCCGCCGAGCTGCTGTGCGACTGGGTGGAGGAGGGCTGTCGCGCGATCGCCCCGAAGTGCCTCATGGCCGAGCTGGACGCGGACGGTCATGGCTAGTCACGGTCGACGCGGGTACGTTGGCTAAGCGCTTGCTCGCCCAGGTCTTGTGTCGAGTGGAACACGTTCCTAACATCACTGGTGTTACATCGGTTGTGTCACAGCTGGGGGCTGGATGACAGCGGCAACGACGCCCGGGCACGGCCCGCTGTCCGGCGTGCGCGTCGTCGAGCTGGCGGGCATCGGCCCCGGCCCCTTCGCGGCCATGCTCCTCGCCGACCTGGGCGCCGACGTCGTCCGCGTCGACCGGCCCGGCGGCCCCGGACTGGGCGTCAGCCCCGAGTACGACGTCACCAACCGCAACAAGCGCTCGGTCCTCGTCGACCTGAAGGCACCCGACGGCCCCGCGCGCGTCCTCGACCTGGTCGCGCGCGCCGACATCCTGATCGAGGGCAACCGCCCCGGCGTCACCGAGCGCCTCGGCGTCGGCCCCGAGCCCTGCCACGCCCGCAACCCCGGGCTCGTCTACGGCCGTATGACCGGCTGGGGCCAGGACGGCCCCCTCGCCGACCGCGCCGGGCACGACATCGCGTACATCGCGCTCACCGGCACCCTCGGCATGATCGGCAGCCCGGGGGAGCCCCCGCCCGCCCCCGCCAACCTGCTCGGCGACTACGCGGGCGGCGCGCTTTACCTCGTCGTCGGGGTCCTCGCGGCCCTGCACCACGCGCGCGTGACCGGCACCGGCCAGGTCGTCGACGCGGCCATCGTCGACGGCACCGCCCACCTCTCCGCGATGATCCACGGCATGCTCGCCGCCGGCGGCTGGCAGGACCGGCGCGCCGCGAACCTCCTCGACGGCGGCTGTCCGTACTACGGCACCTATGAGACCGCCGACGGGAAGCACATGGCGGTAGGGGCCCTGGAGCCGCAGTTCTACGACGAGTTCACGCACCTGCTCGGCCTCGCGGACTTCGCCGACGCCCGCCGGGACTGGGCGCGCTGGGGCGCGCTGCGCGAGGCGGTCGCGGCCCGCTTCCGGAGCCGTACGAGAGACGAGTGGACGGCCGTCTTCGCGGGCACGGACGCGTGCGTGGCGCCCGTGCTATCGCTGCGCGAGGCCCCACACCACCCGCACCTCGCCGCGCGCGGCACGTTCACCGAGCACGGCGGGATCACCCAGCCCGCCCCCGCACCCCGGTTCTCCGCGACGCCCACCTCGGTGCGCGGCGGGCCCGCCCTGCCGGGTGCCGACACCTCGGACGTGGCCCGTGACTGGGACGTCCCCCGGCTTGCCGACGTCGTTGAGGACTCGGATCGGGGAACACCTCGACGCGTCCTCGAAAACCCTCAGTGAAAGGCTTGGCAGTGAGCACCGAAGCGTATGTCTACGACGCGATCCGCACCCCGCGCGGGCGCGGCAAGGCGAACGGATCCCTGCACGGCACGAAGCCCATCGACCTGGTCGTCGGACTCATCCACGAGATCCGCGACCGCTTCCCGGACCTGGACCCGGCCGCCATCGACGACATCGTGCTCGGCGTCGTCGGCCCGGTCGGCGACCAGGGCTCCGACATCGCCCGGATCGCCGCCGTGGCCGCCGGACTGCCGGACACGGTGGCCGGCGTACAGGAGAACCGCTTCTGTGCCTCGGGTCTGGAGGCCGTCAACATGGCCGCCGCCAAGGTGCGTTCGGGCTGGGAGGACCTCGTCCTCGCCGGTGGTGTCGAGTCGATGTCACGGGTGCCGATGGCCTCGGACGGCGGCGCCTGGTTCAACGACCCGATGACGAACCTCGCCGTCAACTTCGTGCCCCAGGGCATCGGCGCCGACCTGATCGCCACCATCGAGGGATTCTCGCGGCGCGATGTGGACGAGTACGCGGCGCTCTCGCAGGAGCGGGCGGCCACCGCCTGGAAGGAGGGCCGCTTCGAGCGGTCCGTCGTCCCGGTCCGCGACCGCAGCGGACTCGTCGTCCTCGACCACGACGAGCACCTGCGCCCCGGCACCACCGCCGACTCCCTCGCCAGGCTGAAGCCGTCCTTCGCGGACATCGGCGAACTCGGCGGCTTCGACGCCGTGGCCCTGCAGAAGTACCACTGGGTGGAGAAGATCGACCACGTCCACCACGCGGGCAACTCCTCCGGCATCGTCGACGGCGCCTCGCTCGTCGCGATCGGCTCCAAGGAGGTCGGCGAGCGCTACGGCCTCACCCCGCGCGCGCGGATCGTCTCCGCGGCCGTCTCCGGCTCCGAGCCGACCATCATGCTCACCGGGCCCGCCCCGGCCACCCGCAAGGCCCTCGCGAAGGCCGGACTGACCATCGACGACATCGACCTCGTCGAGATCAACGAGGCCTTCGCCGCCGTCGTCCTGCGCTTCGTGCGCGACATGGACCTGTCCCTGGACAAGGTCAACGTCAACGGCGGCGCCATCGCGCTCGGCCACCCGCTCGGCGCCACCGGCGCGATCATCCTCGGCACGCTCGTCGACGAACTGGAGCGCCAGGACAAGCGCTACGGGCTCGCCACGCTGTGCGTCGGCGGCGGCATGGGCATCGCGACGATCGTCGAGCGCCTCTGAGGCCCCGGCGGCCACCGGAGACCGCCGCTGCGACCAGCGATGTCCGCGGCCACCCGAGGCTTACGCGCCGACCAGAGACTTCTACGGAGAACCCCTCATGACCGAGAGCACCACCATCCGCTGGGAACAGGACGACACCGGCGTCGTCACCCTCGTCCTCGACGACCCCGACCAGTCCGCGAACACCATGAACGCGGCCTTCCGCGACTCCCTCGCCGTGATCACCGAGCGCCTGGAGGCCGAGCAGGACTCCATCCGCGGCATCATCGTCACCTCCGCCAAGAAGACGTTCTTCGCGGGCGGCGACCTGCGCGACCTGATCCGCGTCACCCCGGACACCGCCCAAGAGCTGCTCGACGGCGGCCTCGCCATCAAGCGCAACCTGCGCCGCATCGAGACCCTCGGCAAGCCGGTAGTCGCCGCGCTCAACGGCGCGGCCCTGGGCGGCGGTTACGAGATCGCCCTCGCCTGCCACCACCGGGTCGCCCTCGACGCGCCCGGCTCGAAGATCGGCTGCCCCGAGGTCACCCTGGGCCTGCTCCCCGGCGGCGGCGGAGTCGTCCGTACGGTACGGCTGTTGGGCATCACCGACGCCCTGTTGAAGATGCTGCTCCAGGGCACCCAGTACAGCCCGCAACGCGCCCTGGAGAACGGCCTGATCCACGAAGTCGCGGCCACGCCCGACGAGTTGATCGCCAAGGCCCGCGCCTTCATCGACGCCAACCCGCAGTCGCAGCAGCCCTGGGACAAGCCCGGCTACCGCATCCCGGGCGGCACCCCGGCCAACCCGAAGTTCGCGGCCAACCTGCCCGCGTTCCCGGCCTCCCTGCGCAAGCAGACCAACGGCGCGCCCTACCCGGCCCCGCGCAACATCCTCGCCGCCGCCGTCGAGGGCGCCCAGGTCGACTTCGAGACCGCGCAGGTCATCGAGGCCCGCTACTTCGTGGAGCTGGCGGCAGGCCAGACCTCGAAGAACATGATCCAGGCGTTCTTCTTCGACCTCCAGGCCGTCAACTCCGGCGCCAACCGCCCCCAGGGCATCGAGCCGCGCCCGGTCCGCAAGGTCGCCGTCCTCGGCGCCGGGATGATGGGCGCCGGCATCGCCTACTCGTGCGCCCGCGCGGGCATCGACGTCGTCCTGAAGGACGTCACGGCGGAGGCGGCGGCCAAGGGCAAGGCCTACTCCGAGAAGCTGTGCGCCAAGGCGGTGTCCCGAGGTCGTACGACCCGGGAGAAGGCGGACGCGCTGCTCGCCCGCATCACGCCCACCGCCGACCCGCAGCACCTCGCGGGCTGCGACGCGGTGATCGAGGCCGTCTTCGAGGACACCTCCCTCAAGCACAAGGTGTTCCAGGAGATCCAGCACATCGTCGAGCCCGACGCGCTGCTCTGCTCCAACACCTCCACGCTCCCCATCACCGCCCTCGCCGAAGGCGTGGAGCGCCAAGTCGACTTCATCGGGCTGCACTTCTTCTCGCCCGTCGACAAGATGCCTCTCGTCGAGATCATCAAGGGCGAGCGCACCGGCGACGAGGCCCTCGCACGCGCCTTCGACCTGGTCCGGCAGATCAAGAAGACCCCGATCGTCGTCAACGACTCGCGCGGCTTCTTCACTTCACGGGTGATCGGGCAGTTCATCAACGAAGGTGTCGCGATGGTCGGCGAGGGCATCGAGCCCGCGTCCGTCGAGCAGGCCGCCGCGCAGGCGGGCTACCCGGCCAAGGTCCTCTCCCTGATGGACGAGTTGACGCTCACCCTCCCGCGCAAGATCCGCAACGAGTCCAGGCGGGCCGTAGAGGAAGCGGGCGGCACCTGGCCCGCGCACCCCGCCGAGGCCGTCATCGACCGCATGGTCGACGAGTTCGGCCGCACCGGGCGCAGCGGCGGCGCGGGCTTCTACGACTACGGCGACGACGGCAGGCGCGCCGGTCTGTGGCCGGGCCTGCGCGAGCACTTCACCCGCGAGGGCGCCGAGATCCCCTTCGAAGACATGCAGGAACGCATGCTCTTCTCCGAGGCGCTCGACACGGTCAAGCTCCTGGAGGAGGGCGTGCTGACGTCCGTCGCCGACGCCAACATCGGTTCCGTCTTCGGCATCGGTTTCCCGGGCTGGACCGGCGGTGTCCTCCAGTACATCAACGGCTACGAGGGCGGTCTGCCCGGGTTCGTAGCACGCGCGCGTGCGCTCGCCGAGCGCTACGGGGAGCGGTTCACGCCGCCCGCGCTGCTCGTGGAGAAGGCCGAGAAGGGGGAGCGGTTCACCGACGCGCGCTGACGTGTCGCTGAGCGACACGCTGCCCTTGCCCTCGGGTGACGGGACCCCGACGCTGACCGGCGAACCGGTCAGCGGTCACAGGTCCCGTCCCCGAGGAGCCCCCATGGGTCACCATCCCGCCCTCGCCTTCCTCGACATCCTGCGCGACGAGGGCGTGGACCGGATCTTCGGCAACCCCGGCACCACCGAACTCCCTTTCCTGGCCGCCCTGTCGGAGACCGAGAACGCCCCCGAGTACGTCCTCGGCGTCCACGAGGGCGCCGTCGTGTCCATGGCCGACGGCTACGCCCGCGGCACCGGCCGCCCCGCGTTCGTCAGCCTGCACATCGCCGCCGGACTCGCCAACGGCCTCATCGGCCTGCTCAACGCCCGCCGTTCGCGCACCCCGCTCGTGGTCACGGCCGGCCAGCAGGACCGCCGCCACCTCCAGCAGGACCCCATGCTCTCCGGCGACCTCCTCGGCCTCGCACGGCCCGCAGTGAAGGCGACGTACGACATCCAGCACGCGGGCGACCTGCCCCTCGCCCTGCGCCGCGCCTTCGCCCAGTCCCAACGGCCGCCCGCAGGGCCGGTGTTCCTGTCCCTCCCCATGGACCTGCTCGCCGAGGACACCGAGGTCGAGGTCCCCGCCCGCACCGCCCCGCCCCCGCCGGGACCCGCCGCCGGACTCGACCGGGCCGCCGTACTGCTCGGCGGCGCCGCCCGGCCCGTGATCGTCGCCGGGGACGGAGTGGGCCGCGAGGACGCGGTGGCAGCGTTGGTCCGTACGGCGGAGGCCTGCGGGGCGACCGTCCACCACCAGCCGATGGCCGACTGCCTCAACTTCCCTCCCACACACCCCCTTTACGCCGGGATGCTGCCACCCCGCCACGACGCGATCCGGGCCGCCCTCGGGTCGTACGACACCGTCCTGATCGTCGGCGCCCACGCGTTCACGCCCCACCACTACAGCCCGGGGCCCGCCCTGCCGCCCGGTATCACCGTGGTCCAACTCGACTCCGACGCCGACGAGATCGGCCGCAACTTCCCCGCCGACGCGGGACTCGTCGGCGCGCTGGCACCCTCGCTCCACCGGCTCGCCGAGCTGCTGCGCGAGCAGGTGCCCGACCACACCGCGAAGGCCCGCGTCCTGCGCGCGGGCGAACGGCACACCGCCGAACGGGAGCGTGCCGAGTCCGCCGCCCGCGCCGCCTACTCGGCCGCGCCCCTCGCCCCCTGGGCCGCCGCCCACGCCGTGGCACACGGGCTGCCCCCGGACGCCGTGCTGGTCGAAGAGGCCATCACCGTGGGCCTGTTGCTCCGTCGGCTGCTACGACTCGACCGCCCCGGCAGCTATACCCACACCGTCGGCGGCGGCCTCGGCTGGGGCATCGGCGCCGCCGTCGGCCGGGCGCTCGCGGAGCCCGGGCGGCCGGTGGTCGCGGTCCTCGGCGACGGCTGCGCGCTGTTCGGACTCCAGGGGCTGTGGAGCGCGGCACGGCAACACGTCCCGGTGCTGTTCGTGGTGATGGGCAACGGGAGTTACCGCACGCTCCAGGACACGTACGAGGCGATGGGCGGCAAGGGCCGTTGCCCCGGCACCGAGTTGGGCGCCCTGGACTTCACCCGGGCCGCACGTTTCTTCGGCGTCGACGCGGTCCGGGCGGAGAGCGCGGACCACCTGCGTGAACTGGTCGCCGGGGTCGACGAGTTGACGCGCCCGATGCTCGTCGACGTACCGCTGCGCACCTCGTAGACATACCGCTTCGATTGCGGTCGCGACTCACCGTGACCCACACCTTGTCACCCGTGCGCGGAAGCGACCACCATCGGTCCATGACGGACGGGCCGCTTCCGAAGTCGGTGCTCGCGCGCGGGGTGTCGCTGCTCCGCGCCTGCGGTGACGCCGAGACCGCGCTCTCCCTCGCCGAACTCGCCCTGCGCACCGGGCTGCCCAAGCCGACGGCACACCGGCTGATCGGCGAACTGGTCCGGCTCGGCCTGGTGGACCGCACCCCCGAAGGCAGCTACCGCATCGGGCTCGCCCTCTTCGTCCTCGGCCAGTCCTCCCCGTCCGTACGGGAGTTGCGGGACGTGGCGCTGCCCTACCTGGGCGATCTGCACGAGGCGACCCACGAGAACGTGCACCTCGCCGTCCCGGACGGCACCGACACCCTGTTCCTGGAGAAGATCACCGGCCGCCGCGCCACCCCGATCGTCTCCCGCACCGGCGGCCGGCTCCCCGCGCACTGCACCGCCACCGGCAAGGTCTTCCTCGCCCAGGACCCCCGCCCGCCCCATCGCACCCTGCCCCGCCTCACCCCGCGCACCCTGGTCCTCCCCGGCCAGCTCGCCCGCGACCTCGCCCTCACCCGGGCCCGCGGCTACGGCGTCAACCTGGAGGAGGCCGAGATCGGCATCTCGGCGGTCGCGGCCCCCGTCTACGCCTCCGGCCGCGGCCCCCGCCCGATCGCCGCGATCTCCGTCACCGGCGGCACCCGCCGCCTGGACGTGGACCGCATCGGAGCGCGGCTGTGCGCGGCGGCCCGGGCGATCACCCGGAGCCTGTCGGTCTGACGTGGCTACCTCCGGAGCCTGTCGGTCTGACGTGGCCGCTTCCGGAGCTTGTCGGTCTGACGTGGCCGCTTCCGGAGCCTGTCGGTCTGACGCGGCCGCTTCCGGGCCCTGTCAGTCCGATGCCGCCACCTCCGGACCCTGTCAGTCCGACGCGGCCACCTCCGGGCGCTGCATCGCCACCGCCAGCCCGTGCTCCGTCAGCCGTTCTCCGCGCACCTCCTCGGTGACCCGCCCGCGCACGAACACCAGCACCCGGTCGCACACCTCCGTCAGCTCCGCGAGGTCGGTCGAGGCGATCAGGACGGCCGCGCCGCCCGCCGCCAACTCGCCGACGATACGGTGCATTTCCGCGCGTACGCCGACGTCGACACCCCGGGTCGGATCGTCCAGGACGACGATCTTCGGCTCCGTCGCGAGCCACTTGGCGAAGACGACCTTCTGCTGGTTGCCGCCGGACAGCCGGGCGACGAGGTCGTAGGGCCCACCGCGCAGCCGCAGCCGCTCGGTCAACTCGACGGTGCGGCGCACCAGTTCGGAGCGGGCGGGGGCGATCCCGCCCCGGCCCAGCGCCAGCCAGCTGACCGCCGTGGTGTTCTCCCATACCGTACGGTCCACCATCAGCCCGTACCGTTTGCGGTCGCTCGGCACGAAGGCGACGCCCGCGCGCACCGCGTCCCGCAGCGAGCGCGGCAGCCCCCGGCCGCCGACGTCCACCCGGCCCCCGGAGACCGCCGTACGCCCGCACACCACCCCCAACGCGTCGAGATGGCCCGCCCCTTGCAGCCCGGCGACCCCGACCACCTCACCCGCCCGCACGGTGAACGTCACGTCGGTCAGCCTTCCCGGCACCGTGACCTCGGACAGCACCACCGGCGGCGGCAGGTCGGCCAACGACCGTGCCCGGCGCGCCGGTTGCTCCGGCCGGCCGCCCAGCATCGCCGACACCAGCTCCGGCACGTCGACCTCGGCCCGCTCCGCACCCGCCAGGGCGACCCGTCCGTCCCGCAGGACCGTCACGCGCTGCGCGAAGCGCATCACCTCGTCCAGGAAGTGGGTGACGTACAGGACGGCGATGCCCTGGTCGGTCAGCGTGCGCAGAACGCGTTCGAGACGGTCGACGGCGGCGGCAGGGAGCGCGGATGTGGGTTCGTCGAGGATCAGCAGTTTGGGGCGTCGTAACAGTGCCCTGGCGATTTCCGTCAACTGCTGGTCGGCGAGGGGGAGTTCGCCCAGTTCGGTGCGGGGGTCCACGTCCAGGCCCAGTTCCGCGAGGACCGGGCGGGCCGCTCGGTCCATGGCGCCCCGGTCCAGCAGGCCAAGCCGCAGCGGCGGATGCTGCGGGAAGAGGTTCTCCCGCACGGTGAGGTCCGGGAAGAGGCTCAACTCCTGGGAGACGACGGCGATCCGGGCGTCCTTGGCCGCCCGCACCGTTCCGCCGTCCGCGCCCAGCGTCCCCGACAGGATGCGCACGAGCGTCGACTTCCCGGCACCGTTCTCACCGACCAGCGCGTGCACCTCACCCCCGCGCAGCCGGATCGACGCACCGTCCAACGCCCTTACGCCGCCGTAGGACTTGACCAGTTCCTCCGCCACGAGGATGTCGTCGTGGACCATCTCAGCGCGCGTCCTTCAGCGGCTTCAGGTTGGCCGTCTGGTCGCCGAGCAGCTTGTCGATCGTCGGCTTGTACCAGTCGTACGCCGCCTGCGCCGACTTCTGCCGGGCGATGATCTCGTCGATGTTGGAGGAGTCGACGACCCCGCCGGGGGACAGGAACCAACCGTCGGGCAGCTTGCCCTTCTTGTCGCGCACGGCCTCGATCAGCATCGCCGTGGACAGATAGCCCTTGAGGAAGTGCTGCGGGTCGATGGTGACGAAGTTGGAGCCGTCCTTCACCGCGTCCAGGGTCTTGGGGTCGACGTCGAAGCCGGCGGTGAGCCACGTGCCGTGCTCGGCCTTCTTGATCTTCGCGAGGTTGTAGCTGTCGGCGTCACCGACGCCGAGGAAGGCGAGCGCGTCCGGGTGCGCGTTCACCTGCGCGGACCAGGAGCTGTAGTTCTGGCCGGGATCGCTGTACGTCTGGAAGGGGCCGAGGATCTTGACGCCGGGCGCCTCCTTCTTGAACGTGTCGGCGATGCCCTTGGCGCGGTTGTCGAGCACCGGTGTCCCCGGGTTGGGCACCCCGATCACGACCTGCCCCTTCGGGCTGCTGCCGAGCCGCTTGAGCGCCTCCTTCGCCATCAGCTCGCCGAGGGCGTAGTTGTCGTTCCCCACATAGAAGTTGACCTTGCTGCCGTCGGTGGGGGAGGTGTCCAGGGCGACGATCGGGATGCCCTGGTCGACGGCGCGTGCGGCGGGCCGGGTGAAGATCGGCGGGTCGAGGTTCTCCAGGACGATGCCGTCCTTGGCGACGGCGGTGAGGTTCTGGAACAGCTGCGCCTCGGCCGGGCCGTCCGTGTTGGGCGGTCCCACGGCCTTGAAGTCGACCTTGCCGGCATGGCTCGCGGCGCTCTGCGCGCCCAGCACCATCTCGTGGGCGAAGTTCAGGGAGATGTTGGCGACCGAGATCCCCATCTCCAGCTTGCCGTTCTTGCCGCCGGAGCCCCCGCCGCTGCCGCAGCCTGCGGTGGCCAGCAGGACCAGGGCGCCGAGCGCCGCGGACCACGTACGCGAACGGGGGTGCATCACGGCCTCCAAAAGGCTGGACCACGGGGGGACTTGACGACAAGGGGACTTCACGACAAGGGGACTTCACGACAATGGGGATGGAC
Source organism: Streptomyces sp. NPDC088350 (assembly GCF_044753545.1). Classification (NCBI taxonomy): domain Bacteria; kingdom Bacillati; phylum Actinomycetota; class Actinomycetes; order Kitasatosporales; family Streptomycetaceae; genus Streptomyces; species Streptomyces sp. NPDC088350. Next base: position 699,146 of record NZ_JBIVNL010000003.1, on the reverse strand, counting down.
TTGGGTCACGGGTGACTTCACTTGCGACGGCGTCCGGTGCGCCGCAGCGCGCTGTCGGCCGCGACGGCGACGAGGATCACCCCGCCGGTCGCGAACGACGTCCAGTTGATGGGTACTTCGAAGAACACCAGGCCGGAGGCGACGACCGACAGGATCATCGCCCCGGCCACCGCGCCGACCACCGAACCGCGGCCCCCGGCGAGCGGAGTGCCGCCGATGATGCACGCGGCGATCGCCTGCAACTCGTAGCCCTGGCCCAGAGTCGGATCCCCCGCGCCGTAGAAGGCGAGCGCGAGCGCGGCGGCGCACGCCGTGGTCAGACCGGACAGGGCCAGGGCCTGGATGCGGGTGCGGACGACCGGGATGCCGCTGAAGGCGGCGGCGTCGGGGTTGGACCCGATCGCCCGCACCCGGGCCCCGAAGCGCGTCCGGGACAGCACGACCGCCAGCACGACGATCACCGCGAGCAGCACCCACAGGGCGAACGGCACGCCGCCCGGATCGCCGCCCGCGACGGTGAAGAACGAGTCGTCCAGCGGGAGATCGGTGATCTGCTTGCCGTCGGCGAGGGCCAGCCCGACACCCCGGAAGAGCATCAGCGTGCCCAGGGTGACGATGAACGACGGCAGCGCCAGCAGTGTCGTCACCAGCGCGTTGAACACCCCCAGCACGATCCCGGTGACCAGCATCACCGGCACCGCCAGCCACGGCGCGGTGCCGTCCCGGATCAACAACGCCCCGACGACCAGGCACATCGCGTAGGTCCCGCCCACGGACAGGTCGACCTCGCGCATCGACAGCGCGAAGACCATGCCGCACGCCATCAGCGAGATGTAGACGGAGTTGTGCGCGGTGGACAGGAGGTTGTTCGTGCCGAGGAAGTCCGGGTACGGGATGCCGATCCCGGCGATCAGCAACCCCAGCACGAGCAGCACACCGAACTCGTCCCGGACCCACCGACGCGGTACCGGCGTCAACCGACGCGCAGATGGCCTGAGTCGACGCCGCCAGTGCGTCAACCGGCCCTGCCCGCCGCCCTGTTCGCGGGCGCGCTCGGCGTCGTCCACGGCACGCTCGGTCTCGGTCATCGGGCACGGCTCCCGTACGGCTGGTGCTGGGGTCGTCACGCAGGGTGGGCCCACCGGGCGTGAGCGGCAACCGGGGCGTTTCAGCGAGTGGAATCTGCTCTTGCCGGACGCCTGACGGGTCATCACACTCGCCCCATGGAGACGCGTACCGCCCTGGTGACCGGAGCGGCGCAGGGCCTCGGGCAGGAGTTCGCCGTCGCGCTCGCCGCGCGCGGCCACCGGGTCGCCGGACTCGACCTCGTCCCGCAGCCGGAGACCGCCGAAAGGGTCCCGGACTATGTGGAGTTGATCGGCGACGTCACCGAAGAGGACCAGATCCAGAGGGCGTTGGAACACCTCATCGAGCAGTTCGGCGGCCTGCACATCCTGGTCAACAACGCCGGCGTCTACCCGGCCCGCCCCTTCGAGGAGACCACTCCCGAGGAATGGCGCCGGATCATGCGCGTCAACCTGGAGGCGCCGTTCCTGCTGACCCGCGCGGTCCTGCCGTATCTGAAGGCCGCCGGCTGGGGCCGTGTCGTCAACATCGTCTCGGCGGCCGTCCTCACCGCACCGCCCACGATGGTTCCGTACGTCGCCTCGAAGATGGGCCTCATCGGCTTCACACGATCGCTCGCGGCGGCGCTCGGACCGTACGACATCACCGTCAACGCGATCGCGCCGAGCATGGTCCGCACCGCGACCGCCGAGCGGACGGTCGGTGCGGACGGCGGCTTCGCGTTCGTCCGCGACGGGCAGGCGGTCCCGCGCACGCAGCTGCCGTCCGACCTCGTGTCGACGCTGTTGTACGTGGTGGACGAGGGCAGCGGGTTCCTCACCGGCCAGACCCTCAACGTGTCAGGAGGATCCGCCTACTTGTGACGCGCCGAGCCATTGCTGGAGCTCTTCCTTCAGCGATCGCTGAAAGGTCGTCAGCAAGGCCTGCACCACGAGCGGATGCATGTGCGCGGACAGGGATTTCACGTCCTGCGCGTCCCGTTCGGCGACCTCGTCCTTGAACAGCTGCGACAGTTCGTGCGCCGCGGCACGCGAGTGCGCGACGAGGACCTCCCGTGCGGCGAGGATCGCGTCGTGGGACAGCGGTACGTCGAGGAGTTCCACGCCGAGCCGCAGAAGCCCCGAGTCGACGCGGTACGCGTCCCCGTCGGGCCGGACCACGTTCATGGCGACGAGCCGCTCGATGTCGCCGTCGTCCAGCGCCCGCCCCGCCCGGCGCCGCAACTCCTCGCGTGTCACGGTCTCTTCGGCGTCCGGCGCCCAGGACGCCACCACGGCCCGGTGGATGGCCAGGTCGTGGTCGGACAGGTCCGGCGGCAACTGCTCCACATACCGCTCGATCGCCGCCAGCGTCATGCCCTGGAGCTGCAACTCCTCGATGAGCGCGAGCCGGGCCAGATGCCGCTGCCCGTACCGCCCCACCCGCCGCGCCCCGATCACCGGCGGCGGCAGCAGCCCCTTGGTGCCGTAGAACCGCACCGTGCGGACCGTGGTACCGGCCCGCGCGGCCAGTTCGTCGATCGTGAGCGTCGGCTCCTCGGCGTCGGTCGTCATGCGGAGCAGTATCGCTGTCCCACCAGTGCTGTGAAACCACCTCGGGGCCGTTGTCAGTGGTGGCGCCTACGGTGGGTGCCATGGCGGAGATCAACTATGTCCGGGGAGACGCGACCGTACCGTCGGTCAAGGGCGTCAAGGTGATCGCGCATGTCTGCAACGACCTCGGAGGCTGGGGAAAGGGCTTCGTACTGGCCCTCTCGCGCCGCTGGCCGGAGCCGGAGAAGGAGTACCGCGCATGGCACCGGGAGCGCGCGGCCAACGACTTCGGGCTGGGCGCCGTCCAGTTCGTACAGGTCGAGCGCTACGTCTGGGTGGCCAACATGATCGGCCAACGGGGGACACGCACGGGCAGCAAGGGCGTCCCCGTGCGTTACGAGGCGATCGACACGGCGCTGGGCCTGCTGGCCGACCGCGCGGCGGAACTCGGCGCGTCCGTGCACATGCCCCGCATAGGCTGCGGCCTCGCGGGCGGCAAGTGGTCACGCGTCGAACCACTGGTCACCGAGCGGCTGGTACGGCGGGGCATCGCGGTCACGGTGTACGACCACGAGGACTGAACCACCGGACCAACTTGCCCCACACTGAAAGGAGTTGCAGAATCCTGCGCAACCACAGAGAAAGCCGTGATCATGAGCCGTGACATCGACGTCCTCGTCCTCGGCGGCGCCGGAGTGGACACCATCGTCCACGTCCCCGAACTGCCGCTCCCGTACGCCGACAGCTACATGATCGACCCCGGCATCCGCACCCGCGCCGGCCAGACCGGCGACTTCGTGGCCCTCGGCCTGAGCGCGCTGGGCCTGCGCACCCACCACCTCGACATGCTCGGCGACGACCCCGAGGGCGACCTGGTCCGCGCACTCCACCGAGACCACGGCATCCCGCTCACCGAAGTACCCGGGCCCGCCGGCACCAAGCGCGCGGTCAACCTCGTGGGCCCGGACGGCAGACGGCTCTCCCTCTACGACGCGACCCGCGCCCACCCCGACGACCGCCTGCCGGAACCCACGGTCCGCGCCCTGGCCGAGGCGAGCCGCCACGCCCACGTCTCCATCACCCAGCCCTGCGCCCACGCGCTGCCCACCCTGCGCGAGGCCGGGGTGACGATCTCGACGGACCTGCACAACTGGGACGGCAAGAACCCGTACCAGGCGGAGTTCGCCCACGCGGCGGACATCGTCTTCCTGTCCACCACCGCACTGACCGGCGCCCTCGAACACACGATGCGCGCCATCGCCGAGCGGGGCCGGGCTGAGCTGGTCGTCGCCACGGCCGGAGCGGAGGGCGCGTATCTGTTGGCCGACGACGAGGTGACCCACATCCCGCCGGTCACCCCGCCGTCCCCGCTGGTCGACTCCAACGGCGCGGGCGACGCCTTCGCCGCGGCCTTTCTCTACGGCTGGCTCAACCGGGAGACACCGCAACGCGCGGCCCTCTACGGTTCGATCGCGGGCGCCCACGCCTGCACGGTGCCTTCGACGGAGACGGGCGCGATAACTCGCGGCAACCTCCTGACAAGGGCAGGAACAGCGCCCCGATAGGGGCGCGGGGAACTGCGCGACCAGCCACAACGGACCCGCAGCCCCCCACCGCAGAACCCGGCAGACGCTTAGTGCACGTCGTTGGTAGCCGCGATCTTCTTCCACGACTTCGGCTGTACCGGAACCCCAGCCACCTTCACGATGGAAGCGGCCCGCGCCGCGGGCACGGCCGGCTTCGTCGGCTGGAACAGCCACGTGTCGAAGAGCGCCGACAACGACTTCCCCGACACCTGCTCGGCGTACTTCTGGAAGTCCTGGACGGACGCGTTGCCGTACGCGTGCTCCGTCGGCCACCCCTTGAGAACCGCGAAGAACGCGTCGTCACCGATCTCGTTCCGCAGCGCCTGGATGGCCAGCGCACCCCGGTCGTAGACCGGAAGCTCGAACTGGTTCTCCGGACCGGGGTCACCCGGCGCGATCGTCCAGAACGCGTCGTCCGCGGGGTGCGAGGCATAGACGTAGTCGGCGAGCTGCTGCGTGGTCCCCTCACCCTCGTGCTCGGACCACAGCCACTGCGCGTACCGCGCGAAGCCCTCGTTGATCCAGATGTCCTTCCAGCCCTTCAGCGACACGTCGTCGCCGTACCACTGGTGGGCCAACTCGTGTACGACGACAGAGGTGTTGGAGCCGTTCGCGAACTGCCGGGGGCTGTAGTAGACGCGGGTCTGGGTCTCCAGCGCGTACCCGGTGGTCGTGTTGGGGACATAGCCGCCCGCCGTGCTGAACGGATACGGCCCGAAATAGCCGCTCAGCCAGTCGACGATCTCCCCGGTGCGCTCGACGCTCGCCCGCGCGGCCCCGTCGTTGTCGCCGAGATCCTTGCTGTAGGCGTTGACGACGGGGACGCCGCCGTCCGAGGTGCTGGTGGTGATGTCGAACCTTCCGAGGGCGAGCGTGGCCAGGTAGGTGGCCTGCGGCTTGTTCTCCCGCCAGTTGTAGCGGGTCCAGCCGAGCTTCGAACTCGTCGACTGGAGCGTGCCGTTGGAGATCGCCTGGGTACCGTCCGGCACCGCCACCGACACGTCGTAGGTGGCCTTGTCGCTCGGGTGGTCGTTGCTCGGGAACCACCACCACGCCGACTCGGGCTCGTCCGCCGCGACCGCGCCGTCCGGTGTGCGGTGCCAGGTGGTGAAGCCGTACGCGCTCTTCGTCGACGGCACGCCGCTGTACCGGACCACGACCGTGATCGGCGTGCCCTTCGGCAGCGGGGTCTTCGGGGTGATCTCCAACTCGTGCTGACCGGAGGTCGCGAAGGTCGCCAGTGCGCCGTTGACCCGCACCTCGCTCACGTCCAGCAGGAAGTCCAGGTCGAACCGGGACAGGTCCTGCGTGGTCGTCGCGAGGATCGTCGCCGTACCCGCCAACTCGTCCGTCGCGGGCTGGTACTGGAGCCTGAGGTCGTAGTGCGAGACGTCGTATCCGCCGTTGCCGTAGGCCGGGTAGTACGGGTCACCGATGCCCGGAGCGCCCGGGGAGTAGCTTGCCGCCGATGCCGGGATCGCCAGCATGAGGGAGGCCGCCGCGAGTGCGCCCGGCGCGATGATTCTGCGGTGCACGAGAACTCCAAGTCGTAGGGCTCCACGAAAAGCCGGAGAGCCATGGGGGTCCACGAAGGTCGAAGAGCCGTAGGGGTCGGTCCGCCAAGTCTGTTCAAAGGCTATTCAGTCCCTGTGGCACCGTGCCTGTCCACGGCACCTCCTGTCACACGATCGCCATTCGGCCGTCATGAGTCCCGGAGTGCCTCTTTCTGCACGGGAGTTGACCGATGTACCGTCCGCGCATGCCGAAACGCACGCGCTTCACGATCTGGAGATCGCTCGCGACGGCGGCGATCGCCGCCCTCCTGGCCGCCTTCCTCACCCCGGCAGTGGCCCAGAGCGCCCCGCGGGAAAGCCAACCGGTCTACTCCTACGCGAACGCCATCCGCGAGGCCGTCTGGGTGGACACCGGACTCGACGGCGACGGGGACGGGAAGACGGACCGGGTCGCCGTCGACATCGTCCGGCCGAGCGAACCCGCCCGCCAGGGGCGCAAAGTGCCCGTCATCATGGACGCCAGCCCCTACTACTCCTGCTGCGGACGCGGCAACGAGGGGCAGGTGAAGACCTACGACGCGAGCGGCAACGTTGTCCAGATGCCGCTCTTCTACGACAACTACTTCGTGCCCCGCGGCTACGCCTTCGTCGGCGTCGACCTCGCCGGCACCAACCGCTCCGACGGCTGCGTCGACGTCGGCGGCCGTTCCGACATCCAGTCCGCCAAGGCCGTCGTCGACTGGCTCAACGGGCGCGCCAAGGCGTACACCACACGCACCGGAACCGCCCGCGCCACGGCGAGCTGGACCAACGGCAACACCGGAATGATCGGCAAGAGCTGGGACGGCACCATCGCCAACGGCGTCGCCGCCACCGGCGTGAAGGGCCTGAAGACGATCGTCCCGATCAGCGCCATCTCCTCCTGGTACGACTACTACTTCGCCAAGGGCGCCCCGCTCTACGACTCCGGCCCCGACTGGCTGTCCAACGTGGTCGAGAACTCCGACGCCCAGGCCAAGTGCGCCGCCGTACAGCAGAAGATCGTCGACGGCGCCCCGCGTACCGGCGACTGGACCTCGTTCTGGACCGAGCGCGACTACGTGAAGGCCGCGAGCAGGGTCAAGGCCAGCGTGTTCCTCGTGCACGGACTCCAGGACCTCAACGTCCGCACCAAGAACTTCGGCCAGTGGTGGGACGCCCTCGCCAAGACCGGCGTCGAGCGCAAGATCTGGCTCTCCCAGACCGGCCACGTCGATCCCTTCGACTACCGGCGCGGCGCCTGGGTGGACACCCTGCACCGCTGGTTCGACCACGAACTCCTCGGCTACGACAACGGAATCGACCGTCAGCCGATGGCCGACGTCGAACGCCACCCGGACCAGTGGGTCACCTCGAAGGTCTGGCCGCCGAGCGGCACCGCGACGACCACGCTCCACCCGGCGCAGGGCACCCGGGCCGGCGTCGGCACGCTCGGACTCGGCGCGGCCAAGGGCACCGAGACGTTCACGGACAACCCGCAGGAGAGCGAGACCGACTGGGCCGCCGCGATCGACAAGTCGACGCCGGACAAGGCCGGTTTCGTCACCGGGCCCCTGAAGAAGGACCTGCGTCTGTCGGGTTCGTCGAAGGTGACCCTCACCGCGACGCCCACCACCTCCACGGCCCATCTCTCCGCTGTCCTCGTGGACCTGGGCCCCGACACCATCCGCGACTACGCCGACTCGGCCGAGGGCATCACCACGCTCACCGACCGCACCTGCTGGGGCGAGAGCACGGCCGGCGACAGCGCCTGCTTCCTGGCAACCCAGGCCAAGACGACGGCTGTTGACTACAACGTCTTCAGCCGCGGCTGGGTGGACCTCGGCAACTACGCCTCCGACCTCAAGGGCGTACCGCTCACCCCGGGCAAGGCGTACACCATCACCCTCGACCTGGCGGCGACCGACCACGTCGTCCCGGCCGGACACCGCCTCGCCCTGATCGTCGCGGGCACGGACAAGGACCTCATCGACCCTCCGTCCACCACCCCGACCCTCACCGTGAACCTGTCCCGCACCTCGGCCCAACTCCCGCTCGTCGGGGGCGCGTCGGCGTTCGCGAAGGCCACGGCGGGTGCCGAGGCCATCACCGCACCGGCGGCCACGGCACTCGACGGCGTACGCGCACCGAGCGGCGTCCACCGGACTCCGTAAGGAACAACCGGCCTGAGACCGAGGGGCGGTGGGCAACTGGTCCACCGCCCCTCAGATCGGCGGGCGCCGGCAGGGGAGTCGTCCGCCTTCGCTCCCGGCCCCGCCGTCCGGGTTCCTCGTCGATGCCGAGACCCGGGAGGCCTCTGCCCCTCCCGGCGGAAAATGTGACACCCGAGGGGGTAAGTGTCACATTTCCCCGGGTAGCCCCCTCCCCGCCACGGGCCCAGCGCTTCACATCGAGCCCGCCTCCACCAATCCGGCCGCCTCCTGAGCGCACCCCCACGCCACAGTGATCCCCGCCCCACCATGACCGTAGTTGTGCACCAACACCCGCCCGCCGCGCAGCACTTCACGTTCCAGCCGAACTGCGGGCCGCGCCGGCCTCAACCCCACCCGGTGTTCCAGCACCCGCGCCTCGGCGATCTCCGGGCGGATCGCGGCACACCGGGCGATGATCGCCTCGGCGGTCGCGGGGTCGGGCGTCATCGACCAGGCGTCCTCCTCGGCCGTACCGCCCAGGATCAGCCCACCCGGCTGCGGGAAGAAGTACGTGGACGTGTCCGCCGCGTGGTCGACGGACGTCAGCCAGGTCGTGATCCCCGGGTTCTTCACGACGACCAACTGGCCGCGCACCGGCCGCATCGAGCGATCGGGCACGAGGTCCAGGGAGTCAAGTCCGGTGCAGTTGACCACGACGGCCGCCGGTACCTCCGAGAGGTCCGTCACCGACTGCTCCTCGACACTCCCGCCCGCCCGCAGGAACCGCTCCCGCAGCCACGGCAGATGGGCCGGCATGTCGATCAGCGGCAGCCGTGCCCACAGCCCGCCGCCCGCGTACTCCTCGGCCCGCGCCGGGCGCAGCCCCGGCACCCGCGCCGCCCACGGCCCCAGTTCGTCCAGCCGGGTCTCGCCCTGTACGCCCTCGACCATGCGTACGCCCGTCTCCTCGGGCCGCGCCGCCAACTCCTCGTACACGGCGAGAGACTGGAGCGCCCACTCACCGACGAGCGCCTCCGGCTCGATCCGGTACGGCCACCACAGCGCGCCCGCGACCGCCGAGGTCGTCAGCTCGACGGGCTCCCGCGTCCACACCCGGACCCGGGCACCGCGCTCCGCCAGGACGACGGCCGTCGTCAACCCGATGACGCCTCCGCCGACCACGATCACATCGCCACTCACACCGCTCTCCATGCGCGGACGGTAGCGGAATATGTCAGGGGGTGCTCAGATCGCCCTCGTGCTGGGGATACTCACAGCATGTCTGCCGATTACGCGACGCCTGCCGAATACACGACCTTCGGCCTGGCACCGGCGATGCGTGCCGGTGAAGTCCTCGCGGACGGCGGCTACCAGGTGCACCGCGACTTCGTCGACTTCGTCGTCGACGGACGCCCGCTGCTGTTCCAGCTCACCGACCTGGACGCCGTCTCCCCGCTCGCCTCCGACGTCCCGCCCGCGATCTTCGCCGCCCAGGTCCGCAGCCTCCTCCTGGAGACGGACGCCCCACTGGAGGGCGGACGCTACGTCATCTACGGCTGTCCCGAGTGCGAGGACCTGGCCTGCGGCGCCGTCACCGCCGTCATCCGGCGCGACGGCGCCGACTTCGTCTGGCGGGACTTCGCCTGGCAGACCGACGAGCACGCCGACCTGGAGCGCAACGGCTACCACGGCATAGGACCCTTCCGCTTCGCCGGAGCCGAGTACCGCGCGGCCCTCGACTCCCTCGTCGACGGCACCGAGATCCCGGCCGGCGGACGCCGCGTCCTGCTGATCGGCGCCCGCGTCGCCGTCCTGAACAGGCTCGCCGCGGCGCTGCGCGCCATCGGCATCGGCGCCGACATCACCGGCGACGCGACCCACGTCCCCGCCGACGAACTCCGCGGCTACGGCGCCGTCGCGTTCGGCCGGGCCGTCACCGAGGAGGAACGCGCCGCCGTACGGGCCGCCTTCGACCGCGCCGGCGTCGAGGTGGCGTACGTCGACGGTCTCGCGCCCATCGTCCCCCTCCTCGTCGCCCAGATCGAACACGCCCTGGACCGCCGCCCGGCCGAGCTGCACCGCCTGACCCGGCTGGTCGCCGCCGACGGCGAGGCGGGCATCGAGGTCACCTCCCCGTGCCGGGTGCGCGTCACGGCGTACCGTCTCGACCGCCTCTACCGCAGCCGTACCCAGGACGTCTTCGACGGCGTCCTGGAACCCGGCCGTCACCGCATCGCCCTGGACGCGAAGGCGGTGAAGGGCGAGTCCTTCGTGGTGGCCCGGACCACGGGGAGCGTGCTGGTGGAGGCGATGGCGCGCTGAAATCCGCGGCGCGGGCGGCGAAAGGGACCGATTAGGATCGACGGTCTGATGACTGCCACTCTCGTCGCCAAGAATCTCGCCGCCGGACACGGCGACCGCGCCCTCTTCACCGGGCTCGACCTCGTCGTCGCCCCCGGCGATGTGATCGGCCTTGTCGGTGCCAACGGCGCGGGCAAGTCCACCCTGCTCCGGATGCTCGCCGGCCTGCTCGCACCGGAGGAGGGCGAGCTGCGCCTCTCCCCGCCGACGGCGACCGTAGGACACCTCCCGCAGGAGCCGGAGCGGCGCCCGGGCGAGAGCGTGCGCGAGTTCCTCGCCCGCCGCACGGGAGTCGCCGAGGCGCAACGCACGATGGACGAGGCCACCCAGGCACTGGTCGACGGCGCACCCGGCGCCGACGACGCCTACTCGGCGAGCCTGGAACGCTGGCTCGACCTCGGCGGCGCCGACCTCGACGAACGGGCCGAGGAGGTCACCGACTCCCTCGGCCTCGCCGTAGACCTGGACCAGCCGATGACGTCCCTGTCCGGCGGCCAGGCGGCACGCGCGGGCCTCGCCTCCCTCCTCCTCTCCCGCTACGACGTCTTCCTCCTCGACGAGCCCACCAACGACCTGGACCTCGACGGCCTGGAGCGCCTCGAACGCTTCGTCTCCGGCCTGCGCGCCGGCACGGTCGTCGTGTCGCACGACCGCGAGTTCCTCACCCGCACGGTCACCAAGGTCCTCGAACTCGACCTGGCCCAGAACCAGATCAACCTCTACGGCGGCGGCTACGAGGCCTACCTGGAGGAGCGGGACGTGGCGCGCCGGCACGCCCGCGACGACTTCGAGGAGTACGCCGACAAGCGCTCCGCCCTCCAGGACCGCGCCCAGATGCAGCGCGGCTGGATGGACAAGGGCGTCAAGAACGCCCGCCGCAAGGCGAACAACGACAACGACAAGATCGGCCGCAAGTTCCGCAGCGAGGCGAGCGAGAAGCAGGCGGCGAAGGCCCGGCAGACCCAGCGCATGATCGAACGCCTCGACGTCGTCGAGGAGCCCCGCAAGGAGTGGGAGCTGCGCATGGAGATCGCGTCCGCACCCCGCTCCGGCTCGGTCGTCGCGACCCTGCGCGACGCGGAGGTACGGCGCGGCGACTTCACCTTCGGGCCGGTGTCCCTCCAGATCGACTGGGCGGACCGGGTCGCGGTGACCGGCGCGAACGGCGCGGGCAAGTCGACGCTGCTCGCTGCGCTGCTCGGCCGTGTCCCCTTGGACGCGGGGGCCGCCGCACTCGGCTCGGGTGTCCTGGTGGGCGAGGTCGACCAGGCCCGGCAGTTGTTCCACGGCACGGAGTCGCTGCTCGACGCGTTCTGTGCGGCGGTCCCGGACACCGAGCCGGCCGAAGTCCGCACCCTGCTCGCCAAGTTCGGCCTCAAGGCGCATCACGTGATGCGGCCTGCGGGGACGCTGTCACCGGGTGAGCGCACGCGGTCCGCCCTGGCGCTGCTCCAGGGCCGGGGCGTGAACCTCCTGGTTCTGGACGAGCCCACGAACCACCTGGACCTGCCGGCGATCGAGCAGTTGGAGTCGGCGCTCGATGCCTACGAGGGGACGCTGCTGTTGGTCACTCATGACCGGCGGATGTTGGACGCGGTTCAGGTGACGCGGCGGTTGGAGGTGGCGGGCGGGAAGGTGACTGAGCAGCGGTGAGGTTCAGGTGGTGCGTTCACTGCGGGTCGGTGGGGGCTGGTCGCGCCCACGCGGCGGAGCCGCATATCGACTCAGCCCCGCGCCCCTCAAGGGCGCTGACCCGCGGCCTCTTTTGCAGCGCACTCCACCCTTTCCCGGTGCTCCACCCACCAACTCGCGTCGCCCGGAGCCATGTTGTCGCCTCCGACCCGCTGCCCCACCGCCCCGTCGACGAGTTCCCGTACGACATCGGCGTGTCCTGCGTGCCGGGACGTCTCGTAGATCATGTGGACGAGCGTGCGGTGCAGGGTGATGTCGTTCCCCCGCTCACCGGGTATACGGCCGACCGCGTCCAGGGGCAGCGCCTCGATCGTCGCGTCGGAGTGGGCGCACACGCGCCGATAGCCCCCGACGATCCGCTCCCGCGTCTCGTCCGGCGTCGCCCACAGATCCGCGTTCGGCTCGGCGTCCCCCGCGATCCACAACTCCGGCGCGGAGACCGGCCGCCCGAACACCGTCCCGAAGTAGAACCCCTCGGCCCCGGCGAGATGCTTGACCAGCCCCAGCAGATTGGTCCCGGTCGGCGTCATCGGCCGCCGGATGTCGTACTCCGACAGCCCTTCGAGCTTCCAGAGCAAAGTGTCACGGGCGTCCTGAAGGATGACGCGGAGATCCGCTTTGAAATCCGGTGAGATCATCCCGCCAGTCTGTCGGTGACATGGCCGACGTCCACCGAATTACGCCGCTCGGTGCCCCTACCAGGGGCGCGGGGAACTGCGCGACCAGCCCCCACCGGCCCGCAGTTTCCCCACAACCTGACCGCCAGAGCCGTCAGCGCTTGCCCTTCTTCCCCGGGTCCAGCAACCCCGCCTTCCGCAGAGCATCAGCCATCGCACTGTTGCCCGGCGGCGGAGCCGCCTGCCGCGACCCACCACCCTGACCGCCCTGCCGCTGCTGCTGGCGCTGCTGAGGAGGCCGCCCTCCACTCCGCTGCCCGCGCTGGGCACCCCCAGCCTGCTGTCCCCGCTCACCGCCGGAGGCCGCCGCCTCGTCGTCCAGCCGCAGCGTCAACGAGATCCGCTTGCGCGGGATGTCGACATCAAGCACCTTCACCTTGACGATGTCACCCGGCTTCACCACATCGCGCGGGTCCTTGACGAACGTCTTCGACAGCGCGGAGACATGCGCCAGACCGTCCTGGTGGACACCGACGTCGATGAACGCCCCGAACGCGGCGACGTTCGTGACGACCCCCTCCAGGACCATCCCGGGCGCCAGGTCGGAGATCTTCTCGACGCCGTCCTTGAACGTGGCCGTCTTGAACGCGGGCCGCGGGTCGCGCCCCGGCTTCTCCAGTTCCTTCAGGATGTCGGTCACGGTCGGCAGACCGAACGTCTCGTCCACGAACTCCGTCGGCTTCAGCGAACGCAGCACCGCCGTGTTGCCGATCAGCGAAGCGACCTCGCTGCCCGCCGTCTTCACCATCCGCCGCACCACCGGATACGCCTCGGGGTGCACGCTGGAGGAGTCGAGCGGGTCGTCGCCGCCCCGGATGCGCAGGAAGCCCGCGCACTGCTCGTAGGCCTTCGGGCCGAGCCGCGCCACGTCCTTCAGCTGGGTACGCGACTTGAACGGGCCGTTGGCGTCGCGGTGCGACACGATGTTCTCCGCGAGGCCGGAGGTGATGCCGGAGACGCGCGAAAGCAGCGGCGCGGAGGCCGTGTTGACGTCCACGCCGACGCCGTTCACACAGTCCTCGACCACCGCGTCCAGCGAACGCGACAGCTTCACCTCGGACAGGTCGTGCTGGTACTGGCCGACACCGATCGACTTGGGGTCGATCTTCACCAACTCCGCGAGCGGGTCCTGGAGTCGGCGCGCGATGGAGACCGCGCCGCGCAACGACACATCCATGTCGGGCAGTTCCTGCGAGGCGAACGCGGACGCCGAGTACACGGAGGCGCCGGCCTCGGACACCATCACCTTGGTGAGGTTCAACTCCGGGTGTTTGGCGATGAGTTCACCGGCGAGCTTGTCGGTCTCGCGGGACGCCGTGCCGTTGCCGATCGCGATCAGCTCGACCGAGTGCTGGGCGGACAGCCGGGCCAGCTTGGCGAGGGCCTCGTCCCACTTGTTGGCCGGGACGTGCGGGTAGATCACGTCCGTGGCGACGACCTTGCCGGTCGCGTCGACGACGGCCACCTTCACACCCGTACGGAAACCGGGGTCCAGGCCGAGCGTCGAGCGGGTGCCGGCCGGGGCGGCGAGCAGCAGGTCCCGCAGGTTCGAGGCGAACACGTTGACCGCCTCGTCCTCGGCGGCCGTGCGCAGCCGCAGCCGCAGATCGATGCCGAGGTGCACGAGGATGCGGGTGCGCCAGGCCCAACGGACCGTGTCCTGAAGCCACTTGTCGCCGGGACGGCCCCGGTCGAGGATCTGGAAGCGGTGGGCGACCATCCCCTCGTAGGAAGAAGGCCCCTCGGTGTCCTCCTCGGGCTCCAGGACGAGATCGAGGACGTCCTCCTTCTCGCCGCGCAGCATCGCGAGGATGCGGTGCGAGGGCAGCGCGGTGAACGGCTCCGAGAAGTCGAAGTAGTCGGCGAACTTGGCGCCCGCCTCCTCCTTGCCGTCCCGCACCTTCGCGGCCAGCCGCCCGCGCCCCCACATGCGCTCACGCAGCTCGCCGATCAGGTCGGCGTCCTCCGAGAACCGCTCGGTGAGGATCGCGCGGGCGCCGTCGAGGGCGGCCTGCGGATCGGCGACACCCTTGTCGGCGTCGACGAACGCGGCGGCAGCGGCCAGCGGTTCCACCGACGGGTCGCCCAGCAGCCCCTCCGCGAGCGGCTCCAGGCCGGCCTCGCGCGCGATCTGGGCCTTCGTCCGCCGCTTGGGCTTGTAGGGAAGGTAGATGTCCTCAAGGCGCGCTTTCGTCTCCGCCGCGCGGATCTGCGCCTCCAGCTCCCCGGTGAGCTTGCCCTGCTCGCGCACCGATTCGAGGATCGCGGCCCGCCGCTCCTCCAGCTCCCGCAGATAGCGCAGCCGTTCCTCGAGCGTGCGCAGCTGCGCGTCGTCGAGCATCTCGGTCGCTTCCTTGCGGTAGCGGGCGATGAAGGGAACCGTCGAACCGCCGTCGAGCAGCTCGACGGCGGCCTTCACCTGCCGCTCCCGTACGCCGAGCTCCTCGGCGATCCTGCCTTCGATGGACCCTACGAGGGGTGTCGTCACGCCCGTACCGCCTTCTCCACTGAGGTTGCGCGGCAATTGTGGCAGGTGACACCGACAGTCGGGGATCAGGGCGCTGTCCTGCGGGTCCGGTTCCTGGTCCGGTTCCTAGCCCTTGCCGAGCAGATCCCGGGGAAACGCCCCGGCGGCGAGCGCGCGCCGCGCGAACCCGGTCGCCAATTCGGTCAGTCGTACGACGCCCTCGGCCCCCAGGTGCCCGTACGGCGCCCGGTCCAGCCGGTCGGTCTCCGCCTCGATCCCGGCGCGCAGTGCGATGCCCGCCTCCGTCAACTCGCCGTCCCCGTCGAGCAGCCCGCGCTCGCGCAGCCGTCCGGAAGCGGCGTCCCACTCCTCCTGGCTCCAGCCGCGCGTGCCGAACACCCACTTCGGGGTCATGCCCCTGCCGGTCGCGGTGTGGGTGACCACGGCCTCCAGGCCGTCGAGCCCGGCGGACATCAGGACGGCCAGGTGACCGTCGCCCCGGTGCTCGCGCAACAGCGTGGCCGCGTGGAAGTACGCCAGATGCGGTTCCTCGGGCACCGGGAGGTCGGCGTGGGCGGCGTACAGGGGCCGGGCGGGGCGTGTGCACGCCTCGGTGGCCCGCAGCGCCAGCCGCGCGGCCTCGGCCATCTCCTCGGACTCCACCACGTCGTCGTCCAGCAGCCGGCGCACGGTCGCGTCGACGGCACGCGCGCGTGCGTGCAGGACCTGCTCCGGGGAGACGGTCTCCCAGACGGCGGGTACGTGCCGGGCCACGAGTTCGTACTTGTAGTTGTAGAAGGTCGCCGCCACCGTGCCCGGTCCGACCGCTCCCATCGCCGCCGACCGCACGGCGAAGTTGATGGCCTGGGAGTCCCTGACCCCGAGAGCCGTCAGTTCCCTCCCCAGGTCGGGCGAGAAGTAGAGCGCGGCGTGCAGGGAGTTGAGCGCGTTGTGGCAGCGGCGCCCGGCACGGGGATCGACGGCGGCAGTAGTCATGCCCCGCACGTTACCGACTGGTCGGTACGACGCGATAGTGCCTGCGCGGCATGGCAGGAAAGGTGGGACACGCGTCATCGCGGCCATCGCGGGGAGCGCGAAAAATCGACGCCGTGCGCTTCTCCTGGCCGCGCGAGCAGCCGCTTCAGCCCGACGCGGTCCAGGTGAAACGCGGCCGGCGGCGCTCCAGGAACGCGGCGACGCCCTCGGCCCTGTCGCCGCTGCCGTGCGCCTGCTCCGCCCAGTAACCGTCCCTGTCCGTGCGCCCGTTGGCGAACTCCTTCGCCGCCGCCTGCGTCAACTGCGAGCGGGACACCAGCACCCGGGTGAACTCCGCGACCCGCTTGGCGAGTTCGCCGTCGGGCAGGAGCTCGTCGAGGAACCCGGTGCGCAGTGCCCGCTCCGCGTCGATCAACTCGCCCGAGAACAGCAGGTACTTGGCGGTCCCCGGACCCACCAGCGACACCAACCGTCGTGTCGCGGAAGCCGGGTACACGATCCCGAGCTTCGCCGGAGTGACCCCGAACAGCGCGCCCTCCTCGGCGAACCGCAGATCGCAGGCCGCCGCCAACTGCGCGCCGCCGCCCACGCAATGACCCCGGATCGCCGCCAGCGTCGGCTTCGGGAACGCGGCCAGCGCCTCCTCCGCGAGCACCGCGAGCCCCTGCGCCTCGCCCGGCGACTCCCGCAGCGTCGAGATGTCGGCCCCGGCGCAGAACGTCCCGCCCTCACCGGTCAGCACGAGCGCCCGTACGCCCGGATCGGTGGCCAGGGTGTCCAGCAGCGGCGGCAGCGACCGCCACATCCCGGCGGTCATCGCGTTGCGCTTGCCGGGGTGGTGGACGGTGACGGTGGCGACCGAGTCGGTGACGCCGTGCAGCAGGCGGGGCTCCATGAGACGGATGCTACGGACAGGCCGAAGAGTTCACGAAGCCGACCCGAGGGGAACAGGGGCGATCCCCCGGTCGACCGGACCGTACAGCAACGATCGGAAAGCGTCCGATAACTGCTGACTTCTGTTCAGCCATCCGGGGTGGAGGGGGTCGTTGCCAACACTCGTGGTGTGGTGACAATCGAGCGCAAGGGTGGCGACCGGACGATGGAGAACCACGGGCGAGGGTCAGGCCCACGCCCAGAAGGCGGCAGGGACGATCCCCTGGACCCCGCCCCGCCGGATCCGCTGCCGTACGAAGGAGTCTGGCGGTTCACCGCGTCCGCCGTGGACGTCTCGGTCCCGCAGGCGCGGCACGCCGTTCGGGACCTGCTCTTCCGCCAGGGCGTGCCCCTGTCGGACGACCTGCTCCAGGGGCTGTTGCTGATCGTCTCCGAGCTGGTCACCAACGCGGTCAAGCACGCGGCGCTGCTGTCGCCGACCCTCGCCGTGGAGGTCGCCGTCGGTGCCGAGTGGCTGCGGGTGTCCGTCGAGGACAACCACCCCTACCGTCCGACCGCCCTGGTGGCCGACCACGACGAGACCGGCGGCCGGGGACTGCTCCTGGTGCGCGAGGTGACCCGGGAGGCGGGCGGTGTGTGCGACGTCGAGCACACGGCGAGCGGCGGCAAGGTGATCTGGGCCGCCCTGCCGCTCACCCCCGCGCAGGTGTCGTAGGTCCCGCTACCAGCCCGCGGACGGGCCCGTCAGCTCCCGGACCGCCGGGCGGGCCGCGTCCAGCACCGTCATGAACCAGGACGAGAAGGTGTCCTTCGCGTGCCGCTCCGCCAGCTCGGCGGGGGTCACGAACGCGGTCGTGCCCACCTCCTCCGGGTCCGGCCGCAGCGGCGACTGCACCATGCCGACGAAGAGGTGGTTGTACTCCTGCTCCACCAGGCCCGAGTCCGGGTCCGGGTGGTTGTAGCGCACCGTGCCCGCCTCGGCGAGCAGCGACGGGGACACCCCCAGCTCCTCGTACGTCCGCCGGGCCGCCGCCGCGAAGGGCGCCTCGCCGGGGTAGGGGTGGCCGCAGCAGGTGTTGGACCACACGCCGGGGGAGTGGTACTTGCCGAGCGCCCGCTGCTGGAGCAGCAGCCGGCCCTGCTCGTCGAAGAGGAAGACGGAGAACGCGCGGTGCAGTTGCCCCGGCGGTTGATGGGCGGCGAGCTTCTCCGCGGTGCCGATCGTCACGCCGTTCTCGTCGACCAGTTCGAGCAAGATCGCTTCAGCGGTGCCGTTCGACGAGTTGTGCGTCGCGGTGGCAGGTGTGATCGGCATACCCATCCTTCACTTCGGTCTACGAGCCAAGTCTGCCGTACGAATCCGGCACTCCCGGCAGTTCATCGTGCCCGGCGCGGCGACGGCGGAACCGTCCGGGGGCGGGACTGGGGGAGTGAGGACGCGGACGCCCGCCCGGACGGCTGCGTTCCGTCGAAGTCGATCGATTTCTGCCGAACTCTGTCGATTTCCATCAGCGCGGAAGCCGTGCGGAAGCCCTGCGGAAGTCGTGCGGAAGCCTCACCGAAGCCGTGCGGAACGCGGGCTCAGTGGCACAGCTTCGCCTCGTGCTCCGCGTGCCCGCCGGGCTCCAGCTGGAAGGTGCAGTGCTCCACGTCGAAGTGGTCGCCGAGGCAGCCCTGGAGTTCGTGGAGCATCTTCTCGTTGCCGATGGCGTTGAGCACGTCCGAGCGGACGACCACGTGCGCGGAGAGCACCGGCATGCCCGAGGTGATCGTCCAGGCGTGCAGATCGTGGACGTCCTCGACCCCGTCGAGGCCCAGGATGTGCGAGCGCACCTCCTGCATGTCGACGTCCTTGGGGGCCGACTCCAGCAGCACGTCCAGGGTCTCGCGCAGCAGCTTCAGCGTGCGCGGCACGATCATCAGACCGATGGCGAGCGAGGCGATCGGGTCGGCGGCCTGCCAGCCCGTGGTCAGGATCACCACGGCCGAGATGATCACCGCGAGGGAGCCCAGCGCGTCCGCGGCCACCTCCAGGAACGCGCCGCGCACGTTCAGGCTCTCCTTCTGCCCGCGCACCAGCAGCGTGAGGGAGATCATGTTCGCGACCAGGCCGATCAGGCCGAACACGATGGTCAGCCCGCCCTCGGTGTCGGCGGGCGTGACGAACCGCTGGACCGCCTCGTACAGGACGTAGCCGCCGACGCCGAGCAGCAGCAGGCAGTTGGCGAGCGCGGCGAGGATCTCCGCGCGGGCGTAGCCGAAGGTGCGGTTGCCGGTCGCCGGGCGGTTCGCGAAGCTGATCGCGAGCAGCGCCATGCCGAGGCCCAGCGCGTCCGTCGCCATGTGGGCCGCGTCCGCGATCAGCGCAAGGGAGTCCGCGAGCAGCCCGCCGACGACCTCGACCACCATCACGGTGAGCGTGATCCCCAGCGCGACCCGCAGCCTGCCCCGGTACGCGGCCGCCGCCGTACCGGTGACGGGAGCACCGTGAGAATGCCCGTGGTCGTGCCCTGCCCCCATGAGAAGCCGCCCTCCTGATTACCGCCCGGGACCCCAGTGAACTACGGGTGGGGGGTATCGGGCAACGCGGCACTGAACACCGTTGTCATGTGCCCTGACCTGCGCAAACAAATCGCAGGTCAGGGCAGCCTAAGTTCACATGGCGTGGTGCAGCCGCCAGCCCTGCCACGCCGAGTCGACCATCTCCCGCACCCCGCGCCGAGCCGTCCACCCCAGCTCTACGGCGGCCCGCTCGGCGGAGGCGACCGCGCGGGGCGCGTCACCGGGACGCCGTCCCTCGACGACGGCCGGCCGCCGGTCACCGGTGACCGCACCGATCACCGTGACCAGCTCGCGCACCGAAACCCCTTCCCCGCGGCCGATGTTGACCGTCAGGTCGCCGCTCGCACCGCCGTCGGACAGTCGCCGGGCCGCCGCCAGGTGCGCGTCCGCGAGGTCGGCGACATGGATGTAGTCACGGATACAGGTGCCGTCCGGGGTCGGATAGTCGTCACCGAAGATCCGCGGGGCCTCGTCACGGGTGAGCCGGTCGAAGACCATGGGGACGATGTTGAAGACGCCCGTGTCGGCCAGCTCCGGCGTCGCCGCGCCCGCCACGTTGAAGTAGCGCAGGCACACCGTCGCGACGCCGTGCGCCGCGCCCGCCGCCCGGACCAGCCACTCGCCGGTGAGCTTGGTCCCGCCGTACGGGTTCACCGGCGCGCACGGGGTGTCCTCCGTGATCAGGTCCACGCCCGGGTCGCCGTAGACCGCCGCGGAGGACGAGAACACGAACCGCTCGACACCGGCGCCCGCGACCGCGTCCAGAAGGGTCGCCAGGCCGCCCACGTTCTCCCGGTAGTAGCGCGTCGGCTGCGCCACGGACTCGGCGACCTGCTTGCGCGCCGCGAGATGCACGACCCCCGTCACCCCGTGCTCGGCGAACACCCGCTTCAACAGGTCGCCGTCCGTGGAGGAGCCGTTGACGAGCGGGACGCCCGCCGGGAGGCGCGCGGGGTTCCCCGCCGACAGGTCGTCGAGGGCGACGACCCGCTCCCCGGCGTCCGCCATCGCCCGTGCCACATGGGCCCCGATGTATCCGGCTCCGCCGGTGATCAGCCATGTCATGGGCATTGACCCTATGCCGCCACGCAGTGCGCCTCCGCAATGTCCCGCGATGCCCGGTCTGGCAGGTGCGGTTTGTGGTGCGGTTTGTCGGCCGGGGGCCGAATCCCTGATGATGATCTCGGCGGAGGCGCCTGCAGACCCTGTTGATCAGCCCATGAACGGCCGGTGAACACGGGCTTGAGAGCATCCGATAGCCTCTGCCGACATGCCGCCCGGGTGCCACCCAAGGG
Organism: Streptomyces sp. NPDC088350; assembly: GCF_044753545.1. Taxonomy (NCBI): domain Bacteria; kingdom Bacillati; phylum Actinomycetota; class Actinomycetes; order Kitasatosporales; family Streptomycetaceae; genus Streptomyces; species Streptomyces sp. NPDC088350. Next base: position 678,313 of record NZ_JBIVNL010000003.1, on the reverse strand, counting down.
GCGCCACCACCATGCACATGACCGGCGCCCGAGCGTCGGCACCCAGGGAGTGAGTTCGGTTGCCGACCGCCATCCTCACCGGCTCGCCGGTCCCCGGATCGTCGATCGAGGGCGATCTGCGGTCGCTCGGCTTCGACGTCCGGATCGCCGCCGACACCACCGAGGCGGAAACGCTCCTGGCGGCGGTCCCCGGAGACCAGCGGGTCGCCGTCGTGGACGCCCGCTTCGTGGGCCACGTGCACGCGCTGCGCCTCGGCCTCACCGACCCCCGCTTCCCGCTCGCCGCGGTACCGGGCGCCGTCACCGCCCAGCCCGCCGGCCGGCAGGCACTGACCCGCGCGGTCGCCCGCGAGGACTCGGCCGGCGCCGGCACGACCCTCCTCGACAATCTCGCCGACCGTGTCGTCACGGCCCTCGACGCCGACGGCTCCGACGTGCACCGCCCCGAGCTGGGCAGCCTCGTCGCCACCGTCCCCGCCGACCCGCAGGCCCGCAACGAGGCACGCCAGGCCGTCGCCGCCGTCGACGACGAGGCCGTACGCCTGAAGTCGGCCGTGAAGTCCCGCGACGGCTTCTTCACCACCCACTTCATCAGCCCGTACTCCCGCTACCTCGCCCGCTGGTGCGCCCGCCGCGGCCTCACCCCGAACCAGGTCACCACGGCCTCGCTGCTCACCGCCCTGATCGCGGCGGGCTGCGCGGCCACCGGCACCCGCGCCGGGTTCGTCGCGGCCGGCGTCCTGCTGATCGCGTCCTTCGTCCTGGACTGCACCGACGGCCAGCTCGCCCGCTACGCCCTGCGGTACTCCACCCTCGGCGCCTGGCTCGACGCCACCTTCGACCGCGCCAAGGAGTACGCCTACTACGCCGGCCTCGCGCTGGGAGCGGCCCGGGGCGGCGGCCATGACGATGTATGGGCCCTCGCGCTCGGCGCGATGATCCTGCAGACCTGCCGGCACGTCGTGGACTTCTCCTTCAACGAGGCCAACCACGACGCCACCGCCAACACCAGCCCCACCGCCGCCCTGTCCGACAAGCTCGACAGCGTCGGCTGGACGGTCTGGGTGCGCCGGATGATAGTCCTGCCCATCGGCGAACGATGGGCGATGATCGCCGTCCTCACGGCAGTGACCACCCCCCGGATCACCTTCTACGTCCTCCTCGTCGGCTGCGCCTTCGCGGCGACGTACACGACGGCGGGCCGGGTGCTGCGCTCGCTGACCCGCAGGGCGACCCGGACGGACCGGGCGGCACGGGCACTGGCGGACCTCGCGGACAGTGGACCGCTGACCGAACTGCTGGTGCGCCCGGGGAGGACGTACGCGCGCGTGGCGGTCGTTGCCGCCGCCCTGGGCGCCGTCCTGGTGACGGGTTCGGCGCTCCTTTGGGGTGCCGGCTGGCAGAACGTCGTGTGTGCCGTCGTCTATGTCCTCTTCTCCGCGGCGGCAGTCGCCCGCCCCCTCAAGGGCGCCCTCGACTGGCTGGTCCCCCCGCTCTTCCGGGCGGCGGAATACTGCACGGTCCTGGTGCTGGCGGCCAAAGCGGAGGTAAACGGAGCCCTTCCTGCGGCTTTCGGCCTGGTGGCCGCGGTCGCCTACCATCACTACGACACGGTGTACCGCATCCGCGGCAACGCCGGGGCGTCCCCGGCCTGGCTGGTGCGCGCCACAGGGGGGCACGAGGGGCGGACGCTGCTCGTCACCGTTCTCGCCGCCGCGCTCACCGCGTCGCAGTTCACGGTCGCGCTCACGGTCCTGGCCGTGGCCGTGGCCCTGCTGGTGCTCTTCGAGAGCATCCGCTTCTGGGTGTCCGCAGGGGCGCCCGCCGTACACGATGAAGGAGAACCCGCATGATCGGCCTCGTGCTGGCGGCCGGCGCCGGACGGCGTCTGCGCCCCTACACCGACAGCCTTCCCAAGGCTCTGGTGCCGGTGGGGCCCGCGGGCATAGAGGGCGAACCCACGGTCCTGGACCTCACCCTCGGCAACTTCGCCGAGATCGGTCTGACCGAGGTAGCGATCATCGTCGGCTACCGCAAGGAAGCCGTGTACGAGCGCAAGGCGGCCCTCGAAGCGAAGTACGGCCTCAAGCTCACCCTCATCGACAACGACAAGGCCGAGGAGTGGAACAACGCCTACTCCCTCTGGTGCGGACGTGACGCTCTCAAGGACGGCGTGATCCTCGCCAACGGCGACACCGTCCACCCGGTCTCGGTCGAGAAGACGCTGCTGGCCACCCGCGGCGACGGCAAGAAGATCATCCTCGCGCTGGACACCGTCAAGTCCCTCGCCGACGAGGAGATGAAGGTCGTCGTCGACCCCGCCAAGGGCATGACGAAGATCACCAAGCTGATGGACCCCGCCGAGGCGACGGGTGAGTACATCGGCGTCACCCTCATCGAGGGCGACGCCACCGTGGAACTGGCCGACGCGCTCAAGACGGTGTGGGAGACCGACCCGCAGCAGTTCTACGAGCACGGCTACCAGGAACTCGTGAACCGCGGCTTCCGGATCGACGTGGCCCCGATCGGCGACGTCAAGTGGGTCGAGATCGACAACCACGACGATCTGGCCAAGGGGCGGGAGATCGCGTGCCTGTACTGACCCGGCTGATCCCCTCGCCCGTCGTCGTCGACATCCGCCCGGGTGCCCTCGACGACCTGGCCTGCGTCCTCGCCGACCAGCGCATCTCGCACTCCGGCCGGCTCGCCGTCGCGGTCAGCGGCGGCTCCGGCGCCCGGCTGCGCGAACGCATCGAACCCAGCCTGCCCGGCGCCACCTGGTACGAGGTCGGCGGCGGCACCCTCGACGACGCGATCGAACTGGCCGGCGAGATGAAGGCCGGTCACTACGACGCGGTCGTGGGCCTCGGCGGCGGCAAGATCATCGACTGCGCCAAGTTCGCCGCGGCACGCATCGGCCTGCCCCTGGTCGCCGTACCGACGAACCTCGCCCACGACGGCCTGTGCTCGCCGGTCGCCACCCTCGACAACGACGCGGGGCGCGGCTCCTACGGCGTGCCGAACCCGATCGCCGTCGTCATCGACCTGGACGTGATCCGCGAGGCACCGGTCCGCTTCGTGCGGGCGGGCATCGGGGACGCGATCTCCAACATCTCCGCGATCGCGGACTGGGAGCTCGCCAACCGCGTCACCGGCGAGAAGATCGACGGGCTGGCGGCGGCCATGGCCCGGCAGGCGGGTGAGGCCGTACTGCGGCACCCGGGCGGGGTCGGCGACAACGCCTTCCTCCAGGTGCTCGCCGAGGCGCTCGTCCTCAGCGGTATCGCCATGTCGGTGTCGGGCGACTCCCGCCCGTCCTCCGGCGCCTGCCACGAGATCAACCACGCCTTCGACCTGCTCTTCCCCAAACGCGCCGCCGCCCACGGCGAGCAGTGCGGACTGGGCGCGGCCTTCGCGATGTACCTGCGCGGAGCCCACGAGGAATCGGCGTACATGGCCGGGGTACTGCGCCGGCACGGACTGCCCGTGCTGCCGGAGGAGATCGGCTTCACGGTGGACGAGTTCGTCCGCGCCGTGGAGTTCGCTCCGGAGACCCGCCCCGGCCGCTACACCATCCTCGAACACCTCGACCTGAAAACCGACCAGATCAAGGACATCTACGCCGACTATGTCAAGGCCATCGGTAGCTGAACTCCGTCCCGTCGTCCACCCCGCAGGGGTGAAGGACCGGCGCAGCGGTGAGCACTGGATGGGACGCCTCTACATGCGTGAGGTGTCCCTGCGGGTCGACCGCTACCTGGTGAACACCAGGGTCTCGCCCAACCAGCTCACGTACCTGATGACCGTCTTCGGCGTACTCGCCGCCCCGGCACTGCTGGTGCCGGGGATCACGGGCGCCGTGCTGGGCGTGGTGTGCGTCCAGATGTATCTGCTGCTGGACTGCGTCGACGGCGAGATCGCCCGCTGGCGCAAGCAGTACTCCCTCGCCGGGGTCTACCTCGACCGCGTCGGCGCCTATCTGACCGACGCCGCCGTGCTCGTCGGCTTCGGACTGCGCGCCGCCGACCTGTGGGGCAGCGGCCGTATCGACTGGCTGTGGGCCTTCCTCGGGACGCTGGCCGCGCTCGGCGCGATCCTGATCAAGGCCGAGACCGACCTGGTCGGCGTCGCCCGGCACCAGACCGGCAAGGCACCGGTCCAGGAGTCCGCGGCCGAGATGCGGTCCTCCGGGATGGCGCTGGCCCGCCGGGCCGCCGCCGCCTTCAAGTTCCACCGGCTGATCCTCGGCATCGAGGCGACCCTGCTGATCCTGGTCCTCGCGATCGTGGACCAGGTCCGCGGCGACCTGTACTTCTCGCGGCTCGGCGTCGCCGTACTGGCCGGCATCGCGCTGCTGCAGACCCTGCTGCACCTGGTGTCGATCCTCGCGTCGAGCAGGCTGAAGTGAGCGGCCCGAAGGTCGGGGCGGTGATCATCACCATGGGCAACCGCCCCGACGAACTGCGGGCCCTGCTCGACTCGGTCGCCAAGCAGGACGGCGACCGGGTCGAGGTGGTCGTCGTCGGCAACGGCTCGCCCGTCCCGGACGTCCCCGAGGGCGTCCGGACCGTCGAACTGCCCGAGAACCTCGGCATCCCCGGTGGCCGCAACGTCGGCCTGGACGCCTTCGGGCCCGCCGGTCGCGAGGTCGACATAGTGATGTTCCTCGACGACGACGGAATCCTCGCCCAGCACGACACCGCCGAACTGTGCCGGCAGGCCTTCGCCGCCGACCCCGAACTCGGCATCATCAGTTTCCGCATCGCCGACCCGGACACCGGTGTCACCCAGCGCCGGCACGTCCCCCGGCTGCGGGCCTCCGACCCGATGCGCTCCTCCCGGGTCACCACCTTCCTCGGCGGCGCCAACGCCGTCCGTACGAAGGTCTTCGCCGAGGTCGGCGGACTCCCGGACGAGTTCTTCTACGCCCATGAGGAGACCGACCTTGCCTGGCGGGCCCTCGACGCGGGCTGGATGATCGACTACCGGTCCGACATGGTGCTGTACCACCCGACGACCGCCCCCTCGCGGCACGCGGTCTACCACCGGATGGTCGCCCGCAACCGGGTCTGGCTGGCCCGCCGCAACCTCCCCGCGCCCCTGGTCCCGGTGTACCTCGGGGTGTGGCTGCTGCTCACCCTCCTGCGCCGCCCCTCGCGCCCGGCCCTGCAGGCCTGGTTCGGCGGGTTCAAGGAGGGCTGGACCACTCCCTGCGGACCTCGCAGGCCCATGAAGTGGCGTACGGTGTGGCGCCTGACTCGACTGGGCCGTCCACCGGTGATCTGACAAGCTCGAAGACGCCCGGCCGCGCGCGCCCGGCGCGCGGCCCACCCCGGGAAACTTGACCGACGGCGGATACGTGTCGCTTCCTGTAGCACAATTCCGTAAGACGAACGCAAGACAGTCGTAAGACACATCCGAAAATGAAGGCTTCCACTCTTGAGTGAGACAACGCATGACGGCGGAGTCGCGGTGAGCCCGCGTCCGTCGCCCGACGCAGGCCTCACGGCGGCACAACTGTCCGCCAAGTACGGGCTGACGGTCAGCGGTGCCCGCCCCGGACTCGCCGAGTACATCCGCCAGTTGTGGGGACGCCGGCACTTCATCCTCGCCTTCTCCCAGGCGAAGCTGACGGCCCAGTACAGCCAGGCGAAGCTCGGCCAGCTCTGGCAGGTGGCCACACCGCTGCTGAACGCGGCCGTCTACTTCTTCATCTTCGGCGTCATCCTGAAGGCGAGCCGGGGCATGTCCCGGGACGTGTACATCCCGTTCCTGGTCACGGGCGTGTTCGTGTTCACCTTCACGCAGAGCTCGATCATGGCGGGCGTGCGGGCGATCTCCGGCAACCTCGGCCTGGTGCGCGCGCTGCACTTCCCGCGCGCCTCGCTGCCGATCTCCTTCGCGCTGCAACAGCTCCAGCAGCTGCTGTTCTCGATGACCGTGCTGTTCATCATCGTCATCGGCTTCGGCAGCTACCCGAGCCTGTCCTGGCTGCTGATCGTCCCGGTCCTGGTGCTGCAGTTCCTCTTCAACACCGGGCTCGCGCTGATCGTGGCGCGGATGGGCGCGAAGACCCCGGACCTCGCCCAGCTGATGCCGTTCATCCTGCGCACCTGGATGTACACGTCCGGCGTCATGTTCTCCATCAGCGCGATGATGGAGGGCCGCTCCGAGGTGTTCGTCCGCCTGCTGCAGGTGAACCCGGCCGCCATCTACATGGACCTGATGCGCTTCGCCCTCATCGACGGCTACGGCGCCTCGAACCTGCCTCCGCACGTGTGGGCCATCGCCGCGGTCTGGGCCGTGGTCCTGTTCGTCGGCGGTTTCGTGTACTTCTGGCAGGCGGAGGAGAGGTACGGCCGTGGCTGAGCAGAACCCCGAGCAGCCCCCCGGGGACCTGATCCCCACCGTCATCGCGGACGAACTGCACATCGTCTACCGCGTCCACGGCGCCAAGACCGGCAAGGGCAGCGCCACCTCCGCCCTGAGCCGCATAGTCAAGCGCGGCGAGGAGCGCGGGGTGCGCAAGGTGCACGCCGTCAAGGGCGTCTCCTTCGTCGCCTACCGCGGTGAGGCCGTCGGCCTGATCGGCTCGAACGGCTCCGGCAAGTCGACCCTGCTGCGCGCCATCGCCGGCCTGCTCCCCGCCGAGAAGGGCCGGGTCTACACCAACGGCCAGCCCTCGCTGCTCGGCGTGAACGCAGCCCTGATGAACGATCTCACCGGCGAGCGGAACGTCATCCTGGGCGGCCTCGCCATGGGCATGAGCCGCGAGCAGGTCAGGGAGCGCTACCAGGAGATCGTCGACTTCTCGGGGATCAACGAGAAGGGCGACTTCATCACCCTCCCGATGCGCACCTACTCCTCCGGCATGGCGGCCCGGCTGCGCTTCTCCATCGCCGCCGCGAAGGACCACGACGTCCTGATGATCGACGAGGCGCTGGCCACCGGCGACCGCAAGTTCCAGGTCCGCTCCGAGGAGCGCATCCGCGAGCTGCGCAAGTCCGCGGGCACGGTGTTTCTGGTCAGTCACAACAACAAGTCCATCCGCGACACCTGCGACCGCGTGCTGTGGCTGGAACGCGGCGAGCTGCGGATGGACGGCCCGACCGAAGAGGTCCTCAAGGAGTACGAGAAGTTCACGGGCAAGTAGTCCACCCGCCCATGGGCGCAAAAGCCCACGAGGCTTACCCGGGCCCCGCCGGAACTGCTCCGGCGGGGCCCCGCGTCTGCAAAGGAAACGTCAACTCGGCCCCGCCCAAGGAATCTTGACGCCAATCGGTGTGTTGTTGTGATGTGCAGGACACCCCGAGGAAGCTCGCTGCGTTGTACAACGTAAGCTGTACCGGTGCCGAATAGCGGCAAGTGGGGCGATAATGCGCGACACCGTTCTCCGGGTATCTGTGCGGACGACCGGGCGGCGTGTCCGAAATAGTGTGTATTGGGTCGGCAGTGTAGAACGGGAGATGTGACGGCAATGGCTACGGAAACTCCCCAGCTCACCGAAGCACGCGCCGTCCCCGCCCCTGGCAGTGAGCGGTGACGGGAACCGGCTCCGCCGGCACCGGTGATCCGGTGCGCGGCACACTCGACAAGGCCGCGGGTGAGAACTTCCCCGTGGCACCTTTCTTCCTGCCCAGGGCCTGGCGCACCGACCTCATGGCGGTGTACGGATTCGCCCGCCTCGTCGACGACATCGGCGACGGCGACCTGGCCCCCGGCGGCGCCGACGCCCGTCTCCTCGGCGTGGCACCCGCACAGGCCGAGGACCGCCTGGTCCTCCTCGACGCCTTCGAGGCCGACCTGCACCGCGTCTTCGACGGCACCCCGGGCCACCCCCTGCTGCGCCGCCTCCAGCCGACCGTCCGCCGCCGCGCGCTGACCCCCGAGCCCTTCCTCGGCCTGATCGCCGCCAACCGCCAGGACCAACTCGTCACGCGCTACGAGACCTACGACGATCTCCTCGCCTATTGCGAACTCTCCGCGAACCCGGTCGGCCGCCTCGTCCTCGCCGTCACCGGCACCGAGACCCCCGAGCGGGTCCGGCACTCCGACGCGATCTGTACCGCACTGCAGATCGTCGAACACCTGCAGGACGTGGCCGAGGACCTCGGCCGCGACCGGATCTACCTGCCCGCCCAGGACATGAAGCGCTTTCACGTCCAGGAAGCGGATCTCGCCACGCCCTCCGCGGGCGCATCGGTGCGCGCACTGGTTGCATACGAAGCAGAACGCGCCCGGGATCTCCTGAATGAAGGCGCCCCCCTGGTGGGTAGCGTCCACGGCAGGTTGAAGCTGCTGCTCGCGGGGTTCGTGGCGGGGGGAAGGGCGGCGATCCGCGCGATCGCCGCCGCCGAATACGACGTACTTCCCGGCCCACCCAAGCCCGGCAGGATCCAGTTGCTGCGTGAGGTGGGCGTGACTCTGCGAGGAGAGGGGTGATCCGGACCGTGGAGTCTGCACCGCACATGTCCGCGCCGGTACTCGCCGCCTACAGCTACTGCGAGGCCGTCACCGGACAGCAGGCACGCAACTTCGCGTACGGCATCAGACTGCTGCCGACGCCCAAGCGCCGCGCGATGTCGGCGCTGTACGCGTTCTCACGGCGTGTCGACGACATCGGCGACGGCACGCTGGCGACCGAGGTGAAGGCGGCACGCCTGGAGGACACCCGGGCGCTGCTCACCCGCGTTCGCGAAGGCAAGGTCGAGGAGGACGACACCGACCCGGTCGCGGTCGCCCTCGCGCACGCCGCCGAGGCCTTCCCGATCCCGCTCGGCGGCCTGGACGAGCTGATCGACGGCGTCCTGATGGACGTACAGGGCGAGACCTACGAGACCTGGGACGACCTGAAGGTCTACTGCCGGTGTGTCGCGGGCGCGATCGGGCGGCTCTCGCTCGGCGTGTTCGGCGCGGAGCCGGGGGCGCGCGGCGCCGAGCGCGCCTCGGAGTACGCCGACACCCTGGGGCTCGCGCTCCAGCTCACCAACATCCTGAGAGACGTCCGCGAGGACGCCGAGGGCGGCCGGACCTATCTGCCCGCCGACGACCTCGCGAAATTCGGGTGCTCGGCCGGGTTCAACGGACCGACACCTCCGGACGGCTCCGACTTCGCGGGTCTCGTGCACTTCGAGGTGCGACGGGCCCGCACTCTTTTCGCCGAGGGCTACCGGCTGCTCCCCATGCTCGACCGCCGCAGCGGCGCCTGTGTCGCCGCCATGGCCGGCATCTACCGCCGCCTCCTCGACCGCATCGAGCGCGAGCCGGAGGCCGTACTGCGCGGTCGCGTCTCCCTGCCCGGCCGCGAGAAGGCCTACGTCGCCGTGCGCGGCCTGTCCGGCCTGGACACCCGGCATGTCTCGCGGCGGACGCTCAGGAGGCGCACCTGATGGACAAAGTGGGCCAAGGTGATGCCGCCGGAGAAATGCGGCACGCAACCCTCCGGTGCGAAGTCGCGTCCCTGACTGCGACGACCTGCCACGGCGGGTACGCAGGGGGGAGTGCACGATGAGGGACGGGACGCGGTCCGACGGGCCGCCCTCGGACGAACCGACGGGAGAGGCCGGCCGGCATGCCGTCGTGGTCGGCGGCGGGCTCGCCGGTGTGACCACCGCGCTCGCGCTCGCCGACGCCGGAGTCCGCGTCACCCTGCTCGAAGGCCGGCCGCGCCTGGGCGGGCTCGCCTTCTCCTTCCAGCGCGGCGACCTCACCGTGGACAACGGACAGCACGTGTATCTGCGCTGCTGCACCGCCTACCGCTGGTTCCTCGACCGCATCGAGGGCGCGGCCCTGGCTCCGCTGCAGGATCGTCTCGACGTGCCCGTACTCGACGTGAACCGCCCCGAGGGGCGCCGGCTCGGCAGACTGCGGCGCGACCCGCTGCCCGTGCCCCTGCATCTGGGGCGCAGTCTCGCGACATACCCGCATCTCTCGTTCGCCGAGCGCGCCAAAGTCGGACGTGCCGCTCTAGCCCTCAAAGGGCTCGACCTCGCCGACCCCGCGCTGGACGCCCAGAACTTCGGCAGCTGGCTGACCGCGCACGGTCAGTCGGCGCGTGCCGTCGAGGCACTGTGGGACCTGGTGGGGGTCGCCACCCTCAACGCGGTGGCGGGCGATTCCTCGCTGGCGCTCGCCGCGATGGTGTTCAAGACCGGTCTGCTCTCCGACCCGGGCGCGGCCGACATCGGCTGGGCACACGTCCCGCTGGGTGAACTGCACGACCGGCTCGCCCGCAAGGCGCTCGACTCCGCGGGCGTGCGCACCGAAGTCCGTACACGCGTCACCTCCCTCTCCACTGACGAAAACGGGCGTTGGAGCGTTCAGGTTCCCGGCGAGACCCTTCGGGCCGACGCCGTCGTGCTCGCCGTACCGCAGCGCGAGGCCCACGATCTGCTGCCGGACGGTGCCCTCGACGCCCCTGAGCAGCTGCTGGCCATCGACACCGCCCCGATCCTCAACATCCACGTCGTCTACGACCGCAAGGTGCTCGCCCGGCCCTTCTTCGCGGCGCTGGGCACCCCCGTGCAGTGGGTGTTCGACCGGACCGGCGCGTCCGGGCTGAAGGACGGCCAGTATCTGGCGCTGTCCCAGTCCGCCGCGCGCGACGAGATCGACGAGCCCGTGGCCGCGCTGCGCGAGCGCTACCTCCCCGAGCTGGAGCGGCTGCTGCCCGGTGCGCGCGGCGCCGAGGTGAAGGACTTCTTCGTGACCAGGGAGCGCACGGCGACGTTCGCGCCCGCCCCCGGCGTCGGACGGCTGCGGCCCGGCGCCCGCACCAAGGCCCCCGGCCTGTACCTGGCCGGAGCGTGGACCGCCACAGGGTGGCCCGCGACCATGGAGAGTGCGGTCCGCAGTGGGGTGAGCGCGGCGGACGCCGCACTCGCCGCCCTGGGCCGGCCCCGCCCCAGCCATCTCTTCGAGTTCGAGGAGGCGGCTTGATGCTCGACCAGCATGCGGCAGGCCACCGCACCCCCGGTAGCACGACAAGAGGAGAGACTGTGCCCACTGTGCCCCCGGCCGAGACGGCTGCCGACGCGGTGGACGTGTCCGCGCTCCTGGAGCGCGGCCGGACCCTTGCCACACCGGTACTGCGGGCGGCCGTGGACCGCCTGGCGCCTCCCATGGACACCGTTTCCGCCTACCACTTCGGGTGGATCGACGCCGAGGGCAACCCGGCGGACGGCGACGGCGGCAAGGCCGTACGCCCCGCGCTCGCCGTGCTCTCCGCCGAGGTCACCGGCGCCTCGCCCGAGACCGGCATCCCCGGCGCCGTGGCCGTCGAACTGGTCCACAACTTCTCGCTGCTGCACGACGACCTGATGGACGGCGACGAACAGCGCCGGCACCGCGACACCGTCTGGAAGGTGCACGGCCCCTCCCAGGCCATCCTCGTCGGCGACGCCCTGTTCGCGCTGGCCAACGAGGTCCTGCTGGAGCTCGGCACCGTCGAGGCCGGCCGCGCCACCCGCCGTCTCACCACCGCGACCCGCGCCCTCATCGACGGGCAGGCGCAGGACATCTCCTACGAGCACCGCGACCGCGTCAGCGTCGAGGAGTGCCTGGAGATGGAGGGCAACAAGACCGGCGCCCTGCTCGCCTGCGCCTCCTCCATCGGGGCCGTGCTCGGCGGCGCGGACGACCGCACCGCCGACGTCCTGGAGAAGTACGGCTACCACCTCGGCCTGGCCTTCCAGGCCGTCGACGACCTCCTCGGCATCTGGGGCGACCCGGAGTCCACCGGGAAGCAGACCTGGAGCGATCTGCGTCAGCGCAAGAAGTCCCTGCCCGTGGTGGCGGCGCTCGCGGCGGGCGGACCCGCCTCCGAGCGGCTCGGCGAGATCCTCGCCGCCGACGCCAAGAGCAGCGACTTCGAGAACTTCTCCGAGGAGGAGTTCGCGGCCCGCGCCGCGCTCATCGAGGAGGCCGGCGGACGCGAGTGGACCGCCGAAGAGGCACGCCGCCAGCACACCATCGCCATCGAGGCCCTCGACGCCATCGACATGCCCGACCGGGTTCGGGCGCAGTTCACGGCGCTCGCCGACTTCGTCGTCGTACGAAAGAGATGATCACTATCGGTCGAATAGCCCTCGCGTAGTCGCCGGCCGGTGCTGCGAACGAACGAGTACCGGCCGACGGCGGACCCACAGCAGAGACATGCCACTGCACGAAGGGGAAGCCATGACAGCGACGACCGACGGAAGCACCGGGGCCATGCGGCCCCGGGTTGCCGCGGCCAGCGAAACCGACATCAACACCCCCGCGGCGGCCGGGGTGCACGACGCCGCCGCACTCGCCGTACAACGCGCCACCGACTTCCTCCTCGCACAGCAGGACGCCCAGGGCTGGTGGAAGGGCGACCTCGAGACGAACGTCACGATGGACGCGGAGGATCTGCTGCTCCGTCAGTTCCTGGGCATCCGCGACGAGTCGACGACCCAGGCCGCCGCGCTCTTCATCCGCGGCGAGCAGCGCGAGGACGGCACCTGGGCCAGCTTCTACGGCGGACCCGGCGAACTCTCCACCACCATCGAGGCGTACGTCGCCCTGCGCCTGGCCGGTGACGCTCCGGACGCCCCGCACATGGCGAAGGCGTCCGCCTGGATCCGCGAGCGGGGCGGCATCGCCTCGGCCCGTGTCTTCACCCGGATCTGGCTCGCCCTGTTCGGCTGGTGGAAGTGGGACGACCTGCCCGAACTCCCGCCGGAACTCCTCTACTTCCCCACCTGGGTACCGCTCAACATCTACGACTTCGGATGCTGGGCCCGGCAGACCATCGTGCCGCTGACGGTGGTCTCCGCGAAGCGGCCGGTGCGCCCCGCACCCTTCCCGCTCGACGAGCTCCACATCGACGCGAGCAACCCGAACCCGGTCAAGCCCCTCGCCAAGGTGGCGAGTTGGGACGGCGCCTTCCAGCGGCTCGACAAGGCGCTGCACCTCTACCGCAAGGTCGCCCCGCGCAAGCTGCGCAGGGCCGCGATGAACACGGCCGCGCGCTGGATCATCGAGCGGCAGGAGAACGACGGCTGCTGGGGCGGCATCCAGCCGCCCGCGGTGTACTCGGTGATCGCCCTGCACCTGCTGGGCTACGACCTCGAACACCCGGTGATGCGCGCGGGGTTGGCGTCCCTGGACCGGTTCGCGGTCTGGCGCGAGGACGGCGCCCGGATGATCGAGGCCTGCCAGTCCCCGGTGTGGGACACCTGCCTCGCGACCATCGCGCTCGCCGACGCGGGCGTGCCCGCCGACCATCCCCAACTGGTCAAGGCGGCCGACTGGATGCTCGGGGAGGAGATCGTCCGCCCCGGCGACTGGGCGGTCAAGCGGCCCCAACTGCCGCCCGGCGGCTGGGCGTTCGAGTTCCACAACGACAACTACCCCGACATCGACGACACCGCCGAGGTCGTGCTCGCGCTGCGCCGGGTCAGACATCACGACCCGGAGCGCCTGGACCGGGCCGCCGGACGCGCGGTCCGCTGGAACCTCGGAATGCAGTCCAAGAACGGCGGTTGGGGCGCCTTCGACGTCGACAACACCAGCCCGTTCCCCAACCGGCTGCCGTTCTGCGACTTCGGCGAGGTCATCGACCCGCCGTCGGCGGACGTCACCGCGCACGTCGTCGAGATGCTCGCCGTCGAGGGCCTCGCCCACGACCCGCGCACCCGGCGCGGCATCGAGTGGCTGCTTGCCGAACAGGAGCCGGACGGCTCGTGGTTCGGCCGCTGGGGCGTCAACTACGTCTACGGCACAGGGTCCGTGGTGCCCGCCCTCGCCGCGGCCGGGATCCCCGGCTCGCACCCGGCGATCCGGCGCGCGGTGACCTGGCTGGAGACGGTCCAGAACGACGACGGCGGCTGGGGCGAGGACCTGCGCTCCTACAAGTACGCCAAGGAGTGGAGCGGCCGGGGCGCCTCCACCGCCTCGCAGACGGCCTGGGCGCTGATGGCCCTGCTGGCGGCGGGGGAGCGGGACTCCAAGGCCGTGGAACGCGGCATCGAATGGCTCGCGACGACCCAGCGCGAGGACGGGTCCTGGGACGAGCCCTACTTCACCGGCACGGGCTTCCCGTGGGACTTCTCCATCAACTACCACCTCTACCGGCAGGTGTTCCCGCTCACCGCGCTCGGGCGCTTCGTCCACGGAGAACCGTTCTCCCCGACCTCGTTCTCCCCGGCCAAGGGGGGCTGATGAGCACCCAGCCCGCCGGACCGCCGCTGCTGATCGCCTGCGCGCTCGGCATCGAGCACCTCGCCCTGCGCGCCGGCGACCGGTCCGGCGCCGGCGGTCCGGTCACCATCGTCCGTACGGGCATGGGGCCACAAGCGGCCGGGGAGGCCGTCACCCGGCGCCTCGCCGACCCGGCGCTGTCCGAGGCCGCCGTACTGGCCACGGGCTTCTGCGCCGGACTCGCCCCCGGTATGCACCCCGGCGACGTGGTGGTCGCCGAGGAGACCCGGGACCCGCGCGGAACCGTTCCGTGCGTCGCCACCGAGCTGCTCGTCAAGGAAATCGTGCGTGCCCTGCCCGGACGCACCGTCCACACCGGCCCCCTCACCGGCTCCGATCACGTCGTCCGCGGACAGGAACGGTCGGATCTGCTCGCGACCGGCGCGATCGCGGTCGACATGGAGTCGGCGGCCACGCTGCTGAGCGCCGTGCGGACGGGCGCGCGCCCGGTTGCGGCCGTACGGGTGGTCGTGGACGCTCCTGAACATGAACTCGTCCGGATCGGCACGGTGCGCGGTGGAATATCGGCTTTCCGCGTTCTTCGATCCGTTCTTCCCGCTTTTTTCGAATGGCACCGTTCCTTGCTGCTCCCCCGGAGGTGAGCCAGATGGCCATGCCGCTGCGCCAGACAATCAAGGTCGCTACATACTTGGCTGAACAGAAGCTCCGCAAGCGGGACAAGTTCCCTCTGATCGTGGAGCTGGAACCCCTCTTCGCGTGCAACCTGAAGTGCGAGGGCTGCGGCAAGATCCAGCACCCGGCGGGCGTGCTCAAGCAGCGCATGCCGGTGGCGCAGGCCGTCGGGGCGGTGCTCGAATCCGGTGCGCCGATGGTGTCCATCGCGGGCGGCGAGCCCCTGATGCACCCTCAGATCGACGAGATCGCGCGGCAGTTGGTGGCGAAGAAGAAGTACGTCTTCCTCTGCACCAACGCCATGCTGCTGCGCAAGAAGCTCGACAAGTTCACGCCCTCGCCGTACTTCGCCTTCGCGGTGCACATCGACGGGCTGCGCGAGCGGCACGACGAGTCCGTCGCGAAGGAGGGTGTGTTCGACGAGGCGGTGGAGGCGATCAAGGAGGCCAAGAAGCGCGGCTTCCGGGTCACCACCAACTCGACCTTCTTCAACACGGACACCCCGCAGACCATCATCGAGGTGCTCAACTTCCTCAACGACGACCTCAAGGTCGACGAGATGATGATCTCGCCCGCCTACGCCTACGAGAAGGCGCCCGACCAGGAGCACTTCCTGGGTGTCGCGCAGACCCACGAGCTGTTCAAGAAGGCCTTCGCGGGCGGCAACCGCAGGAAGTGGCGGCTCAACCACTCCCCGCTCTTCCTGGACTTCCTGGAGGGCAAGGTCGACTTCCCGTGCACGGCCTGGGCGATCCCGAACTACTCGCTCTTCGGCTGGCAGCGCCCCTGCTACCTGATGAGCGACGGGTACGTGCCCACGTACCGGGAGCTGATCGAGGAGACCGACTGGGACAAGTACGGCCGCGGCAAGGACCCGCGCTGCGCCAACTGCATGGCGCACTGCGGCTACGAGCCCACCGCCGTCCTCGCCACCATGGGCTCCCTCAAGGAGTCCCTGCGGGCCATGCGCGAGACCGTCGCCGGAAACCGCGACTGACGTCATGACCGCCGTAGCCCTGGGCGTCCCCGAGATGCCGGTCCGGCCGATCGCCGAGCGACGTGTGTCGCGACGCATCCAGGTCGGATCGGTGGCGGTCGGGGGCGGGGCCCCCGTCTCGGTCCAGTCGATGACCACGACCCGTACGTCGGACATCGGCGCCACCCTCCAGCAGATCGCCGAACTCACCGCCTCCGGCTGCCAGATCGTCCGCGTCGCCTGCCCCACGCAGGACGACGCGGACGCGTTGGCGACCATCGCGCGCAAGTCGCAGATCCCGGTGATCGCGGACATCCACTTCCAGCCCAAGTACGTCTTCGCCGCAATCGAGGCCGGGTGCGCGGCGGTTCGCGTCAATCCCGGCAACATCAAACAGTTCGACGACAAGGTCAAGGAGATCGCGCGGGCCGCGAAGGACCATGGCACGCCGATCCGGATCGGGGTCAACGCCGGTTCCCTGGACCGTCGTCTGCTCCAGAAGTACGGCAAAGCGACGCCCGAGGCGCTCGTCGAGTCGGCCCTGTGGGAGGCGTCCCTCTTCGAGGAGCACGGCTTCCGGGACATCAAGATCTCCGTCAAGCACAACGACCCCGTGGTGATGGTCAACGCCTACCGGCTGCTGGCCGCGCAGAGCGACTATCCGCTGCACCTCGGGGTCACCGAGGCCGGACCCGCCTTCCAGGGCACGATCAAGTCGGCGGTCGCCTTCGGGGCACTGCTCAGCGAGGGCATCGGCGACACGATCCGCGTGTCGCTGTCCGCACCGCCGGTGGAGGAGGTCAAGGTCGGCCTCCAGATCCTGGAGTCCCTCAACCTCAAGCCCCGGAGGCTGGAGATCGTGTCGTGCCCGTCCTGCGGGCGGGCCCAGGTGGACGTCTACAAGCTCGCCGACGAGGTCACGGCGGGCCTTGAGGGCATGGAGGTCCCGCTGCGCGTCGCGGTCATGGGCTGCGTCGTCAACGGACCCGGCGAGGCGCGGGAGGCGGACCTCGGCGTCGCCTCCGGCAACGGAAAGGGCCAGATCTTCGTGAAGGGCGAGGTCATCAAGACCGTCCCCGAGTCGAAGATCGTGGAGACCCTCATCGAGGAGGCGATGAAGATCGCCGAACAGATGGAGCAGGACGGCGTCGCGGCGGGGGAGCCGGCCGTCACCGTGAGTTGAACAGCACGGACCGAAGGGGGCCCGACGTGACGATTCTGGAGAGCATCCGGCAACCACGCGACCTGAAGTCGCTGTCCGAGGCGGAACTCGGCGAACTGTCCGAAGAGATAAGGGAGTTCCTGGTCCACGCGGTGGCCAGGACCGGCGGACACCTCGGACCCAACCTGGGCGTCGTGGAACTGACCATCGCGCTCCACCGGGTCTTCGAGTCACCGGGCGACCGCATCCTGTGGGACACCGGCCACCAGAGCTATGTGCACAAGCTCCTGACGGGCCGTCAGGACTTCTCGAAGCTGCGCGGCAAGGGCGGCCTCTCCGGCTACCCCTCGCGCGAGGAGTCCGAGCACGACGTCATCGAGAACAGCCACGCCTCCACCGCGCTCGGCTGGGCCGACGGCCTCGCCAAGGCCCGCCAGGTGCAGGGCGAGAAGGGCCATGTCGTCGCGGTCATCGGCGACGGCGCGCTCACCGGCGGCATGGCCTGGGAGGCGCTGAACAACATCGCCGCCGCCAAGGACCGGCCGCTGATCATCGTGGTCAACGACAACGAACGCTCGTACTCGCCCACCATCGGCGGCCTCGCCAACCACCTGGCCACCCTGCGCACGACCGACAGCTACGAGAAGGTCCTCGCCTGGGGCAAGGACGTCCTGCTGCGCACCCCGGTCATCGGCAACACCGTCTACGAGTCCCTGCACGGCGCGAAGAAGGGCTTCAAGGACGCGTTCGCCCCGCAGGGCATGTTCGAGGACCTGGGCCTCAAGTACGTCGGCCCGATCGACGGACACGACATCGGCGCCGTCGAGTCGGCACTGCGCCGCGCGAAACGCTTCCACGGCCCGGTCCTCGTGCACTGCCTCACGGAGAAGGGGCGCGGCTACGAACCCGCCCTCGCCCACGAGGAGGACCACTTCCACACCGTCGGCGTGATGGACCCGCTCACCTGCGAGCCCCTCGTGCCCTCCAACGGCCCTTCCTGGACCAGCGTGTTCGGCGACGAGATCCTGCGCATCGGGGAGGAGCGGGACGACGTCGTGGCGATCACCGCCGCGATGCTGCACCCGGTCGGCCTCGGCAAGTTCGCGGCCCGTTTCCCGGACCGGGTGTGGGACGTCGGCATCGCCGAGCAGCACGCGGCGGTGTCGGCGGCGGGCCTGGCGACCGGCGGACTGCATCCCGTCGTCGCCGTCTACGCCACCTTCCTCAACCGCGCCTTCGACCAACTCCTGATGGACGTGGCGCTGCACCGCTGCGGGGTGACCTTCGTCCTGGACCGCGCCGGGGTGACGGGAGTTGACGGAGCGTCACACAACGGCATGTGGGACATGTCCATCCTTCAGGTCGTGCCGGGTCTGCGGATCGCCGCCCCACGCGACGCCGACCAACTCCGCGCCCAACTAAGGGAAGCGGTCGCCGTCGACGACGCGCCGACCCTCGTCCGCTTCCCGAAGGAGTCGGTCGGACCGGAGATCCCGGCGATCGACCGTGTGGGCGGACTCGACGTCCTGTACCGGGGCGCGGAGACGCCGGAGGTGCTGCTCGTCGCCGTAGGGGTGATGGCGCCCGTCTGCCTCCAGGCCGCCGAACTCCTCGAAGCCCGGGGCGTCAACTGCACGGTCGTGGACCCCCGTTGGGTCAAACCCGTCGACCCGGCGCTGCCCGGCCTCGCCGCCGAACACCGCCTCGTCGCTGTCGTCGAGGACAACAGCCGCGCCTCGGGCGTCGGCGCCGCCGTGGCGCTGGCACTGGGTGACGCCGAAGTCGACGTGCCCGTACGGCGGTTCGGCATCCCGGAGCAGTTCCTCGCGCACGCCAAACGCGGCGAGGTGCTCGCAGACATCGGCCTCACACCCGTCGAGGTCGCCGGACGGATCAGCGCAAGCCTGGCGGTCAAGGACACGACCGACCGCGCAGCCAAGGAGAAACCCGAATGACCAAGGAGTTCGACCTCACCGCGCTCTTGGCCGAGCGCGGAGCCGAGCGCTACGAGCTGCACACCAAGTACCTCAACCACCAGCTCCCGCGCATGCTGCACACCATCGGCTTCGACAAGGTCTACGAGCGGGGCGAGGGCGCCTACTTCTGGGACGCGGACGGCAACGACTACCTGGACATGCTCGCCGGGTTCGGGGTGATGGGCCTCGGCCGCCACCACCCCGTCGTCCGCAAGGCGCTGCACGACGTCCTCGACGCCCAGCTCGCCGACCTCACCCGCTTCGACTGCCAGCCGCTGCCGGGCCTGCTCGCCGAGAAGCTGCTCACCCACAGCCCGCACCTGGACCGGGTGTTCTTCGGCAACAGCGGTACGGAGGCGGTCGAGACAGCGCTCAAGTTCGCCCGCTACGCCACCGGGAAACCCCGCGTCCTGTACTGCGACCACGCCTTCCACGGCCTGACCACGGGCTCGCTGTCGGTCAACGGTGAGGACGGCTTCCGGGACGGCTTCGCCCCGCTGCTGCCCGACACCGCCGTACCCCTCGGTGATCTCGACGCCCTGGCACGGGAGTTGAAGAAGGGCGACGTCGCCGCCCTCGTCGTCGAGCCGATCCAGGGCAAGGGTGTCCACGAGGCCCCGCCCGGCTATCTGCGCGCCGCGCAGGAACTCCTGCGCCAGCACAAGGCGTTGCTCATCGCGGATGAAGTGCAGACGGGCCTTGGCAGGACCGGCGACTTCTACGCGTACCAGCACGAGGACGGTGTGGAGCCGGACCTGGTGTGCGTGGCCAAGGCGCTGTCCGGTGGTTATGTGCCGGTCGGCGCCACCCTCGGCAAGGACTGGATCTTCAAGAAGGTCTACTCGTCCATGGACCGCGTGCTGGTCCACTCGGCGAGCTTCGGGTCCAACGCCCAGGCCATGGCGGCCGGCCTCGCCGTGTTGTCCGTGATGGAGAACGAGCAGATCGTCGCCAACGCCCGTGCCACCGGGGACCGGTTGAAGTCCCGGCTCGCCGCGCTGGTGGACAAGTACGAGCTGCTCGCCGATGTCCGCGGCCGGGGTCTGATGATCGGCATCGAGTTCGGGAAGCCCAAGTCGCTGAAGCTGCGCAGCCGTTGGACCATGCTGCAGGCCGCGCGCAAGGGGCTGTTCGCGCAGATGGTGGTCGTACCGCTGCTTCAGCGGCACCGCATCCTCACCCAGGTCTCCGGCGACCACCTGGAGGTCATCAAGCTGATCCCGCCGCTGATCGTCGGCGAGCGCGAGGTGGACCGGTTCGTGGACGCCTTCACCGCCGTGATGGACGACGCGCACAGCGGCGGCGGGCTGATGTGGGACTTCAGCAAGACGCTGGTGAAGCAGGCGGTGGCCAACCGGTAGGGGTACTCCGCCTCTTCCGGGCGCCGCGGGTTTTTGCCTCTGAGGCAAGAGATTTGCCGCAGAGGCAAGCCTGCGGCTGAATGGAGAGCATGAGCTCTCCAGAGACCGGGCCGGAGCAGTCGGCTTCGGCCGGGCCGGCCGACGACCTGCCGGCCACCGTCGCACCACAGCTCCGCGCGCTGCGCCGGCGTGCCTCCCTCACCCTGGAGGCCGCCGCCCGCTCGGCCGGGCTCTCGCCCGCCCATCTCTCCCGGCTGGAGACCGGGCTGCGCCAGCCCTCGCTGCCGATGCTGCTCGCGCTGGCCCGTATCTACGGTACGACAGTCTCGGATCTGCTCGGCGAGACGGTCGCCGACCGGGACGCCGTCGTGCGCGCCGCCGAGATGGAACCGACCCACGCGGGCGGCTGGACCTACTGGCAGGCCGGGGCGCCCGGCCGCGGGATGCAGTCGCTGCGCGTGCGCATCCCGCACGGCTCCCAGGGCGACATCGTGCGCGTGCACCCCGGCGAGGAGTGGCTGTACGTCCTGAAGGGGCGTCTGAGACTCCGCCTCGGCGACACCGCGCACCTCCTCGCGCCGGGCGACAGCGCCCACTTCGACTCGCTCACCCCGCACCGGCTCGCCGCCGCCGACGAGACCGGTGTCGAGGTCCTGTTCGTCCACACCCTGTTGCAGAGCCCCACGGCCGCCCTGTGCCTGGGCCCGATCATCGGAGACACGCCATGAGCGGCAACAACATCGAGGACAAGTTCCCGCGCGCCCTGTGGATACGACTCATCATCTACATCGCCGTCGGCCACCTCTTCGCGGCCTTCATCTACCTGCTGTTCTCCCTGGGCGCCAAGTAGCCCGCCGCAGCCGTCGGTTCAGTCGAGCAGGCGCTCGCGCAGCCGCTCCCGGACCTCCGGGGTGATCCCCAGCCCCTGCTCCAGATAGGTGTCCACCCCGCCCCAGGTCTCCTCGACGGTGTCGAAGGCCGCCGTCAGATACTCGGCGCGGGCGTCGAAGAGGGGGCTGAGGAGTTCCATCACCTCGGGGGAGTGGCCCGCGGCGGAGGCGCCGCTGCGGCGCACTTGATAGCGGCGGTGCTTGGCGTTCGACTCCAGGTAGTCGGCGAGGATCGCCTCGCGCTCCACGCCCACGGCGACAAGCGTCACGGCTATCGACAGGCCCGCGCGGTCCTTGCCCGCCGCGCAGTGCATCAGCGCGGGGACGCTGTCCTCGGCGAGAGAGCGCAGCACCTGGGAGTGCTCGGTGGTGCGCTCCTTGATGATCGTGCGGTACGAGGCGATCATCCGGTCGGCGCCCTTGCCGTCGCCGAGGATCCCGCGCAGCTGTTCGATCTCGCCGTCCCGGACCATCTTCCAGAACTCGGAGCCGTCCGCCGGGTCGCTCAGCGGCAGGTTCACATTGCGCACTCCGGGCAGCTCGACGTCGGGGCCCTCCAGCTTCTGGTCCGACGCGTTGCGGAAGTCGAAGATCGTGTGCAGCCCGAGGGAGGCGAGGAACGCCGCATCCTCGTCGGTCGCGTGCGCCAAATGGCCGCTGCGGAACAGCACTCCGTGCCGCACCTGCCGTCCGTCCACCGTCGGAAGTCCGCCCACGTCCCGGAAATTGCGCACTCCGGACAACTCCGGCTCGGTCGACGGAATCTGCTGCGTCACGAGGACTCCTCCCACTCGGCCCGACGGCGCGGCTCACCGGCGGGCACGTTCCCGACGATACGACATCGATTCCTCGGGCCATGAGTTGTCCACAGACGTTGCCTCACAGGCCCCGGGCCATTGATGATGTTGCCACTTGAGTGGACTTGTTCGAATCTGTGAGGGACTTGATGCTGGAGATCGCCGAGAACGGCCGTACGTGGGTGCTGTCGGGCCCCACGAGCAGCTACGCCGTCCATCTCACCGAGCGCGACGAGCTGCTCCACCTGCACTGGGGCCCCGCCATCGCCTTGGCGGACGCCGAGGAGCTCGCCGCCCGCCCGCTGCCCGGCGGCTCCTCCTTCGAGTCCCCGCTCGACGGACGCGAGGAGTACCCCGTCGAGGGCGGCCCCCGCTTCGCCCGGCCCGCCCTGTCCGTGCGCACGCCCGAGCGCCGGGGCACGGAATGGACCTTCGAGCGCTACGACACCGAGGACGACGAGCTGCGGCTGCGCTTCCGGGACAGCGGACTGGCGATCACCCTGCACTACCGGACGCGCGGCGACGTCGTAGAGCGCTGGACGACCCTGGACAACGACGGGCCCGGGGCTCTGGAGCTGTTGCGCGCCGACTCCGCCGTGTGGACGTTGCCCGAGCGGGAGGGATGGGGGCTGTCGCAGTTGCACGGGCGGTGGGCCGCCGAGTCCCGGCTGGTGCGTTCCGGTCTCACCTACGGTGAGAAGGTCATCGGCAGCCGTCGCGGACACACCGGACACCAGCACCTGCCCTGGGTCGCCCTCGACCTCGACGCGACCGAGGAGCGCGGCGAGGTCTACGGGTGTGCTCTCGGCTGGTCGGGGTCCTGGCGGATCGCCGTGGCCCAACTCTCGGACGCGCGCGTGCAGATCAGCGGCGGCGCCGGGTACGACGACTCCGGGCTGCTGCTCCTGGAGCCGGGGGAGTCCTTCACGACCCCCGTCTTCGCCGGCCTGTGGAGCGACGGCGGCTTCGGGGCGGCCAGCCGCACCTGGCACACGTACCAGCGGACGTACGTCATCCCGGACGCGGACCAGGACCGGCCGGTGCTCTACAACTCCTGGGAGGCCACCCAGTTCGACATCTCCGAGGAGCAGCAGGGCGTGCTCGCGCGGCGTGCGGCGGCGGCCGGGGTCGAGCTGTTCGTGGTCGACGACGGCTGGTTCGGGAAGCGCACCAGCGACCGCGCCGGACTCGGCGACTGGACCCCGAACCCGGACCGCTTCCCCGGCGGTCTCAAGCCGCTCGCCGACTACGTGCACGCGCTCGGCATGCAGTTCGGCATCTGGGTCGAGCCCGAAATGGTCAATCCGGACAGCGACCTGTACCGCGCGCACCCCGACTGGGTGCAGTTCCAACCGGGACGAAAGCGGACGGAGTTCCGCAATCAGCTCGTGCTGAACCTGGCCCGAGAGGACGTCCAGGAGTACCTCTGGGAGCGCCTCGACACGCTGCTGACCAGCGCCCCGATCGACTATGTGAAGTGGGACTTCAACCGCTGCTTCACCGACGCCGGCTGGCCCGGCGAGGCCTATCCGCAGCGCCTCTGGGTCGACCATGTGCACGCCCTGTACGGCCTGTTGGACCGGCTGCGGGCGGCCCACCCGGGCGTGGCCTTCGAGTCCTGCTCGGGCGGTGGCGGCCGGATCGACCTCGGCATCATGAGCCGCACGGACCAGGTGTGGACCTCGGACAACACCGACCCGCTCGACCGGCTCGCCATCCAGCACGGCTTCAGCCAGATCCACCCCGCGCGCGTGATGGCCGCCTGGGTCACCGACAGCCCGAACACCCAGCTCAACGACCGGGTCAGCAGCCTGCGCTTCCGATTCGTGAGCGCCATGGCCGGGGTGCTCGGCGTGGGCGGCGACCTCTCGGAGTGGACCGAGGAGGAACTCGCCGAGGCCCGCCGGTGGGTGGACCTCTACAAGGAGATCCGGCCGCTCGTGCAGCACGGCGACCTCCACCGGCTGCGCCCGCCGACGGGCGGACTGAGCGCCGTGCAGTACGTGCGCGGCGACGAGACCGTCGTCCTCGCCCTGCTCCAGGCGCAGCACTACGGCGAGCCGTTGCCGGCGCTCCGGCTGCGCGGGCTCGACCCGTCGGCGTCGTACGAATGCCTCGAAACGGGCGAAGTCCACCGAGGCGCGGTCCTGTTGCATCACGGGCTGCGGACCGGGTTGCGTGGTGACCTCGATGCGACGGTTCTCCGACTGCGTCGCATCTGAGCCTTCTGTCCTAATTGCAGCCTTCGTTCCAACTCGCTCTGGAATAAGGGAACCTGAGGGGCATGTACGTGATCAGCGTCATATTCGTGACCGTACGTCGTTCGTCATGTTCACGTAATTGACGTGCTTTTCCAGGGGAATTGAAGGATGGACCCCCGGGGAATTCACGGAGGGTGACTGTGAATTCCCACAGGGGATCACAAGAAACGCATATCCGTGGAACCTCCTGCTTGTCCCTTTGCGTCTTCCTCGCTTACGTTCGCCACCAATCCGGACGGACGCCCAATCCTGCCGCCGCCCGGACTCCGCACACACCCACCCGTATGCGGCAGGAGCGGGGGACCCACAGGTAGGACGCCTGTTCCGGTCTCCGGAACGGGCTTGGGGTAAAGCCGCGACCAGCGCGCGGCCGGGCATCTCCAGCCCGCACCCGACAGCTCACCTCGCAGGCGCCGGAGAGGAATTCGTCATGCCCGCGAAGGGTAAGCACCGCCGCCCGAAGTCCCCGCGACTCGCCCGCTCGATAGCCGTAGCCGGAACCGGCGGCGCCGCGCTCGCCCTGCCGCTCATGGGGGCCGCCGGCGCCCATGCCGCGACTACGACTTCCGCTCCGGAAAAGGCCGTTCAGTCGGTTCCGGCCAGTGAGAAGACGGTTGCGGAGAAGACGACCGCCAAGGCCGCGAACGTGAAGACGTATGCGGTGAAGGCGGGTGACTGGCTCGCGAAGATCGCCGAGGACCAGGACGTCACCGGCGGCTGGAAGAAGATCTACCAGGACAACCGTGAGGCCATCGGCGGCGACCCGTCGCTGATCCACCCGGGCCTGAAGCTCACCCTCGGCCAGAAGGCCACGACGAGTGGGACGGGCAAGTCGTCCAAGTCGTCCAAGCCGTCCGGTTCTTCGGCGCCCTCGTCCTCGTCGTCGTCCTCCTCGTCCTCCTCGTCTTCCTCGAAGAGCACGACGGCGACACAGAGCGCCGAGAGCACCAGCACCTCCAGCGGCTACACCCTCCCCGTGGTCGGCGCCACCATCGGCACCGGCTACCACGTCGCGGGCAGCATGTGGTCCAGCGGCTACCACACGGGCGTCGACTTCGTCGTCCCGACCGGCACCACCGTCAAGGCGGTCGCCGCCGGCACGGTCGTCTCCGCGGCCTACGACGGCGCCTACGGCAACGAGGTCGTGATCCGGCACGCGGACGGCGAGTACTCGCAGTACGCGCACCTGTCGCAGCTGTCCGTCTCGGCCGGCCAGACCGTGACCGAGGGGCAGCAGATCGGCCTCTCCGGTGCGACCGGCAACGTGACCGGCCCGCACCTGCACTTCGAGATCCGGACCACTCCGTACTACGGCTCGGACGTGGACCCGGTCGCCTACCTCCGCTCGCACGGCGTCACCGTCGGCTGACCTCTCGGGGCCCGGCGCAGGGCAGTTCCTGGCGTCAACGCCCCTGCTCAGAGGCTTATTCCGACTTTGGGCAACCCTTTACAAGTGGCTTATCTCACCGCCCGTCAACCCCTAAATACGATCGCGTAGGTCACACTCCAGGGTGAATTATGGTTGCCGTGGCTAACGATTCGAAGAGCGACAGCAGATCAGTGATCGGGTCGTACGTGGCGGTGGGGGACAGCTTCACCGAGGGCGTCGGCGACCCCGGGCCCGACGGGGCGATGGTCGGCTGGGCCGACCGGTTCGCGGTACTGCTCGCGGACCGCCGACCCGAGGGCGACTTCGAGTACACCAACCTTGCCGTGCGCGGGAAACTGCTCGACCAGATCGTGGCCGACCAGCTCACCCGGGCCAAGGAGATCGGCCCGGACCTGGTCTCCTTCTGCGCGGGCGGCAACGACATCATCCGTCCCGGCACCGACCCCGACGAGGTCGCCGAGCGCTTCGAACGCGCGGTCGCCGACCTCACCCGTGCCGTCGGCACCGTCATGGTGACGACCGGGTTCGACACCCGTGGTGTGCCCGTGCTCAAGCATCTGCGCGGCAAGATCGCCACCTACAACGGACATGTCCGGGCCATCGCCGACCGGTACGGCTGCCCGGTGCTCGACCTGTGGTCCCTGAAGACGGTCCAGGACCGGCGGGCCTGGGACGGCGACCGGCTGCATCTCTCTCCCGAGGGGCACACGCGCGTGGCGCTCCGCGCAGGCCAGGTCCTCGGCGTCGAGGTCCCGGTCGACCCGGACCAGCCCTGGCCCCCGCTGCCGCCGCGCGGCACGCTCGACATCCGGCGCGACGACGTGCACTGGGCGCGCGAGTACCTGGTGCCGTGGATCGGGCGCCGGTTGCGCGGCGAGTCCTCGGGTGACCATGTGGAGGCCAAGGGGGCGCTGTCGCCGGGCGACATCAAGATGCGGATCCAGTCGGTGGCTTGACGGGGTGACGACGGTGACGGGGTGACGGGTGCGACCGCTGTGCCGGGGGCTGTACGGCTTGGTAGGTCCCGGCGCGGCGGGTTGGACCGGTGGGATGACCTCGCGGGAGTGCTGGTCCGTCGACGGGTGAACCGGGGTGTCGACGTGACATGACCGGGAGCCGTCCCTCGCCCCGGGGTCACATCCCGGTGCCCGCACGCGCCCGCCGTAGGCCCGCACGCGCACGCGTGGCCGCGCCCGCGGACTCGCCCGGCGGCAGGATGGTGCTGGCGGCCCGCACGCGCACGCGTGGCCGTGCCGCCCCCCGTATCGCCGCCCTCGCGCGTGACTCAGGAAGCGGTCAACGCCGCCCGTTCCAGGCCGAGTTCCCGTGCGAGCGCCTCGTCGACCCACTCCAGGGCCCGTGCGTGCGACACCGCTCCCGCGTACGCCGTCATCTGTACGGCGAGGCCGTCCAGGAGGGCCGTGAGGCGCAGGGCCGCGCTGTTCGGGTCCGCGCACTCGAACTCGCCCGCGGCGACCCCCTCCGCGACGACCTCCGCGAGCGCCCGTTTCCACTGCCGGTCGAGATCGCGGGTGACGTCCAGGAGGGCGGGTTCACGCAGGGCCGCCGCCCAGCCCTCGATCCACAGCCGCCAGCCCTTGGCCTGCCCGGTCGGCGCGTACCAGCGCACCGCGGCCCGCAGCCGCCGCAGCGCGGTCGTACGGCGGCCGAGCAGCTTGCGCAGATGCGCCAGGTCGTCCTCGGCGGCGAACGTGAACGCGGCGGCGACCAGCTTCTCCTTGGTCGAGAAGTGATAGAGCACCAGCGCGTTGCTCACCCCGAGCGCCGACGCCACGTCGGCGATCCTGACCGCCGCCACACCCCGCGCCTCGATCTGCTCGACGGCGGCCCGCAGCAACTCCGCACGCCGCTCCGCCACGCCCAACCGCACTCTCGCCACGCGGTCACCCTAATCCGTCGCCCGCCGAGGTGGTGCCTCGTACCTCACCGGTACCAGCCGAAACGCTCCGCGATGACCGGCAGCCGGTCCGCGACGATGGCGTGCGCGGCGGCGCGCGGTGTCGTGCCGTCGGCCTCCGCGCGGGCCAGCATCTGGTCGATGAGGGCGCGCATCGAACGCCGGGTGTGGGCGAACGCCTCGTCCGCGTCCGCGCCGATGTCGCCGAACAGGGTCCACCACCACCAGGCGTTCGTCCCGGAGTTCACGACCACGTCCGGCAGCACGGTGACCCCCCGCGCGGCCAGCAGCTCCTCCGCCTCGGGCAGTACCGGCATGTTGGCCGCCTCGACGATCCAGCGGGCGGTGATCCCCTGCTGGTTCGTGGTGTCGATCGCGTACGACACGGCCGCCGGGACCAGCACCTCCGCCTCGACGGACAGCCAGTCCTCGCCGGGGAGTTCGCGGTCGCCGGGGCGCAGTACGGCGCGGTCCACGGTGCCGTACGCGTCCCGGGCGGCGAGCAGCGCGTCCACGTCGAGCCCGTCCGGGTTCGTGATCGTGCCCTTGATGTCGGCCACTGCCACGACCGCCAGCCCCGCGCGCGTGAGGAACCGCGCCGTCGCCCCGCCCATGGTGCCCAGGCCCTGCACGGCGACCCGCGTCCCCGCGTAGGGCACGCCCGCGCGGTCCAGCGCCGCGAGCACCGACTCGGCGACCCCGCAGCCGCCGACCAGCTCGTCGAGACCGATGCCGTCCACCTCGACCGCGAAGGCGTCCGCGAGCCGCCGCCGCGCCGTCGCCTCGTCGTCGAGCAGTGGATACACCGCCTGGATCGACGACACGAGCCCCGCCTCCGCGGCGGCCCTGTCGACCAGGTCCTGCGTCAGCCCGAGGTCCTCACCCGTCGTCCAGAAGCTCTCGATGTACGGCCGCATGGCGCGCAGGTAGCGCACGAGGAGGCCGTATGCCACCGGGTCCTGGGGGTCGCAGTCGATGCCGCCCTTCGCGCCGCCCAGAGGGACGTAACGGCTCTCCGGGTTGTAGTGCAGCGCCTCCTTCATGGTCATCCCGCGCGCGAGCCCCGCCACCTCGTCGAGCGTGCAGCCCGGCCGCATCCGCAGACCACCGCTCGACACCCCGCGCACCAACCGGTCGACGACCAGGAAGCCCTGGCGGCCGGTGACGTGGTCGGTCCAGGTGAGCGACATCAAGGGGGCGGTCATGCGGACTCCTCGGGCGCCGGCCGACAGGATGGGTGGTGCCGACAGGGTGGGTGGTGAGGTGGGTGCCGGACAGCAGGTACTGAACGGCGAGTCAGTATCGAAAGTGGCGTCGCGTCCTGTCAACGGAAGATCGGGTTCAGCCCCGAAGAGGCGTGGAACTTTGGTCTTTCCTTGGAAAGCGGGCTCCGCGACGCCGACGCACCGGCGTTGTCACAGGGGTCGACCATAATGGAAAGCCTGACCGACTCCACCTGGAGGAATCGTGACCGGTTTCCGTACCCTGAGCTCCGGGCTCCGCGAGCTGCGGCCCGCGGCCTTCGGCGCGGACCCGAGCGGCGAGCGCCTGGCGCGCATCCGCAGATCCCCCCACTTCAAGGACGGGGTCTTCCAGAATCCCGGGGGCAACACGAACGTCCGCCCGTCCGGCGGCACGATGGGTCAGATGGGCAAGGCGTACCTCGACAAGGAGGCACGCGCCCGCCGCGCCCCCGACGGCACTCTGCCGGTGCACGCCACCACCCTCGCCGACCTGGCCAAGCGCGCCGCCACCGGGCTGCGGCTGACCTGGATGGGGCACTCCAGCGTGCTGGCGGAGATCGACGGCCACCGGGTCCTCTTCGACCCGGTCTGGGGCGAGCGCTGCTCCCCGTTCCCGTTCGCCGGACCCAAGCGGCTGCACCCGGTGCCCCTGCCGCTGGCCGCGCTCGGCCCGGTCGATGTCGTGGTCGTCTCGCACGACCACTACGACCACCTTGACATGCCCACGATCAAGGCGCTGGCCGACACGGACACCCTGTTCGCTGTGCCGCTCGGCGTCGGCGCCCACCTGGAGCACTGGGGTGTGTCCGCCGACCGGCTGCGCGAGCTGGACTGGAACGAGGAGACCAAGGTCGGCGGCCTCACCCTGACCGCCACCCCGGCCCGCCACTTCTGCGGTCGCGGTCTGCGCAACACCCAGCACACGCTCTGGGCCTCCTGGGTGGTCGCCGGGGACGAGCACCGGATCTACCACAGTGGTGACACCGGTTACTTCGAGGGCTTCAAGGACATCGGCGCCGCGCACGGCCCGTTCGACGCGACGATGATCCAGATCGGCGCGTACAGCGAGTTCTGGCCCGACATCCACATGACGCCGGAGGAGGGCATGCGCGCCCACCTCGACCTCCAGGGCGGGCAGCCGCACGGGGTGCTGCTGCCGATCCACTGGGGCACGTTCAACCTGGCGCTGCACCCGTGGGCCGAGCCCGGCGAATGGACCGCTTACGAGGGTGAGGCGGCGGGCCAGGCCGTGGTCACCCCGCGGCCGGGCGAGCCGTTCGAACCGGGCGGCGACCCGGTGACGGACCCCTGGTGGCGGCCCTTCGGGGGGACGATCGACCAGCACTGGCGCACCCCGAAGCCGGTCGGGACGGAACCGAACCCGGCCGCGACTCCGGCGGAACTCGACCTCGCGAACGAACGCTGACGGAGGTCCGAACCCACAGGTGTTGACGGGGTCGCGGTCCGGCACGGGCCGCGCCCCCGCAGTGCGCAGTCCCCGGCGACTCCCTCCACGAAATCGTGTGGGGGCCGGTCGCCGGCGATGAGGTGGCTCCGCCCGGCCACAGTGCCCCCTCCGGATACGGCCTGTGATGTTCCGGCCCACGGCCGAGGGCGGCGGAACCCCCGGGAAACGCCGTCGCGGCCCAGCCGCAGGCGCGGGGCAGGTGAACATCGGGG
Source organism: Streptomyces sp. NPDC088350 (assembly GCF_044753545.1). Taxonomy (NCBI): domain Bacteria; kingdom Bacillati; phylum Actinomycetota; class Actinomycetes; order Kitasatosporales; family Streptomycetaceae; genus Streptomyces; species Streptomyces sp. NPDC088350. The sequence goes on along the minus strand of NZ_JBIVNL010000003.1, from coordinate 647,802 downwards.
GCTGACCGGCATCGAGCTCCCCAGCCCCTGGCGCCCGTTCGCGACCGGTTCCGATCAGGGGCGATCGATTCTTTGTCCTTCTTCGCCGTGCGGCCGAGAAGGTTATCGGTCTGTCGTGCGAGGCCTCATACCAGAGCGGGACGCTCCCCGTGGGACTTTGTCAACTGCCCACCGCACATGATGCGTTGACGACTACTGTGAGTGTCCGTCGGGCGACGCGGTGCCGAATTCTTCGGCTCTCTCGACCGGCACCGCGATGGCGTATGCCCGAATCGCGCACCCCGCGCGAGCAAACCGGCCCGACGCACCAGTACGAGGACGCCGATGTCTCAACTCCGTGCACCGGCCGCACGCGCAGACCGCCGTGAGGGCGGCCGGCACGGGCGACCGGCCGCCCGCCCCGTGCCCGCAGTGCCCGAGACGCACATACGGCCCCAACTCCTGCGCCTCGCCGTGCTGCCGCCCGTCGCGGTCGCCCTGAGCGCCAGCGCGGCCGTCCTGTTCACCGTCCGCTCCACCGGAGCGCGGACCAGCCTCACCCTCTGGGGCGTCCTCGCCGGAGCCACGTCGGTGACGCTCGCGGGCATCGTGATCGCCGCCGTGGCCGCGGGCCGCGCGGCCGGTTCCGTCAGCGACCGCATCGGTGCCCTGCGCCGCAGCAGCGCGCGCGGCGAGGCCGACCTGCGCGACCTGGTCGAGGCGCTGCGCCGAGGCGAGGGCCCGCCCCCACGCAAGCCGCGCAGCCGGCCCCCCGGAGACGCCGACGACTTCGACCTGCTCGCCGCCGACCTGGCACACGCCCACGACGGCGCCGTCACCGCCGTCGTGGCGGCGGCCCAGCTCTCCAGCCAGGCAGGCAGCGAACAGAAGGTCGAGGTCTTCGTCAACCTCGCCCGGCGCCTGCAGTCCCTCGTGCACCGGGAGATCTCCATCCTCGACGAGCTGGAGAACGAGATCGAGGACCCCGACCTGCTCAAGGGCCTCTTCCACGTCGACCACCTCGCCACCCGCATCCGCCGCCACGCCGAGAACCTCGCCGTCCTCGGCGGCGCCGTCTCCCGCAGACAGTGGAGCAACCCGGTCTCCATGACCGAGGTGCTCCGGTCCGCCATCGCCGAGGTCGAGCAGTACTCCCGCGTCAAACTCGTGCCGCCGATCGACGGCACCCTGCGCGGCCACGCCGTCGCCGACGTGATCCACCTGCTGGCCGAACTCGTGGAGAACGCCACGGTGTTCTCCGCTCCGCACACCCAAGTACTGCTCCGCGCCAACCTCGTCACCTCGGGCCTCGCCGTCGAGGTCGAGGACCGCGGACTCGGCATGCCCGTCGGCGAACAGAGCCGTATGAACACCCTGCTCACCGACCCCGACCAGGTCAACGTCGCCAGCCTGCTGGCCGACGGCCGCATCGGCCTGTTCGTGGTCTCCCAACTCGCCCGCCGGCACGGCATCCACGTCCGCCTCCAGACCAACATCTACGGCGGGGTGCAGGCCGTACTCGTAGTGCCACAGGCCTTGTTGGGTACGACGCCGGGCGCCCCCGGTGCCGTAGGGCGACCGGAGGACACCATGGGCGGGGGGCATCCGCTGGTACCGCCGCGGCAACCTCCGCAGGGCCGGGGGCAAGGTGGGTCGCCGGGCGGGACCGACGGGGGGCAACCGGCGCGGCACCAGCGCGAGGCCGGGGCACCGGGGCGGCATCAACGAGGGGACTCGGCACCGCCCGCCGCACCGGCGCCGAACGGCAGCGGACCGGTGCCGCTGCCGGTACGCGGCGCCCACCCGGAACGGGCCAACCCCTCGGAGGCGGTACCCGGCATCCGCCCCGGCGACCGGCGGACCGTGGCCGAGAACGTGACCGCACCGCCCGTCCGACGCGGCGGAGCGGTACGCGGCACCATGGGCAAACCGCCCCAACTGCCCCGGCGCCGCGCCCAGGAACACATCGCCCCCCAACTCCGCGACGGTCCCGCCCCCCGTCAGGACTCCGAACAACCCGCAGGCCACGACCCCGGCCTGATGGCCGCCTTCCAGCGGGGCATCGGCCTCGCGGAGGCACAGCAGCACATGGAGGCGGAGGGGACCTTCGCGAGGGAGGGGACCGATATGGCGTCACCACATATGGAGGCACCATCCATGGAGTCGGACCACACAGACTCCCCATCCACCAGCGGGGTCCACACCAACGGTGCCTCCACGAACGGAGTCCACACAGGCGGCGTCTACATGAGCGCCCTCCAGGCGGACCCACTTGCCACGGAACCGTCCTCCCCGGCTCCGGTCACCGTAGAGCCGCCCCACATGTCGGCAACACACATGACCTCCGGCTACATGGACACCGCACTCCACCGCTACACCACCCAGCCCCAGCCCCAGCCCCAGCCCACGACACCGGACACCGGCACAGGCACGCACACGGACCGTTTGACCCTCGCCTCCCCCATGGACGCGACCCCCATAGCCGAAGCACACGCGCATGCCCCCGGTCACGGTCACGACCTCACGGCCCGGCACGACGGGAGCGCATCAGCCGGATGACCACGCAGGTCCCCACCCCCACCCCCACCCGCGCTCCCGCAGACCTTCGTACCCCAAGGAGTCGATCCACCATGGCGAGCGATGCGCCGACCGGCCAGGTATCCGATCTCGACTGGCTGATGAGCGGACTCGTGCAGCGCGTACCGCACACCACCAGCGCGGTCCTGCTCTCCTGCGACGGGCTGGTGAAGTCGGTTCACGGCCTCGACCCCGACAGCGCCGACCACATGGCGGCCCTGGCCTCCGGCCTGTACTCCCTCGGCCGTAGCGCGGGCGCCCGCTTCGGTGACGGCGGAGACGTCCGGCAGGTCGTCGTCGAACTCGACTCGACCCTGCTCTTCGTCACCACCGCCGGCTCCGGCACCTGTCTCGCCGTGCTCGCCGGCCGTGAGGCCGACGCGGCCGTGCTCGGCTACGAGATGGCGATGCTGGTCAAGAGCGTCCGCCCCTACCTCGTGACCGCGCCCCGGCAGCACGCCGTCGAATCACCTGCGATGAGGCCTTGAGCGTGGCGACGGCCGGCGACGGGCCCTGGCTGGACGATGCGGCCGGACGTCTGGTGCGCCCGTTCACGGTCAGCAACGGCCGGACCCGGCCCTCCGTCGCACTCGACCTCCTGTCGCAGGTCATGGCCACCGGCGCCACCCCGCTCGGCTACCTCGGCCCCGAACACGCGCAGGCGCTGGACCTGTGCCGCGCGCCCGTCTCGGTCGCCGAGGTCGCCGCCCACCTGAAGCTGCCGGCCGCGGTCACCAAGGTGCTGCTGTCGGACCTCGTCGACTGCGGGGCGCTGACGACCAAGCCACCCGAGTTCCACCACAACCCCACTGACCGGTCTCTTCTGGAGGCAGTGCTCGATGGACTACGACGACAGCTCTGACTACGAGAGCGGCCACGATCCCTTCCCCACCGCGCTGAAGATCCTGGTGGCGGGCGGTTTCGGCGTCGGCAAGACGACCTTCGTCGGCGCGGTGAGCGAGATCGCGCCGCTCAGCACGGAGGAGCTGCTCACCACGGTCAGTGCCGCGACCGACGATCTCGAGGGCATCGAGAACAAGGTCGAGACGACCGTGGCGATGGACTTCGGCCGGATCACCCTCGACCCGGAACACGTGCTCTATCTGTTCGGTACGCCCGGGCAGGAGCGCTTCTGGTTCATGTGGGACGAGTTGTCCGAGGGCGCGCTCGGCGCGGTCATCCTCGCCGACACCCGCCGCCTGGAGGAGTGCTTCGCCGCCGTCGACTTCTTCGAGCAGCGCGGCCTCGGATTCATCGTCGCGATCAACGAGTTCGACGGTTCCTACCGCTACGACCCCGAGGAGGTGCGCGCCGCCATAGATCTCGACCCCGGCATCCCCGTCGTGCGCTGTGACGCGCGGATCTCCAGTTCCGGAGTCCAGACCCTGCTGACCCTCGTACGCCATCTCATCGCCCACGCCCCGGCGCCCGCGCCGAGCCATGGTGCCCACATGTGATCCCCGCACACCGTCAGGGAGTTCCTCTATGACCTGCGTCCACAGGGACGGAGTACGCCCATGAGCTACGACCCGCCGCGTCCGGCAGGTCGGCTGCTGCTCACGCCCGAGGACAAGGAGGCACCCCAACGGATGCGCCGGCTGCGCGGGTTGGGTCTGGGGGAGCACCCGGACCCGGCGCTCGACGCCTTCGCGGACCATCTCGCCGAGCTCACCGGGGCGCCGTACGCCATGGTCAACTTCATTGACGAGAACCGGCAGTTCTTCGCGGGTCTGCACACTCCCGGCGGTGTGGGACTGCCCAGACCCGTCTCGGGTGGGGAGCACGCCAAGCCCGAGGTGGGGCGGCAGTTGGCGCGTGACTATGGGTTCTGCCCCCATGTGGTGGTCCGACGTAAGGCGCTGGTGTTGGAAGACGTCTGCGACTATCCGCGGTTCGCGGGCAATCCGGTCGTCGACGAGTTCGGCATCCGCTCCTATCTGGGGGCACCGCTCATCGACTCCACGGGGATGGTGCTGGGCACGGTGTGTGTCGTCGACACGGAGCCCCGGCCGTGGGGGAAGCCGGGGCTGGAGACGATCAAGTCGACGGCGGCGGAGCTGGTGGCCCGGCTCGAACAGCTCGGTGGTTTATAGGCGACCGGTCGTATAGTTGGTGCATGGGTAGGACCAGTGACGCCGGAGAGAAGATCCTCGCCGCCGGGCGGTCACTCTTCGAGGCGCGCGGGTACTCGGCGCTCGGGGTGGCCGAGATCTGCAAGGCGGCCGGAGTGCCGAAGGGGAGCTTCTACTACTTCTACGAGTCGAAGGAGGCCCTCGCGCTGGCCGTCGTCGACGAGCACTGGGCGGACCAGCGGCGGGAGTGGACGCGCGTCCTGAGCGGGGACGGCGGTGCTGTCCAACCGCTGGACCGGCTGCGGCAGTTGTGCGAGGAGACGGAGGCCGGTCTGCGTGTCGGACAGGAGGGCCGCGGCACGGTGCTGGGCTGTCTGTTCGGCAATCTGAGCCTGGAGATGAGCAACCGGACCGAGGCCGTCCGCACCCGGCTGCAGGAGATCTTCGACGTCCAGGTCGAGATGGTCGAGGCGGTCGTCGGCGAGGCCCGTGACCGCGGGGACGTCACCGTGACCGACACCCGGGAGGCGGCGCGGTCCGTCGTCGCGCAGCTGGAGGGCCAGGTGATGTTCGCGAAGCTGTACAACAACACCGGGCGCCTGAGCCCCCTTTGGGCCAACTGCCTCGCCCTGCTCGGGGCGCGCACCGCCTGATCAGCGACCCGCGGTCCGTATCTCCGGGGCCGGCTGTCCCTTGTGCAGGGGCTGAGTCGGAGCGTTACACCGCGCCGCCGGGGTCGTTCGGGTGCGGCTCCAGCGGCGTGACGGCGAAGGTCATCCACGCGTGCAGGGGCAGGGTGCCGAGCACCTTCTCGTGGAGTTGCTCCTCGTCGTCGGCGCGCCAGACGCCGATGCTGCGCCGTTCGCCGACCGGGCGCCACAGCCGCCCCAGATGACCGGCGGCGGCCAGTTCGCGGGAGCGGACGGTCTCGGCGGCACGGCGCCGGTCGACCTCGTCCCGACTGGTGCCCTCGGGGACGGTGGTGGTGATCTCGACCAGGAACTCTCGCATGACCTTGCTCCGTTCGGGCCCGCCCGGCACGACGAAAGGACGCCGGACTTCCATGCCCTCATCGTGGCCCGGGACCGGCGCGGGCGCCACGACAGGCGTGCTCCCTGCTGAGAGGGACGGCCTCCCAGCCCGCGTAGCATGACGGGCGTGGAGCTGCGCCAACTCAGGTATTTCGTGGCCGTCGCCGAGGAACTGAACTTCGGCCGGGCCGCCGACCGCCTCCTGATCGCCGGCCCCTCCCTCTCCCAGCAGATCAAGGCCCTCGAACGCGATCTGGGTGTACGGCTCTTCGACCGCGACCGCCGCTCGGTCTCCCTCACCCCGGCCGGAGCCGCCCTCCTCCCGCACACCCGCGCCCTGCTGGAACGCGCCGACGACCTCCGGCGCCGGGCCGGCCGGCTCGCGGGCTCGGAAGCGGTCCGGCTCGGTTACGTCAACTGGGTCCCCGCCGACCTCACCACGCGCACCGCCGGAGTGGCCCAGGTGCACGTCGACGCGTGGATCGCGCCCTCGCACACCCAGGCCTCCCGGGTCTCGGACGGCAGCCTGGACCTCGCTGTGTGCTGGGTGCGGGACGAGGACCTCAAACGGTACGGCCTCCGGGCCCGGCTTCTCGGCGCCGACCGCCTCTATGCGGTGGACACGGGCACCGACCCCAGTGATGTGTGGGCCCGGGACACATGTGTCCTCCTCGACGACGACACCAACTCCTGGTCGTCCTGGAACGTGTACGCCGAGCGGCTGGCCCACGACACCGGGGCCCGCGCGGTGTCCATCTCCGACGGCGGCATCACCGGCCCCGCGTTCTTCGACCACGTCCGCCGCAGCCGCCGCCCGGTCGTCAACTCGCCCAAGGGGCAGACCACTCCGCTGCCGTCCGACCTGGTGCGCCGCGAGATCGTCGGACCGACCGTCCACTGGACCTGGTCGCTGGTGTGGCGCGAGGGTGAGACGCGTACCGCCGTCCTCGCCGCCGTGGACGCGCTCTGCGACGGCGTCGGCGACCTCGGACTCCGCGCCTCCGACGCCTGGCTGCCCGAGGGCGACCCGTACCGCTGACGTGGACTGGGAGGCCAGGCCTCCCAGCAGTGAGGAATCCGGTCCCGGGAAAACCCCCTCTGACCTTTGCTTTCCCCTCTCCGGGTCGCCTACCTTCTGGAATAGGCGACCGGTCGGCTAGTGGACGATCGACCGGGAGCACCTCAGCCACCCCTTCGGAGAAGGTCGTCATGAGCACTCAGAACCAGAAGGTCGCGATCGTCACCGGTGCCTCACAGGGCATCGGAGCCGGCGTCGTCGAGGCCTACCGCAAGCTCGGTTACGGCGTCGTCGCCACCTCGCGCACCATCGCCCCCGCCGACGACGCGGACATCGTGACCGTCCAGGGCGACATCGCCGACCCGGCCACCGCCGAACGGGTCATGGCCGCCGCGATCGAGCGGTTCGGCCGTGTCGACACGCTGGTCAACAACGCGGGCGTCTTCGTCGCCAAGCCGTTCACCGACTACACGGCCGACGACTACGCGACCGTGCTCGGCATCAACCTCACCGGATTCTTCCGGATCACCCAGCTGGCCGTCCCGCACCTGCTCACCCAGGGCGGCGGCCACATCGTCAACATCACCACCAGCCTGGTCGACAACGCGGACGCCCGTGTCCCCTCCGCGCTGGCCTCGCTGACCAAGGGCGGCCTCCAGTCCGCCACCAAGTCCCTCGCCGTCGAGTACGCCACCCGGGGCATCCGCGTCAACGCCGTGTCGCCGGGCACCATCAAAACCCCGATGCACCCGGAGGAGACCCACATGGGCCTCGCCGCCCTGCATCCGGTCGGCCGTATGGGGGAGGTGAGCGACATCGTCGACGCCGTGGTGTTCTTGGAGAACGCTCCCTTCGTCACCGGCGAGATCCTGCATGTCGACGGCGGTATGAGCGCCGGTCACTGAGAAAGGTCGGCGGAGATCACTGAGAAGGGCAGATGGAGATGACCAGCACGAATGACGACGAACTCGTCCTGCGCGGTGTCCTGGACCCCTGGAAAGCGGCCGTCGACGCCCACGAACCGGAGGAGGTGGCCCGGCTCTTCACCGAGGACGCGATCTTCCAGGGGCTGCACCCCTACAGCGTCGGCCGACCGGGCGTAGCCGAGTACTACGCCTCCCAGCCGCTCGGGATGATCGCCGCCTACCGTGTCCTGGAGACCCGGCGGTACGCCGACGACCTCGTACTCGGTTATCTGGACACGGAGTTCACGTTCACCGACCGGCCGCCGGTCCACGTCAAGCTCGCCGTGGTGGTGAAGCGGCTGGCGGACGGTTGGCACATCGCCCACTACCAGGTGTCGCGGCTCGACGGGTGACAGGCGTGAAGGTGACGGCTGTGAAGGAAAGCTGCGGCACGGCTTAAGAAAACCTCGATGGACCCGGGCGCTCCGGTGAGGCAGATTGCCAGCAGAATCCACCCCTACCCCGGAACGGGCGCGTCCGGCATGCCTGGACGATGCCCGGCCCGGGACCTCACCCTCAGGAGCCGTGGCGTTGAAGGCGCTGGTCAAGGAGAAGGCGGAGCCCGGGCTGTGGCTCGTGGACGTCCCGGAGCCCACTGTCGGACCCGGCGATGTACTGATCAGGGTCCTGCGGACCGGGATCTGCGGCACCGATCTGCACATCCGGTCCTGGGACGGCTGGGCGCGGCAGGCGATCCGTACCCCGCTCGTGCTCGGGCACGAGTTCGTCGGCGAGGTGGTGGAGACCGGCCGTGATGTCGTCGACATCGCGACCGGCGATCGCGTGAGCGGCGAGGGGCACCTGGTGTGCGGCAAGTGCCGCAACTGCCTTGCCGGGCGCCGCCACTTGTGCCGCGCCACGGTCGGGCTCGGCGTCGGCCGGGACGGTGCCTTCGCGGAGTACGTCGTCCTGCCCGCCGCCAACGTGTGGGTGCACCGGGTCCCCGTCGACCTCGATGTCGCCGCGATCTTCGACCCGTTCGGCAACGCCGTGCACACCGCGCTGTCGTTCCCCCTGGTCGGCGAGGACGTACTCATCACCGGCGCGGGCCCGATCGGCCTGATGGCGGCGGCGGTTGCCCGGCACGCCGGTGCGCGGAACGTCGTAGTGACGGATGTGAGCGAGGAACGGCTCGCGCTGGCCCGCAAGATCGGTGTGAGCCTCGCCCTGAACGTGACGGATGGTCAGATCGCCGACGGGCAGAAGGAGCTGGGGCTCCGTGAGGGCTTCGACATCGGTCTGGAGATGTCCGGCCGTCCCGAGGCGATGCGCGACATGATCGCCAACATGACGCACGGCGGCCGGATCGCGATGCTGGGACTGCCCTCCCAGGAGTTCCCGGTCGACTGGTCCCGCGTCGTCACCTCGATGCTCACCATCAAGGGCATCTACGGCCGTGAGATGTTCGAGACGTGGTACGCGATGTCGGTACTGCTGGAAGGCGGCCTCGACCTCGCGCCCGTGATCACCGGCCGGTACGGACACCGCGACTTCGAGGCGGCGTTCGCGGACGCGGCGAGCGGACGCGGCGGCAAGGTCATCCTGGACTGGACCGCGTAACTCCCTTTCGGCGAAGGAACTTTAGGAGCTTCCCCCATGTTCGACTCCGTGCGCGACGACCTCCGCACCACCCTCGACGAGATCCGCGCCGCCGGACTCCACAAGCCCGAGCGGGTGATCGGCTCCCCGCAGTCCGCGACCGTGAACGTCACCGCGGGCGGCCGACCGGGCGAGGTCCTCAACTTCTGCGCCAACAACTACCTCGGCCTCGCCGACCACCCCGAGGTCGTCGCCGCCGCCCACGCGGCCCTCGACCGCTGGGGCTACGGCATGGCCTCCGTGCGCTTCATCTGCGGAACCCAGGAGGTCCACAAGGAACTCGAGGCCCGCCTCTCCGGGTTCCTCGGCCAGGAGGACACGATCCTCTACTCCTCCTGCTTCGACGCCAACGGCGGTGTCTTCGAAACCCTGTTGGGCCCGGAGGACGCGGTCATCTCCGACGCGCTGAACCACGCGTCGATCATCGACGGCATCCGCCTCTCCAAGGCCCGCCGTTACCGGTACGCCAACCGTGACCTGGCCGACCTGGAACAGCAGCTGAAGGAAGCGGCGGGCGCCCGGCGCAAGCTGGTCGTCACCGACGGCGTCTTCTCCATGGACGGCTATGTCGCACCGCTGCGCGAGATCTGCGACCTCGCCGACCGCTACGACGCGATGGTCATGGTCGACGACTCGCACGCCGTCGGCTTCGTCGGCCCCGGCGGCCGGGGCACCCCCGAACTGCACGGCGTCATGGACCGCGTCGACATCATCACCGGCACCCTCGGCAAGGCGCTCGGCGGGGCCTCCGGCGGTTACGTCGCCGCCCGCGCCGAGATCGTCGCGCTGCTGCGCCAGCGCTCACGGCCGTACCTCTTCTCGAACACCCTGGCCCCCGTGATCGCGGCAGCGTCGCTCAAGGTGCTCGACCTGCTGGAGTCGGCCGACGACCTGCGCGTCCAACTCCGCGAGAACACCGCCCTGTTCCGCCGCCGGATGACCGAGGAGGGCTTCGACATCCTCCCCGGCGACCACGCCATCGCGCCCGTGATGATCGGCGACGCGACGCTGGCCGGCCGGATGGCGGAGCTGCTGCTGGAGCGGGGCGTGTACGTGATCGGCTTCTCGTACCCGGTCGTCCCGCAGGGGCAGGCCCGTATCCGGGTCCAGCTGTCCGCCGCGCACTCCACGGAGGACGTGAACCGGGCGGTCGACGCGTTCGCGGCGGCGCGGGCGGAGCTGGACGGCTGAGGGCGGGGCTGGAGGGCTGAGGGCGGGGCTGGAGGGCTGACGGTGGAGCCGGAGGGCTGATCCGTTCGTCTCATGGGCCAGGGCCAGGGCCAGGGCCAGGGCCACGGCCACGGCCACGGCCACGGCCAGGACCAGGGGCCAGGCCCGGGTTCGTCCGGAGCCCCGGACATATTGCGATAATCGGTCCCATGATCGAAGCGCGGCGGCTCCACATCCTCCGTGCGGTGGCCGACCACCGCACCGTGACGGCGGCAGCCGCCGCGCTGTACCTCACCCCCTCGGCGGTCTCCCAACAGCTCGCCGCCCTGGAGCAGGAGACCGGCCACCGCCTGGTCGAGCGCGGCGCCAAGGGCGTACGGCTGACCCCGGCCGGCGAGATCCTGCTCAGCCACACCAACGTGGTCCTGGCCCAGCTGGAACGGGCCGAGGCGGAACTCGCCGCGTACGGCTCGGGCGCGGCCGGCACGGTCACCGTCGCCGCCTTCGCGACGGGCATCGCACAGGTCGTGGCCCCCGCGGTGTCCCGTCTCGCCCGCCTCGCACCGGGCATCCGCCTCCGCGTCCAGGACGCCGAGGGCGACGCCAGCCTGCCGATGGTGCTGGACCGGCAGGTGGATGTCGCGGTCGCCGTCGAGTACCGAGGGGCCCCGCCCGCCGACGACCCGCGCCTGACCCATGTCCCGCTCTACGCCGAGCCGTTCGACGTGGTCGTCCCGCTCACCCACCGCCTCGCCGACGCCGCCGAAGTCCCCCTCGCCGAACTGGCCAAGGATCCGTGGATCGGCCCGTACCCCGGCAACCCCTGCCACGAGGTCACCGTCCTGGCCTGCGAGAACGCCGGATTCCAGCCCCGTCTCGAACACTCCTCCGACGACTTCCGTGCCGTCGTCGCCCTTGCGTCGGCCGACGCGGGCGTGGCCCTCGTCCCCCGCTCGGCGCTGCGCGGCATGGACCTGGCGGGCGTGGTCGTCCGGCCGGTCGACGGGGTGGCGCCGACCCGCCGGGTCTTCGCGGCCGTACGGCGCGGCACGGAGGAGCACCCGCTGATCCGCCCGGTGCTGGACGCGCTGGAAGAAGTGGCCAGGATGTAACCTCGCCGTCTCATATCCGGGATATCGTCCCGGATATGAAACTGGAGGAAACGGGGATCGCTCCCGACCCCATGGACACCCGCCTCGGCGCCCGCCTGGCCGAACTGCGGGCCGAACGCGGCTGGTCCCTGGGGGAGTTGGCGGAACGCAGCGGAGTGAGCCGTTCGACCCTGTCCCGCGCCGAACGCGCCGAGATCAGCCCCACCGCCTCCCTCCTCAACCGCCTGTGCGGTGTCTACGGCCGCACCATGTCCCAACTCCTCAGCGAGGTGGAGGCCGAGCCCGCCCTGCTGGTCCGTGCCGCCGAGCAACCGGTGTGGGAGGACCGCACCTCCGGTTTCGTACGACGGTCCGTGTCGCCCCCGCACACCGGGCTGCGCGGTGAACTCGTCGAGGGACGGCTCGGCGCGGGCGCCGACATCGCCTACGACCGGCCGCCCGTGCCCGGTCTGGAACAGCACATCTGGGTCCTGGAAGGCGCCCTCGACGTGACGGCCCAGGACGTCGAGCACCACCTCGACGCCGGTGACTGTCTGCGGCTGCGGGTGTGGGGGCCGACGCGGTTCCGGTGCCCGGGGCGGGACGGTGTGCGTTATGTGCTGGCGGTGGTGCTGCCGTGAAGGTGACGCGTCTGGATGCCACTCAACTGCCCGCTGCCAACGATGAGTTGGCGGACCTGCTGACCGACACCGTCGACGACGGCGCCTCGATCGGCTTCCTCGCGCCGCCCGACCGGGCGGCGGCCGTCGACTGGTGGCGGGAGCGTGCCGACGGTGTGGCCGCCGGGCGGCTCGCCGTGTGGGCGGCGTCGAACGGCGAACGGATCGTCGGCACGGTGAGCCTGGCCTTCCCGGACAAGCCCAACAGTCGCCACCGCGCCGAACTGATCAAGCTGATGGTGCACCGGGAGGCCAGAGGAGAGGGCCTCGGACGCCGGCTCCTGACCGTCGCCGAGGACGCGGCCGTCGCCGCCGGCATCACCCTCCTCCACCTGGACACCGAGACCGACAGCCCCGCCGAGCACCTGTACCGCTCCGCCGGCTGGACCCGGGCCGGCGTGATCCCGGACTACGCGGCGAGCCCGGGCGGGGAGCTTCGGCCGACGACGCTCTACTACAAGCGCGTGGGGGAGGAGGTACCGGCGGGCACTCCCACCAGGTGATTGTCAGTGCCGGCCGCTATGTTGCGTCTCATGCCGGATGCTGAAGACGTACGCCGTATCGCCCTCTCCCTCCCGGACACGACGGAGAAGATCGCCTGGAACATGCCCACTTTCCGGGTCGCCGGGAAGATGTTCGTCACGGTGCCCGAGGAAGAGACCTCCATCGCCGTGCGCTGCCCCAAGGAGGAGCGCGACGAACTGGTCCTGGCCGAGCCGGAGAAGTTCTGGATCGCCGACCACGAGGCGGGCTTCGCCTGGGTCCGGGCCCGCCTCGCCGCGCTGGAGAGCGAGGACGAACTGCGCGACATCCTCGCCGACTCCTGGCGCCAGGCGGCCCCGCCCCGACTCCTGGAGTCCTACCCGGAGTTGGGCCTGCCGTCCGGCGACTGAAATTCCCCCGGGCGTTGTCAGTGGCGCGTGGCATCATCCGGAGACAGGAGCGGGAGCCGGGACGGAGGGGGATCCGGCTCCCGCCTGGACGGGAGTTCACGGACATCGGCGGGGCGCTTGGGGGGCGGCGGCCGGGGGAGGGAGCGGTGGGGGATGACGGGGACGGCATCGGATCCGGCGCGCGAGCCGGCGGGGTTCGCATCGGCGCCGGGCGGGGCGGTGACCGGAGGCGATGACATCGTTGCCGGGAACGGAGTCGGAGCCGTTGCCGGGTCGGTGAAGAGAGACGGTGGCCGCGGCGAACGGCCCGTCTGGTCACGGGACTTCGCGCTGTTCTTCGTGGCACGCGCCGTCGCCCGGCTCGGCGACACCATGCTGCCCGTGGCCCTTGCCGCGGGCCTGCTGGAACACGGGTACGGCGCGGGCGCGGTCGGCCTCGCCATGGCCTCAACGGCCTTCGCCTTCGCGGGACTCGTCGTCTTCGGCGGGGTGATCGCCGACCGGTTCAGCACCCGCAAGCTGATGATCGGCGCCGACCTGGTGCGCCTCGGCACCCAGTCCCTCGCCGCCGTTCTCTTCTTCACCGGCCATGTCGTGCTCTGGGAGATCTGTGCGATCGGCTTCGTCAACGGCGTGGCGGGCGCGGTGTTCCAGCCCGGCGTGGCGAGTACGGTGCCGAGACTCGCCTCCGACATCCAGGGCGCGAACGGCGCGATACGCATCGCCGAGTCCGCCGCCCAGTTGGCCGGTCCTGCCGTGGCGGGCCTGCTCGTCGGATTCGCCTCGCCCGGCGGCGTGTTCGCGGCCCACGCCGCCACCTACGCGGTGAGTGCCCTCTGTCTGCTGCTGCTCAGGCTGCCCCCGCTCGCGCCGGGCAGCCGCGAGCCAGGGCACGGGACGGGAGCTTTCAAGGCCGATCTGGTCGAGGGATGGCGGGAGTTCAGATCGCGCACCTGGCTCTGGGGAGTCATCGCCGTCTGGTGCCTCTACATGATCGCCGTATGGGGTCCGACCGTTCCCCTCGTGGCGACACAGGTGGTGCAGGAACACGGCCCGCGCGCCTACGGCCTGGTCAACTCGGCCCTCGGCGCGGGCACCGTCGTGGGCGGACTGCTCGCCCTGCGGCTGCGCCCCCGCCGTATGCTGCGCGCCGGTGCGATCGCCCTCTTCGCCTTCGCCGGTTTCCCGGCGACCGTCGGGGCGGGGCTCGGCGTACCGGCCATGGCGGCCGGAGCCGCTGTCGCCGGGGCGGGCATGTCCTTCTGGGGCGTGATGTGGGCGACCAGCGTCCAGACACAGGTCCCACCGGACGTCCTCAACCGCATTCACGCGTACGACGTGGCCGGCTCCCTCGCGATGATGCCGGTCGGCCAGGCACTGGCGGGCCCGGCCGCCGCAGCTCTCGGCACCGGCCGTGTGCTCCTCGTCGCGGGGGCGATGAGCCTTGTGGTGCCGATAGCGCTGCTCCTCGTGCCCGCCATACGCGACCTGATACGCGCCGACGCGATCGCGGTCGGTCCGAGCGGTTCCGGCAGCCCGAGCGGCGCGGCGATACGTGAACGGGCGTGCCCGCAGGAGAGGTGAGCGCGGGCGCCGGTGCCGGGGTCGTCGTAGGGGGTCTCAGGCTCGTGCCGCCATGCGCCCGCTCCCGACGAAGGCGATGATCCGCTCGCGCAGCGTCCGGGCGTCGAGCCCGTGTGCGGTGACGTGTTCCTCGACGGTGCCGTAGCGCCGGAGTTCGGCGCGGCCCACGCCCAGGCCGAGCACGCGGTGGGGCACGTCGGCGAGTGCGTCGTTCGTGGCGGCCGTCGAGGTGCCGGCCAGGTACGGCTCGACGAGCGCGACGTCCGTCCCGGCCGTGCGCGTGGCCCGGCGCAGTGCGGTCGCGTCGAAGGGCCGCACGGTCGAGGCGTACAGGACGGTGATGTCGAGGTTCTCCGTGGCGGCCAGTACGGCGTCGAGCATCGGACCGACCGCGACGACCACACCGGCGCGGCCCTCGCGGACGGTGAGGAAGTGCTCGCCGTCGACCGGGAGGGCCTCCGTGTTCGACTGGACGGACAGCCGTACGTACACCTTGTCGTCGCCCGCGGCGACCGCGTGCCGCAGCAGGGTCTCGGCCTCGTCCGGGTGGCCCGGCACATGCACGGTCCAACCGTCGAGGGTGTCGAGGAGGGCGACATCGCCCGGGGCCATGTGCGTGAATCCGCCGGCGGGCCAGTCGAAGGAGGCCGCCGCGCTGACCAGTACCGCGCCGACGTCCTGGTGCCCGAGGTCCAGCTTGAGCTGCTCGAAGGGTCGCTCGACGAGGAAGCCGGCGAAGGTGTGCACGATCGGGCGCATCCCGGTCAGGGCGAGTCCCGCGCCCGCCCCGACGAGGAGCTGCTCGCGGATGCCGACGTTGATCACCCGGTCGGGGTGCCGGACTTGGGCCTCGGCGAAGCCGTCCCTGCCGATCTCGGCGAGGACGACCGCGAGGCGCGGTTCCTCGTCGAGCAGCCGGGAGACGACCGGGGCGAAACGGTCACGCATGGTGTCCATGGAGAGAAAGCCTTTCTGGAGCAGCTGCTGAATCGCTGGACGGATGATCAGGCGGACTTCGGCTCCACCCGGGCCACGACCACGTGCGGTCGGCCGGGGTGCGGCGCGGTGAAGGCGGCGTAGAGCGCGTCGTGGTCACGGCCGTCGACCGTGACGGCGGACCAGCCCGCCGCCTCGAAACGGGCGGCGATGCCGCCGGGCCGGGCGTGGCTGGCGGAGGAGTTGTCGACGACGACGGTGTGCAGCCGGTCCAGTCCGGCGGGCCCGGCGAAGGCGATGGCCTCGTGGTTGCTGCCCTCGTCCAGTTCGGCGTCGCCGACCAGCACCCAGACCCGCGGGTCGGCGAGTCCCTGGGCGCGCAGCCCCAGCGCCGTCCCGACGGCGATCGGCAGCCCGTGCCCCAGCGACCCGCTGCCGATCTCGGCGCCCGGCACCAGCACCCGGTCGGGGTGGTGGCCGAGCGGCGAGTCGTAGGAACCGAAGTCCGGGAGCCACTCGACCGGTACGAATCCCTTGGCGGCCAGTACGGCGTAGTACGCCATCGGCCCGTGCCCCTTGGAGAGCAGGAACCGGTCCCGCCCGGGGTCGTCCATCCGCTCCGGACCGACCCGCAGGACCCGGTCGTAGAGCACCCACAGCACGTCCAGCGTCGAGGTCGCCGCCGGGCCGTGCTTCTCGTCGCCGGTCATCAGGCCCATGAGCCGGGGCAGGTCGCCGTGCGTGTACGGGCGGTTGTGTTCCGTGGTGGTGGTCATGATGAGGATCGTCCAACCTCAACCAAACTTCAGGTCAAGGGGTGGGCGGGGGCTCGGCCGGAAACCGGCCCCGAATAAAGGCGTGCGCGATCACCGATGCGAGTGCGGTATTGTTTCCCTGCGTGTTCGGCCAGGGGAAATCCCAGGTCAGATGGGCAACGGGACGTGGCGCAGCTTGGTAGCGCACTTGACTGGGGGTCAAGGGGTCGCAGGTTCAAATCCTGTCGTCCCGACCAGCTTTGCAGCGGGTCGGAGGCCGTTTTCTCAGCGATGGGAAGACGGTCTTTTCTGTGTTCGCGGGCGTGAGCCGATGGCGTGTGACGGTCACAGGGTGACCGTCTTGTACTCGACGTACTGGGCGAGTCCCACAGCGCCGTACTCGCGGCCGATGCCGCTCGCTTTGTAGCCGCCGAAGGGGCCGTCGAAGGCGATGGGCGCGCCGTTCACGGTGACCGTGCCGGTGCGCAGGCGGCGGGCGACGGCGAGTGCTCGGGCCTGGTCGGCGGACCACACGCCGCCGGAGAGGCCGTACTCGGAGTCGTTGGCGATGCGTACGGCGTCGTCCTCGTCGTCGTAGGGGATGACGACGAGGACCGGGCCGAAGATCTCCTCCTGTGCGATCCGCATGGAGTTGTCCACGTCGGCGAACACGGTCGGGGTGACGTAGTTGCCGCCTTCGAGGCCGGGCGGTACCTGGGGACCGCCGGTGACGAGGCGGGCGCCTTCCGCGATGCCGAGTTCGATGTAGTCGCGGACGCGCTGCTGCTGGTCGGGGCGGACCATCGGGCCGATGAAGGTGTCGGGGTCGTTCGGGTCGCCGACCTTGAGCGACTCGACGAGGTTCTTGAGGGCGGCGACGACCTCCTCGTAGCGGCTGCGCGGGGCGAGGACGCGGGTCTGCGCGATGCACGCCTCGCCGTTGTTCAGCAGCGAGGCGAACTTCAGCCCCTGTACGACCTGTTCGACGTCGGCGTCGTCCAGGACGACGGCGGCCGACTTGCCGCCCAACTCCAGGCCGACCCGCTTCAGCTGCTCGCCCGCGATGGACGCGATCCGGCGGCCGGCCCGGGTCGAGCCGGTGAACGCGATCTTGTCCACGTCGGGGTGCGACACGAGGTACTCACTGGTCTCCCGATCGGCGGGAAGGACGCTGACCACCCCCTCCGGCAGACCCGCCCGCTCCAGCAGTTCGGCGAGGAACCCCATGCTCAGCGAGTTCTCCGGGGACACCTTGAGCACGACCGTGTTCCCGGCCAGCAGCGCCGGTATCAGCTTGGCCAGGGCCGCGGAGAACGGGGAGTTCCACGGAATGACGGCGGCCACGACACCGATGGGCTCGCGGCGCAGCACGCTCCGGGTGGGGGAGTCGGGGTCGGACGGCGTGAGGGTCTCCTCCCAGCCGAGTTCCTCGGCCGCCTTGAGGTAGGCGCGCGCCTGCCGCCCGAGTCCCGGTTGCCCGGCCAGCGTGAACCAGCCGGCCGAGCCGTTCTCCGCGGAGATCAGCGCGGCGATCTTCTCGGCGTCGGCCTCGCGCAGCGTGTTGAGCCGCCGGACGGCGGCGATGCGTTCCGCGGGTGCCGTGCGGGGCCAGGGGCCCTCGTCGAAGGCGGCGCGGGCGGCGGCCACGGCGCGGTCCACGTCGGCGGGGCAAGCCTGCGCGGCCCGGCCGATGACCGTCCGGTCGTGCGGCGAGCGGATGTCGAGCAGCTCGGGCTTGCTCGGTGCGGTCCACGAACCCGCGATGAAGAGTCGGTCGTAGGTGATCATTTGCGCTCCTGGGGAGTTCAGGGGTGATCATTTTCGGTATCTGTCACTTCAATGTAGCACTTAGGGATTGTGTGGCCTCAAGTGTGTGGTGATAGCGGGCTATGCTTCGCTGTGTGAGAGCCGACGCCGTACGCAACCTCGAAGCCGTCCTGACGACCGGAGCGCGCATGCTCGCCGCCGATCCGGGCGCGAGCATCGCCGCGATAGCCGCCGAGGCGGGTGTCGACCGGCGCACCGTCTACCGGCGGTTCGCGTCCCGTGAGGAACTGCTGGCGGCCATCTACGAGGCCCGGGTCGAGGCGATCGAGCGGGCCACCGGGGATGCCCGGCTGCGCGAGGCGCCCGTCGCCGTGGCCCTGCACCGGTACGTCGAGGGGATCATCGGCGTCAATCGCACCTGGCCCGTGGAACTCGCCCGGATGAAGGCCGACGAGACCATCCGCGACCGGCGCGACGTCCTGATCCGGGAGGTCGACGCCTTCCTGGAGCGCGCCACCGACGAAGGGCTCCTGCGGGCCGACATCCCCGCCGGCTGGGCGAGTTCACTGCTGCCGCAGCTCATGCACCTGGCCTCGCAGCAGCTGTCCGATCACAGTGCCGCCCGGGCCGCCGACATGGTCGTGGACACCTTTCTGCGGGGGCTCGGCGGGCAGTGACGTCGGCGGCGCGGGGGGTGAGCGGGCGTTCCGTGCGTCGAATCCTTGACCCCCGTACGGCCCTCCATGATGCTGTGTTGCGACACGTGAGATGCGTGCCGTAATGAGCAACGTTCTGCTCAGGTCTCGTACCAGCGGAGGAGTGGCCATGACTCACCAGGTCCGTGCTGTTGTCGCCCGGGGGAAGGGTGCCCCCGTCAGCCTGGAGACGATCGTCGTCCCCGACCCCGGCCCGGGGGAGGCGCTGGTGAAGGTCGAGGCCTGCGGGGTCTGCCACACCGATCTGCACTATCGCGAGGGCGGGATCAACGACGAGTTCCCGTTCCTGCTGGGGCACGAGGCCGCGGGTGTCGTGGAGTCGGTGGGAGAGGGGGTCACCGATGTCGCTCCCGGTGACTTCGTGATCCTCAACTGGCGTGCCGTGTGCGGGAATTGCCGGGCCTGTCGGCGCGGACGGCCGCAGTACTGCTTCAACACCCACAACGCCACGCAGAAGATGACCCTGCTCGACGGCACCGAACTCTCTCCGGCCCTGGGCATCGGCGCCTTCGCCGAGAAGACACTGGTCGCGGCGGGACAGTGCACCAAGGTCGACCGCGCCGCGTCGGCCGCCGCAGCCGGGCTGCTGGGCTGCGGGGTGATGGCCGGGATCGGTGCGGCCATCAACACCGGCAACGTCGGACGCGGTGACACGGTCGCGGTCATCGGCTGTGGTGGGGTCGGTGACGCGGTGATCGCGGGGGCCCGGCTGGCGGGTGCGGCGCGGATCATCGCCGTCGACATCGACGACCGGAAACTGGAGACGGCCCGCTCCCTCGGCGCCACGCACACCGTCAACTCCAAGGAGTCCGACCCCGTCGAGGCGATCAGGGAGCTGACCGGTGGCTTCGGTGCCGATGTCGTGATCGAGGCGGTCGGCCGCCCGGAGACGTACAAACAGGCCTTCTACGCCCGTGACTTGGCGGGCACGGTCGTCCTCGTCGGTGTGCCGACCCCGGAGATGAAGCTCGAACTCCCGCTCCTGGACGTCTTCGGACGCGGCGGATCCCTCAAGTCGAGTTGGTACGGCGACTGTCTGCCCTCCCGGGACTTCCCGATGCTCATCGACCTCTATCTCCAAGGGCGCCTGGATCTGGACGCGTTCGTCACGGAGACCATCGCGCTGGAGGACGTGGAGAAGGCCTTCGAGCGGATGCACGGCGGCGACGTGCTGCGTTCGGTGGTGGTGTTCTGATGGGCGCGCGCGTCGAACACCTCGTCACGTCCGGACAGTTCAGCCTCGACGGCGGTGCCTGGGACGTCGACAACAACGTGTGGATCGTCGGCGACGACCACGAGGTCGTGGTCATCGACGCGGCCCATGACGCCGACGCCATCGCGGAGGCGGTCGGCGACCGTCGGCTGACCGCCATCATCTGCACCCACGCCCACAACGACCACATCGACGCGGCGCCCGCCCTCGCCGACCGCACCGGTGCGCCGATCCTGCTGCACCCGGACGACCTGCCGCTGTGGAAACAGACTCACCCGGATCGGTCGCCCGACGGTGAGCTGGCCGACGGGCAGGACGTGGTGGTGGCGGGCGTCGGCCTCAAGGTCCTGCACACGCCAGGGCACGCGCCCGGTGCCGTGTGCCTGTACGCGCCGGGGCTGAACGCCCTCTTCAGCGGTGACACCCTCTTCGCGGGCGGGCCGGGGGCCACGGGACGGTCGTACTCCCACTTCCCGACCATCGTCGACTCGATCCGGGAGCGGCTGCTCGGGCTGCCGGGCGGCACCGTCGTGCACACCGGTCATGGGGACACGACCACCGTCGCCGCCGAGGCGCCGCATCTTCAGGAGTGGATCGACCGCGGGTTCTGAGGATCGCCCAGTGTTGTTCATGGCGCACGCTGTTGCGTGAAAAGCAACACTGGAAGACGGTCCGGGTGCCCTCGGGATGCCTTGACAAGGGTTTGGGGGCGCCCTCAAACTGACGTTGCGCTTACCGCAATCCGTTTCGCTATACGCACCGAGGTGTCATGATGATTCCCGCGTGCCTTCTCGTGGATCTGCCGCGAGGCGAGGCCTACCGGCTCGACATCGATCCGCCGGTTTCGGTGTTCCACACCGACGACGGCGAGGTCTTCGCCATCGACGACACGTGCACCCACCAGGACGCCTCGCTCGCCGACGGCTGGCTGGAGGGCTGCGAGGTGGAATGCCCGCTGCACGCTTCGAAGTTCGACCTGCGGACGGGAGCCGTCGACGCCCCGCCGGCCAAGCGCCCGGTGCGTACCCACGAGGTTCTCGTCCAGGACGGCATGATCTACGTCGTGCCGTCCACGGACGCCCCGAACCTGCCGCCCTGCGTCGCGTCCCGGCTCGCCGGAGGCCCCGCGTGAGGACCGTGGCCGTGGTGGGCGCCTCGCTGGCGGGACTGTCGGCGGCGCGCTCGCTGCGGAAGCAGGGCTACGGCGGGCGGCTCGTCGTCATCGGCGACGAGGCCCATCGCCCGTACGACAGGCCGCCGTTGTCCAAGGAGTTCCTTGCCGGGACCGTCGGCGAGGACGATCTCCTGCTGGAGACGGACGACGAGGATCTGCGCGCCGAGTGGCTGCTCGGTGTTCGTGCCGTCGGACTCCAAGTCGACGGTATGGAGCGGGTGTTGCTCCTCGACGACGGTCGGGAGGTCCGGGCCGACGGTGTCGTCGTCGCGACCGGAGCGGTGGCGCGGAACCTGCCCGGCACGGACCGGCCGGCCGGCGTGCACACCCTGCGCACCCTGGACGACGCCCGCGCCCTGCGCGACGAACTCGCCCTGGGCGGACGGCTGGTGGTGATCGGCGGCGGGTTCATCGGCGCCGAGGTCGCCTCCACGGCGTACGCCCTCGGACTCGACGTGACGGTGATCGAGGCGGCACCGACCCCTCTCGCGGGACCGCTCGGCGAGACCATGGGCGGCATCGTCTCCGCCCTCCACGAGGCCCACGGCGTACGGCTGTTGTGTGGTGTCGGGGTCAAAGGGCTGAGCGGGGAGGACCGCGTCGACGCGGTGTTGCTGGAGGACGGGCGGACCGTCCCCGCGGACATCGTCGTCGTCGGTGTCGGCGCGCGGCCGTGTGTCGACTGGCTCGAAGGCTCCGGCGTCGAGCTGGACAACGGCGTGAAGTGCGGTGCCGACGGTCGCACCAGCCTCGCGGGCGTGGTCGCCGTAGGGGACTGTGCTTCCTGGTACGACCCGCACGCGGGCGTCCATCGGCGGGTCGAGCACTGGACCGGTGCGCGGGAGCGGCCCGAGGCGGCCGTGGCCGCGCTGCTGTCGTGGGGCGCGGCGGAGGCGGGGGCGCCGAGGCCGCCGTACTTCTGGTCGGACCAGTACGGCGTGAAGATCCAGTTCGCCGGTCATGCGGCCGGCGCCGACAGTGTGACCGTCGAGGAGGGCGCCCCGGGCGACCGTAGTTTCCTCGCCGTCTACCGGTGTGCCGGGCAGCCGGTCGCCGTGCTCGCGATGAACCAGCCGCGGCTGTTCACGCGGTGGCGCAAGCAGCTTGCCGCCAGGGTGAGTTGACCCGTAATTACGCCGTCCGGAGTCGTTCGTCCCGGCGCGTGAATGACCGACCCACGACGTTCTCCGAGGAGTGCTCTGTGACCTCGACCAGCCTGCCGGACAGCCTGATCGCCACCCTGCCCGGCTCCTCCTACACGGACCCGGAAATTTTCGCCCAGGAGCAGGAACGCATCTTCGAGACGATGTGGTTCTGCGTCGTGCGCTCCTCGGACCTGGCCAAATCCGGCGCCTTCCGGACCGTCGACGTGGGCCGCGAGAGCATCCTGATCACGCGTGCCCGCGACAACTCGATACGCGCCTACTTCAACGTCTGCCGGCACCGCGGCGCCAAGCTGTGCACGGAGGAGGCCGGCGAGGTGAAACGGGCCTTCCAATGCCCGTACCACGCCTGGACGTACGACCTGAACGGCAAGCTCGTCGCGGCCCCCAACCTCACGAAGATGCCCGACGTCGGCCGTACCGAGTTCGGCCTGGTGAGCGTCGCCGTCCGCGAATGGCTCGGCTATGTGTGGGTCAACCTGGCGGAGAACCCGCCGTCGTTCGACGAGGACGTCATCAGCGAGGTCGTCACCCGGCTAGGCGACGTCGAGTCCCTTGAGCACTACGACGTCGACCACCTCTCGGTGGGCAGACGCATCGTCTACGACGTCAAGGCCAACTGGAAGCTCATCATCGAGAACTTCATGGAGTGCTACCACTGCGCCACGATCCATCCCGAACTCACCGAGGTGCTACCGGAGTTCGCCGACGGCTACGCCGCCCAGTACTACGTCGGCCACGGCGCCGAGTTCGCTGAGGAGGTCCAGGGATTCACGGTCGACGGCTCGGCGGGGCTCGACCGCATTCCCGGGGTCAGCGAGGACCAGGACCGTCGTTACTACGCGATCACCATCAAGCCGCAGGTGTTCATCAACCTCGTCCCCGACCATGTGATCTTCCACCGGATGTACCCGGTGGCCGTCGACCGCACGATCGTCGAGTGCGACTGGCTCTACCTCCCGCACGTCGTCGAGAGCGGCAAGGACGTCAGCCGGTCCGTGGAACTCTTCGACCGGGTCAACCGCCAGGACTTCGAGGCGTGCGAGCGCACGCAGCCCGGGATGAGCTCCCGGATGTACGCCAAGGGCGGGGTGCTGGTGCCCAGCGAGCACCACATCGGCGCCTTCCACGACTGGGTGAACGACCGCCTGGGGACCCAGCAGGGGTGACTCAGCCCAGGTAGCCCATGCGGTGGCTGATCTCCTCGGCGCCCTTGACCAGCACCGGGGCGAGTTCGTGCAGACGCTCCTCGGTGAACCGGTACGCCGGTCCCGAGGCGCTCACCGCGGCGACGACCTCGCCGTCCCGGTTGCGCACCGGGGCGGCCACGGCGTGCAGCCCGACCTCCAACTCCTCCAGGGTCCAGGCGTATCCGCGCTCCCGGGCCTCGGCGAGATGCTTCTCCAGCTTCGTCTTCGAGGTGATGGTGTGCGGGGTCACCTTCTTCAGGCCGGCCTCCGCGAGCAGCGCGGCGCGCTCCTTCGCGGGCAGGTGGGCCAGCAGGACCTTGCCGCTGGAGGTGGCGTGCAACGGGGTCAGTTCGCCGACCCAGTTGTGCGCGGTGACGGCGCCGGGGCCGCGCACCTCGTACAGGTTGATCGCGTACTGCTCCTGCATGACCGCGATGTTGACGGTCTCGCCGATGTCCTCGGCGAGGCGCTCGCAGACCGGGCGGCCCTGCTGGGTGATGTCGATGCGCCCGGTGACCGCGCCGGCCAGCCGTACGATCCCGAACCCGAGCCGGTACTTGCCGCGTTCGCCCGCCTGTTCCACCAACCCGCGCGCCTCCAGGGCGCCGAGCAGCCGGAACGCCGTCGACTTGTGAACATCGATCTCGCCGGCGACCTCACTGACCCCGGCCTCGCCACGCTGGGCCAGGATCTCCAGCACGCTGATGGCACGGTCCACGGACTGCACTCCGCCGGACTGCGAACCTGTCGTTTCAGTATCTGGACTGTAGTTGCTCACAGCGAAACTATACGCGCAGTACGGTACAACCTGTTTACTGTCGGGACGTTGATCAGGCCCTTTTCCCTGATAGGGACAGCGGAGTCGGCCGCCGATGGGAGTCCACCCGTCACGGCAGGAGGTGGACGGCCATGTGCGCGATCTCCTCGGGCTCGATCAGCCGTCGCGGGAGCGACTGCGGCCGACGCCGACGGGCACGGGCGGCCGCACGGTGAAATGCGAAAAGGGGGAAATCGAACTGGCTGTTTGTGTATGTCCACTTGAGAGTCACACCTTGTGAGCGGCACCTCCCGGGAGGGCGCGGAGAACTGAGAGGGAGCACCGACGACCCCGGTGCTCCCTGTCTCGACAATGCGATAAAAGGCTGATGGACATACGCCGTTACCGTGCTCCGCGATTCCCCGCGGTCTCGCGCTGGGTCGCCCTTCGGCGTGCCGCGTCAATCACGCTCCTCTCTTCCGGCGAGAGGAGTTCCCTCAGCTTCTCGTTGTTGACCCAGTCGTTCAGAAGGGCATGAGAACCTCCCAGGCTCAGCGAGTACGCCCACATGCTTCGCCCTCGCCGCACTCCGTTCCATTCGGTCGCCCAGCTGAGCAGATGGCCGATTCTCTGCTCCTGCGTGAACCTCGTGACTCGCATGCCCGTCACCTTTCCATGATTACGAGAAGGACTGATCCACTTCCGCTCTGTAAACGGCTTGGAGAAGAAAGAGGTTCACTGCGGGATCAGAATCCGGTGAGCGTCACCTTGCCGATGGTGGAACCGGACTCCAGGATGCGATGCGCCTCGCGCAGATGGGCCGCGTCGATCGTGCCGAGGTCCCGGGTGGCCGTGGCGCGCCTCGCAGGGTCACGGGCGCGCTGGGAACCCCGTCGGCAGGTCGTCGACCGCGGGCGGAGCCTGGCGGCCTTTCGTCGTGTTCCCCTGCCTTCCTCGCCGTCGCCGAGCGAGCCGCTCACCTCGTGACCGGCCGCCGGCGCCTGCCCGCCGTGCCGGGGGATGTGCTGGAGTGAACAACGCCGGGGCCTGTAACACCTACGAAACCCGGACCTTGCAAGTTGCGTTGCTCGCAACCTGGTGCGTATAGCGATACCCGTATTAGCATGCCTCGCGTATCTACGGCGCGAGCGAGACGAGAGATCATGGCTCCCCTGCAATACGACTTCGTCATCGTCGGCGGTGGATCCGCCGGCAGCGCACTGGCGAACCGGCTCTCCGCGGACCCCGCCCATCAGGTGCTGGTCCTGGAGGCCGGTCGGCCCGACTATCCGTGGGACGTCTTCATCCACATGCCCGCGGCGCTCACCTACCCGATCGGCAGCCGGTTCTACGACTGGAAGTACGAGTCCGAACCCGAGCCGCACATGGGCGACCGGCGCATCTACCACGCGCGCGGCAAGGTGCTGGGCGGCTCCAGCAGCATCAACGGCATGATCTTCCAGCGCGGCAACCCCATGGACTACGAGCGCTGGGCCGCCGACGCCGGCATGGAGAGCTGGGACTACGCGCACTGTCTGCCGTACTTCAAGCGCATGGAGAACTGTCTCGCGGCCGAGCCCGACGACGAGTTCCGCGGTCACGACGGGCCGCTCGTCCTCGAACGCGGGCCCGCCGCCAACCCGTTGTTCGGCGCCTTCCTCAAGGCCGTGCAGGAAGCGGGTTATCCGCGCACCGAGGACGTCAACGGCTACCAGCAGGAGGGCTTCGCGCCCTTCGACCGCAACGTCAGCCGGGGGCGCAGGCTCTCCGCCTCCAAGGCGTACCTCAAGCCCGTGCGGAAGCGGCCCAACCTCACCGTCACCACCCGCGCGATGGTCACCCGTGTCCTCTTCGAGGGCAAGAAGGCCGTCGGCGTCGAGTACCGGCACCGCGGCAAGGTCCAGCAGGTGCGTGCCCGCGAGGTCATCCTCTGCGGCGGCGCCATCAACTCCCCGCAGCTGCTTCAGCTTTCGGGGGTCGGCAACGCGGAGGAGCTGAGCGCGCTCGGCATCGACGTCGTCCACGACCTGCCGGGCGTCGGCGAGAACATGCAGGACCACCTGGAGGTGTACATCCAGTACGCCTGCAAGCAACCCGTCTCCATGCAGCCGTACATGGCGAAGTGGCGGGCCCCCTTCATCGGCCTGCAGTGGCTCTTCCGCAAGGGACCCGCCGCGACCAACCACTTCGAGGCCGGTGGGTTCGCCCGCAGCAACGAGGACGTCGACTACCCCAACCTGATGTTCCACTTCCTGCCGATCGCGGTCCGCTACGACGGTTCCTCGCCGGCCGGCGGCCACGGCTACCAGGTGCACGTCGGGCCCATGTACTCCGACGCCATCGGCTCGGTGAAGATCAAGAGCAAGGATCCGCTGGAGCACCCGGCGCTGCGCTTCAACTACCTGTCCACGGAACAGGACCGTCGCGAGTGGGTCGAGTCGGTCCGGGTCGCCCGCAAGCTCCTCAACCAGCCCGCGCTGGCCCCGTACAACGACGGCGAGATCTCGCCCGGCCCGTCCGTGGAGAGCGACGAGGAGATCCTCGCCTGGGTCGCCAAGGAGGGCGAGACAGCCCTGCATCCGTCCTGCACCTGCAAGATGGGCACCGACGACATGTCCGTCGTCGACCCGACCAGCATGAGGGTGCGCGGAGTTGAGGGACTGCGGGTCGTCGACGCGTCGGTGATGCCGTACGTCACCAACGGCAACATCTACGCGCCGGTCATGATGATCGCCGAGAAGGCGGCCGATCTCATCCTGGGCAAGGAGCCACTGGCTCCGTCGAAGGCCGTGTACTACCGGCACCGCGACGCCCAGAAGCAGGCCGGGTAGGGCGTGTTGGGCGGCGACGGTCTCAAGGCGCTGCTTTCCGGCGTCCGTTACGAGGTGCTGCCGGCCAGGGCGACCGAGGAGAAGGTCCTCGCCCATGTACCGCGCGACGTCGTCGTCACCGTGACGGCGTCGCCGGTCAAGGGCCTGGAGCCGACCCTCGACCTCGTCGGGCGGCTGGCGGCGCACGGTTACCGCGTGGTCCCGCATGTGCCCGCGCGGCTGCTGCGGGACGACACGCATCTCAAGGATGTCGTCGACCGGCTCCGAGAGGCCGGCGTCGACGACGTCTTCGTGCCCGCCGGGGACGCGGATCCGCCGGCCGGGGCCTACGACGGGGCCCTGCCGGTGCTGCGCAGGCTGAGCGAGCTGGGCAGCCCGTTCTCCCACGTCGGCATCACCGGGTATCCCGAGAGCCATCCCCTCATCCACGACGACCTCACCATCCAGGCCATGTGGGACAAGCGCGCCCACGCCACGTACATCGTGAGCAACCTGTGCTTCGACGCGCGCGTGCTCGGTGAGTGGGTGGGGCGGATTCGGCGGCGTGACGTCACCCTGCCCTTGTATGTGGGCGTCGCGGGGCCTGTGCAGCGGGCGAAGCTGCTGGCCATGGCGACGAAGATCGGGGTGGGGGAGTCGACGCGCTTCCTCACGAAGCACGCGTCCTGGTTTCTACGGTTCGCCGCGCCTGGTGGTTACTCGCCCGACCGGTTGCTCGCCCGTGGCGCGGAGGCGCTCACCGGGCCGTCGGCGGGGGTGGCGGGCCTGCACGTGTTCACCTTCAACCAGGTTGCGGAGACGGAGCGGTGGCGTCGCGCTGCGCTGGAGAGGCTGGGGGAGTAGCCGCTGGGGGCTGCGCCCCCAGACCCAGCTTCGGCCCTGAAGGGGCCTCGTCCTCAAACTCCCCCAGAGGGGGGACCCCCAACGGGCTGGATGGTGTCGGCCTGCGCCTCAAGTCCCGCCACCACAAGCCGTATACGACCCTCACCCCCTCACCGGAACACCACCGTCCGATTCCCGTCCACCATCACCCTGCTCTCGCTGTGCCACTTCACCGCGTGCGCCAGCACCTGTGCCTCGACATCCCGCCCCACCGTCACCAGTTCCTCCGGGTCGAGCGAGTGGTCGACGCGGACCACGTCCTGGTCGATGATCTGGCCCTCGTCCAGTTCCGGTGTCACGTAGTGCGCCGTGGCGCCCACGAGCTTGACCCCGCGGTCGTACGCCTGCTGGTAGGGGCGGGCGCCCTTGAAGCTGGGGAGGAAGGAGTGGTGGATGTTGATGGCGCGGCCTTCGAACTGCTTGCAGAGGTCGTCGGAGAGGATCTGCATGTAGCGGGCCAGTACCACCAGGTCGATGTCCAGGTCGCGTACGAGCTCCAGGAGGCGTGCCTCGGCGTCGGCCTTCGTGTCCCTGGTGACCGGGACGTGGTGGAAGGGGATGCCGTAGGTGTCCGCGAGGCTCTCGAAGTCCCGGTGGTTGGAGACGATCGCCGGGATCTCGATGTTGAGGGCGCCGGTGCGCCGGCGGAACAGCAGGTCGTTCAGGCAGTGACCGAACTTGGAGACCATGATCAGGGTCCTGGTGGGAGTCGAGGCGTCCCGCAGGGTCCAGGAGATGTGGTGGGCCTCGGCGACCGGGCCGAATCGGTAACGCAGAGTTTTCAGGTCGGCGTTTGGATCGGAAACGTCGAAGTGGACCCTCATGAAGAAGCGGTCCTTGAGTCGATCATCGAATTGCTGGCTCTCCAGGATGTTGCCGGAGTTCCGGACGAGGAAGCCGCTCACTGCGTGGACCAGTCCGGCGCTGTCCGGACACGAGAGAGTGAGGACGAATTCGCGGCCAGGGTGCGGTCGAGGGGACATGGGCGGCCTCCGTCGGTGCGTATTGCACAACAAGGTGAGCGATACGCAACATGGTTGGGCCGGGTGGCGCCCGCGGTCAAGAGGTGGACGCGCAAGGGGCCGCATGGCGAAATCGTCATCTGCCAACCCCTTGACGTATGTCTGCACATTCGCCAAGGTGTTCCACCACAAGCAATACGGTGCACGATGCGCAACGGAATTCGCTCGAAGGGCTCCACACGTGGCAGACCTGTATGTGGACGGAGAATGGCGCGACGCGGTGGCCGGCGGTCACCGCGAGATCCGCTGTCCCGCCGACGGCACGCTCACCGCGACGGTGTCCGAGGGAACGCGTCCCGACACCGAGGCCGCGATCGCCGCCGCCCGCCGCGCGTTCGACGAAGGGCCCTGGCCGCGTACCCCCGAGCGGGAGCGCGGCGCGCTGCTGCTGCGCACCGCCGACATCCTTGAGCGCGACGCCAAGGAGTTCGCCCGCGCCGAGTCGCTGGACACCGGCAAGCGGCTGGTGGAGAGCGAGTACGACATCGCCGATGTCGTCTCCTGTTTCCGCTACTACGGCGGGATCGGCGGGACCGACGCCGGGCGGGTCATCGACACCGGGCGCGACGACGCCGTAAGCCGGGTCGTGTACGAGCCCGTTGGGGTGTGCGGGCTGATCACGCCCTGGAACTATCCGCTGCTGCAAGCCAGTTGGAAGGTCGCTCCGGCGCTCCTCGCGGGGAACACGGTCGTACTCAAGCCGAGTGAGCTGACGCCCTCCACCTCCATCCTGCTGATGAAGGCGCTGGAGGAGGCCGGGCTGCCGGCCGGTGCCGCCAACCTCGTCCTCGGTACCGGGCCCGAGGTGGGGGCGCCGCTCTCCGAGGATCCCGCCGTCGACATGGTCTCCTTCACGGGGGGACTTGAGACCGGCAAGCGCATCATGGCCACCGCCGCCGCCACCGTGAAGAAGGTGGCGCTGGAGCTGGGCGGCAAGAACCCCAACGTCGTCTTCGCCGACGCCGACTTCGAGACGGCCGTGGACTTCGCGCTCACGGCCGTCTTCCTGCACTCGGGCCAAGTCTGTTCCGCCGGTGCCCGGTTGATCGTCGAGGACTCGCTGCACGACCGGTTCGTGGACGAGGTCGTGCGTCGTGCGCGGCAGATCCGGCTCGGCGGGCCCTTCGATCCCGAGGCCGAGACCGGGGCGCTCGTCTCCGCGCAGCACCGGGAGAAGGTCGAGGCGTATGTCGCGGCGGGGATCGCCGAGGGGGCCGTGCTGCGATGCGGTGGCGCGCGGCCGACCGAACTCGGCCTCGCCGACGGGTACTTCTATCCGCCGACCGTGCTGGACGGGTGCACGCAGGACATGCGGGTGGTGCACGAGGAGTCCTTCGGGCCGGTGCTGACCGTCGAGCGCTTCACCGACGAGGACGACGCCGTACGCATCGCCAACGACACCGAGTACGGACTCGCCGGAGCCGTCTGGACCCAGGATGCGGGGAAGGCCCAGCGGGTCGCCCGGCGGCTGCGGCACGGCACGGTGTGGATCAACGACTACCACCCCTATGTGCCGCAGGCGGAATGGGGTGGCTTCGGACACTCGGGCGTGGGCCGGGAGTTGGGACCGACCGGCCTGGACGAGTACCGAGAGCCCAAGCACATCTGGCAGAACATCCAACCCCGGCCGCAGCACTGGTTCCGCGGCTGAACGCCGAAAAGAGGTCGATCGTGACCCCAGCACAGACCGAGGTGCCGCAGCGGCGCGGCACGCCCCAGGACTCGGGCCCCACCCCGGTCATCTCCGTGCGCAAGCTGTGGAAGGTGTTCGGGCCGAAGGCGGAGCAGGTACCCGACTCAGAGGAACTGTGCGGGCTCACCCGACGTGAGCTGATGGACCGCACCGGCTGCACCGCCGCCGTACGCGATGTGAACTTCGAGGTCTCGCCCGGCGAGGTCTTCGTCGTCATGGGCCTGTCCGGCTCCGGGAAGTCCACCCTGGTGCGATGTCTGACCCGGCTGATCGAACCGACCTCCGGTGAGATCGTCTTCGAGGGCGAGGACATCCGGGACGCGGACGCCAAGCGGCTGCGCGAGCTGCGGCGCCGTAAATTCTCCATGGTCTTCCAGCACTTCGGGCTGCTGCCGCACCGCAAGGTCGTCGACAACGTGTCGTTCGGCCTGGAGATCCGCGGCATGAGCAAGGCGGAGCGCACCGAACGGGCCCTGGAAGTCGTCGAGTTGGTCGGTCTGTCGGGGTACGAGAACTCCTACCCGGACCAGCTCTCCGGCGGTATGCAGCAACGTGTCGGTCTCGCCCGGGCGTTGGCCGGTGACCCGGACGTGCTGCTCTTCGACGAACCGTTCTCGGCGCTCGACCCGCTGATCCGCCGCGACATGCAGAACGAGGTCATCCGGCTGCACCACGAGGTCGGCAAGACCATGGTGTTCATCACCCACGACCTCTCCGAGGCCCTCAAGTTGGGCGACCGCATCCTCATCATGCGCGACGGCAAGATGGTGCAGTGCGGTACCGGTGACGAGCTGGTCGGCGCCCCCGCCGACGACTACGTACGCGAGTTCGTGAAGGACGTGCCGCGCGGTGACGTCCTCACCCTGCGCTGGATCATGCGTCCGGCGGTGGACGGAGACGCCCTGGACGGGCCGGAGTTGGGACCGGACGTCGTCGTACGCGAGGCCACCCGGGCCGTGCTGGCGGCCGACAAGCCGGTCAAGGTCGTCGAGAACGGCAAGCTGCTCGGCATCGTCGGCGACGAGGAGATCCTCGCGGTCGTCGCCGGGCAGGAAGGCGACGCGTGATGACCGTCGCCGTGGAGAAACCGGAGAAGACGGAGCGGGTCGCGGAAGCCCCTCCCGCGGTCCCCGCCGTGCGCAGGGTGACCCGGCCCGTGCTGGTGGGCGCGATCCTCGTCGTGTGGTTGGTGCTGTTCGCCGTGCTGCGCGGCAAGCAGACGCTGACACTGGCTGCGGCCGATCTCACCGGTCTGCACCGCTGGT
This sequence comes from Streptomyces sp. NPDC088350, assembly GCF_044753545.1. Classification (NCBI taxonomy): domain Bacteria; kingdom Bacillati; phylum Actinomycetota; class Actinomycetes; order Kitasatosporales; family Streptomycetaceae; genus Streptomyces; species Streptomyces sp. NPDC088350. The sequence continues at coordinate 615,779 of NZ_JBIVNL010000003.1, read as the reverse complement.
TCAACGACCTCAACGACTCGGTCGGCGCCAACCGCAACTCCAATCCGCTCTTCCTCTACTTCTTCAACGAGATCCGCCTGGTCATCGACAACCTGGTGACCTTCGTCCAGAACCTGATCTCGCAGCCCAGCGGCGACCGCCCGCTGCCGCAGATCGGCTGGCTCGGGGTCGTCGGCATCACCGGCTTCGTGTCCTGGGCCGTGGGCAACTGGCGGGTCGCGCTGCTCGCCATGGCCGGCTTCGCCTTCTTCGGGCTCCAGGGGTTGTGGCAGGAGAGCATGGACACCCTGGCGCTGACGCTCTCCGCCGTGCTCGTGGCGCTGGTGTTCGCGATCCCGCTGGGGGTGTGGGCGGGGCTGTCCGACCGGTTCAACCGGATCATCACGCCCTTCCTGGACTTCATGCAGACGATGCCGACCTTCGTCTACCTGGCCCCGCTCACCCTGATCTTCCTCATCGGCCCGGCCTCCGCCGTCATCGCCACGGTGATCTACGCGGCGCCGCCCGCGATCCGGATCACCGCGCACGGCATCCGCTCCGTACCGGAGACGACCGTCGAGGCGGCCGACTCGATGGGGTCGACCCGCTGGCAGTCGCTGCTCAAGGTGCTGCTGCCGATGGCCAAGCGGACCGTGGTGATGGGCGTCAACCAGACGATCATGGCCGCCCTCGCGATGGTCACCATCGCGGCCCTGATCGACGCGCCCGGCCTCGGCAAGACCGTCATGCAGGCCCTGGAGTCGCTCGACGTCGGTACGGCGTTCAACGCGGGCCTGGCCATCGTGATCATGGCCATCGTCCTCGACCGGGTCACCACCGCGTCCAGCACGCGCGCGGAACAGGCCCGCAACGCGACCGGCCGATTCCTCAAGTGGCGCCGCCCGCTGCTCGGTTCGGGCGCCGTGGGCGTCGTAGTGCTGGTCTATCTGTCGCACACGTACCTGTGGGCGGCGCAGTTCCCGGGCGACGGCACCACCGGCGGTCACATCGCCAACGCGGCGGACAGCGTGACGACTTGGGCACAGGACAACCTGTCCGGCATCACCAACGCCTTCCGTGACGCGATCACCAACGGACTGCTCAACCCGTTCCAGTCGCTGCTCACCGACTCCCCGTGGTGGCTCGTCGGCGCGGCCCTGATCGGGATCGGCGTGGTGTTCGGCGGCTGGCGCTCCGGGGTCACAACTGCCGTGTGCGTGGGCCTTCTTGTCGGTACGGGCGTGTGGTCGGACAGTATGACGACGCTGGCCTCGACCGTCGTGGCGACGGTGCTGGTGATGGTGTTCGGCATCGCCTTCGGTGTGTGGATGGGGCGCAGCATGCTGGTGGACCGGCTGCTGCGGCCCACTCTGGACGCCGCGCAGGTCATGCCGCCGTTCGTCTATCTCGTGCCGTTCCTCGCGCTGTTCGGCCCGACACGCTTCACGGCCATCGTCGCCGCGGTCGTCTACGCGGCGCCGGTCGCCATGAAGATCATCGCGGACGGGGTGCGGGCCGTGCCCGAGACCACCGTCGAGGCGGCCACCGCGGCCGGGTGCAACTCCTGGCAGATCATCACCAAGGTTCAACTCCCGATGGCACGCAGCGCCCTGACTCTCGCGACCAACCAGGGCCTGATCTACGTGCTGTCGATGGTTGTTGTGGGCGGTCTGGTGGGAGCCGGCGCCCTCGGCTACGACGTCGTGGCCGGATTCGAGCAGGGACAGCTGGTCGGCAAGGGACTGGCGGCGGGGCTCGCCATCGTACTGCTCGGAGTCATGTTCGACCGGATCACTCAGGCTGCGGCGCGACGCACCAGCGCTTAAGGAGCAGGACACCATGACAAGACACTGGCGAGTCGGCGCGGCCGGCCTGGCCGCCCTCGGCCTCACCCTCACTGCATGCGGCGGCGCGAAGGTCGGCGCCTCCTCCGGCTCGTCGAGTTCGGGCGGCAAGTGCGGCACCTTCAACCTGGCCGTCAACCCGTGGGTGGGTTACGAGGCGGACGCGGCGGTCGTCGCGTACGTCGCGCAGCACAACCTCGGCTGTACGGTCAACAAGAAGGACCTGAAGGAACAGATCGCCTGGCAGGGGTTCGGCACCGGCGAGGTCGACGCGGTCCTGGAGAACTGGGGCCACGACGACCTGAAGAAGAAGTACATCACCGGGCAGAAGACGGCTGTGGAGGCGGGTCAGACCGGCAACAAAGGCCTCATCGGCTGGTACGTGCCCCCGTGGCTGGCCAAGGCCCACCCCGATGTCCTCAAGTGGCAGAACCTGAACAAGTACGCGTCCCAGTTCAAGACCTCGGAGTCGGGCGGCAAGGGCCAGCTCCTCGACGGCGACCCGTCGTACGTCACCAACGACGCGGCGCTGGTGACCAATCTGAAGTTGAACTTCAAGGTGGTGTACGCGGGCAGCGAGACCGCGCTCATCCAGGCCTTCCGTACCGCCGAGAAGAACAAGCAGTGGGTCATCGGCTACTTCTACGAGCCGCAGTGGTTCCTGTCCGAGGTGGCGCTGAAGAAGGTCGCGCTGCCGGCGTACACGACGGGGTGCGACGCCGTCGCCACGAAGGTCGCCTGCGACTATCCCGTCTACAACCTGGACAAGGTCGTCAGCGCCAGTTTCGCCAAGTCCGGCAGCCCCGCGTACAAGCTGGTGAAGAACTTCAACTGGACGAACGACGACCAGAACACCGTGGCCAAGTACATAGCCCAGGACAAGCTGTCCGACGACGCCGCCGCGAAGAAGTGGGTCGACGCCAACCCCGACAAGGTCAAGGCCTGGCTCAAGTAGCACCGACATCACTTGCTTGAGTGGTCTTGGCGCCCGGCTGCGTGGCACTCCAAGACGACGGAGTTCAAGGGTGCGGACCTCGTCATCGGAAGTTCGAGGCCCCTGCCCGCTCCATGACTGATCCTGGATTCACCGCCTGCTGATCGGCCGGTGAGTGGGAGAACGGCAGAAGGCGCCTGCTGGGCTGTGACAAATGGAAGTTCGCATGCTTCCGGAAGTCGTACCCGGCAAGGCGCCTTTTTCCGTGAGAGTTTCCCGCAGGACCGCAGCGCCGTTGTCCGTGGAGGTCTCGTTCACCTTGCCTCCGCCTCCCGGGCCGAGGCCCGCACGGCGCCATCCGCGGCCACCTGACCCGCCGCCCGCCGGAATCCCTGTGTTCCGGGGTGTGTTTCGGGCTGTTTTCCGACGTCACGGACCCCTTGACACCCGCTCCCGGCGCCGGGCACATTGAGTTGCGCAACCTGAAGCATGTTGCGCAGACAGCAACTGGATTGCTTTCTAGCCGGAGGTGCGGCGATGGCGGGACCCCGAGTGGTCATCATCGGAGCGGGCGTCGTGGGGGCGGCGCTCGCGGACGAGATCTCCGCGCGAGGCTGGACCGAAGTGACCGTGGTCGACCAGGGCCCGCTGCCCGCCACCGGGGGCTCGTCGTCGCACGCCCCCGGGCTGGTCTTCCAGACCAACTCCTCGAAGACGATGACCGAGTTGGCCCGCTACACGGTCGAGAAGTTCTGCTCTCTCGACGTCGACGGCAAGCCCTGCTTCCTCCAGGTCGGCGGCCTCGAAGTCGCCACCACCCCCGAGCGCGTCGCCGAACTCCACCGCCGCCACGGCTGGATCACCGCCTGGGGCATCGAAGCCCGCCTGCTGAGCCCGGAGGAATGCGTCGCGCAGCACCCGCTCCTCAACCCCGACAGGGTCCTCGGCGGCCTCCTGGTCCCCACCGACGGCCTCGCGAAGGCCGTCCTCGCGGTGGAGGCCCAGATCCGCCGGGCAACGGAGCGCGGGGTGACCTTCCTCGCCCGCCACGAGGTCCTGGACGTGCAACACACCGACGGCCGCGTCACCGGCGTCCGCACCGACCAGGGCGAGATCCCCGCCGACATCGTCGTGTGCTGCGCCGGCATCTGGGGCCCGAAGATCGCCCGCATGGTCGGCATGAACCTCCCGCTGACCCCGCTCGGCCACCAACTCGCCTGGACAGGACCGGTACCTGCCCTCGCCGGCCAGTCCGAGGAGGCCGTCCGCCCGATCCTGCGCCACCAGGACGCCGACCTCTACTACCGCGACCGCTTCGACGCCATCGGCATCGGCTACTACGGCCACCGCCCGATGCCCATCTCGGCCGACGACATCCTCTCCGTCGACGAGGCCGACGACATGCCGTCCGTCCGCAAGTTCACCGAGGACGACTTCGCGGACGCCTGGACGGAGACCCAGTCCCTGCTGCCCGCGACGAAGGACGCGAAGGTCGAGGAGGGCATCAACGGCCTCTTCTCCTTCACCACCGACAACTTCCCGCTCCTCGGGGAGAGTTCGGAGGTCAAGGGTTTCTGGGTCGCCGAGGCGGTCTGGGTCACGCACTCCGCTGGAGTGGGCCGTGCGATGGCGGAGTGGCTGGTGGACGGTTTCTGCTCGTCCTTCGACCTGCACGAGTGCGACGTCAACCGCTTCGAGGAACACCAACTCGCCCCGGAATACGTCCTGGCCCGCGACTGCCAGAACTTCGTCGAGGTCTACGACATCCTCCACCCCCTCCAGCCGTCCGGTAAGCCGCGCCCGATCCGCACCAGCCCCTTCCACACCCGCCAGCGGGAACACGGCGCGGTCTTCCTGGAGGCGAACGGCTGGGAGCGCCCGCAGTGGTACGAGGCCAACTCGGGCCTGGTGGAAGGCCGTTCGATCCCCACCCCGAACGACTGGGCGGCCCAGTACTGGTCGCCGACCGTCGGCGCCGAGGCACAGGCCACCCGCGAGACCGTCGCGATGTACGACATGACGGCCCTCAAACGCCTTGAGGTGACCGGCCCGGGTGCCGCCGACTTCCTGGAGGGCCTGGTCACCGGCAAGGTCGCCAAGTCGGTCGGCTCGGTGACGTACACCCTGCTGCTGGACGAGGACGGCGGCATCCGCAGCGACATCACCGTCGCCCGCCTGGCCCGCGACCGGTTCCAGGTCGGCGCCAACGGCAACCTCGACCTCGACTGGCTCACCCGCCACCTCCCGGCCGACGGCACGGTCCAGGTCCGCGACATCACCCCCGGCACCTGCTGCATCGGCCTGTGGGGCCCGCTGGCCCGCAAGGTCCTCCAGCCCCTGACGGACGAGGACTTCACCAACGACGGCCTCAAGTACTTCCGCGCCAAAAAGGCCTACATCGGCACGGTCCCCGTCACCGCCATGCGCCTCTCCTACGTCGGCGAACTCGGCTGGGAGCTGTACACCACCGCCGACCAGGGCCAGAAACTCTGGGACACCCTGTGGCAGGCCGCGCAACCGCTCGGCGGTGTCATCGCAGGGCGCGGCGCCTTCAACAGCCTCCGCCTGGAGAAGGGTTACCGCTCCTTCGGCACCGACATGACCTACGAGCACGACCCCTACGAGGCCGGCGTCGCCTTCGCCGTCAAGCTCGACAAGGGCGACTTCGTGGGCAAGGCGGCCCTTGAGCGCCGAAAGGCCGGCGTACGAAGGCAGTTGACCTGCCTGACCATCGACGACCCCCGCTCGGTCGTCATGGGCAAGGAGCCGGTCTACGACGGCGAGCGCGCCGTCGGCTACGTCACCAGCGCCGCCTACGGCTACACGATCGGCAAGGGCATCGCCTACGCCTGGCTGCCGACTGAACTCGCCACCCCCGGCACCCGGTTGCACATCGGCTACTTCGACGAGCGCGTCGAGGCGGTCGTAGCGGCGGAGCCACTGTTCGACCCGACGATGTCCCGCCTCCGCGGTTAGCCGGAAGGACGAGAACGCCGAATGAACGCGCTGAACACCCCCCTGTCCGAACTGGACCCCGAGGTCCACGCCGCGCTCCGCGCCGAACTGCACCGCCAGCAGTCCACGTTGGAGATGATCGCCTCCGAGAACTTCGCGCCCTCCGCCGTACTGGAGGCGCAGGGATCGGTCCTCACCAACAAGTACGCGGAGGGCTACCCCGGCCGCCGCTACTACGGGGGCTGCGAACACGTCGACGTCACCGAGCGGTTGGCGATCGAGCGGGTCAAGTCCCTCTTCGGCGCGGGCTTCGCCAACGTGCAACCGCACTCGGGCGCGCAGGCCAACACGGCGGTGTTCTTCGCCCTGTTGAAGCCCGGCGACACGATCCTCGGCCTCGACCTCGCGCACGGCGGCCACCTCACCCACGGCATGCGCCTCAACTACAGCGGCAAGATGCTGAACGTGGTGCCGTACCACGTCTCCGAGACCGACAACCTGGTCGACATGGACGAGGTGGAACGCCTCGCCAAGGAACACGGCCCGAAGATGATCATCGCGGGCTGGTCGGCGTATCCACGGCAGTTGGACTTCGCGGAGTTCCGGCGGATCGCCGACGAGGTGGGCGCCCTGCTGATGGTCGACATGGCGCACTTCGCGGGCCTGGTGGCCGCCGGACTGCACCCCAACCCGGTCCCGCACGCACACGTGACCACGACCACGACACACAAGACCCTCGGCGGCCCGCGCGGCGGAGCCATCCTCACCAACGAGGCCGACCTCGCCAAGAAGATCAACTCGGCGGTGTTCCCCGGTATGCAGGGTGGTCCGCTGGAGCATGTCATCGCCGCGAAGGCGGTGTCGTTCAAGGTCGCGGCCTCACCCGAGTTCGCCGAACGCCAGGCCCGCACCCTCGCCGGCTCCCGCATCCTCGCCGAACGCCTCACCCGCGCCGACGCGTCGGCCGCAGGGGTGAAGGTCCTCACCGGCGGCACGGACGTCCACCTGGTCCTGGTCGACCTGCGCGACTCCGAGTTGGACGGCAGGCAGGCGGAAGACCTGCTCCACGAGATCGGCATCACCGTCAACCGCAACGCCGTGCCCTTCGACCCGCGCCCGCCCATGGTCACGTCAGGGCTGCGCATCGGCACCCCGGCGCTGGCCACCCGCGGCTTCACGGAGGAGGACTTCGCCGAGGTCGCCGACGTGATCGCGCTCGCCCTCCAACCGGAGCCGGACACCGGCGCGTTGAGGGCCCGCACCGAGGCCCTCGCGGCGAAGCACCCGCTCTACCCGCACCTGTCCGAGGAGGGCGACCCCCGATGACCCCCCGCACCCCCGGCGCCGACCTCCCCGAACACCCCGACTGGCTCTGGCGCACCCCCGAGCCGAAACGCTCGTACGACGTGATCGTGGTCGGCGGCGGAGGCCACGGCCTGGCCACCGCCCACTACTTGGCGAAGAACCACGGCATCACCAACGTCGCGGTACTGGAGAAGGGCTGGCTCGCGGGCGGCAACATGGCCCGCAACACCACGATCATCCGCTCCAACTACCTGTGGGACGAGAGCGCGGGCATCTACGAGCACGCCCTCAAACTCTGGGAGGGCCTGGAGGAGGAGCTGGACTACCCGATCCTCTTCTCCCAGCGCGGAGTGCTCAACCTCGCCCACAGCCTCCAGGACGTCCGCGACAGCGTGCGCCGGGTCGAGGCGAACCGCCTCAACGGTGTGGACGCCGAATGGCTCGACGAACGGCAGGTCAAGGAGGTCTGCCCGATCGTCAACATCTCGCCGGACGTGCGCTATCCGGTGATGGGGGCCACGTATCAACCACGCGCGGGCATAGCCAAGCACGACCACGTGGCGTGGGGCCTGGCCCGCTCGGCAGACGCCGCAGGTATCGACATCATCCAGAACTGCGAAGTCACCGGCCTGGACATCGTCGACGGCAGGGTGACCGGCGTCCAGACGACACTCGGCCCGATAGCGGCAGGCAAGGTCGCCCTCTGCTCGGCCGGCCACTCCTCGGTCCTCGCGGCCATGGCGGGCATCCAACTCCCGCTCCAGAGCAACCCGTTGCAGGCGCTGGTCTCGGAACTGCTGGAGCCCGTCCATCCGACCGTCGTCATGTCCAACGCGGTCCACGTGTACGTGAGCCAGGCGCACAAGGGCGAGTTGGTGATGGGCGCGGGCATCGACTCGTACAACTCCTACACCCAGCGCGGTGCGTTCCACATCATCGAAGAGCAGATGTCGGCGGCCCTGGAGCTGTTCCCGGTCTTCGCCCGCGCGCATGTGCTGCGCACCTGGGGCGGCATCGTCGACGTCACGCCCGACGCCTCACCCATCGTCGGCCTCACCCCGGTCAACAACCTCTACCTGAACTGCGGTTGGGGAACCGGAGGCTTCAAGGCCACCCCGGGTGTCGGCTGGGTCTACGCCCACACCATCGCCCACGACACACCTCACCACCTCAACGCCCCCTTCTCGCTCGACCGTTTCACCACCGGCGCGCTCGTCGACGAGCACGGCGCCGCCGCGGTGGCCCACTAGGGAGACCGACGATGCTGCTGATCCCCTGCCCCTGGTGCGGGCCCCGCGACGAAGCCGAGTTCCACTACGGCGGCCAGGCCCACGTCGCCTACCCGGAGACCCCGGCCGACCTGACCGACGAGGAGTGGGCCCGCTTCCTGTTCTTCCGCGCCAACCCGAAGGGCCCGTTCGCGGAGCGCTGGAGCCACGCGGCGGGGTGCCGCCGCTGGTTCAACGCGGTGCGGGACACGGCGACGAACGAGATTCTGGGGGTGTATCGGGCGGGAGAACCACGACCGGTCACTTCTGAGCGCGGGCTGGCACCCTCAGCCCGTCCGGCGTTTGAGGACGAGGCCCCTTCAGGGCCGACGGGGGTCCAGGGGGCGGAGCCCCCTGGGAACGGGGTCGAAGGGGCAGAGCCCCTGGAGGACGGGACGGGCAGGGGCGGCGGGGGCGCTGCATCCATCGGCGGCTCTGCCGAGGGCCATCCGTTCCGCCACCCCACCCGCGGCCGAATCCACCGCGACACCCCCCTCACCTTCACCTTCGACGGCACCGAATACCAGGGCTGCAAGGGCGACACCCTCGCCTCCGCCCTCCTGGCCAACGGCGTCATCCAGACCGGCACCAGCATCAAACTCGGCCGCCCCCGAGGCATTTTCACGGCCGGAGCAGAAGAACCCAACGCCGTCATCCAGATCGAGGCCCCCTTCCCCGAGCCGATGCTGCCGGCCACGACCGTCGAGCTCTACGACGGCCTCGTCGCGACCAGCCTCCCCGGCCAGGGCCGCCTCGCCACGGAACCGGACCCCGCCCGCTACGACGCGGTCCACGCCCACTGCGACCTGCTGGTCGTAGGTGCGGGCCCGGCCGGCCTCGCAGCCGCCGCGGCAGCGGCCCGCAGCGGAGCCCGGGTCATCCTCGCCGACGACCGCCCCGAGCCGGGCGGCACCCTCCTGGACACGGCTCAACTCCTCGACTGGGTGGCCGAGTTGAAGGAAGACCTCGCCACCGCACCCGAGGTCCGCGTTCTGTCCCGCACCACCGTCTTCGGCCACTACGACGACAACCACCTCCTCGCCGTGGAACGCCGCACCAACCACCTCGGCGCGCAAGCCCCCGACCACGTCTCCCGGGAACGCGTCTGGCGCATCCGCGCCCGCCGCGTCGTCCTCGCGACGGGCGCCCACGAACGCTCACTCGCCTTCGCCGACAACGACCGCCCCGGCGTGATGCTCGCCGCCTCGGCCCGCGCCTACGTCAACCGCCACGGCGTCCTGCCCGGCACTCACGCCGTCGTCCTCACCACCAACGACAGTGCCTACGCAGCCGCGTTGGACCTCGCGGCAGCGGGCGTCGCGGTCGCGGCGATCGTGGACACCCGCCCGTCCGAACCGGGGGAGTGGGCACGCCGGGCCCGCGAGGCCGGGATCGAGGTGCTGCCCGGACACGCCGTCGTCGGCACCGAGGGCGCCCCGCGACTCACCACCGTGACGGCCGCGCCGTACGGCGGGACCACCGGCACGGCACGACAGTTCGCCGCCGACCTCCTCCTGGTCTCCGGCGGCTGGAACCCCGTCGCCCACCTGTTCAGCCAGGCAGGCGGCAAGCTGCGCTACGACGACACGCTCGGCTCGTTCGTCCCCGACACCTGCCGTCAGGCGGTCGAGGTGGCGGGCAGCGCGAACGGCGCTCTCGATCTGGCCGAGGTCCTGACACAGGGCGCAGCCGCAGGCACCCGCGCGATCGAGGCCGAAGGCTACACCGCCGAGACGTCCCGCCTGCCCCAGGTGCCCACCGAACCCGGCACCACCCCCGCCATGCAGGTCTTCCTCGTCCCCGGAGCCACCGACGCCCCCCACTTCGTCGACCTCCAACGCGACGTGACCGTGGGTGACTTGACCCGCGCGACCGGCGCCGGCCTCAACTCGGTGGAACACACCAAGCGCTACACGACGGCCGGCACCGCCAACGACCAGGGCAAGACCTCCGGAGTCCTGGCCAGTGGTGTGGTCGCCGAACTCCTCGGCGTTGACGTCTCGGCACTCGGCACAACCACCTTCCGCCCGCCCTACACACCCGTCTCCTTCGCCGCCCTCGCCGGCCGCGACCGGGGCGCCCTGCACGACCCGATCCGGACGACCGCGCTGCACGACTGGCACGTCATGCAGGGCGCCCTGTTCGAGAACGTCGGCCAGTGGAAGCGGCCTTGGTACTACCCGCGCGGCGGCGAGGACATGGAGACCGCAGTGCTGCGCGAGTGCGCGGCGGCCCGCGAGAGCGTCGCCTTCATGGACGGTTCCACCCTCGGCAAGATCGACGTGCAGGGCCCGGACGCACCCGTCTTCCTCGACCGGCTCTACACCAACATGATGAGCAACCTGAAGGTCGGCATGATCCGTTACGGCGTCATGTGCCGCCCGGACGGCATGGTCTTCGACGACGGCACGGCCATCCGCCTCGCGCCGGACAGGTACCTGGTCACCACCACGACCGGCAACGCGGCTGCCGTACTGGACTGGATGGAGGAGTGGCACCAGACCGAGTGGCCCGAACTCCGCGTCCACTGCGCCTCGGTGACCGAACAGTGGGCCACCGTCGCCCTGGTCGGCCCGCGCTCGCGCGAGGTGCTCGGCTCGCTCGCACCCCAACTGGCCGTCGGCAACGACGACTTCCCGTTCATGTCCTGGCGGGACACGACCGTCGCCGGCATCGAGGCCAGGGTGTGCCGGATCAGCTTCTCCGGTGAACTCGCCTACGAGATCAACGTGTCACCGTGGGAGGCCCTCGCCCTGTGGGAGGCGCTGTACGAGGCCGGTACCCCCTTCGGCATCACCCCGTACGGCACCGAGACCATGCACGTCCTGCGCGCCGAGAAGGGCTACCCGATCATCGGCCAGGACACCGACGGCACCGTGACTCCCCAGGATCTGGGCATGAGCTGGGCGGTCTCGAAGAAGAAGCCCGACTTCATCGGCAAGCGCTCCCACGCCCGCGCCGACGCCGTCCGCCCCGACCGCAAACACCTCGTCGGCCTGCTTCCCGACGACCCCGCCGCCTTCCTCCCCGAGGGCACCCAACTGATCGCGGACAGCGTGCTCCCGGCCCCGCCCGTCCCGATGCTCGGCCACGTCACCTCCAGCTACCGCAGCGCCGCCCTCGGCCGCACCTTCGCCCTCGCCCTCATCAAGGGCGGCCGGGACCGCATCGGCGAGCGCCTCTACGCCCCCGTGGGCGACCGGTTGATCCCGGTCACCGTCGCAAGCCCCGTCCTCTACGACCCCGAGGGAGCCCGCCGCGATGGCTGACACCGCCCTTTCCGTCCCGCGCCGCAGCCCCCTCGGGGGTGCCGCCGACCGGCTGGCCGCCGCGACCCGCTCCTCCGGCGGCGCGGTCCGGCTGGCCGAACTCCCCTTCCTGGCCCAGGTGAACGTCCGGCTCGACGCGAAGGGCGCGGCGGCGGACGCCGTAGGACTCGCGCTCGGTCTGTCGCTTCCCGTGGAGCCCAACACCGTTGTGCGGGCAGGGGAGTTGACCGTGTTGTGGCTCGGGCCCGACGAGTGGCTCGTGGTGGGGCCGCCGGACGCCCGGCGGGACGTGGAGGAGCGGATCCGGGCGGCGAGCGGCGAAGAGCACGTCGCCGTCACCGATGTCTCGGCCCAGCGCACCACCCTCCTCGTCTCGGGCGCCCGTGCCCGTGACCTGCTGGCCCACGGCTGTCCGCTGGATCTGCACCCGCGTGCCTTCGGTCCTGGCCGGTGTGCCCAGACCACCCTGGCCCGCGCCCAGGTCGTGCTGGTCGCGCGGGACGAACCCGGGGGCGGGTTCTGGGTGTTGGTGCGTTCGTCCTTCGCCGGGTATCTGACGGACTGGTTGCTCGACGCGGCGGCCGAATACGTGCGGTAGGTCCGAACCGGCCCTGTGCGGAAGGCCGTTCGCCCGTCGCCGGGAGAACGGCCTTCCGCATGTCCGTGGTGGTGCCCGTCGGGTCAGGCCACGGCCCGGCCGGCCTCCACCTCGTCGAGATGCTTGCTCTTGGGGATCAGGGCGACGAGCACCGCGCCCACGGCGACGCAACCGACCACCAGCCAGAGGCCGTTGGTGAATCCGGCGTCGAGGTAGAACTGGGTGCCCTTGAGGATCGCCCCGTGCTGGGCCATCACGACGAAGGCCAGCTGGGAGACGACGATCTGGGCGACGCCCTGGCCGAGGGTCTGGACGCCGTTGGCGAGTGCCTGTTCCTCGGGGGTGACCACCTCGATGATCATGATGGGCACGATCGCCATGACGATGCCCGTGCCCAGCCCCGCGATCACGCCCATCTCGATGATCTGCGGGGCGCTGTGGTGCAGATGGGTGCCGATGCCGTAGCCGAGGACCGCGAGCGCGGCGCCGGTGCCCAGGAGGATGCGTGCGTCCAGCTTGCGGGCGAGCAGACCGGTGCCCACGGCCCCGATGATGATCATGGCGCTGATGGGGCTGGTGACGATGGCGTTGTGGGTTCCGGACCAGCCCAGGCCCGCGGAGATGGTGGGGATGTTCGGCATCAGGATGAGGAGTTGGATCACCACGCCGACGGCGCTGAGCGAGCCGGCCGCGATGGAGGTGGCGAGGAGGACGGTCCACACCGGGCGGCGTCGGGTCATGGAGAGCGGGAACAGCGGCTCCGCGACCCGGCGTTCGACAAGGACGAAGGCGATCAGCGCGAGGGCCGCGCCGATGACGTAGCCGATGAACTCGCCGCTGCCCCAGCCCCAGTGGGAGCCCTGGCCGACGGCATAGACGAGGGCGGTGACGCCGCCGCCGAGGAGGATGCCGCCGACCCAGTCCATCCGGCCGGCCGCCGCGCGGATCGGGCTCTCGGGGACGAAGGCCGCCACCAGTACGAAGCTGACGGCGGTGCTGATGGCCATGAACCACAGGACGCCGCGGAAGCCGTAGTCGTCGAGCAGCCAGCCGGACAGGAACGGTCCGCCGAACGCGACGAGACCGACACCGCCGGCCAGGATGCCGCTGGCGAGCCCGACCCAGCGGCGGGGGAACACGTCGCGGGTGATGGCGTAGGCGAGCGGGGCGCTGGCGGCGTAGATGCCGGCGATGCCGCGGCCGATCAGCAGGGTGCGGTAGTCGGTGGCGACGGCGGCGACCAGGTCGCCGACGAAGCCCAGCCCGGTGGCGACGAGCAGGACGCGCTTCTTGCCGAACAGGGCGGCGGCCTTGACGACGAACGGCAGGAAGAAGGTCCCCGTCAGCAGGGTCATCAGGGTGAACCACGCGATCTCGGTGGTCCTGAAGTGGATCGCGATGTCGGCCTGCGCGATGCCGGACAACGCGGCGATGAGCGCGACCAGTTGGACGGTCCATACGAGAGCGACGATGACGAGGACATTGCGCGCGGCGGTGGGCGGTCTCTCGGCGGCGGGCGGGGGACTGATCTCGGTCTGGGACATCGGCGGCCTTCCGTGGGTGAGCGGAGCGAAGGTCCAGAGGGCCGATAAGTTAGACCTAACGGTCGGTACAATCAATGAGTTGCGCAGAAAGAAAGCCAACGTTGTTGCGTCCGTCGACTCCGGGCCTGGTCAGCGATATCGCGCCAAGTCTTCGACGAAATCGTCAACAATAGAGTCGACGCTATTGCCCGCAGATTGATGGAGGGCTACGTTCCTCGCCGTGCCTGCACGACCCCGGTACGGCGATCGAACGGAGTGCTCAGCATGCCCAAGCTGCTCAGATGGTGTCGGTGGAACTCGGCCGGCTTCATAGCCGCCCTCGCCGCAGCCGTCGCCCTGGTGACCGGCGCGGGCGTCGCGCCGGCCAACAGCACGACCGGCAGCGCGCGGACCGCCAACTCGGTTTCGGCGAGGGCTGTTTCGGCGAGCACCACGACCTCGGGCATCGCACCGGCCATGTCCTGCTCCGGCATCGCCCAACTCGACCTGGCCGCCGCCGTCCCCGGGGTGCCCTTCGAGATCACCTCGGCCACCGAACTCGCCGCGAGCGCCAACACCCTTGGCAACTGGGCCGCTTGTGACGTCAAGGGTGTCATCGCCCCGCAACTCCACTTCGAGATCAAGCTTCCCGAGACCGGCTGGCAGGCCGACTACCTCCAGGTCGGCTGCGGCGGCCTCTGCGGCAACACCAACGTCACCGGCGCCCCCGCCTCGACCGGCTGCGTCCCCCTGACCACCGGCGCCTTCGCCGTCGCCTCCAGCGACGAGGGCCACTACCAGGGCGGCGGCCTCTTCTCGACCGACCCGACCCTGCGCGCCGACTTCGGCTACAGGTCCGACCACGAACTGGCCCAGGCGGCCAAGGCCGTCATCAAGCAGTACTACGGCCGGGCAGCCACCCACTCCTACTTCGACGGCTGCTCCCAGGGCGGCCACCAGGCCCTCACCGAGGCCCAGCGCTACCCGACCGACTTCGACGGCATCGTCGCCGGCGCCCCGGCCAACAACTTCACCGCGCTGAACACCTTCTCGCACGCGTGGACGGCCCAGTCGGTCTACCTCAACGGCGGCCCGGCGACCCTCACCAGCGCCGACCTCGCCGACCTCCACAAGGCCGTACTCAAGGGCTGCGGCGCCCCCGCCGACGGCATCATCGCCGACCCGCTCAGCTGCACCTGGGACCCCGGCACCATCCAGTGCGCGACCGGCCAGACCTCGACGTCGGACACCTACTGCCTCACCGCCGACCAGGTCACCACCCTGCGCCGCATCTACGCCGGACCCACCGACGAACACGGCCAACTCCTCTACCCGGGCTACCAGTTGCGCGGCTCCGAGCTGAACTGGGCGGGCATCATCACCCCGGCCACCGCCACCGCAAGGTCGGGTGACATCAGCTTCGTCCGGGAGACCCTGCGCTACCAGATCTTCGACAGCCCCCAACCGGCCCTGACCTACAAGGACATCAAGTTCACGGCCGCCTACTACAAGAAGGTCATGCGGCTGGGCGAGGGCATGTACGACGCCACCGACCCCGACCTCACCGCGTTCAAGAAGGCCGGCGGCAAGCTCGTCCTCTGGCACGGCCTCGGCGACCAGCACATCCCCGCCGTGGGAACGATGGCCTACTACACGGCAGTTGAGAAGGTCACGGGCGGCGAGGCGGCCACCAAGACCTTCGCCCGGCTGTTCCTGCTCCCCGGCGTCGCGCACTGCGGCGGCGGCCAGGGCCCGGACACCTTCGACGCGCTGACCGCGATCACCGACTGGGTCACCAAGGGCGACGCCCCGGCGAGCCTGACGACCAAGTCCGTCGACAGCACCGGGAGCACCACGGCCTCCCGCCCGGTCTACCCCTTCCCGTACTACGCCCAGAACACCACGGGCGGCCCGGCCACCGACGCGAGCAGCTACACCCCCGTCAAGTCCACCGCCGAGGCCGCCCTCAAGCTCAACTGGCTCGGTTCCTTCCGCTCCGGCTACGAGACGGTCGGCAACTGGGTGGGCGGCGAGTGGATCGTCAGCAAGGGCAAGAACTGACCCTGGAGGGTTGGCAGTTGGAGCGTCGCGGCTCCCGGAGGGCTCCGGGGCCGCGATGTCGCCGCTCACGCGGGGGCCGGCGTCCATCCGGCCGCAGCCCGAAAACGCCGGGGGTCGACAGACCGGCGCTCGCACTCGTCGGACCGCCGACGTCCTTGCCGTACGGCTCTTCTCCCCGCCGTCCCCTGCCGAACCAAAATGATCTAGTTGACGCCGGCAGAGGGGCTCCGACGTTGGCGGGAGTCGTGCGGCGCTCTCTCGGAACGAACGCGCCCGGCCTGGATCAAGGTGCGGACATGCGAGGTTTCGGCACGGGCGCGGCACACGCCCGGCGGGACGGCAGTCGGATGCGGGGAGTGGTGATGGGCGGTTCGCGGCGGGTGACGCTGAACGATGTCGCCGCGGCGAGCGGGGTGTCGCGGGCCACCGTGAGTTTCGTCCTGAACGACGATCCGAACCAGACGATCTCGGCGGCGACGCGCGAGCGGGTCAAGGGCGCGGCACGCGATCTCGGGTACGTGCCGCACGGCATCGCGCGGGCGCTGCGGGAGGGTTCCTCGCGGATCGTCGTGCTGAACATCGACTGGGGTCTGGAGGGCAACTACTCGCGCAGTTACGTCCGTGGCCTGGACGACGAACTCGCTGCGCACGACCACGTGTTGCTCGTGCGGCACGGCCACTCGGCGCCGCAGTCGACCCAGCAGGTCCTGGACACCATCGCGCCCCGTGCCGTACTCCGTTTCGCCGAGGCCCACTTGAGCGGGCACGAGCCGGACGAGGAGGACTGGAAGAGCGGCTTCGCCGCCCATGCGGCCCTGCAGATCACCTATGTGGCCGACCGCGGCCACACCCGCATCGCGATGGCCGTGCCCGGCGACGACTCCCCGCTGACCGCGCTGCGCCGGCGTTTCGCCCGCGCGACCACGGACCGGCTGGGGCTCCCGCCGTTGACGCCCTTTGTCGTACCTCGGCCGAGAGACGCCGGAACGGCGGCCGTCAGGGCGTTCCTCGCCGCACACGGCGACGTGACCGCGATCGCCGCCTTCGACGACGACATCGCCCTGCGCGCCCTGGCCGCCCTGCAGGACCTCGGCCTGCGCGTCCCCCTCGACGTGGCCGTCATCGGCTACGACGACACCGAGTACGGCGCCCTCGTCACCCCCGCGCTCACCACCGTCCACATCGACGCGGAGGCCCACGGCCGCGTCGCCGCGCGCGTCGCACTCGGCCTCGACACGGGCGGGATCACCAGGGCGCCGGGGCATGTGATCGAGCGCAGGTCGGCCTGACGGACGCACGGGAGGCGGAGGTCGCGTCCGGCGGGTGAAGGCGACCGGGAAGGCATGCTTACGTTGCGGCACGTGCCGGGTGTCGTGTCTGTGCGGTCGGTCCGACTCTCCGGCACCATCGAGTCGTTGTGCACCCCCGTCACCCTGGAGCCGTCATGTCCCGATCGGAAGCCCGCGTCGTCACCGACCGACCGCAGCGCTACGCCAAGCAACTCGCCTCCCACCTGGGCCGTCGCAGCGAGACCAGTTGGGACGAGGAGACCGGGGAGGGGCGTCTCGTCTTCCAGGACGGCACAGGATCGCTGACCGCCACCGAGGGGGCGTTGCTGCTCGCGGTGGAGGCGGAGCCCGAGTTCCTCGATCGGCTGGAAGACGTGGTGGGACGGCATCTGGTGCGCTTCGGCACCAAGGACGAGTTGGTCGTCGAGTGGCGGCGCGACACCGGCGAGCCCGGTACCAGCCAGCGCGGCACGGGCGACTCCGCCTGAACCGCGGCGGCCGTCCCGGTCAGGACATGCAGCCCACGTGTGCGAGGGCTTGCTTGAGCAACACCCCGTGCCCGCCCGGCATTTCGCTCCGCAGCGCCTCCGAGGCCGCCTCCTCGGGGCTGAACCAGACGAGGTCGAGAGCGTCCTGGCGGGGCCGGCAGTCACCGGTGACCGGTACGACGTAGGCGAGGGACACGGCGTGCTGCCGGGGGTCGTGGTACGGGGTGACACCGTGCGTCGGGAAGTACTCGGCGACCGTGAACGGCTGCAGCGAGGTCGGGATCCGGGGCAGCGCCACCGGGCCGAGGTCCTTCTCCAGGTGGCGCAGCAGGGCGTCACGCACCCGCTCGTGGTGCAGTACGCGGCCGGAGACGAGCGTGCGGTTGACCGTGCCGTCGGGGCCGATGCGCAGCAGCAGGCCGATGCTGGTCACCTCCCCGCTGTCGTCGACACGGACGGGAACCGCCTCGACGTAGAGGATCGGCATGCGGGCGCGTGCCTGTTCGAGGTCGTCGGCGGACAGCCAACCGGGCGTGGTATCGGTCATGTCAGACATTGCTTGATCATACTTTCAGTGTCCGTCGGATAGCCGGTAGACCCGGCGGGCATTGTCGGCTCCCGCCCAGCGCGCCAGTCGCAGCGCGTCGGGCAGGCCCAGCTCGTCGGCGTCCACCCGGTCCTGGAGCAGATCCCCCAGACCCCGGCGGAACGCCAGCGCGCCGAGCCCGTAGAACTCCGCCAGACCATAGGCGTCCGAGCTGTACAGCAGTTTGCGGAACGGTGTGATCTCCATCGCCTCCGCCAGCACCGCCCGCGCCCTGACCGGCCCCACATGGTGCAGGGTGAGCCCCACGTCCAGGTACACCTGTTCGAAGACGGCGGCCAGATAGCCGGCCTGACGCTGATACGGCCAGCAGTGCAGGAGCAGCACCGGGATCGTCCCCGAGGTCAGGTGCAGCCAGTCCGTCAGCAGGGCGGGGTCCGTGCGGTGCAGCCGGATGTCGTTGTCACCGAAGCCCGTGTGCAACTGGAGGGGGAGACCCAGATCGACCGCCGTCCACAGCAACTCCCGTACCAGCACCGGGTCTTCGAGCCGCCCACCACGAGTCAGCCACGCGCCGGCGGCTCGGGTCACCTCCGCCTCCGAGGGCCTCTCCGGATCGAGGTCGAACCCGGTCCGATACGCGGCCACCGACTTCACTCCCACCACCCCCGGCCGCCGCACGGCGTCCAGCGCGGCGGCCCGGAACGCGTCCGCGTACCCGTCCGGCTCGACACCCCGCGCGGCCACGGACTCCGCTACGGCCTCAAGCCGTACGACCTCATGGGCGACCGCGCCGGTGGTCTCCGCGAGTTCGGCGGGCGAGGTGATGTCGTGCGGCGCGAATCCCGTGTCGACACAGAAGACGCCGGTGCCCGCGGCGGCCAGGAAGCGCCGGCCCACCTCCTGGGGGCCCAACTCGGCCCGCCGGGCGAGGTATTCGTCGGCGGGCGCGTGCCGCTCCAGGCCCAACAGGGGCGCGCAGTAACGGCGTACGGCGATCCCGACCGGGCTGTCGAACGGTGAGATCCCGCTGCCGGGCCAGACGTCGCCCTCGGTGAGCAGCGACTCGAAGGCGGCCCGGTCGAGGCCGTCGGTGACGACTCCGTGGCAGTGGTGGTCCACCAACTCCAGTGCGGCGAGCGCCTCGTGGACCGGGCCGGTGCCCATCGTCAGTACTTCCAGCGGTAGGCCGCGGCGATCCGCTCGTCGTCCAGCCCGGCCACGGCCGCGATCTCGCCCTGTCGTACGGCGATCACCGCGTCGGCGAGGACCGGGCCCAGCGCGGCCCGCAGTCGTTCGTCCTTGCGGAACTCCTCGACGGATTCGGCGAGGGAGGTCGGGAGTCGTCGTACACCACGGGCCGTCGCCTCCGGCGTGCCGAGGTGCGCGGGGTCTCCGGTGGTCTCCTCGGGCAGGGTGGACGACGAGGCGAGGCCGTCGAGGCCTGCGGCGATCAGGCAGCCGAGGGCGAGATAGGGGTTGGCGGCCAGGTCGACCGGCTTCACCTCCAGGTTCGCCGCCTGGGCGCGCTGCCCCGCCGTACCGGTGACGACGCGCACCGCCGCCTCGCGGGTCTCGCGGCCCCAGGCGGTGAACACCCCGGCCCACTGGGAGGGTTGGAGGCGGAGGTGGCTGGCCGGGCTGGGCGCGGTGACGGCGGTGAGGGCCGGGAGGTGGGCGAGGACGCCGGCCGCGAACGACTCGGCGTCGGCCGTCATGCCGTAGCGGCGGTCGCCCCCGGTGTGCAGGTTCGCGCCGTCGCGCCAGGCGGAGAGGTGGATGTGCCCGCCGTTGCCGACACCCCGCGCGAGGACGGCCGGCGTGAACGAGGCGCGCAGGCCGTGCCGTTGGGATACCGCGCGGACGGTCTGTCGTACGAGGACACTGCGGTCGGCCGCCGCGACCGGGTCGAGCGCGGCCACCGACAGCTCGAACTGCCCGGCCGCGTACTCGGGGTGGAACTGGTCCACGTCCACGCCCTGGGTCGCCAGGGTGGACAGCAACTCGGCGCCGTAGTCGCTCAGTTCGACCTGCCGGGTGGCGCTGTACGCCGGGCCGGTCGTGGCGGGGACGAACTCGCCCACGGGTGCGGTGTCCAGGCCGAGCACCCACTCGATCTCGATGCCCGCCCGGAAGGTGAGCCCGTGGAGCCGCTCCGCGTCGACGAGCGTACGGCGCAGGAAGGTGCGGCTGCAGCCGGGGTGCCGCTCGCCCTCCTGGGTGATGCGGTCGACCGGCGCCCAGGCCCAGCCGGGCTGCCCGGACAGGACGGCCAGGTGGTCGAGGTCGGGGTAGAGACGCAGGTCGCCGTCCGGGGAGCCGAGGACATCGGTGGTGACGATGGAGTCGTTCGCGAGGAACGTGTCGAACACCGGGGACATGCCGACGCCCCAGGCCGCCGCCGAGGCGAGCTTCGCGGCCGGGATCGTCTTCACCCGGCCGACGCCCGCGGTGTCGACGTAGGCCAGGACGATCCCGTGCACACCCCGCCCGGTCAACTCCGCGGCCAGCGCGGTGGCGCGCTCGACCTCACCGGGACGTCCGCCGGGCAGCGGGTCGACAAGGGTGGTCATACGTCCTCCACGGTCGCGTCCTGAACGGTCGGCCTCTCCGTGTCAGGGTTTCACGGCCACCGCGCCGAACTGCGGTACCACGGCCGGGGAATCGGAGTCCGGGCGCCACCGCGAGCACGGTACGAGGCCCGGGTCGAGGAGGTCGAGGCCCTCGAAGAAGCCGGCGACGTCGGCGCGGCTGCGGGCGGTGATCGGGGGAGTGGCGTTCTCGTTCCAGAACTCCATGGCCGGGACGTTGCCCTCGCCGCCGAGGTCGGCGTCGAAGGTGGGATGCGTCAGGACGAGGAAACTGCCCGAGGGGACCGCGGCCATGACCCGGCGCACGACCTCCCGGGCCTCCTCGGTGTCGAGGATGAAGTTCAGGATGCCCAGCATCATCACCGCGATGGGCTGCTCGAAGTCCAGTGTGTCGGCGGCCCGTTGGACGATCGACGCCGGATCGTGCACATCCGCGTCGATGTAGTCGGTGACGCCCTCGCGGGTACTCGTCAGCAGCGTGCGCGCGTGGATCAGCACCAGAGGGTCGTTGTCGACGTACACGATGCGCGCGTCCGGCGCGACGCGCTGCGCGATCTCGTGCGTGTTGTCGACCGTCGGCAGTCCGGTACCGATGTCGAGGAACTGCCGTACCCCGCGCTCGGTCGCCAGGAAGCGGACCGCCCGGCCGAGGAAGTCCCGGTCGGCGCGCGCCACTTCACGGATCACCGGGAACATTCCGGCGACGTGCTCCCCGACCCGCTGGTCGATCTCGTAGTTGTCCTTGCCGCCGATCCAGTAGTTCCACACGCGCGCGTTGTGCGCCACACCGGTGTTGAGCCGGGTCGGTCCCTCTGCCGGGGTGTCGCTGTCACTCACGTCGTGGCTCCTTGTCGCCCGTGCGGTCGTCTCCGCCATTGTGCCGCCGGATGATCACTTCGCCCAAGGGTTCGCGACGATCGGGGCGAATGTTCTTCGGGAACGTGCACTTCGGGAACGGCGAACTGTCAGTCCAGGTTGCCGGGTTGGTCGGGCGGGGTCCTTGACCTGCGTCCAGTTGTCCTCCAGGTCGGCCTCGGTGACCAGCGCGGCCTTCGCTCCCGCTTCGGTCAGGGCGGGGGCGGCGGACTTCCCGGTACGGGGTGAGGCGAGCGGGGACTCGGCCGTGAGCGGGGCGGGAGGGCGGGCGACGGTGCATGGCGACGCCTCCAGGGGGAGCGGCGGGTCCCCTCAGCGCACCACCGGGCCGCCCGGACCTCCAGCGCAGGGGGCTGTTCGGGTGAGTCACCGCGGGTCGGGGCGGTGCGTCCCCTTGGGGGAGCGGTAGGGGAGGGCGGCCCGTGCCCTTGGGTGAGCGGTGGGTCAGGGGCGGCCCGTTTCCGCAGGCGAGCGGCACATCAGTGGGGCTCGTCCTCCGGCGGGCCGGAATGCCGGTGCGGCAAGTGCAGACGGTGCTCGTGGTGCTCGTGCGGTGGGCGGGGTTCGTGTTCCGCGCGGCGGGCCCGCTCGGCGAGCCCGGCCGCCAGCACATGCACCGTGCGCCCGCCGCACTTGGGGCAGATCGCGTCGGCGAGGGGTGACCTGAGGGCCTTTCCGTCCTCGTCGACGTACTCCTGCGTGGTCAGACCGGCGGCGTCGGTCGGGTTCGTGAAGAACATGACCTGGAAGGTCGCCTCCCAGGAGTGGCCGCAGTCACCGCAGGTGAACGCGAAGGTCTCCGGCACGGCTCTGGGTTCCGCGGTCATGGCAGGGTCCTCCGTCGAGTGGGGCGGGCGGTCGGGCGACCGGCACTGCCCCCAGCGCACAACGCCGCACGTCGTACGGCAACTCGAACGCCCCGCCCGGCATGCCCGCACCCCCGCCCGCCCCGACACTGGCCCCAGGCCCCGCCGCCGTGCCGCGAAGGAGTGACCGTGCTGCCCGGATTCCTCGCCAGGGCGGTCGAGTTGCTGTTCGGCAGAGAGGGCCGCTCCCTCCACCTGAACGCGGCGGGCGGGGCGACGGCGGTCCTCGGTGTGGTGATGGTCGTCGGCATCATCTCGCGCTCGGGGCACAGGAGTTGGGCGAGGAGACCGTGCGGGCTCTGTATGAGCGCCTCGACCGGCTGGAGCGGATGGTGGCGGGGCAGGGCGAGAACTCGGGAGGAGGGTGAGGCGATGGGGAGGGCGGCGGATCGCCAGGGGCATGCGTCGCGGGGCGTGCGTCGCGCGCCGACCGGCAGAGGTGTCCCCCCCGTACGTGATCGAGGCCCGCCTATTCGGCCAACGCCAGCGCAGCGAAGTCGTACCCCTCCCACAGCCGCCGCGAAGCCTCCTCCGGATACGCCGTGACCACGGGCTCCGCGTCCAGCACCTGTACCGACCGCCGCTCTCTGTCGTACGACGGCCAGCCCGGGTCGCCCGTCCTCGCGAACGCCGTCCAGGACGCGCGGAAGCGGGACGACAGGGCCAGCGCCTCGGGGGAGGGTTCGACGTCCGCGAACAGCAGGTTGCCCAGGTCGGCGGTGAACGTGCCGAACAGCAGCGGGATGTCGAGGCCGTGGCAGGCGCCGAGGACGCCGCCCAACCCCGGTGCGGGCCACGTGAGTTCGTAGAGGTGCGCGCGACCGCCGGCGGCGATCTGCGCCTCGGCCAGGTGGAGGCAGGGCATGCGGAACACGCGGTCGGAGTTGACGAACTCGTGCAACTCGCCCGGTGAGGCGTCCGGGAAGGCGGTGCGGTAGGCCTGTGCGGCGTCGGGGCCCGGTCCGAACAGGCGCAGCGCGGTCGCCGCGTCCTCCTCGGTGATCTTCCCGAACTGCCCGCCCAACACGGTGAACAGGCGGAACTCGTCCCGGTTGTGACCGAGGATCAGTTCCACGTCCCGGGCCGCGCCGGCCGCGAGGCCCTGCCAGGGTGTGGTGGGCAGCACCTCGCCGTCGACGACGGGCGCGAAGGGGCTCAGCGTGTGGGCGAGGGCGCCCCACCGGTCCTCGTACTCGTGCATCTTGGCTGTCAACGTCTCGCCCAGCGCGGGCAGTTGAGGCGGGTCCACGGTCGCGAGGTCGGCGGCCGTGGGACGCAGCCCCGCCTCGGCCGCGATCGCGGTCGCGATGTCCTTGGCCAGCGGGTCGGAGAAGAAGGGGCTCGGCACACTCTGCGCGATCGCCCGCCGGAACAGCCCGGACGCGCTCGGCATGACCAGCAGCGAGGCCACCGCCCCGGCACCGGCCGACTCGCCGAAGACGGTGACCTGTTCGGGGTCACCGCCGAACGCCGTGATGTTCTCCCGCACCCACTCCAGCGCGGCGACCTGGTCGAGGAGCCCGCGGTTGGCGGGGGCGCCGTCGATCCGGGCGAACCCCTCGATGCCGACTCGGTAGTTGAAGGTCACGACCACGAGGTCGCCGTCCCGCGCGATGTGCCGCGCGTCGTAGCCGGGGCTGCCCGCGTGCCCCAACTTGTAGGCACCGCCGTAGATCCACACCATGACGGGACGGCGGGCCGCCGGATCGGGTGCGGGCGTCCACACGTTGACGGTCAGCCAGTCGTCGCCGGTCGGCCCCTCCAGCACACCCGTACGGCCCTGGAATCCGGATTCCTGCGGGGGCGGCGGGCCGAAGTCGAAGGCGTCCCGCACGCCGTCCCAGCCGCGCACGGGCCGTGGTGCCTGGAACCGGGCGTCCCCGACGGGCGGTTCGGCGAACGGGATGCCGCGGAAGACCGCCAGTCCGTCCTCCAGCCGTCCGCGCACCGCACCGGCGCCGCAACGCACCACGGGTGCGGCGGCCGAATCGGTGCTTGTGTCACGGGAGTTGGGCGTCGTCATCGTGGACTCCTCGCTGGGGAACGACGGGGCGTGCGGACAAGGCGAGGGCGGTCGCCGTCCCGCCGGGTGCGGGGCGGCGACCGCCGTGTGCTCGATGAACCAGGATGCCTCAGGCCTTGGCCTCGGAGACCTCCGGAGCCGGCGCCGGTGTCGCGTCGGCCGGTGCCTCGGCGGCCGTACGGGGCTTGGGGATCAGGCTCGCGAGGAAGAAGGCCAGCAGCGCGGCCCCGGCACCGATCGCCATGACCACCTTGAAGCCGTTCTCCGAGGGGAGGGCGACGCCGCCGAAGTCGGTGGTCATCTGGGCGAGGATCACACCGGCGATGGCGCTGGCGAAGCTGGTGCCCAGGGACCGCATCAGGGTGTTGAGGCTGTTCGCGGCGCCGGTCTGGGACGGGTCGACCGCGCCCATGATCAGGGCGGGCAGGGCGCCGTAGGTGAAGCCGACACCCGCGCCGATGACGCAGGACACCAGGACGAGGTGCCAGACCTCGGACATCAGCAGGATGTTCAGGGAGTACCCGGAGGCGACGATCAGCGCGCCGATCATCAGGGTGACCTTCGGGCCCTTGGCCTTGGTGACGCGGGCGGACACGGCCGACATGGCCATCATGACCAGGCCCTGCGGGGCGAGCACCAGGCCGACCGCCAGCATCGACTTGCCCAGGCCGTAACCGGTCTGGGTCGGCAGTTGGAGCAGCTGGGGGAGGACCAGGGACATCGCGAACATCGAGAAGCCGAGGGCGATCGAGGCCAGGTTGGTGAACAGCACCTGCGGCTTGGCGGTCGTGCGCAGGTCGACCAGTGGCTGCGTGCTGCGGAGCTCGTACCAGCCCCAGGAGAGCAGGATCGTCACGGCGGCGATGCCGAGGATCAGGGTGGTCGCGCTGGTCCAGCCCCAGTCGGAGCCCTTGGAGATCGCGAGCAGCAGCGAGACCAGTCCGGCGGACAGTCCGAGGGCGCCGACCAGGTCGAAACGGCCGCCGGTGCGGACCTTGGACTCGGGCACGATCAGCAGGACCAGCAGGAAGGACACGGCGCCGAGGACGGCGGAGACCCAGAAGAGGATGTGCCAGTTGTAGTGGTCGGCGATGAAGGCCGCCGAGGGCAGACCCAGGGCGCCGCCGACGCCGAGCGAGGCGCTCATCAGGGCGGTGGAGCCGGCCAGCCGGTCGCTGGGCAGCACGTCACGCATGATGCTGATGCCGAGCGGGACGACCGCGGCGGCCAGACCCTGGAGCGCCCGGCCGATGACCATCGGGACCAGCGAGTCGGCCAGGGCGCACACGATCGAGCCGCTCACCAGCAGGACGATGCTGGTCAGCAGCATGCGGCGCTTGCCGAACATGTCGCCGAGGCGGCCCACGACCGGGGTGGCGACGGCGGCGGCGAGCAGGGTGGCGGTGACCGCCCACGCCGTGTTCGACGCGGAGGCGTTCAGGTACTTCGGCAGCTCCGGGATGATCGGGATGACCAGGGTCTGCATCAGCGAGACGACGATGCCGGCGAAGGCCAGTACCGCGACGACGGCGTTCGACCTCGGCGGAGCGGAGGAACCCGCTTCGGCGGGTCGGGCAAGGGCGTCGGACATGGCAGGGCCTCCATCGGGAACGGGCTGTGACGATCAGGGACGTGAGGGACGAGGTACGACGGTCAGGGGTGAGCCGACTTGCTTGACTCACTCAACCATAATGAGATTGATTGAGTTAAGCAAGTGCATTCTGGATGTGGTTCCGGGCGGCGGAGAGCAGCGGCAGCTCGGTGACGACCTCGAAGCCACCCTCGGGGCGGTGACCCGCCCGAAGCCGGCCACCGGCGGAGAGCGCGCGCTCGCGCATGCCGATCACGCCGTACCCGCTGCCGGGCGCGGGGGAGGAGGGCACCGGCGTACCGCCGTGATCGGTGACGGTGATGCCGAGCCGGTCGTGCGAGTAGCTGAGCCGCACCTCGGCCGAGCCGGTGCCCGCGTGCTTGGTCACGTTGGTGAGCGCTTCCTGCACGATGCGGTACGCCGTGAGATCCGCACCGGCGGACAACGGCTGCGGCCTGCCCTCGGTGCTGACGGTGACGGACAGCCCGGCGGGCTCGAACGAGGCGGCCAGCTCGGCCAGTTGAGCCAGTCCGGGCGCGGGCCCCGGGAGAGTCTCCGAGTCGTCCGCGTGGCGCAACAGGCCCACGGTGGCCTTGAGTTCGCGTACGGCCGACAGGGTGGTGCCGGCGAGTTCACCGGCGATCCGCTCTGCCTCCTCGGGCCGGCTGCGCAACAGCCGTACGACCGTGCCGGCTTGGAGATTGGCGAGGACGAGGTGGTGGGCCACGACGTCGTGGAGATCGCGGGCGATCCGCATGCGTTCCTCGGTGACCCGGTGCCGCGCTTCCTGTTCCCGGGTTCGTTCCGCGTGCTCGGCGCGGGCCTGCACGGCCTCCAGGTAGGCCGCGCGGAGCCGGGTCGTGGTGCCGAGGGAGGTCGGCAGCAGCAGCCAGAAGGCCGGGCCCAGCAGCTTCAGGATCAGCGGTTCGTTGTTGGGGCTCACGACCAGGGAGGTGCCCACCAGGAGGGCGATGCCGGAGGCGGTGAAGAGGTTCGCGGTGGTCCGGTCGGAGCGCAGGGCCAGGGTGTGGAGCGCGACCATGAGCGGCCCGATCACCAGGACCGTGAGGAGGTAGCCGAGCGCGGCCACGGCCATGGCGCAGCACAGGGTGACCACCACCGTGGTGCGCGGCAAAGTGCGTCGCCACAGCAGGGCGAGCGAGGAGACGCCCGCGACCAACACGCCGGGCCACCACGGGACTTCGAGGTCGCGGCCGGGGAGCGTCATCAGGCTGCCGGGGAAGGAGCAGGCGAAGAGCGCGGCGGCGACGACCAGGTCGACGGTGCGGGGATGGCAGCGCAGCCGCCGCCGCAGACTGTGGATCATGGCGTGGGGGGTTCCTGTCCGAGAGGGCCGGGCGTCCGCCGGTTCCCGCCATCGACGGCGGGAACCGGCGCGCCCGCGGCTACTCGTCGAAGGTGACGACGATCTTCTCCGCCGCGCCCGGTGTCAGCGCGAGCGTGAAGGCGTCCTCGACCTCGGCGAAGGGCACACGGTGACTGATCAGCTTGGCGAACCGCTCGTGGTGCTCGACGATCTCCCGCGTGACCTCGAAGATCTCGGTGGGATAGCCCTGCGAGGCGATCAGTGTCAGCTCGCTGCGCAGCATCCCGCCCAGGTCGATGTCGGCGCCCTTCTTCTGTACGGCGACCATGACCAGCTTGGCGCCCCACTTCGCGGACTCGACCGTGGTGTTGACGACGGCTGCGACACCGGCGGCGTCGATGTAGACGTCGGTGCCGGGGCGGGGCTGGCCCAGCGCGTTGGCGGCCTGGCCGTGCAGCTCGGTCAGCCGGGCGGTGACGTCCTCCTCGGCGGAGTTGATCACGGCGTCCGCGCCGACGGCGAGCGCCGTCTCCAGGCGCGAGGCGATGACGTCGGCGACGACGACGTGCTCGACCCCGCGCAGCTTCAGCCAGATGGCCGCGCCCAGACCGATCGGCCCGGCACCGAAGATGACGACCTTGTCGCCGGGCTTCGCCTCGGACCGGTTGACGGCGTGCCGGGCCACGGCCATCGGCTCGTTGAGGGCGGCGACGTCGAAGGGCACGGTGTCGGGGAACACGGTGACGCTCTTGCCGATCTCGCAGTCCTCCAGCAGGAGGTAGTCGCTCATGGCACCGTGCTTGCCGCCGCAGCCGATGATCCCGGAGGGCGAGCCCTGCGGGTTGACGACCACCCGGTCACCGGCCTTGAGACCCTCGACCTGCGCGCCGACCTCGACGATCTCGCCGGCCGGCTCGTGGCCGAGGGGGACCGGGACCATGGCGCCGCCGGCTCCGAAAGGGCCGCCGCCGATGTGGAGGAAGAAGGTGTCGGTGCCGCAGATCCCGCAGGCGCGGATCTTCATGAGGGCGTCCTTGGGCCCGGGTACCGGACGCTCGACGTCCACCACGTCGATCTTGTCGACGGCGCCGGTCTGCACGGACTTCATCGTGGCCATGAGGGTGCTCGCTTTCCATGTGCGTGAGGGGTGTCACCGGCCCCGGCGGCGGACGGGGGGAGTACTCCGGCGCCGGGGCCGGTGACGGCGCCATACTCCGTCCCCACGGCGTACGGCGCGACGGGGACACCTCCGCTTCGGTGACCCCGGCTCTGGACTTGCTTGAGTTAGGCAACCATAAATGAATTACTTAAGTCAAGCAATCGTTTTGACCTTGCTTAACTCAGGCAAGTAGCTGTTACGGTGGGCGCATGTCCACACCGCCACCCGCAACAGCGCCCGTTCCGGCGGACGTAGCCGAGATCGAGCGGGTCCTCACCCGTATCGCCTACCTGGCCGGGCGGGCCCGGCAGCACGAGCGTCTGATGACGATGGCCGGGCTGCCGCTGGACCGGGCCGCCGTGGCGATCCTCCGGTACATCGCCGAGAGCGAGCCGATGCGCCCCGGCGTGCTGGCCGTCCGGATGTCGGTCGAGGCGTCTCATGTCACGCGCCAGCTACGGCAGTTGGAGCAGCTCGGCCATGTGATCCGGATCCAGGACCCCGACGACGGCCGCGCCCAGCGCGTCCAGCTCACCGACAGCGGACTGGCCGCCGTCAACCGCATACGGGACGCGAGCCGCCGCGGCATGGAGATGGCACTGGCCCACTGGTCCTCCGAGGACCTGCGGCACCTCGCGGGGCTCTTCCACCGGCTGGTCGACGACTTCGTCACCCACGCCGAGGCCGCCGTGGACGTCGAAGCCTCCGCCTGACGGCTCAGGGCCCCGGCCGCACCTGACCGTGCTGCCAGGCCCAGGCCGCGATCTCGACGCGGTTCCGTGCGGCGAGTTTCAGCTGGACGCTGGAGAGATGCGTCTTCACCGTGGACAGGGAGACGTACAGTTCGGCGGCGATCTCGGCGTTGGTGCGGCCCAGGGCGACCAGGCGGACGACGTCGGCCTCGCGGTCGGTCAGGGGCTCGCGCAGCGCCGGGGCGGGCGGGGCAGCCTTGGGCGCGTCGGCCGTAGGGGCGGTGAGGTGCCTGAGCAGGCGGACGGTGACCGAGGGGGAGACCAGCGAGTCACCGGCCGCCGCCGCGCGGACCGCCTCCGCCAGCAGGATCGGCCCCGAGTCCTTGAGCAGGAACCCGCACGCGCCGCCGCGCAGCGCGCCGTACACGTACTCGTCCAGGTCGAACGTCGTCACCACGACCACCCGCAGCGGATCGGCCACGTCGGGCCCCGCCAGCAACCGCGTCGCCGCGAGGCCGTCCAGCTTCGGCATCCGGATGTCCAGCAGACACACATCGGGCCGCTCCCGCCGGGCCAGCGCCACGGCCTCCTCACCGTCGACCGCCTCGGCGACCACGGTGATGTCGGGCTGCGCGTCCAGGAAGAACCGGAAACCGGTACGGACCATGTCCTGGTCGTCGGCGATCAGCACGCGGATGGGTGGGGCGGGGACGGTCATGGGTCGATCATGCCTCAGGGGGAGTTCTTGTTTGGGGGCTCGGTGGCCGGTGGTCGCCCTGGACACGCGAACGTCCGAGGGCGGACACCGGCAGGCACACGGCCGACGGGGTCAGTCCGTCGTCTGGGCCGGGTTCGCCGTGACCGCCCGGAGGAGGGGGCGGCTCGCGCCGATCGCGGTGAGCATGGCGAGGGCGCCGAGGGTTGCGCAGACGGCCAGTTGGACGGCGCCGGTGGTGCTGATCGTGCTGCCGGCCGCCTTGTCGACCTGGACGGCGGCGTACAGGCCGGTCGCGGTGGTGCCGCCGGCCAGGACGAGCAGGGGGAGGACCGTCTCGCGGACCCTGGCCCGGTCCAGCACCTTCAGTGGGGTGCCGGACAGCCGCAGCAGACCGTACGTACGACGCCGGTCGAGGACGTTCGCGGCGGCGGTCAGGCCCGCGGAGGCCGTCGCCACGAGGAAGCTCACGGCCAGGGTGGCGGTGCCGAGTTGGGCGAGACGGTCGGTGATGGCGGTGTCCTGGGCCTCGGCGTAGGCCCCGGTGTACGGCAGTCGGCCCGCGCCGAGGGGCTGAAGAGCCGTGACGGCCGCGTCGAGCCGGTCCGGTCCGCCCGGGACGTGTGCGATCACGCCGTCCATGCCGCCGAGGAGGAAGTCGTCGTCGCTCGTGCCGACGGTCGCCTCGATGCCCGCCGCGCGCAGCAGCGTGCGGGCCTCGCCGACTGTGTGCCGGGCGGCAGACGCGCTCGACAGGGGTACGGCGACCTGGCCCCGCTGGTCGAAGCCGACGATGGCGAGATGGCCGACGGTGAAGAAGCCGGCCACGAACCCGGCGAGCACCAGACCGCTCACCGTCCGCCAGGCACCGCGCGGGTCGTCGCTGAGCCGTCGGGCGGCCAGCAGGGTGGCCGGGCGGCGGGCGAACCGGCCCGCGATCCGGCCCAGCCGGTCCACGACCCACGGCCCGAACATCCAGAAGGCGCCGTAGAACAGCAGCATCAGCGCCGCCAGCGTCCCGGGTTTCAGAGCGCCGCCGTCCGTACTCACGCGGATGTAGACCAGCACCGCCACGAACAGGACGAGCCGGATCAGCCGGGTGCGGCGCGGATCGGACTGCTGGGCGACTCCGAGCGGCGAGGAGGCGACCTGGCGCAGCGTCGACATCGCGCTCACCGCGATCAGCGCGACCACGCCCGCCACGACCGCCGCCACCCAGGGCAGCCCCACCCACAACTGCCCGATGTACCACGTACCGATGCCGTACGGCACTTCGGCGAGCGCGGGCAGCAGCGCGCCGTAGGCCAGCGCACCCGCCAGGGCGCCGGCCGCACCCACCGCCGCCGCCTCCACGCCGGTCATCGCGAGGATCTGCCGGGGAGTCGCCCCGGCGAGTCGCAGCGCGGCCAGCCGTTGTTCCCGGCGGGCCGCGCCGAGCCGTCCGGCGGCCGAGGCCAGCACGATCACGGGGACGACCAGGAGACCCACGCCGAGCAGTACCGCCGTCCGGTCGTCGACGGTGAACACGCTGCGCCGCGTTCCGGAGAACCCGGAGACCACGGCGCGCGCGGTCAGCCCGTCGTCGTAAATGCCGTGCCCGTCGGCCGACTTGGAGACCGCCGGGTCCGTGGGCGCCCGGCCGACGACGGCCACGAGGTCGTCGGGCGAGGCGAGTCCTGCGGCGCCGATCGTGCCGTAGGGCGTCGACTTCGGGAAGCGGTCGGCCAGTTGGGAGGAGGGGAGGTCGCGGAGCAGGGCGGCCAGGGCGGGGGAGACGTACAACTCGCCCTGCTTCGGGAAGGAGTTCAGGCCGGGAGGGGCGGGTGTCCGTCCGCGGCCGGGGAGTTGGGCAAGAGAGACGACGGTGATGGGCCGGTCGCGGGCGTAGGTCGTGGTGAGGGCCTGGACGGCGGTGCCGTGGCGGTCCGGGGCGGGGGTGCGCCACGCCGTGCGGTCGGCGCGGGCTCCGGCGCCGAAGTAGGCGGCGAGCAGCGTCAGGAGGACCAGCGAGCCTACGGCGGCGGCAGCGGCGGCGAGGAGCTGGCTCTGCCAGCCGCGGCGGCCGGACGACTTGGCGAGGTGCCAGGTCAGGGACAGGACGGGGGAACGCATCGAGGGCTCCGGAGGCTCAACTGACGGTGAACTGGCTGTGGTTGGTGATCCGGCCGTCGCGGACCTGGAGGATCCGGTCGCAGTGGGCGGCCACCGCCGCGTCGTGCGTGACCATCACCAGGGCGGCGCCCTGCTCACGGGTCACCGATGTCAGCAGGCGTACGACCTCCGTGCTGGTCGCCTGGTCCAGGGCGCCGGTCGGCTCGTCGGCGAAGACCACGTCCGGCGCCACGGCCAACGCGCGGGCGATGGCGACCCGTTGGGCCTGCCCGCCGGACAACTGACCGGGGCGGCGCCGTTCCAGACCGTCCAGACCGAGGGGTGCGAACCAGCGCCGGGCGCGCTCGACCGCCTGACCCCGCGGCAGCCCCTCCAGCATCAGCGGGAGGGCGACGTTCTCCTCGGCGGGCAGTTCGGGGAGCAACTGGCCGGACTGGAAGACGAATCCGAAGCGCTTGCGGCGCAGGGCGCTGAGCCGGTTCTCGCCCAGGTCGTCAATACGCTCGCCGCGCAGGAGGACCTGGCCGTCGTCGGGGCGGATGATCCCGGCGAGGGTGTGCAGCAGCGTGGACTTGCCGGAGCCCGACGGCCCCATGATCGCGAGCGAGTCGCGGGCACCGACTTCGACGTCCACGCCCGCCAGGGCCGTAGCGGAGCCGTACTTCTTGGTGAGGCCGACACCGGCCAGGACGGTGTTCATGAGCGGTCGAACTTCCATGTGACGGAGTCGGCCGAGGCCTTGACCACGGTGACGGGGATGTGGACGGTCGAACCGTCGCTCTTCCGGCCGGTGCAGGTCACCGTGGCTCCGGCGACCGCCTTCAGGCCGGTGGGGCAGGTGACGGCGGAGACCTTGTCACCGACCCAGGGAAGCGGGTGGTACCTGCTCTGCGCGCGGCCGGCGACGATGCTGCCCGACAGCGCCTTGTGGCCGTCGACCGACACCGTGCTGTGCGCGTCCAGCTCGGTGGTGGACTCCGTACCGGAGAGCAGATGGGTGCCGAGCGCACCGAGGGCGAGCGCCGCCGCCGCGCCGCCGATCACCCCGATGACGAACCTGCTGGACTGCATCACGTACTCCTGAAGGGTCGGAGAGGAAGAAGTGGCTCCACTCTCACCGGCCCGGACCCGCGCCCGCCTCGGCCGAACGGCCAGGGTTCGCGGCCCGCCCGCTCGACCGTTCGGCCGATCCCGTCCCCCCGAGCCTCGCATACCGTGACCAGCATGAAATCCGTTACCGGCCGGGGCTGCGCGCGGGGGCTCGCCGTGGGCGCCCTGCTCGGGCTCGCCGTCTACGACCTGAGCTTCACGGCCTCCACCGGCCGGGCGACCTGGCCGGCGACCGTGGTGCTCCTCACCGGTCTGGCCGCCGTCCTGTGGCCCGTCGCCCGGCGCCCGCCGTGGCTCACCCCGCAGCTGCGCACCGCCGTGCCCGCCGCCCTCTCGCTGTCGTACAGCGCGGGCGCGATACTCGGCGGGCGGACGGAACTGTTCGGCCCCGGCGAGATCATCATCCTGCTGACCCTGACCTTCGTCGCCGTACGGCACTGCCCGCAGCCGTGGGCCGTGGTGTGCGGGTCCCTGGACGGTCTCGCGCTGCTCGCCCTGCCCGCACGCTACTTCCACTCGGTCACCGACCAGAACCTCCCCCTTGTCACGGCGCTGGGGCTGGTGCTCCTCGGCAGCACCGCCGGGATGGCCGGCTATCTGCGCTCGCTCGACTACCGCCGCACCGTCGCGGTCACCGAGACCCGGCGCGCCGAACGCCTCGCCATCGCCGCCGACCTGCACGACTTCGTCGCCCACCACGTCACCGGGATCCTCGTGCAGAGCCAGGTGGCCCGCATGATGGCGGGCGGCCGGCCGGACGACCTCGACCCGGTCCTCGCGGGCATCGAACGCGCCGCGACCGAGGCCCTGGCCTCCATGCGGCGCACGGTCGGCGTCCTGCGCGACACCGGACCGGACGCGGCCGACCGCCGCCCGGTCGGCGACCTGGCGGCCGTCGCCGAACTCGTCGACGGTTTCGCGAGCCCCGTCCAGAAGGTCACCCTGCGCCGCGACCCCACCCTGCCCGACGACCTCCCGCACGAGGTCCAGGCCGCCGCCTTCCGGGTCGTACAAGAAGCCCTCACGAACGTACGACGCCACGCGGCCGACGCCGCCGAGGTCACCGTGGCGCTGCGCCGCTCCGGCCGGCGCCTGGAGGTCACCGTGACGGACGACGGCCGCGGCGGCACCCAGCTCCCGCCCGCCGCACACGGCGGCGGCTTCGGCCTCGTCGGACTCACGGAACGGGTGACGGCGTTGGGCGGTGAACTCCGGGCCGGTCCGCGCGAGGGGGAAGGGGTGGGGTGGGAGGTGCGGGCGGTGTTTCCGGCGGGGCGGTTCTGAGGGGTCCGGGGTCCCACGGGAGCATTGCTTCTGGCTTGTCAGACCTTGAAGCCCACGCCGCCGTACAGCGAGATCGGTCCCTCGCCGAGCGGTGTCTCGCCCTCCGCGAGTTCGTGATGCCAGTCGGCCACGGACACGATTCCGGGATCGACCGGCTCAAGTCCCTTGAAGAAGCTGCTCACTTCGGTGTGCGAGCGGGCCACCAGCGTCACCCCGCCCGCCGCGTACGCGGCGATGCCCCGCTCCACCTTCTCCGGTTCGAAGTCGGCGGTCATCGCGGAAACCACCAGGCAACTGCCCGGCGCCAGCGCGTCGATGAGGGTGTCCACCAGTTCGTGGGCGCCGTCCTCGTCCGCGATGAAGTGCAGCAGCGCGATGAGGGACAGGGCGACCGGGCGGTCGAAGTCCAGGACGCGGGCCGCCTGTTGGAGGATGGTGAGCGGTTCGCGGGCGTCGGCCTGGAGGTACTCCGTCGCGCCCTCGGGGGTGCCGTGCAGCAGTGCGGCGGCGTGGGCGAGGACGATCGGGTCGTTGTCGACGTACACGACCCGCGCGTCCGGCGCGATGGACTGGGCGATCTGGTGGAGGTTGGGCGCGGTCGGTATGCCGGTGCCGACGTCCAGGAACTGGCGGATGTCCGACTGCCGGGCGACCAGCCGCGTCGCCCGCTGCATGAACCAGCGGTTGGCCCGCGCGGTCCGCGGGGCGCCCTGGTCAAGTGCCGTGATCCGACGGCCGAGTTGCTCGTCGACCGGGTAGTTGTCCTTGCCGCCGAGGAACCAGTCGTACACCCGGGCCGGATGCGGCTTCGATGTGTCGATCCGCCGGCCGGCCGGTTCTGTCCCGGTCACGCGACGCTCCTCTGCTCGACGGTGCCCGCCGACTCCGACGGGTGGTGCGAGAAGTCTGGCACGGTCACGCCGACCGGGTGACGCCCCTCAACACGCCGTCCAGGAAACGGATCAGGTCCGCGAAGACCTCCGCCCGGTTCGTCTCGTGGAACACCTCGTGCCGGGCGCCCGGATAGACACGCTCGGTCAACTCGCCGCCGCTCAACCGCTCGACGCCGACACGGCTCCCGGCGAGCGGGACGAGCCGGTCGTCGCTGCCGTGGAGCCAGAGCAGAGGGAGAGGGCCGATGTCCCCCGACTCGGCCACGGTCGCCAGAGTGCGGGCGAAGGCCTCCACCGTCGGCCGCTTCATCGGGCCGTGCCAGACCAGCGGGTCCGCCGTGTACGCCGTACCGACCGCGGGGTCGCGGGAGAGCGCGGCCGGGCTGATCGGGATGTCGGGGATCCCGGCGAGTGCGAGCAGCCGGCCCGGCAGTTCCCAGCCGCCGATCACCGGCCCGGACAGCACCAGCGCGGCCGGCTCGTCGCCGTGACGCTGCGCGAAACGGGACGCGATCAGGCCGCCCATCGAGTGGCCGATCAGGACGAGGGGGACACCGGGGTGCGCGGCGCGGGCCAGGTCGGCGACGGTGCGCAGGTCCGTGACCACGTCCTCGAAGTCCCCGATCAGTACACGCTCACCGGCCGACCCGCCGTGCCCCTGGTGGTCGGGACCGTAGACGGCCGCTCCGTGCGTCAGCAGTACGGCGGCCAACTCGGCGTACCGGCCGATGTGTTCGCCGTACCCGTGCGCGACGAGGGCGATGTACCGAGGGCGCTCGTGCGGCCACTCGCGTGCGGTGATCGTGCCCCGGGTGCCCTTGAGAACGTGCTCGCGGGTGTCGGCCATGTGTCCTCCGGAGGTGTCGGGAAGGCACCGGTCCCAGGGGATCCTTCCAGGTGGTGGCGGTGCTGTGGAACGCCGGCAGCCCCTCGCCCGTGTCGACGGCGCCGAAGCGCGCGCAGGGGCCACCTGGCGAGACACTCCTTACGCGGCCAGATGTATGGACATACCATCGGTCCTCGCATGAACACGATGACGCTCTGGCACATATCCGGCTGGGAATTCGCCGCGCTCGCCGCCGCGGCCCTGCTCGTCGGCTTCTCCAAGACCGCCGTGAGCGGGGCCAACACGGTCAGCCTCGCGATCTTCGCAGCTGTCCTGCCCGCCCGCGCCTCCACCGGCGTACTGCTCCCGCTCCTGATCGTCGGCGACGTGCTCGCCGTCCTCACCTACCGGCGGCACGCCCACTGGCCCACGCTGCTGCGGCTGTTCCCGGCGGTCGCGGCGGGAGTCGTGATCGGGACACTGTTCCTGGTGTGGGCCGACGACGCGGTCGTACGGACCTCGATCGGCGCGATCCTGCTGTTCATGGCCGGGGTCACCCTGTGGCGCCGGCGCAAGGCGGAGGCCGGAACCGGGGCCGACGCCGAGCCCGACTCGGTCACCACCAGGTCCGGGCGCGTGAAGGCACGCTCGTACGGTGTGCTCGGCGGCTTCACCACGATGGTCGCCAACGCCGGCGGCCCGGTGATGTCGATGTACCTGCTCTCCGCGGGCTTCCGGAAGCTGGGCTTCCTCGGCACCTCGGCGTTCTTCTTCCTCATCGTCAATGTGACCAAGGTGCCCTTCAGCGTCGGCCTCGGCCTCATCGACGGCCACTCGCTCCTCCTGGACGCGGCACTCGCGGCGTTCGTCGTACCCGGTGCGTTGATCGGCAAATGGGCTGTGAACCGAATCAACCAGCGGCTGTTCGAGCAGCTCGTGATCGCGGCGACGATCGTGGGCGGACTGCAGTTGCTGCTCCGCTGACACGTGATCTCGTACGCTCGCCCCATGCCCCCGCACATCCTGGTCCTCGGCGGAACCACCGAGGCGCGTGAACTGGCCGCCGAGCTGGCGGCCCGGCCCGGAGTCAGGGTGACCACCTCCCTCGCGGGTCGGGTGTCGCGGCCGGGGGCGTTGGCCGGGGACGTACGGATCGGCGGGTTCGGCGGGGCCGAGGGGCTCGCCGCGTGGTTGCGCGAGCACCGCGTGGACGCCGTCGTCGACGCCACGCACCCCTTCGCCGAGTCGATCACCGCGAACGCGGCGCGGGCCGCGACGGCGACCGGGCTGCCCGTCGTCGTCCTGCGCAGGCCCGGCTGGCGGCCGGGTCCCGGAGACCGCTGGCACCTGGTCGACTCGCTGGAGGATGCCGCGGACACGCTGCCCGGAGTCGGTCGCCGAGTCCTGCTCACCACCGGCCGCCTCGGTCTCGCCGCCTTCGCCCACCTGACCCGACTGCACTTCGTCGTACGGTCGGTGGAGCCGCCCGGACCCCCGATGCCGCCGGACGCCCAAGTGCTGCTGGCGCGCGGGCCGTTCACGGTGGCGGACGAGGCGGCGCTGTTGCGCGGGCACCGGATCGACGTGGTCGTCACGAAGGACAGCGGGGGAGCGGCGACGGCGGCCAAACTGACGGCCGCGCGGGAGGCGGGCGTTCCGGTCGTGGTCGTACGACGGCCGCCGTTGCCGGAGGGCGTGAGCGCGGTGCCTGATGTGGGTGGGGTGCTGGAGCGGCTGGGAATCAGTCCGGGGCGGTGACCGTGGCCCGGAGGCGGTCCACCGCGCGCAGTACCTCGTCCCGGTTCTCGGCGCTCTTGATCCAGGCAGGGAGGCGGGCGACCGGCGTCATCCTCCGGCCGGTGTCGTACCAGGGCGCGCGCTCGCGCAGGTCGGCGGCGACGAACCGCCGGATCAGGTCCAGGTGTGGGAGGTGGTACGCCCACAGTTGCCCGTGCCTGGTCTCGGCCCGCAGCCACAGGGGCGGCCGGAAGCACTGGTTCCGGCCCGTGTTGATCCGGCACAGGCCGCAGGACCGGCAGATCACACGGGACTGGGGGAGACGCCTGCCCTCGGCGTCGGCGTCGGCGGCGGTGCGGGGCCGTCGCTCGAAGTGCGCGATCCGTTCGCGGCGCGGGCAGCGCACCAGCACCGACGCCGCGAAATGCCAGAGCGTGTCGCCGGGGTCGTGGAAGCGCACGGGCGTCGGGGACATGCCGCGAGTATGACCACAGCCGCTCCTGCCGGGCACCCGGTTTTCAGGAGGGCGCGCTGCCCGCCAACTCCGCCGGACGCTGCGGCAGTCCACTGCTCAGGTCCTCCACCAGGAGCCGCTTGGCGATGGAGTCGACGGCGGCGCGCAGGTCCGTGCCCGACGGGCGGCCGATGTCCTGCTGTACCCGTTCCTCCAGCCAGTTGCCCCAGGCCCTGCCGATGACCTCGGCCTCGCGTTCGCCCGCCGCGGTGTGCGAGAGGAGGTTGCCGTCGCGGGTCAGGTAGCCCTCCTGGACCATGCGGTCGAACACCGGGAGGAGGACCTCCGGGGGCATGTGACGGCGGGCCGCGATCAGGCCGAGGCTCGCGTGGCCGACCATCCTGGTGAACAGCTCGACCTGCATCACGGCCCAGGCACCGGCGATGTCCAGCCGGGTGTCGGAGCCCGTGATGATCCGGCGGGCGGTGTCGAGGTCCGTGCTGCCGATGACCTTGCCGACGGCGGCTTCGAGGAGCCGTTGCGAGTCGCCGCCGCGCGGTGACGCGAAGCCCTCGCCCATGTCGGTGGAGCCCATCCGCGCGCTGTCGCGCAGCTCGACCTGCTTGAGGAACAGGGCCACGACGAAGCCGATCACCGCGACCGGGACCGCCCACCGGAACACCGTCTGGATGGTGTCCGCGTAGGCGTTGATGAGCGGCGCCGCGGTGGCGGCCGACAGCCTGTGCAGGCCCTCCGGGCTGGTCGCCGCCTTGGTGATCACGGCCGGGTCCAGTCCGCTGGTCTTCGCCGCCGAGGCGATCCCGTCGCGGAGGTGGGGGCCCAGGCTGTTGGTGTAGATCGTGCCGAAGACGGCGGTGCCGAACGAACTGCCCAGCGTACGGAAGAAGGTGACGCCGGAGGTCGCGGTGCCGAGGTCGACGTACTCGACGGTGTTCTGCACGGCGATCGTCAGGACCTGCATGCACAGGCCGATGCCGGTGCCGAGGACGAACATGTACAGCGACTCCAGCCAGGCGCCGGTGCCCGGACCCATGAGGGACATCAGATAGAGCCCGACGCCCATCACCAGGGAGCCGACGATGGGGAACCAGCGGTACTGGCCGGTCTTGCTCACCACGTTGCCGCTGAAGACGGACGCGATCAGCAGCCCGATCACCAGGGGCAGCGTCCGCACCCCGGAGACCGTGGCCGAGTCGCCGTCGACGTACTGCAGATAGGTCGGCAGATACGTCAGCGCGCCGAGCATCGCGAAGCCGACGATGAAGCTGAGGATCGAGCAGACGGTGAACACCGGGTTGGCGAACAGCCGCATGGGCAGCATGGGTTGCTCGGCCCGGGTCTCCACCCAGCAGAACAGACCGAGCGCGACCGCGCCGCCGACGAACAGGCCGATGATGGTCGGCGAAGCCCACGCGTACTGGTTGCCGCCCCAACTCGTCGCCAGGATCAGCGAGCTCGCGCCGACCGCGACCAGTGCGATGCCCAGGTAGTCGATGACGGGCCGTACCGTCGACTTGACCACGGGGATGGTGCGGGCCGCCGCGATGACGACAATGATCGCGATGGGGACGTTGACGTAGAACGCCCAGCGCCAGGTGAGGTGGTCGGTGAACAGGCCGCCGAGCAGCGGTCCGACGACCGTGGCCACGCCGAACACCGCGCCGATCGCGCCCTGGTACTTGCCGCGCTCCCGCAGCGGGATGACGTCGGCGATCAGCGCCATCGCCGTCACCATCAGACCGCCCGCGCCGATGCCCTGCACGGCCCGCCAGGCGATCAGCAGCGTCATGTCGGTGGCGAGACCGCACAGGAACGAACCCGTGATGAACACGATCGCCGAGACCTGGAAGACCACCTTGCGGCCGAACAGGTCACCGAACTTGCCGACCAGCACGGTCGCCACGGTCTCCGCCAGCAGATAGGCGGTGACCACCCACGACATGTGCGCGGCACCGCCCAGGTCCGACACGATCGTCGGCAGGGCCGTCCCCACGATGGTCTGGTCGAGGGCCGCCAGCAGCATGCCGAGCATGATCGTCACGAAGACGACGTTGCGGCGGCGAGGGTCCAGCACAGGGGGCTGCTGCGCGGAAGGCAGCGCGGTTTCCTCGGCGACTGTCACGAGGTCACTTTCACACCGGTGGGCTACCTCTGCACAGTGGGCGGGTCCGCTCGGGTACCGCCCCGCGCGCTACTCGGCACCCGGGTGACGGCGCAGCAGATACGTGTCCATGATCCAGCCCTTGCGCTCACGGGCCTCCGCGCGCAGCCGCTCGATGCGCGGGGCGGCCTCGGCTATCGGACCGGAGGCGAGGATCTCGTCCGGGGTGCCCAGATAGGCACCCCAGTAGATGTCGATGTCCTGGTCCGCGTACCGCCGGAAGGCCTGGTGCGCGTCCAGCATCACGACCACGTCGTCCACCCCCTCCGGGAACCCCTCGGACAGCCGCCGGCCCGTGGTGATCTGCACCGGCCGCGCGACCCGGTTCAGTCCCGTGCGGTGCCGGGCGACGAGCGCCGAGACACTGCTGATGCCGGGCACGACGTCGTACGCGAACTCCACCGCGCCCCGCTCCAGGATCTCCTCCAGGATGCCGAGCGTGCTGTCGTACAGCGAAGGGTCCCCCCACACCAGGAACGCGCCGCTCTCGTCCTCGCCCAACTCCTCGGTGATCAGCCGCTCGTAGATGTCCGCGCGGGCGCTGCGCCAGTCCCCGACCGCGGGGGAGTACGCGGCGCCGCCGGCCTTCCGGTCCCGCTCCGGGTCGCGCGCCTCCACCAGGCGGTACGTCCCCTCCGGTAGGTGCGCGTCGAGCATGTCCCGGCGCAGCCGCGTGAGGTCGGACTTCACCTCGCCCTTGTCGAGGAGGAAGAACACGTCGGTGCTCCGCAGCGCCCCGACCGCCTGGAGGGTGAGCTGCTCGGGGTCGCCCGCGCCGATACCGATGACATGAATCTTTCGCACGCCCCCGAGTCTGCCCCACGCCACTGACAGTCCGTACACCGCACCGGCCGGCCACGGCGTCCCGTGAAACGGCCGGGCTACGACACCCCGCGCAG
This sequence comes from Streptomyces sp. NPDC088350, assembly GCF_044753545.1. Taxonomy (NCBI): domain Bacteria; kingdom Bacillati; phylum Actinomycetota; class Actinomycetes; order Kitasatosporales; family Streptomycetaceae; genus Streptomyces; species Streptomyces sp. NPDC088350. The sequence goes on along the minus strand of NZ_JBIVNL010000003.1, from coordinate 574,385 downwards.
CCGGGGCGCCCGAGCCCGCGCGTCCACACTCCCGCCGCCCCGCTCCACGTCGTCCCCGAGCCTCCGCGCCCACGCGGCGACCCCCGCGAGATCCATCCCGTACGGCCGCTCGCGCCCCGTCACGGACGCCCACTCCTCGACGCCTCCGGCCCCGCGCCGCAACAGCCGCGCCCCGCCGGTGACGTTCCCCCGGGCCGCGTGCGTGAGGCCCACGGCGAGCTGGGCGAGCGCGCGCCACAGGGCACGCTCCTCGTCCGGCCCCGACTTCCAGGCGTCCTCGAACACCTCGTGCGCGTGGAACGGTTTCCCCTCGTCGAGCAGCGCCTGCGCCTCGACGACGGTCACCTCCGGCGCGCGCACGACCCCCTCGGGCTGCCGTGCCACGCCGTCCGCGGCGTAGGGCAACGGCCGCCCGAGCCCGTCCCGAGGCCGGGCATTGCGCGCCCGCCCCTCGTCGTCCCGGTCCCGCGCGCCGGCCGTACCGCCTGACGATGTGTCGTCCATACGAGGATTGTCCCGCGCCCGGTGCCGGCTTCGGCGCACCCCCGGGCGTGGGGTAAAGTGCTGTTCGCGCGATCACGCGGTTCACCGCGAGAAGCGCACCGGGACGTGGCGCAGCTTGGTAGCGCACTTGACTGGGGGTCAAGGGGTCGCAGGTTCAAATCCTGTCGTCCCGACTTTTCGAAGTCGTAGATCAGAAGCCGTATCGGAATCATCCGATGCGGCCTCTGGTGTTCTCCGGCCCCCGCTCGTCCCGTGGGGGTGTCGGTAGGAACACCCCCGATTCGGGTCCTCAGGCCCAGGGACTGTGCGTGCCGGCGGCGGCAGGATTCATGGCGTACCGAATCCGTCGCACGGAAATCCGGGGGACCCCATGAACGAAATGTCGGCCAGGCGTCTGACGGGCGGCGCGGGAATCGCCGCCGCTGTCGCTCTCATCGTCGAAGTGCCCCTGTACTTCATCTATTCGGGGCCGCCGCCGGACGCGAACGTTCTGGCCAGGCTGCTGATCGGGATTGTCGCGCTGGCGTTTCTGCTCGTGTTCGTGACCGCGTTCCGCGAGCTGGTGAAAGGGGTGAATCCCGCGTACGAGTGGGCCGGTTCGATGGCCTTCACGGCAGGGCTGGTCTACGCGACGGTCACGCTGGTCTCCAGTGGTCTGGAGGCCGGTGCGGTGATCGCCGCGGACCGTCCGATCGACCCGACGATCGAGGTCAGCGGCACGTACATCCTCTACGGGTCGATCTCCCGGCTCATGCTGGCGTTCTTCCTGACCGCGCTGGGATTCGCCGTCTCCCGTACGGAAATGCTGCCGCGCTGGACCGGCAGGTCGGCCTATGTCCTGGCCGGGATCAACCTGGTTTTCGTGCCGTCGCTGTTCTTCGGGAACACTCCCGCGCATTTCTACGCGGCGAACGGCTGGGGCACCACCGCGCTGATGGGCGCGATTCTCAGCTATTGGCTGCTGGCGCTCGGGATTTCCACCTACCGCAGTGCGAGGACATCGGTACCGGCTCCGGCATCTGCAATGCGGCGCTGACCGGCACCGCGGTGCCCGTCCCACTGAAGTCGTGGGACGGGCACCGACGCATTTCGCGCTCCGGTCCCGGCGTGATACCCGGGGTGGGTATGCTGCCGCCATGGCCCGCAATGTCATCACGGCTCAGAGTGCCGAGATCGAGCAGATGGACAAGATGCTCGGCAAGGGCTGACACCGATGCCGAACGGGGCCCGACCGCGGACCACGCGGTCGGACCACGCGGTCGGGCCCCGGCTCGGGCCCCCCGCTCAGGACCCCTCCGCGGCCTCCCGCCGCAGGCGCTGCTCCTCGAACAGGCGCAGGAACTCCTTCGCCTGCTCCTCCGCGACGCGCCGCTGCTCGGCCTCCTCCTCGCTCAGCTCCCGGTCCTCGTCCAGCAGTCCCTGCTCACGCAGTTGCTTCTCCTGGACGGCGGTGGGCAGTTCGGGGTCCGGATCGGAGGGGCGCGGGCCCTCGGGACCGTCGGGGCCGACGCGCACGAGCCGTTCCACGCGCACGATCCGCGTCCGGCATCCGTCGATCTCGATCTCGTCGCAGCGCTCCGCGTCGATCCGGTCGGCCAGCCGCGCGTACTCGGCCCGCGTCTCCTCGTCGAGCTGCTCCATGACCGGCGCCATCACCCGCAGATAGGTGGTGAGCGTGTCCCGCGACCCCTGCGGACTCGGGTTCGTCATCTGCGTCGGCTGCCAGCCGCCGTTCGCGTACTCGGCGGCGGTGAACTCGGCGGGCAGCAGCACACCCCCGGGATGCGTCTCCAGGGCGCGCAACGAGTCCTTCCGTACGGCGGCGGGAGCCGTGCCCCGGGCGTGGACCAGCGACAGCAGCTCCATCCGCAGGATGCCCTCGGACATGCCCGTCGCCGTGAACGGGTCGATCACGAACCCCTTGGTACGGCTGCGGTATTCGTGCCCGTGCCCGACCTTCGCCGGGTCGGGGTCGGACGGCCGGGGCGGCTCCGGTCCCGTCGGTCCCATCCGGATGAACTGGTCGGCCCGTACGACCCGGAACCGGCGGCCGAGCACCGCCAGTTCGTTCACCGGCTCCCAGTCCAGCCGCTCCGCCATCCGCAGCCACTCCTGCTGGGCGGCCGTGTCGCCCGCCTCGCCGGCGTCCCGTGCCCGCTCGCGGAAGGTCATGGCCATGGTGTCGCGCGAGCCCTGCGGGTAGCCGCTGGAGAACAGGGAGAGGATCCGCCATCCGCCGGACTCCAGCTCCTCGGCCACGCCGAACACCGGGCCGCCGCCACCGAGGACGTTCGGATAGGCCTCGCGGGCCTGCCACGCCTCCACGTCCGCGAGGGCCGCCGCCGGGGCCTCCGGCAGCGCCTCCATCCTGATCATCCGGTATCCGGGAACCTGATCACCGTGCTCAGACATGCTTCCAGGATGCCCGGGCGGGCGGACGGTACGCGACGAATCAACGCAACCGGTACACCAGTTGGGCTCGCGGGCCACGGGATTCGATCACGCATTCCCCACCCGGGGGTGATAGAGGTCTGACATGAACAACTCGATCGTCCCCTCCCGTCCGGCAGGTGCCCGATGACCGCCGGCGCCGACACCCCCGACCGCCGGGGCCGCACCGGACTCGACCGCACTGGCCTCGACCTGACCGGCAACCCCCGCGTCAGAGTCCGCGACGTGACACTGCTGTCCAGCCACTGGTACGTCGAGCGCACCACCACCTTCGACTTCCGGCACGCCGACGGCACCTGGACCACCCAGGAGCGCGAGACGCACGACCGCGGCAACGGCGCCACCCTGCTCCTCTACGACGCCGACCGCGAAACGGTCCTGCTCACCCGCCAGTTCCGGTTCCCCGTGTACGTCAACGGCCACCCCGACGGCATGCTCGTCGAGACCCCGGGCGGACTCCTCGACGACGAGGACGAACACCCCGAGGAGGCCGTACGGCGCGAGGTGGTGGAGGAGACCGGGCACACCGTGGGCGAGGTGGAGCACGTCTTCGACGTCTACATGAGCCCCGGCTCGGTCACCGAACGCATCGGCTTCTACGCCGCCTCCTACGGCCCCTCCACCCGCACTCACGAGGGCGGCGGCCTCCAGGAGGAGGGCGAGGACATCGAGATCCTCGAACTGCCCTTCCGCAGAGCCCTGGAGATGATCCGCACCGGGGAGATCGCCGACGCCAAGACGATCATGCTGCTCCAATGGGCCGCGCTGGACGGGCCGTTCGCCAAGTAGGCGCCCGGGGCCTTGACTTGAAGTGCGCTCCAAGCGGAAGACTCCCGTTCGCGCCCGGAGCACCGGACGCGAACGGGAGGGACCATCATGAAGTACCGCACCATCGGCACCGATCCGGCCCACCGCCGCGAGGTGAGCGTGCTCGCGCTCGGCGCGATGCTGTTCGGCTCCCGCACCGACGAGGCGACCTCCTTCGCCGTGCTCGACCGCTATGTCGAGGCGGGCGGGAACTTCATCGACACGTCCGACAACTACGCGTTCTGGACCGACGGAAGCCAGGGCGGCCAGAGCGAGAAGCTGCTCGGACGGTGGCGGCGCAGCCGCGGCGTCGGCGACGAGATCGTCATCGCCACCAAGCTCGGCGCCCGCCCGCTGGCACCGGGCACCAGCTACATCGACAACCCGGAGGGCCTGTCCGCGAAGGTCATCCGTGAGTCGGCCGAACGCAGCCGCGAGCGTCTCGGCGTGGCCACACTGGACCTGCTGTACGCGCACATCGAGGACCACACGGTCCCGCTGCGGGAGACCGTCGAGGGCTTCGGCGAGTTGGTCGCCGAGGGCACGGTCGGTCTCCTGGGCGTCAGCAACCACGCCGCCTGGCGCGTGGAGCGGGCCCGCGCACTCGCCGCCGCGGCCGGGCTGCCCGGCTACGAGGTCCTCCAGTACCAGCACAGCTACCTTCGGCCCCGCACGGACATCCCCCACGAGCTGTTCCCCGACGGCAGCCTCGGCGGTGCCACCCCCGACCTGCTCGGCTACCTGCGCGCCGAGCCCGCCCTGACCCTGGTCGCCTACTCACCCCTGCTGGCCGGCGCCTACACCCGCGAGGACAAGCCCCTGGGCGCCGCGTACGACCACCCCGGCACCCCCGCCCGCCTCGCCGCCCTGCGCGAGGTGGCGAAGGAGACCGGGGCGACCGTCAACCAGGTCGTCCTGGCCTGGCAGTTGGGCGGACCCCTGCCGATCGTCCCGCTGGCGGGGGCGTCGTCGGTGGCCCAGCTGGAGGAGAACCTCGCGGCGGTGGACCTGGAGTTGACGGCAGCGCAGCGGGAACGGCTGGACTCCGCCGGGGCGGTCAGGGCCTGACCAGCAGCTGGAAGTCGAACGCGTACCGGGACGCCCGGTAGATGTGCGTCCCGTACTCGACCGCCCGCCCCGTGTCGTCGTACGCGGTGCGCTGCATCGTGAGCAGTGCCGCGCCTTCCTTCTCGTCGAGGCGGATGGCCTCCTCGGGGGTGGCCGAACGGGCTCCTATCGTCTGGTGGGCGCTGTGCAGGGTGACGCCGGCCGTGCGCAGCATCCGGTACAGGCCCGTCGACTCCAGGCGGGTGGTGTCGAGTTCGAGCAGGTTCGCCGGGAGGTGGTTGCGGAGGAACGCCACCGGCTGGCCGTGCGTGGAGCGCAGCCGTTCCAGGAGCGTGACCTCGCTGCCCTCCGCGACCCCGAGGGCCGCCGCGACATCCGCGGTCGCGGGGACGCCCTCGTTGCGCAGCACCTCCGTGGTCGGTCCCTGCCCGGCCGACTCCAGGTCGTCGTAGAGGCTGCTGAGTTCCAGCGGTCGCTTGACCTGGCTGTGCACCACCTGCGTGCCGACCCCGCGCCGCCGGACCAACAGCCCCTTGTCGACCAGGGACTGGATGGCCTGGCGGACGGTGGGGCGGGACAGGCCGAGGCGTACGGACAGGTCGATCTCGTTGCCCAGGAGGTTGCCCGGCGCGAGGGTCCCGTGCTCGATCGCCGCCTCCAGCTGTTGGGCGAGCTGGTAGTACAGCGGCACCGGACTGTTGCGGTCCAGGGCGAACTGCAGGGCAGCGAGCGGGGATCCGGTCGCGGCGCGCGCGTAGTCACCGGTCTTCGCCACGGGGGCACCTCCTCACGGGGTGTGACGGGTTGTCAGGAATTGCTGGGGAAGCCGAGGTTGATACCGCCGTCGGCCGGGTCGGGCCAGCGGGTGGTGATCACCTTGCCCTGGGTGTAGAAGGCGATGCCGTCGTTGCCGTAGATGTGGAGGTCCCCGAAGAGGGAGTCCTTCCAGCCGCCGAAGGAGTGGTAGCCGACGGGCACCGGGATCGGCACGTTCACGCCGACCATGCCCGCCTTGACCTCCATCTGGAAGCGGCGGGCGGCGCCGCCGTCGCGGGTGAAGATCGCGGTGCCGTTGCCCCAACGGGAGCTGTTGATAAGGGTGATGGCCTCGTCGTAGGACTCCGCGCGGACGACGACCAGGACCGGGCCGAAGATCTCGTCCTTGTACGCGTCCGCCGTCAGCGGGACCTTGTCGAGGAGGGAGACGCCGAGGAAGAAGCCGTCCTCGTGGCCCTCGACCGAGAGGCCGGTGCCGTCGACGACGACCTCGGCGCCCTGCGCGGCGGCCGACGCGACGTACGAGGCGACCTTGTCGCGGTGCTCGCGGGTGATGAGCGGGCCCATCTCGCTCGCCGGGTCGTTGCCGGGACCGATGCGCAGCTTGCCGGCGCGCTCGGCGATCTTGGCGACCAGTTCGTCGCCGGTGTCGCCGACCGCGACCACGACGGAGACGGCCATGCAGCGCTCGCCGGCCGAACCGTAGGCCGCGTTGATCGCCTGGTCGGCCGCGAAGTCCAGGTCCGCGTCGGGGAGTACGAGCATGTGGTTCTTGGCGCCGCCGAGGGCCTGCACGCGCTTGCCGTGCTCGACCGCCTTGAGCTGGATGTACTTCGCGATCGGCGTCGAGCCGACGAAGGAGACGGCCTCGACGTCCGGGTGCTCCAGGATGCGGTCGACGGCCACCTTGTCGCCCTGCACGACGTTCAGCACGCCCTGCGGCAGGCCCGCCTCGGAGGCGAGTTCGGCAAGCCGGTAGGACGCCGACGGGTCCTTCTCGCTGGGCTTGAGGACGAACGTGTTGCCGGTCGCGATGGCCAGCGGGAACATCCACATCGGCACCATGGCCGGGAAGTTGAAGGGCGTGATGCCCGCGACCACGCCCAGCGGCTGGCGAATCGAGGCCACGTCGACACGGTTGGAGACCTGCGTCGACAGCTCGCCCTTCAGCTGCACGCTGATGCCGCAGGCGAGTTCGACGATCTCCATGCCGCGCGCGACCTCGCCGAGCGCGTCCGAGTGCACCTTGCCGTGCTCGGCGGTGATCAGCTCGGCGATCTCGTCGCGGTGCGCGTCCAGCAGCTCGCGGTACTTGAACAGGATCGCGGTGCGCTTGGCGAGCGAGGCGGTGCCCCAGCTCTCGAACGCGGCCTTCGCGGAGGCGACGGCGGCGTCCACCTCGTCGACGGTCGCGAAACCGACCTGCTTCTCCTGCGCGCCGGTCGCCGGGTTGTACACGGGGCCGAACCGGCCGGACGTGCTCTCGACGGGCTTGCCGTCGATCCAGTGGGTGATCGTCTTCATGGTGCGAGTGCCTTTCGGGGGAGGGGAGTTCAGAGGTGGCGGCGGCGGTCGGCGACCTGGCGGTCGTACTCCTCGCGGGCCTGTACGGCCGACTCGCGCGAGGCGGTCTCGGCGACCGGCACGTCCCACCAGGCCTCGGCGGGGGGAGCGGTCGGGGTGGCGGTGTCGGTCTCGACGTAGACGCAGGTCGGCCGGTCGGAGGCGCGGGCCGTGGCCAGTGCCTCCCGCAGCTCGCGCACCGTCTTGGCGCGCAGGACGTCCATGCCGAGGCTGGCCGCGTTGGCGGCGAGGTCGACCGGGAGCGGGGCGCCGGAGAAGGTGCCGTCGGCCGCGCGGTAGCGGTACGCCGTGCCGAAGCGCTCGCTGCCGACGTACTCGGAGAGGCCGCCGATGGAGGCATAGCCGTGGTTCTGGATCAGGACCAGGTTGACGGGGAGGCCTTCCTGGACCGCCGTGACGATCTCGGTCGGCATCATCAGGTAGGTGCCGTCGCCGACCAGCGACCAGACGGGGGTGTCGGGGGCGGCCTGCTGGACGCCGATGCCGGCCGGGATCTCGTAGCCCATGCAGGAGTAGCCGTATTCGAGGTGGTACTGGCGGGGGCTGCGGGCCCGCCACAGCTTGTGCAGGTCACCGGGGAGCGAACCGGCCGCGTTGATCACCACGTCGTCGTCGCCGACGACCGCGTCGAGGGCGCCGAGGAGTTGGGTCTGGGTCGGTACGGCGTTCTCGTCGGGCGCGGTGAACGCGGTGTCAACAACCTGTTCCCACCGGTCCTTGCCCGCGCGGTATTCCGCCTCGTAAACCGAGTTCACACGGTGATCGGCGAGTGCCTCCGTCAACGCCGTGAGGCCCGCCCGCGCGTCGCACACCAGCGTGCGCGCGGCCAGCTTGTGGGCGTCGAACGCGGTGATGTTGAGGTTGACGAAGCGGACGGCAGGGTTCTGGAAGAGCGTGTTCGACGCGGTCGTGAAGTCCGTGTAGCGGGTGCCGACGCCGATCACCAGGTCCGCGGTGCGCGCGATGTCGTCGCTGACCGCGGTGCCGGTGTGGCCGATGCCGCCCAGGTCCGCCGGGTGGTCGTAGCGGAGCGAGCCCTTGCCCGCCTGGGTGGAGGCGACCGGGATACCGGTGGCGTCGACCAGGGCCTTGAGCGCCTCCTCGGCGCGGCTGTGGTGGATGCCGCCGCCCGCGACGATCAGCGGACGCTCGGCGGACCGGACGGCCTCGACGGCCTCCGCCAGCTCGAAGGGATCGGCGGCCGGACGCCGTACGTGCCACACGCGGTCGGCGAAGAACTCCTCCGGCCAGTCGTACGCCTCGGCCTGAACGTCCTGTGGCAGAGCGAGAGTCACGGCACCCGTCTCCACCGGGTCGGCGAGTACACGCATCGCGTTCAGCGCGGCCGGGATCAGCGCCTCGGGGCGGCTGACGCGGTCGAAGTAGCGGGAGACCGGGCGCAGCGTGTCGTTGACCGAGAGGTCCGCCTCGACCGGGTGCTCCAGCTGCTGGAGCAGCGGGTCGGCGGCACGGGTCGCGAAGTAGTCGCCGGGGAGGAGCAGGACCGGCAGGCGGTTGACCGTGGCGAGCGCGGCGCCCGTGACCAGGTTGGTGGCGCCCGGTCCGATCGAGGTCGTGACCGCCTGCGCGGAGAGACGGTCGAGCTGGCGGGCGTACCCAACTGCCGCGTGAACCATGGCCTGTTCGTTGCGGCCCTGGTGGAACGGCATCGTGTCCTCGCCCGCCTCCAGGAGCGCCTGGCCGAGCCCCGCGACGTTGCCGTGGCCGAAGATGCCCCAGGTACCGGCGATCAGCCGGTGCCGTACGCCGTCGCGCTCGGTGTACTGGACCGACAGGAACTGCACCAGGGCCTGCGCGACGGTCAGGCGGCGGGTGGGGGTGGTCATCAGGACTTCTCCGGTGCCGTGTAGAGGGGGAGTCGGGGGTCGACGGGCTGCTCGGGCCAAGTGCCGCGCACCCAGGCGTGATCGGGGTGGTCGCAGATCAGCCAGGACCGGTCGTCGTCGGGACCCGCCATGACGTTGAGGTAGTACATGTGGTGGCCGGGCACCGCCATCGAGGGCCCGTGCCAGCCGTCCGGGATCAACACGACGTCCCCGCCCCGGACTTCGGCCAGGACGTCCGTGTTGCGGCCCTGTCCGGACGGGGAGACGCGCTGGTAGCCGAGGCCCGGGGTGCCCTCGTGGTCGGCGAACTCGAAGTAGTAGACCTCTTCGAGGACGGACTCCTCGCCGGGCCGGTGCTCGTCGTGCTTGTGCGGCGGGAAGGAGGACCAGTTCCCGCCGGGCGTGATCACCTCAACGGCGATGAGCTTGTCGCACTCGAAGACCCCGGCCGCGCCGAAGTTGTTGACCTGACGGCTGCTGTTGCCGGTGCCGCGCAGCTCCACCGGCACCGACGAGGCCGGGCCGTAGCGGGCGGGCAGCCGGCGGGTGCAGCGGGCGCCGGTCAGCGCGAAGCGACCGCCGCCGGGCGACGAGATCGTCGTACGGGAATCCCTCGGGACGTACGCGAAGTCGCTCACGGCGGTGAACACGCTCTCGCGGCCGTGGAGTTCGAAGGTGGCGTGGCCGAAGTCGTCGGCGGCGGAGACCGTGCAGGCGCCGGTGAGCGGGAGGACGATCCACTCGCTGTCGTCGGTGTCGAAGGTGTGGGCGCCGCCCGGCGGCAGCTCCAGGACGCGCAGGCTGGAGTAGCCCCACGCGGCCGACTCGGGGGTGACGTCCACGACGTAGGGGCCGCCCAGGGCCTTGCCTGCGGGAAGGTGGTACGCGCTCGTCATGGTGTGCCTCCGGTTCACAACAGACCCACGGCGGTGTCCACCGCGGCTTCGACGCCGCCGTCGGCGGGGTACAGCAGGGAGCGGCCCACGACCAGGCCCTGGACGGTGGGCAGGCGCAGCGCCTTGCGCCACTTCTCGTAGGCGCCCTCCTGGTCGTCGCCGACCTCGCCGCCGAGCAGGACGGCGGGCAGCGTCGACGTCTCCAGGACCTCGGCCATGTCGTCCGGGTCGTCGGTGACGGGCAGTTTCAGCCAGGTGTAGGCCGAAGTGCCGCCCAGGCCCGAGGAGATGGCGATGGACTTGATGACGGCCTCGGCGGACAGGTCGTTGCGGACCTTGCCGTCGACCCGGCGGGAGATGAACGGCTCGACGAACAGGGGGAGTCGGCGTGCCGCCATGTCGTCGATGGCACGTGCCGTCGACTCCAGGGTGGTCAGCGAGCCCGGGTCGTCGTAGTCGATGCGGAGCAGCAGTTTGCCCGCGTCGAAGCGGAGGCGGGCGATGTCCTCGGCGCGGTGGCCGGTGAAGCGGTCGTCGAGTTCGAAGCTCGCGCCCTGGAGCCCGCCGCGGTTCATCGAGCCCATGACGACCTTGCCGTCCAGGACCCCGAGCAGGAGCAGGTCCTCCAGTATGTCGGCGGTGGCCAGCACCCCGTCGACACCCGGCCGGGACAGCGCGACGCACAGGCGTTCCAGCAGGTCGGCCCGGTTCGCCATGGCGCTGCGGCGGTCACCGACGCCCAGGGCGCCGCGCGCCGGGTGGTCGGCGGCCACGATCATCAGCCGGCCGCTGTCGCCCAGCAGCGGGCGGCGCACCCGGCGGGCCGCCGCCTCGGCGACGGCCTCCGGATGCCGGGCTCTGACCGTGACCAGGTCGGGGATGCTGATGCTCAAGAGAAGCTCCGTTCGGGGAAGGCTCGGGCGGTCACGTGGGTCAGCCGCCCACGCGTGCGCCGGCGAGGAGGTCCTCGACCTCGGACTCGGTGGGCATCGCGGTGGAGCAGGCGAGACGGGAGGCGACGAGGGCGCCGGCCGCGTTGGCGTACCGCATGGTCTTCTCCAGCTCCCAGCCGGACAGCAGCCCGTGGCACAGCGAGCCGCCGAACGCGTCGCCCGCGCCGAGGCCGTTGAGGACCTCGACCGGGACGGGCGGCACCTCGGCGGTCGTGCCGTCGCGGTGCACGGCCAGGACGCCCTTGGGGCCCTGTTTGACGACGGCCAGCTCCACGCCCGCGTCCAGCAGCGCCTGGGCGCAGGCGCGCGGCTCGCGGACGCCGGTGGCGATCTCGCACTCGTCGAGGTTGCCGACCGCGACCGTCGCGTGGCGCAGTGCCTCGGCGTAGTAGGGCCGGGCCTCTTCCGGGTCTGTCCAGAACATGGGACGCCAGTCCAGGTCGAAGACCGTGGTGCCGGCCCTGTCGCGTGCCTTGAGGGCGGCGAGGGTGGCGGAGCGGCTCGGTTCCTCGCTCAGACCGGTGCCGGTGATCCAGAAGACGCGGGCCTGGCGGATCGCGAAGTAGTCCAGCTCGTCGGTGTGGATCTCCAGGTCGGGCGCCTTGGGCTGCCGGTAGAAGTACAGCGGGAAGTCGTCCGGCGGGAAGATCTCGCAGAACGTGACCGGGGTCGGGTGGTCCGCGACGGGCGTCACCCAGCGGTCGTCCACCCCGAAGTCCTTGAGCGCCTCGTGCAGGTAGGTCCCGAAGGGGTCGTCGCCGGTGCGGGTGATCACGGCCGTCGTGCGGCCGAGCCGGGCGGCGGCCACGGCCACATTGCTCGCGGAACCCCCGAGGAACTTGCCGAAGGTCTCCACCCGGGCCAGCGGTACGCCGGACTGCAGCGGGTAGAGATCGACCCCGATACGGCCCATGGTGATCAGGTCGAAGGACTGGGCTGACTCGGCCATGCGCGACACTCCTCTGAGCTGCTGGGGGCGGGCGGGTCCCGGAAGACCGCCGACTCCCAGGTGTAGGACTCGGAGGGGCGCTCTGTCAATAGTTTGTACTTACATTCGGACCTGCTTGTGAAATGATGTCTTAACAAAGTATTGACAGCGGGCGCGACCGGGGATTGGATTCCGTCCCAGCGCAACAGCCGTGTTCCACGGCGAACGACCCGGGGCTGCGCAGGCCCCGGGCCCGGATCTCTGCGATCATTGCTCCCTTTCCCCTGAAGCACAGTGAGGTGCAGGAAAGATGGACCGTTCTTCCCACTCCCGTTCGCGCAGAATGGCCCCCTTCGTGGCGGTGGCCGCGGCAGCGGCACTGACCCTCGCCGGCTGCTCCAGCAGCTCGGGCGGCAAGAAGTCCACGGAGGACACCTCCGGCGCCTCGGCGGGCAAGGCCAGCACTCCTCGGATGACGGTCGCCCTGGTCACGCACCAGGCGCCGGGCGACACGTTCTGGGACATCGTCCGCAAGGGTGCCGAGGCCGCCGCGGCCAAGGACAACATCAAGCTGATCTACTCGGCGGACCCGAACGCGGGCAACCAGTCGAACCTGGTGCAGAACGCGATCGACCAGAAGGTCGACGGCATCGCGGTCACCCTCGCCAAGCCCGACGCCCTCAAGGACGTCATCGGCAAGGCGAAGAGCGCGAACATACCCGTCGTGGGCCTCAACTCCGGTCTCAGCGACTGGAAGAAGCTCGGACTGCTGGAGTTCTTCGGCCAGGACGAGACGGTGGCCGGCGAGGCGCTCGGCAACAAGCTGAACTCGATCGGCGCCAAGAAGGCCGTCTGTGTCATCCAGGAGCAGGGCAACATCGGCCTGACGCAGCGCTGCGACGGGGTGAAGAAGACGTTCAGCGGCTCGGTCGAGACACTCAACGTCAACGGCACCGACATGCCGTCCGTGAAGTCGACGATCACCGCGAAGCTGACGCAGGACAAGGCCATCGACTACGTGGTCGCCCTCGGCGCCCCGTTCGCGCTGACGGCCGTGCAGTCGGTGTCCGACGCGGGCAGCAAGGCGAAGATCGCCACCTTCGACCTCAACAAGGACCTGACGACCGCGATCAGCAAGGGCACGATCCAGTTCGCCGTGGACCAGCAGCCCTACCTCCAGGGCTACTTGGCGGTCGACTCGCTGTGGCTGTACAAGAACAACGGCAACTACAGCGGTGGCGGTGAGCAGCCCGTACTGACCGGCCCGGCCTTCGTCGACAAGACCAACGTCGCGGCCGTCGCCAAGTACGCAGCCAACGGAACCCGGTGATCAGCATGACCCAGCACGCCGAGCCGGCGGTGACCACACCGCCGGCCTCCGGCCCCAAGCCGACCGACGGCCGGACCGCCGAACGCCCGCTGGCCATCCGCCTGTTGGCCCGCCCCGAGGTCGGTGTCTTCCTCGGTGCCGCCGCGGTGTACGTGTTCTTCCTGATCACCGCGCCGCCGGTGCGCGAGGGCGCCTCGATGGCGAACGTCCTCTACGGGTCGTCGACCATCGGCATCATGGCCCTGCCCGTCGCCCTGCTCATGATCGGCGGGGAGTTCGACCTCTCCGCCGGTGTCGCGGTCATCACCTCCGCGCTCACCGCGAGCATGCTCAGCTACCAACTCACCATGAACGTATGGGTCGGTGTGATCGCCGCCCTCGTGGTCTCGCTGGGCATCGGCTTCCTGAACGGCTGGCTGGTGGTCAAGACCGGCCTGCCGAGCTTCCTGGTCACGCTGGGCAGCTTCCTGATCCTCCAGGGCGTCAACCTCGCGGTGACGAAGCTGGTCACCGGCAACGTCGCCACCGACGACATCAGCAACATGGACGGCTTCGGCCAGGCCAAGAAGGTCTTCGCGTCCTCGTTCGACGTCGGCGGCGTACAGGTGAAGATCACGATCGTGTGGTGGCTGGTCTTCGCGGCCATCGCCACCTGGGTCCTGCTGCGCACCAAGTACGGCAACTGGATCTTCGCCGTCGGCGGCAACAAGGACTCCGCGCGGGCCGTCGGTGTGCCCGTGGCGTTCACGAAGATCTCCCTGTTCATGCTGGTCGGTTTCGGTGCCTGGTTCATCGGCATGCACCAGCTGTTCTCCTTCAACACCGTGCAGTCCGGTGAAGGCGTCGGCCAGGAGCTGATCTACATCTCCGCGGCCGTCATCGGCGGCTGTCTGCTGACCGGCGGCGCGGGATCGGCGATCGGCCCCGTCTTCGGCGCGTTCATGTTCGGCATGGTCCAGCAGGGCATCGTCTACGCCGGCTGGAACCCCGACTGGTTCAAGGCGTTCCTCGGCGTGATGCTGCTCGGCGCCGTCCTCATCAATCTGTGGGTCCAGCGCACCGCGACCCGGAGGTGACCTTCATGACCGACAACACGACCGGCACCCACGGTGCGATCCTCGCGGACACCGCGCCCGAGGGCGACGACCATCCCCTCGTCCAGCTCCGCAACGCGGGCAAGTCCTACGGCAACGTCCGCGCCCTGCACGGCGTCGACCTCGCCGTCCGCCCCGGCCAGGTCACCTGCGTCCTCGGCGACAACGGCGCCGGCAAGTCCACCCTGATCAAAATCATCTCCGGCCTGCACCAGCACACCGAGGGCGAGTTCCTCGTCGACGGGCAGCCGGTGCACTTCTCCACCCCGCGCCAGGCACTCGACAAGGGCATCGCCACGGTCTACCAGGACCTGGCCGTGGTGCCGCTGATGCCGGTGTGGCGGAACTTCTTCCTCGGCTCCGAGATGACCAAGGGCCCCTGGCCCGTACGCCGTCTCGACATCGAGCGGATGAAGAAGACCGCCGACGAGGAACTGCGCAACATGGGCATCGTCCTGGACAACCTGGACCAGCCCATCGGCACTCTCTCCGGCGGCCAGCGCCAGTGCGTCGCCATCGCCCGCGCCGTCTACTTCGGCGCCCGCGTCCTCATCCTCGACGAGCCCACCGCCGCCCTCGGCGTCAAGCAGTCCGGCGTGGTCCTCAAGTACGTGGCCGCCGCCCGCGAACGCGGCCTCGGCGTCATCTTCATCACCCACAACCCGCACCACGCCTACATGGTCGGCGACCACTTCAGCGTCCTGCGTCTCGGCACCATGGAACTCTCCGCCGAACGCAGCGAGATCACCCTCGAAGAGCTCACCAACCACATGGCAGGCGGCACCGAACTCGCCGCACTCAAACACGAGTTGTCCCAGGTCCGCGGCGTCGACGTCGAAGAACTCCCCGAGGAGGAGGACCTCAAGGCTTCGGTGGCCACGTCTTCCGAAGGGACGTCCTGACATGCCCGACCGTCCCCTCCTGGACCGGATCCGGGTCGGCTCCGCCCCCGACTCCTGGGGCGTGTGGTTCCCGGACGATCCCCAACAGGTGCCGTGGGAACGGTTCCTGGACGAGGTCGCGCAGGCCGGCTACTCCTGGATCGAGCTGGGCCCGTACGGCTATCTGCCGACCGACCCGGCCCGGCTCACGGACGAGATCGACCGGCGCGACCTGAAGGTCTCCGCGGGCACGGTCTTCACCGGCCTGCACCGCGGCCCCTCCGTCTGGGACGCGACGTGGGAGCACGTCAGCCAGGTCGCCGCGCTCACCCGGGCGATGGGCGCGCGGCACCTGGTCGTCATCCCCTCCTTCTGGCGGGACGACAAGACCGCCGAGATCCTGGAGCCGCCGGAGCTGACCGGCGAGCAGTGGGCGCACCTCACCAAGGGCATGGAGCGCCTCGGACACGAGGTCAAGGAGGCGTACGGCCTCGACATCGTCGTCCACCCGCACGCCGACACGCACCTCGACACCGAGGACCACGTCGAGCACTTCCTCGACTCGACCGACTCCGAACTGGTCAACCTCTGCCTGGACACCGGGCACTACGCCTACTGCGGCGGCGACAGCGTCAAGCTGATCGAGACGTACGGCGAACGCATCGGCTATCTGCACCTCAAGCAGGTCGACCCGGAGATCCTCGCCGACGTCGTCAAGGGCGAGGTGCCGTTCGGACCGGCCGTACAGCGCGGCGTGATGTGCGAACCGCCGTCCGGGGTACCGGAGTTGGAACCGGTGCTCATCGCGGCGCAGCGCCTGGGCGTGGAGCTGTTCGCGATCGTCGAGCAGGACATGTACCCGTGCGAGCCGGACAAGCCCTTTCCCATCGCGGAGCGCACCCGCAAGTTCCTCCGTTCCTGCGGTGCTTGACGAACCTGGCGATCCTGACGAGCCGAAAGGACGGCCGATGGCCATGAACCCGCGCGACATGCTCGGAGTGGCAGTCGTCGGAACCGGAAAGATGGGGGCCGACCACGTCCGCAGGATCCAGGACGTGGTCAACGGGGCCCGGGTGACCGCCGTCGTGGACGTCGACGCCGAGCGCGCCAAACGGATCGCGGCCGGCGTTGACGGCTGCACCGCGTACACCGACCCGGCCGCGGCGATGGCGGCGGCCGACGTCGACGCGGTACTGATCGCCTCACCGGGCCCCGCCCACGAGGCGGCCCTGCTGACGGCCTTCGACCACGATCTGCCCGTCCTGTGCGAGAAGCCCCTCACCCCCGACGCGGCCTCGGCGCTGCGCGTGCTGGAGGCCGAGGTGCGCCTCGGCCACCGCAGGGTGCAGGTGGGCTTCATGCGCCGCTACGACGCCGAGTACATGAAGCTCAAGTCCCTTCTGGGAACAGGCCAGTTGGGCCGCCCGCTCATGCTGCACAACCGGCACCGCAACGCGGCCAGCCCGCCCGGCTTCACCAGCTCCATGCTGATCAGCGACTCCGTGGCCCACGAGACCGACGCGACCCGCTGGCTCCTCGGCCACGAGATCACGGCGGTGACGGTGCTGCGCCCGCGCCCCTCGGCGAGCGCCCCGGACGATCTCCAGGACCCGCAGTTCGTCGTCTTCGAGACCGACGGCGGCGCGATCGTCGACGTCGAGATGTTCGTCAACTGCGGCTACGGCTACCAGGTCCAGGCCGAGATCGTCTGCGAACGCGGCACCGCCCGCATCGGCGACGGCCACGCCATGGTCACCAACATGGCCGGCCGCTGGGGCGGCACCATCGCCCAGGACTTCATCGAACGCTTCGCCGACGCCTACGACCGCGAGGTCCAGACATGGGTCGACGCGACCCGCCGCGGCGAGGTCACGGGCCCGAGCGCCTGGGACGGGTACGCGGCGGCGGCCGTGTGCGAGGCGGGAGTTCGGGCGTTGGAGGAGGGCGAGCGGGTGGAGGTGGAGTTGGTGGAGCGGCCCGGCCTCTATGGATAGCCCGCAGCACGCGGAACGCCCGGACGAAACCGTCCGGGCGCCGCTGTGTTTACCCGCCGCGCGTTTTTACCGCAGCACCGACACGCGCGGCCTGGGCGCGAACCCCGCCCCCCGGTAGGCCTCGTCGATCAGTGTCATCGTCGCCACCGCGTCGTCCGGACCCAGCGGCAGGGGCGCGCCCTCCCTCAACCTGGCGGCGAACGCCTCCAGTTGATAGGTGTACGACGACCGTCGGCCCAGCCGCTCCGTGCGTGCGCCGTCCGTCGTGCGGACCACGATCCGGTCGTCCAGCTGCGGCAGCACGAAGTTCGGCGCGAACGCCTCGCCCCGGCTGCCGATGATCCGGCAGCTCATCTCCAGCTTGTCGTACGCCATGTGGCAGCGGGCGGAGCCCGTGGCGCCGCTCGGGAAGGCGAGGTCGGCGTCCAGCCACTCGTCGACGCCCGGGGCGCCCGCGCGTTCGCCGCCCCGCGCCGAGACGAGCCGGGGTGCGCCGCCCGCCCAAGGAGCCAGCATGCGCTGGGCGTGCAGGCTGTAGCAGCCCAGGTCCATCACCGCGCCGCCGGCCAGGTCGAGCGACCAGCGCGGGTCGGTGTCCGACGGGGACTGGATCGCGACGAGCGTCTCGATGTGCCGCAGTTCGCCGAGTTCACCGGAGGCCAGCAGCTCGTGCAGGCGCCGGGTGACGGGGTGGAAGAGGTAGTGGAAGGCCTCCATGAAGACCGTTCCGGACTTGGCGGCGGCCTCCCGTACTTCCGCTGCCTCCTCCGCGTTGCTCGCCGACGGTTTCTCCGACAGGACGTGCTTGCCCGCCGCGAGCGCGGCGAGGTTCCACGGTCCGTGCAGGCCGTTGGCGAGGGGGTTGTAGACGACCTCCACCTCCGGGTCGGCGAGCAGGTCGGCGTAGGAGTCCGCGACCCGTTCGACGCGGTGCGCGGCGGCGTAAGCCTCCGCGCGGGACCGGTCGCGCGCGGCCACCGCGACGATGCGGTGACCGGTCATCCGGGCGGGACCGATCAGGGAGTTCTCGGTGATCCGAGCCGCTCCCAGTACTCCGATGCGCAGTGGTTCCCGGCCCGGACCGCTCATGCTTCGCGTACCTCCTGGATGGTGACGGGGCGGTGCTCGTGGAGCGACAGGGTGCAGGCGTCCGCGATCCAGCCCGCCTCCAGGGCGTCCGCGACCGTGCAGGGGGAGGTGCGGGTGCCGGCCACGACCTCGGTGAACGCGGTGAGTTCGGCGCGGTAGGCGGCCGTGAAGCGGTCCATGAAGAAGTCGTGCGGGACACCCGCGGGGAAGGTCACGCCGGGCTCGACGGAGCGCAGCGGCAGCTTGTCCTCCAGGCCGACGGCGATGGAGTCCGTGAAGCCGTGGATCTCCATGCGGACGTCGTAACCCCGGGCGTTGTGGCGGGAGTTGGAGACCACCGCGATGGTGCCGTCGTCCAGGGTCAGGATGGCACCGGTGGTGTCGGCGTCGCCCGCCTCCTTGATGTACTCGGCGCCCCGGTTGCCGCCGACCGCGTACACCTCGGTGACCTCGCGGCCCGTCACCCAGCGGATGATGTCGAAGTCGTGCACGGAACAGTCCCGGAAGATGCCACCGGACGCGGCGATGTACGCGGCCGGCGGTGGCGCCGGGTCCAGGGTGGTCGAGCGCACGGTGTGCAGCTTGCCCAGTTCCCCGGACCGCACGGCGGCGCGCGCGGCGACGAAGCCGGCGTCGAAGCGGCGGTTGTAGCCGATCTGGATCGGCACGTCGCTGCCCTCGACGGCCTTGAGGACCTTGACGCCCTCGGCCATGGTCTTGGCGACGGGCTTCTCGCAGAAGACGGGGATGCCCGCCTCGACGGCGGCCAGGATCAGGCCCGGGTGGGCGTCGGTCGCCGCGGCGATCACGACCCCGTCGACCCCGGCGGCCAGCACGGCCTCGGGGGAGTCCGCGACCTCGGCGCCGAACCGCTCGGCGGCCTTCTTCGCGGCCTCCGCGAACGGGTCGGCCACGACGAGCGACTCGACCGAGTCGAGTCCGGAGAGGGTCTCGGCGTGGAAGGCGCCGATGCGGCCGAGGCCGAGGATTCCGATGCGCATGGGGACTCTTGCTTTCTTGAGAGGTGCGGGTCTGTCGCGGGTGCGGAAGGTCAGTCGAGGGCGCCGAGGACGTTCTGGTCCCAGTCGATCACCGAACCGGTGACCACGCCGGACCGCTCGGACAGCAGGAAGACGACGAAGTCGGCGATCTCGTCCGGCTGGCCGAGTTTGCCCATCGGCTGCCGGGCGGCGGCCTGGGCGACCCAGTCGTCCCCGGCGCCGTGGAAGGCCCGCTGGACGGCGTCCTCGCCCTCGGTGTCCGTCCAGCCGATGTTGACGGTGTTGATCCGGATCCGGTCGAAGCGGTGGGCGTGGGCGGCGTTGCGGGTCAGACCCGCGAGACCGGCCTTGGCCGCCGAGTACGGGGCGAGGTGCGGAGGCCCGCCGTGGGCGCAGGTGGAGCCGATGTTGACGACGGTCCCCGGTGCCTCGCGGGCGGTCATGTCGGCCACCGCCGCCTGCATCGCGAAGAACGGCGCCTTCAGATTGACCGCCAGGTGCTGGTCGAACAGTTCCGGAGTGGTGTCCAGCAGCGAGCCGCGTGACGTCAGCCCCGCCGCGTTGACGAGGCAGTCGACCCGCCCGTGGGCCTCGACGGTCCGTACGACGCTGTCGCGCGCCTGCGCCGGATCGGCGAGGTCCGCCCGTACGAAGTGCGCGCCGGTGTCCGCGGCGAGCTTCTCGCCCACGTCGGCGCGGCGGCCGGTGAACGCCACCACCGCGCCCTCGCGCACCGCCGCCCGGACGATCGCGGCGCCCACGCCCTGGCTGCCGCCGTTGACGAGGACGACCTTGTCGTCGAGAAGTCGAAGTCCCATGGTGTTTCCCAGTCCTCGGTGTCCGGTACTCAGCTCTCGCGCCGCTCGGCGCCGGCCCGCAGCTCCCCGCGGAGCGCGTCCGGGGCCCACCCCTCGCGCACCGCGCGGCGTACGACGTCGGCCTGCGAGGGCGGGGCCAGCCCCGCGACGGGCGGGTCGTTGTCGAGGTTGGTGGGGAAGGGGTAGCCCTCGGCACTGGCCGCGACGACCGTGTCCAGCCACTCCTCGCCCACGCCCTCGGCCTTGCGCCTGAGCAGCACCGGGAAGACCGCGTTGGTGACGGCCTCGCGGTCCACGGTCTCCATGGCCCGGCCGAACGCGGACGACACCTGGAGCAGGTTCGCCATGCGCCGCACGTCCGCCGTGCGGTTGGTGCCGGCCGCGTGGAACAGCGCGGGGTTGAAGAACGCGGCATCGCCCTTGGCGAGCGGGAGCTGGATGTAGTGGGCTTCGAAGTAGGCCTGGAATTCCGGGAGTCGCCACGCAAGATAGCCGGGCTCGTACTTCTGGGAGTGCGGCAGGTACATCGTCGGCCCCGACTCGACCGGCATGTCGCAGTGCGCGACGGCCCCTTGGAGGGTGAGCGCGGGGGAGAGGCGGTGGACGTGCGCCGGGTAGCCGGCGGCGGCCTCGTTGCCGAGGAACCCGAGGTGGTAGTCGCGGTGCACGGTCTGCGCCGCGCCGCCCGGGTGGACCACGTTGACCTGCGAGGTGACCTGGTAGCCGGGGCCGAGCCAGGCGACGGACACCAGGGCCAGCATGTCGTTCGCGTAGTAGTCGGCGAACGCCTCCGGGTCGTAGAGCGCGGCCTTCTCCAGCGCGTTCCACACCCGGTCGTTGGCCCCCGGCCGCGCGAAGTGGTCACCGGCGCCCGCGCCCGAGGCACGCTGCTCGGCGATCAGGGCCTCGAACACCTCGGTCGTACGGTCCACCACCGACAGGTCCGGGAAGGCGCCCCGAAGGACCACGATGCCGGGCCCCTCGGTGAACGCGCGGACCAGCTCGGCCTGCACCTCGCGGCGCTCGCCGGCCGCCACGGACTTGCGGAGCCGGTCGCTGTCGTAGACGAGGACGTTCCGCTCGACCGAGGAGGCGTACGGGAAGCCGGCCGGGTCGGTCGGCTGCTCGACGAGCGCGCGGAAGGCGTCGAGATCGCAGTCCCGCTCGGTGAGCCAGGCGGGGTGTGCTGCGGAGGTGAAGGACATCGTCGTCCCCTCGGGTCACGGAGTGGTGCGGCTCTGCCATTCTTGTCATGACAAACCCTTCGAACAACCGGCAGCGAACCATCAAAAACCCCTCAAGGAGACGAGCGGTGGGACATCCCTTCCCGATCAGGGAAATCGCACGTCAGGCGGGCCTCAGTGAGGCGACCGTGGACCGGGTCCTGAACGGCAGGGGCGGGGTCCGGGAGAGCACCGAGCGGGAGGTGCGGCAGGCCATCGCCGATCTCGACCGGCAGCGCACCCAGGTCCGGCTGGTCGGCCGCACATTCATGATCGACATCGTGATGCAGACACCGGAGCGGTTCTCCACCGCCGTACGGGTGGCGCTGGAGGCCGAGCTGCCCGACCTGCACCCGGCCGTCGTGCGCTCCCGTTTCCACTTCCGGGAGACCGCGCCGGTGAAGGAGCTGGTCGGCACCCTGGACCGGATCGCGCGGCGCGGCTCGCAGGGCGTCATCCTCAAGGCACCGGACGTCCCCGAGATCACCGCGGCCGTCGGCCGGCTCGTCACCGCCGGCATCCCCGTCGTCACCCTGGTCACCGACCTGCCCGCGAGCGCCCGTCTCGCCTACGTCGGCATCGACAACCGGGCGGCGGGCGCGACGGCCGCCTATCTGATGGGCCAGTGGCTCGGCGACCGCCCCGGCAACGTCCTGACCAGCCTGAGCAGCGGCTTCTTCCGCAACGAGGAAGAACGCGAGATGGGCTTCCGCAGCACCATGCGCGCCCGCTACCCGGACCGGGCGCTCGTCGAGATCACCGAGGGCCACGGCCTGGACGCCACCCAGTACGACCTCGTCCGCGCCGCCCTGGAACGCGACCCGGACATCCGCGCGGTCTACTCGATCGGCGGCGGCAACATCGCGACCCTGCGCGCCTTCGCCGACCTCGACCGCGAGTGCGCCGTGTTCGTCGCGCACGACCTCGACCACGACAACACCCGGCTGCTGCACGAGCGGCGGCTGTCGGTCGTCCTCCACCACGACCTGCGCCAGGACGTGCGCGAGGCCTGCCGCATCGTGATGCGCGCGCACGACGCCCTGCCGCCCGCGGGTCCGACCCTGCCGTCCGCGATCCAGGTCGTCACGCCCTACAACATGCCGATGGCGGGGGCCCGTTGAGGGTCGTCACAGATTGATCGCGTACGCCTTGCGCAGTGTCTCGTGCACCGTCCACGTCGTACGGTCGCCCTCGCGCAGCACGGCCATGTCCCCGGGACCGACCGCCAGGGTCTCCCCGCCCTCGACCTCGATGGTGGCCGAGCCGCTGATCACGACGAACAGTTCGTCCGCCTCGGTGTCGGTGACCACGCCCGGGGTGATCTGCCAGATCCCGCGGATCTGCCGCCCGTCCTCGGACTCCCACACGATCCTCCCGGTGACCTCGGGCCTGCCGGAGACGATCTGCGCCGGGTCGAGCGGCTCTGGTGCGAGCTCGGCGTCGGGGATGCGGACAACGAAACTGTGCGTCATACCGCGACCCTAGCCCGGACACGGGCGCCCCGGGCGTGGACACTGTGTGGGCTATCGCCCCAGGTGGGAGGACACTTCGTCGCGGAGTGGCGCCCCGGGCGGGGCCGGGCGATCGTGGAGGGCATGGCGCAGACCACGGCGACCGACCCCGGACCGCACCCGCACGAGACCCGGGAGAACATCCTCTTCGGCGGCGTCTACGGCGCCGTCCTGGCCTGCTCGATGGTCGCCGCGCTCACCCAGTACGGCCACACCTCCAGGGACAGCCGCAGCTACGACGCCCTGTGGCTCCTGGTGACCGCCGCCGCCTCGGCACTGGCCCACGGGTACGCCCACTACATCGCCGAGCGCACCCCGCACCGCCGCTGGGACGCCCTGCGCACCCTGCGCGACGAGTGGCCCCTGGTCGCCGCCGCGCTGCCCACCGTGCTGCTGCTCGCCGGGGCCGGCTGGGGCTGGTGGCCCGCGAACGGCGTCGAGTACGCGGCCTTCGTCCTCAACATCGCGCTGCTGTTCTGCCTGGGCCTGGTCACGGCCCGCTGGTCGGCACGGAGCTGGATCGCGGCCGTGGTCATCGGGGCGGTGGACGCGCTGCTCGGGGTGGTGGTGGTCGTGGCGAACGCCCTGATCAAATAACCCCGTTGGGCCTCTACGGCATGTCTCGGTAGCCGCGCAGCTTGCGATAGAGCGTCGCCCGGCCGATTCCCAACGCGGCAGCCGCCCGCGCCTTGTTGCCCCCGTGCCGGCGCAACGCCCCCAGGATCGCCGCGCGTTCGGCATGCTCCATCGGGCTGAGCCGCCGCGCCGCAGGGCCCTCCCGGACGGGATCGGGCAGCTCGGCCCGCCGCACCGGGCCGGTGACCCGCCGGTGTTCCGCCAACGCCCTGACGACATGGGCGAGTTCGGTGACGTTCCCGGGCCACGGGTGCTCCTCCAGGGCCCGCAACGCGTCCAGCGTCCAGGTGAGCGGCGGTTGTCCCGGGGCCGGACGCGGTGCCAGCACCGGCAGCAACTCCCGTACGTCCTCCGGGCGTTCGCGCAACGCGGGCACGGCGACCGACCGGGGTGCCAGGGTGTCCAGGAGCCGTTGGAAGCAGGGGCCCGGGGGAGTGCCGGGCGTGTAGGTGACCAGCAGGAAGACGTCGGGGTGTTCGTCGAGCAGCGAGTTGAGCGCGGCGACGTCCGGCTGGGCCAGCCGTTCGGCGTGCCGCAGGAGCAGCGGGCGACCGTCGGCCAACTCGCTGTATTTGACGCCGAGTTCGGGCGACTCGGCGGCATCGGCGACCAACGGCACCCGCTCGCCGAGCAGTTCACGGGCCAGCGCGGTCTTGCCCGTCCCGCGCTCGCCGGTCAGCAGCAGGGGCTCGTGCACCCGGGCCAGTTCGACCGCTCGGGCGACCGCGTGCCGCCAGGGCACCGAACCGCCCGCGAGCGCCAGCGCGGGGCGCGGAGACGGCGGCGGAACCTCGGTGGCACGCGCTTCCAGGACGGCCACGATCCCGAGGACGCGGCCCTCGTGCCGTACCGGAGTGATCCCGGCCGTGCACCCGGCGCCCTCGGGGAGCGCGATGTCGTAGGACTCCTCGTTCGTGCTCGCGCGTTCCAGGGCGGTCAGTACCTGGGGTGTGGCGAGGCGGACCGCGGCCTCGCTGACGAGGCGGTTGCGGCCGTCGAGGGCGACGACCGCGCGGGCGGGTCCGGGCGCGGCGCGGGTGTAGGCGTCGAGGAGTACCCGTTCGGCGGTGCGGGAGCGGGCGAGGAGTTCCGCCTCGACCGCCGCGGCCGTCGCCTCGGCGAGGGCGGCTCCCGGGTGCGGGCCGCAGCCTGCGCACAGGCCGGACGCGACGGTCACCGTGCCGAGCACCTGCCCGGAGTCCGGGGCGAGCAGGGGCACGCTGACGGCGGACACGTCCTGCCACACGTCGAGGAAGTGCTCGGGGCCGTGCACCTCGGCCCGGCGCCGGGTGCGCAGGGCGAGGGCCGCGCTGTTGTGGCCCACCTCCCGCTCGGACAGGTCGCGGCACCGGTCGTCGCCGGGCACCTCGCCCGTGGACCAGAGCACCCGCAGACGCTCGTCGGTGAGCAGTAGCGCCGAGTGGCCGAGCGCGGGCGCGATCCGCTCCAGCACGGGCCGCGCAGCCTCCAACAGGGCCGAGTCCGCCGGGAGTTCGGGCGCGGGGACGGACCCGTCGAGATCGTGCCGTACGCCGAAGAAGCGGGCGCGGCGCCAGGCGGCGAGGACCTCGTCCGGGACGTCGTCGGGCAGCGGACGGCCGGTCAGGAACCGCTCGCGCGCCTGGCGCAGCGGGGTGAGGGCGGGGGAGTGCTCCACGGTGGTCATGACACCTCTCACCGTATCGGGCCCGTGGCGGCAGCCGCCGGGGGGCCGAAACTGTCTCGTAATGAGACACCCGCGCAGGTCCGGGCCGCATCATGATCGTGAAGAGTCGGTGCCCTTCTCACCCCTGCCTCGCCCTTGCTTCACCCTGCCTCACCGCTGTCTCACCCCTGGAGCGTCCCGCCGTGCACGTTGTCGAGACCGACGTACTGATCGTGGGCAGCGGCCCGGCCGGCGCCTGTGCGGCCCTCGCGCTGAGCACCTACGGCGTGCCCCACATCGTCGTCACCCGCTACGCGCGCCTCACCAGGACGCCCCGCGCGCACATCACCAACCAGCGCACCATGGAGATCCTGCGCGACCTCGGCGTCGAGGACGAGGTGCTGGCCAAGGCGACCCCGCAGCACCTGATGGGCAACACCACGTTCTGCACCAGCCTCGCCGGCGAGGAACTCGGCCGGATCCGCTCCTGGGGCAACGACCCGCTCGTCCAGGCCGCCCACGACCTGGCCAGCCCGACCCGCATGTGCGACATGCCGCAGCACCTGATGGAGCCGGTTCTGATCGACGCGGCGATGGCACGCGGCTCGAACGTCCGCTTCAGCACGGTCTACACGTCCTTCGTCCAGGACGAGGACGGTGTCACGGTCACCGTCGAGGACCGGCTGCGCGGCGACGAGTACACGATCCGCGCCAAGTACCTCATCGGCGCGGACGGCGGCCGTTCCCAGGTCGCCGAGGACGCGGGCCTGCCGATGGGCGGCCAGATGGGGGTCGCGGGCAGCATCAACATCGTCTTCGACGCGGACCTGAGCAAGTACACCGCCCACCGCCCCTCCACCCTCTACTGGGTGCTCGCCCCCGGCGCCACCGTCGGCGGCATCGGCGCGGGCCTGGTGCGCTGTGTCAGCCCCTGGAACGAGTGGCTCATCGTGTGGGGCTACGACGTGAGCGCCGGCGCCCCCGACCTCACCGAGGAGTACGCGCTGTCCGTCGTACGGCAGTTGGTCGGCGACGACGACATCCCCGTGACCATCAAGTCGTCCTCGGCCTGGACGGTCAACGAGATGTACGCCGAGACCTACGCCAACGGCCGTGTCCTGTGCGCCGGAGACGCCGTGCACCGCCACCCCCCGTCCAACGGGCTCGGTTCCAACACGTCGATCCAGGACGCGTACAACCTGGCCTGGAAGCTGAAGCTGGTCCTCGACGGGACCGCCGCGCCGAAACTCCTCGACACCTACGACGCCGAACGCGCCCCCGTCGGCAAGCAGATCGTCACCCGCGCCAACAAGTCCATCGGCGAGACCGCCCCGATCTTCGAGGCGCTCGACGGACTCTCCCCGCAGACCCCCGAGCAGCTGTGGGCCAACATCGCCGCCCGCAAGGACGCCACCGAGGCCGCCGGGAAGCAACGGGCCGCGCTGCGCGAGGCGATCGCCCACAAGGTGTACGAGTTCAACGCGCACGGAGTCGACCTCAACCAGCGCTACACGTCCGACGCGATCGTCCCCGACGGCACGCCCGACCCCGGCTTCGACCGCGACCCCGAGCTGTACCACCGGCCCAGTTCCCGCCCCGGCGCCAAACTCCCGCACGCCTGGATCACCTCCGGCACCCGCACCGTCTCGACCCTCGACACGGTCGGCAGGGGCCGCTTCACCCTCCTCACCGGAATCGGCGGCGACGCCTGGCTGCGGGCCGCCGCGAAGCAGCCCCTCGACATCGCCACGGTCGTCGTCGGCCCCGGTCGGCAGTACGAGGACCCGTACGGCGACTGGGCCCGCCTGAGCGAGGTGTCCGACGGGGGTGCCCTGCTCGTCCGCCCGGACGGCCATGTCGCTTTCCGCCACGCCGACGCGGCCGGGAACGCCGAACAGTTGCTCACGGACGCGCTGCGACGCATCCTCGGGCACGGCTGACATTTCGCACTGGTGAGGGAGCCGGCATGACCACTGAAGTCACCGTCACGGACGAGGCCGTCGCGAGTCTGGGGGAGACCGCCGACCCCCGCCTGCGTGAACTCCTGACCGGCCTGATCCGGCATCTCCACACGTTCGCGCGGGAGACCCGCCTCACCCAGGCGGAGTGGGAGCGGGCGATCGGCTTCCTGACGGAGACCGGCCAGACCTGCACGGACACCCGGCAGGAGTTCATCCTCCTGTCGGACGTGCTCGGTCTGTCGATGCTGGTGGAGACAATCGCCGGAGATCGCGCCGACCGCGCACCCGGTTCGACCGAGTCGACGGTGCTGGGCCCCTTCCACATGACCGAGTCGCCGGTGCGTGAACTCGGCGCTGACATCGACCTGGTGGGCGGCGGCGAGCCGTGCGTGGTCAGTGGCCGGATCGTCTCCGGGGACGGCACCCCGCTGCCGGGCGCCGTCCTGGACGTGTGGCAGGCCGACGGCAACGGCTTCTACGACGTGCAGCAGCCGGACGTCCAACCCCCGGGCAACGGGCGGGGGTTGTTCACCACGGACGCCGACGGCCGCTTCTGGTTCCGCACCTGCGTACCGAGCCCGTACCCCATCCCCACGGACGGCCCGGTCGGCGACCTCCTCAAGGCGACCGGCCGCCACCCCTACCGCCCCGCCCACATCCACTTCATCGCCTCGGCCGACGGCCACACCCCCGTCACCACACACATCTTCGTCGCGGGCGGCGACTACCTCGACTCCGACGCCGTCTTCGCCGTCAAACAGAGCCTCGTCGAGGACTTCACCGTCACCGACGACCCGTCCCTGGCAAGGGAGTTCGGCATCGCCAACCCCTTCCGGCACGCCCAGTTCGACCTCGTACTGGAGCAGCGGTCGTGAAGGACTCCCTCGACTTCGCCTACGACGCCCAGCCCATGCGGGTCGTCTTCCGGCCCGGCGCCGCGCTGACCGCGACCGCCGGTGAGGCCGAACGGCTCGGTCTGCGGCGGGTGTTGGTGCTCTCCGGCGCCCGGGGTGCCGCCACCGCGCAGGCGGTCGCCGACTCGCTGGGGGAGGTGTGCGTCGGGGTGCACGCGGAGGCGAGGATGCACGTCCCGGTGGAAGTCGCGGACCGCGCGGTCGAGTTGGCGCGCTCGCTGGGCGCCGACGGGTGCGTCGCGGTCGGCGGCGGCTCGGCGATCGGCCTCGGCAAGGCGATCGCCCTGCGCACCGGCCTCCCGCTGATCGCCGTGCCCTCCACCTATTCGGGCTCGGAGATGACCCCGGTCTGGGGCCTCACCGAACAGGGCGCCAAACGCACCGGCCGCGACCCCGCCGTCCGGCCCCGCAGCGTCGTCTACGACCCCGAACTCACCCTGGAACTCCCCGTCCCGCTCTCGGTGACCAGCGGCGTCAACGCGATCGCCCACGCCGTGGAAGCCCTGTACGCCCCGGACACCTCGCCCCTGATCGCGCTGATGGCGGAGGAAGGCGCACGGGCGTTGGCGGGCGCGCTGCCCGAACTGGCCGCCGCGCCACGGTCGTTGGAGGCCCGGGGCCGTGCCCTGTACGGGGCGTGGCTCTGCGGCTCCTGCCTCGGCGCCACCACCATGGGCCTGCATCACAAGCTGTGCCATGTCCTCGGCGGCACCTTCGGCCTCCCGCACGCGGAGACGCACACGGTGGTGCTGCCGTACGCGCTGGCGTACAACGCGCCGGCCGCACCGGAGGCGGCGGCTGCCGTGGCCCGCGCGCTGGGTGCGAAGGACGTAAGGGCTGCCCCGGTGGCCCTGTGGGAGCTGGCCGGGCGGCTCGGCGCACCGCGCTCGCTCGCCGAACTCGGCCTGAAAGAGGGCGACTTGGCGACGGCGACGGCGCAGGCGGTGAGCCAGGCGTACGCCAACCCCCGGCCGGTCACCGAGGAGGGCGTACTCGCGTTGCTGCGGGCGGCGTACGAAGGAAGCGCGCCCGCCTAGTCAGTGGTTCGTGCGGACGCCGTCCAGCGCGATGGCCAGGACGCGGTCGCGCTGGGCGTCGTCCACGAACTTCGTCCCGGTGACCCCGGCCACCAGGCGCAGCAGGTCGTTGAAGTCCATGTCGGTGCGGGCCACGCCCGCCTTCTGCGCGCGCTCGAACAGCGGACCGCCCGCGGAGAACATCGACTCGCGGCAGGTCCCGAAGATCTCCGAGTCGTTGTCCAGCGCCTCGCGCACCGCCTGCTTGGTCACCATGTAGCCCGCGAAACGGTTCAGCCACGAGTTCAGTGCCTCCCACGGCTCCTGGTCGGCGACGGACAGGGCGACCTGGCACAGCGCGTTCACCTCGTCCGCGTAGACGCTCTCGAAGAGGGCCCGGCGGGTCGGAAAGTTGCGGTACAGCGTGCCGATGCCGACGCCCGCGCGGCGCGCGATGTCCTCCAGCGACGCCTCCGAGCCGTGCTCCGTGAAGGCCTCGCGGGCGGCGGCCAGCAGGGCGTCGTAGTTGCGGGCGGCGTCCTTCCGGTGCGGTCTCTGGGCCGCGACGATCTCGCTGACGGGAAACGGCTGGGCCGTCACGGGTGCCTCCCGGGGGCGGGCTGGGTTGAACCGGAGGTATGCCTCCGTTATGGTGGAGGGGTACCTCCACTTTAGCAGTGTGGGCGCGTCAGCCGCGGATCCGTGCGGCCGCACCCCGTTCGCTTGTTTTCGGAGAGGCTCTCCATGCCCCGCAAGTCCACCCGCCTCACCTTCGCGGTCCTCGCGACCGGTGCGGGCGTGTTCTCCATGCTGCAGTCGCTGATCGCACCGGCCCTGCCGACCGTCCAGCACGCGCTGCACACCTCCCAGTCCACCGCGACCTGGGTGATGACGGCCTATCTGCTGTCCGCCTCGGTCTTCACCCCGATACTCGGCCGCGTCGGCGACCTCGTCGGCAAGAAGCGCACTCTCGTCGCCGTCCTCCTGGCCGTGCTGGCCGGCTGTCTGGTCGCCGCGCTCGCGCCGAACATCGGCGTACTGATCGTCGCCCGGGTCGTCCAGGGCGTCGGCGGCGCGCTGTTCCCGCTGTCCTTCGGCATCATCCGCGACGAGTTCGAAGCGCCCCGAGTCCCCAGCAGCATCAGCAACTTGTCCGCCGTGATCGCCGCGGGCGGTGGCGTCGGCATGGTGGCCGCCGGTCCCATCGTGTCCGCGCTCGACTACCGCTGGCTGTTCTGGTTCCCCGTCGGCATCGTGGCCGTCACCACCCTCATCGCCCTGCGCTACGTCCCCGAGTCGCCCAGCCGCGCCGTCGGAAACGTCAACTGGCTCGGCGCCGTACTCCTCTCGGGCTGGCTGGTCGCCCTGTTGCTGCCGCTGAGCCAGGCCGGCCGCTGGGGCTGGGGCTCCGTGCGGGTCGTCGGACTGTTCGCCGCAGCCGTCGTACTCTTCGCGGCCTGGCTGTTCTCGGAGGCCCGCTCCCGCAGCCCGCTCATCGACCTGAAGGTGATGCGCCTGCCCTCGGTGTGGACCACCAACACCGCCGCGCTGCTGTTCGGCGCGGGCATGTACGCGATCTGGTCCTTCCTGCCCGGCTTCGTGCAGACCCCCGAGTCCGCCGGATACGGCTTCGGCGCCGGCGTGACCGCGTCCGGACTCCTGATGCTGCCGATGCTGATCGCGATGTTCGTCTCCGGTGTGCTCAGCGGCCGGCTGGAACCCGTGGTCGGTGCCAAGGCACTGCTCACCACCGGTGCCGCACTCGGCGCGGTCGCGTGCGGCATCCTCACCCTCTGGCACGACCAGCAGTGGCAGATCGGCCTCGTCGCGGGCATCTTCGGCTTCGGCATCGGACTCGCCTTCGCCTCCATGGCCAACCTCATCGTCGGCAGCGTCCCGCCCGAGCAGACCGGCGCCGCGACCGGCATGAACGCCAACATCCGCACCATCGGCGGCTCGATCGGCGCGGCCGTCACCAGCGTCCTGGTCACCGGCCACCTCCAGGCCTCCGGGCTGCCCTACGGCTCCGGGTACACCCACGGGTTCGCCCTGCTCGCGGTGCTGTGCCTGGCGG
The DNA here is from genome assembly GCF_044753545.1 of Streptomyces sp. NPDC088350. Classification (NCBI taxonomy): domain Bacteria; kingdom Bacillati; phylum Actinomycetota; class Actinomycetes; order Kitasatosporales; family Streptomycetaceae; genus Streptomyces; species Streptomyces sp. NPDC088350. The sequence goes on along the minus strand of NZ_JBIVNL010000003.1, from coordinate 543,383 downwards.
CGGCGCTGGCCGCGCTCATGGTGCCGGTGCGGCGGGCCGGCCGTAGCGGAGGAAAGACCGTCGGCGGCTCCGAGCCGGCGCTCCTGAAGGCGGAGGAGGAAGCGTCGGTGATGGCTCCCGGCGCCCTCAACTGACCCGGCCGGTGTGCCAGCATGAGCCGATGATCGAACAGAGCGCGCGGCGCCCCGGCGCCGAACTCCTGGACGTCCACCGGCTCCGCCTCGTCGAATCGGCCGCTCCCCGGCTCACCCCCGAGGAGCGGCTGGCCATGAACGAGGTGTGGGACGGGCTGGTGCGGGTCAACCCGAGTTTCTTCGACGGACCGGTCCTGGTGTGCGCGGGAGCGGACCGGGAGGGGCCGCACGACCTGACGGTCTCCTGGGCCAGGACGACGTACCGGCACTTCGCCCTGCGGCGCGTCCCGTTCTCGACCTCGTGGCTGCCGTCCTTCTTCGTCGCCGTCCTCCAACCGGCCGACGACGGAAGCCTGTTGGTCGGCCGGATGGCGAACTCAACGGCGGCACCCGGACGTTGGCAACTTCCCGGCGGCTCGCTCGAACCCCCCGAAGGCGACGCACCGCTCGACATGAGGGCCCTGCACCGCCACGCCGCACGGGAGTTGATCGAGGAGACCGGCATCGACACCCCGCCCGACGACCTCACCTTCTGGAACGTCACCCGCGCCGGGAACGGCGGCATCGGCGTCCTGTTCCGCGCCCCGTCCCTCCCGGCGGAACGGCTGCGCGAGCGGTACGAGGCCATGGCGGCGGCGGAGACGGCACAAGGCCGCGACCCGGAACTGGACCGCGTCGCCCTGATCCGTTCGACGGCCCAACTCCCGGACCTGACGGGCCCGCACGCGGACTATCTGGAGCCGATCGTCCGCCGCTACGCGGAGGCCGGTGGAACGGGTGTCTCGATGTGAGACACCCGTATCGCCGCCGGGGCCTTCAAGATCGGCAGGGTACGACCGCTGTGAAGAAAGGTGATCACCATGGCCCTCGCGCTACTCAGGCGCTGGCTGCCCCAAGGAGCCCCCGCCACGGCGTCGGGCCTCTCGCTCCCCCTTCCGCCCGGCGCGGGCGGACTCGGCCGTGAGATCGTCGACCCGATGGGCTCGCCCATGGCCGCCGCCGAGGTGACCGTGACGGCCCTCGACTCGCATCGCGTCGCCGCCTCCGGGACGACCGACCCGTACGGCTTCTTCCTCGCGGCCCTGCCGCCCGGCCGCTACAGCCTCCTCGTCTCGGCCCAGGGACTCCAGCCGCACCAGGAGACGGTCGAGATCACCGCCGGAACCGCCGAACCCGCCGAACGCGTCTGGCTCCAGCCCGGCCGCGCCCAGGAACTCCCGCCGCCCGGCACCTGGCTCTTCGACCCGCCGCACACCGCGATCCGCTTCATCGCCAAGCATGTCGGCATGGCCCATGTGCACGGCCGGTTCGAGCGTTTCCAGGGCGGTATCCAGATCGCCCAGGAGATGGCCGAGTCCCGGGTCGACGTCCGTATCGACGCGTCCAGCATCACCACGGGCAACACCACGCGGGACAACCATCTGCGCTCCGGCGACTTCCTCGACGTGGAGCGCTACCCGTACATCGACTTCACCAGCACCCGGTTCGCCTACCGGGGCGGCAGCAAGTGGACGTTGCAGGGTTCGCTGACGATGCACGGCGTGAGCCGCTCGGTGAACCTCGACACCACCTACCTCGGCACGGTCAACGGCGGCTACGCCGAGGAACTCCGCTGCGCGGCCCTCGCCACGGCCGAACTGCACCGCGAGGACTACACGTTGAACTGGCGAAGCATGCTCGCCCGCGGCATCGCCGTCGTCGGCCCCACCGTCCAACTGGAACTGGACATCCAGGCCATGTACCGCACCCACGACACCCCGACCCCACCGAAGTGACCCTGCGCATGCGGTAGGGTTAACCAGCGTGTTCACCCGGACGAACGGGTGCGGCACGAACGGGACGTGGCGCAGCTTGGTAGCGCACTTGACTGGGGGTCAAGGGGTCGCAGGTTCAAATCCTGTCGTCCCGACTGGAGACAGTCGCAGGTCAGGGCCGGTTTCGGAGGCATCCGAAACCGGCCCTTGATCATTCTTGGGGACCAGGTGGGGACCAGGGGGCCTTGACCGGGGTCAGCGGGTCACGACGATCGGGCTCGGCAGCGAGCGCGGTGCGCGCAGCACGCTGAGGTGTGCGGAGAGCGCAGCCCCGGCGGCCGTGATCTTGTGTACGTCGGGGTGCAGGTAGCGCTGAGTGGTGGTCAGAGAGCCGTGGCCGGCGATCCTGCGCAGGACGTGCACCTGGACTCCGGCGTCGGCGAACCAGGTCAGTCCGGTGTGCCGGAGGTCGTGGCGGCGCAGGTGCTCGTACCCGAGCTTGGTGACCACGTCGTCCCAGTGTGTGGCGTCGCGCAGGACGGCGGTGGAGATGCGTCCGCCGCGCGGACCGGTGAACAGACGGGCATCGGGACTCGGGCCGGCGGACAGGACACGCTGAGCGACGAGGGGGCGGATCTCCTCGACGATGGGAACCTTGCGGGCCCGCTTGCCCTTGGTGCCCTTGTCGGTCAGCCCACCGGGCGCGGGTGTGGTCTGGCGCCGCACGGTCCAGATCCACTGGGTGGTGTCGATGTCCCCGACGCGGCAACCGGAGACCTCGCCGATCCGTGCGGCGGTGCACGCGGCGAAGATGACCACGTCTCCCCAGCCGCGGTACTGGTCGTGGGAGGCGGCCACGAGCGCGTTGGCCAGCGCAATGAGGGTCTCCCAGTCGGGCAGGGCCAGTGCCCGTGGGTCGAGGAGTTCGTCCTCGGCCTGCTTGTAGAGCTTCTGCCAGCCGGTCACCTGGGCGGGGTTGACCTTGATGATGCCGTCGCGGACTGCCTGCTCCATGACGCGGACCAGGACGGCGATAGTGTTCTTCACCGTGGAGCGGCTGTGCTCGTCGGCGATCCAGTTCTGCACAGTGCGGTCGACGACACCATTGGTGATCATCCGTACCGCGAGGTGGCCCAGGGCGGGGACCACGCGCATCCGCCACCCCAACAGGTAGGGGTCCAGCGTTTTCAACTCCAGGCCGCGCAGGGCGAGGTCCATGTTCGCTTCACCGTATTCGGCGAGCTTCATGGTGGCCTGCGACGGGCTCAGGCCGGCCTCTGCGGCCTCGATGATGGCCTGGAGCCATTCATGGGCCTCTTCTTCGCTGTCCTTTCCCTCGGACAGTGAGCCTTTTCCAACCTCACGCTGATGGGTGGTGAAGGACGAGGACGGCCTTCGCTACGTTGGTGATTCGGTTGGTGCTGCAGCGGAGCTTCCGCAGGAGGCGCCAGCCCTTGAGGGTGGCGATGGCCCGCTCGCCGAGGCAGCGCATCTTGGCGTGGGTGGTGTTGTGGCGGCGCTTCCATCGCTTGAGGCGGCTGCCTCGAAACGGTACGCGGACGGGTCCGCCGGCGCCTTGATATGCCTTGTCCGCCCAGCATTTGAGTCCGGCGTCGGCGAGGGCTTCGATGATGCAGTGCTGCCGCGCGGCGGTGAGGTCGTGAGTCGAGCCGGGCAGAGCCGGCGAGGTCCAGAGCAGTCGTCCGAACGGATCGGCGAGGACCTGGACGTTCATGCCGTGGCGTTTGTGTTTCCCGGAGTAGTACGGGGTGTCGGCGGCGATGCGGTCGATCGGCAGCAGGGTGCCGTCGAGGATGACGAATGCCTTCGTCCGGATCGTTTTCATGGCCTCGGCCAGGGATGGGGCGAGGGCGGCCAGGGCCTCGACGGCTTCACGTATGTAGCGGTGGACGGTCGCGATCCCGATGCCGAACCCGGCAGCGAGCTGGGCGTAGGTGTCACCGCACCGCAGGTGGGCCAGGGCGGGCAGTGCCTGACGTGCGGCGGGAAGGCGCCGCCACCGCGTTCCGGTCTCCTGCCGCCGGGCTGCCAGTTGTCCGGTCAGGAACCGCAGGGTGCGGCTGGACAGATCAATCGAGGACGGGTGGACAAGCACGCGAAGCTCCTGGCGGACACGGGTGATCTTGGTCGAGAAACCGTCTGCCAGGAGCTTCGTCGTTGCGCAGGACAGTCCAACTCGCGGTCAGGCACCGCAGCTTGAAAAAGGCTCACTGACCGGACTCACTCCGGATCGCGGGATCACCCAGCGGCGATCGGGCCGCTGGAACAGGCTGACGGCACCGGCGTTGGCCCCCGGAGCCGTCAGCCGGACGGTCCTAGCCGGCGCTGCCGGTGAGGGCGACGCTCTGGGGGCTGCCGGGGTAGCCGATGACCTGTTCGGTGGCGTCCCACTTGCCGTTGGCGTGGCGCAGGGTGTGCTTGATCCTGCCGTCGGGGGTGACGACGGCGGTCTGGAATTCTCCGGACACCGCGGCCGCGCCGACGCTGACCATGGTGTCGGCGCCGAGCCTGCTGTTGAGGCTGCCGAAGGCGCTCCAGGTGCCGTCCGCCGCGCGGATGCCGTGCTTGATGCCGCCGGTGCTGTTGGTGAGGACGACCTGGAGGTCGCCGCCGATGCCGGCGAAGGCCATGCCGTTGACCGGGCCGATGTTGGTGGCGGCCTGGTTGATGTGGCCCCACTTGGACCAGGTGCCGTCGGAGTGGCGGATGGCGTGGTAGGCCTTGGTGCCGGAGACGACACCGATCTGGGTGTCTCCGCCGGTCGTCTGTCCGGTGGTGACCTGGGTGATGTCGTCGAGTGCGCCGAGCAGGTTGGTGACGTCGCCCCACTTCGACCACTTCTCGTCCGCGTCCTGGGTGGCGTGGTAGACCTTGCCGCCGGCGAGGCCGATCAGGGCCAGGCCGGGTCCGGTGGAGGTGACGGCGATCTTGGTGAACGCGGGTTTGGCTCCGAGCTCATTGGTCAGGTCGCGGAAGGCGTCCCAGCCGCCGGTGGGGCGCCGGTTGGCCTCGTAGACGTGGCCGTCACCGCCGACGGCGAAGATGTAGTTCTTGCCCTTGATCGCCGCGTCGGCCGCGTACGCGATGTCGGTGACGGTTCCGGCGACTTTCTGCACATCGGCGAAGCCGGTCCAGTCGCCGTTGCTATTCCGCATGCCGTGGTAGAGGCCGGTGCTGGTCTTGGCGAGCATCTGGGTGTTCCAACTACTCAGCGTGGAGGCGGTGTTCTCGGTGATCCAGGCGCGGATGTCGTCCACGCGGCTGGCGGCGGCGCCCGTGCGGGTCTCGTCCGAACCCAGGCAGCCGCCCTGCCATGAGTTGGTGGCGATCGCGGCAAGCTCGGAGCGGCCGTCCTTCTCCCGGAAGACGGGGGCTCCGGTGTCGCCCTTGCAGATGGGAGTCCCGTCGATGCCCAGAGTCGTTGCTTCCACGGTCTTGCTGGTGAAGACGGCCGAGTGCAGGGTGTCGGGGACCCAGGTGTCCTTGGTCCGTCCGTACCCGGCGCCCTTGAGCGCCTCGCCCGCGACCGGGGCACTGGTGGCGGGGTGCAGGAACGACAGGCCGTAGACCGGGGCGGAGAGTTTCGCCAGGACCAGGTCGCGGTCGGTCCGCGGTATCAGCTGGGTGATGTCGCGGACCTCGCCGGTGGCAGTGGTGAGATCGGTCCGGCCGATGGTCGCGGTCGACTTCAGCTTCGGAGCACCGGCCGGAAGGGACGTGGCCTGGGCCGGATCGTCGGCGAAGCAGCTCGCCGCGGTGATCATCCATTGGTTGTTGATGAGCGTGCCCGAACAGGCCCGCGCACCGTCACCGATGTCGATCTTCGCGGTGAAGTTGGAGGCCCCACTCGTGGCAGCGTCACCACCCAGTGCCTGCGCGGTGGTACCGGTGAGGGCTCCGGCGGCCGAGACCGCCGCGGTGAGCAGTGCTGCCACCCGCGCGGTGCGAGAACGCTTGCCAGACATATCTGTTCCTCATGAGTCTTCGATGGTCGGCGAACCGACGTTCGCTTCAGGTGAATAGGTGTGAGTGAGTGCGGTGAGGCCTTGACCGGTACGCCTCGGCGGCGTTCCGGAGCCAGGGGCGGGGAGGCCGTCGCACGGCTGCGACCTCGGGCGGTCAGCCGGTGACGCGGATCTCGACCAGGGTCGAGCGGAGGCCGGTGTCACCTGACTCGCCGACCGGCGTGAGGTCGTCCGCCGGGGCGTTGACGACGGTGTCCTTGCCCTCTGCGGTCAGCGTGGCCCTCACCGGATGGGCCTGGGTCCAGATGTTGAAGGTGTCGGGCAACTCAAGTGTCAGATAGCCGGACTTGGCGTTGGTCTTGAAGCAGTAGACGCCTGTGCGCGCCTCGATCGCGATGTCCGAGGCGTCGACGCAGTCGTTGAGGGTGGTCACGTCGGTGAGCCAGATGTGCCCGTCGCCGCGTTTGAGGGTGACCCCGCGTTCCTGCTGGACCTTGGCGGCGCCGGGGTAGCTGAAGTCCTCGACTGCGACCGGCATGCCGTCGGCGGTCGCGGCGGTCCGCGTGGCTGCGGGCGCGCTCTGCGGGAGGGCGAGTGCGGTGGCGCCAAGGCCCAGCACGAGGGCGGCCGTCAGACCGCCCAGAAGGGACTTCCGGGCACGGGGCGTCGACATGGATTCCTCACAGGTGGATGACATGTGGATCAAATGCGACGGCAAGGTAATCATGTTGCTTGGCTTAAGTAAAGTTCGTGTAATGTCCACCCCTGGATGCCCCGCGATACCCATCACCTGCGCGGCCGGCATTGCCCGACGGTGCATCAACTCCCGCAGGTGCGCCAAGACTTCACCGCCGCACGCGCCTCACGGCGATCCGCCCCAACCGGACGCGGGTCGCCATCGCGTCCATTTCCGGACGGCCTACGGTCGGTGGTGATTGATCACTGAAGGATCGTCAAGTGAAAGAAACCCTGCCTACAAGGCAAATGGGGCGAATACTCGAAATGCGGCGAAAGGTTCCACGGCGGGTGATAGGTCTCCGTGCTGCCTGCGCCACCGTGCTGTCCGCCACGCTCGCAGCAACGCTCCTGGGCACGGCTCCGGCTACCGCGGCGGACGAAGCCCCATCAAACGCGAACCGTGGCTTGGTAGTGGGCTACTGGCTCGATGGGGGCACGGGCATCAAGGAGGCTGCCGAGAAAGCACTCCTGGGCTCTGACGACGGCATTCGTCAGTTCCTCACGGACGCGCCCGCCATCCAGCAGATCGACGACCGGGTAGATGCCTCCCGTGTCGTGAACGCCGGCGGTCCGGCGGTACGAGAGGCCGCGAAGCGCGCGCTGGCGGGGACCCCCGCCGACATCGAGGCGTTCCTGGACAGCGGCTGGAAGGCTCCGTACGAGCAGGACCAGCGGGTGGAGGCCAGCCGCGTCGTGAACTTCGGCGGCCCCGGCGTGCAGGACGCGGGCAAGAAGGCGTTGCTGGGCACAGCCGCTGACGTCAAGCAGTTCTTGACGGTCGGTCAGTTCAAGGCGCGGGAGACCGACGACCGGGTCGAGGTCAGCAAGCTGTACAACTTCGGCGGCCCCAACGTGAAGGCGGCCGCCAAGCTCGCGCTGCGGGGCACTCCCGACGACATCGTCGAGTTCCTCGAAGTCGGCCAGTTCGTCGCGCGCAACCGTGACCAGGAATACGCCACGATCGCGCAGTTGACCGAGCAGGCGGAGAAGGCGGGCAAGCAGGCCGAAGAAGCGACGGAGAAGGCCGAGGAGGCGTCCTCCAAGGCGATCGCGGCCGCGGCACTCGCGCTGGAGGCCGCGCAGAAGGCGGCCAAGGAGACCGAGGCGGCGAAGAACGACGCGAACCGTGCGTCGGTGAAGGCCATGCAGGCCGCGGACGCGGCCCGCGCGGCGGCCGAGGCCTCGCAGCAGGCGATCGGTGCGGCGAACGCGGCCAACGCCTCCGCGCGGCGGGCGTCGCTGGCCGCGGCGCAGACCGCCAGCGCTGCCGCGGCGGCGGCCGAGGCAGCCGGCCGGGCCTCGAACGCGGCGTATGCCGCGAGCAAGGACAAGACCAAGGCGCAGGCCGCCCAGGACCGAGCCGCCGACGCGCGTAAGGCGGGCGAACTGGCGAAGAAGTCGGCCCGTGCCGCCGAGCAGGCCGGCAAGGCGTCGCTGGCCGCCGCGGACGCGGCAGCCGCCTCGCGCAGCGCGACCGGCAACGCCAACAAGGCCGCGACCGCGGCCGATCAGGCGGCCGACTACGCGGCTGCCGCCGGGGGTTCCTCGGCCGAGGCGCGCGCCGCTGCCGCGGAGACCCGCCGTCACGCCGCGGAGGCCGACCGTGCCGCCACCGCTGCCGAGGCGCTGGCCCGCAAGTCGGCCACCGCTGCCAACGAGGCGCGGGATGCCGCCAATTCGGCCGCCACGCACGCCGAGAACGCGGCGGACGCCGCCGACGACGCGGCCAAACACGCCGGAGAGGCGGCCGATCAGGCAGCGGAGGCCACCAAGCAGGCCGCTGCGGCCAAGCGTGCGGCGGACACCGCCACCGCAGCGGTCACGACCGCGCAGAAGACCTTCGCCATCGCCAGGGAGGCCGAGGCCGAGGACCTCAAGACACGCACCAATGCGGGCGTCGAGTCCGCGATGACCCACAAGGCCACCGCCGACACCTTCACCGTCGAGGTCTCCAAGACGGTGCTGGAAGGCCAGTCGATCGTCGACGACACCAAGACCCTGGCCGCCGACGCCGGCAAGCCCGGCGCCGACGAGGCAGCGATCGCATCCAGGGGGCGTGCCGTAGCGCTTCGGGCGATGCAGTACTTCGGCTCCTGGCGCAAGGACGCCGCCGCCCAGGCCCTGTCCGGCACAGACACCGACGTGATCGCGTACCTGAAGACGGGCTGGGACAAGGCTGTCGCGGACGAGACCCGCCAGCAGGTTTCCGACCTCGCCTCGGACAGTCCCTACGCGGCAGTGCGGACCGCTGCGACCGAGGCGCTCAACGGTACTCCCCAGCAGCTTCTCGACTTCTACACCAGCGGCCAACACCAGGTCGCCAACGCCGACTACCGCGTCGCGGTCTCCAAGCTCTTCAACGACGGCGGCCCTGGTGTCAAGGAATCGGCCAAGAAGGCGTTGGAGGACGGCAGCACCCAAGCACTGCTCGGCTTTCTCCACAACGGTCAGTACGCGGCCCGTCAGACCGACGAGAGGGTGACGGCGAGCAAGCTGTACAACGACGGCGGCCCCGAGGTGAAGTCCACGGCCAAGATCGCTCTGGCCGGGTCCGCGGACGAGGTCCACTCGTTCGTCGAAGCCGGACAGTACATGGCCGACCGCAAGGACCAACTCGCCGACAACCACATCGCCCAGGTCGAACGGCTCATCGCCGAGGGCCAGGAGATCGCGGCCGGCGCCCGCAGGAACAGCCACCTCGCCGCACAGGCCGCCTTCGAGGCCAAGGGCGCCGCTGCCGACGCCGAGAAGGCGAAGAACGACGCGGCGAAGAGCGCCACGGAAGCCGCGGGCTACGCCGCCGACGCCGACAAGGCCGCCGACCGGGCCGAGGTCAGCGCCACCCAGGCCAAGGCCTCCGCCACCACCGCGCGGGCCGCCGCCGACCGCGCCGACCAAGACGCCGCCGCCGCCGAGGAATCCGCCGCCCAGGCGGAGTTCTCCGCCGACTACGCGCAGACCTCGGCATACGAAGCGAAGGAGTCGAGCGACCGGGCACACGCCGATGCGATCGCCGCAGGCAAGAGCTCGGAGGCGGCGGCAAAGGACGCTTCCGCCGCATGGCAGGACGTGGTCACCAAGCGGGAGGCGGAACAAGCCGAGGCGCGTCGGGTGGCTGCGGAACGGCGGAAGAAGGAGCGGGAGAGCAAGCCCAAGTGCTACATCCCGGTGAACCGGGATAGCCTCCCGCCGTGCGCTCTGGCCGGCCAGGAACTCGTGTTTCCCACGATCGACCCGACGATGAAGGAAATCGCCTGGGAGATCCTGGGCCTCAACGACGCCAAGAAGTGCGTCGAGAATCCGCACCTGGGGCAGTGCGCCCTGGCAGCGATGAGTTTCCTTCCTGTCGGCAAGCTCAAGCTCCTCAAGAAGAGTGTCGAGGGTGTCGAGGGCGCGATCGACAGCAGCCGGGCCGCACGCCTGGCGCAGAAGTGCGCAGAGTGCTTCCTCGCCGGCACCAAGGTTCTCCTGGCCGACGGTTCGACGAAGAACATCGAGTCCGTCCAGGTCGGCGACGAGGTACTGGCCACTGACCCCGCCACACGGGAGTCAGGGCCGCACAAGGTCACGGATCTGATCGTCACCGAGGACGACAAGTACTTCACCGAACTTCTCCTCACCACGCCCCACGGCGAGAAGAGACTGACGGCGACCGAAGAACACCCCTTCTGGTCCGAGTCGGAGCAGGCGTGGGTCGGCGCGGCCGATCTGAAGAGCGGCATGACGCTGCGCACGGACGACGGCGACACCGTCACCGTCCAGGCCGCGCGGTTCTTCTACCAGCACGCGCGCACCTATAACTTCACTGTCGAGGGCCTGCACTCGTACTACGTGCTCGCCGGGAACGTCCCTGTCCTGGTCCACAACAGCCGGTGTCTCATCGCCGACGTGATCGGGCCCAAGGGCGAGAAGCTCTGGCTGCCCAAGGGGCGTAAAGCTGTCGCTGTCAGCGACAAGGGGAAGGGCTGGGTCTACGAGATCAAGAAGAGCGAGGCTGTCGCCAACGGCCTTGACCCCAAGGTGGCGTACGTCCGAGTGATGGATCCCGTCACTAAGGGCAAGTACCAGTATCCCAACGGATACGTGATCTACATGAACACTGACGGCCAAGCTATGAACCCAATTACGGGTAAGGTCGGCATCTCCAACGCTGACCCCTACAACCACATCCCCATCCCATGACCCGTATCGAAGACCTCTTCACTGGCGCCGCTGACGGCGCATCAGCGGACCCCATCGACTGGGATCCCCTGCAAGAGTCCGACGCCCTGCAGGAAGTCGGCCTCCTCGACTGCAGAATGTGTCCCCTGACCGGCCGTGCCGGGCTGCTCCTGGACATGCGTACAGCCCTGCAATACCGCACAGGGAACGCTGCGCTGCTTGTGGTACGCGGACTGCACTCCTTCCAATGGAGCGAAGAGCCGCTCGAGCGCACGCTGATCGCCTTCACGATCATGTCGAGCGCTCCCGCGACGTCCCGGCGCCTATGGCAGATGCGCATAGGCCTTTTCCCGGACGGTGAACTTTCCGTCAGCGGCAAGGCAGCGGACTTCCACCTCCTCGATGTCGACGGAACCCCGGAAGCTCCACCGGACTATTCTGAGCGCACTCTGAACGAGGTACGCAAAGAACTTCCCTGGTGGGATTCCGAGTGCACCGTGCTGCAGTCGTCCACCACGAGAAGCACAATGACATAGCGGTGCCGCCAAAGCGGCCCGCCGAGGCCTTGCCGCGGTGGGCCGCTTCACTGAGCTTCTTCGAACCGGTCACCCACCAGGTCATGGCCTGCGAAGCGTAAGGAGGGAGACCTTGAGTTCTTGATTGAGGCGGCGCGAGCGGATCAGGAAAATCCGCACGCTTTCCGCAATCCCAATAAATCCAGCGCGAACGCGGATGGCCAGTTAATCAACCCGGCGGCCGGAACCGCTCCCGGCAGATTCGGCCAGTGAGCCTTTTTCAAGCTGCGGTGCCTGACCGCGAGTTGGACTGTCCTGCGCAACGACGAAGCTCCTGGCAGACGGTTTCTCGACCAAGATCACCCGTGTCCACCCGTCCTCGATTGATCTGTCCAGCCGCACCCTGCGGTTCCTGACCGGACAACTGGCAGCCCGGCGGCAGGAGACCGGAACGCGGTGGCGGCGCCTTCCCGCCGCACGTCAGGCACTGCCCGCCCTGGCCCACCTGCGGTGCGGTGACACCTACGCCCAGCTCGCTGCCGGGTTCGGCATCGGGATCGCGACCGTCCACCGCTACATACGTGAAGCCGTCGAGGCCCTGGCCGCCCTCGCCCCGTCCCTGGCCGAGGTCATGAAAACGATCCGGACGAAGGCATTCGTCATCCTCGACGGCACCCTGCTGCCGATCGACCGCATCGCCGCCGACACCCCGTACTACTCCGGGAAACACAAACGCCACGGCATGAACGTCCAGGTCCTCGCCGATCCGTTCGGACGACTGCTCTGGACCTCGCCGGCTCTGCCCGGCTCGACTCACGACCTCACCGCCGCGCGGCAGCACGGCATCATCGAAGCCCTCGCCGACGCCGGACTCAAATGCTGGGCGGACAAGGCATATCAAGGCGCCGGCGGACCCGTCCGCGTACCGTTTCGAGGCAGCCGCCTCAAGCGATGGAAGCGCCGCCACAACACCACCCACGCCAAGATGCGCTGCCTCGGCGAGCGGGCCATCGCCACCCTCAAGGGCTGGCGCCTCCTGCGGAAGCTCCGCTGCAGCACCAACCGAATCACCAACGTAGCGAAGGCCGTCCTCGTCCTTCACCACCCATCAGCGTGAGGTTGGAAAAGGCTCACTGGGTCTTGTCGTGGAACCGTCCCAGAGTGCCGTCAGGGGAGTTGCCCCATGCGCCGTCTGCTCGTCCGCGCGGGATATCTTTGCGATAGGTCAACGTCCGTCGTCGACCCCAATGGAGTGGGGACCAGTTGGGGACCACACGGCACCCGCGACTCTGAACAGCACACGCGGGGACGCACGTTGAGCACCCTAGTTCTGCCTGATATGTGCAGGTAGTTCCTATGGCCCTCACTCCTGGGGGTCAAGGGGTAGCAGGTTCAAATCCTGTCGTCCCGACTCGATGGAGTCGCTGGTGAGGGGCGGTGTCGGAGGAATCCGGCACCGCCCCTTGATCATTGGTAAAGGCCCGTACCGGGCGGAGAGCGAGCTCCGCCCGGTACGGGCTGCTTGGTGGCGCGAACCGCGCTCAGGTCGCGCTGTGGGTGAGTGTCTCCGCCTCGGGACGCATACGCACCGGTTCACCCGCGACGGTCGGATCCGTGCCGGTCGCTTCAGGCATCGGCCTGGAGCTGGGCGAGTTCGGCCTCCAGGTCCGCCATGGCCTCGCCGCCGGCCATGAGGTCGGTGATCTCCTCGCGGGTACGCTCGCCCTTGCGGAAGTCGTCGGCCTTCTGACCGCGGATCAGGACGGCGAAGTGGTCGCCGACCATCATGGCGTGGCGCACGTTGTGGGTGACGAGGATGACCGCGACGCCCTTGGCGCGGGCCTGCATGACGATCCGCAGGACGTGCGCGGCCTCCTTGACGCCGAGGGCCGCCGTGGGCTCGTCGAGGATGAGGACGTTGGCGCCGAAGTAGACGGCCCGTGCGATGGCCAGGGCCTGGCGCTCGCCGCCGGAGAGACTGCCCACCAGCCGGCTGCCGTCCGTGACGCGGGTGATGCCGAGGGACTGCATCTCGCGTACGGCGATCTCGCCCGCCAGCTTCTTGTCGAAGAGCCGGAACGGACCGAAGCCCTTGGTGGGTTCGGCGCCCACGAAGAAGCAGCGGCCGACGCCCATGAGAGGGAAGGTGCCACCGAACTGGTGGACGGTGGCGATGCCCTGGTTGCTGGCGTCGCGCGGGCTGTCGAACTCGGTCTTCTCACCGTTGAGTTCGATGGTCCCGGTGCTGGGCTTGTGGAACCCGGAGAGGATCTTGATGAGCGTGGACTTGCCGGCGCCGTTGTCCCCGAGCAGGCACAGCACCTTCCCGGCGTGCACGTCCAGGGAGATGTCCTGGAGGGCGTGTGTACCGAGGAAGGACTTGCCGACGCCGGTGAGACGGAGAAGGGGTGTGGTCATGGTCAGGCCTTCTTCGCGGTGCGGGGCTTGTAGGACAGGGCGAGGCGGCGGAAGGTGTTGTTCATCAGGACGGCGGCGAGGATGAGGATGCCGAGGATCAGGCTCGCCCAGTCGGAGTTCCAGCCGGTGTAGTAGATGCCCTGGTTGACGATGGCGAAGGTCAGTGTCCCGAGGACGACGCCGATGACGGACCCGTATCCGCCGGTCAGCAGTACGCCGCCGATGACCACGGCGATGATGGAGTTGAAGACGAAGGACTGGCCGTTGGCGACCTGGGCGCCGTTGTAGAGGATCGTCTGGATCACACCGACGAGGGCCGCGCCGAAGCCGCTGGCCATGTAGAGCGCGATCTTGACCTTGTCGACCGGGATGCCGGTGGCGCGGGCGCTCTCCTTGTCCCCTCCGATGGCGAAGATCCAGTTGCCGTACTTCATTCCCTGGAGCACCACCGTGACCAGTACGGCCAGGCCGAGCCACCAGAAGATCGCCACCTCGAACTGACCGGCGATCATGTGCCCGAACAGGGCTTTCGACAGCGGGTCGGGGCTGATGGCGACGCTGGTGGTGCCGGTGGTGACGCGGGACAGGCCGAGGGTGAGACCGGCCAGCCCGGAGAGGGTGGCCAGCGTGACGACCAGGGAATGGACGTTGGTACGGGTGACGAGGATGCCGTTGATCAGGCCCGTCAGCAGTCCGAGCCCGAGGGCGCACAGGATGCCGACGAACAACGGTGCGCCCCAGTACCCGGAGACGATCGCCAGCGTCATCGAACTGCCGGCCAGAACCGAGCCGACGGACACGTCGAGCTCACCGGCGATCATCAGCAGGCCGACCGGGATGGCGATGATGCCCAGCTCCGCCGCGATGTTCAGCCAGCTCGCCGCGCCCGCCGGGGCGAGGAACTTCTCGCCTCCGAAGATGGCGAAGAAGACGAAGACGCTGAGCGTTCCGATGAGCGCGCCGACCTCGGGACGATGACGCAGCCGCCCCACGGGGCTCTCGGTCTGCTTCGGCGGGGCGACTGCGGTCTCTTTCTCGGCCGTCGCGTCGGGAAGTGAGGTTGTCATCGGAGTGGGTCACCTTCGTGGATCTCGATGTGGTGCGTGGGGAGGATCGGGGGAGAGGTGCCGGGCCCGGCCGGGCCCGACACCGGTGGGTGCGTCAGCGGACGCCGGCCTTCGTGCCGTTGATCGCCTCGGAGACGTTGTCCTTGGTGACCAGGAGAGGGCCCGTCAGGAACGGGTTCTGCGGGGGGAGAACCCCGTAGGACAGGTACTGGTTGGCGATCGAGACGACGTAGAAGCCCTGCAGATAGGGCTGTTGGTCGATGGCGAAGACCTGGGTGCCGGCCTTGATGCGGTCGAGCTGGCTCTGCGAGAGGTCGAAGGTGCCGAGCTTGACCTTGCTGACGGCGTTCGCCTGCTTGATCGCGGCGGCGGCGCTGTCGGCGTCCCCGACGCCGATCGTCACCACCGCGTCGATGCTGCTGTCCTGCAGGAGCGCGGCCTTGATCGCCTGCGAGACGGCGGAGGGGTTACCGAAGTTGGAGGAGGGCAGCGGCAGTTGCTTCGACGAGGAGCCCTTGCTGGTGGCCCCGTCCTTGATGCCCTTGCAGCGGGCCTCCTGGTTGGCGGAGCCGGGCACGGTGTTGACGCAGAGGATGTTCTTGGCGCCGTCCTCGGCGAACTTCACGCCTCCGGCCTTGCCCGCCTCGTAGTCGTCCGACCCGACGTACTTCAGGGCGCCGACCGCCTTGGCCGCATCGATGCCTCCCGCGTTGTAGGTGAGCACCGTGATGCCCTTGGCGACGGCCTGCTTGATCGCGGAGTTCTGGTTCGCGGGCACCCAGTCCGGCACGAGGATCGCCGACGGGTTCTGCGAGATGGCCGTGAGCGTCAACTTGGCGGCGTCGGGGCCGAGGTTGTCGTAGTTCTGCGGGCCGAGGTAGGTGACGGAACCACCCTGCGACTTCACCAGCTTCGCCGCGTCGTCGACCCCGCGCTTGACCGTGGACCAGAACGGGTCGTCGGACTTGCCGCCGATGACGTAGATGGAGATCTTGCCACCGCTCTTCGTGCCGGACGTGGCTCCGACCCCGGCCGACGCCGTCGCCTTGCCCGTGTCGCCGCCCGAGGCCTTGCCGCTGGCGCACCCGGTCAGTGCGGTCGCGGCTGCTGCGAGCACGCTCACCGCGCCCAGAGCTCTTCGGGACGGACGACGACCGAGCAGTCGTCGGGGCTGCTTGCGTTCCATGTGCGGGGTACTCCTTCAAGTGATTCCCGGTGGGCGTGCGCCCGGGCCGACGAGGCGGCATCCGAGGTGCACCCGGGCTTGCTCTCTGAGCCCTTGTCCTCTCGGGGCATGAGAGGCCAAGGCGTGGACTGAGGGGGGAGTCGTACGGCGTGAGCGCGGAGCGGTGCGGTTGTATACGCGGCGGGCCCACGCGAACCATGGCGACGGGTCGCCTGCCTGCACCCGCGCTGCCAACGGTGTGGCGTCGGGTGGCTGTCGTGCGGACGGCCTGTCGCCTGTTGTGGCAACGGTGATCCGGAGCAGAGGGTTGGGTGTGTCTCCGGAGTCGGAGACGCGTTGTCGAGAGCGAGCCATGCGGGTGGTATGGCGGCCCGTCATCCATAAGATCCGCATTTATTAAAGCGCTTTAAGCGGTGGGCAGAGCATGCTTGTGTTTCGAGGACGTGTCAAGGCTCTGTTCGTAATTGGGCGGCGCATCTTTAACCGGCGACGGAAGGCCGGAGCGGCTCGTGGACCTTCGCCGCGCTGCCGAGCGGGTTCGTGCGGAGGTGGGGTGAGGCTGCCCGACGCTCCCTGGACCGTGTCCCTGTTCCACGCCGGCGGGCGCGGCGGGCTCGTCAACCGGTGCTACGAACGGCGTCCCGACCGCGAGGACTTGACCCGCATCGAGCTCCAGGAGCGCGACCGCGGAGTCCGGACCCCGGCCGGTTGAACCGCGCGTGCGCGCGGACGTGCGCGCGGACGTGCACGCGGACTTCGGGCGTGCCACCCGCCGGGAAGGTTTGCCGTGACGACTCGCCTATGCCTCCTCCACGCGCACCTCGGTGCCGACGGCGCCCGGCTGTGCGGCTCGTGCACCGCTGGGGCGGTGACAGCCGGGTAGGGTCCGCGCACGCAGAGGCATCGGCGGACCGGTTGTGGCTGTCGAACACTCCACGGCTGCGCGGGGGGTCAACCCGCCGGCCGTACGGCACCCGGCGGCCGGGCGTTCCGTCGTGGCTCTCGACCCGGCCCACGGTGTGCACGGGGCCGAGGCGGACGGTATCGCGTCCGGGCTTGCCGAGGCGCGGCGCCCGCGCCGCAGTCGACCCGGCTGCCGGCGCCTTCGCACCCACCGCCCCGGCGAGCTTGTGGCCGTGCGCATCCGCTCGGTGCTCGGCACCCTCGACCGTGTCATCGCCCAGGCGTACGCGGGCGGGTTCCGCCCCCCGCGTGATCGGATTCCGCCCGCGCTGTGAGGCGTACCTGTGTCGTGGCAGCTGGCTATGGGAAATCGATTGCTCGCGGGTTGTGAGCGATGTGTCCTGCTCGGATCGTTGTCATGCTCAAGCCCCGGCGGCCGGGAAGCTCCTTGTTCTTTCGTGAGAGATATATCCCTTTTGTGTATATTTACCTTTCGCGGGCGCGTCGGATTGTGCGAGCCTCGACCCCGTGAAGGGTCAGCCGCCGCCGTCCAGGTCCGTCCGCTGCCCCAGCACCCGCAACTCCTGCCCCACCAGTTCCATCTCGTACAGCTTCCCCCGCGCGTTCTCGAACGGCCGGTGCAGGATCATCATCAGCCGGCCCTCGAACGTCCGGAACAGCATCCCGTGCCCGCTGTCCTCCCGCACCAAGGGCCGCCGCTGCTCCCAAGGGCCCTCGATCGCACCGGACTTGGAGACGGCGTAGGTCTGGACGTACCCGCCGGTGAGGGTGCCGTCCGCGCCGACCACGTTCTTCTCGTACGTCGACCACAGCATGAGCAGGGAACCGCCGGGGGCGCGGTGCAACTGCGGGCCGTCGGTGACGTAGGGCGGGAGTTGGTGCGGCACGCCGGCGGGGATCTGCTCACCTATCCAGGACGCGTCCGAGCCCTTGAACAGGAAGACGGGGTCGCCGATCGTCCCGGTCAGGTCCGGGGCCAGTCGGATCGCCTCCATCGTGCCGTCGACGGTCTGCAGCCACTCGTGCGCGTACACCATCCACGGCTGCCCGGACGGGTCGACGTACAACGTGCCGTCCAGGGTCATGAGGTGTTCGGGCGGGGTGGGGCGCGTGGGGTCGACGACCGTGAAGGGGCCCAGCAGGGATTCGGACACGGCCGTGATCGTGCCGCGCAGATGGTTCGCGAGCCGGAACGGCGTTCCCCACCGGCCGGTCGGCGGCACGGGGAGCGGACTGTCCTCGTCGTGCAGCGTGGTGAACAGGTAGTACCTGCCGCCCCATGCGTGCACCTCCGGCGCCCAACCACCGTCGCTCGCCCAGAGCTTGCTCTGTTCCGCCGCCAGAAACACCACGTCGGGGCGTGTCCAGTCGCGCAGGTCACGGCTGCGGTAGATCATCGTGCCGACGCCCTCGACGCCGGACACGGACGGGTCGTTGGACGTATAGAGGTGATAGGTGCGCGTCGCGTCGTCGGCCACGACGAACGGATCGTGCAACGGCATGTCGGGAAGCCGCATCGGCCCACTCACTGCATCGGTCGCCATGACGTCACCGTAGGGCCCGCAAACCCCGTGCGCATCACAGCTGTTGAGGGAAAAACGCTTGGACCGCGCGGGTGCCCACGCGGGACACTGCCACTTCCGGCCTGCCCTTATGCCGGGCTGCCGTCGACATCACGGGGTGGGGATGGGATCGCCTGAACCGCGCGTCGCCGGGCCGCGCAGAGGCTCGGTGTTACTCGCACTTCGTTACTACGGACGGGAGTTGGCCCGGCTCCGCCGCTGGACCGCGCCCGCCACACTGCTGCCGGCGCTGGGCAACATCGGCATCAACTACATCGCGCCGCTGATCGTCGCCAAGCTCGTCGGCAGGATCGCCGGCGACGCGGGAATCAGCGTCGGCGCGACGCTGCCGTACGTCCTCGGGTTCGCCGGAGTCCTGCTGCTCGCCGAGCTGTTGTGGCGGCTCGGGCTGCACTGCCTGAACCGGCTGGACGCCCTCGGCATCGAGCACCTGTATGTGATCGGCATGGACGAACTCTTCGCCAAGGACGCCGCGTTCTTCCACGAAAACTTCGCCGGGTCGCTCACCAAGCGGGTGTTGAGCTTCGCCTCGCGCTTCGAGGAGTTCGTCGACACGATGACGTTCCAGGTGGTGGGCAGCCTGGTGCCGCTGCTGTTCGGCTCGGTCGTGCTCTGGCGCTATCAACCCCTGCTCGTCGTGGGGCTGTTGGCGATGATCGCGTTCACCGCCCTGGTCGTGGCGCCCCTCATCCGGCGCCGCCAGGCACTCGTCGACGAGCGCGAGGAGGCCATCGCCCGGGTGTCCGGCCATGTCGCCGACAGCCTGATGAACATGGACACGGTCCGCGCGTTCGCCGCCGAGGAACGCGAGGCCGCCGAACACCGGTCCCGCGTCGCCCAGTCCCGCCGACTCACCCTCCGTTCCTGGGACTACGGCAACCTGCGCATCGACACCCTGGTCGCACCCCTGTCCGTGTTCACCAACGCGCTGGGGCTGCTGCTCGCCGTCGCGCTCGGCGGCGGAACGCACGGCGTCGAAGCGGTGGTCGTGGCCTTCACGTACTACAGCAACGCGACGCGGATCATGTTCGAGTTCAACCAGATCTACCGGCGCCTGGAAAGCTCGATGACCGAGGCCGCGCAGTTCACCGAGCTGCTGCTGGCCCCGCCGACCGTGGTCGACCCCGCCTCGCCCGAACCGCTGCTGCCCCGGCCCGCGTCCGTCCGCTTCGAGAACGTGACCTTCGCCCACGCGGGCGCGGACACCCTCTTCGACGGGCTCGAACTGACCGTGCCCAGCGGCACGAAGATCGGCCTCGTCGGCCGCTCCGGCGGCGGCAAGACCACACTCAGCCGGCTGCTGCTGCGGATGACGGACATCGACGCCGGCCGCATCCTCATCGGCGGCCAGGACATCAGCAGGCTGCGCCAGGCCGACCTGCGCAGCCTCATCGCCTACGTACCGCAGGACCCGGCGATGTTCCACCGCACCCTGCGCGAGAACATCACCTTCGCCCGGCCCGACGCCACCGAGGCCGAGGTCCGCCGGGCGGCCGAGGCGGCGCACGTCACCGAGTTCGCCGACCACCTGCCGGACGGCTTCGAGACGATGGTGGGGGAGCGCGGGATCAAGTTGTCCGGCGGACAGCGCCAACGGGTCGCGCTCGCCCGGGCGATCCTGCGCGACGCGCCGATCCTGCTGCTCGACGAGGCCACCAGCGCCCTCGACTCCGAGAGCGAGATCCTCGTCCAGGAGGCGCTGTGGCGGCTCATGGAGGGGCGCACGGCACTCGTCGTCGCACACCGGCTGAGCACCGTCGCCGGTATGGACCGGCTGGTCGTCCTCGACCGCGGCCGAATCGTCGAACAGGGCACGCACCAGCAGCTGTTGGCGGCCGAGGGCGCCTACGCGAAGCTGTGGCAGCACCAGTCCGGCGGCTTCCTCGACGACAGCCAGGAGCAGGCCGCCGACCTGCGTTGACGGCCCCAACGTCGTTCTGTTTCCCGGGACTTCGGCCCCGCCTGACGGACAACCGGTTTCTGGCCGACCGCGTTCCAGCGCCGTCCCGCCGAGGCCACCCAGTCTTTTCGAAAGTTCACCCAGGGTCTTGACGCCCTTTCCGAGCCGGAAGAGGCTCTGCCTCAACGCGCGACAACCGGTTTCTATCGGAGGCGTCGACCGACCGCACGACCCTCGCCGTCATGTCCACCTACGTCACCTGGGCCGGCATCCCGGTCGCGGGCTCGACACCGGCTGGAGCGCCCCGTAGGTGAAGGAGCCAGTCACATAAGGAGTCAGGTATGAACACGCCCCTGTCCCGTCGTACGGCCCTCCAGACCGCCGGTGCCACCGCCCTCGCCGCGGGCCTCTCCGGACTGACCGCCACCGCGGCCCACGCGAGCGGCCACGACTCCCGCCCCAAGCTGGTCACTTACCCGCGCCCGACGGCCATGCCGACCAACACCGGCTTCCAGGTGCGGGTCCGCACCGCCCCCGACGGCGCCTGGCAGACCCTCGACATCTACCGGCCGCAGTTCGAGGAGATCAACGCCAACACGGGGTCGGGCAAGGTCTACAGCTCGTCGATGGTGTACTTCGACTTCGACGGCCCGGTCGAGATCGAGGTCACCTACCTCAAGGGTGGCACCACCAAGGCCCGGGTGAGACCCGACGCGCTGGGCATCACGCCCGAACTCCTCGGCGACACCCTGCGGTTCACCCTCGACGAGCCGAAGGACGTCGTCGTACAGATCAACGACGAGACATTCGACGCCCTGCACCTCATCACCAACTCCGTGGACTGCACCCCGCCTTCGGCCGACGACCCGAACGTCCTCTACTTCGGCCCCGGCGTCCACACCGTCACCGGCAACGTCCTCACCGTCCCCAGCGGCAAGACCGTCTACCTCGCGGGCGGCGCCGTCCTGACCGCGCAGGTCTACTTCAAGGACGTGGAACGGTCCCGCCTCACCGGTCGCGGAGTGCTGTACAACAACCCCGGCGGCGCCATCCTCTGCGAGGGCAGCGAGAACATCCGGGTCGAGGACGTGATCATCCTCAACCCGGCCGGATACGCGGGCACGTTCGCCGAGAGCAGGAACGTCCGCGTCACCAAGGCGCGCGCGTTCAGTTCGCGGGGCAACGGCGACGGCTTCGACGTCTTCTCCTCGACCGGGATCACCTTCGACGGCTGCTTCATGCGCAACTCCGACGACTGCATCGCCATTTACTGCCACCGCTGGAACTACTACGGCGACACCCGTGACATCACCGTCAAGAACTGCACCCTGTGGGCCGACGTAGCCCACCCGATCAACGTCGGCACGCACGGCAACACCGACGCGCCCGAGTCCATCGAGAACCTCGTCATCGAGAACATCGACATCCTCGACCACCGCGAACCCCAGATGAACTACCAGGGCTGCATCGCCCTCAACCCCGGCGACTCCAACCTGATCAAGAACGTCCGCATCGAGGACGTACGGATCGAGGACTTCCGCTGGGGCCAGGTCATTTGCATGAAGGTCATGTTCAACACGAAGTACAACACCTCGGTGGGGCGCGGTATCGAGGACGTGTACGTCAAGAACCTCAGCTACACGGGCACGCGCGCCAACCCGTCGCTCCTCCTCGGCTACGACGCCGAACACGCCATCAACAACGTCACGTTCGAGAACCTGGTGATCAACGGGGTCGTCGTCGCCGACTCGATGAAGAAGCCGACCTGGTACTACACCACCGACGAGATCCAGTGGTTCTCCAACGAGCACGTCACCAACCTGAAGTTCCTCACGACCGCCGAGGCCGAGGCGGCAGCCGCGTCATGACGAGCCCTGCATCGCGCTCCGCTGGAGGTTCGGGGAGGGGGCGTCGGTCGGCTGCGGCGCCGTCGGGGCTGGTCGCGCCCCGCGGCGGAGCCGCTCATGAATACAGCCCCGCGCCCCTCTGGGGCGCTGCTGCCGAGCCGCAGTCGATTGCGTCGGGTTCGCTCAGCCGCCGGAGTTTCCTCGGCGCCGCCGCGGTCCTGCTGCCGGCCTCGGGCGCGAGCGGGCTGCTCGTGCCCGGCCGGGCAGCGGCGGCCCCGGACGGCACGGCGGTGGCCTTCACCCACCCCGGCCTCCTGCACACCGCCGCCGACCTCGCCCGCATGAAAGCTGCGGTCACCGCCAGGCAATCCCCGGTCTACGACGGCTACTTGGCGCTCGCCGCCCACGCCCGCTCCTCCTCCTCGTACACCGTGCAGAACACGGGGCAGATCACCACTTGGGGCCGCGGCCCCGCCAACTACCAGAACCAGGCCGTCGCCGACTCGGCCGCCGCCTACCAGAACGCCCTCGTCTGGTCCGTCACCGGGGACACCGCACACGCCGACAAGGCCCGCGACATCCTCAACGTCTGGTCCGCCTCGCTCACCGCGGTCACCGGAGCCGACGGCCCCCTCGGCGCGGGCCTCCAGGCCTTCAAGTTCGCCAACGCCGCCGAACTCCTCCGCCACACCGGCTACGACGGCTGGACCGCCGCCGACATCGCCCGCTGCGAGGAGTCCTTCCTCCGCGTCTGGTACCCGGCCCTGTCCTGCTACGCCCTCTACGCCAACGGCAACTGGGACCTGACGTCCCTTCAATCCCTGCTGGCCATCGGGGTGTTCTGCGAGGAACCGGCCCTCTTCCACGACGCGCTCCGCTTCGCCGCGGCCGGCGCCGGCAACGGCGGCGTCCTCCACCGCATCGTCACCGACGCCGGGCAGGGCCAGGAGAGCGGCCGGGACCAGGGCCACGAACAACTCGCGGTCGGCCTGCTCGCGGACGCCGCGCAGGTCGCGTGGAACCAGGGCGTCGACCTCTGGGGCTTCGACGACAACCGCATCCTCGCCAACGTCGAGTACGCCGCCCGCTACAACCTCGGCGGCGACGTCCCCTTCGTCCCCGACCTCGACCGCACCGGCAAGTACGTCAAGCAGACGGTCTCGGCCACCTCGCGCGGCACCCTGCCGCCCCTCTACGAGATGGCGTACGCGCACTACGCGGGCGTGCGCGGCCTCGACACCCCGTACACGAAGAACGCCGTCTTCCGCGGCACCGGCGGCGCCCGGGTCGTCGAGGGCGGCAACGACGACCTGCCGAGCTGGGGCACCTTCGCCTACGCCGGTGCCACGATGCCCTCGCCGGCCGTGCCGACACCGCCGGCCGGTGTCACCGCGATGGGCAACGACCGCTCTGTGAAGGTGACTTGGCTGCCGTCGACCTGGGCCGACTCCTACACGGTCCTGCGGGCGACGGATGCGGCCGGCCGCTACGAGACGATCGCGTCCGGGGTCGGGCAGCCGGCGTACACGGACCGGAACGTGCGGGCAGGACGGACGTACTACTACACGGTCAAGGCCTCCAACACCCTTGGGGAGAGCGGCAGTTCGATGTGGGCGGCGGCCTCCGCCGGTCTCCCGGGGCCCTGGGCGACCCACGACGTCGGGGACGTGAAGATCCCCGGTTCCGCCGCCTTCGACGGTGAACGCTTCGTCCTGGAGGCGAGCGGTACCGCCGACACCTACCGTCTCGTCCACCTCCCGCTGCGCGGCGACGGCACGGTCACCGCGCGGATCGTGTGGCCGCTCAGCTCGCAGTACTCCAAGATCGGCGTGACCGTCCGGGCCTCCCTCGACGCGGACGCGGCGCACGCCTCGATGCTGGTCCAGGGGCTGCCGCTGCACACCTGGAGCGGGGTGTGGACGGTACGGCCGACGGCGGGTGCCGATGTCTCCGCGACCGGCAGCACGCCCGTACCGCCCTCGCAGCAGCAGGCGATCACGGTGAACGCCGCTTTCCCGCTCTCCAGCCTCGGTTCGCTGCCCGAGTCGGCGACCCCGTTGGAGGCGCCGTACGTCGAGGGCGCGGGCGACGGCTGTCGGCTGCGGGAGCCGTACTGGGTGCGCGTGACCCGCAAGGGCTCACGCTGCACCGGCGCCATCTCACCGGACGGCGTTCACTGGACCGAAGGAGGCGGCTCCGACGTCGAGTTGGGACGCGTCGCGTATGCGGGCCTCGCCCTCACCTCCTGCCTCGGCGTCGACGAGGCCTACGCCGGGACCGGCACCGGCGCCTTCGACAACGTCAGCGTGATCTCCTCGTCCGGCGCGGTCTGGTGCGTGCCCCGCCCCGCTCGCGCCGCCACCGACCTGCGGGCCGTCACCGGCGCCGACGCCGTCGAGCTGTCCTGGACCGACCCGGACCTGTCCGCCCGCTTTGCCGTGCTGCGCGCCTCCCGTGCCGACGGACCGTTCACGTCCCTTGCCACCGGCGTCGGCCCGGTCGGCTTCGGCACCCGTGTCCGGTACGCGGACGCGACGGGGACGCCGGGATCGACGTACCACTACACGGTCGTGAAGACCAACGCCGGTGGCCACGGCCCGCGTTCAGCGCAAGCGCCGGCCGTGATGCCGACCCCGGCGCAGCCCCGACTCACCTCCGCCACTGCCGCGTTCACGAACCAGGGTGCCGCTTTCCGGCATCTGCTGCGGGCCTCGCACGAGCCCGTACGGTTCACCGCCGACGGTCTGCCCGGTGGCCTCCGTGTCGACCGGCGCACCGGTCTGATCTCCGGAACCCCCACGCAGACAGGGGAGTTCACGGTCACGACCACCGCCGCCAACGCCTCGGGGACCACCGCCGGCACCCTCGCCCTCACGGTCGGTACCGGGCCGCCCGCCCCGTGGACCTACGGCGATCTCGGCGACACCGTGCTCGACGACCGTGTCTTCGGGACGCTGGGCGTGGTGGCGATCGCCACGCCGGGCAGCACGTCGTACGACGGCGGGACCTTCACCGTGCGGGGCGCGGGCGTCGATCTGAACGCCAACGGCCAAGGAATGACAGGGCAGTTCGTGCGGCGGCCCGTCAGCGGTGACGGTGCGGTCGTCGCCCGGCTCGTCTCCCGGACCGGTGTCACGGCCGACCGGGTGGGGCTGCTCATGGCGAAGTCGCTGTCGCCGTTCGACCAGGCGGCCGGTGTCATCGTCACCGGCGGGACCACCGCTCAGCTCATGCTCCGCAGGACCGTGGCCGGTGCCTCCGCCTTCACCGGCGGCGCTGCCGTCACCCTCCCCGCCCTGCTGCGGCTGAAGCGGGCCGGGACCGCCTTCAGCGCGGCGCTGTCCACCGATGACGGCGTCACCTGGACCCCCCTCGCCGACGGAGAGATCCCCGGCTTCGGTGACGCCCCTTACTACGTCGGCCTGGTGGTCTGCTCGCGCAGCCAACCGGTCCGCTGCACCGCCGAGTTCGACGAGGTGAGCATCACGCCCACCTGATCCTCCAGGGATTGGAGATGCACAGCGATGAGCCGCACTTCCCCCCACGAGCACCTCCACAGAACCGAGTTGAGCCGCCGCGGTCTGTTGAGGACCGCCGGCGGTCTCACCGCCGCCGTCGCCCTCGGCGGCGCCACGGCGGCCACCGCCGCGCACGCGGCCCCGGCCGCCTTCACCCACCCCGGCATGCTGCACAACGCCGGTGACATCAACCGGGCCAAGGTCAGTGTCGCGGCGGGAACCGACCCCTGGCTGTCCGGCTGGAACAGACTGACCGCCAACTCCCATGCGCAGTCGACCTGGACGAACCGGGCCACGGCGACGATCATCCGAGGCGGCGACGGCCAGAACTACGGCCTGCTCTACAACGACATCGCCGCCGCCTACCAGAACGCCCTGCGCTGGAAGGTCGGCGGCACCTTGGCGAACGCCGTGTGCGCCGCGAACATCCTCAACGCCTGGTCGTCCACGCTGACTTCGGTCACCGGCAACGCCGACCGGTTCCTCGCGGCCGGTCTCTACGGCTGGCAGTTCGCCAACGCGTGTGAACTGATGCGGGATTACAGCGGCTTCGATCTGGGCGCCGCCCAGGAGCTGCTGGCGAACGTCTTCTACCCGCTCAACAACAGTTTCCTCACCCACCACAACGACGCCTGCATCACCAACTACTGGGCCAACTGGGACCTGTGCGCCATGGCGTCGATCCTGGCCATCGGGATCCTCAACGAGGACAGCGCCAAGTACGACCAGGCCGTCACCTACTTCACGTCGGGTGCGGGCAACGGCTCGATCGCGCACGCCGTGCCGTACCTCTCCACCGACTCCGACGGCTACGCGCTCGGCCAGTGGCAGGAGTCCGGCCGTGACCAGGGCCACACCGTCCTGGGCATGGGGCAGATGGGCGCGATCTGCGAGATGGCCTGGAACCAGGGCGACGACCTGTACTCGTACGACAGCCGCCGCTTCATGAAGGCCGCCCAGTACGTCGCGAAGTACAACAGTGGCGACGACGTGCCGTTCACCACCTACACCTGGGGCACCGGGCAGAGCTGCGCCCAGTCGTCCCAGACGGTGATCTCCTCGGCCTCGCGGGGCCAGATCCGGCCGGTGTGGGCGATGCTCCACTTCCACTACAACCGGCGCCTCGGCCTCGACGACAAGTACATCTCGGCCATGTACGACGACCTCGTCGCGCCCGAGGGCGGGGGAGGTGACTACGGCTCCGACAGCGGCGGCTACGACCAGCTCGGTTTCGGCACCCTGATGTACGCGAAGTAGCGGACCGGCATGTCCACGGGTCGGGCATCGGTATCCGACCCGTGGACGCCCTCTTGACCCCGGGCGACGGTGGATCGACACTCCAGTAGGGAATCCTAGTGAACAGGTAGGGAAACATGGGGCGCCTTGAGCCGGTCACCACCAGCCGAGTGGACCGTTCGCCCCTTCTGACCTCCCGCCGTCACATCGATCTGCTGCGGGTCTGCAGCGCGATCAGCCCTCTGCGCTGAGCCCCGTCCTCCGCACGACGACGCTTCCGCCGCGCGTACGTCCACGCGCCCGCACCCGGGGAGTCCCATGTCCATCACGCCTCTCGCCGCCGTCCCCTCGCCCCGGTCCGCCCCCCTGTTCCGGGGCCGGATCGGCAGCGACGCGCGCAGCGGGCACTACGCCGTGCCGCGCCGCTACCGCGTGCATCTGTCCACCGCCTGCGCCGACGGCCTGCGCATCGCCGTCACCCACAGCCTGCTCGGCCTCGACGAGAGCTGTCCGGCCGTGTTCCTGTCCGCCGTGCCGGACTGTCCAAGTGGTGGACACTCCGCGCTGCGCCCGCTCTACGAGGCGAGCGCGCATCGCTACTCGGGACCGGCCGCCGCGCCGGTGCTCAGCGACGACTGGTCCGGCCGGATCGTCAGCACCCACGCCCCCGACATCACGCGTGACCTCGCCCGGCACTTCGGCGAGGGCGGACCCCAGCTGTACCCGTGCGGCGCCGAGTCGGAGATCGAGGCCGTCGAGCGGCTCTGCGCGCAGGGCATCGAGGGCGCGGCACAGCGCGCCGGTGCGGCCGGTGTCGACCAGGAGGAGCGCGACGAGGCGCTCGGCCGGCTGCTGGAGACACTGGGCTCGCTCGACCGGTGGCTGGACGGCCGCGAGCACCTGATCCGCGACGAACTCACCGCCGCCGACGTCGAGTTGTGGGTGTCGCTGGTCCAACTCGACACCGTGCACCGCAACCACCTGGACGCCGCCGCCGTGCAGCGCATCGCCGACCACCCCCACCTGTGGGCCTACGCGCGCCGCCTGGCCGCGCACCCGGCCTTCGGCGCCCACCTCGACCTCGACGGCATCGCCCGCCGCCACCACGCCCGTTGCAGGGGCCTGGAGGCCGCCGGCGCCGCTGTCCAGATCCTGGACTGGGCAGCCCACGCGGCAGACGAAAAGGGAGCTTGCCGCAGCTGAGCGCGTTGTCGGGCCGTCCAACTGGTGGACGGTCGTTGACTTTCGAACAAACACCTGACTTACTACCGCTTCAGTGAGCACGAGGCCCGTCGGGGCCGGAATGGCAACGGTGACGGACATGTACGCAGCTTCGAGGACGGCGGCACGCCGCTTCCACGGCTGCGTACCGCCGTTCGTGAGCCCGCTCGTCGCCGACCGCGCCGTGGATCTGCTCCGCGTGAGCAGCGCACTGTGTACCGCACCGGGCTGCGCCCGCTGTCGAGGCTGACGACTTCCTCCAAGAGCTTCTGAAGCTCTTTCTGTTGGTTCTTCCAGCCCCCGGTCCGTGCGTTCCTCGCCGTGAGCGTCTCTTCCGTCACGCCCAGGTGCCGTGGTCCGGGGTTCCCCCTCCCGCCGGAGCCCCTCATGAGTGAACCCCCTGGCGCCGCCGTGTCCCTCGCCGAGGCACCGCCGCCCGCCGACACATCGTCAAAACCCCTCACCGCACAGCGAGTTCAGCCGCTGCGCCGACCCGGCCGGTGGATCGTCACGATGGTCGTGCTGGTACTGGTCGCCCAGTTCATCCACGGACTGGCGACCAACCCCTTCTACCAGTGGAGCCGCTTCGGCTACTGGTTCCTGCGCCCGACGATCCTCGACGGACTCGCCATCACCCTCGAAGTGGCGGCGCTCAGCGCGGTGTTGGGCCTCCTCGGCGGCATCCTGCTCGCCCTGGCCCGGCTCTCGAAGAGCCCCGTGCTGCGCGCGACGAGCTGGACCTATGTGTGGGCACTGCGCTCGATCCCGCTCATCGTGGTGCTGATCTTCCTCTACAACTTCAGCGCCCTGTACCAGACCCTCAGCATCGGCGTCCCCTTCGGCCCCGCCTTCTTCTCCTTCGACGAGTCGAAGCTCGCCACCGACATGGCCGTCGCCGTCGTCGGCCTCAGCCTCAACGAGGCGGCGTACGCGGCCGAAGTGGTCCGCGGCGGCATCCTCTCCGTCGACCAGGGCCAGCACGAGGCGGCCTCCGCCCTGGGCCTGCCGAAGAGCTACCAGTTCCGCAGGATCGTCTTCCCGCAGGCGCTGCGCTCCATCACCCCGAACTACGTCAACCAGCTGATCGGCCTGATCAAGAGCACCTCACTGGTCTTCTACGTCTCGCTGCTCGACCTCTTCGGCTCCGCGCAGACCATGGGCTCCACCTACCCCGGCGACATCGTGCCGCTGCTCCTGGTCGTCACCGTCTGGTACCTGATCCTCACCAGCGTCGTGTCCGTCATCCAGTTCTACGTCGAACGGCACTACGCCCGGGGCGCCACCCGCTCCCTGCCGCCGACCCCGATCCAGAAACTCCGCACCGGTGTCACCGATCTGCGGGCCCGCATCCGCAGGGAGGCCGCCGTATGACCACGCACACGATCGAACCGCTGGCGGACATCACGCCCGCCGCCGTGGAGGTGCACGACGTCCACAAGTGGTACGGCGCCCACCGGGTCCTGGACGGCGTCGACTTGACCGTGCGGCCCGGCGAGGTCACCGTGATCCTCGGGCCGTCCGGCTCCGGCAAGTCCACGCTGCTGCGGGTCATCAACCACCTGGAGAAGCCCGAGATCGGCTACGTCAGCGTCAACGGCGAGCTGATCGGGGTGAGGCAACAGGGCGGTCGGCTCAAGGAGTTGAGCGAGCGGGCCATCCTCGCCCAGCGCAGCCGGATCGGGTTCGTCTTCCAGAACTTCAACCTGTTCCCGCACCTGACCGTCCTCGACAACGTGGCCGCGGCACCCGTCGCCACCGGGAGGCTCGGCAAGCCCGAAGCCCTGGAGCTGGCCCGGGAGTTGCTCGGCCGTGTCGGTCTCGCCGAGAAGACCGGCGCCTACCCGAGGCAGCTGTCCGGCGGCCAGCAGCAGCGCGTCGCCATCGCCAGGGCGCTCGCCCTGCGCCCCGGCGTCATCCTCTTCGACGAGCCGACCTCCGCCCTCGACCCCGAACTCGTCGGCGAAGTCCTCTCCGTCATCAAGGACTTGGCGACCAGCGGCACCACCCTCGTCATCGTCACCCACGAGATCGGCTTCGCCCGCGAGGTCGCCGACCGGGTCGTCTTCATCGACGGCGGAAAGATCGTCGAGCAGGGTCCGCCCCACGAGGTCCTCGACAAGCCACAGCACGAACGGACCAGGGACTTCCTCAGCAAGGTCCTCTGAGCCGCACCCGCACTTCCACCTTCACTGCCCCTTTCACCAGCCCGAACACCGAGCCTAGGAACAGCCATGCCCACTCTCAGCCTTCGCAGCAGACTCACCCGCGGACTCACCGCCGGAACCGTCCTCGCTTCCCTCGCCGGCGGGCTCGCGGCCTGCGGCGGCGACAGTGACGCGGCCACCACGACCGGCAACGCAGCCTCCGGCACGGTCACCGTGGGCGCTCTCTCCCTCGGCGCCGCCAAGGAGGCGACGCTCAAGGTCGCCGAAGTGAAGTCGATCAGCGCCGAGTTGCCCAAGTCCATAGCGAAGAGCGGCACGTTGGAGATCGGCGTCGGCTTCCTGCCCGCCGGCTCCCCGCCCCTCGGCTACGTCGGCTCGGACCAGAAGACCCTCACCGGTTCCGAGACCGACATCGCCCGCCTGGTCGCCGCCGTCCTCGGCCTCAAGCCGGAGCTGAAGAACTCGACTTGGGAGAACCTCTTCATCGGCCTGGACAGCGGCAAGGTCGATGTGGCCTTCTCCAACGTCACCGACACCGAGGAGCGCAAGGCGAAGTACGAGTTCGCCTCCTACCGCGAGGACAACCTCGGCTTCGCGGTGAAGGCGAGCAACACCTGGAACTTCGACGGCAGTTACGAGAACCTCGCCGGCAAGACCGTCGCCGTGGGCGCGGGCACCAACCAGGAGCGGATCCTCCTGGAGTGGAAGAAGAAGCTGGCCGCCGAAGGCAAGAAGGCGCTCACCGTCAAGTACTTCCAGGACAACAACAGCACCTATCTCGCGCTGGCCTCCGGGAAGATCGACGCCTACCTCGCCCCGAACCCCTCGGTCGCCTACCAGGTCTCCTCGACCAAGGGCACGGCGAAGGCGGTCCGCAACGCGGGCACCTACTCCGGCGCGGGATCCTCCCTCCAGGGCCTGATCGCCGCCACCGCGAAGAAGAACAGCGGCCTCGCCAAGCCCCTCGCGGACGCCATCAACTACCTGATCAAGAACGGGCAGTACGCCAAGTGGCTGGCCGCCTGGAACCTCTCCAACGAGGCCGTCGCCAAGTCCGAGGTCAACCCGCCCGGACTGCCGCTCAGCGACTCCTGACCCACCCTCTCGGCAAGGGGACCCCGCCGCGTCCCGGCGGGGTCCCCGACCCGTGCGACCAGTACCGGAGCCGTCAGCCGATGTCTTCCACCGCCAATATCGAAACCACCACATCCACGTCCCACGTTCTGGACAACCCGGCCTGGGCCGCGCTCACCGGCCCGCACGCCCACTTCGCCGAGCGCGTCGGCCGCGCCGCCCGCTACCCCGTGGACGTGGCCGGCTTCCACGCCGTCACCGACCACGACGACCCGCGCGCCTGGGTGGACCTGGCCACTCTCGTCGGCCCCGGCGGCACCGCCGCGGTGCGCGGTGTGAGCGAGCCCCCGGACGGCTGGGAGATCGTCCGCTCCGGACAGGGTGTCCAACTCGTGGACACCGGGCTGCGGGCCGAACCCGACCCCGAGGCCGTACGCCTCGGCCCCGCCGACGTACCCGAGATCCTCGACCTGGTCGCCCGCACCGAACCCGGTCCCTACCTGCCCCGCACGGTCGAACTGGGCACCTACCTCGGCATCCGCCACGGCGGCCGGCTCGTCGCCCTGGCCGGCGAACGCCTCCACCCGCCCGGCTGGACCGAGATCAGCGCCGTCTGCACCGACCCCGACCACCGCGGCCGGGGCCTGGCCACCCGCCTGGTCCGCGCGATCGCCGCCGGCATCAAGGAGCGCGGCGAGCACCCCTTCCTGCACGCGGCGGCGAACAACACCAACGCGATCCGGCTGTACGAGTCGATCGGCTTCACCCTGCGCGCCCGTACGGCCTTCTCGCTCCTACGGTTCACCGGGCCGATCGCCACCGCCGATCCGGAAGAAACGGCATAGCCGTGCGGTTGCCCCTAACGAAGCCGGAATCCGTGGAGGTGGAGGACATGTGTGGCGCCGCTGTCCTTCACGTGCGACTTACCACGCGGCAGCACATAGACCTGCTGCGTGTCGCCGGCGCGCTCTGTCGCCCCTGACCCCGTTGCCCCAGCCGCCGTGCGCCCGCTTCCAAGGGCCGGCGATCTCGTACGGACCTCCAGGAAGGCACCACTCGTGTCATCGACCTCCCCTTCCCCCCTCCATCTCGCCGTCGCCCTCGACGGCGCCGGCTGGCACCCGGCCTCCTGGCGTGAGCCGGTGGCGCGGCCCCGCGACCTGTTCACCGCCGCGTACTGGGCCGACCAGGTCGCCGAGGCCGAGCGCGGCCTCCTCGACTTCGTGACCTTCGAGGACGGCCTCGGCCTCCAGTCCTCGTACTACGGCGGGCTGGACGGCCGCACCGACCAGGTCCGCGGACGCCTCGACGCCGTCCTCATCGCGGCCCGCATCGCACCGCTCACCAGCCACATAGGTCTCGTCCCGACGGTGGTGTCCACGCACACAGAGCCGTTCCACATATCCAAGGCGATCGCCACCCTCGACTACGTCAGCGCCGGGCGCGCGGGTGTACGGGTGCAGCTCTCCGCCCGGCCGCACGAGGCCGACCACTTCGGACGGCGCACCATTGAGCCGATCAGTCTGGAGAGCCTGCGGACCGAGGCCGGACAGGAAAGGCTCGCCGAGCACTTCGACGAGGCCGCCGACTACGTCGAGGTCGTACGCCGCCTCTGGGACAGCTGGGAGGACGACGCCGAGATCCGCGACGTCGCCACCGGCCGCTTCGTCGACCGCGACAAGCTGCACTACATCGACTTCGAGGGCCGCCACTTCAGCGTCAAGGGCCCCTCCATCACACCCCGCCCGCCGCAGGGCCAGCCGGTCGTCAGCTCCCTGGCCCACCAGACCGTCCCGTACCGCCTGGTGGCGCGCGCCACCGACGTCGGGTATGTCACCCCGCACGACACCGACGAGGCACGGGCCATCGTCGCGGAGATCCGCGCCGAGCAGGAGGCGGCGGGCCGCGCCGACGAGCAACTGCACGTCTTCGGCGACCTCGTGGTCCTCCTCGACGACGACCAGGCCACCGCAGCCGCCCGCCGCGAACGCCTCGACGCCCTCGCGGGGGAGCCGTACACCAGCGACGCCCGTATCTTCGCCGGGACACCCGCCCAACTCGCCGACCTGCTCCAGGAGTTGCAGACCGCAGGCCTGACCGGCTTCCGGCTGCGGCCCGCCGTCGCCGGGCACGACCTCCCGGCGATCACGCAGGGGCTGGTCCCCGAACTCCAGCGCCGGGACGCCTTCCGCCGCGCCTACGAGGCCGACACCCTGCGCGGCCTGCTGGGGCTCGCCCGCCCCGCCAACCGCTACGCCGCTGCCGCAGCCACCGCCTGAGCCGGAGGGACCGTACGACATGAGCAAGCCCCTGAAGCAGATCCACCTGGCCGCCCACTTCCCCGGCGTCAACAACACCACCGTGTGGAGCGACCCCGCGGCCGGCAGCCACATCGAGTTCAGCTCCTTCGCGCACTTCGCGCGGACCGCCGAACGCGCCAAGTTCGACTTCCTGTTCCTCGCCGAGGGCCTACGACTGCGTGAACAGGGCGGAAGGATCTACGACTTGGACGTCGTCGGCCGCCCCGACACCTTCACGATCCTCGCGGCGCTCGCCGCCGTCACCGAGCACCTCGGTCTGACCGGCACCATCAACTCGACCTTCAACGAGCCCTATGAGGTGGCCCGCCAGTTCGCCAGCCTCGACCACCTCTCCGACGGTCGC
This sequence comes from Streptomyces sp. NPDC088350, assembly GCF_044753545.1. Classification (NCBI taxonomy): domain Bacteria; kingdom Bacillati; phylum Actinomycetota; class Actinomycetes; order Kitasatosporales; family Streptomycetaceae; genus Streptomyces; species Streptomyces sp. NPDC088350. Next base: position 509,292 of record NZ_JBIVNL010000003.1, on the reverse strand, counting down.
GCGGCCTGGAATGTCGTCACGTCGTGGGACGCGTTCACCGGCGAGAACTTCCGCCGGGGCGGCTTCCTGCCGCAGAACGAGCGCTACTCCCGCGCCAAGGAGTTCCTGGCCACCACCAACGAACTCTTCGACTCCTGGCACGGCGACGAGATCGTCGCCGACCAGGCCACCGGCACCTTCCTCCGCGACGCCAAGGCCGGCGCCTTCGTCCACCAGGGCCAACACTTCGACATCCACGGCCAGTTCAACGTCCCGCGCTCCCCGCAGGGCCGCCCGGTGATCTTCCAGGCGGGCGACTCCGACGAGGGCCGCGAGTTCGCCGCGTCCAGTGCCGACGCCATCTTCAGCCGCTACAGCACCCTCGACCAGGGCCAGGCCTTCTACACCGACGTCAAGTCCCGCCTCGCCAAGTACGGCCGCCGGGCTGACCAGTTGCTGATCCTTCCCGCCGCGACCTTCGTGCTCGGCGACACCGACGCCGAGGCCGAAGACCTGGCGAAGGACGTGCGCCGCCAGCAGGTCAGCGGCGCCACGGCCATCAAGCACCTCGAGTTCGTCTGGAACCGGGACCTGTCCTCCTACGACCCGGACGGCCCGCTGCCCGACATCGACCCGGACGTCAGCGACAACCACATCTCCAAGGGCCGCGCCCAAGTACGCATGTACCGGGACCCGTTGGCCACCGCCCGCGAGTGGCGCGAACTGGCCGCCGCCAACAAGTGGTCGATCCGCGACCTGGTCATCGAGACCGGCAACCGCCAGGCCTTCATCGGATCCCCGTCCACCGTCGCGAAGACCATCAACGACTTCGTGCAGGCCGACGCCAGCGACGGCTTCATCCTCGTCCCGCACATCACCCCGAGCGGCCTCGACCCCTTCGCCGACAAGGTGGTCCCGCTCCTCCAGGAACAGGGCGTCTTCCGCACCGAGTACGAGGGCCCGACCCTGCGCGACCACCTCGGCCTCACCCACCCCGACGAGGTACGTGACGAGCGAGCGGCATCGTGAAGTTCCTCGCGATCACCCTCATCGTCCACCGCCCCGACCCGGTCACCGGCATACAGAAGCCGACCCACGAACGCTTCCGCGAAGTCCTCGACAACGCCCTCGTCGCCGAGGAGTTGGGCTTCGACGGCTTCGGTGTGGGGGAGCGGCACGAGCGCCCCTTCATCTCCTCCTCGCCGACCGTCGTCCTCAGCCACATCGCCGCGCTCACCCGCCGCATCCGCCTCTTCACGGCGGTCACCACCCTGAGCCTCCTCGACCCCGTCCGGGCCTACGAGGACTACGCGACTCTCGACCATCTCTCCGGCGGGCGCCTCGACCTGATCATCGGCAAGGGCAACGGCACCGCCCAGCGCGAGCTGTTCCACGTCACGCCCGAGGACCAGTGGGAGCGCAACGCCGAGAGCTACGAGGTGTTCCGGCAGCTCTGGCGCCAGGACAAGGTGACGGCGAGGACCCGCTTCCGCCCGGAGTTGAAGGACGCCGAGGTGTGGCCGCGCCCGTACCAGCAACCCATCCGGGTATGGCACGGCAGCGCGACAAGCAAGGAGAGCGTCGACCTGGCCGCCCGCTACGGCGACCCCCTCTTCTCCGCGAACGTCACCAACCCCATAGAGCCCTATGCCGAGTTGATCCGCTACTACCGGGAACGCTGGGAGCACTACGGCCACGATCCGGCGGACATCGCGGTGGGCGCGGGCACGGCCGGCCTCTACGTCGCCCCCACGACACAGGAGGCACTGGCCGTCTACCGGCCGATCTTCGAGAGCAACCTGGCCTTCCAGAGGCAGGTCGGCCTGCCCGTTGTCTTCGAGACCCTGGAGGACTTCGTCGAGCGCAGCTCCGCGCTGATCGGCAGCCCGCAGCAGGTCATCGACAAGGTGCACCGCTACCACGAGCAGTTCGGCCACACGGTGCTCCATCTCCACGCGGACGCCAGCGGCTTGACGGACCGTCAGCACCGGGACTCGCTGGAGCTGTTCCAGTCGGCGGTGACTCCCGTGCTGCGCAAGGACATCCCGGACCCGCCGTTCGCCTGGGGACCGGCCCTGCCCGAGCCCGTCGCCGCCGACCACTGAGGAGTGAGCGAGAAGATGTCCCCCGGTATCCCGCTCGGCGTCCTCGACCTGGTCCCGATCTCCTCCGGCTCCACCGCACCCGAGGCGCTGCGCAACTCCATCGAACTCGCCCAGCGGGCCGAGGAGTTCGGCTACGCCCGCTACTGGTTCGCCGAACACCACCTCAACCCGGGCGTCGCGGGCACGTCCCCCGCAGTGGTCCTCGCCCTGACGGCTTCCGCGACCTCCACGATCAGGCTCGGCTCCGGCGCCGTCCAACTCGGCCACCGCACCGCCCTGTCCACGGTCGAGGAGTTCGGCCTGATCGACGCGCTCCACCCGGGCCGCTTCGACCTGGGCCTGGGCCGTTCGGGCGGACGCCCGACGCCCCCACTGCCGACAGCGACCCCGGTCGTCGGCGGCCGGGCCCCCAACGGCCTGCGCATCCCGCCCCGTTTCTCCTTCGCACGTCTCCTCGGCTCACCCGGAATCGCCCTCCAGCGCAAGCTGCTCCTGCTGCCCAAGGCCGCGTCGCAGGACTACGCCGAGCAGATCGACGACGTCCTCGCCCTGCTGGCCGGCACCTACCGTTCCGCGGAGGGCGTCGAGGCGCACGTCGTACCGGGTGAGGGCGCCGACGTCGAGGTGTGGATCCTGGGCAGCAGCGGGGGCACCAGCGCAGAGGTCGCGGGCCGCAACGGCCTCCGCTTCGCGGCGAATTACCACGTCAGCCCCGCCACCGTCCTTGAGGCGGCGGATGGATACCGCGCCGCCTTCCAGCCCTCCGACGTCCTCGACAAGCCGTACGTCAGCGTCTCCGCCGACGTCGTCGTCGCCGAGGACGACGAGACGGCACGCGAACTCGCCACCGGCTACGGCCTGTGGGTGCGCTCCATCCGTACGGCGGAGGGTGCCATCGAGTTCCCGACCCCCGACGAGGCACGCGCCCACGTCTGGACCGACGAGGACCGTGAGCTGGTTCAGGACCGCGTCGACACCCAGTTCGTCGGCTCACCCGGCCGGGTCGCCGACCAACTGGAGCAACTCCAAGAGGCCACCGGCGCCGACGAGTTGCTCATCACCACCATCACCCACGACCACACGGACCGCGTGCGGTCGTACGAGCTGCTCGCGCGGGAATGGCGCCGCCGGGGTCACTCCTCCCAGTCGAGCTGATGCTCCGGAGTCCCCACCGACCGCCCGTACGCGACCGCTTCGGCGCGACCGGCTTCGTCGCCGCGCCGATAACGGCTGCATCGATATGCGGCTGCCGCCGCGTGGCCTTCCCGGCGAAGACGACCACCCGCTCGTTCCTGAGGGTGAAGTCGGCGTACCAGCCGTTGGTGGGCTCCGACGCGGCGGCGAGCGCCTCCGCGATCGAGCCTGCGGCACCGTCGTCGTCGGTCTCCCACTCGACGAACGTCCAGGCGTCGGGCTGCCCGGCCGTCGCACTCGCCGAGTCGTCGACCCGCTCGACCTTCCGGATGCGTAGTCCGTACCGCTCTCTGCCATGATCGATACCATGGCCATCCGTATCGAGTCCGCCGATGTCGCCGACCTGCACCAGGTCCTGGAGGACCACGCCCGCTACTGGGGAGAGCGGGACCTTCGCGCACTCCATCTCACCGCGATGGTGCAGGAGTTCGGGTCCACCTGTCTGGTCGCCCGCGCCGACGACGGCATCCGCGGATACCTCTTCGGGTTCGTCACCCCCGACCAGACCGGATACGTACACCTCGTGGCGACCCGGTACGACGCACGCGGCACCGGCCTCGGCCGCAGCCTCTACACGGCCTTCAACGAGGCCGCCGGACGGCAGGGCGCGGTCCGGCTCAAGGCGATCACCTCGGTCACCAACGAGGGCTCGATCGCCTTCCACCGCACCCTCGGCTTCGACGTACGCATCGTGGAGAACTACGACGGACCGGGCCGACCCCGTGTCGTCTTCACCCGTGAGCTGCTGCCCGGCTAGACCCGCCCCCGCAGCAGGTCCAGCAGCCACCGCCCGCTCTCCCCGGCGAACCACTCCGCGTGCCCCACGTAGTACTCGTACGCCAGCCGGGTGTTCTCCGCCGATCGCGTGACGCCGTGGAAGTAGCCCAGCTCGGAGAGCGCGAACTCCGCGTGCACCAGGGGGAGTAGCGCGGGGAGTGCCTCCGACTCGGCGGGGCTGAGCGGTCGTACGGACTGGTAGCCGTCGAGGAGCGCGAGCGCGTCCTCCTCGCGGACCGGGAAGCCGGGCTGGAGCCACTGGACGGTGTTGCGTTCGATGGCCGTGGCGAGGTCGTGCACGGCCGTCGTGCGGTCGCTCATGCCGAAGTCCAGGGCCGTGGCGACCGAACCGTCGTCGTTCCAGAGGAGGTTGGAGGCGTGCCAGTCGTTGTGGGTCCAGAGGGGGGTGAGGGCAGGGAGGTGCGGGGCCAGTTCCTCGTGCAGGGGGAGGAGGACACGCCGGGTGTCCTCGCGCCACGGGAAGTCCGCCAGCCCCTTTGCCAGTTGGGGCCGCTCGTCCACGTAGCGCTCCAGCTCCGCCTGCGGGTCGGCCGAGGCGAACACCGTGAACGACGCGACCAGCGGCTGTACTTGACGGTGCGGCGCGTCGAATCCCTCCGCCGCCAGGTGCAGCCTCGCCAACGCCTCGCCGGCGGCCCTCGCGTGGGCGGGGGAGCGGAACGGGGACCAGGACAGCGCGTCCCGGTAGAGGTCCGTGCCGGTACCGGTCGAGTGCACCTCGTACGTCCACTCGCCGCGCGTCGCCGCGTCCAGTACCTCGACCACCGGTGCGCCGCGTCGCCGTAGATGCCGTAGGAAGGCGTGTTCCTCGGCCAGGCCCTCGGCCGTGCGGACGGTGGTGTGGTGGCGTTTGACGAACAGGCGGTGGCCCGCCCGTGCCACCACGGCCGCCGCCGAAAGAGGGCGCGGGCTGCGCCACAGCACCCTGGCGGGGCCCACGATGTCCGTCACCTCGGTGTCCGTCAGGGGCGGCCAGTCGGGCTCTACCGGGTCGGTGCCCAGGCCGTGGGCGAGGTGTGAACTCATGCCGTCCGCACCGCCGTTGTGCCGTGCAGGGCGTCCAGGACGCGGCGCTCGGTCGCGGCGAAGTCCGGGTTCGTGAAGTCGTCGGCGCCGCGCGGGCGGGCCAGGGGGACCTCGACGCGGTCGATCACCGTGGCCGGGCGCGGGGAGAGGACGTGCACGGTGTCCGCGAGCAGGACGGCCTCGCGGATGTCGTGGGTGACCAGGACCACCGTCCAGCGGTGGCGTTGCCACATGCCGGCCAGCCAGAGCTGCATCTCGGTGCGGGTGAGGGAGTCGAGGGCGCCGAACGGTTCGTCGAGCAGCAGGACCGGTCGCTCAAGGACCACCGTGCGCAGCAGGGCCGCGCGTTGGCGCATACCGCCGCTGAGTTGGGACGGGTACGCCTGCTGGAAGCCGTCGAGGCCGAAGTCGGCGAACAGCGCGTCGGCCCGCCGGCGTGCCTCCTTCTTCCGTACGCCCTGTGCCTCCAGGCCCAGCGCCGTGTTGTCGAGCACGGTCCGCCACGGGAAGAGGAGATCCTTCTGCGGCATGTAGGCCACCTTGCCGGATTCCACTCCGGCCGGCTCGCCCTCCACCAACACCCGCCCCGACGTGGGGCGGTCGAGGCCGGAGACCAGGTTGAACAGGGTGCTCTTGCCGCTGCCGCTCGGGCCGATCACCGCTGCGAACTCACCTGGTTCCACGGCGAGTTCGAGGTCCCGCAGCACCTCCAGCGGACCGAAGGACTTGCCGACGCCCTCGATGCGAAGACTGCTCATGACGCCTTGTCCTCCTTCAACGCCCGTTCCCAGGGGAGTACCAGCCGCTGAAGCAGATAGGTCGCGCCGAACAGGGCGATGCTCAGGGTGGCCGTCACCGCGACCGCCGCGAACACCAGGTCCGTGCGGAACGCGCTCTTCTGTGCCTGCATATAGATCCCGAGGCCCGCCTCCGCGCCCGCGTACTCGGCGAACACGGCGCCGACGACGGCGTAGGTGATGCTCACGCGGAGCCCGGCGAAGAAGTACGGCATCGCACTCGGCACCCGGACGAGGCGGAACGTCCGCCACCGGCCCGAGCCCAGCGAGCGCAGCAGCCGCATCGCCTCGCGGTCGGTCGCCGCGAAGCCGGCCGCGAGGTTCGCGGCGAGCGGGAAGAACGTCGTCAGGGTCACCACCAGCATCTTCGGCAGCAGTCCGAAGCCGAACCAGATGATCAGCAACGGTGCCACGGCCACGATCGGGACGGTCTGCGAGGCGACGAGCAGCGGATACAGGCCCCGGCGGGCCGCCGAGGAGAAGTCGAGGAGGACGGCCACCAGCCAGGCCGCCGCGAAGGACAGCGCGAAGCCGAGCAGTGTCTCCTGGAGAGTGGGAAGGGTCTGGTCCCAGAGGTCCTGGCGGTTCAACCACCCTTGTTCCACTACCCGGGCGGGGGAGGGGAGGGTCGTGGGATCGATGCCGGCGGCGGTGACGTAGAGCTGCCAGCCGCCGAGGAGCACGGCGAGGACGAGGAGCGGCGGCCACAACGACCGCAGGAGCGGCCTCACTTGGTGTCCGGGAGGTAGGCGTTGGTGAAGAAGGTCGACGTGTTCGGGGCGGACGTCAGCTTCTTGCCGTCGGCGTCGACCAACAGGCCCGCCTTGTACTCGAAGTCCGCGAAGGCCTGCCAGCGCTCCGCGCTCTGCGTGCCGATCGCTCCGTCCGCACCCTTGTAGTACTCCTTGGCCAGCAGCGCCTCGCTCTCCTTCACCAGCTCGGTGTTGGTAAGGACGCTCCTGTTCGCCGAGATGAGCAAGTCGGCTGCCTGACCGGGGTGTTCGGCGGCGTAGCGGTAGCCTTTGTCGACCGCCGCCAGGAACTTCTTCGCGACCTCCGGGTTCTTCTTCAGGAACTGGTCCGAGGACGCGACGAGTGTCGAGTAGATCGCCGGGAAGCCGTAGTCGGACAGCTGGAAGTTCTTCAGCGGCTTGCCGCTCAGCTTCGCCTCCAGTCCCTCCCAGGTCGGCATCGGCATCGCGAAGTCCGCCCTGCCCGCGTAAAGCGCCGCGTACGCCGAGGTGTTGAGGGTGACCTGCTTGAAGTCGCCCTTGCCGCCCGCGTTCTGGATCACCTTCCGCAGCAGCGGCTTCTCGTAGGGTGCGCCGAAACCGGCGTACGTCCTGCCGTCCAGGTCCTTCGGCGAGGCGATGTCGGTCCGGTCGGCCCGCACGGCGATCGTCACGTCCGTCTTCTGCGTCACGGCGTAGACGGAGGTGATGTCCTGGCCGGCCGCACGCGCGGTGGTGATGCCCTCCTGGTAGGAGATGCCGAAGTCCGCCTTGTGGTTGGCGATCAGGGTCTCGGGCGCGGTCGAACCGTACGGCACGATCTTGACGTTGATGCCGGCCGCCTTGAACCAGCCCTTGGCCTGGGCGACATAGATGCCCGTGTGGTTGGTGTTGGGCGTCCAGTCCAGGGCGAGGGTGACGGTCGTGGTGCCGTCCTTCGCGGCTGCCGTGGAGTCGGCGGAGCAGCCGGTGACGGCGAGAAGGGCGGTCGCGGCCATGACGGACAGGGCGGTACGGCGATGCATGTCGGGTCCTTCGGAGGGTGGGAGGGCTGGCGGGTCGGTCCGGTCACGGCCGACACAGCGCGCTGCCCACCCTCATGAAGTCGACGGCGAGACGCCGGGTCAGCGTCCGTGCCTGGCAGGCCAGGGCTCTCATGTGGCCACGTCCAGCAGCCCGTTGGTGAACGACTTCGCCCAGTCCCGGTCGTCCGGGATGGCGCCGTTCTCGGCGAGCCAGTGCGCGTACGGGCCCATCCGGCTCTCGTCGATCACACCCCAACGACCTTCTGCGTCCGTCCAGGTGGGCGCGATGAGTGCGAGGGAACGGGCGATCAGCGGGCGCGGGAAGTACGGGATGACGTGCTCCAGCAACTCCAGGGTGGGCTCGGGTTCCTGGGCCGCTGCCGCGTAGCCGCGAGCTGTCACGGCGAGGAAGTCCCGTACGAGAGAAGGGTGTTGGGCGAGCAGTGTCTCATTCGTGCCGAGCAGGTAGCTGTGGTAGCGCGGAGCGCCGATCTCGTCGACCGGCCAGGTCACCCGCTGCTCCTCGGGCAGCTCGCCGCGCAGCGCGTCCCACGACCAGTAGTTGCCGAAGGTCGCGTCCGCCTCGCCCGCCGCGATGTCGTCCACGGTCAGCTCACGCGCGCCCGCGTCCACGCCGATCACGGCGTCCGGGTCACCGCCGTCGGCCGCCACCAGGTGACGCACCATGGCCCGGCCGCGCGGGGTCGGGTTGAAGGCGATACGACGGCCTGCGAGGTCGCGGGGGCGGGTGATCCCGGTCGACGTGGTGGTCTGGATCGCCTCCAGGCCCCGGTGGTTGACCGCGGCCACGGCGATCAGCGCCTGGCCGTGCTCCGCGCGCCGGGCCAGCAACCGGTTCGGCGGGAAGATCCCGAAGTCCACCTCGCCCCGGGCCAGGTATTCGAGGGTGTCCCCGCGTCCCGGATCCTGGACCACCAGCTCGACATCCAGACCGGCCTCGGCGTACCAGCGACGGGCGCGGGCGACGTACAGACCGGATGAATTCGGCCACGGGTGGAAATAGTCCAGCATGACCCGTATGTGCGGCATGGGGGTGCTCCGGGATGTGCGCAGGCGTGACGGCGCCTGAAGGGAGGGGAAGGGGTGCGCGGAGGCGGCGGATCAGTGCGTGCGACAACAACAGGAGCTGCGCGCCGGGGTGTTGACCACCGGGTGCTGGGGCTCGACTGCTGAAGACACGTGAACTCCTACGCGGGCGCTGAGGCGCGAGTGATGCGGTCGGCGTCCCCATGGGGGCCGGACTCTCGACGAGCCGGTCCCAGACGCCCTCTCAGCCCAACCGGGTAGGGGCTCCCGCGTAGATGGCCGAACGATAACCGCACCACCCGGATTCTGTGCAAGCTCCGTCCGAAATATGGGACCTCCCTGCCCGATGGGTGAGACGCCCAGGTCGCGGGCGTACGATCGGCCGCCATGACCACCTCCCTGCTGCCCGGCCCGCTCGTCGACGACACCTGGCTCGCCGCGCATCTCGACGACCCCCGGCTCGTCGTCCTCGACGCCACCGCGCTCCTGCCCTCACCCCGCGAGGACGGCGACCACCGCTCCGCGAGCGGGCACGGCACATGGGTCGAACGGCATGTCCCCGGATCACGACACGCCGACCTGACCGGCGACCTCTCCGACCACGACGCGCCGTACCACTTCGCCGTACCGTCCCCCGAGGCTCTCGCCGAGGCGCTGGCCCGGCTGGGTGTGGGGGAGGGCAGCGCGGTCGTCTCCTACGACAGCGGGGGCGGGATCTGGGCGGCGCGGCTGTGGTGGATGCTCCGGGCGATCGGGGTGCCGGCGGCGGTGCTGGACGGGGGCCTGGAGGCGTGGGCGGCGGCCGGGCGTCCGGTGGATTCGGGGGACGACACCGGACCGGTTCCGGCCGTTCCTTCCCTCACGCCCGTCGTCCGTCCCGACCTGTGGGCCGGCATCGAGGACGTGGCCGCCGTCAGCCGTGGCGAACGTACCGGCGCCCTGGTCTGCGCTCTGCCCCCGGGCGGCTACGACGGCTCCGCGCCGACCCGCTACAGCCGCCGCGGACACATCCCCGGCAGCCGCAGCCTCCCGGGCCGGGGTCTCCTCGACGAGGCCGGACGCGTCCTGCCGTCCGACGAACTCGCCGCCAGGATCGGCGCGGTCCTCGACACCGACGACTCACCGGTCGTCCTGTACTGCGGCGGCGGCATCTCGGCCGCGGGCGCCGCACTCGCGCTCACGCTGCTCGGCCGTACGGACGTGTCCGTCTACGACGGTTCGCTGGAGGAGTGGTCCAAGGACCCTGACCGGCCACTGGAGTTGGGGTCGTAGAGCACAAGTGACCTGTAATTCCGGGGAGTTGGGCGGCTGAACGCCGAACACGGCGGCGTGGCCGAGGCTCGTATCCCTCCCCCGAAGGCTACGAACCTCGGCCGCTTCCCCCGGCGCCGGACAGTGGTCCGTCCGTCCGTGTGCGGCTGTACTCATGCTGTTACCAGCACATCACCGCGGTTTCCCCCGAACCCCACGTGGAGTACAGACGCACACGGACGAAGTAGCGGCGGCCCTTGACGAGCCTGACCTTGAGCGTTGCGTTGCGCGGCGTGCCCCCGTCGTCCTGCCCGGCGAGGAAGCGCGGTTCGCCGTCCCGTTCCTCGAAGACCACGACGACCGTGTCGCTGTCCCCGAAGGCGCCGACGGCGTACTCGCGCGTCTGCGTCGGCTCGATCGCGAAGTCGGCCTGCTCGCCCGGTCCCAGACGCAGCGGCGCCGAGTGGAACGGCACCAGTCCGGTCGGCCGGGGAGGGCCGGCGGGCGGGTACCAGCGCAGGACGAACTCCTTGTCGGAGGGGGAGAGGCCGCCGCGCGGGTGCAGGCCCGTGCGGTACTCCTCCGGCTCCAGGATCAGTCCCGACGCGAACGGGTACTCCATGATCGACTGCGGGTCCCAGACGGAGCCGTTGACCTCGTCCGGGTCGAGCTTGCGCAGGATGTTGTAGTACGTCCTGTCCCGGTTCCAGTGGTTCGGCGGGCCCGCCAGTTCGGCGTACACGGCCTCGTCGTCCCAGTGGATCCCGGCGAACGGGCTCTGGTGCTCGTGCAGCATGCCCAGGGCGTGCCCGATCTCGTGCAGGGCCGTGCCGCGCTGTCCGGGCGCGGTCAGGTCCCAGCCGAAGTTCATGGTGCGGTCGCTCAGACCGACCGTGAGCGCGTCGCGGCCCACCGTCGACCACGAGCCGTCACCGGGCTGGAACCCGATGCGCAGCTCCGCCTCCGAACGGTCCCCGACCTCGGCGAAGCCGACACCGACACCGAGGCCCTGCCACTCGCGGAAGCACTCGCGTACGACGTCCTGCTGCTCCTTGGCGCCGGCCCACGGCACCCGCCGCCGCTCGCCGGTCGCGGGGACCGGGATGACGGACGTGTCGGTGGCCGCCGCGTTGTCGGCGTCGAAGAAGTAGTAGTGCAGGACCGTGCCGTTGACCCACATCCGGCTTCCGCCGATGAGCGCACTGAGCCGCTCGGCGGCCAGTCCCGGTCCGAACTCCGGGGCCGGCTGCTGCGCGAGGGAGCAGTAGCGAGCGGTCATGCGACCAGACTGCCGGTGACCGTACCCGGGCGCCTGAGTCGAGGGCTACTCAAGTCACCCTGTATCAGAGGTGAGTAGCAGGACTCCTATCTGAGTGATGACTTTCGAACAGGACGCGAAGACCCTTGAACTGCCGTGGCCGTTCACCGGCCGGGAGGACGAACTCGAGCTCATCCGCGGGTCGTTGACGGCGGGCAGGCACGGCATCGTGGTGACCGGTCCGGCCGGCCGGGGCAAGACCCGGCTCGTCACCGAGGCCGTCCGGGGCGGCGACTGCGCCAAGGTCACCGGGACCCCCGAGACCCGCCTGCTGCCCTTCGCCGCGTTCGCCCACCTGCTGCCCGAGAGCGTCTCCCTGCACCGCGCGGTCCAACTCCTGTCCGGCGTACGGCTGTTGATCGTGGACGACGCCCATCTGCTCGACGACTCCTCGGCCGCGCTCGTCCACCAGCTCGCCGTCCACGGCCGTACCCGCCTGGTGGTCGTGGTGGCCGACGGCGACCCGGTACCCGGCGCGGTCTCGCGCCTTTGGACGGGGGAACTGCTGCCGCGCCTCGCGCTGGAGCCGTTGCCCCGCGAGGAGACGGCACAGTTGCTGACGGCTGGCGCCGGCGGCCCGCTGGAACCCCTCACCGTGAACCGCCTGTACGGGCTCTGCCAAGGTGATCTGCGCCTGCTGCGCGACCTGTTGGGCGCGGTGCGCGAGCGCGGCCTGCTGACCCGGGCGACGGACTCCGACGAATGGGCGTGGCGCGGCCCTGTTCCGGTCACGGCGACGGTCCGCGAACGTACCGCGCAGGTCCTCGCCCGCACCGGCCCCGAGGAGCGCGAGAGCCTCGAACGCCTGGCCTTCGCCGAGCCGTTGGCGTCCTCCGTGGACGACTTCGACCTCGACATCCTCGAACGCCTGGAAGCGGAAACCCTGATCCACCTCGACGACCAGGGCGCCGTCCGCCTCACCCACCCCCTGCACGGCCCCGCCCTGCGCGCCGCGGCCGGCCGGCTCCGGGCCCGCCGACTGGCCCGCACGCCGGACCAGTGCGCGTCGGCGCTCGCGGCCGAACGGGCCGCGCTGACCGAGCGCATCGACCGCACCGACGTACGACCGCTGCCGACACCGGTGGGGGAGTGGCTGGTCGCGGAGGGCGCACCGGTACCGGCCGGATACGCCGCCGTACGCGCACGGTTCGCGAGGCTGCGGGGCGAGCTGCGCGAGGCGGCGGCGTGGGCGCGGGAGGGACTGCGGGAGTCCCCGGGGGGCCGGGCCTGCGCGGACGAACTCACCCTGGCCGCAACCCAGTCGGGCGACATACCGGCCACCGGCGAGGAGCTTCCCCACCGTCCCGCGTCCGGCGACGCGGGCAGCTGGCTGGCGGCGGCACGGGGCGATGTCGAGGCCGCCCGCGAGACCGCCGCCGACCGGTGGAAGGAGGGCGAGGCGAGCCGCGGCCCCGCCGTCGAGGACGGCAGGCCCGCCGCGTACGTCCTCTACGACGCCGTACGCCTCGGCGCTCCCGAACGTGTCGCCGGCAGGCTCGCCCGGCTGCCCGGCGACGGACCGGCCGTCCTCGCCCGGCACGCCGAGGCACTCGTCGACGGGGACGGGCCCGCGCTGGACCGGGTGGCGGGGGAGCTGGAGCAGCGCGGGTTCCTGCTGTTCGCGGCGGAGGCGCACGCGCAGGCCGTACGGGCGCACCGCGACCCGCGCGCCGCGCGCATGTCCCGGACCCGCGCGGTCGCCCTGGCGCGGCGCTGCCAGGGCGCCCGCACTCCGGCCCTGTCCGGCCTGGTCCTGGGTGAACTCACCGCCCGCCAACGCCAGATCGTCACCCTCGCAGCGGCCGGCCTGAGCAACCGCGAGATCGCCGAACGCCTCACCCTCTCCATTCGCACGGTCGGCAACCACCTCTACAGCGCCTACGCCCGCCTCGGCGCGAGCGACCGCGGGGCGCTGCCGTGGCTGGTGGAACTGCCGGCGACGCGGTCGGCGTGACGGGTGGCCTGCCGGCCGGCCCTGCCCCGTGACGCCGACGGCTCGGGCTCGGCCCGGCACGTCGACACCCGCAGCTCCTTCGACCCGTGCGCCGAGCCGGTCGCGCCCGCGGGCGCCAGGTGGCCGAGCGGGGGCGGTCGGCGGTCGGCTGAGCCGATCCCGGGGCGGTCTGCCTCGTGCCTGCGGCTCATTGGCCGAGCCGCCCCGATGGGTCAGTCCGCGTCGAGCTCGGGGCGGTCCGCCGCGTGCCCACCGCGCTGCATTGGCCGAGCCCACCCGCCGGGTCAGGCCGCGCCGAACGCCGTGAACGCCCAGCCCGTCGCCCGATGCACCGCGTCCCCCGGCAACGCGGCCCGTGCGTCGCGCAGGGCCTCCGCCAGGGAGAGGCCCGTGGTGAGGCCCTTGTGCAGGGCGAGCATCAGCGGGACCACGGCCGCGTCGTTGACGGGGGCGCTGCTGGCGATCACGCCCGCCGTGCCCAGCGGGAGCAACGCCGTGACCAGGCCCAGGAGTTCGTCCGCGCCGACCGACGCGAGGCGGGCCGTGTCGCAGCTGGAGAGGATGATGCGGTACGGGCTGCGGGCGAGGCGTTCGAAGTCGTGGACGATCAGCGGGCCGTCGGCCATCCGCAGGGACGAGAACAGGGGGCTGTCCGCGCGGAACGTGCCGTGGGCCGCGATGTGGGCCAGGGTCGCGCCGTCCAACTCGGCCAGCACCCGGGGGACTTCGGCGTCGTCGTGCTCCAGGATCGTGGCCCTGCCGTACCGGTCGGCCAGGTCCGGGACTTCGGCGCCGCCGGTCGCGAGGCCGGGGCCGCGCACCAGGACGTGCCGTCCACCGGGCGGCCGTTCGGTGTCCAGGGCGCGCAGCCAACTGCCCGCCGACGGCGACACGCTGAGCACCCGCTCGCGCAGGGACGGCAGCAACGCCCAAGGGACGCGGTGGAGTCGGCCCGGTGGGACCACCACCACCGGTCCGGAGCCCAGGTGTCCGGCCGCCTCGCCCAGGAGCAGTTCCTCCAGGCGCCGGCCCGCCGCCTCCACCACCGGGAGCCTGGCCTCCGCCCCGGGATGCGCGAGGCGTCGTAGCCCCGCCTGTACGTGTTCCGCCTCGGCCATCGCCTCCGCGAGGAGGCCCGCCTCGAAGCGTCGTACCCGGCCCTCCCCGCACAGCAGGGCGTGCACGCGGCCGTCGACCACGGCGAGTTCCACGAGCCGGCCCTCACCGAGACGGGCCAGCAGGCGAGTCGGGTCGAAGCGGTCGCCCTCGCCGGGGGCGTCGCCGCGCATGTGGAGGGTGCGGGAGCGGATCTCCCGTTCCAGGCGCCGCTGTTCGCGTTCCAGGGCCGGTACCGGGCGGCCGTCCATCCTGGCCTCCTCCGCGCGGGCGGCGATCTCGCGGAAGGCGGTCAAGTCGCTGAGCAGGGCCGGGTCGGCGGGCGGTCGGGTGGGGGGAGTGGAGAGCGCGGTCGCGCGCCAGCGTTCGCTCCACACCAGGAGGCGTCGCGGACCGCCGGTCGCGAGGCTCGCGCGCTGGGCCAGCGCGGCCAGTTCCGCGCCCTGCGCGGTCGCCCGCGCCCGCAACTCCGAGGCACCCAGGGTCATGCGGTGGTCGTCGAGGACGTCGAGCCCGCGTCGGCAGGCCTCCAGCACTCCACGGCCGGAACCGGCGGCCTGCGCGCGCAGCGCCTGCGCCGCCCAGCCGGTCATCCGGGCCAACGGGGGTCCGCCGCGTCTGCTGCGCGCGGCGACCGCCAAGTGCCGTTCCGCGTCCGCGGTCCAGCCCACCGCCAGCGCGATCCGGCCCGCGAGGAGCGACGCCTCCGGCGCGGACGGCGAGCCGAACGCGGCCAGCCGGTCGGCCACCGCGGCGGCGTCCGCCACCAGCCGCCCGGACGCGCGCCCGGCCGCCAACCTGGCCTCGATCAGCACGAGTTGGGCATGCGTCTCCCACCAGGTGCGCCGCTGTGCCGCGAACAGCCGTACCGCCACGGCCGCCCGCGCGATCGCCGTGTGCGGATCGTCCGTGAGCCGCGCGGCCCGGGCGGCGACCAGGAGGAGTTCCGCCTTGCGGGTGGACTGGCCGCCGATGCCGTCGAGCAGCCCGACCGCCGCGTCCGCGTGGGTCAGCGCCTCCCCCGCGAGGCCCGCGCTCATCAGGACCTCGCAGCGGCGGACGGTGAGCATGAAGCTCGGGGTGGCGAGCTTCGCGTACATCTCCTCGGCCTCGTCGAACAACCGCAGCGCCACCGGGATGTCGCCCGACCGGAAAGCGGCCAGACCCCGGCTCTCCACCGCGTCGGCCTTGTCGTGCTCCTGGCCGGTGGTCTCCCACAGCCGCTCGGCCGCCGTGAAGTCGGCGTCGGCCCGGTCCACCGCGCCCAGCGCCAGATGCACGGTCGCGCGCAGGGTGATCGCCCGCGCGATCCAGATCACGTCGTCCGCCTGCCGCAGCACGGCGATCACCCGTCGTACGTCCTCCAGAGCCTCCCGGTGCCGGCCCAGCACCCACCACACGTAGGCCCGCCGGTACTGGACCCGCGCGCGGGTCTGACCGCTGCCGCGGGCGATGCCGCGCTCGAAGGCCTCCAGGCCCTGCCGGGTGCGGCCCGCGTGCACCAGGGCCACCCCGAGCGTGCCTAGGACGTCCGCCTCCCGGTCCGCCGATTCCGCGCGGGCCGCCAGGTCGCGGGCGCGCCGCAGATGGTGCAGGGCGAGCCGTAGATCGCCGAAGTCCCGCTGCCACATGCCGATCGCGTGGTGGGCCACGGAGGCCCGGAACGGCGTCGGATCGGTGTCGAGCACCTCCCGCGCACCGGCCAGCGCCTCGTTCGGAGCCGCGAACACCATCGGCAGCAGTTCGAGAACCGAGTCGCTTCCCGCTGTCACTTCTCCCATGCTAGTGGTCCCCGGTGCAGACCACACAGGTTTGGTGCTGTATCAAGTAGCGGCCTGGTGGCTCTGATTGACGACCGCCGCCGCAGTGGGAGGACACGCCATGGCACCACAGCGATTCCACGAGCAGTTCGACCAGATCCAACGCTCGATGCCCGACGTCCCCCTGGCGATGGGGCCGGACGACTCCGCCGAGTTCTTCTACGAGAAGGGCGCCGTGCTCGCCCGCGACGGCGAGGAGGCCCGTCTCGTCGAGGACACCGTACGCACGCACTTCACCGAGGCCACCGGCCTCACCGGGGACTCCGTCCGCCGCGCGGGGCCCGAGACCAACCGGTCCGGCATCACCCGCATCCAGGTCGGCGACCCGGGCGAGGGCGACCGGCGCGGCGACCACGCCGTCGCGAACGCGCTGCGCGCCCTGCGCGAGCCGGAGGGCCGCGCCGGACGCCGGCTCGTCAGCCGCAACCACGTGGTGTCCATCGCGGTGAACGCCTGTCCCGGCGACGAGCCCGTGCCCGCCCCGCTCACCGACGGCGCCAACCCGGCGCCCGCGGAGGCCGGTTACGACCCCGACACCGCCGTGGCCGTCCTCGTCATCGACACCGGCCTCATGCACGACTACCAGTCGTACCCGCTGCTGGCCCACGTCCAGGGCGACGCCCAGATCAGGGAGACCGACGACGCGGGAGTGCTCCAACAGTACGTAGGGCACGGCACGTTCATCGCCGGGCTCGTCGCGGCCGTCTCGCCCAACACCGAGGTCACCGTCCGCAACACCCTCAACGACGTCGGCGCCATCCTCGAATCGGAGTTCGGCGAGGCGCTGTTCGCCGCCGTCGACCAGAACGGCTGGCCGGACGTCATCAGCCTCTCCGCAGGCACCTCCAACGGCCGCACCGACGGACTCCTCGGCGTCGAGGCCTTCATGCAGGAACTCCGGGGCCGGCGAACGCTGTTGGTCGCGGCGGCCGGCAACAACGCCAGCGCCACCCCCTTCTGGCCCGCCGCCTACGCCGACCTGCCCGACTACCAGGATGTCGTCCTGTCGGTCGGCGCGCTGCGCAGCGACGGCGAGTTCGGCGCCTGCTTCAGCAACCACGGCGCCTGGGTCAAGGCCTATGCCCCCGGCGAACGCCTCATCGGCCCCCTCACCGGCTTCCTCGCGCCCACGCCGTACATCTACCAGCACACCACCTACGACGCCTGCCGCTTCGGCTTCACCTACTCCTGCACCTGCCAGAACCCGCAGCACACCGGTGTGTTGAGCCAGGACGGGCAGACGGAACCGGGCACACCGGACCAGGTGACGTTCACGGGCCTCGCGCACTGGAGCGGTACCTCGTTCGCCACCCCCGTCGCCGCCGGCATGGTCGCCTCCTTCATGACGGCCAACAAGGAGACCAACGCGCGCGCCGCCCGCAGGCAACTCCTCGCGGCGAACACCGAGTACGCCGAAGTACGCGGGGCGCACGTACCGGCGCTGCGCCCGCCCAGCTGGCGCCCGGTGCCCGTCGTACCGCTCTCCCCTCCGGCATGAGGGCCGGAACCGTCCCCTCCACGGCGTACGATGACATGCCGCACACGAGGGGTGGGACCGTGGACCGTAAGGAAGTCGGCGCGCTCGTCCAGTCCGCCGTCGACGGCGACGCGGCGGCCTGGAAGGCGATCGTGGAGGGGTTGAGCCCGCTGGTCTGGTCCGTGGTGCGCGGCCACCGGCTCTCCGACGCCGACGCCCACGAGGTGTACCAGACCGTGTGGTTCCGCTTTGCCCAGAACCTGCGGCGGATCCGGGAACCCGAGAAGGCCGGCTCCTGGCTGGCCAGCACCGCGCGCAACGAGTGCCTGAAGGTGATCAAGGGGCTGAGGCGGCTCACACCCACGGACGATCCCCAACTCCTCGACCGGGTCAGCGAGGAGCGCACCCCCGAGCAGTCGCTGATCGACTCCGAGGAGGAGGCGTCCGAGGCCGAGCGGATCCGGCGGCTGTGGCAGGAGTTCGAGCAACTGGGCGAGCGGTGCAGGCAGTTGCTGCGCGTCCTGATGGCCTCGCCGCCGCCGAGCTACCTGGACGTGTCGGCAGGCCTGGGGATCGCCGTCGGCAGCATCGGACCCATGCGCCAGCGCTGTCTGCGCCGGTTGCGGGCCCGACTCGACGCCGGGAGGGCGCTGTGACCGGCATGAACGACGACGGATTCGGCGCGTTCTACTCCTTCGACTCCTTCGGCCAGGAGCCCTTCGACGACGAGGAGTTCGACGACCCGCGGAGCGAACAGGACGACGGCGCCGGGGAGTTCGAGGACGGCCTCCTGGAGGAGGAGCTGCGGCAGGCGGCAGCCATCCTCGATCCGGTCCCCGCCGAACTGCGCCAACTCGCCATGGACGCCTACGCCTTGTACGACCTCGACGCCCGACTCGCGGAGCTGTCCTTCGACTCCCTGGTCGACGCGATCCCGGTCAGGGGGGCCATGGACGTACCCCGGATGCTGACGTTCACCGCGGGTGACCTCAGTGTCGACGTGGAGGTGACGAGCGAGGGCCTGATGGGCCAGGTGATGCCGCCCCAGCCGGCCGGCATCGAGGTCCTGACCGGCCCGCAGACCCGCCGCCCCACCACCCTCACGGCCGACGCCATGGGCCGCTTCACCAGCGACGCACCCCCGACCGGCCCCTTCGCGCTACGGCTGCGGGCCGGCGGAGAGGTGGTCGTCACGGAGTGGCTGCGGGCGTGATCGCGGGTGCGCGAGGACGGCGTGCGGGATCCCTCCGTCCAGGACGCCTCCGTCCTCGCGCACAGGCCGCCTCCGCCTACCAGGTCACCGGCAGCGTCTGCGGTCCCCGGATCATGGTCTTCCGGCGCCAGACGATCTCCTCGGCGGGGACGGCGAGTCGGAGCCCCGGCAACCGGTCCAGCAGGGTGCCGACGAGGAGTTCGGTCTGCAGGCGGGCCAGCACGGCGCCGGTGCAGAAGTGCGGGCCGTTGCCGAAGGCCAGGTGCGGGTTGGGATCCCGGTCGACGTCGATGCGGTCCGGGTCCGGGAAGACGGCCGGGTCGCGGTTGGCGGCGAGGTAGGAGACGTAGACCGGATCGCCCGCGCTGATGCGCAGGCCGTGCAACTCGACGTCCTCCAGGGCGATCCGGGCCAGCCCCACGGAGGCGCGGTGCGGGATGAATCGCAGGAGTTCGTCCAACGCGGCGTCCCGTGAATCGGGTTGGGCGCGCAGGCGTTCCAGCAGTTCGGGGCGGGTGAGCATCAGGTACAGCATCTGCCCGCAGTTGTGGGTGACCGCCTCGCCGCCGATCTGGAGCGGACCCGCCAGGCCGACCGCCTCCGGCTCGCTGATCTCACCCCGGGCGACGGCCGTGCCCAGCAGCGAGTACACGTCCGTGCCCTCGCTGTCCGCACGGGCGCGGATCGTGTCGGTGATCCACGCGTACATGCCGTTCTTGGCGCGGTCGGCGGCCTCGGCGCCGCCGGACGTCGAGATGATCTGCCGTGTCCAGGCGTGCACCTGCTCCCGGTTCTCCTCCGGTACGCCCATGACCTCGCTGACCACGGCGAGCGGGAACGGTTCGAGGACCCGCTCGACCAGATCCGCCGGGGGCCCGTCCGCCACGACCCCGTCGACCAGCGCGTCGAGCAGTGACTGCGCCCGGGGCCGCAGCCGCTTCATCGCGCCGACCGTGAACGCGCCGGCGACCGGCTTCCGCAGCCGGTTGTGGTCCGGCTGGTCGGCGAAGGCCAGTGACCCCGGGCGCGGCTTGAAGTGCGGGGCCATGCGCGTCACTTGACGTGTGGTGACCTCCGCGCGGCCGAACCGCGGATCATTGGTGATCATCTTCACGTCGTCGTAGCGGGTGGCCAGCCATGCCCACCCCTCGCCGTGCGGCAGCCGGATCCGGGTCAGCGGGCCCTCGCGCATGAGGTCCGCGAGAACCGGGTCGAACTCCGTTCCGGTCAGGTCGAGCGGGGGCCAGTCCCGGACGGGGGGCGGGGCCTGGCCGGTCAGCGTGGTGGTCTCCTCGGTCATGCTGTCCACCCTCGTACGCTCCCGACCGCCTGTCCTGCGGGAGTGCTCCAGCCGGAGGGCGGAGGGTCGGACGCTACGCGGATACGGCGTCCACGAGCGTCGCCAGTGCGGACGCGAGCCGGGTGACTCCGGAGGCGGCGGGTGGTCCGCCGGGCTCGGTCATGTACGTGTCCCGGCGCAGCTCCACCATCAGGGCGCCGACGGCCGGTTCCTTGCCGTAGAACTCCAGCGGGACGTAGGTACCGATGAAGGGGCTGTTGACACCGATCTCCCCGCACCCCGCGAACGCCTCTCGCGCCGCCGCCAGCAGCGCGGGAGGGGTGTGGAAGGTGTCGGTGCCCAGGCAGACGGGCGGGCGGGGGCCGGTGCCGTGCAGTTCGTAGGGGAGCGGGGCGGCCGGATAGGAGTGCAGGTCGATGACGACGGCCCGGCCCGTCGCGGCCAGCCGGTCGGCGACCGCGTCCCTCATCGCGCGGGCGTACGGGCGGAAGCAGCGGTCGATCAGGGGCTCGGGGTCGTGGTCGGCGGGCCGTAGCTCGGCCCGGTGTGTGGTGCGCGTGTAGACCGCGCCCATGCCCACGGTGAGCATCTCCTCCCGCTCGTCCGGGAAGCGCTCCGGGTCGACGACCAGCCGGGACAGCCGGTTCACGAACCGCCACGGGGTGAGGGCACACGCGCGTGCCGCTTCGGCGGCGATGCGGGCCGTGTGGGCGTCGGTGATGTGGTCGAGTTCCCGCTCCAAAGCGGGGTCGTCCAGCAGGATGTCCGCGCGCACGTCGGCCGGTATCTCCCGCGCGGAGTGCGGGACATGGAGGATCACGGGCGAAGTGGCGGCGCCGGGCAGCAGCTCGAAGGAGGGCGCGGAGGGGGACACGGGCGGCTCCCGGAGGCGTTGTCAGTGGCGTGGTGCAGGATCAAGGTATCCGCATCGACGACCACGGACCGGGGGAGCACCACCATGCCCGTCAGCAATCAGCAGATCACCGAGCACGCGTTCCTGCGGGCGCTGTACCGGGACGACTACTACCCCGGCTTCGCCGTCGCGGACGGGGAGGAGCTGATTGTTCTACGGGACCGGTGATCGGCGGGACGTTTCCTGGCTCGGATGACGACAGGCGGGAGTCCCTTCCCGCACTCGGCACGGGTGACGGGCAGGTCTTTCCCCGGCATGCACGACCGTGGACTGTTGCCCGGCCCCGGAACGCCGCCGCCCCGGCCGGAGGAACCCCGGCCGGGGCGGAGCGAGCAGCGGGCATCAGGCCCGGTGGGTCAACCGGTGCGTCAGCTCAGCGAAGCCAGCGCGTCGTTCCACGTCGTCGACGGACGCATGACCTTCGCGGCCTTGGCCGGGTCGGGCTGGTAGTAGCCGCCGATGTCGGCCGGGCTGCCCTGGACCGCGAGGAGTTCCTCGATGATCTTCGGCTCGGCGCCCGCGAGGGTCTCGGCGAGCGGGGCGAAGGCCTTCGCCAGGTCCGCGTCCTC
The DNA here is from genome assembly GCF_044753545.1 of Streptomyces sp. NPDC088350. NCBI lineage: Bacteria > Bacillati > Actinomycetota > Actinomycetes > Kitasatosporales > Streptomycetaceae > Streptomyces > Streptomyces sp. NPDC088350. Next base: position 487,659 of record NZ_JBIVNL010000003.1, on the reverse strand, counting down.
GGTCTGCGCGGCCAGCTCCTGCGCCCAGTACAGGGAGAGGTAGAAGTGGCTGCCGCGGTTGTCGATGCCGCCGACACGACGGGTCGGGGACTTGTCCTCGTTGAGGAAGGTCGCCGTCGCGCGGTCGAGGGTGTCCGCGAGGACCTGCGCGCGGGCGTTGCCGGTGAACGTCGCGTACTGCTCCAGGGAGGGGACCAGCGCGAAGAACTCACCGAGCGAGTCCCAGCGCAGGTAGTTCTCCTTGACCAGCTGCTGGACGTGCTTCGGCGCGGAGCCGCCGGCGCCCGTCTCGAAGAGGCCGCCGCCCGCCATCAGCGGGACGACCGACAGCATCTTGGCGCTGGTGCCCAGCTCCAGGATGGGGAAGAGGTCGGTCAGGTAGTCACGCAGCACGTTGCCGGTCACCGAGATGGTGTCCTCGCCGCGGCGAATGCGCTCCACCGACAGCTGGGTCGCCTCGACCGGCGCGAGGATCCGGATGTCCAGGCCCTCGGTGTCGTGCTCCGGCAGGTACGCCTTGACCTTGGCGATCAGCTGGGCGTCGTGCGCGCGGGTCTCGTCGAGCCAGAACACCGCCGGGTTGCCGGTGGCACGCGCACGCGTGACGGCCAGCTTCACCCAGTCCTTGATCGGGGCGTCCTTGGTCTGGCAGGCGCGGAAGATGTCACCCTTGGCGACCGCCTGCTCCAGGACGACATCGCCGGCCCGGTCGACGAGTCGGACCGTACCGGCGGCCGGGACCTCGAAGGTCTTGTCGTGGGACCCGTACTCCTCGGCCTTCTGCGCCATCAGACCGACGTTCGGCACCGAGCCCATGGTCGACGGGTCGTAGGCGCCGTGGGCGCGGCAGTCGTCGAGGACGGCCTGGTAGACGCCGGAGTACGAGGAGTCCGGGAGCACCGCGAGGGTGTCCGCCTCCGCGCCGTCCGGGCCCCACATGTGGCCGGAGGTGCGGATCATGGCCGGCATCGAGGCGTCGACGATCACGTCGGACGGCACGTGCAGGTTGGTGATGCCCTTGTCGGAGTCGACCATCGCGAGCGCGGGGCCCTCGGCGATCTCCGCGTCGAAGGACGCCTTGATCGCGTCGCCCTCGGGCAGCGCGGCCAGGCCCTTGAGGATGCCGCCGAGACCGTCGTTCGGGGACAGACCGGCCGCGGCGAGCGTGGCGCCGTACTGCTCGAAGGTCTTCGGGAAGAAGGCGCGGACCACGTGGCCGAAGATGATCGGGTCGGAGACCTTCATCATCGTGGCCTTGAGGTGCACCGAGAAGAGGATGTCCTCGGCCTTGGCGCGGGCGATCTGCGCGGTGAGGAACTCGCGCAGCTCCGCCACGTGCAGCACGGAGGCGTCCACGACCTCGTCCTTCAGGACGGGTACGGACTCGCGCAGCACGGTGGTGGTGCCGTCCTCGGCGACCAGCTCGATGCGCAGCGCACCGGCCTCGGTGATCGTCACGGCCTTCTCGGTGGAGCGGAAGTCGTTCTCGCCCATGGTGGCGACATTGGTCTTGGACTCCGCCGACCAGGCGCCCATGCGGTGCGGGTGGTTCTTCGCGTAGTTCTTGACCGAGGCGGGGGCGCGCCGGTCGGAGTTGCCCTCGCGCAGGACCGGGTTGACCGCGGAACCCTTGATCTTGTCGTAGCGCGACTGGATGTCCCGCTCCTCGTCGGTCTTCGGGTCGTCCGGGTAGTTCGGCAGCGCGTAGCCCTGCTCCTGCAGCTCGGCCACGGCGGCCTTGAGCTGCGGGATGGACGCCGAGACGTTCGGCAGCTTGATGATGTTGGCCTCGGGCGTCTTCGCCAGTTCGCCCAGCTCGTGCAGGGCGTCCGGGATCCGCTGGTCCTCGGTGAGGTACTCCGGGAACACGGCGATGATGCGCCCGGCCAGCGAGATGTCCCGCGTGGTCACGGCGACACCCGCCTGCGAGGCGTACGCCTGGACCACCGGCAGGAAGGAATACGTCGCCAGGGCCGGGGCCTCGTCAGTGTGCGTATAGATGATGGTCGAGTCAGTCACCGGTGCTCCGCTCCACGTCTGCAACATTGCTCGACATCAAGATATCTCCTGATGCGGTCGCACTCGACAGCGGTCCGTCCGCACCGCGCGAACACCTGTCCGTCGATCAAGGGCAACCGACCGCCCGGTCCGGCAGTCAGTAAGGGGTGGATCACCTTGACTGACCGACGGCCGGAGCTGACCACCCGGCCGCCCGAGCGAAAGCGGATCATGAGAAATCGCACCAGAGTGACGGCCCCGGTGGCCGCCCTGATCGGTACGGCCACGGCGCTGACCGTGGGTTCCCCGGCCTTCGCGGCCGGACGGGGGAGCGGCGACGGGACGGCCGGACGGGGGTACGGCGACGAGGGCGCCGAGACCCTCGGCGACCCGGTGTTCCCGAGCCTCGGCAACGACGGCTACCGCGTCCGTTCCTACGACCTCGACCTCGCCTACGACGCGACGACGAAGCTCGTCGACGGCACGGTCACGATAGAACTGCGCACGACCGAGTCCCTGACCCGGTTCTCCCTCGACGCCCTCGGCCTCGACATCCACGAGGTCCGCGTCCAGGGCCGCGGCGCCGACTTCGAGCAGGCCGACGAGAAACTGCGGATCACGCCCGCCGGAACCCTCCCGGCGGGGGCCCGGGTCACCGTCTGCGTGGAGTACTCCGCCGATCCGGGCCGCGCCGCCGCGCCCACCGGCGGCTGGGTCGTCACCCCCGACGGTTTCGCGGTGTGCGGCCAGCCGAACCTGGCGCACACCGTCTTCCCCTGCAACGACCACCCCAGCGACAAGGCCGACTTCACGTTCCGGATCACCGTCCCGGACGGGCTGCGCGGGGTCGCGAACGGTCAACCGGTGTGCACCGAGCGGCTGGACGGCGACCGGACCGCCTTCAGCTACCGCTCGCGCTCACCGATGGCGACCGAGCTGGTGCAGCTCACGGTCGGCGACTACGTGGTCAAGGACCGGCCGGGCCCGCACGGGCTGCCCCTGCGGGACGTCGTGCCCACCGCGCGCGCCGCCGCCCTGGAACCGGCGCTCGCGCTCACGCCGGGACTCGTGGACTGGCTGGAGCAGCGCCTCGGGGCGTTCCCCTTCGAGACGTACGGACTGCTGCCCTGCAACTCCGACGACCCGAATGCCTTCGACTTCACGGGACTTGAGACCCAGACCCTCACCCTGTACAAGCCGAACTTCCTGCTCCAGGCGGAGAACAGGATCGGCTCGCACATGATGCACGAGCTGGTCCACTCCTGGTTCGGCAACAGCGTCAGCCCCGCCACCTGGGCCGACCTGTGGCTGAACGAGGGCCACGCCGACTTCTACGGACTGCTCTACCGCTACGAGCGCGGCTGGCCCGACTCCCTGGGCCTGACCACGATGGAAGCCCGGATGAAGAACACCTACGCCCGCGGCGACCAGTGGCGCCAGGACTCCGGCCCGGTCGCCGCCCCCAACGCGGCCAACCTGTTCGACAGCCAGCGTTACCTCGGCGGTGTCCTGGTGCTGTACGCCCTGCGGGAGTTCATCGGCGAGGACACCTTCCACGCCGTGGAGCGCGCCTTCCTCACCCGGTACCGCGACTCCTCGGCGACGACGGAGGACTACATCGCCGTCGCGTCGAAGGTCGCCTGCCAGGACCTGTCCGGTTTCCTGCGGGACTGGCTCTACGGTACGACGACGCCGCGCATGCCCGGCCATCCGGACTGGACGGTCACACCGGTGACCCCGTCCCTCGCCGTCCCGCACAGCCGGACCGGCGGGCACTACCACGACAACTCGGCGACGCTCTAGGCCAGTTGATCCGTCAGTCGAGCCGGGCGGAGGAGACTTCGCCCGGCTCGTCCTCCGGGATCCGCTGCTGCGGTATGGCGATCGACCCCTGCTGGAGCGCCACCGTCCGCGTCGGCGCCGGAATCCGGATGCCCTCGTGCCGGTACCGCTTGTGCAGGCGCTTGATGAACTCGTGCTTGATGCGGAACTGGTCGCTGAACTCGCCGACGCCCAGGATCACCGTGAACCCGATCCGCGAGTCGCCGAAGGTGTGGAAGCGGATCGCCGGTTCGTGCTCCGGGATCGCCCCGGTGATGTCGGTCATGACCTCGGCGATGACCTCCATGGTCACGCGCTCGACGTGCTCCAGGTCGCTGTCGTAGCCGACGCCCACCTGCACCAGGATCGTCAACTGCTGCTCGGGACGCATGAAGTTGGTCATGTTCGTCTTGGCGAGCTGGCCGTTCGGTATCACGACGAGGTTGTTGGACAGCGCCCTGACCGTCGTCTGACGCCAGTTGATGTCCTCGACGTAGCCCTCCTCGCCGCTGCTCAGCCGGATGTAGTCGCCGGGCTGGACGGTCTTCGAGGCGAGGATGTGGATGCCCGCGAACAGGTTGGCGAGGGTGTCCTGAAGAGCCAGCGCGACGGCGAGACCGCCGACGCCCAGGGCGGTGAGCATCGGCGCTATCGAGATGCCGAGCGTCTGGAGCATCACCAGGAAGCCGATGGCCAGGACCAGGATCCTGGTGATGTTGACGAAGATCGTGGCCGAACCGGCAACCCCGGAACGGGAGTTGGTGACGGCCCGGACAAGGCCGGCGATCACCCGGGCCGCCGACACCGTCACGGCGAGGATGACCAGCACCTGGAGGGTCTGGTTGACCTGGTGCTGGACCGTCCTGGTCAGCGGCAGCACCGCGCCCGCGACGGCCGCGCCGCCGGCGATCGCCGACCACGGCACCACGGTCCGCAGCGCGTCGACGATCACGTCGTCGCCGCTCCAGCGGGTGCGGTCGGCGTGCTTGCCGAGCCAGCGCAGCAGTATCCGCAGCAGGAAGGCCGCCAACAGGCCCGAGGCCAGGGCGATTCCGGCGAGCATGAAGTCGTCCAGGGTCGGCGTGCGGTTCATCGGTCACCTCCGGGAGGAGGAACTGCGGCGAAGAGCGCCGCCGACGGCCGGATGTGAAGAGTCGTCACGTTGTCACCTGCTCGTGTTGCGGGCATTGCGGAAGTGCGAGCGCGCCGGCCGGGACAGGCCCGTGCACCGGCGCGACCGCTCATCCTGCCGTATCCGGACCGGGAGTTCGTACCTGGTCCGGGGCTGTGAGCACGGCTTTCAGACGATTCCCTCGGCGAGTTCGGCCTGGTCGCGGTCGGAGCCGTAGGCGGCGGTGGCCGGTGTGCCGTACGAACGGCGGGCGACGTACCACCACACGCCGGCGAGGATCAGTACGACGGCGAGGGCGACCGACGCGTAGTTCATCGAGTCGACCGTCACCGGTGAGGACTGCGGCAGACAGAACAGCACCGTCACACAGGCCACCCAGACCACGGCGATCCAGCCGATCGGTTTGCTCCAGCGGCCCAGGCTCCATGGACCCGGCTGAAAACGGTCTCCCGCGCGGAGGCGCAGGAACACCGGGATCGCGTACGCGGGGGTGATGCCGATGACGTTGATCGCGGTGACCGCGCCGTACGCCGTCACCGAGTACAGGGACGGCAGCGCGAGCAGCGCGGCGGCCACCACCGCCAGCCAGACGGCGGCGACCGGGGTCTGGGTGCGGGTGCTGACCTTGCGCCACAGGGCCGAGCCGGGCAGGGCCCCGTCCCGGCTGAACGCGAAGACCATACGGCTGGCGGCGGCGACCTCGGCGTTGCCGCAGAACAACTGCGCGATGATCACCACGAGGAGCAGCGCGGTGGCGCCGTCCGTGCCGAGGCCGTCGAGGAGGATCTGCGCGGGCGGTACCCCGGTCGCGCTGGTCCGGGTGCCCTCGTAGTCCTGGATGGCGAAGGTGAGGCCCGCCAGGAGTGCGAAGCCCGCGATCCACGAGACCCAGATGGAGCGGACGATGCCGTGTGCCGCCGACACCGAGGCGTTCGAGGTCTCCTCGGAGAGGTGCGCCGAGGCGTCGTAGCCGGAGAAGGTGTACTGGGCCAGCAGCAGGCCGATCGCCGCCACGTACACGGGGTTCGACCAGCCGGTGTCGTTGACGAACTTCGTGAACACGAAGGACGCCGACCGGTGGTGGTCGGGGACGATCACCAGCGCGCCGACGATCACCGCCACTCCGGCCAGGTGCCACCACACGCTGATCGAGTTGAGGACGCTGACCAGCCGGACGCCGAAGAGGTTCAGTAAGGCGTGCAGCAGCAGGATGCCGAGGAAGATCAGCATCGTTCTGCCGGGTGTGGGCTCGAAACCCCACTGGATGCTGGCGAAGGCGCCCGTGAACAGGGCCGCGCCGTAGTCGATGCCGGCGATCGCGCCCAGCAGACCGAGCAGATTCAGCCAGCCCGTGTACCAGCCCCAGCGCCGGCCGCCGAGCCGGTCGGCCATGTAGTACAGGGCGCCGGACGTCGGATACGCGCTGGTGACCTCGGCGAGCGCGAGGCCCACGCACAGCACGAACAGGCCGACGCCCGCCCAGCCCCACAGCATCACCGCGGGGCCGCCCGCGCCCATGCCGAAGCCGTACAGGGTCATGCAGCCGGACAGGACGGAGATCACGGAGAAGCTGATCGCGAAGTTGCCGAAACCGCCCATGCGGCGGGCGAGCACCGGCCGGTAGCCGAGTTCGCGCAGGCGCTGTTCCTCGTCGTGCTGTGGATCACCGTGCTGTGGATCACCTTCGGGATTGAGGGACGACAAGACGGAACCTCCGGGGGTGAGGAGCGGGGGGTGGGTCTCAGGGGCGCCCGCCGGGGTCGCGGGCCGCGCCGCTGCGCGCGCGGGCCTGGACGAACACGTCCGTCGCCTGGGCCTGATCGCCGGGCCGCGCGGTGCGGTAGGTCCAGGGCACGGGGGTGTGGTAGGGGCCGAGGGCGTCGAACACCCGGGCCGCGTCCGGGAATTGGAGCGCGCCCCACAGCGCGTGGGCGAGATGGTTGAGGTCCAGCAGGGAGCGCTGGGCCATATGCGTGTGCTCGAACCAGAGGTGCAGGGCCCGACGTGCCTCGCGGCTCGCGTCCTCCGCCACCCAGTGCAGATCGAGGGCGGCGTCGCGCCCGCCGCCGCGCCGGTACCGCTCGACCCGCACATACAGCGGCAGGACGTGCAGCGCGGAACCCCGAGGCGCCGACTCCGCCGCCCAGTGCGCGTAGCCGACCGCCTCCGCGAGCCGCCCCGAGGAGCCGCGCACATACAGGAACTGGAGCATCCGGTGGTACGCCTCGCGGTTGTACGGGTCCCGCCGGTCGGCCTCCGCCAGCAGACCCCACGGTCCCGTCGGCAGCATCGGCTCCGGGGGCGTCGCCCGGTGCTCTTCCCAGCGCTGGTCCCGGTCGATCTGGGCCAGCGCCAGCAGGCACACCCACGGCACCGGGTCCCGGGGCGCGATCCGGGTGGCGGTCTCGCTCACGTCCCAGGCCTCGACCCACAGTTCGTGCGTACGACGGTGCTCGTCGCGGTGGGCCCGCAGCGCGCGCTCCACGGCGACCCGGGCGCGCATCACCGCGGCCGGCACACTGTGCGGCTCCTCCGCGAGCCAGGCCCGCACCACGTCCGTACCGGCCGCCGCTGCCGCGAGGACCTGGGTGCGCTGCGTCCACTGCCACCACTGGGTGGTGTCGGCGAGCAGCGTGCGCATCGACATCCAGCGCCCGGTCCGCAGATCCTGGAGGGCCGCCCGCAGGGCCGAGTCGTGGCCCGCGGGATCGTAGGCGGGACGTGCTTCTTCTTTCGCCATCAGCCGCCCGCAGCACGGCGGTTGCGGGGCATGACGGCAAAGTGGAGTAACAACAGCCCTCCTCAGGGCGGCGGTCGAGGAGATCGCGCTGGTCCGCGGTCACTATAGAGGCGGAGGTTCCGCATCACCCCTCGTTTCCCGATCGTCCCCAACTCGCTGGATATATCTATGAGTTGACCGAAGATCAGAAATGCTTGACGTGCGATGCGGACCGGCGGCAGGCTGTCGTGCGGTGATCTACGGGAGGGGTGGTATGACGGGTCCGGTACTCGCCGTCGACCAGGGGACATCCGGCACGAAGGCCCTGGTGATCTGTCCCGAACGCGGCGTGATCGGCACCGGGTTCGTCTCGGTGGGGACCCGTCGACTGCCGGGCGGCCTGGTCGAGGCCGACCCGGAGGAACTGTACGAGTCGGTGATCATCGCCGGGCGCCGCGCACTCGCGGAGGCCGACGAGCCCGTGGCGGCACTGGGCCTCGCCAACCAGGGCGAGACCGTGCTCGCCTGGGACCCCGACACCGGTATGCCGCTGACCGACGCGCTTGTCTGGCAGGACCGCCGCGCGGCGAGCGTCTGCGCCGAACTCGCCGAGCACGCCGACGAGTTGCGCCACCTCACCGGCCTGCCGCTCGACGCGTACTTCGCCGCGCCCAAGATGGCCTGGATACGGCGCCACCTCACCCGCGAGGGCATGGTCACCACCAGCGACTCCTGGCTGGTCCACCGCCTCACCGGCACCCACGTCACCGACGCCGCCACCGCCGGCCGCACCCAGCTCCTCGACCTCGACAAGGCCGCCTGGTCGCCCCGCGCCCTCGACCTGTACGGCCTGTCCGGTGAACGCCTCCCCGGAGTCGTCGACTGCGCCGAACTCATCGGTACGACCACGGCGTTCGGCGCGGAGATACCCCTCACCGGACTCGTAGTGGACCAACAGGCGGCCCTGCTCGCCCAGCGGATCACCGCACCCGGCGGCGCCAAGTGCACCTACGGCACAGGGGCGTTCCTCCTCGCGCACACCGGCGACACACCCCGGCGCGGCGACACCGGCCTGGTGAGCTGCGTGGCCTGGCGCCTTGCGGGGCGGACCAGTTACTGCCTCGACGGACAGGTCTACACGGCCGCGTCCGCCGTACGCTGGCTCACCGACATCGGTGTCATCACCGGCGCCGCCGACCTGGACCGCGTGGGCGGCGCCGAACCCGACAGCGGGGGCGTCACCTTCGTCCCCGCCCTCGCCGGACTCGCCGCCCCCTGGTGGCGCGGCGACCTGCGCGGCTCCCTCACCGGACTCGGCCTCGACACCACACGCGGACACCTGGTGCGCGCCCTGTGCGAGGGCCTCGCCGCACAGGTGGTCTCCCTCGCCGAAGCCGCCGCGACCGACCTCGGCACACCCCTCGACGTCCTGCGCGTCGACGGCGGCCTCACCCGCTCCGCCCTCCTCATGCAGACCCAGGCCGACCTCCTGCAACGCCCCGTCGAGGTGTCCGCACTGCCCGACGCGACCGCCCTCGGCGTGGGCGCTCTGGCCCGGCTCGGCGCCGAACCCGGACTCACGGTCGCCGACGCACTGCCCGACTGGAAACCCGCCGCCGTCTACGAACCACGCATCACCCCGGACCACGCGGCCGAACGCCTCGCCGCCTTCCGCACCGAGGTCACCGCGCTGCTCGACCGGGCCCCCGCATGACGGTCACGGCCAACGGGCCACTGCCGTCACGGAGTTACGACGTGACGGTGGTCGGCGCGGGAGTGGTCGGCTGCGCGATCGCCCGGGAACTGGCCCGCCGTCCGAACCTGCGGGTCGCGGTCGTCGAGGCCCAGGACGACATCGGTCAGGGCACCTCGAAGGCGAACACCGCGATCCTGCACACCGGCTTCGACGCGGTACCGGGCTCCCTCGAAGCACGGCTCGTCCGCGAAGGCTCACGTCAACTCACCGCGTACGCGGCCGAGTCGGGCATTCCCGTCGAGCCGGTGGGCGCGCTGCTGGTGGCCTGGGACGAGGAACAGCTCGCGGCGCTGCCGCACTTGGCGGAGAAGGCCGAACGCAACGAATACGGTGACACCCGCCTGATCGAGCCCCCCGAACTGTACGCACGCGAACCGCACCTCGGCCCAGGCGCGCTCGGTGCCCTGCACGTGCCCGGCGAGAGCATCGTCTGCCCGTGGACGACGACACTGGCATACGCGACGCAGGCGGTCCGGCAGGGAGTGGACCTGCACCTCAACTCACCGGTGGAGCGGGTCGGTCGGCGGGACGGCACCCACCTCCTCACCACCGCCCGGGGCACCCTCCGCACCCGCTGCCTCGTCAACGCGGCCGGTCTGCACGCCGACACCCTCGACCGTCACCTGGGCCACGACGACTTCACCGTCACCCCACGCCGGGGCCAACTGATCGTCTTCGACAAACTCGCCCGCGACCTGCTCCACCACATCCTCCTGCCCGTCCCCACGGCACTGGGCAAAGGAGTCCTGGTCGCCCCGACGGTCTACGGCAACCTGCTCCTGGGCCCCACCGCCGAGGACCTGCACGACAAGCGCGCGACCGGCTCGACCGCCGAAGGACTGGCCCAGCTGCGGGAGAAGGGCGCCCGCATCCTCCCCGCGCTGCTCGACGAGGAGATCACCGCCGTCTACGCCGGCCTGCGCGCCGCCACCGAGTACGACGACTACCGCATCACCGCCCACCCCGGGCAGGCGTCCCTCACGGTCGGCGGTATCCGCTCCACCGGCCTGACCGCGTCCCTCGCGATCGCCGCGCACGTCACCGCGTTGCTGGCCGACACGGGCCTCGACCTGGGCCCCGCCGTCGACTTGGAACCGGTGCGCATGCCGAACCTCGGCGAGGCGTACCCGCGCCCGTACCAGCGGGCCGAACTCATCGCCGCCGACCCGGAGTACGGCACCCTCGTCTGCCACTGCGAACGGGTGACACGGGGCGAGATACGGGACGCGCTCGCCAGTACGGTGCCGCCGCGCAGCCTCGACGGACTGCGCCGGCGGACGAGGGCCCGCGCGGGGCGCTGCCAGGGGTTCTACTGCGGGGCGGCTGTACGGGAGTTGTTCGAGGGGGCGGGATCCTGAAGTGGACGGCGTGGCCGGTTTGTCGGAGGAGGACGGGATCCGCACACCGAGAGAAGTCGACGTCCTGGTCGTCGGCGCCGGTCCCGCCGGACTCGCCGCCGCCGCCCGTCTCGCCGTCGCCGGAGTCGCCCGTGTCGAAGTCCTGGACCGGGAACAGCGCGCCGGGGGAGTGCCCCGGCACTGCCACCACGGAGGCTTCGGTACCTGGACGCATCCGCTCAACGGACCCGCGTACGCCCGCCTGCTCCTCACCGCCGCCGCACGCGCCGGAGCCGTCGTCCGTACCGGGATCACCGCCCTCGACTGGGCGGGGCCGCTGGCCCTGAACACCGTGGGCCCGCAAGGCCCGGAGACCATCCGCGCGGCGGCCGTCGTCCTCGCCACCGGTGCCCGTGAACGGCCCCGCGCCGCCCGCCTGGTGCCGGGCACCCGCCCCCACGGGGTGTACACCACCGGCGAGTTGCAGCAGGCGGTGCATCTCCACGGGCAGCGGATCGGAACCCGGGTCGTCGTGGTCGGCGCCGAGGACGTCTCCTACGCCGCCGCCGACACCGTACGGGCCGCCGGAGCCCAAGTCGTCGCCATGGTCACCGAGTGGGACCGACCCCGGACGACCACCACCCGCGCCCACAACGCCCGCCTCCGCAACCGTATCCCCCTTCTCACCGACACCGCACTCACCGAACTCCTCGGCCACGGACGGCTGTCCGGCGTTCGCGTCCGGCACCGGGACGGTCGTACCGCTCGACTGGCCTGTGACACCGTCGTGTTCACCGGCGACTTCGTGCCCGACCACGAACTCGCCCGGCGCGGCGGACTCGCCCTGGACCCCGGCACCCGGGGCCCCGCCGTCGACGGGGCGCTGCACACCTCACGGCCGGGCGTCTTCGCCGTCGGCAGTGTGCTGCACCCGGTGGAGAGCGCGGCCACGGCGGCCCGGGAGGGAGCCTTCGGAGCCGCCGCCGTACTGGAGACCCTGGCCGGCGCCGAGTGGCCCCGCACGACGCTGCCCCTGCTCGTGGACCCGCCCCTGCGCTGGATCGCCCCGAACCGGATCGCCCCGGCCGACGACCACCCGTACGTCCTGCGCGTCTCGGCCCCGCTGCGCCGCCCGCTCCTGTGCGTCTCCCAGGACGGCCGGCCCCTGCACCGGGAGCGCCTGCGGGTGGCCGTACCGCACCGTACCGTGACCCTCACGGCACGCTGGACCCGCCTGGTCGACGCCGCCGGCGGACCGGTTCTCGTGACGCTCACGGGTTCCTGAACCAGCCTTGCCGCCCGCACGCCGGACGACGGTGCTCACGTAGCCGATGCCGTGACTTGCGGGAGTGCGTGCCACGATCCGGCGCACCGGGGTGGGACAGGGCGGACCCATGCGCCCATACAGGGATGACCGACGCAACCGCACCCGCGACCGCCCCGGTCGCACAGGCACGCGACCGGGCCACCTGGACCGAACTCTTCTTCGACCTGGTGCTGGCCTTCGCCGTCAGCCAGATCGCACACCTCCTGGCCGCGCACCCGAGCTGGCCCGTGCTCGGCCGCTGTCTGCTCGTCCTGATCCCGCTGTGGTGGGCCTGGGTCGACGTCGTCATGGCGATGAACGCCGTGCACGAGACCAACACCCAACGGGTGTTCCTGCTCCTGTCGGGCCTCGCCGTGTACGGCATGGCGGTCGCCGCGCCGCACGCCCCCGCCGTCCGTGAACAGGCGCTCCTGTACGCGGGCAGCTATATGGCCCTGCGCCTGCTCATCGGGGAGGCCATCCGCAGGGAGTGCGCCCTGTACACCATCCATCCCTACCGGGCCGGACTCGCCTTCGCCCTCGTCCTCTTCGGTACGGCGGCCTGCCCCGGCCCGTGGCGCACCGGCTGCTGGACGGTCGCGGTCCTCGCCGAGATCGCCGCCCCGCTCGTACTCGGCGGACATCTGCGCCAGTTGACGTTCGGAGTGAACCATCTCCCCGAGCGTTTCGGCCTGTTCATCATCATCGCGCTCGGCGAGAACGTCTTCGCGGTCGGCGCGAGCGTCGCCACCGGCCCCATGGGAGGCGCCAACCTGACGGCGCTCGTCCTCGCCTTCCTGGTCGGCTGCGCGCTGTGGTGGCTGTATTTCCACCTCGCCGCCTCCGCCGTCGCCCACGCCCTGCGCACCCACCCGAGCCCGTCGATCGTCGTACGGGACGTGCTGAGCTACGGCCATCTCGTCCTCGTCGTGGGCCTGTTGCTGGTCTCCGTCGGTGCGCAACGGGCTGTGCAGCACCCGCTGCACGACACGCACAGGATCGGTGCCGGACTGCTGCCCGGCGGCGCGGCCCTGTTCACCCTCACCTTCTGCTACACGCGCCGCCGGATGTTCGGAGCCGCCTCGGTGACCCGTTTCTACGGATCGCTCGCCCTGTTCGCGACCGTGGCGGGCGGCCCGTTCCTGCCGCCGCTGGCCACCATCGCGCTGACCGCCGGACTACTGGTCCTGGTCAACGCGATGGAGCACTGGCTGCTCAGCTCCGGCCGGGGGGTGCCGCTGATCTTCCGGCAGGCCGATGCCGGGCCCCGCCGGGCAGGTGGAAACCCGTCAGTGACGGGGCCGCCAAGCAGGAGACCCGAAACTGAGAGGTGAGTGCCGGGCCGTGCAGGATCAACGCGGCACCCTGGGCCGCCGGTTCGATGACGACGGCACGGCGGTGGGGGACCGCCGTGCCGTCGTCGCGGGGGAGAAGCCGGGTCGTCAGGAGAGGTCCGTCCAGACAGACTTGGTCTGGGTGTAGCTGTCCAGTGCCTCGGGCCCGAACTCGCGCCCGAACCCGGAGGCCTTGTAGCCGCCGAAGGGCACGGCAGGGTCGAACAGGTTGTACGTGTTGATCCAGCAGGTACCCGCCTTCAGCGCCCGGGCCACCCGGTGCGCCCGCCTGACGTCGGAGGTGTGCACGCCGGACGCCAGGCCGTACGGCGTGCCGTTGGCCAGGGCGACCGCGTCCTCCTCCGTGTCGAAGGGGATCACGGACAGGACGGGGCCGAAGATCTCCTCCTGCGCGATCCGCATGCCGTTGTCGACGTCGCCGAACACCGTCGGCCGGAAGTACAGGCCGCCCTCCAGTCCCTCAGGGTGGTAGGCCTCGCCGCCGGCCAGCAGCGTGGCGCCCTCCTCCCGGCCGATCGCCGTGTACCGGGTGACCTTCTCGAACTGCGCGAGGTGGGCCAGCGGTCCGAACAGGGTGCCCGGATCGAGCGGGTTGCCGGGCAGGGTCGCCGAGGCCTGCTCAACGAGCCTGCCGACCACCTCGTCGTACACGGACCGCTGCACCAGCAGTCGTGAACCGGCCGTGCATATCTCGCCCTTGTTGTAGAAGATGCCGAAGAACGCCTGCTGGACCGCCTCGTCGAGATAGGCGTCGGCGAAGACGATGTTGGCCGACTTGCCGCCGAGCTCCATCGTGACCTTCTTGAGGGTGTCCGCGGTGGTGCGGATGATCTCCCGGCCCACGGCCGTCGAGCCGGTGAAGGCGATCTTGTCGACCGCCGGATGCGCCGACAGCGCCTGTCCCAGCTCGGCACCGGGCCCGGTGACGACGTTCAGCACCCCGTCGGGCAGGCCCGCCTCGGCGAACAGTTCGGCGATCTTCAAGGCGGACAGCGGGGTCGCCTCGGACGGCTTGTGCACCACCGTGTTGCCCGCGGCCAGCGCCGGCGCCAGCTTCGTGGTGGCGAGGACCAGCGGGAAGTTGAACGGCGTGATGGCACCCACCACACCGACCGGCTCCCGCAGCGTGTACGTGAACGTCGGGGTCGCCGTCTGCCGGGTCGCGCCGGACAGCTGCGTGGCCAGACCCGCGAAGTAGCGGTAGGCCATCGCGACGAACGGCACCTCCTGGCGGGCGAACATGATCGGCTTGCCCATGTCGACTGTCTCGCGGTACGCGATCTCCTCGGCGTCCCGCTCGATCAGGTCGGCGACCTTGAGCAGGATCCGGGCCCGCTCGTGTCCGCCCGCCGTCGACCAGGGGCCCGAGTCGAAGGCCCGTCGAGCCGCCAGCGCGGCGGCGTCGACGTCGGCGGGGGTGCCGTAGGCGATCGGCGCGGTCTCCGAGCCGTCGACCGGGCTGATCGTGGGGCGGGTGGCCCCGTCCGCGGCGTCGCGCCACGCGCCGCCGATGAACAGCCGGCCCGGTGCCACGGCGGAGGCCGGGGCCTCTTGGGTGGTGGTCATGGGGAAGGACTCCTCAAGGTCAGGAAGCGGACTGCCGGGTCGGCGCGGTGGTGGTGTCCGCCTCCCGCACGACGACGCTCGCACGCGGCTGCCGGGCGGACAGGGACAGGAACACCAGGGCCAGCAGCACACAGACCGTCCCGCCGATCGGCAGCGCGGCCGACCCGTGCGACAGCAGCAGACCGCCGATGCCACCGCCCACGGCCTGGCCGGCGTAGATCGCGGAGGCGTTCATCGACAGCACGACCGGGCCCTGCGGACCGGCGGCGGTCAGTAGCCGCTGCTGCTGCGCAGGGTTGAACATCCAGCCCACCAGCGACCAGCCGGCCACGATCAGGCACAGCAGCACGGCGGTGGCCGTGCCGCGCGAACCGACGTGCGCCAGCACCGCGAGCAGTGCCCAGGCGACCGCGAGACCGCCCATGGAGACCGCCGCCACCTTCACCGGCGAGATCCGGTCGATCAGCCAGCCCGCCGCCAGGTTGGAGATGACGGCACCGACCCCGAAGATCAGATAGACGGTGGTCACCATCGCGCCGTGGATGCCGGCGGTACGGTCGGCGAACACGGCGAGGTAGGTGTAGATCACGAACACACCGCAGATGGAGAGCGCGGTGGCCACGAGTGTGGTGGGGATGGTGCGGATCCGGGCCGCGGTGACGCGCTCGCGCAGACTCGCCGTCCCGGCCGACGGGATCTGGCCGAGCGCCCGGGCCAGGCCCAGGAATGCCAGCGCGCCCAGTACCGCGACGAACACGAACGTCGCCCGCCACTGTGCGGCGTTGGCGATCAGGGTGCCGATCGGCACCCCGAGCGCGTTGGCGAGGGTGAGGCCGCCCAGCACCGCGGCCAGGGCCCGGCCCCGCTCGGCGGGGGCGGCGAGGGTGGCCGCGGCGGCGGTCGCTGCGGGTGTGTACAGGGCGGCGGCGAGGGCGGCGAGCACCCGGGCCACGATCATGATCGCGTAGTTCGGCGCCACCGAGGCGAGCAGATTGGCGAGGACGAAGACGACGAGGGCGGACAGCAGGATGCCGCGCCGGTCCTTGTTGCCCGTGGTGACGGCCAGCACCGGCGCGCTGACCGCGTACACCGCGGAGAACACGGTGACCAGCAGACCGGTGGTGCCCAGACCCACCCCGAGGTCATGACCCACGTCGGGCAGGACGCCGCTCACCACGAACGAGTCGGTGCCCAGGGCGAACGTACCGAGGGAGAGCAGAAGGATGGGGCGGCGAGCCGCGCCGCTGGGCAGGACGGCCGCGATGGAGGGGGCGCGCATAGGGGGTGACTCCTTGCCTGAGGAACGTGCGGAGCACGCTAGGGAGAAGTGGGGCCCTCGCCCGGGTCCGGCAGCGGCCTTCCGGCACACTGCGTCGAGCACCCGGGTGTACTGCGTGAAGTCGCTGATCTGTCGGGCCTGCGCGGCGCGTCGGACGGACCGTCAGGCGTACGTGGCGAGTTCGGCCGCCTCCTGGTCGGAGTAGCCCTGACTGACCTCGACGACCACGCCGTCGGGGTCCTTGACCCACACCGTCTTCCAGCCGGGGATGAACGCGTCGAAGGCGAGCGGGCCCAGGGTGACGTCCAGTTCGCCGCCCGCCGTGTCGAGGAAGGCGTCGACACTGTCCACCTGGAAGGCCAGATGGCGTGCCGTGCCCGGGTGCCGGGGTCCGTCCGCGAGGGTGTCGAAGGCGGGCCCGGCATCGGTCGCGAACAGCTCCAGATAGACCTGGTCGCGGCGGAGGAAGACGACACGGGTGCCGTCCGCCTCCACCACCCGGGCCCGTGCGAAGCCGAACCAGCGGGAGTAGAAGTCCTCCGTGGCCTTCTGGTCACGGCAGTTGAGGCCGACGTGCGACCAGCGCAGTCCGCTGACGACAGCCATGGCTCACCTCCCGAGGACGGGGGTGAAGGGGACGCTGTCGTGGAAGTTGGCCATGTAGACGATCTGGCCGTCCTCGACGCGGAAGTAGTTGCACACGTCCGCCTCGATCCGCTCGCCCCGCGCGGTGCTGGCGGAAATGTGCGAGACCACGGCGGCCTGCTCCCCGTCGACCACGACGTGCACGGGCCGGTTGGCGAAGCGCGCGTACATCTCAGGGAAGCCCTTCATCATCTCCCGCAGCGTCTCCCGGCCCTCGACATGACCGGCGAGCTGCTCGTCCATCGTCTGGTCCGGCGCGAACAGGTCGCACCACGGGTCCCACTCGCCCGCGTTGGCGAGTTCGTAGTAGCGCGTGACGACGTCCTTCGTGTTCATGCGATGCCTCTCGTCCATGATGGTGGCCGGCCCGGGCGGTCAGTCGCCCGAGTCCCAGCCCGGCAGCGGGTAGCCCGTTTGGGCGAGCAGGGTGAGCAGGTCGTCGACCGCCCAGCGTTCGACGAACCTGCCGTCCGCGACCCGCCAGATCTCGTGCGTGTACCAGTCGAGTGCGGCGCCGGTGGGGGCCAGGCCCAGGAAGGTCCCGGTGTGTCGGCCCGTCAGCCGGATCCGGGTGTAGACCCGGTCGCCGACCGCCGTCACCTCCTCGGGGTGCGCGGTCATCTCCAGGGCGTCGATGACCGCGGCGAGGTTCTTGCGGTAGACCTCCAGCGAGGCGACGTCGACGAGACCGGGGTGGTGATCGACGAAGCCGTCCGTCATCACCTCGCCCAGCCGGTCGTAGGCGCGGTCGTTGAAGTGCTCGGCGAAGTGGTGGTACAGCTCGGCGCCGTTCATGCTCGTCCCTCCTGGTGCGTTCCGGTGCCGGTGCCGCCGTGTGCGGCGAGGACCAGGTCGGAGGCCTTCTCGCCGATCATCACGCAGGCGGCGTTGGTGTTGCCCGCGATGATCCGCGGCATGACCGAGGCGTCGGCGACCCGCAGCCCCGCCACCCCGCGCACCCTCAACTCGGGGTCCACGACCGCCTGTTCGCCGTCGCCCAGGGCGCAGGTGCCGACCGGGTGCCAGAGCGTCCCGGCGTTGCGGCGGACGAACTCGACGAGGTCGGCACGGCTGGTGACCCCGGGGCCCGGCGCGATCTCGGTCTTCACGACCTCGGCGAGCGCGTCCGTACGGGCCAGGGCGCGAGCCAGTTCGATGCCGTGGAGGAAGGTCTCCACGTCGGCCGGTTCGCTGAGGTAGTTCGGCCGCAGCACCAGGTTGTGGGCCGGATCCTCCGGGTGGAGGCTCACCGAGCCGATGCTGTGCGGCTGCGCGAGCACCGGCGCGAAGGTGAACCCCGGTCCCTCCTGGTCGAGCGCCGGGTCCACGAACTTGAGCCCGCCGAAGGTCATCTGGAGATCGGGGGAGCCCTCGCCCGAGCGGGTACGGGTGAAGAAACCGGTCTCGGCGATCAGCGTCGGCTCGAACGGATGCTCCTGCCGGCTGAGATGGGCCACCCCCAGGATCATGTGGTCCTGGAGGTTGCGGCCCACCCCGGGCAGATCGGCGACCACGGGAAGACCGTGCCGGCGCAGCTCGGCCGCGTCCCCGATGCCGGAGCGCAGCAGCAGATGCGGAGACTCGTACGCCCCACCGCTGACGATCACCTCCTGTTCGGCGCGGGCCTGCTGGACCCGCCCGTCCCGGACGTACTCGACCCCCGTCGCCCGGCCGCCCGTGAACAGGATCCGGGTGGCGGTGGCGTGACTGAGCAGCGAGAGGTTGGGCCGGTCCAGCACGGGACGCAGATAGGCCACCGCGGTGCTGGAACGCTCGTGCGTGGGCGTCTTGTTGGCCTGGTAGTAGAAGACCGTGTCCGTCTGCTCGGCCGCGTTGTAGTCGAAGCCGGGCCCGGCGTCGCGCAGCCCCACCTCCGGGCCGGCCTCGAACAGCCGCCGGGACACGGGAGTCGGGTCCGAGTGACGGATCACGCCCAGCGGACCGCCCTTCCCCCGGTACTCGGACGGCCCGCCGTCGAAGTCCTCGGACCTGATGAAATACGGCAGGACATCGGCGTAACTCCAGCCGGGCACGGCCCAGTTGTCGTAGTCGCGCCGGTTGCCCCGTACATGCAGCATCGCGTTGACCGAGCTGCACCCGCCCCAGACCCTGCCGCGGAGCACCGGGATGGAGCGGCCCGCGAGACCGGCTTCGGGCTCGGTGGCGTAGCCCCAGTCGAGCTCGCCCGGCGCCCACAGCGACAGGGTGCTGGAGATCTGCTCGCGGTGGATCTCCGGCCGGGTGTCGGGTCCGCCCGCCTCCAGCAGCAGCACCTGGGCGTCGCTGCCGGTGACGAGCCGGTGGGCCAGGGCGCAGCCGGCCGATCCCGCGCCGACCACGATGTAGTCGTAGGAGTCCGCGGCACTCATGTCAGCCCTTCCGCTCCAGGTCGCGCCGGACGAAGTCGGCGGCCCGCTCGGCGATCATCACCACGGGCGTCTGGCAGTTGCTGGAGGGCAGTTCGGGGATCACCGAGGCGTCCGCCACGCGCAGCCCCTCCACCCCGCGGACCTTGAGCTCGGGGTCGACCACCGCCAGGTTGTCGCTGCCCATGCGGCAGGCGCCCGCGTAGTGGAAGTACGAGGTGACGTTCTCGCGCACGAACGCCGCCAACTCCTCACGCGTACCGACCGACGGCCCCGGGGCGACCTCCTTGAGCCCCCACTCGGCGAACGCGCGGGTGCCGAAGATCTCCCGGCCGAGCTCGAAGGCCTTGACCAGCCGGTCGACGTCGGAGGGATGCGAGAGGTACGCCGGGTCCAGCAGCGGGTCGGCCAGCGGGTCGCCGCTCGCCAGCCGCAGCGTGCCGCGCGAGAGCGGACGTACGAGCCCCGGCAGGGCGGTGATCAGCCGCGGGTCGGGCTCCGGCTGGAACTGGGCGCGGTGGACGAAGCCGATCTGGAGGTCGGGCACCGGCCAGCCGCCGCTGTTGGCGAACAGGCACACCTCGGACAGGTTCATGTTCGGGTCCGGTCCGGGCCGGTCGGTGCGGGCCACCGGGTTGATCAGCAGGGCGTGGTCGTGGAAGTTCTCACCCAGGCCCGGAAGGTCGACGCGGGTGTCGATGCCGTGCTCGGCGAGGTGTCCGGACTGCCCGATCCCGGACAGCATCAGCAGTTTCGGCGTCTGCACACCGCTGGCGCACAGCAGCACCTCGGTGGTGGCGCGGACCTGCTTGACCTCGCCGTCCTGGAGGTACTCGACGCCGACCGCCCGGTCGCCCTCGAACAGGACGCGGGTGGCGAAGGAGCGGGCGCTCAGCGTCACGTTGCCGGTGGCCAGGGCGGGGGAGAGATAGCCCTGCCGGACACCGTGGCGCTGCCCGTCCTTGAGGTCGAGATGATGCCAGCCCACGCCTGTGCCCTGGGCGTTGAAGTCCTCGGTGAACGGGTGGCCCAGCTCCAGACAGGCGTCGACGAAGGTCTGCGAGATCGGATTGGGGCCGTGATCACGGGCGTTGACCACGGGGATCGGGCCGTCCTTGCCGGCCGTGGGGTTGGTGTCGTCCTCCTGGGCCTCCAGCTTCCGGAAGTACGGGAGCACGTCCTGCCAGGACCAGCCGACGGCACCGTGGTAGGCCCACGAGTCGTAGTCCAGCGCGGCGCCCCGCAGATGGATCATGTGGTACATGTTCGTCGAGCCGCCGATGCCCTTTCCGGAGGCGAGATAGACCTTCTTGCCGCCGAGGGCCCGCTGTTCGGTGCTCCAGTACGCCCAGTCGACATCGGTGAAGTGCCGCTCCGCCCAGCGGTGGGGCACGTCGATGCTGTCGGGCAGGGTGTCGGTGCCGGCCTCCAGGACCAGCACGGAGGCGCCGTCGATCTCGCCGAGCCGGCGGGCCAGGACGGCACCGGACGTGCCGGCTCCGACGACGACGAAGTCGAAGGAAGTCGAGTCGCTCACGGGGTCTCCTAGGCTTCCACCGGCACGAGTTCGCCGACCCGGTAGGTGACGATGACCGGCGGTTCGCCGCCGGCGCGGCGTTGCAGCGTCCAGTTCTGGTGGACGCGGAAGGTCGACACGGAGCCGTCGGCGACCGTCTTGGCCGTCCAGACGACGAACAGGTCGATGTGCACCCGGTCGCCGCTGTTACGGGTGTCGAGGTGCTCCAGGACATGGGTCTGGTCGGCGAAGGTCTCGCCGACGACCCGGTACCAGTCGCGGAAGTCGTCGTGGCCGCGCAGGGTGCGCTCCGGAAAGGCCATCTCGAGACCCTGGTCGGAGACGAAGGGCAGCAGTTCCTCGACCGGTTCGTGCCGGCTGAGGATGTCGAACCACTGCTGCACGAACGCGGCGACGGAGTCGTCGTACTCGCCGGTGGGCATGGTTGCCTCCGCTGATCGCTGAGGGATGGACGGATTCGTTCGTCCACCGATGACCCCACACCGTCCCCGCCGTGCGAAGCGCCCGCGACCTGCCCGCCCGGACTGTGCGAAGTCGGGCCGGAGGCTGAGGCAAATCGGCCGGAACATGCCGTAGTGCCCACCATCACTTGGGGTTGTGCCTGTGCCCAGACCATTGCTCCTGGTGACCGTCGACCCGCGACATCTAGACAGGACGACGGCAGTTCGCAGTGCGTGTCGTTCCCGAAACGGGAGGAACCCCATGAGCAGGCGCATTCTCGTCGTCCTGTCCGAATACGGCTACTGGGGCGAGGAGTTGATCGGCCCGCTGGATGCCTTCGACAAGGCCGGTTACCACCTCACCTTCGCCACCCCCACCGGCAAGCGGCCCCAGGCGCTGCCGCCGAGCATGGACCCCGACTACGTCGACCCGCCGCTGGGGCGGTCCGTCACCACACCCGGGATGGCGGCGAGGGTACGGGCCGTCGAGGCCTCCGACCGGCTCGACAACCCCCTCGACCTGTCGTCCTGGCTGCCCGACCGGCCCTACCGCTCCAAGCCGTACTTCCTGCGCGACTGGGAGGCCTACAACACCCGCCTGGAGCAGATCAGGAACCAGATCGCCGACCGTTACGACGCCCTGCTGATCGTCGGCGGCAGCGGACCGATCGTCGACCTCGCCAACAACTGGCGGGTGCACGACCTGATCCTCGCCTTCCACGCCCTCGACCGGCCCATCGCCGCCGAGTGCTACGGAGTCGCCTGCCTCGCCTTCGCCCGCGACCAGGAGGACCGCACCAGCATCATCAGCGGCAAACACGTCACCGGGCACTGCATCGAGTACGACTACAAGGACGGCACCGGCTTCCTCGGCACCGACTTCGTCATCGGACCGCCGCCGTACCCGCTGGAGTACATCCTGCGCGACGCCACCGCCCCCGGAGGCGCCTACCACGGCAACTTCGGCAAGGAGACCTCGGTCATCGTCGACTACCCGTTCATCACGGGCCGTTCGACCCCCGACTCCTGCCTGACCGGACAGAAGACCGTCGAGGTCCTCGAACACGGCCTGCGTCAGTGGGGGTTCAGGGCCACCGCCTGACACCCACGCGCTCCCACGAGAGGTGAACACCCATGGACTTGAGGCCCGCGCGGATCGCGCTGCTCGAACAACTGCAGGCCGAGGGGGTCCGGTACATGTTCGGCAACCCCGGCACGGTCGAGCAGGGCTTCCTCGACGAACTGCGTTCCTTCCCCTCCATCCAGTACGTCCTGGCCCTGCAGGAGGCGACCGCCGTCGGCCTTGCGGACGGCTACGCCCGCGCCACCCGCACCCCGGCAGTCCTCCAGCTCCACTCCGGAGTCGGGCTCGGCAACGGCATCGGGATGCTCTACCAGGCCAGGCGCGGCCACGCGCCGATCGTCACCCTGGTCGGCGAGGCGGGACTGCGCTACGACAGCATGGACGCGCAGATGGCCGCCGACCTGGTCGGCATGGCGAAGCCCGTGACCAAGTGGGCGACCCGGGTCGTCGACCCGGACTCCACCCTGCGGGTGCTGCGGCGGGCCTTCAAAGTGGCCGGCACCCCGCCGTACGGGCCGGTCCTGGTGGTGCTGCCCGCCGACGTGATGGACCGCGACACCGGTGAGCCCGTAGTACCCGTGTCGTACCCGGACACCCGCACCGTGCCCGGCCCGGACACCGTGGCGCGCGCCGCCGCGCTGCTCGCCGGTGCCGAGCGCCCGCTCGTCATCGCCGGCGACGGCGTCCACTTCGCGGGCGCGCAGGACGAGTTGGCGCACCTCGCGGAGGTCTGGGGCGCCGACGTGTACGGCGCCGACTGGGCCGAGGTCAACCTCTCGGTCGAACATCCGGCGTACGCGGGCCAGTTGGGCCACATGTTCGGCGAGCAGAGCCGACGGATCACCGGCGCGGCCGACGGCGTCCTCGTCGTCGGCACCTACGCCCTGCCCGAGGTCTACCCGGCCCTCGACGGCGTCTTCGCCGACGGGACCCCGGTCGTGCACATCGACCTGGACACCGACGCGATCGCCAAGAACTTCCCGGTGGACCTCGGTATCGCGGCCGACCCCAAGGGCACCCTCGGGCTGCTCGCCGGGGCCCTGGGCCAGGAGATGGGCGACGCGCGGCGGGCGCGTGCGGCCGAGCGGCTGGGCCGCCGGGCCGCCGAGCGTGCCGACCTGCTTGCCGGGGCCAAGGAGCGGGACCGGTCCGTCACCGATGTCCTGGAGCTGCCCACCGTCTGCTTCGCCCGGGAGCTGGCCCGCCGTCTCCCGTCCGACGCGCTGCTGTTCGACGAGGCGCTCACGGCCTCCCCGGAACTCTTCCGGTATCTTCCGCCGACCGTCCCGGGCGGCTGGATGCAGACCCGGGGCGGCTCCCTCGGTGTGGGCATCCCCGGCGCCCTTGGGGCCCAACTGGCCCACCCGGGGCGGACGGTGGTCGGCTTCACCGGCGACGGCGGCAGCATGTACACCTTCCAGGCGCTGTGGACGGCGGCCCGCTACGGGATCCCCGCCAAGTTCGTCATCTGCAACAACGGCAGCTACAAACTGCTGGAGGACAACATCGAGGAGTACTGGCGGTCCCAGTCCATCCCGGCACACGAGCAGCCCGAGATCTTCGACCTGTCCCGGCCGCCCGTCGACTTCGTGGGCCTCGCCCGCTCCCTCGGCGTGGCGGCCGTGCGGGTGGAGAAGCCGGGGCAGGTACAGGGAGCCGTGGCGCAGGCGCTCGCGCACCGGGGGCCGTTCCTTGTCGACCTGGTGACGGCGAAGGAGAGGGGCTGACCGCCGTGCGACTGACCGGTCACAAGATCGCCGTCCTGATGGAGAGCGACTTCTACGAACCCGAGATCCACTACTACCAGCACCGCTTCCCTGAGGAGGGCGCCGAGATCCACTTCCTGTCCCGGTTGTGGGGCAACAAGGAGATGACCTTCCGGGGCCACGAGTACCACATGCCCTTCGAGGTCGACGAGTCCTTCGAGGACGTCGACGAGTTCGCGCTCAAGGAGTTCTCGGCGGTGATCGTGCCCTCCGGCATGGTCGCCGACCGGCTGCGCTACACCGAGGACCCCGAACGGCTGCCGCCCGCCGCGCAGTTCCTGCGTCGCGCGTTCGCCGACGAGGCGATCCTCAAGGGCATCATCTGCCACGGAATGTGGCTCGCCGCGCCCCTGCCGGGTCTGATCCGCGGCCGGCGCGCGGTGGTGCACAACAACCTGCTGGGCGATCTGCGCAACATGGGCGGCGAGTACGTCGACCAGGACGTCGTCGTCCACGACGACCTGGTCACCGGGCGCACCGGCGACCACTGCCACCTTTTCGCCCGCACGATCATCGACCTGCTCGCCACCCGTCCGCGGCCGGCCCCGATCGGGCGCCGCTGACGGAGTGCGAACGGGGGAGGAGCGATCCATGACACCGGTGACCGGGCGCATACCCGTCCTCGACGTCCGCCCGCGGGTGCGGGACGGGGAACTGCCCGCCAAGGCCGTGACCGGCGAACACGTCGGCATCACCGCCACCGTCTTCCGCGAGGGCCACGGAGTGGTCGCCGCGGACGTGGTCCTGCGGGGCCCTGGGGGGTATCCCGCCCGCCGGGTCCCGATGACCCTCGTCGATCCGGACGCCGACCGCTGGCAGGCCACCGTGGTGCCCGACGCCGAGGGCCTGTGGACCTTCCACGTCGAGGCCTGGGGCGACCCCCTGGCCACCTGGCGCCGCGACGCCGGCCTCAAGGTCGCGGCCGATGTCGACACCGAACTCACCCTGGCCGAAGGAGCGTTGCTGCACGAGCGGGCAGCTCTCGGCCTCACCGCAGGAGACCGCCGGGAGGCGGTGCTCACGGCCGTGGCCGCGCTCCGCGCCACCCCGGGCCCGCCTTCGGCCAGGCTGGCGGCCGTCACCACCCCCCGAGTGGCGACCGCGCTGGGGCGCTATGCGCTGCGCGACCTCGTCACCGCCTCCCGGCCCATGCCCCTGCGCGTCGAACGCCGACGCGCCCTGGTGGGCTCCTGGTACGAACTGTTCCCGCGTTCGGAGGGAGCGGTGGCCGAAGCGGGCGGACGCAGGGTGAGCGGCACCCTGCGCAGTGCCGCCGAACGCCTGCCCGCCGTCGCCGCGATGGGCTTCGACGTGGTCTATCTGCCGCCCGTCCACCCGATCGGCACCACCCACCGCAAGGGCCCGGACAACACGCTCACCGCGGGACCCGACGACGTCGGTTCGCCGTGGGCCATCGGTTCGCGGCACGGCGGCCACGACACGGTCCACCCCGACCTCGGCACCCTGGACGACTTCCGCCACTTCGTGGCCGTGGCCCGGGACCTGGGACTCGAAGTCGCCCTGGACTTCGCCCTCCAGTGCTCGCCCGACCACCCCTGGCTCACCGACCACCCCGAGTGGTTCCACCATCGCGCCGACGGTTCCGTCGCGTACGCCGAGAACCCGCCGAAGACATACGAGGACATCCATCCCCTCGACTTCGACGGCGACCCGGAGAGCCTGTACGACGAGGCGCTGCGGGTACTGCGGCACTGGATGGACCAAGGGGTGCGGATCTTCCGTGTCGACAATCCGCACACCAAGCCGGTGCCCTTCTGGGAGCGGTTGATCGCCGAGGTGAACGCCACCGATCCCGATGTGCTGTTCCTCGCCGAGGCGTTCACCCGGCGGGCCATGGTGCACGCCCTCGCACAGGCCGGCTTCCAGCAGTCGTACACCTACTTCACCTGGAAGAACAGCGCGCGGGAGCTGGCCGAGTACCTGCCCGAACTCGCCCACGACAGCTCGGGCTTCCTGCGGCCGAACCTCTTTGTCAACACGCCCGACATCCTGCACGCCTATCTCCAGGACGGCGGCCGGCCCGCTTTCGAGGTACGCGCCGTGCTCGCCTCGACCGCCGCGCCGAGCTGGGGTGTGTACGCCGGGTACGAGCTGTGCGAGAACACGGCACTGCGCGTGGGCACCGAGGACTATCTCGCCTCGGAGAAGTACCAGCTGAGGCCACGGGACTGGGCGCGTGCGGAGGCCGAGGGCCGGACGATCACGCCTCTGATCACCTTGCTCAACCGCCTGCGCCGCGACCATCCGGCCCTCCAGGAGCTGCGGAACCTGCGGCTGGAGCCGACCGACGGTGACCGGATCCTGGCCTACTCCAAGCAGGTGGAGCTGCCGGACGGCGGTACCGACACCGTTCTCGTCGTCGTCAACCTCGACCCGCACCAGGCCCGGGAGACCACCGTCCACTGCGATCTCGCCGCGCTCGGCCTGCCCGCCGACGGCACGCTCAAGCTGCGCGACGAACTCACCGGGGAGACCTACGCCTGGGGAGAGTCGACGTATGTACGCCTCGATCCCGCCTATCGGGTCGCGCACGTCCTGACCCCTGCGGAGCGGTCATGAACGCCACGAGCGAGGTACTGGAGCCCGTGCTGCCGGTGCTCGGGCCGTGGTTGGCCGGCCGCCGGTGGTTCGACGCGCGGGACGCGGGCGCGCGGCTCGCGGTCCGGTCCGCGACCCTCGTCGGCCGTGAGCCGCCGTTCCTGCTGCACGCGGTGGTGGCCGTGGACCGCACCGACGGATCGTTGCAGCGGTATCAGCTGCTGCTCGGCCTCGGTCCCGAACTGCCCACCCGGCTCGCGCCCGCCGCCATTGCCTCCGTGCCGAGCGGACCCCGGCAGGGCTGGCACCTGTACGACGCGGTCGCCGACGGAGCCCTCCTCGGCCTCCTGCTGCGGACCCTGGCGGGGCAGGGCGCCGACGGGGCACCGCACCTGGAACGCACCACCCGCTATCCGCTGCCCGTCGGCCTGGTGCCACGCCCGCTGGACGTCGAACAGAGCAACACCACCGTGTCGTACGGCGACCGGATCCTGCTGAAGATCTTCCGCCGTCCCGAACCCGGCCCGCACACGGAGGTCGACGTCCTCGACGCCCTGACCCGGCAGGGTTGCTCCCGCACCCCGCACCTCTACGGGGGCCTGTACAGCGAGGCCCCCGGCGCGGAAGGCCTGGTGCTCGGGCTCGTCGAGGAGTTCCTGTCCGGGGCGCGGGAGGGCTGGGAGGCGGCGGTGCGGCACGCGAGTGAGTGCGTCGACGGCTCCTGCCGGGGCGTCCCGGCGACCGGCGGTTTCACCCCGTACGCGCACAGTCTGGGCCTGGCGGTCGCGGAGGTGCACGGGGCGCTGGGCGAGGCCTTCGGCCGTACCCGGCTGACGATCGAGGATGTGGCCGAGGAGGCGGCCCGGATGAACATCCGACTCAAGGAGGCCGTCGAGGAGGTGCCGGCGCTGGTCCGCTACGCGGCACGTCTCGGCGTCCTGTTCGACGACTACGCCCGGCTGGCCGGCCGAGGTTGTCCCGTCTTCGCCCAACGCACCCACGGCGACCTGCATCTGGGCCAGGCGCTGCACACACCGGACGGCTGGCGGATCGTGGACTTCGAGGGCGAGCCCGACCGGCCCGCCGCCGAACGCGCCCGTCCGCAACCGGTGCTGCGGGACGTCGCCGGAATGCTGCGCTCCTTCGACTACGCGGCCCGTACCGGACTCGCGGCCTCGCTGCACTCCGGTGGTGGGGCGGAGGCGGTGCCGCCCGGACAGCGGCTGCGCCGGCTGCGCAGGTCCCAGGCGTGGGCCGTCCGCAACCGGCGGGCATTCGTCGCGGGGTACGCGTCGGCCGGGCGGGACGATCCGCGCTGCCACCCCGTCCTGCTGAGGGCGTTCGAGGCGGACAAGGCGGTCTACGAGGCGGTCTACGAGGCGCGGCACCGCCCGGACCTGCTGCCCATCCCGCTCGCCGCCGTCCACCGGCTGGCGGGCACGGCCCGCTGACGCGGGAGGGCGGGCCGTGCCCGTCGCCGAAGAGGGCTTCCCCCGCCGGGAATTCAGGTCCGTGAAGGATCCCTTCTCCTGGGTTTCCTGTGAATTTCCGGTGAGGGGATTTCTTCGCTCCGGTCGGAATCGCGGCGAAGCACGAGCGGGGCCCGCCCATTTCCCCGGCAGCCGGGAATTCTCCCCGCGGGGGCGGGCGAGGTCAGTGCCGGTGCCGGGGCCGGTCGCTGAGCGCTGCGGCCGGGTCGCGCTGCGGGGCCATGCCGACGGCGGTCAGGGCCCGGTCGTAGGCCTTGAGGGCCTCGGTGCTGTTGTCCAGGCGCTTCCAGAGGTCCCCCAGGTAGCGCCAGTTGAGGGCCACCTGGTGGGAGGGCGGGAACTGGCGCAGCTGCCGGGTGGCCGCCTGGAGGCACAGCACGGCGTGCTCGGTCTCCCCGCGCAGCAGATGCACCTCGGCGAGCGTGCCGCGCGCGCCGACCGCCTGGATGCGGGACTCGCTGCCGGTCAGCCCGAGGGCGCGGTCCGCATGCGCCGCGGCCTCGTCCCAGTGCCCCAGCATCAGGTCCGCGTCGGCCAGGAAGATCTCGCACTGGGCCAGTTCCGGCGCGTTGCCGACCTCGGCCAGTAGGTGCTGCGCCTCTTCCAGCAACTGTTTGCCGCGGGCGGGTTCGGGGTCGTCGACCTGGAGGAGGAGCGAGCCGTAGTTCATCTTGAGCATGGCCAGATGGCGCAGGTTGTCGTCCTCGGACATCAGTGCCAGAGCCCGCTCGACCAGGGCCAGGGCCTCGTTGAGCTGGCCGCGCGAGCGGGCCACCAGGCCGGCGTTCCAGTACACGGCGCCCCGCGCAGCCCGCGCGCCCTGCTTCTCGGCGGTGTCGACGAGCCTGCTGCCCATGAGGTGGGCGCGGGCGAGGTCGCCGCGCGAGTGGTACGACGACATGAGCGTGGCGCCGAGCTGGATGTGGTCGACCGTGACGTCCAGGCCGAGCGCGTCCAGTCGGGCCATGGCCCGCTCGCCGATCTCGATGCTGAGGGTGATGTCGCCGAGGTCGCGGTAGATCCGGCACAGGGACACGGCGACCTGGCACCACTCGGCGGAGCCGGCGGCGAGGTCCGGATCGCGGTGGAGTTCGTCGAGGACCGCGAGCGCGGCTTCGAGACGGTTGAGCTTCTCCAGCGCGGTGGCCTGCCCGATGCGCGCGCGCCGGGTCATCGCCGCGTCGAGCAGGGACCGGGACGAGAGGACCTCGCTCAGGGCCTGGAGTGCCTCGCCGTTGCTGCCGTTGCGCAGGGCCATCTCGCCGAACGCCAGGCGCAGCCGGGCCTCTTCCAGCTCGTGGTCGTCCCGGCCCGTGCGCAGGAACTCCACGGAGCACTCCAGACGTTCCGCGAGGGCGGCGAGCACGGCGTCCGAGGGGGCACGCTTGCCCGATTCGATCAAGGAGATGTAGCTGGCCGATATCTCCTTCGACGCCAGGTCCTGCTGCTTGAGTCCACGTGTGCCGCGGAGGTTTCGGATCCGCTCGCCCAGTCCGGCGGCCGTGGAGTTGTCGAGAGTGTTCATGCAGGGCTCCTTGGGGGGTGGCTTGACCACCAGGATGACAGATCAACGTTACCAGTAAGTCGATCGTCGACCAATGGGTGGCACGGGTTCGCCGGACCGGTACGCATCAGTGTTCACAAGGGCTCCCTCGTGTTGGCATGAATGAAAACTCCATGCGGATATCGGTATTCCGTTTTTCTGAGATCGTCTTTCACTTAATAAATACTTGACTCTATGAGTCACGTATTGTTGACTGACTAAGTCAATGTTCCAAGCGGGAATTTTCTGGAAGAGGGAATTCATGAACGTGAAGATATTCACGCTCATCGCGGTCTTCGTCTTCGTGAGCGGACTCGTGATGAGCGGAATGTGGATGAACAGCTCCGACACCCCTGCGCGTCCGGTCGACCAGTCGATCGCGGGTGGCCCCGGCGGAACCGGCGGGTGCTGCTGAGCGCACGTGTCTGTGCCGGTACGGGAGTCGTGCACAGCCACATGTACTACGTCTGATCACGGACCGGGGGATGTTCCGGCGGCTTCGGCTGCCCGAACGTCCTCCGGTCGTGCCACGTCCACGAATCGCCGTGCGGGAAGTGGCAGGCCACGGTCTGTGTACCGAGGTGGGCCGTGGGCAGCTGCGCCGGGATCTCGCTCGCGCAGCGCCGTCGCTCGCCGGGCGGGAGGGCGCCGGCCACCGGGCAGCGGGCAAGGAAACGGCAGCCCGTCGTACGGGGCGCACCGGACGGCGGCTCACCAGGGAGCCCGATTCGGCGCCGGGCCCGCTCGACGGGCGGGTCGGGCAGGGGGACGGCCGACAGCAGCGCCCGGGTGTACGGATGCCGCGGCCCGTCGAAGACCTCGGCGACAGTGCCGCTCTCGACGGTGCGCCCCGCGTACATGACACAGACCCGGTCGGCGATCTGCCTGACCACCGCGAGGTCGTGGGAGACGACGAGATACGCGGGACCCAGTTCCTGCTTGAGCCGGAGCAGCAGATCAAGGATCCCCGCCTGGACGGACACGTCGAGGGCGGACACGGGCTCGTCGAGCAGCAGGAGGGCCGGCTCGACCGCGAGCGCCCGGGCGATGGCGATCCGTTGCCGCTGTCCTCCGGAGAACTGGTGCGGATAGCCGGCCGCGTCCGCCGGGTCCAGTCCCACCTGCCGCAGCAGCCGGGGGACCCGCGTGTCGATCAGGGCCCGAGGCGTACGCCGGGCCAGCAGGGGCTCCGCGACGATGTCCCCGACGGGCATTCGGGGGTCGAGGCTGGACATCGGGTCCTGCGGCACGATCTGCACGGCACCGCGCAATCGCCGCAGCAGGTGCCGGGAGAGTGCTCCGGTGTCCTGCCCGAGGACCTCGACGGTGCCCGCCTGAGGGGCGTGGAGGGAGGCGATCTCCATCAGGACGGTGGACTTTCCGGCACCGGACTCACCGACCAGGGCGAGCGTCTCACCGCGGCGGACCTCCAGGTCGACCTCCTCGACGGCCCGGACGATGCGCGCACCGCGGCGCCAACTGCTCACCGCGGTATAGGACTTGGCCAGCCCTGAGACACGCAGGACGACCGTGCCGGGGTCGCCGGGAAGGGAGCCGGTGGCGAAGGGACTGCCGGGAGTCGGGCCCGCGCCGAGCGACCTGTGGGAGGAGGAGCCCACGTCGGGGGACGGGCCGGAGAGCGGGCCGACGTCGAGGGAGGTACCCAGGAGGCGGCCGGTGGGACGAGGGGGGTGGAGCGGAAAGGTCGCCGGGCGGGAGGCAGGGCCCAGCTGCCCGCCGGACGGTCGGCCACGACCCGTCGACGGCGGGAACAGCTCCGCCGCTGTCCGTCGTGCCACCACCCGCGCTCTGAGGCAGGCCGCCTCGTGGGCGTCGACCCCGTGGAGTCCGGCCCGCGACGGGCTGTCCACGCCCAGGAGCCGGGGTTCGGCCGTCTCGCACTCCGGCTCCGCCAGCGGGCAGCGCGACGCGAAGGCGCACCCCGGGCCCACGACGCCGGCGGGCGGCGCGGTACCGGGCACCGGCGTCGGGGCAACCCGGGCGTCCACCCGCGGCACCGAACCGATGAGGCCCAGCGTGTACGGCATCCGGGGCCGGGCGAACACCGCCTCCACCGGACCCGTCTCCACGATCCGGCCCGCGTACATCACGGCGACCCGGTCGGCCGCACCGGCGATCACCCCCAGATCGTGACTTACCAGCAACAGGGCCGCCCCGGTCTCCCGCCGGGCGTCCGCGAGCGCTCCCAGCACCTGGGCCTGCACGGTGACATCCAGCGCGCTGGTGGGCTCGTCCGCGACCAGTACGTCGGGGCCGTTGGCCATCGCCATGGCGATCACCGCCCGCTGGCGCAGCCCGCCGGACAGTTGGTGCGGATAGGCTCCCGCGGCCCGCGCGGGCTCCGGTACGCCCACGAAGTCCAGCAGTTCCACCGCCCGTCGCAGCGCCGACTCGCGCCGGGGGCGCGGTCGTTGGTGGATCCTCAGCGCCTCCGCGATCTGGTCGCCGATCCGCCGTACCGGGGTGAGCGCGTGCAGCGGATCCTGGAAGATCATGGCGATCCGACGTCCCCGGATCCCCGCCAGCTCCCGTACCGGCAGTCCGACCAGCTCCTCGCCGAGCAGCCGCACCGACCCGTCGACCCGGGCGCCGTCCGGCGCCAGACCCAGCAGGGACAGCGCGGTGAGCGTCTTGCCCGCCCCCGACTCGCCCACCAGTCCCAGGACTTCACCCCGGCGCAGCGTGAAGCCGACCCCGCGCACCACGGGCAGTGGCGGCCGGCGTCCTCCGCCGAGGGTGACCGACAGGTCCCGGACCTCCAGGACGGTGTTCATCCGGGCATCCTCGCCGGGGCGGTCCCGGGTGCCGCGGACGGCCGTACGGTTGTGGGGTCGAGCGCGTCCCGCAGCGCGTTCCCCACGAGGTTGACCGCGAGGACGAACGTGATGAGCAGGCCGGTCGGGAAGAAGAACATCCAGGGCCAGACCAGTGCCACGTCCGTCGAGTCCGAGATCAGGGTGCCCAGGGACACGTCGGGCGGCTGTACCCCGAACCCGAAGTAGGACAGGCTCGTCTCGCTGATCACGGCTCCGGCCACGGCGACCGTCGCGTCCGTGATCAGGAACGACGCCGTGTGCGGCAGGATGTGCCGCCAGATGATCCGCAGCGGCGTCACCCCCGTCAGCCGTGCCACCACCACGAACTGACGCTCCCTCAGGGACCGGGTGAGACCGCGCACCGCCCGGGCTGTGATCATCCAGTTCAGCAGGGCGAGCAGCACGACGAGGGCGAGCCAGCCCCACGCACGCAGTCGCGGCGCGAGCACCACCAGCATCAGGAACCCGGGCAGTACGAGCATCAGATCGACCAGGAACATCAGCGCCCGGTCGATCCAGCCGCCGAAGTACCCGGCACAGGCGCCCACCGCCGCCGCCAGCGCGGTGGAGAACAGCGCGACCAGCAGACCGATGAGCAGCGACTTCTGGAGCCCCCGTACGACCTGGGCGAACACGTCCTGGCCGATCCGGTTCGTGCCCATCCAGTGCCGGGTGCCGGGCGGCCGGCGCAAGGCCGTGTAGTCGATGTCGGTGTGCGACCACGGGCAGACGTACGGCCCGAGGAAGGCCAGTGCGAACAGGCCCAGCAGCAGGGCGAGTCCGCACAACGCGCCCGGATGCCGGCCGAGTCGGCGCAGCACCGCCCGCACCCGGCCGCCGCCCGTCACGGATACCGGACCCGGGGGTCGAGCAGAGCGTGCAGTACGTCGGCCACCAGTCCGGCGAGCAGCACCGTCGCGGCGGCGAACACGTTGACGGCCACCACCGAGTTGACGTCACCCTTCTGCACCGAGTCCATGAACCAGGTGCCCATCCCCGGCCAGCCGAAGATCTTCTCGGTGAACACGGAGCCGGTGAAGAGGGTGAGGAACCCGAAGGAGAAGAAGGTCGCCATCGGCACGAGCGAGACCCGCAGTCCGTGCCGGAGCAGGGCGCGCCACGGAGTGAGTCCCTTGGCCTGCGCGGTGCGCAGATGTTCCGAGCCGAGCACGTCGAGGGTGGCGCCGCGCTGGTAGCGGCTGTACGCGGCGATCCCGACGAGGGCCACACAGATCGCCGGCAGCACCAAGTGGGCCACGGTGTCACGGAGTTGGACGGTCCAGCCGCCGGCCAGACCGGGTGTGTGCTCGCCCGTGTATCGGATCACGGGGTGGCCCGCGGCCCGGTTGACCGCCAGGGCGCCCGTCTTCAGTAGCAGCGCCAGCACGAACGTGGGGATCGACAGCACCCCGAACGAGAACACCGTCAGCACCCGGTCGGCCGTCCGGCCGCGCCGTACCGCGGCCCACACGCCGGCCAGTACGCCCAGGGCCGTGCCGGCCAGGGTGCCCACCAGGAGCAGCCGCATGGAGACCCCGACCCGGCGGGCGAGTTCGGCGTTCACCGGCTCGCCGTCGATGGTCCGGCCGAGGTCGCCGTGGACGGCCCGTTCCGCCCAGTGGCCGAAGCGCTCGGGCAGCGGGGTGCGGTCGTCGATGCCGAGGCTGGTGAGTTCGCGTCCGACGACCCGGGTGGGCGGCGGCGGCTGCCGGTCCGCGAAGTAGGCGCGCGGATCGAGCGCGAGGGACGTGAGGGCGTAGGAGAGGACGACCGAGGTGAGAAACAGGACCGCGCAGTGCACCAGGCGCCTGCCGATCAACGAGAGCATGACACCTTCCGTTTCATCGGAGTGACACATCGTGATGTTAAGCTCCAGGGCCGCAATTCGCAGGACAGTTCGGTCGGTTCACGGTTCACCCTCGCCAGGAGGTCGATGGTGCAGCGA
Organism: Streptomyces sp. NPDC088350; assembly: GCF_044753545.1. Classification (NCBI taxonomy): domain Bacteria; kingdom Bacillati; phylum Actinomycetota; class Actinomycetes; order Kitasatosporales; family Streptomycetaceae; genus Streptomyces; species Streptomyces sp. NPDC088350. Next base: position 453,178 of record NZ_JBIVNL010000003.1, on the reverse strand, counting down.
TTACGGTGGTGGCTCGTGCGAGCGGTGGCGGGGGCGATCGCATGCGTCACACTGGTTGCGTGTTCCACCTCGGCCGGCCCCGACAACGGGGATCGCGTACTTCCGACCTACGGGACCTACGACATCGACGCGCAGCCGGTGGACGCGCTGCGCCCGGGCGGGACACTCACGCTCTCGATGGCGCAGATGGTCACCCAGCTCAACTTCAACCACGTCGACGGGGCGGTCGACGACGTCCTGACCATCGACACCATGACGGAACCCCGGCTGTTCACCCGGGACGCCAGGGGCGTTCCGCACCGGGTGCCGGAGTACCTGGTCTCCGCCTCCGTGACCGGCACCTCTCCCCAGGTGGTCACCTACCGGCTCAACCCGAAGGCACGCTGGTCCGACGGAACCGTGATCGGGTGGCGGGACTTCGCCGCGCAGTGGCGGGCCCTGGGGCGCGGGGACGCGCGCTACCCGGTCGCCGATCCGAGCGGCTACGACCGCATCGGCGACGTGCGCCGGGGCGCCGGCCCGGACGAGGTACGGGTCACCTTCAGGAAGCAGTTCGCCGACTGGCGCAAGCTGTTCACCCCGCTCTTCCCCGCCGCCGACTACAGCACCCCGGGCCGCTTCACCGGCGACTGGCAGAGCCGGCTTCCCGTCACCGCCGGGCCGTTCAAGCTCGGTTCGATCGACCGGACGGCACAAACCCTGACTCTGGTCCCCGACGCGAAGTGGTGGGGCCGGCGCCCGGTGCTCGACCGGATCGTCTTCCGGGCGCTTGACCCGGAGGCCGCGCTCCAGGCCTATCTGAACGGCGAGATCGACGTGGTCAACGCCGCCACCAGCGAGGCCTACGAGCAACTGGCGAAGGCGTCCGACAGCACCGTCCGGATCGGCTCCGCCTGGGACGAGGTGCACATCACGCTCAACGGCGCGGCGGGCCCGCTGGCCGACCGCGCCGTCCGCAACGCGCTCCAACAGGCTGTCGACCGCAAGGCGTTGGCGCGTGTCGCCGCCGAGGGCCTGCCGGTGAGGGTGCCCCTGCTGGGCAATCACTTCTTCATGACCAACCAGCCGGGGTACGCCGACAACTCCGGCCGGTACGGCACCTACGACGCGCAGGCCGCCGCCCGCGCCCTCGACCGGGCGGGCTGGAAGCGGCCCGCCGCCGGCCGGACCCGGGAGAAGAACGGCCGCACCCTCACACTGCGGTTCGTGCTGAGCCAGGGCACCAACCGGCTGGGGGAGGACCTGGCCCAGCTGGTCCAGCAGATGTTCGGGGACATCGGCGTACGGGTCGAGATCCAGAGCGTGCCCGCCGTCGACTACGGCCCCAAGTACCTCGACAAGGGAAATTTCGACCTCGCGATCTTCCGATTCACCGGACTCACGTACCCGAGCTCCGCGTACGCCGTCTACCGCCGCCCCGTAGGCACCCAGGTCTACGAGAACTACGGCAGGGTCTCCGACGCCGAGGTCGACCGACTGCTGGGCGAGGCCGCGGCCAGTCTGAGCCCGAAGCAGTCCCAGGCGCTCTACAACCGCGCGGACGCCGAGATCTGGCGGCTCGGCCATGACATCGAGCTGTACCAGCGCCCCCAGATCCTCGCCGTCCGCAAGGGCCTGGCGAACTACGGGGTGCCCGGACTGGGCGACGTGGACTTCACCCGGGTCGGCTGGCAGAAATGACGCCGCGGCGGCCCCGGCCCGGGGCCGCCGCGGCGCGCTCACGCATGTGCCTCGCCCAGCGACCGCTCGTCCGCCTGCTGGCGGACCATGTCGTAGCCGAGTGCCACCGAGGCCAGCGTCACATGATGGTGCCAGCCCCGAAAGGAACGGCCCTCGAAGTCGCCCAGGCCGAACTCCTCGTGCATCCGGCCCAGGGCCTCCTCGGCGAACCGCCGTAACTGGGCCAGGGGAACGGTCTCCGCGAGCTTGCGGGCCGGCAGGTTGGTCAGCCGGAACGCGCGCGGACGCGGACGCCCGTAGGGCCAGTCGGCCAGCAGCAGCCGAGGCCGCGGTGTCCGATCGCCCCCGGTCCCGGAGCCCGGCTCCGAGCGCAGCAGCACCGGCACGGTCAGGAACTCCGAGTGCCGCATCCGCTCGGTCACCGGATCGTGCCAGGTCACCGACGTACGCTCGGTATGGCGTTCCGCGTGCAGCGCGAGCTCGGCGAGTGTGCCGCGCGCACCCGGTGCGACGGCCTGACGGCGCGGCAGCAGCACCGGGGTGTGCGGCGCCACCTCGACGAGATAGCCGAGCCCCCGCGCCTCCAGACCGCGCAGCAGCGGATCGGGGTCGCTCTCGCCGCGCCAGTCCGCCAGCACCGGCAGGGGTTCCAGGGACCAGTCGTCGAGCATCTCGTCGATCGCCTCCAGGGCGTAACTCCACCGGGGACGACAGCGTTCCTCGGCCGGGAGGTGCGCCTGGTCGCGCAGCCGCTCGTCGCGGTCCCAGCGGCCCGGCAACAGCAGCCTCCAGTTCACCGGTACCCCACCGGCGTGCCCCACCAGCGTGGCGGCCAGCGCCAGTTGGCAGTTGACGGTGCGTTCCTGCGAGGCGGCGTACTGGCGTGCCACGCCCACCGACCGGTCGCCGTTCTTCGCGAAGACGACCTCGTCGAGGGACCAGGCCTCGGCCCGGAACGCACGCTCCATCTGCCGGGCCAGCCCCCGGCGCACCGGACCGCAGGCCCATGGGCTCTGGTTCACGAACTGCTGGATCTGCTGCACCGCCCGGCGCCCGAGCACCTGCTCGGTGATCCGGGCGGGTGTCTTGCGCCCGGGCACGTCCAGCAGCCCGCGCACATAGACCTCGCCCCAGCGCCGCTGGTCCGCCCGGGGAAGTCCGTCGAACAGGTCGCCGCAGTAGGCCGGGAAGTCGGTGCGGGGGGCCGGGGGTGTTTCCGGGCTGCGTACGGTCGTCGTGGTCGGGTCGAAGGTCGCCAGGTCAGTCATGGTGGCAGTCGTCACCGCCCTCCAGCAGGAACGCGTCCGTCGCGAGCAGCGCGTCCGCCACGTCGGGCAGCGCACACCCCACGATCACGAAGTCGACGTCCAGGCCCGCCTTGGTGCGCTGGAACAGCAGCTCGTTGATGGCGGGCCGGGACATCTCGGTGATCTCGCACAGATGGAACTCCACGCGCAGCGGCTTCGCGGCCATGACCTCGGCCAGCACCCGGCGGAACTTGCCCAGTTCGGCCGCGCCGATGGCTCCCCGGCAGTTGATGTGCGCGGTGCCGCCGTCGAACGCGGAGCGCATCCGCAGCCGCATCCGGGCCGGTTCGAGCTCGACCCGTACCCGCAGTGGTTCGTCCCCCTGCGGCAGACGCACCGTCAGGTCCTTGGCGTCGAAGTTGTGGTAAGGCCTGTCGTCGACCCACACCCGGGTCAGCTCCACCGAGCCCACGGGCAGGAGGTCGGGCGCCACCCGCAGCAACCGGTCGGGCAGGTCTTCGGGGCGCGGCCGGAAGTGCAGGGTCACCGGGTCGTTGCTGAGCAGCAGCCCGGTGTAGGTGGCGGCCAGGTAGCACAGTTCCAGGGCGTGGTAACCGGCCATGGCGTGACTGCCCTTGAGGCGCTCGGTGCCCAGCAGGTACGGGATGCCGTTGGCCAGCACGTTGAAGTACACACCGCCGTCCTCGTAGTCGAGGAAGAAGGCGTTGTAGAACGTGGCCGCCTCGCGGGCGAACCGGAGCTGTTCCGGGTCGCCGGTGGTGCCGGCCAGGATCAGATAGGCGAGGATCGCCTGCTCCTGTTGCCACCAGGCCTTGCGGTCGTGCCACACCATGCGGTGGATGCCGCTGTCCGGGTCGGGCCGCCGCTCCACCACGTCGTACCAGCCGCCGCGCTGCCCGTCGCTGCCCACCGCCGGCATGATCGCCGCGATGCGCTCGGCGGTCGTGGCGTACTCGGACTTGTCGTGCAGGGCCCTGATCCGGGTCAGGTTCCAGGCGATCTTGAGGTTGTGGCCGACCACGGCCCGGTCCTGCTGCCAGCCCCAGGTGCGGTCCGGACTCCAGTCCGCGTGGAACCGTTCCTGCACGAAGGGGCTGTTCGGCTCGTCCGGGAACCGCTCCACGATCGTGTCCGCGGTCTCCTCCAGCAGCGCCGCGAAGTCCGGGCGGCCGGTGGCGAGATAGGCGTTGATCAGGTAAGCGGGTGCGTGGTCGCCGACCGAGTTCCAGTTCTTCCGGGACCGGTTGCGGCCCAGCGAGTCGGCGTTCGGGTCCAGGTTGATCGGATCGAGGTGCGAGTAGAAACCGCCGTGCAGCGGATCACGGAAGTACTGCTGGAACAGTGACACCGTCCGCTCGATGTCGTCGAGGATCCGCGGGTCGCCGGTGATGCGGTAGGTCTGGGTCGGGCCGGCCAGCGCGTAGATCTGCTCGTACATCGGGATCGCGTCGAAGTCGTCGCCGAACTCCGAGGCGAAGACCTTGCGGTGACCGGTCGGCGTGATGTCGATGCCGTGGTACCAGTAGATGATCCCGTCCTGCTGGTCGTCGACCCGCATGTGTTCGCGCAGGTACTCGGTGCCGCTCTCCGCCGCCTCCAGGAACCGGTCCTCACCGGTCAGCAGATAGGCCGTGGACAGGCCGTAGACCAGCCGGGAGATGGTGTCCGTCTCCTGGCGCACGTCCTCGCCGTCGAAGTCGGGCAGATGGGTGCCGCTGAGTGTGAGGCGGGTACGGAAACAGCGCCAGTCGTACTTACCGTCGGGGAAGTGGCCGCGCAGATAGAAGTCGGCGATGGCCGCCGCCTGTCGCACCCACCAGTTCGGGTGCTCGAAGACGTACTGGCCGCGGGTCTCCTCCGGGAAGGTGATCTCCTTGGCGTCGAAGCGGGAGCCGTCCTCCCACTCGTAGAGGATGCCGTACGCGAGGACGTGGCGGCCCTCGGCCAGCATGTCGACGGTGTGGGGCGTGGTGTCGCGGTAGGCGTCGCCGAGGTTGCGGACCATGCGCGAGACGGTGTTGTGCGTGAGGTGGACCGTGAACTCCCGGTCGTCCGAGGTGCGCAGGCCGAAGCGGCGGAGGGTCGGGCTGTAGTACGTGACATAGCCCGCGAGCGTGTCGGAGTGGATGCGTCGTTGGACAGGTGCACTCATTGTCAGGTGCCCTTCTCGTCAGGCAGGGCCGCCAGCAGGACCACGCTGCGGCCGTGGGCGTGGAAGGTGTGGCCGTCGACCAGCTCCTCTTGTCCGGGCGGAAGGATGTCGTGCGGGCCGGGGCGGGCCGTGTCGAGGACGCGGTGCCAGCGGTGACCCTGGATGGCGGGCAGCTCGAAGTCGAGGCCCAGGTGATACATGTTGAGGATCAGATGCAGATCCGGGTCGCCGTCGAAACCGCCGTACGTGCAGGCCAGTACCCGGGCGTAGGTGTCCTCCCAGCCGGGCCGGTCGAGTTGGGTGCCGTGCCAGGTGATGTCCGGCTGGTGCCGGGAGTTGAGGTGCTCGGAGAAGAAGTGCGGTTCGCGGAAGGCGCGGTAGCGCTTGCGGAGCTGGATGGCACCCTGGGTGAAGGCGAGGGTCTCCTTCTCCTTCTTCGCCTGGCTCCAGTCCAGCCAGGAGGTCGGACTGTCCTGGCAGTAGGCGTTGTTGTTGCCGTTCTGGCCGTTGCGGAACTCGTCGCCGGCCAGCAGCATCGGCACGCCGCGGCTGAGCATCAGCACCGCGAGGAGGTTCTTGGTCTGCCGGAGCCTGAGCCGCTCGACGGCGGGGTCGTCGCTGGGGCCCTCGGCACCGCAGTTCCAGCTGTGGTTCTCGCTCGCGCCGTCGGCGCCCGCCTCGCCGTTGGCGTGGTTGTGCTTCTCGTCGTAGCTGACCAGGTCGTTGAGCGTGAACCCGTCGTGGCAGGTGACGAAGTTGATGCTGTTGGTGGGCAGTTCGCCCTGCGGGGCGAAGAGGTCCGCCGAGCCGCCGAGCCGGGAGGCGATGTCGCCCACCAGCCCTGAGTCCCCGCGCACGAAGCGCCGTACGTCGTCCCGGAACGGTCCGTTCCACTGGGCCCAGCGTTTTCCTGGGAACCGGCCCACCTGGTAGAGCCCGCCGCCGTCCCAGGGCTCCGCGATGATCTTCGTCTCGGCCAGCACCTGGGAGAGCTCCACCGCCCACAGCACGGGCGGCACCGCCATCTCGTAGCCCAGAGGGCCGCGTGAGAGTTCGGAGGCGAGGTCGAAGCGGAACCCGTCGACATGGTGCTCGGTGACCCAGTACTCCAGGCACTCCAGGATGAACTTGGTGACCATCGGATGGTTGGCGTTGACCGCGTTGCCGCACCCGGTGAAGTCCATGTAGTGCGAGCGGTCCTGCGGCCACAGGTGGTAGTACGCCTCGTTGGCCGCGCCCCGGAAGCTGATCGTCGGCCCGAACTCGTTGCCCTCGCTGGTGTGGTTGAAGACCACGTCGAGGATGACCTCGATGCCCGCCTTGTGGAACGCCTTCACCATGTCGCGGAACTCGGTGATGTGCGTGGCGAGATGGGGGCTGGAGCAGTAACCGGTGTGCGGGGCGAAGAAGCCGTAGGGGTCGTAGCCCCAGTAGTTGCGCAGTGGGACGCCGCCGGGTCCGGTGCGCAGTACCTGGGTCTCGTCGAAGTCGAAGACCGGCAGCAACTCGACGGCGGTGATGCCCAGTTCCTGGAGGTGGGGGATCTTGTCGATGACGGCAGAGAAGGTGCCGGGGCTGGCGCTGCCGGAGGAGGCCGAGGCGGTGAGGCCGCGGACGTGCGTCTCGTAGATGACCGTGTCGGCCATCGGGATGCGCAGCGGCTCGTCCCCCTCCCAGTCGTAGTCGTCCAGGTCGACGACCAGACTGCGCATGCAGTGCTCGACGTTGTCCCCGGGACCGATGGCGTGGGCGCGCTCCCAGCGGCTGTTGATGTTGGCGCGCGCGTACGGGTCGAGCAGCACCTTGCGGTGGTCGAAGCGGGTACCCAGGGCGCTGGTCTCGTGGGGCCCGTCCATCCGGTAGGCGTAGACCTGGCCGGCGCCGATCCCGCTCACATGGCAGTGCCAGAAGTGGAAGCTGCGGTGACGATCGGGGCTCAGCCGGATCGTGCGGTGCGGCCGGGGGCTGTCGCAGTGCTCGAACAGCAGCAGGTCGACTCGGGTGGCGTGCTCGGAGAAGACGGAGAAGTTCACGCCGTCGGCGTCCACGGTGGTGCCCAGGGGCTGGGGGCGGCCGGGAGTGACGTCGGCCGGGTACGCGCCGGACGCCTCGGTGTCCTGGTCGGCCGGTAAGGTCATATGGTCGGTCATCACGTCTGTCAGAGCCAATCGGAGTGTGGGGCACGGCAGTTGGGGCCTCAGGCGAGTGCTCCCCGGGCGAGGGTGGTGTCGTCCGAGCGCAGCGAGGCGAACAGTTCCTCCCAGGGCACGGGCCCCGCGCCGCCCGCCTCGCTGCGCATCTCGAAGGTCACGCCCCGGGCCGCGGGCGCGTACAGGGCCCGGACGCAGGCGTCGGCGACATGGAGGCGGGCGACCTGTTGTCCGTCGCCGAGGTCGCCCTGCTCCAGGTGGAGATGGTTGTGCCCCGGCTCGTCGGTGAGCCAGCCCGGGCGGATCACCGTGTACGGCAGCCCGGAGTCGCGGACCGCGTTCTCGCCGGCCAGGCGCCAGTCCAGCATCCGGCCGTAGGCGTTCATCGGGTGGTCGCGGTGGGTGACATGACGCTCGCTGACCAGTACGAAGTGCGGGGTGGCGGCGGTGGCGCGCAGTGCGTCGAGAGCGTGGCGGACCCCGGTGTGCAGGGTCGTCTCCGGGCTGTCGGGGCCGCTGGCGTCGGTGCCGGGCTCCACGGTGTAGACGACGGCCGCGCAGCCGTACAGGGGGATGCGGACGGTCGCCGGATCACGTACGTCGGCGGCGAAGAACTGTGCCTGGGGCGGCAGATACCGGCGGGCGCTGCGGATGCTGCGGCCGATGACCCGGACGGTCTCGCCGCGGGCCAGTAACTGTCGGGTGACGAGCCGGCCGACACGGCCGGTACCTCCGATGACTGCGATCGGGCTGTCCATGAAGGTCTCCAGAAGAGAGGGAGTTCGTGCGGAAGCGGGCGGCGGAGCGCGGAAGAGGAGCGGTCAGACCCAGTGCAGGATGTCGTCGGAGCTGGTCAGGTGGGTGCCGGTCGGCAGCCCCGTGACGGCCGGGACGCGCAGCCGCGGATACACGCTGACGCCGGACAGCCGGGTGCCGGCCCGCAGTTCGGCCGCGTCGCCGACCGCGGAGTGGCTGAGCCGGACCGGGCTGCCGCGCTCGGAGCGCACCTGCGCGAGGGGACCGACGTAGGAGTCCTCGATCCGGGCGTACGGCCCGACGACGGCGCCGTCGCCGATCGCCGTCCTGGTCAGTCGCGCCCCTTCGTCGATGTCGACGCCGTCACCGATGTCCGTGTGGCGCAGCCGCACCCCCGGTCCGATCTCCGCGTACCGCCCGATGCGCACGCCGGGACCGATGACCACGCTGCCGTCGGAGATCTTCTGGGCGAGGGTCGTACCGGTGACGCTGTCCTTGGTGCGCAGACTGCTCTCGTGGATCCAGTACGGCGGGTCCGTGCTGAGCGGTGTGCCCATGGCGCGGTTCAGCCACGGATAGCGGCCGCCGAGGACCTCGCCGAGCGTGGTGAGGTAGTCGTCGACGCTGCCGAGGTCGCCGAGCCGGTCGATGGGTGCGGACGCGACGGGCAGGCCGCGGCCCACCAGCCAGGGCACCAGATCGCCGCCCCAGTCGAGGTGTTGCTGGGCGAGCCGGATCATCTCGGGGGTGCGGGCGGCGAGCCGCAGTCGGCCGCAGTCGACCAGGTACATCCCGGCGTTGGTGGACAGGGTCCGGCCGGCCCCGGGCAGCGCGGTCTCGGGGAAGAGGCGGTGGATGCGGTCGAGCGAGGGCTTCTCCAGGAATCCGGCCACGAGTCCGGCCGACGAGGTCTGCATCGCGCCGTACTTTCCGGCGATCTCCTCGGGGGTGCGTCCGACCGTGGCGACGGTCATCACGGCGTCGGCGGTGTCGTGCGCGGCGGTCAGCCGGTCGAGCGAGAACTCGAAGACCGAGTCCACCGGCAGCACCAGGGCGCGGCCGGTCAGGTCCCACTGTTCGAGGTTGTGCAGGGTGGCGGCGCCGGAGCCGACGTTGTAGCGGTCGAGCCGGGCGCGGGAGTAGTGGATCTCCACGCCGAACCGTTCGCCGTGGCCGAGCACGAGCTTGATCTGGCTGTGGTTCTCGGCGCCCTGCGCGATCACGTAGAAGCGGCGGATGCCCTGGTCGCGGCAGGACTCGACGAGCCATTCGACGACGGAGCGGCCGACGAACGGGATGAGGGCCTTGCTGCGGATGTAGTCGGCCGAGGCGAGGGTGAGCGGCTTGGCGCGTTCGCCCCGGCCTCCCGCCAGGTTGATTCCGAACGTCTCGTCCCCCATGACAGTCCTGCCTCCTCGGCTGACAAATCAACGCCCTTCAGTCAACTCGTGCTGTCATGTGGAGTCAAGTAAAAAGTAAAACAGGGGAGTTGAGGGGAACGCAAATCAACCCTGGTCGATGCTCTGACCAGGGTTGATATCGCTTTACGGGATGTTCGATCGGCTGCGCGAATCAGATGACTCTCAGCCGGACCAGCGCGCCGAGCGTCAACGCCCCCGGAATGATGGGGATCCAGACCGTGATGATCCGGTAGGCCAGCACCACCGCCGTGGCCACCGCGACCGGGCCGCCCGCCGCCACCAGCGCCACGATCAGCGCCGCCTCCACGGAGCCGATCCCGCCCGGTGTCGGCACCAGCGCCACCGCGACCGTCGCCGCCAGATAGGCGAGCGCCATCTGTGCGGGCGGCACCGGCAGGTCCAACGCCTGCCCCACCGCGACGAGTCCGGCCGCCTGGAGCGCGGGGAACGCCAGCGAACCGCCCCACAGCGCGAACGCCCGCGCCGGCCGCGTGTGCACGGAACGGGCCTCGCCCAGCGCCGTACGCAGGAACGACAGGACCGCCGTACGCAGCCGTCGTACCAGCACGAGGACGAGGATCGCCGCGCACAGCGCGCCGCCGATGATCAGGAGCAGCGGGCCGAGTGCCCCCGCCGGAAGGAGGGTTCCCAGGCGCAGGGCGTTGGGGAAGGCGATCAGCAGACCGGTGAGGAGGGTCAGCCGGGCTATCGACTCCGCGAGCAGGAACAGGGCGAGCGCGGCCGACGAACGGGCCAGCGGCAGCCCGCACACCGTCAGGAAGCGGAGGTTGACCGCGCCCGCGCCGAGTCCCGTCGGCAGCAGGTGGTTCGCCGCGCCCGCCGCGAACTGCGTGGCCAACAGCCGCCGCGCGGGCAGCCGTTCGACCACCGCGCCCTGCCGGGTGAACGCGGCGGCGACCCAGGTCAGACAGGTGGTACCGGCCGCCGCCACCAGCCAGGGCCACTCCGCCGACCGCAGCTGGCCGAAGCCCTCGACGAGCACGGACCGGTGCTGTACGGCGACGACGGTGACCAGGAGCAGCGGAAGCAGGCACAGGATCTGCCGGACGCGGATGTGTCTCACATCACTGGAGGTTCTCCGCGCCACGACAACTGCGGGTTGCGGCAGCGGGGACAGCTCCTTACGCGCGTCCTTACATGCGTCCTCGCGCGGTGCGGCGGCGCATTCGTTGACCTCAACGCCGCTTGAGGTCCTACGGTCTCTCCCATGAGCATGGAGAGCACGGCCTGGACCCAACTGCACAGTGTCATGACCGCGGAACGGGAGCGCCGCCCGTTCGCCCGCGCCACGCTGCGCCGCATCGCGGAGTTCGCGCGGCCCCACCGTCGTCAGATCGCCCGCTTCGTACTCCTCGGGGTGGTGACGGCCCTGCTCGCCGTCGCGACCCCCGTACTGGCCGGGCACGTCGTCGACGCGATCGTGTCGGGCGGCGACGACGGCACCGTCGTACGCCTCGCCCTGCTCATCGCCCTGATCGCCGTCGCCGAGGCGGCGCTCGGCATCCTTGGCCGGCGGCTCTCCTCGGCGCTCGGGGAGGGGCTCATCCTCGATCTGCGGACGGCTGTGTTCGATCATGTGCAGCGCATGCCGGTCGCGTTCTTCACACGTACCCGTACGGGCGCGCTCGTCTCCCGACTCAACAACGACGTCATCGGCGCGCAGCGGGCGTTCAGCAACACCCTGTCCGGAGTGGTCAGCAACGTCGTGACCCTGCTGCTCACCCTCGTCGTCATGCTCACCCTGTCCTGGCAGATCACCCTGCTCGCGCTCGTGCTGCTCCCGGTGTTCGTGGTCCCGGCCCGCCGGATGGGCAGCCGGATGGCCCGCATGCAGCGCGAGGCGGCGGAACTCAACGCCGCGATGGGCACCCGCATGACCGAACGCTTCTCCGCGCCCGGCGCCACCCTCGTCAAACTCTTCGGCCGCCCCGAGGAGGAGTCCCTGGAGTTCGCCGAGCGCGCGAGCCGGGTCCGGGACATCGGCGTCCGCACGGCCACCGCCCAGTCGGTGTTCATCACCTCCCTGACCCTCGTCTCCGCCCTGGCCCTCGCCCTCGTCTACGGCCTCGGTGGCTGGTTCGCCCTGCACGGCAGCCTGGAGCCCGGCGCGGTCGTGTCCCTCGCCCTGCTCCTGACCCGCCTCTACGCCCCGCTCACCGCCCTCGCCGGAGCCCGCGTCGAGGTGATGAGCGCCCTCGTCAGCTTCGAGCGCGTCTTCGAGGTCCTCGACCTCAAGCCCCTCATCGAGGACAAACCCGACGCCCGCGAGGTCCCCGAGGGCCCGGTCGCGGTCGAGTTCGACGAGGTCCGCTTCGCCTACCCCTCCGCCGACAAGGTCTCCCTCGCCTCACTGGAAGAGGTCGCCACCCTCGACACCCGCACCGGCACCGAGGTCCTGCACGGCGTCTCCTTCCGCGCCGAACCCGGCCAGACCATCGCCCTCGTCGGCTCCTCCGGCGCCGGCAAGTCGACGATCGCCCAACTCCTGCCCCGGCTCTACGACGTCGACGAAGGCGCCGTCCGTGTCGGCGGGGTCGACGTCCGCGACCTCACCGCCTCCTCCCTGCGGGCCACCCTCGGCATGGTCACCCAGGACGGCCACCTGTTCCACGACTCGGTCCGCGCCAACCTCCTGCTCGCCCAACCCGCCGCCACCGAGGACGAGTTGTGGGACGCGCTGCGCCGCTCCCGCCTCGACGACCTCGTACGGTCCCTGCCCGACGGCCTGGACACGGTCGTCGGCGAACGCGGCTACCGGCTCTCCGGCGGCGAGCGTCAACGCATGACCATCGCCCGGCTGTTGCTGGCCCGCCAGCGCGTCGTCATCCTCGACGAGGCCACCGCCCACCTCGACAACACCTCGGAAGCGGCCGTCCAGGAGGCCCTCGCCGAGGCGCTGCAGGGCCGCACGGCCGTGGTGATCGCCCACCGGCTGTCCACGGTGCGCTCCGCCGACCAGATCCTGGTCGTCGAGGCGGGGCACATCGTGGAACGCGGCACCCACCACGAACTCCTCGCCGCCGAAGGCCGATACGCCGAGCTGTACCGGACGCAGTTCGAGAAGCAGCAGCCGGAGACGGTCGCCTGACGGTGAAGGGGGCATGGCTCGCGTGACGGTGAAAGGGTCACGGCTCGCGGTGCTCGTGCGCCGCGCGCTCCAACTCCTCGGCCTCCGCCTCGGCGACGCGGATCTCGGCCTCCACATCGATCGACCGGCTCAGCCACCAGTACAGCAGCGCGGCGACCGGCAGTCCGACGAACAGGGAGAGGTCGGCGCCGTCCATGGCGTGGGCGATCGGGCCGACGTAGAGGGTGCCGACGGAGAAGAACGGCACCATCACGCCGAAGCCGACCAGGTAGGAGATGATCCCGTGCCAGCCCCAACGGCCGTAGATGCCGTGCGGGTTGAAGATCTCGGCGATGGCGTAGTGGCCGCGGCGCACCACGTAGTAGTCCATCAGGTTGACCGCGGTCCACGGGATGAACAGATAGAGCACCAGCAGCAGGAAGTTGTTGAAGTTGGTGAGGAAGTCGGCGGTCGCGGCCAGCGCTCCGACCAGGGAGAGCACGGCGGTCAGCCCGATCGTCAACGCCCTTACGCCCACGGTCGGTCGGACCCTCTTGAACGAGTCGATCGCGCTGATCAGGGTCAGTGAACCGCCGTACATGTTCAGCGCGGTCACGGAGACCAGACCCAGGGTGGCGAACAGGAGCACGATCGCGCCGAAGCCGCTGAACACCTTGTCGCCCGCCGCGTTGATCGAGCGGATCGTGTCGAAGTCCTTGCCCGCCCAGGCGGCGAGCAGCGCGCCGAGCGTCATCAGCCAGACCCCGCCGAGCGCCGAGCCGAAGTAGGTCCAGTAGAAGGTCTTGCGGACGGTCACGTCCGGCGGGAGGTAGCGCGAGTAGTCCGAGACGTAGATCGCCCAGCTGATCTGGTAGCCGGCGACCACGCCGAACTGCGCGAGGAACGGCGTCCAGGAGAATCCGCCGAGGTCGAAGGAGCCGGCCGGGTAGTGCAGGGTGGCCAGCACGCCCACGGTGAAGATCCCGAAGACGACCAGGAAGGTGTACGTCAGGAACTGCTCCGCCTTGTGGATGACGTCGTAGCCCACCAGGGCGATCACGAAGCCGATCACGGTGACCACGGCCACCCACATCTTGGTGCCGCCGTGCACGGTGGTGTGCAGGGCCTCACCGGCGAGGATCGTGTTGAAGACGTTGAAGCCCGCGTACTGCACATACGCGAACAGCCACACCAACAGGGCGCCCACGTAACCGAACTGGGGCCGCGACTGGATCATCTGCGGCAGCCCCAGCTGGGGGCCCTGGGCCGAGTGGAAGGCCATGAAGAAGGTGCCGAGCAGGGTGCCCGCGACGATCGCGATGAGCGACCAGATGAGGTTGCCGCCCTCGGTGATGCTGATCAGCCCGACCGCCAGCGTGGCGATCTGCGCGTTCGACATGAACCACAGGGGCCCCAGGTGCCACAGCTTGCCGTGGCGCTCGTTGAGGGGCACATAGTCGATGGAACGTATCTCCAGCCCGGACACCCGGGGCTCTGAGGCAGTGGTCACGGCGTCTCCAGGGGGCTGATCCGGCCTGTGTGGCCACATTCATCCCCAGCACGGGAACCGGCAACCGCAACCGAAACTGTGAACCACGGTCTTTACCTGGTCCTTACAGGAGCCGCGTCAGGCCGGTCGGCGTGAGGAACGGGAACCCCTGTCGGCACCGACGGCGCACGCGGCGCGCTGTAAAGTGGGGGACCAGCCCTTGACCTGCACAAACGCAGGCAGGGAGCCGAGATTCAGGAGTGCCTCCATGCTGCGCACCATGTTCAAGTCCAAGATCCACCGAGCCACCGTCACCCAGGCCGACCTGCACTACGTCGGCTCCGTCACCATCGACGCCGACCTGCTGGACGCCGCCGATCTGCTGCCCGGCGAGCTGGTCCACATCGTCGACATCACCAACGGCGCCCGCCTGGAGACGTACGTCATCGAGGGCGAGCGGGGCAGCGGTGTCATCGGGATCAACGGGGCCGCCGCCCACCTCGTGCATCCCGGAGACCTGGTGATCATCATCAGTTACGCTCAGGTGTCCGACGCCGAGGCGCGGGCGCTTCGGCCCCGGGTCGTGCACGCGGACTCCGCCAACCGGATCGTGGGCCTGGGCGCCGATCCGTCCGAGCCGGTGCCGGGTTCGGAACAGACGCGCAGCCCGCAGGCCGTCACCGCCTGACCATCCCACCAGGAGGATGCCCATGAGCGAGATCGAGATCCGCGACGACCGGGCGGCGGGCCGCCTGGAGGCCATCGGCGACGGCGAAGTCGTGGGCCACATCGAGTACTTCGTCCTCGAAACCCCCGGGCGCGCCCTCGTCCCGGTCCACACGATCGTCGAACCGGCCCACGAGGGAAAGGGCATCGCGGGTTCCCTGGCCCGCGAGCTGTACGGCATCGCGGCCCGCGAGGGCGTCGTCGTCGCCCCGCTCTGCCCCTACGTCGTCAAGTGGGCGGAACGCCACCCCGCCGAAGCCCCGGCCGCCGACCCGGAGTTGCTGCATGCGGCGAAGGAGTGGCTGAGGGCGCATCCGGGTCGGTTCTAGGAAGTCGGGAGCCGAGCGTTCCGAAGTCGAACAGTGACGCAAGGCCCCGCCCCCGTGCTCGCCCTCCTGCACACCTCGCCCGTTCACGTCCCGGTCTTCGACGCCGTGCGCGACGAGGACCAACAGGGCCTGGAACTACGGCACTTCGTCGACGAGGAGCTGTTGGCGCGGGCCCGGCGCGAGGGAACGGAAGCGGTGGCCGGGGCGGTGCGGGACGTGCTGGACGAGGCCGTCGCCGAGGGGGCGCGGGCGGTGCTGTGCACCTGCTCGACCATCGGCGGGGTCGTGGAGACGGCCGGTGCGCGGGTAGGTGTGCCGGTGGTGCGCGCCGACCGCCCGATGGCGGTGGCCGCGGTGGCCGCGGGTCCCCGCGTCGTCGTGGCCGCCACGCCGGCGAGCACCCTGGAGCCGACCGTGGCGCTGGTCGAGGAGGAGGGCAGGCGCATCGGCCGCCCCCTCGGCATTCGCACCCTGTTCGTCGAAGGCGCCTGGGCCCGCTTCGAGGCCGGCGACACCGAGGGCTGCGCCCGGCTGGTGGCGGACGCCGTGGACGCGGTCACCGGCGCCGACGCGATCGTCCTCGCGCAGGGTTCCATGGCACCGGCCCGGCAGCTGACGACCACGGTGATCCCGGTGCTGTCGAGTCCCCGGCCGGGGCTGGCGGCCGGTGCCCGGGCGGCGCGCGCCGGCTGGGCCCACCCGGGTGAGTGAGGGCGCGGGGGACGGGTACGCGGGGGAGTAGTCCAGAGCCGACGCACCCACTGGCTGGAGGACACGATGACCAACCCGTACCCCGACCCCGTACCACCGGGTCCGACACCGGGCCCGAGCCCCGAGCCCCCGCGACCGCTCCCCACACCGCCGCCGGACCCCCGCCCGACCCCGGGGCCGCCTCCGTCCCCGATCCCACCGGACCCGGCGCCGGGACCGACCCCGGAAACGGGACCGCCGCTCACCTGAACCCGGCCAGGGACAGGAGCGGGCGCCCACCCCGAAACCACGACCACGCCCCGCCTCGGCGGCCCGCCGGCCTCGCCGAACAAGGCGACTCGGGCGGCCCGGCACTGTGCCGCCGGGCCGCCCGATCGCCACCCTGGCAGGATGGCCCCATGGAACGTGTGCTGGGAATCGGCGGATACTTCCTGCGGGCCACCGACCCGGAGGCCCTGAGCGCGTGGTATCGCGACTGTCTGGGCCTGGACACCGACGAGCACGGGCTGTGGCACCAGGAGGCCGGGCCGACGGTGTTCGCGGCGTTCGAGTCCGGGACCGACTACTTCGGCTCCCGCACCCAGCAGAGCATGCTCAACTTCCGGATCCGCGACCTCGACGCGATGCTCGCCCAGTTGCGCGCCAAGGGCGCGGACGTCGCCGAGGAGACCCAGGACATGGACGGCATCGGCCGGTTCGGCTGGGTCACCGACCCCGAGGGCAATCGCGTCGAACTGTGGCAGCCCGCCTGACCGAGGGTTCGGCAGGCGGGCTCGGCACAGCCGGAGAGGTCAGCCCGAGACCTCCGAGCGGTCACCGCCCCAGAGGGTGTGGAAGGAGCCGTCCCGGTCCACCCGCCGGTACGTGTGCGCCCCGAAGAAGTCCCGCTGTCCCTGCGTGAGCGCCGCCGGCAACCGCTCGGCGCGCAGCGCGTCGTAGTACGCGAGCGCCGCGGAGAAGCCGGGCGTCGGGACGCCCTGGCGGGTCGCGGCGACGACTACTTCGCGCCAGTCGTCCTGCGCCGCCGCGATCTCCTGCGCGAACGTCTCGTCCGACAGCAGGCTCGGCAGGTCCGCGCGGGCGTCGTACGCGGCGCGGATGCGGTCGAGGAAGGCCGCCCGGATGATGCAGCCGCCGCGCCAGATCGAGGAGACCGCGCCCAGGTCGACGTTCCAGTCGTACTCCTCGCTGCCCGCCGCGATCTCGTGGAAGCCCTGCGTGTACGACACGATCTTCGACGCGTACAGCGCCTGCTCGACCCGGTCGGCGAAGGCCCCGGCCTCGGCCTCGCCCAGCGGGGAGGCGGTCGGTCCGGCCAGCCCGCGTGACGCCTCGCGCAGCGCCGCGTGCCCCGAGAGGGAGCGGGCGAAGACCGCCTCGGCGATGCCCGAGACCGGGACGCCCAGGTCGAGGGCGATCTGGACCGTCCAGCGGCCGGTGCCCTTCTGCTCCGCCTGGTCGACGACCACGTCCACGAAGGGCTTGCCGGTGGCCGCGTCCACGTGGGACAGCACCTCGGCGGTGATCTCGATCAGGTAGGAGTCGAGGCGGCCGGTGTTCCAGGTGCGGAAGATGTCCGCGATCTGCGAGGGGGAGTACCCGGCGACATCGCGCAGCAACTGGTACGCCTCGCCGATCAGCTGCATGTCGGCGTACTCGATGCCGTTGTGCACCATCTTCACGAAGTGCCCGGCGCCGTCGGGACCCACATGGGTCACACAGGGTGCCCCGTCCTCCGCCTTCGCGGAGATCTTCTCCAGCATCGGACCGAGCGAGTCGTACGACTCCTTCGGGCCACCCGGCATGATGCTCGGCCCGTGCAGCGCGCCCTCCTCGCCGCCGGAGACACCCATGCCGACGAAGTGGATGCCCTGTTCGCGCAGGTCGCGCTCGCGGCGCCGGGTGTCCGCGAAGTGCGCGTTGCCACCGTCGATGATCATGTCGCCGGGTTCGAGGAGCGGGGCGAACTCCTGGATCACCGCGTCCGTCGGGTCACCGGCCTTCACCATGATGACCAGGCGGCGGGGCCGCTCCAGCGCCGCCACGAAGTCCTTGGCCGTCTCCGCCGCGATGAAGTCGCCCTCGCTGCCGAACTCCTCCACCAGGGCGTTCGTGCGGGCCGCCGTCCGGTTGTGCACGGCGACCGTGTAGCCGTTGCGCGCGAAGTTGCGGGCGAGGTTGCGGCCCATGACCGCGAGACCCGTGACGCCGATCTGCGCTGAACTGCTCATTCCGTTGGCTCCTAAAGATCAGGCCCAAAGATCAGGAAGGTCCTGACATCGGTGGTCCGGTCGTGCTCGTCAGTATTGCCCCACCGACCATCCTGGCTTGCCGGTACCCCGATCGCACGTGCTCAGCGGAACCGGAGCGGGTTACCGGTCACTTGAGCCACAGGAGGCTTGTTGCCGTCTTGTCATGGCCTGTTCGGGGCGCTTATTTTTGGCCCTCCTGACGCATGTGGAGGGGGATTCCCCATGGCCGTACGCGGCCGGCACCGCCGGTATCAGCCGAACAGGATCAACCGGGCCTCGCTGCTCACGGTCACGGCGGGCGGCGCGGGCATCGCGATCCCCCTCGTCGGCGCCGGTGCGGGCACCGCCCAGGCCGCCGATGTGAGCACCTGGAACAAGGTCGCCGCCTGCGAATCGAGCGGCGACTGGAGCATCAACACCGGCAACGGGTACTACGGCGGGCTCCAGTTCACCCAGTCCACCTGGGAGGCCTACGGCGGCACGGCGTACGCGCACCGCGCGGATCTCGCCACCCGGGACCAGCAGATCGCCGTCGCGGAGAAGGTGCTCAAGGGCCAGGGACCCGGCGCCTGGCCGGTCTGCTCGGTGCGCGCCGGGCTCACCCGGGGCGGCGGCACCCCCGACATCCACACCGGCGGCACCAAGGCCACCGGCAAGACCACGAGCAAGTCCAAGGCCGAGGACACCAGGACGCAGACCGCCAAGCGGTCCGTGAAGGACGTCCAGCCGCAGACCACACCGCAGTCCCGCGCGGGCACCGCCGAGATGTACACGGTCGTGCGCGGCGACACCCTCTCCGGGATCGCCGAGACCGAGCGCGTCGACGGCGGCTGGCACGGGCTCTACGCCGCGAACCGCACGACCGTCGGCGCCGACCCCGACCTGATCCTGCCGGGCCAGCGGCTCAGCCTGCGGGCCAAGGCCGACCCCGCGACCCGCACCACGACGAAACCGGCCACCAAGTCCGCGCCGAAGAAGGCCACTTCGCACACCGCGGAGAAAGCCACCACCAAGCAGGCGACGACGAGTCACACCCTCGTCGCCCCCGTGAACGCGCCCATCGGCACCGCGTACCACGCGGAGGGCTCCGCCTGGTCCAAGGGCTACCACACCGGCGTCGACTTCCTCGTCCCCACGGGCACCTCCGTCAAGGCCATCGAGCAGGGGACGGTCGTCAGCGCCGGGTGGGCGGGGTCCTACGGCTACCAGGTCGTGATCCGGCACGCCGACGGGCGCTACTCGCAGTACGCGCACCTGTCCGCGATCTCGGTGCGGGACGGTCAGTCGGTCGGGGCCGGGCAGCGCATCGGGCGGTCGGGGTCCACCGGCAACACCACGGGCCCGCATCTGCACTTCGAGGTGCGGACGGGGCCCGGCTTCGGTACCGACATCGACCCGCTCGCGTATCTGCGGGCCGGCGGCGTCAGGATGTGACTCGCGTACGGTGCCGGTCGGGCACCGGCATCAGCACGTAGGGCCCGGCGTAGAGGGGCCCGAAGAAGCGTGGTGGTTCGTCGGCGCCGACCGGCTCCAGGTTCTCGTAACCCTCGCCGGCCGGGATCGGCGCCGGGGCCGGGATCAGCACCTCCTCGACGGTCACGTCGGCGTCGACGTTCGCGCTCACGTCGACGGGCTGTCCAGGGAGGGCGTCGAGCAACTCCTCGATGGGCGACGGGACCACGGGGGCCGCGTGGGTGTCGGCCGACCGGGCCGGCGCGTTCTCGCTCTCCAGCCGCTCCGTGGTCAGCAGGATCAGACCGCCCGCGGCGACCACTCCGGCGCTCAGGGCGAGCAGGGTGCCCGTCGTGCCGTAGCGGAAGGTCTCGCCGAACATCGTGATGCCGACCGCGGCGGCCACCACCGGGTTCACGACCGTCAGGACCGCGAGCGGAGCCGCCAGGCCCGCGCCCCGGTAGGACGCCTGCGACAGCATCAGGCCGGCCACGGCGAACACGGCTATCACGGCCAGGAAGGGGATGTCGGTCGCGGACACCGCGCCGCTGTCCCAGTCGACCGCCACCGTCTTGGTGAACACCGAGGACATGCCGAAGGCTATGCCGGACGCGGTCGCCAGCAGCACGCTGCGCACCGCCGGGTGCCGGTGTGCCGCGCGGCCCGCGATCATCAGCGTCGCGACCACCGCGCCGGTGAACACGGCCACGGACACCCGCTGGGCGGTGCTCAGCGACTGCGCGTCGGACGTGCCGACCAGGGACAGCAGACCCGCGAGTCCGATCGTCGCCATGATGGCGCCGCGCCAGGCGGTGGAACCGGCCCTGCGGCCGACGAACAGGGCCGCCATCGGCAGCGCGAACACGATCGTCAGCGCGCCCAGGGGCTGCACCAGGCTCAGCGGGCCGTAGGCCAGCGCCACCACGTGCAGCAGACCGCCGAGACCGTTCAACGCGACCGCCGCCCACCAGCTCGGGCGGCGCAGCGGCGCGTACTCCTGGTCGGGGGAGGACACCGCGACGCGCTCCTGCACGATCGCCCCACCGGCGTAGGCCACGGCGGAGACGAGCGACAGCACGATGGACAACGCGAGGGCGCTCATCGGCAGCTCCTCTGCGTCAGGCGGGGGCCTCTGGCACCACGCGGCGAACGGTCGGCTTTCATACAGAACACGATGCCGGTTGATGTTCTTCCCGTCGTCGTACCTGAGCACCGATTGGGTAGTACTGCCGATGGAGTACAAAAGGGTCCCTGTCCTCCCCAAGGTGGGTGACACCGGAGGACACCCCCTCGGGGAAACCCCTAGGAGCCTTGGTACTACTGCTGTTCGTGGACCTGGACCCCGAACTCGCCGCGCTCCGCCCCCTCGGCGGCTTCTTCGTACTACGCACGGGCGTGGCACCGCGCGGCCCGCTGCCGACGCTCGCGCGGACCTACGAAAACCCGCCATCGGATGTTTACGGAAATTCCCTGACTTTTCGTGTCCATGTGGTCGCGGAGCGTCTCCAGGCCCCTGAGCTGCGGATTGCCGCCTCGGTGGCCCAGCAGGCGCTCGCGGCCCGGCTGTGGTCGGTGGCCCTCGGTTGCGCCGCCCTGTACGGCCGCATCCCCGACCTCGACCCGCGGCTGCTGCGCTGGGACGCCGACAGCGGTGCGCCGGACGACCTGTGGCTGGCCGAGGTCCGCCCGCTGCCCGCCGACGCGGACGCCCTCGCGGACACCGTGCTCCACGGCCACCTGGAGCCGCTGACCGCGGCCCTGGTCGCCCACTACCGCATGTCCACCGGCCTGCTGTTCGGCAACGCGGCCTCCGCGCTGGCGGGCGCGGCCCGGGAACTGGACCGCTGGGCACGCGCGCGTGGCCGTACGGACGTCGCCACGCGCGCGCGTGCGCTCACCTCGGAACTCCTCGCCCACCCCCTCCTCGCCGGCACCGGAACCCTCACCGGCACCGCCTTCCGGCGCCGTAGCTGCTGCCTCTACTACCGGGTCCCCGGCGGCGGGGTCTGCGGGGACTGCTGCTTCACACAGCCGCCCGGCTCTTCCCCGAAAGCCGCTTCTGGGTGACCATGAGTGCAATCAGCCGCCGAGAACAAGGGGTTTCGGGTGCGAGTGGGACTGCTGACCCGGGAGTACCCCCCGGATGTGTACGGCGGTGCGGGCGTCCATGTGGAGTTCCTCGCCCGGGAGTTGAGGCCCCTGGTCGACCTCGACGTGCACTGCTGGGGCGAGGGCCGCGCGGAGGGCGTCGTACGCCACCGCCCCTGGCCGACCCTCGACGGCGCCAACGACGCGCTGCGGACCTTCTCCGTGGACCTCTCCATGGCCGCAGGACTCGAAGGCCGCGAACTCGTCCACTCCCACACCTGGTACGCCAACCTCGCCGGCCACTTCGCCAAGCTCCTCTACGGCATCCCGCACGTGATGACCGCCCACTCGCTGGAGCCGCTGCGCCCCTGGAAGGCCGAGCAGCTCGGTGGCGGATACGCCCTCTCCAGCTGGGCCGAGCGCACCGCGATCGAGGCCGCCGACGGTGTGATCGCCGTATCGGGAGCCATGCGCGAGGACATCCTGACCTGCTACCCCACCCTGGACCCCGCCAAGGTGCGGGTCGTCCACAACGGCATCGACACCACGCTCTACCGGCCCGACCACGGCACCGACGTCCTCACCCGGCTCGGCATCGACCCCGACCGCCCCTACGTCCTGTTCGTCGGCCGCATCACCCGCCAGAAGGGCGTGCCGCATCTGCTGCGCGCGGTGCGGGACATCGACCCGGCCGCGCAGGTCGTGCTGTGCGCGGGCGCGCCCGACACCCCGGAGATCGACCGGGAGTTCCGCGACCTCTTCGCGGAGCTGAGCCGGGTCCGCGAGGGCGTGCACTGGATCCCGCAGATGCTGCCGCGCCCCGAGGTGATCCAACTCCTCACCCACGCGACCGTGTTCGCCTGCCCCTCGGTGTACGAACCCCTCGGGATCGTCAACCTGGAGGCGATGGCCTGCGGTACGGCCGTGGTGGCCTCGCGGGTCGGGGGCATCCCGGAGGTGGTGGCACACGGCGAAACCGGCCTTCTGGTGTCCACCGAGGAAAACTTCGAGGAGAACCTGGCGCTGGCCCTCGACTCCGTACTCGCCGACCCGGAGACTGCCAAACGCATGGGCGAGGCCGGGCGGAAGCGCGCGGTGGTCGAGTTCGGCTGGGACGCCGTGGCGCTGCGCACCGCGCGGCTCTACGCGGAGATCCTCGAACAGGCTTAGTGTGCGCTGCTCAGGGGCAGGCTGGGGTCAACCAGGGTGAGGGGAGCGGCCATGCGTCGTGGCGGACCTTCGGTGCTCGGAATCGTGCTCGCGGGCGGTGAGGGCAAGCGGCTGATGCCGCTGACCGCCGACCGTGCGAAACCGGCGGTCACGTTCGGCGGGACGTACCGTCTCGTGGACTTCGTGCTGTCCAATCTCGTCAACGCCGACATCCTGCGCATCTGCGTCCTCACGCAGTACAAGTCGCACTCGCTGGACCGCCACATCACCACGACCTGGCGCATGTCCAGCCTGCTCGGCAACTACGTCACCCCGGTCCCGGCCCAGCAGCGCCTCGGCCCGCGCTGGTACCTGGGCAGCGCGGACGCGATCCTCCAGTCGCTGAACCTGATCTACGACGAGCGACCCGAGTACGTCGCGGTGTTCGGCGCGGATCACGTGTACCGCATGGACCCCCGGCAGATGCTCGCCCAGCACATCGAGAGCGGCGCGGGCGTCACCGTGGCCGGTATCCGCGTCCCGCGCGCGGAGTCCTCGCAGTTCGGCGTGATCACCCCGGGCTCGGACGGCCAGACGGTCGAGCGCTTCCTGGAGAAGCCCGCCGACCCGCCGGGTCTGGTGGACGACCCGGAGTGCGTCTACGCCTCGATGGGCAACTACATCTTCACCACCAAGACCCTGATAGAGGCGCTCCAGCGGGACGCCGAGGACATCGGCTCGGTGCACGACATGGGCGGCTCGATCCTGCCCGCGCTGACCGACCGGGGCGAGGCCGCGCTGTACGACTTCAGCGCCAACCACGTCCCCGGCGAGACCACCCGCGACCAGGGCTACTGGCGGGACGTCGGCACGCTGGACGCGTACTACGACGCCCACATGGACCTCATCGCCGAGCGCCCCGCCTTCAACCTCTACAACCGCAACTGGCCCATCTACACCCACTCCGGCCAGCTCTCCCCGGCCCGCTTCAACGCCGGCGGCATGGCCAGCGAGTCGATCATCAGCTCCGGGTGCCTCATCCGGGGCCAGGTGACGCGCTCGGTGCTCTCCCCGGGCGTGGTGGTCGACCCGGGAGCCGTCGTCCAGGGCTCGATCCTGCACGACAACGTCCACATCGGGCGGGGCGCGGTGGTCCGGGGCGCGGTCCTCGACAAGAACGTGGAAGTACCGCCGGGCGCGACGATCGGCGTGAATCCGGAGCGGGACGCCGAGTTGTACACGGTGTCCAGGGGCGGGGTCATCGCCCTGGGGAAGGGGCAGTTGGTGACCTAGGCCAGAGCGTGGACAGCCCCGGTGCAAAAGCCGCACCGGGGCTTTGTCATGTCCCTGGACGGAAGGCGGAATCCGTGTTGTCATGCCAACTGCTGCCCATGACAACGTTGTTGTGGAGGATCCGTGCGCATCAGACGTCTCAGAGACCGACTCGCGTTACTGCTCGCCCTGGCCCTCGGCATCGCCGGGCTGGCCGCCGTCCCCACCGCGAACGCCGCAGCTGCCGACGACCCCGTCGAGATCCACGGCCTGAAGGGCGAGTACTACACCCAGTCCGCCCCAGGCGCCTTCGACTTCGCCGACCTCAAGGCCACCGGCTTCGACCCGAACCTCGACTTCGACAACCTCGAACCCCGGCTCGCCTTCACCACCGGCCAGTCCGACGACGTGAGCGTCCGCTGGACCGGAAAGATCGTGCCGACGAGGACCGGCCCCCACACCTTCTCGATCATCGGCGACAACGGCTTCCGCCTCTGGATCGGCGGACAGCTCGCCATCGACCACTGGGTCGACGACTGGGACCGCGAACAGACCGCCGTCCCCATCGAGTTGACCGCCGGCACGGCCTACGACATCAAGGTCGAGTACTTCGAGCACTACGGCGGCTCCGACCTCCACCTCCGCTGGACCGAACCCGGCGGCACCAAGGTCCCCGTCCCGCAGTCGGCCTTCCGGCTCCCCGACGGCTACGACTACGACGGCGCCCTCGCCGCCACGGTCACCAGCACCGGCCGCACCCTGAGACTCGACTTCGCCCAGCCCCTCGCCGCACCCCCGGCCGACCTGACCGACCACCTCGAAGCGGTGATCGGCGGCGCCAAGTGGCCCCTGGGAACAGCAGAGTTGGACCCGGCGGACCCGCGCACCCTGATCGTCCCCCTCGCCGAACCCGTCGTCGGCAACAAGACGGGCACCGCCCCCGGCACCGCCGACATCCGCTACGACGGCGACGCCGGCCTCACCGCGGCCGATGGCAACGTTATCAACGCCTTCTGGAGCACCGGCCCGAACCACTCCACCCACGAACTGCGCACCCCGTGGGCCGACCGGGTGGGCCCGCACAACGCGCTCCCCGAGTACCCGCGCCCCCAACTGACCCGCACCGACTGGCGCAACCTCAACGGAAGTTGGCAGTTCGCGGCGGCGACGGCGGGCGAACAGCCACCCGTGGGCAGGAACCTCGCCGAGCGCATCCTCGTCCCGTACCCCGTCGAGTCCCAGCTCTCGGGCCTGGAACGGCACGAGGGCCGGATGTGGTACCGCCGCACCTTCACCGTCCCCGCCGACTGGAGGATCGGCTCCGGCAAGCGCCTGATGCTCAACTTCGGCGCCGTCGACTGGCGGGCCGAGGTCTACGTCAACGGCACGAAGGTCACCGAACACCAGGGCGGCTACGACAAGTTCGGCGCCGACGTCACCGACGCCCTGACGCCCGGCCGCACCCAGGAACTGATCGTCGGCGTCTACGACCCCACCGACGCGGCCGACGGCGAGAACCCGCCGATCGGCAAACAGCGCCTCGACCCGAGCGGCATCTGGTACACCCCGACCTCGGGCATCTGGCAGACGGTCTGGATGGAACCGGTCGCCCCCGACCACGTCGGCTCCCTCAAACTCACCCCGGACGTCGCCAAGAGCCAACTCACCGTCGAAGCCAGGGGAGTTCGCGACGGCGTACCGATCACCGCGACGGCGTACGACGGAAAACGCGAGGTCGCCACGGTGCACGGCCGCACCGGCGCCCCGCTGACCCTGACCATCAAGCGCCCCCGCCTCTGGTCGCCCGACGACCCGTTCCTCTACGACCTGAAGGTCACCGTCGGCAATGACCACGTCGGCAGCTACTTCGGGATGCGTTCGATCGCCGTGGAGAAGGTGAACGGCGTCCCGCGCACGGTCCTCAACGGCAAGCCGATCTTCATGATGGCCACACTCGACCAGGGCTTCTGGCCCGACGGCCTCTACACGGCCCCGACCGACGAGGCACTGGCCCATGACCTCACAGTCCACAAGCAGTTGGGCTTCAACGCCGTGCGCAAGCACATCAAGGTCGAGCCCGACCGCTGGTTCTACTGGGCCGACCGGCTCGGCCTCATGGTGTGGCAGGACATGCCCGCGATGACGGCCTGGGTGAACCCGTCCGCAGCCGCCCGCGCCGAGTACGAGCGCGAGATGAAGCAGATGATCGACGAGCACATCAGCAGCCCGTCGGTCGTCATGTGGGTGACGTTCAACGAGGGGTGGGGCCAGTACGACGAGGCCCGCATCGCCGACCAGGCCAAGGCCTGGGACCCGACCCGGCTCGTCAACAGCATGTCCGGCATCAACCTCGGCGTGGACGGCGGCACCGGCGACATCATCGACGAGCACGGCTACCCCAGCCCCGCCCTGCCACCCCACCCCGACGGCCAACGCGCCCTGGTCAGCGGCGAGTACGGGGGTCTCGGGCTCGCGGTGCCGGGACACGCCTGGTCGGTCCAGCAGTCGTACGTGGACGTCGACCCGGCCGCCTACACCGACGACTACCTCGCCAAGCTCGCCGAGGTGCACGCCCTGACCTGCCAGGGCGGCAACGGCGCGGTCTACACCCAAATCTCCGACGTCGAGGGCGAGTTGAACGGACTCATGACGTACGACCGCCGGGTGCTCAAGCCCGACGCGCAACGGGTGAGGGCCGCCCAGCGGGCACTGATCCGCGACGCCTCGCAGGCGACTCCCGCAGGGTGCCCCACCACCTCAACTCCCTTGGAGGACGCATGAGATGGACCCGGCGCCTGCGGTTGGGCATGGCGGGGGCGGTGGCGGTGTCCGCGCTGTTCGCCGCCCCCGCCACCACCGCACGGGCCTCGGTCGGCGGCCAACTCACCGACCTGGTCAACCCGTTCATCGGTACCGAGAACGACGGCAACACCTACCCCGGAGCCGCCGTGCCCTTCGGCATGGTGCAGTTCTCGCCGGACACCGGCCACAACACCGG
Organism: Streptomyces sp. NPDC088350; assembly: GCF_044753545.1. NCBI lineage: Bacteria > Bacillati > Actinomycetota > Actinomycetes > Kitasatosporales > Streptomycetaceae > Streptomyces > Streptomyces sp. NPDC088350. The sequence continues at coordinate 426,197 of NZ_JBIVNL010000003.1, read as the reverse complement.
CTACGACTACTCGCAGAACCACATTCGCGGCTTCTCCCTCGTGCACCTCTCCGGCGTGGGCTGCGGCCTCGGCGGCGATCTGCCCGTACTGCCGACGACCGGTGACGTGACGCGGACGGACTACGCCCAGTACGCGGCCGAGTTCGGCCACGACGACGAGCGCGCGAGCCCGGGCTACTACCAAGTCGGCCTGAAATCCGGCATCGAGGCCGAACTGACGGCGACCGCACGCACGGGCGTACAGCGCTACACCTTCCCGGCCACCGACAAGGCCAACGTCCTGCTGAACGCGGCCCAGTCGCTGCACTCGGGCGTCTCCTCGAAGGTCGAGGTCCTCGACAACCGGACCGTGCGCACCACCATCACCGGCCGCGGCTTCTGCCAGGACACCAAGCCGTACACCGTCTACACGATCACCCGCTTCGACCGGCCCTTCACCACGTACGGCACCTGGAACGGCCCGACGGTGACGGCCGGTTCGAGGACCGGGAGCGGCGGCGCGTACGTCCGCTTCGACACGACCAAGGACCGCACGGTCGAGGCGACCACGGCCCTCTCGTACGTCGACGCGCACGGCGCGGCCGTCAACCTCCGTGCGGAGGGCGGGAGTTCGTTCGACGCGGTACATCATCGCGCCCAACAGGCCTGGGAGGAGCGGCTGGACGACGTCCGCGCGCAGGGCGGCTCCGACACCCTGCGCCGGACCTTCTACTCGTCCCTGTACCGGTCCTTCCTCGCACCGAACATCGGCAGCGACGCCGACGGCCGCTACACCGGCTGGGACCAGCGGATCCACCGTGCGAAGGGCTTCACGTACTACCAGAACTGGTCCCTGTGGGACACCTACCGCACCCAGTCCCAGCTCCTCGCCCTGCTCGCACCCCGCGAGGCCCGCGACATGGCGGTCTCGGTGATCAAGATCGACGAGGAGAGCGGCTGGCTGCCCAAGTGGGGCTACGGCACGGTCGAGACGAACATCATGACCGGCGACCCGGTCACACCGTTCCTGACCAACGCCTATCAGCAGGGCCTGCTCAAGGGGTACGAGGAGCGTGCCTACCGGGCGTTGAAGCAGAACGCCGACGGGGTCCCGCCCAGCGACTCGGCGGCGGTCGGCCGGGAGGCGAACAAGGAGTACCTCGCCAACGGCTTCGCGCCGTACCTCAAGGACCGCCCGCACGTGAAGCCCGGTGACTCGGACTACGACCACGGGGCCTCGGCCACCCTGGAGTACGCGCTCTCGGACGCGATGCTCGCGCAGATGGCCCGCGACCTGGGGCACGGCGCCGATGCCGCGCGCTATGCGGCCCGCGCGCAGAACTACCGGAGCATCTTCGACCCCTCGACCGGCTTCTTCCGCGCCCGTGACGCCTCCGGCGCCTTCGTCGGTCCTGCCGACCCGGCGCAGAGCGAGGGCTTCCACGAGGGCACGTCGTGGCAGTACCAGTGGCTGGTGCCGCAGGACCTGCCCGGGATGGTCGACCTCATCGGAGGGCGGCGGGCGGCCAACGCCCGGCTCGACTCCTTCTTCGCCTACGACCAGCTGCTCGCCGACCCGGCGAAGACCGCGCGCGAGGTGTGGGTCAACGGGCCGTACGACTACTACAACGCGGACAAGTACAACCCGCAGAACGAACCCGACCTGATCGCCCCCTACACCTATCTGTCGACCGGTGAGCCCTGGAAGACGACCGACGTCGTCCACGCCGCCCTGACCCTGTTCACGGACGGTCCGACCGGCATGACCGGCAACGACGACCTCGGCACGATGTCCGCCTGGAACGTGCTGTCGTCGATCGGGATCTTCCCGGTCCAGCCCGGCTACGACACCTGGGGCCTGTCCACACCCGTGTTCGACCGGGTCGACCTGACCCTGGACCGCCGCTACTACCCGCACGGCGCCCTGACCGTCAAGGCACCCGGCACCTCGGCCGCCGACCGCTACATCCAGGCGGCGCGGACGGACGGGACGTCGTACGACCGCACCTGGCTGACGACCGGGCTGCTGAGGTCCGTACGGTCGCTGGAATTCACGGTCGGCCCGCACCCGTCGGAGTGGGGTACGTCACCCCAGGCGGGACCACCGGCACTGAAGTGATCTCAGGCGCCTCTTGAGTCCCGCCCCTCTCAGAGGGGTGGGACCGGGGCTGGATGTAATCTGCTGTTAACTGTGCGTAGCTTGATCGTACTTGACCGTAATCGCTTGTCGGCGCTTGACTGCTTGCTCACCCCTAGTCGACGCGAGGCAAGCAATTGACTTCTGACCTGCTCGCTCCTCTCGACCTTGCGTTCTGGAACATCGAGTCCGACCGGAACCCGATGCACCTGGGCGCGCTCGGCGTCTTCTCGGCGCACTCGCCCACCGCGGGAGCCCACGCCGCCGACCTGCTCGCTTCCCGTGCCGCCGCCGTTCCCGGGCTGCGGATGCGCATCCGGGACGTGTGGCAGCCGCTGTCCCTGTCCTTCGGGAGCGCCACCCGCGAGGCCGACCCCGACTTCGACCCGCTGCACCACGTCCGGCTGCACGCCCCGACCGCCGACTTCCAGGAGGTGGCGGGCCGGCTGATGGAACGCCCGCTGGAGCGCGGCCGGCCCCCGTGGGAGGCGCATGTGCTGCCCGGCGAGGACGGTGTCTCCTTCGCCGTGCTGTTCAAGTTCCACCACGCCCTGGCCGACGGACTGCGCGCGCTGACCCTCGCCGCCGCCATCCTCGACCCGATGGACATGCCCGAGCGCCGCCCCCGCCCCCCGGAACCCGTACGGGGCCTGCTGCCGGACGTGCGCAAGCTGCCCGGGCTGCTTCGGGACGCCCTGTCCGACGTGGGCCGGGCCCTCGACATCGGGGCGTCCGTCGCCCGCTCCACCCTGGACGTCCGTTCGTCGGCGGCGCTGACCTCCGACGCCTCGGGCACCCGCCGTACCGCCGGAGTCGTCGTCGACCTCGACGACGTGCACCGGATCCGCAAGACCGTCGGCGGCACCGTCAACGACGTACTCATCGCGGTCGTCGCGGGCGCCCTGCGCCGCTGGCTCGACGAGCGCGGCGACGGCAGCGAGGGCGTCGCGCCCCGCGCCCTGATCCCCGTGTCGAAACGCCGCCCGCGTACCGCGCACCCACAGGGCAACCGGCTCTCCGGGTACCTGATACGGCTGCCCGTCGACGACCCCGACCCGCTCGGGCGGCTCGACTCGGTGCGTGCCGCCATGGACCGCAACAAGGACGCCGGACCCAACCGGGGCGCCGGCGCCGTAGCCCTGCTCGCCGACCATGTACCGGCGCTCGGCCACCGGCTCGGCGGACCCCTCGCCGCGCAGGCCGCCCGGCTCTGGTTCGACATCCTGGTCACCAGCGTCCCGCTGCCCGGCATCGGCCTGAAGCTCGGCGGCAACCCCGTCACCGCGGTCTTCCCGTACGCCCCGCTGGCCGGCGGCCAGTCCCTCGCGGTGGCCGTGTCCACGTTCCGCGGACAGGTCCACTACGGGCTCGTCGCGGACGCCGAGGCCGTACCGGATCTCGATGTGTTCGCCCGCGCGCTGACCGAGGAGGTGGAGACACTCATCACCGCCTGCGGGTCGTGACCCGGCGCGGGTTTGGTGCTGCGGCCCGGCGCTCCGTAAAATTCCCGGTTCGACGGTGTGCGCGATCGAGCGCCGCCGCAGGTGACCCAGGGAAACGGCAGCGCGATGACGGTGACAGAGAACGGCTCCACGACCCCGGACGAGGTCGTGTACGGGCCCGGCATCGACCCCGAGCGGCTGGCCGTCTGCCTCAGCGTGCTCGACGAACTCGAGAAGATCGACGTCGACCACCCCGACGCGATCACCGTGCGCCGCGCCACCGCGGGCATCTACCGCAGCGTCAAGCAGCGCCGCCGCCAGGAGCGCCGGGCCGCGAAGACCGCGCACGACAAGGCCGTCACCGAGTCCACCGCGACCGGCTCCGCCCAGCGCATCGACGACGAGACCGAGGGCCTGCTCCCGTCGTCGGTGACGGAGGAGGGCCGGATCGCCGGGATACTCCAGCGCCCCCGCTCCTGCTACACCTGCAAGACCCGCTACGTGGAAGTCGACTACTTCTACCACCAGCTCTGTCCCGACTGCGCCCGCCTGAACCGCGAGAAGCGCGACGACCACGCCGACCTCACCGGCAAGCGCGCCCTGCTCACCGGCGGTCGCGCCAAGATCGGCATGTACATCGCGCTGAGGCTGCTGCGCGACGGCGCGCACACGACGATCACCACGCGCTTCCCGAAGGACGCCATCCGCCGCTTCAAGGCCATGGACGACTCCGCGGACTGGCTGCACCGCCTGGAGGTCGTCGGCATCGACCTCCGTGACCCGGCGCAGGCCGTCGCCCTCGCCGACCAGATCGCCGAGGCCGGCCCCCTCGACGTCCTCATCAACAACGCGACCCAGACCGTACGGCGCCTGCCGTCCGCCTACGCCGCCCTCGTCGACGGCGAGAGCGCCCCGCTGCCCGCCGGTGAGCTGCCCGCCCACCAGGTGATCGGCGCGTTCGGCTCCGGAGCGGTCGACGGCCTGGCCGCGCTGCCGGTCGGGATCTCCGGTCTCGACGCCCAGCAGGTCGCCGACCTCGCCCTGGTCGCGGGCAACGCCAGCGTTGCCCGGCACCTCGACGGCACGGCCATCGACGCGGGCGGCCTGGTCCCCGACGTGGTCGACACCAACACCTGGGTGCAGACCATCGAGCAGATCTCCCCGGTGGAGCTCCTTGAGACCCAACTCTGCAACTACACCGCGCCGTTCATCCTCATCAGCAAGCTCCGCCCGGCCATGGCCGCCGCCGCGAAGGCCGCGACGAGCGGACGCGCGTACATCGTCAACGTCTCCGCCATGGAGGGCGTCTTCGGCCGCGGCTACAAGGGCGCCGGGCACCCGAACACCAACGCCGCCAAGGCCGCGATGAACATGGTGACCCGCACCAGCGGCCAGGAGATGTTCCAGGCCGACGGCATCCTCATGACCTCCGTCGACACCGGCTGGATCACCGACGAACGCCCCCACTACGACAAGCTCCGCCTCGCCGAGGAGGGCTTCCACGCACCGCTCGACCTGGTCGACGGGGCCGCCCGGGTTTACGATCCGATTGTGCGCGGCGAGCAGGGCGAGGACCTGTACGGCGTCTTCCTGAAGGACTACGCGCCCGGCAAGTGGTAACCCGCCACCCCGGACACGAGCCCCGGTGACCGCCGGGTCCCGGCCCTGGTGAGCACCGCGCGAGGAGTTCCCATGGCCAGTGCACACGGCATCGATCCGAGGGCCTTCAACGACCCGCGCAACCACTACCCGACCGACGCGGAGTTCTACGCGAGCGACCGCCCGGCCCACCCCGTCCTGCCGGAGGACCGCCCGCGCGGCGGCGGGCCCACGACCGCGGTGAAGCACCGCGGGACCTGGGCCACGGTCGCGCTCGTCGCCGGCATCGTCCTGCTGATCCTCGTGGGGATCGCCCTGTTCCCGTGATCCCGTCGGGGACCGCTACGGGTGGGGCGGCGCGGCCGACCTCAACCGGTCGTGGACGGCGTACCCGCCCGACGTGTACGCCGCTCTCACCCGTGTCCCGCCGTCCACGAGCAGATCCGCCCCGGTGATCCACTCGGCCCGGTCGGAGGCCAGCCACAGCACGGCCCGAGCGATGTCGGCCGGTTCCCCGATCCGGCCGAGCGGCAGCCCGGCGGCGACCTCCGCCTCGCCGGGCTCCCACACGAACCGTGCCATGTCGGTGCGGACGAGACCGGGGGAGACGGAGTTGACCCGCACCCTCGGCGCGAGTTCGCCCGCGAGCTGCCGCGTGAGGTGGAGAAGCGCCGCCTTGCTGGTGGAGTACGCCCCCACGTTCGGCCCGACATGCCCGGCGCCCTCCGTGCACACGTTGACCACCGCGCCGCCGTGCTCCCGCATCCACGCCCGCCACACGCACTGTGTCAACCGCAGCGGCGCCTCGACGTTCACGGTGAACGCCGTCCGCCAGGCGTCCGGATCGGCGTCCATCAGCGGGCCGTACGGCTGGTTCGTCGCCGCGTTGTTGACGACCACGTCGATCCGCCCGAACGCGCGCAGCGCCAACTCGGACAGCTCGCGCAGGTGTTCCGGGTCGGCGACGTCCCCGGCCAGGCCGACACCGCCCAACTCGTCGGCGGTGCGCGCCACTTCGTCGGCGTTCCGCGCGCTCACGCACACCAGCGCCCCGGCCCCGGCGAACGCCTCGGCGACCGCGCGCCCGATCCCGCGCGTGCCCCCGGTGACCAGAGCGGCCCGACCCAGTAGACCGTACGACGACGTCATCGCCGTACCGTCTCATGACGGACCGTCAGTCGACAGCCCCCAGGCGGGAGTTGGGCAGCCGGGAGTTCCGGGCGGCGACGATGCCCAGCACCGTGCGCCAGTCCTCCAGGACGCCGGCGTCGAGGCCGACGACCTTGCCCGCGTCGTCGGCCTGGCGCAGGGTGACCGCGTCGTCGGCGAGCGGATCGCGCTCGAAGGCGGCGGCCTCCGCGCGGGACATCGGGCCGCCCTGCGCCCGCAGGGTCAGCGTGCTCCGGGTGGACAGGTCGCGACCCGGGGAGGCGGCGGCGAGATAGCGCTTCGCGGGGACGTGCAGGCGGACGAGGTGGGCGACGCGCTCGCCGAGCAGGGCCTGGACCGCGTCCGCCGCGTGGTCCGCGTGCCCGGCGTCGTCGCCCGGTTGCAGGAGATGCCCGATGTCGTGGACCAGGCCGGCCACCTGGAGTTCCTTGTCGGCGGGGCGACCTCGGCGCAGCAGTGCGGCTGTCTGCAGCGCGTGATCGTGCAGATCGACCGGATCACCGCTCCGGTCGGGGGTGTCCCAGGCGCCCCGACAGGCGTACAGCAGATCCATCAGCTCCTCGACGCTGCGCAACTCCATGCGTCAGTCCTCCCGCGAGACAGCCCGTGCGGAACGCCAGGAGATCATGTGGAGCTTTCGACTCGGCCAACGGGACCTGAACTGCGCGACGCCTTCAGTGACGTAGGTCATGTCCTCGCTCGCGCGTCCGCGGACGCAGGCCGTGCGGGTGGCCGTTGAACAGCGCATCATGTGACAAACCGGTTCAGGTCGTGGCCGAAGAACACGGGGAGACTTGCAATGGTTACCCCATGTTTTCAGCCCCATCGAGCGGCGGCCCGCTCATTTGGTTAACCTGAGGCGGACGGACAGCGACAAGGGGTCCCACCCACACCCATGGTCCGTCCCGGGACAAGCCGGTCACACCGGCCTGCTCTCACACGAGTAACCGGCGCCACCGCGTCCGAACTGCCTTCAACCCACACCCGAGCGGGCCTCAGGTACCGGACCGGAGAACGGCCGGTATGCCCCGAGGGTGACCCGACACATAAGGAGTGCGCGGTGACACCGGAGAAGACGAATCGCGAGCAACGCCCCAAGGAACCCACGGAGCGTGCGGGCCACCGGTCCGACGAGCTCGGCAGCCTGGCCGTGTGGGCCCGGTCCGCCCCCATCCGCCTCGCGGGCTACGAGGACGACCTCGCCGAGCCCCACATCCTGCCCAGCGTGGACTGACCCCGACGGGACCCGTCGCGATCGCCGACAGCGTGGGCGTGCGAAAATCGCGCCCATGCTGATCAGAGAAGCCGCGGTCGGCGACTGGCCGCGGATCTGGCCTTTCTGGCACCGGATCGTCGCCGCCGGCGACACCTACACCTGGGCCCGGGACACCTCCGAAGAGGCGGCCCGGGTCCTGTGGACGTCCCCACCCAAGCGCGTGTACGTCGCCGAGGACGAGACCGGGACGATCGTCGGCTCGGCCTTCGTCACCCCGAACTACGGCGGCCCCGCCGACCGCATCGCCAACGCCGGCTTCATGGTCGACCTCGACCACGGCGGGCGCGGTATCGGCCGCGCCCTCGCCGGACACATCCTCACCGCCGCCCGCGACCAGGGCTTCCGGGGCATGGTCTTCAACGCGGTCGTCGAGACCAACCCCGCCGTCAAGCTCTGGCTCTCCCTCGGCTTCACGGTCCTGGGCACCGTGCCGGACGCGTTCGACCATCCCCGGGACGGGCGGGTCGGCCTGCACATCATGTACCGCGCTCTCTAGGAGCGCCTTCTCTCCAGAGGCACCCTCTAGTCGAGCGGTGCCGCCCGCTGCCAGGGCCGCAGCTTCTCCAGCTCCTCCGCCAGCTCCAGCAGCGCCGCCTCCGACCCCGGCCGTCCCACCAGTTGTACGGCGCAGGGCGCGCCGGAGGGCAGGGTGCCGAACGGGACCGACATCGCGGGCCAGCCGGTGAGGTTCCACGGGGGTGTCATCGGCGAGTAGTTCGTGTTGGCCAGCACATTGCGCAGCCAGCCCCGCTCGTGCCACGGCCCGGCCTTGGGGGAGCGGCGGGCCAGTGCCGGCGTCAGCAGGATGTCGTACTCGGCGAAGAAGGGCGCGAGGCGTTCCCGCAGCCGCTCCCGGCTCTTGCCGGTGCGGACGCTCTTGACGAACCTGCGCCCGATGGCCGCGTGCACCCGCGTCCGCCGAGCGAGCTTCCGCGGGTCGAGCCCGGTCACGTCCACCGAGGTGCCGGCCGTCCAGTGCGCCAGCGAGGTGTTGCTCAGGGACAGCGGATACGGCGGATCGGCGCGGTGCACCGCGTGACCGGCCCCGGCCAGCAGCCCGGCCGCCTCCCGGGCCGCGGTCGTATACGGCTTGCTGACGGCGACTCCGGCGAGTGGGCTGCGGACGGAGACGGCGACCTTGCGGGAGGCGGGCTCGTCGGGTCGTACGACCTCGGTGTCCGCGAGGACCGAGAACATCAGCCGGGCGTCCTCGACGGTCGTCGCGAGGGGGCCGTTCTCGGACATCCCGAACCAGTCGCCGTCGGCGATGCCGGCCGGGACGACCCCGAAGCCCGGTTTGATCGTGACCAGACCGCAGTTCGCCGCCGGGATGCGCAGCGAGCCCATGCCGTCGTTGCCGAGGGCGATCGGCACCATGCCGGCGGCGACCGCGGCGGCGCTGCCGCCCGAGGAGCCTCCTGCGGTACGGGTGGTGTCCCACGGGTTGCGGCTGGTGCCGTGGACACCCTCGGTGGTGGCGAAGACGCACAGCTCGGGCACGTTCGTCAGCCCCACGACCACCGCGCCCGCCGCCCGCAGCCTGGCCACGGTGACATGGTCGTGGTCGGCGGGGGTGTCCGGGGTCGCGTCGGTGCCGATCCGGTTGCGCTCGCCCGTCACGGCGAGGTTGTCCTTCACGGCCACCGGCACGCCCGCCAGGGGCAGTTCGGCGAGATCGGCCCGCGCGGCCACCTCGTCGGCCTCCGCGAGCGCCGCCTCCGCCCGCACCACCCGGAACGCCCCGACCCGCCCGTCGAGCCGCTCGATCCGGGCGAGATGCTCGGCCACCACCTCGCGCGGGGTCACCCGCTTCTCGCGTACGGCGGCGGAAATCTCGGCGGCGGTACGGCCGACCCAGCTGGTCACGGGCGTGCTCCTTCGTTCTACTCGCGGGTACGTAGGGAGAACTGTGCCCCGGCCGGAGCGGCGCGTCGAGAGGTGACGGGTCTTGGACATTCGGAGGCGTCTTCTTGGACTTTTCACGAGCCGTTTCCGAGTAGGTCCCCTTGACTTGCTGGTGATCCGATCAATGGCTCAACTCGCCTACTACCACGCCCCATTGACAGTCCCAAAGGGCAGCTCAATTATCAGACATCCGATGATTGGGAGCCGCTCATGGGCACATATCCAAGACGTCAGGTACTCGGCGCGACGGCGGGCGCAGCCGCCTCGGCCACCCTTCCGCTCGCCCTTCCGCTCGTCCCGGCGACGGACGCGCGGGCCGCCGAACCCGCCGCCACCGGGTCCGGGCCGTGGGTCCCCGTCCCCGACCCGGTCCCCGTCCCGCTCGACGGCCTCTACGACAACGACGGCATCGACACCGCCGCCGCGCGTGGCGGTGACTTCGACGGCTCCGGCTACACCTTCCCGGGCGAGGAACTCCCCACCGGCCGCGTCGAGGTCGACGGCATCCCCTTCCTCTTCCCCTCCTCGGCCGCGGGCGCCAAGAACAACGTCGTCGCGATGGGCCAACGCGTCGAACTGCCCCAGGGTCGCTACCTGTCGGCCGCCTTCCTCACCTCGGGCAGCTACGGCGACGCGTCCGGCACCGCCACCGTCCACTACGCCGACGGCTCCACCACCACCGCCGGCCTCGGCGGCGCCGACTGGTACGCGGCCGGCGGCTCGCTCTCCGCTCCGTACCGCTACCGGCCGGACGGCACCAAGGACGAGCACAGCGTCGGCATCGGCACCTCGGAGGTGTGGCTCGACCCGCGGCGCGAGGCCGTCGCCCTCACGCTCCCGGTCACCAACCCGGCCGAGGCGGGCCGGACGTCCCTGCACGTCTTCGCCCTCTCCCTCCAACCCGCCGCCCAGGGAAGGGCGTTGGCCCTGCGCGACGCCCACTCCACCCACTCGCTGCTGGAGTCGTCCGGCGCGCAGAGCGTCGAGGCGACCGTCGTGAACGCCGGTACGGTAGCGATCCTCGCGGGCGACGGAGTGTCCGTGCGCGTCGACGCCGAGGGTGCCCGTACGGTCGAGCCCGCCCGCGTCCGGCGACTCGACCCCGGTGAGCAGGCCCGCGTCCGCGTCGGCATCCGCAGCGGTGCCACGCCCGGCACCGTGCGGGACGGCACGGTGACCGTGACCGGGCGCGGCTCCCAAGTGGCCGTCTCCCGAGAGCAGTTGACCCTGGGCGTCGCCGACTACCAGCCCACCGGGACCTCGTTGGCCGGTCACCAGGCGCCGTACTGGTTCCAGGGCGCCAAGTTCGGCATCTTCATCCACTGGGGTGTCTACTCGGTACCCGCCTGGGCGCCGGTCGGCCGACAGTACGCCGAGTGGTACTGGGACCAGATGCAGGACCCGAACAACCCCACATACGCCTACCACCGGGACACCTACGGCGAGGACTTCGCGTACGACGACTTCATCCCGCGCTTCACCGCCGAGAAGTTCGATCCGCGGGCCTGGGTGGAACTGTTCCGGGACGCGGGCGCCCAGTACCACGTGCTCACCTCGAAGCACCACGAAGGCTTCGCGCTGTGGGACACCAAGGTCTCCGACCGCAACGCCGTGAAGAGGGGCCCGAAGAGAGACCTGGTCAAGGAACTCTTCGACGCCTCACGCCGCTACACGCCCGAACTCCACCGCGGGCTCTACTTCTCGATGCCGGAGTGGTTCAACCCCGACAACCCGTGGATGGGCCACGCCCCGCGCAATCCGTACACCCTTCAGCCGCTGCCGTACACCGGATACACCGCGGGCAAGGACTATGTGACGGAGTATCAGGCCCCGCAGATGCTGGAACTCGTCCACGGCTACGACCCCGAACTCATCTGGTGCGACATCGGCGGCGCCAACGACAGCCTCCAGGTGCTGGCCGAGTACTTCAACCACGCCAAGAACCGCCGCCGTCCGATCGACGTGACCGTCAACGACCGTTCGGGGATCGCCTTCCACGACTTCACCACGCCCGAGTACACGACGTACGAGAACACGGTCGTCGCCAAGTGGGAGTCCAGCCGCGGGCTCGACCCGTTCAGCTACGGCTACAACCGGGCGACCCCCGACGACGGCTACATGACGGCCGAGGAGGTCGTGCGCAACCTCGTCGACATCGTGTCGAAGAACGGCAACTTCCTTCTCGACATCGGCCCTCGGGCCGACGGCACGATCCCCGAGATCATGCAGACCCGGCTGCGCGAGACGGGCAGTTGGCTGCGCGTCAACGGCGAGGCGATCTACGACACGACGTACTGGTCGCGGATGGCGCAGCTCGGCGACGACCTGAGGTTCACGGTCCGCCCGGACGAGGCCTTCTACATTCATTCGCTGGCCGAACCGGGCGCGAAGCTCACCGTCGAGGCGCCGGTGCCGGTACGCGTCGGCGACAAGGTGACACTGCTCGGCCACGACCGGCCCCTGACCTGGACCGTGACGGACGGAGCACTGGTGATCGACGTACCCCTGACGGCCCGGAAGTCGGGCCGATACGTGTGGGTCTTCAAGGTGGAGTGGCATGGCTGAGCACAAGAAGAGACGGTTCCGGCTGGTCGGACTCGCGGCGGTGTGCGCACTGCTCGCGGCTCCCGCGGTGCCGGCGGTCGCGGTCCAGCAGGAGCGGGCGGTGCCGGTGACCGTACCCGCGCTGTCCAACTGGACTCCCGCAGCCGGGAGTTACGACTTCGGCGGCGGGACCCGGCTGGTGGCGGACAGCGAGAGCGAGCGCAGGGTCGCCGACACCCTCGCCGACGACCTGAAGGCGTCCGGTCACGGAAGGGTGCCCGTCGTTCGAGGCGCCGCGCGGCCCGGGGACATCGTGATCGACATCCGGCCGGCGAACAGCTCGTTGGGCGCGGAAGGCTATGAACTCCAGTCAGGCACACGGCTGTTGCTGACCGGTGCGACCGAGACCGGAGCCTTCTACGGCACCCGGACCCTCCTCCAACTGCTCGCCCAGGGCGACCGCGTCCCGGCCGGTCGGACCGTCGACGTACCGCGCTACAAGGAGCGCGGGGTCGGCGTCTGCGCCTGCTACATCCACATCTCGCTGCCCTGGCTGGAGAACCTGGTGCGCGAGATGGCGTACCACAAGCTCAACCAACTGCTCCTCGAACTCAAGGTGAAGAGCGACGCACACCCCGAGGCCAATACCTGGGGCTACTACACCAAGGACGAGATGCGCCGCCTCGTCGCCCTCGGCGACAAATACCACGTCGAGATCATCCCCGAGATCAACTCCCCGGGGCACATGGACCCGTGGATAGAGAACCGCCCGGACCTGCAACTGACCGACAGCGACGGGAACAAGCAGCCCGCCCGCCTCGACGTCACCCAGCAGGCCGCGTTCGACTACTACACCAGCCTGATGGACGAGTACGCGCAGGTCTTCACCGCGACGTCCTGGCACATGGGCGCCGACGAGTACATGCTCGGCTCCGACTACTCCAAGTACCCGCAGATGCTGCGCTACGCCCAGGAGAAGTACGGCGCGAACGCCACCCCGCAGGACGCCTACATCGACTTCATCAACCGCGTCCAGGCCTACGCCGCGAGCAAGGGCAAGAAGCTGCGCATCTGGAACGACGGGCTCACCGGCGCCAACACCGTGCCGGTCGCGCCGGGCACGACCGTCGAGCACTGGCTGAACGTGCAGGAGAAACCGAGCCGACTCATCGCCCAGGGCTACCCGTTGATGAACGCGGCCTACTCCCTCTACCTGGTGCGCGGCGGGTTCCACAGCGACACCGAGTCGCTGTACGACCAGAGCTGGGACCCGCGCGGCTTCGAGGGCGAGAAGCTCACCTCCAGTACCGGCATCACCGGCGCGAAGATCAGCCTCTGGCCCGACAACGGGCGCGGCGAGACCGAGAACGAGGTCGCCACCGACACCGGGCCCGCGCTGCGCCACCTCGCCCAGGCGACCTGGGGCGACCCGCATCCCGACGCCACCTACGCCGAATTCACCGCGCGGGGCACGGCAGTCGGCCATGCGCCCGGATGGCGGGACCTGACACGGGTGCCGGTGGCGGACGGGACGTACACCTTCCGGACATCGGGTGCCGCCTTCGCCGCCACGGTGCTGCGCACGGCGGACGGCTACGCGACCGTGCGGACCGCGGACGGCTGCCTGGAGGTGCGGGGCGGCAGGCTCACCCTCAACGTGCCGCTCCAGCCCGGAATCGCGGCCACCCCGCAGCCCTGCGATGCCGCGAACACCATGCAGCGCTGGGAGTTGGCGCCTTCGGCGGGCGGCTACCGGCTCGTGAACGCGATCACGCAGATGGCGCTGAGCGTCGCGGACGACGGCCGGCTCGTGCAGTTCCCGCCGGACCAACACCGGTCCGCCGTCTGGCACTTGACTGCCAACTGACCCGAGGAGTCCCACCCCATGGCCCTCTCCCGACGGCTCTTCGTCCTCTCGGCCACCGCACTCGCCGCGACCGCGACCGCCACGGCACCCGCCCTCGCGGCGCCCTCGACCCCGTCCGATTCCCGCTCCCGTATCCCCGTCGGCCCCGACGACACCGAGGCCGAACTGGTCCGCAAGGCTTCCCAAGTCCGGCCCACCGCACGGCAGGTGGCCTGGCAGAAGCTGGAGCGGACGGCGTTCCTGCATTTCGGCGTGAACACCTTCACCGGCCTGGAGTGGGGGACCGGCGACGAGGACCCGAACGTGTTCCAGCCGGCCGGTCTCGACACCGACCAGTGGGCCCGCGCCCTGCGCGACGGCGGTTTCAAGCTGGCCATCCTCACCGTCAAGCACCACGACGGCTTCGTCCTCTACCCGTCGCGCTACACCAACCACACGGTGGCGTACAGCAGTTGGCGTGCGGGGGAGGGCGACGTACTGCGCTCCTTCGCCGACTCCATGCGGCGGTACGGCCTCAAGGTCGGCGTCTATCTCTCGCCCGCCGACGAGAACCAGTACCTCCACGGCGTCTACGCCAACGGCAGCGCCCGCACCACGCGGACCGTCCCCACGCTCGTCGACGGCGACGACCGCACGCCGGACGCCTTCTACGCGCTGGACGCCACCGACTACGGCGCCCACATGCTCAACACCCTCTACGAAGTGCTGACCGAGTACGGCCCGGTCGACGAGGTCTGGTTCGACGGCGCCCAGGGCCGCATCCCGCCGGGCAAGGTCGAGGACTACGACTGGGACAGCTGGTACACGCTGGTGAGATCCCTCGCTCCGGACGCGGCGATCGCCGTGACGGGCCCGGACGTGCGGTGGGTCGGCAACGAGGGCGGCACCGCGCGGGAGGACGAGTGGAGCGTCCTGCCGGTCAAGGAGGAGCAGTACGGCCGCACGGACTGGGCGCTGTCGTACGACACCCCCGACGAGGGCAGCCGCAGCGCGCTCGTCTCGGCGCACCCGAACACCGACTACCTGCAGTGGTGGCCCGCCGAGTGCGATGTGTCGATCCACGACGGCTGGTTCTACCACCCGGACCAAGTCCCCAAGAGCGTCGAGGAGTTGATCGACATCTACTTCGGCTCGGTCGGCCGCAACGCGGTCCTGCTGCTCAACGTGCCACCGGACACCGACGGGTTGCTGGCCGCCCCGGACGTGGCACGCCTGTGCGAGTTCCGCGAGCGTGTGGACCGGGAGCTGCCCGAGGACCTGGCGCGCGGAGCCCGGACGACCGTCTCGCCGGGGCGGGTCACCGTCGACCTCGGCACGGAACGGGAGGTGGACCGCGTCCGGTTGGCGGAGGACACCGGGCGGTACGGCCAGCAGGTCGAGGGGTTCGTCGTGGAGGCGTACGTGGACGGGGCCTGGACGGAGGTCACCCGGGCCGGAACGATCGGCGCGAGCCGTATCCTGCTGCTGCCCGCGCCCGTACGTGCCCGGCGGTGGCGGGTCCGTGTGACGGCGGCCCGGGACACCGTGCGCGTCGCGGAGTTCGGGCTGTACCGGTCGCGGGTCTGAGGGCTCACATGTCCTTGAGGAGCTTCTCCAGGAAGGCCACCGACTCGGGGCCCGGTGAGGCGACCAGGCTCAGCCGGTCCATGACCGCGAGATAGCGGTCGACCTCGTCGGGCTTGTCCAAGTAGAGGGCGCTGGTGAGCTGTTCGAGATAGACGATGTCCGGCAGGTCCGGCACCGGGAAGCGCAGCACGGTGATCGGACCGCCGGCGGCCGCGTGGCCACCCACGTGGAACGGCAGCACCTGGAGCGTGACGTTGGGCAGGGCGGACACCTCGATGAGGTGCCGCAGCTGCTCGCGCATCACGTCCGCCCCGCCGAGCGGCCGGCGCAGCGCCGCCTCGTCCACCACGACCCACAACCTCGGCGCACCGGGCCGGGTGAGCAACTCCTGGCGCGTCATGCGGAGTTCGACGCGACGCTGGATCGAGTCGGGGGTGTCGATGGGGCGCCCGAGCCGGATGACGGCCTCGGCGTACGCGGCGGTCTGCAACAGGCCGGGAATGAACTGGACTTCATACGTGCGGATGAGGGAGGTCGCCTCCTCCAGCCCCAGGTGCTGCTCGAACCAGGTCGGGAAGGCGTCGCCGTACGCGCGCCACCAGCCGGGTTCGTTGGCGCGGCGGACGGAGTCGAGGAAGTCCTGGCGCGCTTCCGGTTCGTGGAGGCCGTACAGCGTCAACAGGTCGGCGACATCGCGCTCCTTGAAGCCGACGCGGCCCAACTCCATGCGGCAGAGCTTGGCGTCCGAGGCGCGTATCGCCGAAGCGGCCGTGTCGCGCGTGATGTTGAGGGACTCCCGCAGCCGACGCAGACGCGTGCCCAGCATGATGCGCTGGACGGTCGGGCCACCGCGCTGAAGGCTCAGTACGTCCGAACCCGAGGGCGCGTATTCCGGTTGAGCTGCAGTCATGTTCATCCCCTCGGCGGTCGCGCCGATACCGTCCGCAAGATTTCGGGACTCAAAAGAGGATCGTAGCACCGAGGTTCCGGATAACTGCGGGGAGTGAAGGCGCCGGAAGGCGCCGGCCTGTGTCCGGCGCCTTCCGGCCATCCGCGGGTTTGCCCGACCTCAGCGACCGGGGAGTAGGCCGTCGAAGTCGCCGTCCTTCACACCGCGGACGAACGCGGAGATCTCGGCGCTGGTGTAGACGAGTGCCGGACCTTCGGGATGGCGCGAGTTGCGTACGGCGATGTGACCGTCGGAGAGCGCGGCCAACTCGACGCAGTTTCCCTCGGGGTTGCTGTGGTGGCTCTTGCGCCACTGCGCGCCGCTCAGCAGGGTCGCCGCCATGCCGTTCTCGTGCTGGTTCTGAGGCCTCATCGCTCCCCCGTGAAGATCGAATGCAATTGCAGCTTCAATTGCACCCATTGGTGATGTGGAGGACGATAGCCCTCGGGAGGGACCGCTCGCAAGATCGTCTGCAATTGCAGCGGTAATTGCCGATGCACTTGCGTTCGCAGGGTCAGTCGGAGGACGATGTTCCGGACAGGTGTAGTACGCGCAGGTGTTCTCTCTTCCCAGGGGTCTCAGGGGTCGCGATGTCCGCAGAGCAAGACGTACGGCCGGTCGACGCCCTGCGCATCGAGGGGACTTGGGAGTGGCTGTGCCGGGCCGTCGACGAGGTGGGCAGACCCGGGCCGGGGCAGAGCGTCACGCTTGTCCCGGCCGTCGGGGACGGGTACGACCCCGCTCTCTGTTCCGTCCTGGTCGTGCCGCCGATGCCCCAATCGGCCCATGTGGCACGGGACTTCACCCGGGCCGCGTTGGCCGACCGGGCCGGGGGCGAACTCGTCGACGACATGGCGGTCACCGTGTCGGAACTGGTGAGCAACGCGCTGCGCTACGGCCGGGCGCCCAACTCCCCGGTGGAGCCGCAGCCTTCACTGTGGCTCGCGGTGTGGGACCGGCTGCCGTACGCGGTGTGCGCGGTCACCGACGACAGCGACCGCATACCCGTGGAGGGGTGCCCCGACGAGTTCGCGGAGTCCGGGCGCGGTCTCCAGGTGGTCTCCGCGCTCAGCGACTCATGGGGCTGGAACCTGCGGGCGGGCGGCGGGAAGACGGTCTGGGCGCTCTTCCGCCTCTGATTCCAGGACATACGAGGCGGCTCTGATCCAGGACATACGAAAAGAGGGGCACCGGCAACGCCGGTGCCCCTCTTCGGTGTTGGTGCTCAGGCCTTGCGGCCGATCCCGCAGATCGCGTCCACGTCGGACGGGTCACGGCCCACGTCGACCGGCTCCGGGTGCCACTGCGAGGTGGGGACGATGCCGGGCTCGATGACCTCCAGGCCGTCGAAGAAGGCCGCGATCCGCTCGGGGCTACGCAGGTGGTACGAGCTGGCGGAGTTGGCGTTGTACACCGAAATCGCCTGGTTCAGCGCCGCGTTGGTGTCGGTGCCGTCGCTCAGGGCGAGATAGCTGCCCGGCGGCAGGGCGTCCAGGAAGCGGCCGATGACCGACTCGGGCTCGTCCGAGTCCGGGATCTGGCCCAGGATGCCCAGCATCGTCAGCGCGATCGGCTTGGTGAAGTCCAGGGTCTGGGCCGCGACTTCGAGGATCCGCTCCGGGTCGCGCACATCGGCTTCGAGATAGGCGCAGGCGCCCTCCGGCGTGCTGGTGAGCAACGCCTGCGCGTGCACCAGCACCAGCGGGTCGTTGTCGACGTAGACGATCCGGCTCTCGGGCGCGATGCGCTGCGCGACCTCGTGCGTGTTGTCGACGGTGGGCAGGCCGGTCCCGACGTCGAGGAACTGGCGTATGCCCGCGTCCTCGGCGAGATAGCGCACGGCCCTTACCAGGAAGCGGCGTTGGAGGCGGGCGAGGAGGGCGATGTCCGGGAACATCTGGACGATCATTTCGCCGGCTTCGCGGTCCGCGGCGTAGTTGTCCTTGCCGCCCAGGAGGAAGTTCCACACACGGGCGGAGTGCGGCCGGTCGAGCTGGAGCCGGTCGGCCAGCGGGTCTTCGGAGGTCATGGGCAAAGCCTCACACGAAGTACCCGGCGGTGTCCGGCGATTCGGCCGCGAACCGGGAGACACAGCACTTTCACCCCCGTGCCGGTCCCGTGCTGTCCCGCTCGATCAGCCGCGGCACCGGCACCCGCACCGTGCGCGCCGGTCCGCCGTCCAGCAGGGCGGTCAACTCCCGTGCCGCCGTACGGCCGAACTCCACACTGTCCCGGGACAGCGCCGACAGCCACGGCCGGACCATGCGGCACAGCGCCGAGTCCTCCCAGGCGACCACCGACACCTCCGCCGGTACGGAGTACCCGAGTTCGGCCGCGGCGGCCACCCCGGCGACGGCCATCACGTCGTTGTCGTAGATCAACGCCGTTGGGGGAGCCGCGACGTCGAGGACCCGGCGGGTGACGGCGGCGCCCGCCGCGTCCGAGTAGTCGGTGGTCACCGAGCGCACCTCGGTCAGCCCGCGGCGCGCGGCCTCGGCGCGCAGGGCGCGGATACGGCGCTCGGTGTGCGCGAGGCCCGGCAGGCCCGCGATGTGCGCGATCCGCCGGTGTCCGCGCGCGTACAACTCGTCCACCACGGACGCCATCGCGCCCGCGTCGTCCGCCCACACCGTCGACAGGCCGGGGTGACGTTCGTCCGGCGCGCCGCCGATCACCACGGCGGGCAGGCCCAGTTCGTCGAGGAGGTCGGGCCGCGGGTCGTCGGTGCGCGGATCGGCCACCAGGACGCCGTCGACCCGGTGTTCGGCCCACCAGCGCCGGTACACCGCGCACTCGTCGTCGACGTCCTCGGCCATCTGGAAGAGCAGCCCGAGATGGCGCTCGGCGAGCACCTCCTGGATGCCCGACACGAGTTGGAGGAAGAACGAGTCCACACCGAGGGTGTCCGCGGGCCGGGCGAGGACGAAACCGACCGTCGCCGCGCCCTCCCCGGACAGCGCCCGCGCCGCCGTACTGGGCCGCCAGCCCAGCTGTTCCGCGACCCGGCGCACCCGGTCGCGGGTGATCTCGGAGACGCCGGGACGGCCGTTGAGCGCGAAGGAGACCGCGCTCTCGGACACGCCGGCGCGCTGCGCGATGTCCTTCATCGTCGGCCGACGCGCGGGCGACCGCTTGCCTGACAAGCCCGTTCTCCATTCCACCGGCACCGCGCACTAATGCGCTTGAGCCAGCACACCCTAAAGCGCATTAGTGATCGACCGCAAGAATGCCAACACACCTCGCTGATCAGGGATGTTGGCCGGATCCGGCCAACTAATGAATTTAGCTGAGCAGAATCCATTGACTCGCCCGCCGGAGAGCGTGCAAGGTCTGCCCCGGCACGATTGGCCACCCCCACCGCAAAGGAGCCACACTCCGTGCGCATCTCCCGCAGAGTCTTCGCCGCCGCTGCCGCCGCCGTAGTCCTCATGCCGCTGAGCGCCTGCGGCTCCGGGGGAGCCGACGGCGGATCGACCGACGCCTCGGGCAAGGTCGAGGGCGACATCACCTTCCAGACCTGGAACCTCCGCGCCAACTTCAAGCCGTACTTCGAGGGCGTGGTCGCCGGCTTCGAGGAGAAGTACCCCGGCACCCATGTGAAGTGGATCGACCAGCCCGCCGAGGGCTACGCCGACAAGATCAGCGCGGACGCCGCCGGCGGCACCCTGCCCGACGTCGTCAACGTCTCCCCGGACCTGGTCGCCCCGCTCGCCAAGGCGGGTCTCGCCCTCGACCTCGACAAGGCGGCGGCCAAGTACAAGAGCGAGTACCTGGCCGGTGCCTGGGCCAGCCACCGGATACCGGGCATGACCGGCACCTACGCCTTCCCCTGGTACCTCAACACCGGCCCCCTCTTCTACAACAAGTCCCTCTTCGAGCAGGCCGGACTCGACCCCGACCAGCCGCCGACGACGTACGACGAACTCTTCGCCCAGGCACTCCAGTTGGCGCGGAAGACGAACGGCAGGGTCGCCACCCTCGCCAACGTCCCCACCGTCGAGGACTTCGGCCGCTACGGCGTCGAGCTCATGAACAAGGCGGGCACCGCCTTCGCCTTCAACGACACCAAGGGCATCGAACTCCTCACCAAGTACAAGGAGTTGTACGACGCGAAGGCCCTCGACCCGCAGGCGCTCACCGCCACCCCCGAGTCGTCCGGCAAGAAGTTCCTCACCGGAGCCGTCGCCATGAACCCCGGCAGCGCCCTGGACCTCGACAACTTCAAGAAACAGGCGCCCACCCTGTACAAGAACATCGGCATCACCGACCAGATCACCAGCACCGGCCACGTCAACATGTACGTGATGGGCGTGATGGTCAACTCCAAGACCAAGCACACCGCCGCCTCCGTGGCCTTCGCGCACTACGTCACCGACGCCCAGCAGCAGATGTCGTTCGCGAAGAAGGTCGCCATCTTCCCGAGCACCGCCGGCTCCCTCGGCGACCCGTACTTCACCAAGGAGGACGGCACCGACGAGACCCGGGTGCGGATCGCCGCCGCCAAGTCCCTGAAGAACGCGGTCAATTACACGCCGGTACTGTTCAGCGAGCAGATGAAGACCGCGTTGCGCAACGAGGTCGCCAAGGCGTTGCAGGGCAAGGAGAGCCCCGAGACGGCCGTTGACAACGCTGTCAAGCAGTGCAACACACTCCTCCAGCAGCAGGGGTAGTCCGCCATGGCCCTCTCCACCGCCTCCCGGGTGCGGCGCCAACTGCCCACCAGCCCCTGGCTGTTCGCCGCCCCCGGACTGCTGATCACCGGCGTCTTCATCCTCTACCCGTTCGGCTCCACGCTGGCCAACGCCCTCACCGACCGGCGCACGCTGCTCCCCGGCCACTTCGTCGGCCTCGCCAACTTCCGCGAGCTGTGGCACGACGACATGTTCTGGACCGGCCTGCGCAACAGCACCCTGTACATCGTCGGGGTGGTCCCCGCACTCGTCGTACTCCCTTTGCTGCTGGCCCTGTTGGTCCAGAAGAACATCCCCGGCATCACCTTCTTCCGGTCCGCGTTCTACACACCGGTCGTCGCCTCGATCGTGGTCGTCGGACTCATCTGGGTGTGGCTGCTCGACGAACGCGGCCTGGTCAACTCGCTGTTGGAGACGATCGGCGTCGGCCGGATCGGCTTCCTCAGCGACCAGTGGCTGCTGCTCATGAGCGCCATGGCCGTCACGGTGTGGAAGGGCCTCGGCTACTACATGATCATTTATCTGGCCGCGCTCGCCAGTGTGCCCCGCGAACTGCACGAGGCCGCCTCGGTCGACGGCGCGGGCGCGGTCCGCCGCTTCTGCACGGTCACCGTGCCCGCCGTCCGCTCCACCATGGTGCTGGTGGGGGCGCTGTCCTCGGTCGCCGCCTTCAAGGTGTTCTCCGAGGTCTATCTGATGGCGGGCCCTAGCGGCGGCCCGGCCGGCGAGGACACCACCCTCGTGATGCTCGTGCAGCGTACGGGTACGGGTCTGACCGGGCGCGTCGGTTACGCCTCCGCCCTCTCGGTGGTCGTCTTCGTCGTCACGGTCGCCCTGATGCTGCTGGTCCTGCGGGCCGATCGGAGGGAGGACGCTTGAGCGTCATCCAGCGCGCAAGGCCCTTGGAGAAGGCCCCTGTTCGTGAACCCCGCGTCACCGACGGGCACGGCCGTCGCATCCGCGTCCAGGAACTCGCCCTGCGCTACACGCTGTTGCTCGCCGTCCTCGCCATCACCGTCGGCCCCTTCCTCTGGCAGCTCTCCACCTCGCTCAAGGGCCCGACCGAGGACATCTACAGCTCACCGCCGACCTTCCTGCCCGAACACCCCACCCTGCACAACTACAAGCGGGTCGCCGACACCATCCCGGTGTGGGACTACGCCCTCAACTCGCTGAAGGTCGCCTCCGCCAACGTCGTGACGAACTGCGTCGGTTCGGCACTCGCCGGGTACGCGCTGGCCCGGCTGCGCTACCGGGGCCGCCGCGTGGCCACCCTCGTCTTCATCCTGGCGATGCTCGTGCCGGTGGAGGGCATCATCATCGCCCAGTTCACCACCATGCGGGAGCTGGGCCTCAACAACACCCTGATCGGCGTGGTCCTCCCGGGCTGCATCGGCGCGATGAACGTCCTGCTGATGCGCAACGCCTTCCTCAACCTGCCCTACGAGATCGAGGAAGCGGCCTACGTCGACGGCGCCGACGTCTGGCAGCGGTTCCTGCGGATCGCGCTGCCGTCCGTGAAGGGCACCGTCGCCGTCGTCGCGATCTTCGCCTTCATGGGCGCCTGGGACGACTTCCTGTGGCCGCTCATCGTGCTCAGCGACCCGTCCAAGTTCACGCTGACCATCGGCCTCAACTACTTGCACGGCACCTTCGCCAACGACGAACGCCTGGTGGCCGCCGGCACGGTCATCGCCGTGGCACCACTGATCGCCCTCTTCGTCTGCCTCCAGCGGTACTTCTTCCGGGGCGTGGGCGAAGGCGCCGTCAAGGGCTGATCCAGGGGCGAACTCCCCACGTACGCACTACAGAACCAGGATCCCGATGTCTTCTGCCGTGCGCTTCGGCGTCAACTACACGCCCAGCCAAGGGTGGTTCCACCACTGGCTCGACTTCGACCTCGACTCCGTACGCGCCGATCTCGACTCGATCGCCGAACTGGGCCTCGACCACGTCCGGGTGTTCCCGCTGTGGCCGTACTTCCAGCCCAACCGGACCCTGATCCGCCCGAAGGCCGTGGAGCAGCTGGTCCAGCTCGTCGACGCGGCCGGTGAGCGCGGGCTCGATGTCAACGTGGACGGTCTGCAAGGGCACTTGAGCAGTTTCGACTACCTGCCGGCGTGGACCAGGACCTGGCACCGGCGCAACCTCTTCACCGACCCGGACGTCCTCGACGGCCAGACCGCCTACCTGCGCACGCTCGCCACCGCCCTCGCCGACCGCCCGAACTTCATCGGGATGACCCTCGGCAACGAGGTCAACCAGTTCTCGGCGGGCCCGCATCCGGACCCCGACCGGGCGACCGAGGAGCAGATCGACGCCTGGCTGGCGCGGATGCTCGCCGCCTGCGCGGAGGGCGCGCCCGGCAAGCCGCATCTGCACGCCGAGTACGACGCGACCTGGTACCAGGACGACATGCCGTTCACCCCGGCCCAGGCCGCCCGCCAAGGCGCGATGACGGCCGTGCACTCCTGGATCTTCAACGGCACCGCGCAACGCCACGGCCGTACTTCGGTCCCCGCCGAACACCACGCCGCGTACCTGATCGAGCTGAGCAAGGCCTGGGCCGACGCACCCCGTCGGCCTGTCTGGCTCCAGGAGGTCGGCGCGCCCCAGCCCCTCGTACCGGCCGAGCACGCGGCGGCCTTCGCCGAGGCGACCGTCGCCAACGCCCTTGACTGCCCCGGCCTTTGGGGCATCACCTGGTGGTGCTCGCACGACGTGTCCCGCGAACTCGCCGACTTCCCCGAACTCGAATACGGGCTGGGCCTGTTGACCAACGACCGGCAACCCAAGGACATCGCGCTGGTGCTGGCCGAGGCGGCCCGCGAGCCCGCGTACACGCCCGCCACCCGCACCACGGCGCTCGTCGTGCCCGCCGAACCGGCGGTCCGGTCCGTCTGCGGTCCCGGCGGGCCGGTGTTCGACGCCTACTTCCGACTCGTCGCGGACGGCGCCCGCCCGGCGACCGTCCTCGACGTGCGCGCGGACGACAAGGAACACCTCGCCGCGCGCGGCATCACCGAAGTCGTCACTCCCGACCAGGTACTCCCCACCCCACAAGGAGACGCCAGCTCGTGAACCCGAGACGCCCCACCAGACGGACCGTCCTCCTCGCCGGCGCGGCAGCGACCCTGCTGCCCCAACTGCCCACGCCCGCCTTCGCCGCGCAGCAGGCCGCCGCCAACACCGGTCAGCCGTACGCCAGTTACTGGTACCCGGACTCCCTGCCCTCCGGCACCCCGGGCACCGGCATCACCTGGAACAGCCTGAAGACCTGGACCGCAGCCTCGGACACGGACCTCGCCTTCAACGCCGCCGCCGTCCCCCTGGCCGCACGCTTCACCCCGACCCCCGCGAACACCACCGCCCGTTCCGGCCAGGCCCGTATCCAGTCCCTGGTCTCCTTCGGACCGACGTCGAGCAACCCCTCCCAGGGCGCGGCCACCGCCGACTACTACGCGCTCACCCACTGGTCGTACCTCGACGAACTGGTCTTCTGGGGCGGTTCGTCGGGCGAGGGCATCATCCTCGCCCCCAACGCGCCCATCGTCGACGCCGCCCACCGGCACGGCGTACCCGTCCTCGGCAACATCTTCCTGCCGCCCGTCGCCTACGGCGGACAACTCCAGTGGACCCGCGACCTGGTCCAGAAGGACTCCGCCGGGCACTACCCGCTCGCCGCCCAACTCGTCGCGGTCGCCGCCGCGTACGGCTTCGACGGATGGTTCGTCAACGCCGAGACCAGCGGCGGGAACACCGCGCTCGGCACGGACATGCGGGGCTTCGTGAGCGAGTTGAAGTCCCTCGCCGCCGCGCAGGGGCAGCGCGTGACCTGGTACGACGCGATGACCGTGAACGGGACGGTCAGCTGGCAGGGCGCGCTGAACTCCTCGAACCAGGCGTTCTTCCAGGCCGCGAACGACATGTTCGTCGACTTCCGGTGGAGCACGAGCACGCTGGCGGCGTCCGGGACGAAGGCGGACGGACTGGGGCGCAGCCGCTACGAGTTGTGGGCGGGTGTCGACGTCGAGTCCAACGGGTCGAGTACGTCCGTGAGTTGGGACGCGATGGTGCCGACGACCAAGGCGCACATCACGTCCATCGGCTTCTACCGGCCCGAGTGGACCCGCA
Organism: Streptomyces sp. NPDC088350; assembly: GCF_044753545.1. NCBI lineage: Bacteria > Bacillati > Actinomycetota > Actinomycetes > Kitasatosporales > Streptomycetaceae > Streptomyces > Streptomyces sp. NPDC088350. The sequence continues at coordinate 400,938 of NZ_JBIVNL010000003.1, read as the reverse complement.
ACCACCTGCCCGCGAGCCGCACCCCGGGCGACTTCCACGCGGCCGACGACCGGTTCTGGACCGGGCGTTCGCTCGACCCGTCGACGCCGGACAGCACCGACACCTGGCGGGCGCCGGCGGTGTCGGTCGCGGACCGGTCGACGGTGGGCGGCACGCTGCCGTTCGCGAGCGTCTTCAACACCGGGCACGGGCTGCGCTGGTACGAGGACGGGGCGGTCACCTCGGATACGGCCTGGAACCACCTGGGGCTCCAGGACCGGTTGCCGTCCCGGCGGTGGGCGGTGCGGACGGCGGGGCAACGGCCCACGGTGACCTTCGACTTCGCGGACGCGTGGCGCGGCGGCAGCAGTGTGCTGGTCGCCGGCGCACTGGACGCGCCGACGACCCTGGATCTGTACGCCACCCAGCTGCCTGTCACCGATGACACGGTGGTCGACCTGACCTTCCGCACCGACACGGGCAGCGCGACCGTCGAACTCGCCGTCGCCACCGCCGAACCGAGCACGGCCGGAGCGACACCGCCGTACACCTGTCTGCCCGTGAACCCGGGCGACGGCTGGCAGACGGTGACCGTGCCGCTCACCGGGCTCTCCGGCACGTTGCACGCCATCGGTGTCAGGCTCACCGCTACCGCGGGGCCGGTGAACTGGCGGCTCGGCGGACTCGCCGTACGCGATGCCGACGCGTCCCCGGCTCCGGCCGCTCCCACCAACTTCCTTGTCAGCGCGGCCACCGGCGGAAACCTGCGCTTCGCCTGGGGCGCCGCGCCCGGCGCCGTGCGGCACTACACCCTCCACCGCCTTCTGCCCGACGGCACCCGGCGCTTCCTCGGCGGGACCTGCCAGCGCGCCTTCTACGTCGGCGGGCTGACGGCCGAACAGGGCGAGCAGCAGGCGTGGTTCGAACTGCGCGCCACAGGGGAGCTCTACACGGCGTCGGCCCCCGTGACCGTCTCGTACACCTGGTGACACCCCTGCCCCCACCCGCAACCGAGCCACGGAGCACCCCACATGCATGACGACCGCAGCCTGGTCGAAGCCCGCCTCAAGCGTGTCCTCGAAGAGCGCATCCGTCCCGCCGTGTACCCCGAGTCCGTGCCCCTGGAGGTGGCCGTCTGGCACGCTCCCGGTGAGCCGGTGCCCGTCGCCGAGGGGCTCGCCGCCACGCCCGAACCGATCGAGGTGGGTGCCCGGTGGGGTGCTCCTTGGGGGACCAGTTGGTTCCGTGTCACCGGAACCGTCCCTCAGGCGTGGGCCGGGAAGACCGTCGAGGCACTGCTCGACCTCGGCTTCGACGAGAACATGCCCGGCTTCCAGTGCGAGGGCCTCGTCTACCGGCCCGACGGCACCCCCGTGAAGGGCCTCAACCCGCGCAACCAGTGGGTCCGCATCGGCGCGCCCGTCGCCGGCGGCGAGGAGGTGATGCTGTACGTCGAGGCCGCGTCCAACCCCGTCATTCTCGACTACCACCCCTTCCTGCCCACGCGGTTGGGCGACAAGGAGACCGCCGGCAGCGAGCCCCAGTACACGCTCACCCGGATGGATCTCGCCGTCCTCGACGAGAACGTCTGGCAGCTCGTCCTCGATCTGGAGGTCCTCGGCGAGCTGATGGCCGAGCTGCCGGTGGACTCGGCGCGCCGCTGGGACCTGTTGCGGGCCATCGAGAAGGCGCTGGACGCCGTGGACCTCCAGGATGTCAACGGCACGGCGGAGCACGCCCGTTCACAGCTGACGGCGGTCCTGTCCACGCCCGCGGTCCTCTCCGCGCACCGCATCAGCGCCATCGGGCACGCGCACATCGACTCCGCGTGGCTGTGGCCGCTGCGGGAGACCGTCCGCAAGGTGGCCCGCACGACCTCCAACATGACCGCGCTGCTGGAGGACGAGCCCGACTTCGTCTTCGCCATGTCGCAGGCCCAGCAGTGGGCCTGGGTGAAGGAGCACCGGCCCGAGGTGTGGGCGCGGGTCAAGAAGGCGGTGGCGGACGGGCGGTTCGTGCCGGCCGGCGGTATGTGGGTGGAGTCCGACACCAACATGCCGGGCTCGGAGGCGATGGCCCGTCAGTTCGTGTACGGGAAGCGGTTCTTCCTCGACGAGTTCGGCATCGAGAATGAGGAGGCGTGGCTGCCCGACACCTTCGGCTTCGCCGCCGGACTCCCGCAGATCATCAAGGCGGCGGGCTCCAAGTGGCTGCTGACCCAGAAGATCTCCTGGTCGCAGACGAACAAGTTCCCGCACCACACCTTCCGTTGGGAGGGCATCGACGGCACCCGGATCTTCACCCACTTCCCGCCCGTCGACACCTACAACTGCTCCATGCAGGGCCGCGAAATCGCCCACGCGGCCCGCAACTTCAAGGACAAGGGAGTCGCCCGCCACTCCCTCGCGCCCACCGGCTGGGGCGACGGAGGCGGCGGCACCACGCGCGAGATGGTCGCCAAGGCGGCCCGCCTGCGCGACCTCGAAGGCTCGGCGACCGTGGCCTGGGAGACCCCGAAGGAGTTCTTCGAGAAGGCCGAGGCCGAGTACCCCGAACCCCCGGTCTGGGTAGGCGAGTTGTACCTCGAACTCCACCGCGCCACCCTCACCAGCCAGGCCAGGACCAAGCAGGGCAACCGCCGCAGCGAACACCTCCTGCGCGAGGCGGAGCTGTGGGCGGCCGCGGCAGCGGTACGGACCGGATTCCCTTACCCGTACGAGGACGTGGACCGGATCTGGAAGACGGTCCTGCTGCACCAGTTCCACGACATCCTGCCCGGCTCGTCCATCGCCTGGGTGCACCGGGAGGCGCGGAGGACGTACGAGGGTCTGGCCGCCGAACTGAACGCCATCATCGACGCGGCCCAGCGCGCGCTGGCGGGGGAGGGGGCGCGGGAGTTGGTGTTCAACTCGGCGCCCCACACCCGCGACGGCGTGCCCGCGGGCGGCGCGCGGACCCCGGCGGTCCAGGGCGAGACAGCACTGACGTCACGGGTCGGCGGCGGACACGTACTGGAGAACGGCCTGCTCCGGGTCGAGATCGATCAGAACGGGCTCGTCGTCTCCGCCTACGACATCGAGGCCGACCGCGAGACGATCGCCCCCGGCCGATCCGCGAACCTGCTCCAACTCCACCCGGATTTCCTGAACATGTGGGACGCCTGGGACGTCGACGAGTTCTACCGCAACACGGTCACGGACCTCACGGACGCGGAGGAGGTCGTGGTCGAGGGGAACGCGGTGCGGATCGTACGGTCCTTCGGCGCTTCCCGGGTCACCCAACTGCTGTCCCTCGCCCCCGGGGAGCGGCGGCTGCTCATCGACACCGAGGTCGACTGGCACGAGACGGAGAAGTTCCTCAAACTCGCCTTCCCGCTCGACGTGCACGCCGAACGGTACGCGTCCGAGACCCAGTTCGGGCACTTCCACCGCCCCACGCACACCAACACCTCTTGGGAAGCGGCCAAGTTCGAGGCCTGCAACCACCGCTTCGTCCACCTGGAGGAACCCGGCTGGGGCGTCGCCGTCGTCAACGACTCGACGTACGGCCACGACGTGACCCGTACGGTCCGCACCGACGGCGACGCCGGTACGACCACCACGGTCCGCGTCTCCCTCCTCCGCGCCCCGCGCTTCCCGGACCCCGAGACCGACCAGGGCGTCCACCGCTTCCGGCACGCGCTGGTGCCGGGCGCGGCCATCGGCGACGCGGTGCGCGAGGGCTGGCGGATCAACCTGCCGGAACGGCGGGTCACGGGTGGGCAGGAGGTCGCCCCGCTGGTGAGCGTGGACCGGGACGCGGTCGTCGTCACCGCGGTGAAGCTGGCGGACGACGGGAGCGGGGACGTCGTGGTCCGGTTCCACGAGGCGTACGGGGGACGGGCACGGGCGACGCTGACGCTGGGTTTCCCCTTCGACTCCGTGGAGGTCACCGACCTGCTGGAGCGTCCGTCGGCCGACGCCGAGGAGGTGACCCGTGAGGGCGAGCAACTCACCCTGCGGCTGCGCCCGTTCGAGCTGGTGACGCTGCGGTTCCGACGCGCCTGACCCGGTACGGCTTTCGCCGGCGGCCCTGATCGCCCGATGATGTGGCGATGAGACGAAGAACGGCCGCCGCTCAGGCGTGGGCCTCGCAACCGGATCCGCTACTGGGGCTCGCCCGGCAGGAGTTGGAGTTCTACGCGGGGGCGTGCGACAGGGCGAGGTGGTTGCACTACACGACGGAACTCGGCGCTCTCGCCGCCACGTCCGCGACGGTCGTGGCGGCGGGCCTGCACGCGCCCGCCTGGCTCACCGCACTGATCGCGGGCGGCGCCGTCTTCTTCACCGGCATGCGCCAGCTCTTCAGCCCGGGTTCGCGCTGGGTCCTGGCCGCGCAGGCGAGGGAGGGCCTGCGGCGGGCGATCGACCGCTACCTGCTGCTCCCGCAGGCCGAGCGCGACGCGGACGCGCGGGCCGCCCTGCACCGGGCGATCGACGAGGTGGGCACCAGCGAACTGCGGGGATGGGCGGAGGTCCAGGGGCAGAGGGGGGAACCGCCGTTGCCTGCCTCCGGCGGCGCCTGAGTGTCGGGGTCGGGCCGGCGTCCGCCGTTGTGCGGTGCCGGTGCCGGTGCCTGGCGGCGGGGAGGGTGCGGATGCCGGCGGTCGTTTGGTGCGGGTGCGTGGGGGCTGATCGCGCTCGCGCGGCGGAGCCGCATATCGATGCAGCCTCGCGCCTGAAGGACCCGGCCCTCGGAGACAGAGCGGCCTGGGCCACCTGAACCCCCGCTTCTAGGGGGCGAGTTGCGCCCGCAGCCACTCCTCGACCTCACCCACGTGCGACGCCGCCGCCGCCCGTGCCGCCTCCGGATCACGTGCCACCAACGCCCGGTGGATCGCGGCGTGTTCGCGGCGGGTGCGGGTGAAGGCGCCCTCCTCCTGGTAGCCGCGCCAGACCCGCGCGCGGAACGTCCTGGACGACAGGCCCTCCAGGATCGCGGCCATCGTCTCGTTGCCGGCGGCGGACGCGATCTCGCGGTGGAAGGCGAGGTCGTGGGCGAGGATCTCCTCGGGGTCGTCGGTGGCGTTCATCGCGGTGAGGTGTTTCTCGACCTCGGCGAGTTGGTCCGGCGTGATGCGCGCCGCCGCCAGTGCCGTCGCCGTCGACTCCAGGATGCGGCGGACCTCCAGCAGCTCCACCAGGCCCGGGCCGCGCGAGAGGTCGGCGACGACACCGAAGGTCTCCAGCAGGTCGCCGGCCTCCAACTGCGTGACGTAGATGCCCGAACCGTGCCGGGCCTCCAGTACGCCCAGCACCGTGAGCGCGCGGATCGCCTCCCGCATCGAGCTGCGGGAGATACCCAGTTGGGCCGCGAGATCGCGCTCGGTCGGCAGGCGCTGGCCCGGCTCCAGGCGGCCCTCGCCGATCAACGCCTTGATCGAGTCGATGGCGCGCTGCGTCACCGTGCCCTTCGGCGCGGCGGCCCCCGGTTCGGTCTCGCTCGGCAGGGTTTCGTCCACGCCACTCCTCCTGTCGTCGGTCCGCGCAGTCTAGTCACGGATGTGGTCCGACCACTACGGCTCGAAACAGGGAAAATTTGGCTCCTGAGGGTGTTGCAGCCCCGAAGTGGTCTGATAAATATTCCGGCAACTGCTCGAACACGCTCGATGAGGAGCCCGACAGATGGCCGGCAGCACAGTGCGGAACGGACGGCAAGGCAGACGACTGACCGCGTGGGCGGTGCGTGCGACGGCAGCTGCCGCGTGCGGCACCCTCGCGCTCACGGCATGCGGCAGCACCAAGGACACCGGCGCGTCCAGCGCCGGCGGCAGCAGTGGTACCGGCAAGGTGGGGGTGATCCTGCCCCTGCTGACCTCGCCGTTCTGGCAGTCGTACAACGACTACGTGCCGAAGATGGCGAAGTCCGAAGGTGTCGACGCGCTGAAGACGGTCAACTCCAACAGTGACCCCTCGCAGCAGATCACCGACATCAACAACGAACTGAACCAGGGCGTCAAGGGCCTGGTCGTCGCCCCGCTGGACAGCGCCGCCATCGAAGCCGGCCTCGCCCAGGCCGAGCGCAAGGGCGTGCCGGTCGTCGCGGTCGACGTGGCGCCCGACAAGGGCAAGGTCGCGATGGTCGTACGCGCCGACAACGTCGCGTACGGCGAGAAGGCCTGCGAGTACCTCGGGGCGCACATCACCAGCGGCAAGGTCGTGCAGATCATGGGCGACCTGGCGTCCGTCAACGGCCGTGACAGGTCGGAGGCGTTCAGGTCCTGTGTGAAGACGAAGTACCCGAAGCTCAAGGTCCTGGAGATCCCCGCCAAGTGGGAGTCCGACACGGCGGCCTCGAAGCTCGACACGCTTCTCAACGCCAACCCCGACATCAAGGGCATCTACATGCAGGCGGGCGGCGTCTACCTCGCGCCCACCCTCCAGACCCTCAAGTCCAAGGGCATGCTGAAGGCGGCGGGCCAGGCCGGGCACATCGTGATCGTCTCGAACGACGGCATCTCGCAGGAGTTCGACGCGATCCGCAAGGGCGAGATCGACGCCACGGTGTCCCAACCGGCCGACGCCTACGCCAAGTACGGCATGTACTACATCAAGGCCGCGATGGCGGGGAAGACCTTCAAGCCCGGCCCCACCGACCACGACTCCACGATCGTCAAGCTGCCCAGCGGCATCCTGGAGGACCAGTTGCCCGCGCCCCTGGTCACCAAGGACAACGTCGACGATCCCAAGCTCTGGGGCAACACGGCCAAATGAGCAGCCCACTGACCACTCCGCTGGTGGAGGCGACGGGAATCGTCAAGCGGTACGGCCCGACCGTCGCCCTCGCCGACGGGCAACTGACCGTGCTGCCGGGCGAGTCCCACGCCCTCGTCGGCCGCAACGGCGCCGGCAAGTCCACCCTCGTCACCGTCCTCACCGGACTCCAGGCCCCCGACGAGGGCACGGTCCGCTTCGACGGCGAGCCGGCGCCCCCGCTCACCGACCGCGACGCCTGGCGCGCCAAAGTGGCCTGCGTCTACCAGAAGCCCACCGTGGTACCCGAGTTGACGGTCGCCGAGAACCTCTTCATCAACCGCCAGCCGACCTCACGCGGCGGAGTCATCAGCTGGCGCCGCCTCCGCGCCGAGGCCGCCGAACTCCTCGACACCTGGGACGTACGCGTCGACCCCGAGGCCCGTACCGCCGACCTCAAGGTCGAGGACCGTCAAATGGTGGAGATCGCGCGGGCGTTGAGCTTCGGCGCCCGGTTCATCGTCCTCGACGAACCGACCGCCCAGCTCGACAACCGGGAGATAGAGCGGCTCTTCACCCGCATGCGGGCGCTCCAGGAGTCCGGCGTCACCTTCCTGTTCATCTCGCACCACCTCCAGGAGGTGTACGAGGTGTGCCAGACCGTGACGGTCCTGCGTGACGCCCGCTGGATCACCACCGCACCGGTCGCCGACCTCCCGCGCCAGGCCCTCGTGGAGGCCATGGCGGGGGAGTCGATCGCCGAACTGGAGGTGCGGCTGCGGGAGTTGGACGACGCGGCACCCGTCCTCCTCGACGCGCGGGGGCTCACCTCCGAGTCGTACGAGAACGTCGACCTCACCGTCCGTCGCGGCGAGGTCGTCGGACTCGCCGGATCCAGCGGCAGCGGCAAGATCGAGCTGGCCGAGTCCTTCACCGGGCTGTACACGCCGACCGGCGGGAGTGCCCGACTCGACGGCGAGAAGCTGCCGTTCGGGGATGTCCAGGCCGCGCTCAAGGCCGGCGTCGGGTGCGTGCCGCGCGACCGGCACGGGCAGGGGCTGGTGTTCGGCATGTCCATCGGGGACAACGCCACCATGACGGTCCTGGACCGGCTCGGCCGCTTCGGCTTTGTCGGTACCGACCGCAAGCGGGCGTTCGCCACCGAGCTGATCGACCGGCTCGACATCCACACCGAGGGCCCCGAACAGCCGGTTTCCGACCTGTCCGGCGGCAACGCGCAGAAGGTCGTCATGGCCCGCGCGCTCGCCTCGGACCCGAGGCTGCTGGTCCTCATCAACCCCACCGCGGGCGTCGACGTGAAGTCCAAGGAGTCACTGCTCGCCCGCATGGACAGCGCCCGCGACGACGGCACCGCCGTGCTCGTCGTCTCCGACGAACTCGACGACCTGCGGCGCTGCGACCGCGTCCTCGTCCTCTTCCACGGCCGTGTCGTCGCCGAGCACCCGGCGGGCTGGCGCGACCACGAGCTGATCGCCTCCATCGAAGGAGTGGACCATGGCTGACACCAAGGCGGCCCCGCCGCTCGCCGCCCCACGCGCCACCGGGGCGGGCTCGGCCCGCACGGTCCTGCTCCGCCGGGCCCGTGAACTCGCCCTCGTACCGGCCCTGTTGGTGCTCCTGGTGCTGGGCGCGATCGTCAACGACTCGTTCCTCACCGAACGGAACCTGATCTCCATCCTGGGCGCATCCGCCGCGCTCGCCATGGTGGTCCTCGCGGAGTCGCTGATCCTCATCACCGGCAAGATCGACCTGTCCCTCGAATCGGTGGTCGGCATCGCGCCCGCCATCGGCGCCCTGCTGGTCCTGCCGACCGCCGAGTCCGGCTGGGGTACGGAGTGGTCGGCGCCGCTCGCGATCGTCGCGATCCTCGTCGTGGGCGGGATCATCGGCGCCTTCAACGGCATCCTCGTGGTGAAGTTCAAGCTCAACGCCTTCATCGTCACCCTCGCCATGCTGATCGTGCTGCGCGGACTGCTGGTCGGCGCCACCAAGGGCAAGACGCTGTTCGGAATGCCCGACTCCTTCTTCACCCTCGCCACCAGCACCTTCCTCAACGTCCCGATGTCGGTGTGGCTGGCCGCGGTCTGCTTCGCCGTCGCCGGGTTCGTGCTCAAGTACCACCGCGTCGGCCGCGCCCTGTACGCGATCGGCGGCAACCAGGAAGCGGCCCGCGCGGCCGGTATCCGCGTCGACCGCATGCTCCTCGGCGTGTCCGTCGTCGCCGGCGTCCTCGCCTCGGTGGGCGGCATCATGCAGACCGGCTACGTCGGCGCGATCAGCGCCAACCAGGGCAACAACATGATCTTCACCGTGATGGCCGCGGCCGTCATCGGCGGCATCAGCCTCGACGGCGGCAAGGGCACCATGTTCGGTGCTCTGACCGGCGTACTCCTCCTCGGAGTCGTCCAGAACCTGCTCACCCTCGCCCAGGTCCCGTCCTTCTGGATCCAGGCCATCTACGGCGGGATCATCCTGGTCGCCCTCATGATCGCCCGCGTGACGACCGGCCGCGCCCAGGACTAGGCCCTACCCCTCCGGCCTCCGGCACCCGCACGGCACCGGATCCCTGTACCCGACCGAAAGGCCTTCCGTGTCCCCGACCCCCGCCCGCGTGATCGCGGTCGACACCTACGACATCCGTTTCCCCACCTCGCGCGAGCTGGACGGCTCCGACGCGATGAACCCGGACCCCGACTACTCGGCCGCGTACGTCGTGCTGCGCACCGACGCGGCCGACGGGTACGAGGGGCACGGGTTCTCCTTCACCATCGGGCGGGGCAATGATGTCCAGGTCGCCGCGATCGACGCGCTGCGGGACCATGTGATCGGCCGGTCGGTCGACGAACTCTGCGCGGATCCCGGGACGTTGAACCGCGAGCTGATCGGCGACAGCCAACTCCGCTGGCTGGGGCCCGAGAAGGGCGTGATGCACATGGCGATCGGCGCCGTGATCAACGCGGCCTGGGATCTCACCGCCAAGCGCGCCGGCAAGCCCCTGTGGCAGCTCCTCGCCGACGCCGACCCCGAATGGCTCGTCAGCCAGATCGACTTCAGGTACATCACGGACGCGCTGACGCCCGAGGAGGCGCTGGACATCCTGCGCCGTGGCAAGGCGGGCGCACAGGGCCGTAGAAGCATCCTGTCGGAGCGCGGCTTCCCCGCCTACACCACCTCCGCCGGCTGGCTCGGCTACGACGACGAGAAGCTCACCCGGCTCGCCGCGCAGGCCGTCCAGGACGGGTTCCGGCAGATCAAGCTGAAGGTGGGCGCCGATCTCGACGACGACATCCGGCGCTGCCGGGTGGCCCGTTCGGTCGTCGGGCCCGACATCCGGATGGCGATCGACGCCAACCAGCGCTGGGACGTGGACGAGGCGATCCGCTGGACCAAGGCACTCGCCGAGTTCGACCCGTACTGGATCGAGGAACCCACCAGCCCCGACGACATCCTCGGCCACGCCGCGATCCGCGCGGCCGTCGCCCCCGTCAAGGTCGCGACCGGCGAACACGTCCAGAACCGCATCGTGTTCAAGCAGCTGCTCCAGGCCGGCGCCCTCGACATCCTCCAGATAGACGCGGCCAGGGTCGGCGGTGTCAACGAGAACCTTGCGATCCTGCTGCTCGCCGCCAAGTTCGGGGTACCCGTCTGCCCGCACGCGGGCGGGGTCGGACTGTGCGAACTCGTCCAGCATCTCTCGATGTTCGACTACCTCGCCGTCTCCGGCACCACCGACGACCGCGTCATCGAATACGTGGATCATCTGCACGACCACTTCCTGGATCCGGTGGTGATCCGCGAGGGTCATTACATGGCACCCACCACGCCCGGCTTCTCGGCCACCATGCGGCCCGAGTCCATCGCGCGCTACACCTTCCCCGGCGGCACCTTCTGGGCCGCCGACCTCGACCGCCAGAAGGGACACGCGGCATGACCGACTTCGAGGGCCTCAAGGCCCTGGTCACCGGCGGCGCCTCCGGCATCGGCCGGGCCACCGCCGAACTCCTCGCCGAACGCGGCGCGTCGGTGGCGGTGCTCGACCTCGACCCTTCCGGCGTCGACAAGCCCCTGCTCGGCTACCGCGCCGACGTAGGCGACAACGCCTCCGTACGGCAGGCCGTGGCGTCCGCCGTCGCCGACCTCGGCGGGCTCGACATCCTGGTCAACAACGCGGGCATCGGCGCCCAGGGCACCGTCGAGGACAACGACGACGAGGAGTGGCTCCGCGTCCTGAACGTCAACGTCGTCGGCATGGTCCGCGTCGCCCGCGCCGCCCTCCCGCACCTGCGCGAGTCGTCCCACGCGGCGATCGTCAACACCTGCTCCATCGCCGCCACCGCCGGACTTCCCCAACGCGCCCTGTACAGCGCCACCAAGGGCGCCGTGTACTCCCTCACCCTCGCCATGGCCGCCGACCACCTCCGCGAGGGCGTCCGCGTCAACTGCGTCAACCCCGGTACTGCGGACACCCCTTGGGTCGGCCGCCTCCTCGACTCGGCCCCCGACCCGGCCGCCGAACGCGCCGCCCTGGCCGCCCGCCAGCCCTCCGGCCGCCTCGTCTCGGCGGCCGAAGTCGCGGGCGCCATCGCCTACTTGGCGAGCCCGCTGTCCGGCGCCACCACCGGTACCGCGCTCGCCGTGGACGGCGGTATGCAGGGCCTGCGCCTGAGGCCGGTGGGCCAATGAGCACCCTCGGCGCGAGCGGTGTCGAGGTCGGCGGCCTCGGCCTGGGCGCCGCCCCCCTCGGCAACCTGTTCACCGAGGTCGACGACGAACAGGCGTACCGGGCGGTCGACGTCGCCTGGCAGCAGGGCATCCGCTACTTCGACACCGCACCCCACTACGGCATCGGCCTCTCCGAGCGCCGCCTCGGAGCCGCCCTGCGCGACCGCCCGCGCGCGGAGTACACGCTCTCCACCAAGGTCGGCCGACGCCTCGAACCCGTGGAGACGGTGACCGGCGACGACCTCGCCAACGGCTTCGCCGTGCCCGCCACCCAGCGCCGGGTCTGGGACTTCAGCGCGGACGGAGTACGCCGCACCCTGGACGCCAGCCTCGAACGGCTCGGCCTCGACCGTGTCGACGTCGTCTACCTCCACGACCCGGACGACCACGCCGAACAGGCCTTCCGCGAGGGCTATCCGGCCCTGGAGAAGCTCCGCGCGGAGGGAGTCGTCGGCGCGATCGGCGCCGGCATGAACCAGGCCGGGATGCTCACCCGGTTCCTCCAGGACACGGACGTCGACGTGGTGCTGTGCGCGGGGCGCTACACCCTGCTCGACCAGACCGCCCTCGCCGAACTGCTCCCGTCCGCCGTCGCACGCGGCAAGTCGGTCGTCGTCGGCGGCGCCTTCAACTCCGGCCTGCTGGCGGACCCGAAGCCGGACGCGACCTACAACTACGGTCAGGCACCGGCCGAGTTGCTGGACCGCGCCCTGCGGATGAAGGCCGTGGCCGAGCGCCACGGCACCACCCTGCGCGCCGCCGCCCTGGCGTTCTGCGCCGCCCATCCGGCCGTGGCGAGCGTCCTGGTCGGCGCCCGTTCGGCGGCCGAAGTGCGGGACTGCGCCGAGCAGTTCGCGGCCGACGTGCCGGGCGCGTTCTGGCGGGAGCTGCGGGAAACGGGGCTGCTGTCCACCGACGCCCCGGTCCCCGGCCTCGCCGGGGAACCCTCGGAGGAGCCGTCATGAGAGTCGCCCTGCACACCAAGGTCCGCGGCGACCGCGTCGCCGAGTACGAGAGCGCCCACCGCGAGGTCCCCGAGGAACTCACCGCCGCGATCCGCGCCGCCGGCGCCACCTCCTGGACGATCTGGCGCAGCGGCACCGACCTCTTCCACGTCCTGGAATGCGAGGACTACGCCCGCCTGCTCGCCGAGTTGGACCGGCTCCCGGTGAACGTCGCCTGGCAGGCCCGCATGGCCCAGCTCCTCGACGTGGTGCACGACTACTCCGACGAGGGTGCCGACGCGGGCCTGCCCGTCGTATGGGAGCTGCCGTGACCGTCGATGCCCACCACCACGTCTGGGACCTCTCGGTCCGCGACCAGGACTGGATCACCGGCCCCGAACTCCAGCCCCTGCGCCGCGACTTCACCGTCACCGACCTCGCACCCGAGGCCCGTGCGGCAGGCGTCGACCGGACCGTCCTCGTGCAGACGGTCACCGTCGCCGAGGAGACCTCCGAGTTCCTGTCCCTCGCCGACACGCACGACCTGATCGCCGGAGTCGTCGGCTGGACCGACCTCACCCGCCCGGACATCACCGACGAACTGGCCCGCCTGCGCGAACTCCCCGGCGGCCACTACCTGAAGGGCATCCGCCACCAGGTACAGGGCGAACCCGACTCGAACTGGCTGCTGCGCCCGGACGTCCAACGGGGCCTCGCCGCCGTGGCCGACGCGGGACTCGTCTACGACCTGCTGGTCCAGCCGCACCAGCTCCCGGCCGGTATCGAAGCAGCCGCCGCCCTGCCCCAACTCACCTTCGTCCTCGACCACTTGGGCAAGCCGCCCATCGCCTCCGGGCAACGGGAACCCTGGGCGACAGCCCTGCGCTCCCTCGCCGCGCTCCCCAACACCTCCTGCAAACTGTCCGGCATGGTCACGGAGGCCGACTGGAAGACCTGGAGCGCGGAGGACCTGCGCCCCTACGCGGACACCGCCCTCGACGCCTTCGGTCCGAGCCGGCTGATGTTCGGCTCCGACTGGCCGGTGTGCACCCTGGCGGCGACATTCGGCCAAGTCGCCGACACGGCAGGCGAGTTGACCGACGACCTGAGTGCCGCCGAACGCGCCGAGGTGTTCGAGGGCACGGCCAAGCGCGTCTACGACCTCTGAGGCGGCGTCGCCAACCGCGTCGGCGGCAGATACTCCCGCACGAACGTCCGCTCCCAGCACGCGCCCGTCTCCCGCAACTCCCGCCAGCTCGTGTAGCGGTAGCGGAAGAGACGGGCCCGGACACAGCGCGGCGGCTCGTCGGGCGGGAACGGCGAGCGCCGCAGGAGTCGTAGCGTGTCGCGGTCGTTCTCCAGGAGCCGTTCCACCAGGGCGCCGAACCACGGCTCGGCATAGCCGGGGGAGAGCGCCGCGAACCACATCATCCAGTCCAGCCGGAGGTGGTACGGCGCGAACTGGCGTGGCCAGCGCCGTGGATCGCCGGGCTTGCCCTTGAACTCGTACTCCCGCCAGTCGGAGTCCACGCGGGGCACGGTGTCGGTCGTGCCCTCGACCACCACCTCGTGGCGGATACGGCTGACGTTGCCGAACGCGCCGTAGGAGTTGACCAGATGGAGGGGGTCGAAGGAGCGGTTCATGATCTGGTGGCGGGAGACCATGTTGCGGACCGGGCGCCGGCTGAGCCACAGCAGCAGGGCGGCGACGGTGAGGACCACGGCCTCGTACCAGACGGGTGGGCCGGGGGCGGGCGGTGGTGTGCGGGGGAGCCGGATCGCCGGCAGGGCCAGCACGATGGTGAGCCAGTTCAGCCAGGAGAAGTTGCCGGACAGGACCAGCCACAGCTGGGTGGCGATCATCAGGGACGCGGCGGCCGTCGCGATCGGCTGGGGGGTGAACAGGAGGACGGGCACGACGAGTTGGGTGAGATGGTTGGCGGCGGCCTCGACCCGGTGGAAGGGCCGGGGAAGGTGGTGGAAGAACCAGCTCAGCGGGCCCGGCATCGGCTGTGTCTCGTGGTGGAAGTCCAGGCAGGTGAGCTTCCGCCAGCACGTGTCGCCGCGCAGCTTGATCAGGCCCGCGCCGAACTCGACCCGGAACAGGATCCAGCGCAGCAGGAACAGCACGACAACGGGCGGAGCCACCTTGTCGTTGCCCAGGAACACGGCCAGGAAGCCGACTTCCAGCAGCAGCGACTCCCAGCCGAACGCGTACCAGGTCTGGCCGACGTTGACGATCGACAGGTACAGCGCCCACGGCAGCAGCCACAGCAACATCCCGCCCCAGAGCGGGAGTCGGGAGTCCAGGCCGAGGGCCAGTGCCGCCGACACCGCGCAGCCCGTCCCCGCGCAGGCCCCGAAGAAGCCGTCCGTGTAGTGGAGTTGGAAGACGCTCGGGGCCCGCCGGAACGGCATCCGGGAGACGAACCGGGGGACCGGCAGCATGCCGCGCTCGCCGATCAGCGCGCGGAACTGCAGGGCCGCCGTGAGGAACGCGACCAGATAGACACCGGCCAGCGCCCGCTGGAAGACGAGGCGGCTCAGCCAGTAGTCGGGTGCGCTGAACCATCCCACGACTGTGCCCTCCTCCCTCCATCATCGCGCTTCAGTGGACCGTCACTCTCCGCGTTCCACGCCTCCGGTTGCGTAACCCAAGTGAGTGAAGCAGACAATAGTGGCGAATCACCCGGCTTGAGGCGGGAGAACGCGGTGCGCACATCCACCGGAACCATCGCCACGGCCTGCGCGCTCTCGGCGGCGCTCCTCGTCGCCGGCTGCGGCGGCGACGGCGGCACGGACACGAAGTCGAGCGGCGAGGTCTTCCTGCAGCCCGTCGCGGCACAGGGCCCCGACCCCTTCACGGACTCCACGGCCACCGCCGCGAGCACCCCGCCACGGGTCACCCGGACGCCGCAGGCGACGCCCACGCGGACCACCTCCACACCGCCCGCCCGCCTGCGCAGCGTCTCCGGCGCCACACCCGGGCTGTACGGCGGGACCGCGCGCACCGGCAGTTGCGACGTCGAGCGGCAGATCGCCTATCTCACCGCCGACCGAACCAAGGCCCGCGCCTTCGCACAGGCCGAGGGCATCTCGCGGGACGCGATTCCCGGGTATCTGCGCGGGCTGACCTCGGTCGTCCTGCGCGCCGACACCCAGGTCACCAACCACGGGTTCCGCGACGCGCAGGTGACCGGCTTCCAGTCGGTCCTCCAGGCCGGTACCGCCGTCCTCGTCGACGACCGGGGCGTGCCCCGGGTCCGCTGCGCCTGCGGCAACCCGCTCAAGGCGGGGGTGGCGAGCAACGGGGGCACCTTCGGCGACAACGGCCGGCCCTGGTCCGGGTTCCGGCCCGCCGAGGTGGTCGTGGTGACCCCGGCGCCCCAGGTGATCACCAACATCACGATCATCGACGTCGTCGACCACACGTGGATCGAACGGCCCCTCGGTCATCACGGGCCCCATCACGACCATGTCGTGCCCCCGCCGGTACACGTGACGCCGACACCGTCGCACACGGCTCCGTCCCCGCGACCGCACGACAGCGCGTCCAGCACCGCGCCGAGCGGCAGCGCGAGTACCTCCCCGAGCGCGTCCGCGAGCGCCTCCCCGAGCCGCGGGAGCATCGCCCCGGAAGCGTCGTCCTCCGGCTGCGCCACCCCGAGCGTCACCGTCACCCCGGGCACGGCCGGCAACGCGGCGGCCCCGGTGCCGTCCCCGGCCGTCACGAACTGCCCCACCGTCACGGCCACCCCCACGACCAGCCCGCCCGGGACCACCCTCCCCCCGTCGCCGCGCGCCACCACCCCGAGCGCCGGGACGCCCGTACCGGACCCGTCCCAGGACCGGAACTCCCCGGACGAGATCGGCCCGCCGACCGTCCCGGGGACCCCCGGCCTGCCCGACGGCGGCGGACCGGTCCCCGACGACACCGTCACCACTGGCAGCATCTTCGACAGCCCCACGAACGTGTTCGACGGCTGACCGCGCGCGGAGCGGCAGCCGACCGCGCCCGGAGCCGTCGTGGCGCTCGGAGAAGTCGAATAATCGGGCAAATCCTGGCAAGGTGGGCCGCATGGTTGATCGGGGAGCGAGCGCCCTGTCACTCCCGGACGACTGGCCCGCCCACCCGGACCCGATCCTGGCGCTCAACCGCATGGGCAGCTTCGACTGGGACCTGGACAACGGCCTGTTCCACATGGACGCCCAGGCCCACGAGGTCTTCGACCTGCGCCCCGACGAATACGACGGACGCCCCGCGACCCTGGCAATCCGGGTACCGCCTCCCGAGGGCTACCGGCTCGACGGCATCGTCTCCCAGGCGGTGAAGGACGGCAGCGAGAACTACGGCGCCTACTTCCGCATGCGGCTGCGCGACGGCACCCTGCGCTGGACGCACACCCAGGGCTACATCCGGCGCGACGAGACGGGCCGCCCGCGCCGGATCATCGGCATCGTCCGGGACGCCACCCAGGAACTCGCCGAGAGCGCGGCCCGCCGTGAGCAGGCCGCCCAGGACGCGGCACGGCGCCGGCAGACCAACGTCGTCCAGCTCACCACCGCCGCCCTCGCGCACGCCCGTACCGTCCAGGACGTCATCGACGTCCTCAAGGACACCCACGGCCTCGTCCACCTCGGCGCGACCAGCCTGGTCATGGGCCTGGTCGAGGCCGGCCGCATCCGCCTGGTCGCCGAAGGCCCCGAGGGCAGTTTCGTGCCCGGCACGGAGGTCACCCGGATCGACGAGCAGTACCCGATGGGGGAGGTCGTACGGACCCTCAGCCCGGCGTTCATCGAGTCGCCCGAGGAGTTCGCCGAGCGGTATCCGCTCCTGTGGCCGCACATCACCGACCTCAACATCACCGCGGCGGCCTATCTGCCGCTGATCGCCCAGGCCCGGCCGATCGGCGCGATGGGCCTGCTCTACAACGACCGGCGCGGCTTCTCGGCGGACGAGCGCAACGTGCTCGTCGCGCTCGGCAGCAGCATCGCGCAGAGCCTCCAGCGCGCCATGCTCTACGAGCAGGAGAAGGACCTCGCCCAGGGTCTCCAGCAGGCCATGCTGCCGCGCGCCATCCCCAGCGTCCCGGGCGCCGACGTCGCCGTCCGCTACCGGTCCGCCAAGGCCGGCCGGGACATCGGCGGCGACTGGTACGACCTGATCCCGCTGCCGGGCGGGCGGGTCGGCGCGGTCATCGGCGACGTCCAGGGCCACGACACGCACGCGGCGGCCGTCATGGGCCAACTCCGCATCGTCCTCAAGGCGTACGCCGCCGAGGGGCACACCCCGGCCACCGTGATGGCACGTGCCTCCGTCTTCCTCCACGAACTCGACACCGACCGCTTCGCCACCTGCCTCTACGCCGAGGCCGACCTGTCCACCGGAGTGGTCCAGGTGGTCCGGGCCGGCCATATCGACCCGCTGGTGCGGCAGTTGGACGGGACGTGCCGTCGTCTGTCCGTCGCGGGCGGACTGCCGCTGGGGCTGTCCGCCGAGTTCGGGCGGCTCGAATACCCCGTCTCCACCGTCGAACTCGACCCCGGCCAGACCCTGTTGCTGTGCACCGACGGCCTCGTCGAACAGCCCGGGGCCGACCTCGACGAGGGCATGCAGACCCTCGCCGCGCTCATCGCCTCCGGCCCCGACGACGTACGCGACCTCGCCGACCTGCTCATCGACGTGGCCGAGGAACGCGGCGGTGAGGACGACGTGGCGCTGCTCCTGCTGCGCCGGCGCGGCCTCGACACCCCGCGGTCCGGCGGCCGGCTCCAGCAGCACGTGGCCCCCGGCGACCCCGAGGCCCTCACCGCGGCCCGGCACATGATCCGGGCCGCGGTCCGCGCGTGGGGCGCCCGTGAGCGTTCCGACGAGGTCGAGCTGGTCGCCGACGAGCTGATCACCAACGCGCTCATGCACACCGAGGGCTCCGCGATCGTCACCCTCAGGGTCCTCACCGGTCCCGGCCGCCGGCTGCGCGTCGAGGTCGAGGACTCCTCCAGCGCCCTCCCGCGCCGCCGTGAGGCGGGCGAGGAGGGAGTCTCCGGGCGCGGTCTGCTCCTCGTCGACCTGCTCACGGACGTGTGGGGCGTGGAGGCGCGCGGCAGCGGCAAGTGCGTGTGGTGCGAGTTCCTGGTCCCGGCCCGGAGCTGACCGCAGGGGCCTCCGATGGCACCCTGGACCCATGCCGGAACTTCCCGAGGTCGAAGCGCTGAAGGACTTCCTGACCGAACACCTCGTCGGCCACGAGATCGTACGGGTGCTGCCCGTCGCCATCAGCGTCCTGAAGACGTACGACCCTCCGCCCACCGCGCTGGAGGGACACGAGGTGGTGGCCGTGCACCGGTACGGCAAGTTCCTGGACGTCGAGACGGACGGCGGCCCGCACTTCGTGACCCATCTGGCCCGCGCGGGCTGGCTGCACTGGAAGGACCGCCTCCCGGACGGGCCGCCCCGCCCCGGCAAGGGCCCGCTGGCGCTCCGCGTGGCCCTGGAGACGGGCGAGGGCTTCGACCTCACGGAGGCGGGCACCCAGAAGCGCCTCGCGGTGTACGTCGTCGCCGACCCGCAGGAGGTCCCGGGTGTCGCCCGCCTGGGCCCCGACCCGCTCGCCGACGACTTCGACGAAACACGCTTCGCCGCACTCCTCAAGGACGAACGCCGCCAACTCAAGGGCGCCCTGCGCGACCAGACCCTGATCGCCGGGGTGGGCAACGCGTACAGCGACGAGATCCTGCACGCGGCGAAGATGTCCCCGTTCAAGCTCGCGTCGTCCCTGACTCCCGCCGAGACGCACACGCTCCACGAGGCCCTGCGCACCACCCTCACCGAGGCGGTCGAACGCTCCCGAGGCGTGGCGGCGGGCCGCCTGAAGGCGGAGAAGAAGAGCGGCCTCCGCGTCCACGGCCGCACCGGCCTGCCCTGCCCGGTCTGCGGCGACACCATCCGCGAGGTCTCCTTCAGCGACTCCTCCCTCCAGTACTGCCCCACCTGCCAGACGAACGGCAAGTCACTGGCGGACCGGCGGATGTCGAAACTGCTCAAGTAGCTACCAGGGCACCCCCGTCCCGTCCCACGACAGGAACCGCCCCGTAGGCCCGTCGTCCGGCAGCAGCGCCAGTTCCACCGCTCCCCGCGCCGCCTCCGCCGGATCCCCGGCGCTCGCCGCGGCCCGTGCGTTGAGGTCCGTCGCCCGCAGGCCGGGGGCCAGGGCGTTCACCTTGAAGCCGTCGGGGGCGAGGGACTGGGCGTAGAAGAGGGTCAGCGCGTTGAGGGCAGCCTT
Source organism: Streptomyces sp. NPDC088350 (assembly GCF_044753545.1). NCBI lineage: Bacteria > Bacillati > Actinomycetota > Actinomycetes > Kitasatosporales > Streptomycetaceae > Streptomyces > Streptomyces sp. NPDC088350. The sequence goes on along the minus strand of NZ_JBIVNL010000003.1, from coordinate 381,258 downwards.
CGAGGAGCGGTAGGCGGCGGCCACTCCACGGCGGGAGGCGAACTCCCGGTCCGGGTCGGCGCTCCAGGTCAGGGAGCCGGTCCCGCTGGAGACGTTCACGATGCGGGGGTGCGGGGAGCGGCGCAGGGCCGGGAGGAACGCGTTGGTGACGGCCAGGACGCCGAAGACGTTCGTCTCGTACGTGCGGCGGAAGTCGTCGAGGGCGGCCTCGGGCGCCGGGCTTCCGCCGGACATGATGCCCGCGTTGTTGACCAGGACGTCCAGGGCGTCCACCCGCCGTGCCGCCGCCGCGACGCTGTCGGCGTCGGTGACGTCGAGGACCAACAGCCGTGCGCCGCCGCCCAGTTCCCCGACCGCCCGCTCTCCCCGGTCCGCGTCGCGCGAGCCGACGTACACCGTGAACCCCTCGGCGACGAGCAGGCGGGCGATCTCCTTGCCGATGCCCTTGTTGGCTCCGGTGACCAGTGCTGTGCAATCGTTCATGGGGACGACGATGCCGCGGCCGAAGCCGCTGAACCAGGGACAGCCGATCCCTGGCAGCCGCAGGGAGGCACAGTGACCGGCAAACAGGAACTGGCCCGATTTCTGCGCGGGCGGCGGGAGCGACTGGTGCCCGCCGACGTGGGGTTGGCGGGCGAACCGTCCCGGCGGACCCTCGGGCTGCGCCGGGAAGAGGTCGCGGAGCTGGCCCACATGTCCGTGGACTACTACGCCCGACTGGAACAGGCCCGCGGTCCGCGCCCGTCGCCCCGCATCCTGGACGCCCTCACCGGAGTGTTCCGGCTCACCCCGGCCGAGCGGACCCACCTGTTCCGGCTGGCCGGGACCCAGGTGACCCCGCTCGCGGCGCCGGTGCGCACCGTTCGCCCGCATGTGGCGGCCCTGCTGGAGCGCATCCCGGACACGGCGGCCGTCGTCACCGACGCCACCTACGACGTCATCGCCTGGAACCCGCTGGCGGGTGCCGTCCTCGGCGGCGATCTCGACGCGCGGCCGAACCTGGCGCGTCGGCGGTTCCTGGGGCGGCCGCAAGAGAGTTCCAGCGCCGAGGAGTTCGGCCACATCGTGGTGTCCCGGCTGCGCCGCGCCGCCGACCGCTACCCCTACGACCCGGGGCTCGCCCGTCTGCTGGCCGAACTGCGCGCCGGCAGCGAGGAGTTCACGCAGATCTGGGAGACCGGTCCGGTGCACGCCCCCGGCCACCGCACCAAGACCCTCGCCCACCCGGAGGCGGGCCCACTGCGGGTCAACTGCGACGTGCTCACCGTCCCGCACGACGACCAGCAGGTCGTCTTCGTCACCGCGGACCCGGGGACGCCGTCCGCACGGGCCCTGAGGCACCTGGCCGCGGCGGGCCAGGGCCTCAGTGCGAGGTGATCCGTACCAACTGCTGTCCGTCAGCCGTCCGTACGTCGTAGTGGTCGATCTCGTCGGGGTGCATCGCCGCGCCACCCTGCATCGTGATCATCGTCGCGTCGTGCGCGGGGACGTTCCAACTCGTCACGGTCTGCTCGGAACCGTCGTGGCCGACGACCACGAGACGACACGAGCGCGGGCCGGCGCCGTCCTTGATCTCCAGGGTTACATCACTGCCGTAGTTCTCGTTCGCGGCCGTGACCTGCGCCCACACGCCCGACTTGGGGTCGGTCGCGGAGAGCTGTACGGCCCCGTCGCCGTGCCCGACGAGGGTCGCGACCGCGGGGCCGCCCACGGCGAACACCACCGAGGCGGCCACGGCGTACAGAAAACGCCGCCGTCCGGCCCGGTGACGTGTCGCCACCTCGCCGAGCAACCGGTCGAGCATCCGGGGCCCGGGTTGTGCCATGGGGTGCACAGAGCGCGGCGTCGCCCGCCGATACAGCATCAACTGCCGTGAGGCGGGACCGAATTCGGTCACATGAGCCGCGCAGCTAGTGCACTCCATGAGGTGATCCTCGAAGCGGAAGGCCTCCGCCTCGTCCAGCACGCCGAGCGCGTACGCGCCGACGTCGCGATGCCTTTCCAGGGACCTCATGCCGAATCCTCGTGCCGTTAGGTGCGGGTGGGGTTACTCCTTGCTCCCATCGGTACGCACCAGCAAGCCGAATCACTCAAGGCACACACAGAATCCCCACCTACGGATTCGGAGCGGTCGGGCCCATGGATTGGTCCTTGTTTCAAAAAAGATGGATGGCGAGATGGCCGAGCGGCAGACCCAGCTGCCAGGCGGGTGTCCAGACCTTCGGCCCGTCGTCCTCACCGGTCACCGGACCGCCTCCCGGAACCGCGTCCAGATCCGGCGCGAGCAGCTCGGTCTCCTCCAGCCAGCGCCAGGCGGCCTCCGCCAGCTCCAGGTCCGGTGTGTCCGCGCCGGATTCCACTGCCTCGGCCGTCAACTTGGACATACGTTCCTGGACCCAGTCCTGCCACGGCTGGTCGTACGCCGTGAGCGAAAGCCAGGTCTCCAACTGGGTGACCACCCGGATACCGGACAATTCACCGTCCGTGTCGGAGAGGAAGATGGTCAGCGCCAACGCGTCCCGTCCCGCGCGGAACTCGAAGGACGTCGGCGGCATCAGGTCGCCGGTCCGCAGCAACTCGTCGGCGATGTACTCGGCGTACAACCACGCCATGGGGACGGTGAGTTCACCGCCACCGGTGCCGTCCGTGCTCTCTTGACCTCTGTGCAGCATCCCTTCCTGCCTTCCTCCGGTGCGTGCGCGTCGCCCGGCCCGAGGTTCCGTCAGGAACCCCGAGCCCCCCAGTCCGGAACACGGATGAGGACAGCCGATTACTCAACCGGGGTCCTGAGCAAGGCGCTTTACGGAGGTTTGACCAATCATTCGGTTTCACCGCAGGTCGGCGGCGTAACCGGGAAGCACCCGGCGCAGGGCGCGGAGCGCGTAATAGGCACGGGACTTCACCGTACCGGGCGGAATCCCGAGGGCAGCCGCGGCCTCCGCCACACTCGCCCCCTGGAAGTACACGAGCACCAGGACTTCGCGGTGCTCCGGAGTGAGAGTCTTCACAGCCTCCCGCACATCGAGCGTCGCCGCCGACCGTTCCGCGTGATCGGCACACACGCGTGCGTTCTCCAGCACCGCGTCCCCGACCTCGGGCGGTCGCGCCTGCCGGGCCCGGCGCGCGTCGATGGCGAGCCGCCGGCCCACCGTCAGCAGCCACGGCCGTACGGACTCGAAGTCGTCGGCGCGCAGCGCCTCGGGATGCTGCCAGGCCCGTACGAGGGTCTCCTGGACGAGGTCCTCGGCGCGCTGGCGGTCGCCGTCGCAGAGCCGGAGCAGCAGCGCGAAGAGCGGCCTGCCGTGCTCGCGCTGCAGTGCGGCGAGCTCGTGCTCGGCGGTCGTTCCGTTGGTGAGCGTGGGTCCGGCCGTCATGGCCGTATGGCATCGCAGGGGGCCGTCCGGGGACAGGGGGCGCACAGGGGGCTGCGGCGGACGGTCGATCGCGTCGACGAACGGTGCGACGAACGGTCCCCGTCACCCGGTGTTACCCCGCCCGCGCACACCGGACGGGTCATCAGGGGCGGGAAGTCGTTTGCGGGGGCGGTGCAGTCCATACCTATCAGTGGGTAAATATGACCACAGTGGGGTGAATTGATGATCGCACGCAGACGTCAGGTGGCCGTCGCCCTGGCGGGCCTTCTCGCCGCGGCAGCCGCCTGCCAGTCCCAGCACCACACCTCGAAGGCCGCAGGCCGTCCGGCACCCCCCGCCGCCCGCGGCTTCACCCTCGTCGCCGCCGGCGACATCCTCCCGCACAGCGCCGTCCTCGACCGCGCCCGCTTCGACGCCGGCGGCACCGGCTACGATTTCCGCCCGATGCTCGCCGGGATCCAACCCCTCGTCTCCCGCGCCGATCTGGCGCTGTGTCACGTGGAGAGCGCGTACGGCGACTCCGCCCCCTCCGTGCCCCCCAAGGCCCCGCCCGAGGAGGCCCAGGGCCTCGCCGCGACCGGCTACGACAGCTGCTCCACCGCGTCCGACCACAGCCTCGACGACGGCGCCGCCGGCATCCGGCGCACCCTCGACACCCTCGACGGGGCCGGCGTACGGCACACGGGAACGGCGCGCACCGAGGCCGAGGCGCACACGGTCACCCTGCTGCGCGCCGGCCCGGCGAAGGTCGCCCACCTCGCCTACACCGCAGGCGCCCCGTTCCTCCCGGGCGAGCCCTGGGCGGTGAACCCCGCCGACCCCGCCCGCATCCTCGCCGACGCCCGCGCCGCCCGGCAGGCGGGCGCCGACGTGGTCGTGGTCTCCCTGCGCTGGGGCACACCGGGCCAGGACGCGCCCGATCCACAGCAGTTGGCGCTGGCCGGTGACCTCACCGCCGCCCGCACCGACGGCCGCCCCGACATCGACCTGATCCTCGGCACCCACGCCCGCACCCCGCAGGCGTACGAGAAGGTCAACGGCACCTGGGTCGTCTACGGACTCGGCGACCAGATCACCGGCGAGATGTACGACAACGCGGGCACCCAGGACCCCGGCGGCAACGAGAGCACCCTCGGCCGCTTCACCTTCGTACCGCCCGCCCGGCCCGGAGGCCGCTGGGAGGTGACCGAGGCGGAGTTCGTCCCGGAACTGTTCGACATCGACGCCGGCCGGGTCGTGGACGTCAACCGGGCGATCGCCCAGGGCGCCGAACTCACCGGTGACCGCGACCGCATCCGCGAGGTGGTGCTGAGCAGGGGCGCGGCGAAGGACGGGCTGGTGATGGGGAAGTGACGGACGGTCAGTCCACGTCCACGTGGTCGAAGGTCCTGAGGATCTCGGTGAGCACCCGCACGCACGCGCTGACCTCGGCGGCGGTCAGGTCGCCGCCGACCTGGCGGTTCAGGGAGTGCTCGCGGCCGAGGACGGACGTGATGACGGCCCGTCCCTCCTCCGTGAGCCGGATCAGGGAGGACCGCTGGTGCGCGGGGTTGGGCGTGACCTCCACCCAGCCGTGGACGGCCGCCTCGTTGACCATGCGCTGCACGAACTGCCGGCTCAGGGCCAGGACCCGGCCCATCTGGGGCACCGTCATCGGCCCGTGCTGCCGCAACTGGTCCAGTACGGCGCGCACGCCGACGGAGACCCCCTCGACCGGTTCGCCCTGCTCGACCTTGCGCAGGGCGCGCCGGTAGAGCGGGCCCACCAGGTCGAACACCTCGGTGAGGCGGTGGCCGAGTGCGTCGGGGGACAGGGGAGCGGAGTCGTTCACGGGCTCATCATGACACCTGGGTTGCCAAACCTTCCCCAAGATGACACCTTGGTTGTCATGACAGCTGCTTCGGAACGTGCTGCGGAACTGAGCTTCTTCGCATCTGCCGACGGGGACCTGGCCTACCTGGACGTGGGCACCGGCGCCCCCGTGGTCCTCCTCCACTCCGGCTTCGCCGACCACCGCGTCTTCGACGACCAGATACCGGCCCTCGCCTCCGACTTCCGCGTGATCGCGCCCGACATCCGCGGCCACGGTTTCTCCGCCAACGCGAGCGGGCCGTTCCGCTGGGCCGACGACATCGCGGGACTCCTGCGCCACCTCGACCTGGGACCCGCTGTCCTGGTCGGCCTGTGCATGGGCGCGGCCGTCGCCACGGACACCGCGCTGGAACACCCCGAACTGGTCCGCGCGGTCGTCGTCAGCGGCGCCGGGACCAGCGCGTTCGAGTACGAGGACGCACGACTGCTGGAGCGTCGGTCCCGGATCGGACAGCTCCTCGCCGACGGCGACGTCGCGGGCTGGCTGGACGAGTTCGCCCAGGGAGTGGCGGGCCCGCACCGCACGGTGGACGAGGTCGCCCCGTCCGTCGTCCGACGCCTGCGCGAACTGACGTCCCACACCATCTCCAAGCACACGCCCGGCGAGCGGGACTGGTACGTCCCCCTGGGCGACCCCTGGCCCCGCGTCCCGAAACTCGACGTACCGGTCCTCGCCGTCCACGGCGCCCTCGACTGGCCCGACAGCCTCGCCATGGCGGAACGCTTCGCGCAGACCGTCCCGAACGGCCGCACCACGACGATCGAGGGCGTCGGCCACTACCCGAACATGGAGAACCCCGAGGAGTTCAACACGATCCTCGGGGAGTTCCTGCGCGCCCTCTGACAGCGCCCTACGGCACGACCGTCACCGGCCACCGCCCCGCCTTCACCAACCGCACCGCGACCGACCCGACGATCCGGTGCCCGGCCTGCTCCGAGGCGCCCACGACGACCGCGTCGGCCTTGAGCCGGTCGGCCGCCTTCACCAGGCCGCCGTAGGGATCGCCGCGGAACGTGTGGAACTCCCAGCGGATGTCGAATATCCCCTTGACGCGCTCGGTCTCCTGGCGGATCTGGGCGACGAGGTCCTCGGCGATTTCGTCGGTCGTCCCGGCGACCGGTGCCCCCATGGCCGCGCCCGCCGCCAGCACCGGCTGCACGTACACCAGGGCGAGCAGCGCACCCTGCCGCCGGGCCAGGCCGGCGGCATAGGCCGCGGCACGGAACGAGGACTCCGAGCCGTCCACTCCGGCCACGATGACCTTCGGCCCGTCCGTGCCCCGCTCGAACCGAGGTGAGTGCTGTTCCGTCACGGCTGTGAGGCTATCGGAACCGGCGGGTGCCGAACCCGCCCGGGAGCGCTCGACGGGCGCGCGGCCCACCGTGTTCCTACAGTCGGAAGCATGACTGCCACCGTGGAGGGCGCCCGGGCCAAGGACACCGCGGCCCCGATACGACCGCCCGGCAACGGCTTCCTCGGCAGGGTGCCCGAGGGCTTCGCGACCTTCTTCGGCGCCCTCGGCCTGCTCTGCGTCCTGCTGGCCTTCATCGCCCCGCTGCGCCGCGCACTGCGCCCCGTCGTCCGCTTCCTCGACCTGCTGATCGTCCCGGTCAGCGCCAACCTCGCCTACGCCGTCTTCCTGTTCCTGCTGGCCGCCGCGACCGCCGCCCGCAAGAAGATCGCCTGGTGGCTGGTCGTCGTCTACCTCGGCCTGCTGGTCCTGACGGCCGTCCTCGGCGTCGCACTGGGTCTGTACGCCGAGTCCCTCCCGTCCCTGATCATGTGCGGTCTGCTGTTGATCCTGCTGATCGTGGCCCGCCGGCAGTTCTACGCCGCCTCCCGCCGCGCGGCCGTACGACGTGCCCTCGCCGTCCTCCTCGCCGGGCTCGCCGTGGCGATCCTCACCGGCTGGGGACTCGTCTCCCTGTTCCCCGGCACCCTGCCCGAGAGCCAGCACCTGGCACTGGCGGCCGACCGCGTCTGCGGCGGCCTGGTCTCCGACCGCTCCTTCAACGGCCGCCCGCCCCGGGCCGTGTCCTTCCTGCTCGGCCTGTTCGGCGCGCTCGCCCTCCTCAACGCGGCGACCGTCCTCTTCCGCTCCCAACGCCTCGAAGCGGCCCTGCACGGCGACGAGGAGGCCCGCATCCGCACCCTCCTGAAGGCCTACGGCGGCCAGGACTCCCTCGGCTACTTCGCCACCCGGCGCGACAAGGCCGTCGTCTTCTCGCCCAGCGGCAAAGCGGCCGTCACCTACCGCGTCGAGGCCGGCGTCTGCCTCGCCAGCGGCGACCCGGTCGGCGACCGCGAGGCCTGGCCGCACGCCATCGCCGCCTGGCTCGGGCTGGCCCGCCGCCACGCCTGGGCCCCGGCGGTCATGGGCGCCTCCGAGGACGGCGCCAGAGCCTTCGCCCGCGCCGGACTGGGCGCCCTCCAACTCGGCGACGAAGCCATCCTGCACGTCGCCGAGTTCGACCTCGCCGGCCGCGACATGCGCGTCACCCGCCAGGCCGTGGGCCGCGTCCGCCGCGTCGGTGCCACCTGCCGCATCCGCCGCCACACCACCCTCACCGACACGGAGATGGAGGAGGTCGTCGACCGCGCCGACGCCTGGCGCGACACCGAGACCGAACGCGGCTTCTCCATGGCCCTGGACCGCCTCGGCGACCCGGCCGACGGCGACTGCCTCCTCGTCGAAGCCCTCGACGGGGACGGCAAGTTGCTCGCCCTGCTCTCCCTCGTCCCCTGGGGCGCCGACGGCGTCTCCCTCGACCTGATGCGCCGTGACCGCACCGCCCCCAACGGCGTCATGGAGTTCATGGTCGCCGAACTCTGCGCCGCCGCCCCGAAGTTGGGCGTCCACCGGATCTCCCTCAACTTCGCCGTGTTCCGCTCGGCCTTCGAGGAGGGCGCCCGCATCGGCGCAGGCCCGGTGCTCCGCCTCTGGCGCCGCCTCCTGCTGTTCTTCTCCAAGTGGTGGCAACTGGAGGCCCTTTACCGCTCCAACGCCAAGTACCACCCCGAGTGGTACCCCCGCTTCATCTGCTACGGCGAGACCGCCTCCCTGGCCCGGATCAGCCTCGCCTCCGGCATCGCCGAGGGCTTCGTCTCCGTACCGTCGCTGCGCCAACTCTGGGGAAAGGGGCACCCGAAGAGCGGACAGCGGCCCGCGACCACCGCGGGGCTGCCGTCCCTGTCGGCGCTCGGCCCCGACGGAGGGGACGAGGCCGGGACCGACGACCCGGGCAGCGGCCTGCCCGAACAGGTCCGCGTCCGGCACCACAAGCTCGACCGGCTGCGCGCCACCGGCACCGACCCCTACCCGGTCGGCGTCCCAGGACGCACCCACACCCTCGCCGAGGTCCGCGCGGGGGACCAAGTCACCGTCGCCGGGCGGGTGATGAGGGTGCGCGACCTCGGCGGCATCGTCTTCCTCACCCTGCGCGACTGGTCCGGAGACCACCAACTCGCCCTCACCCGCGCCGGGTCGGGCCCCGACCTCGACCGCTTCACCACCGACGCCGACATCGGCGACCACATCACTGCCACCGGCCGCGCGGGCAGCAGCGACAAGGGCGAACCCACCGTCTTCGTCACCTCCTGGCAGCTCACCGGCAAGTGCCTGCGCCCCCTGCCCGACAAACACCGCGGCCTCACCGACCCCGAGGCCAAGGTCCGTATGCGCCACCTCGACCTCGTCGCGAGCCCCGCCGCCCGCGATGTCGTCCGCGCCCGCTCCACCGCCGTACAGGCCCTGCGCCAGGGCCTGTTGGAGCGCGGGTACCTGGAGGTGGAGACCCCGATGCTGCAACAGATCCACGGCGGGGCCAACGCCCGCCCCTTCACCACGCACATCAACGCCTACGACCTCGGCCTCTCTCTGCGCATCGCCCCCGAGCTGTACCTCAAGCGCCTCTGCGTCGGCGGACTGGAGAAGGTCTTCGAGATGGGCCGCACCTTCCGCAACGAGGGCGTCTCCTACAAGCACAACCCCGAGTTCACGATGCTGGAGGCCTACCAGGCGTACGCCGACTACGACGTGATGCTCGACCTCGCCCGCGAACTCATCCAGGGCGCCGCCATCGCCGCCTTCGGGTCCGCCGTCGCCCGCAAGGAGGGCGAGGAGTACGACATCTCCGGCCCCTGGCCGGTCAAGACCGTCCACGGCGCGATCTCCGAGGCGCTCGGCGAGGAGATCGACGCCGACACCGAACTGGCCCGCCTGCACCTGCTGTGCGACCGCGCGGGCGTGCCGTACGGCGCCGACGACGGCCGCGGGGACGTCGTACTGGAGATGTACGAGCGGCTTGTGGAGGAGCCGACCCGGCGGCCCACCTTCTACAAGGACTTCCCGACCGACGTCTCCCCGCTCACCCGGCAGCACCGCACCGACCCGCGGCTCGCCGAACGCTGGGACCTCGTCGCCTTCGGCACCGAACTCGGCACCGCCTACTCCGAACTGACCGACCCCGTCGAACAGCGCCGCCGCCTCACCGCCCAGTCGCTGCTCGCCGCCGGGGGAGACCCGGAGGCGATGGAGCTGGACGAGGACTTCCTCGACGCCCTCGAATACGCGATGCCGCCCACCGGAGGCCTCGGCATCGGTGTCGACCGGCTCGTCATGTTCCTCACCGGTCTGACGATCCGTGAGACGCTGCCGTTCCCCCTCGTCCGGCACCGCTGACGGCGCGAACGCTGGGCCGGGCGGGTGTTTTCCTGCCGCCGCACCGGTGTTGTCGTGGGGCGTCGGACCTCGCGCGGGCGACTGATGAGTCATGAAGAAGGATCAGTTGCTCACGCGCCGACGGGCCCTGCTCGCCGGCGCCGCTGCCGTGGGGGCGGCCGGCACCGCCGGTCTGCTGTACTCCGGACTCTCGGACGACGCCCCCGCCCGGGCCGCCGCCCCCGCCGCCGGGCCCCCACCGCGCCTCGCGCGCAAGCCCTCCTCCTACCGCCTCCGGCCCGTGGCCGGATACGGCGCACCCCACGCCGCCCCCGCCCGTGTCCCGGTGCGGCACGAACCGTTCCTGCGGATGTCCGGACGCGGCAACACCATGGTCCTGACCTTCGACGACGGACCCGATCCCCGCTACACCCCGCACATCCTCGACACTCTCGCCGAGTACGACGTCCGCGCCACGTTCTTCGTGTGCGGCGAGATGGCCGACTGGAACCGCGACCTGCTGGCCCGGATGTCCGACGAGGGCCACATCGTCGGCAACCACACCTGGTCCCACCCCCTGCTGACCAAGCTGACCCGCGGTCAGATCCGCTCCGAGATGGAACGCACCAGCGACGTCATCGAGGACGCGTACGGGGAACGCCCGCAGTGGTTCCGCGCGCCCTACGGGGCCTGGAACCGCGCCGCCTTCCAGCTCGGCTCCGAGATGGGCATGGAACCCCTCGCCTGGACCGTCGACACCCTCGACTGGGACAGACCCGGCACCCGCCACATCGTCAACGCGGTCGAGGACGGCGCCGCCCCCGGCGTCGTGGTGCTCTCGCACGACGCCGGGGGCGACCGTTCACAGAGTGTGCGGGCGCTGCGCGAATATCTGCCGCACCTGCTCGACTCCGGCTACCACATGACGATTCCGCGCCGCCGGACCACCACCTGAGGGGCCTTCGCCCGCCCGGCCGGGGAACGCTCAGCGGACCTCGACCAGGCGGGCGAAGACGACGACGTTCCCGTCGTAGCCGTTCTGCTTGGAGAAACCGCCCCCGCACGTGATGACGCGCAGTTCCGGAGTTCCCTTGGAGGCGTAGACGCGGTCGCCGGGGAAGTTGCGCTTCTCGAAGACCTCGATGCCGTAGATCTCGAACACGGCCGTCTTTCCGTCCTTGCGCTCCACCTCGACGCGGTTTCCCTTCTTGAGGGCCCCGAGTCCGTAGAACACGGCGGGGCCCATTTTGTTGTCGACATGGCCGACGACGACCGCGGTGCCCTTTTCGCCGGGGGAGACGGCGCCGGTGAACCAGCCCGCCAGATTCGGGTCCTCCGGCGGTGGCGCGCCGACCCAGCCGTCCGCGTCCAGGCCCACCGGCATGACCGGGGCGTCGACGCGGATCGCGGGAATCCGCACCCGGTCGGCGACGGAGTACGGCAGCGGGGCCGGGACGTTGCCGAAGGTGGTGTGGCCGGTCCGGGCGTCCGCGGCGGCGGCCGACGCCGGCTGCGGTGGCCCCACGTCGAACTCTCCCGAACCATTCCGAATGAGCGCGAGACCGGTCAGCAGAACAAGCGCTATCACTCCCCACGGGGCGCGCTTCTTCTGCCGCTCCTCCTCTTCGGCAAGCTCGGACAGCTCGTACGCAGACATTCGCCATCCCCTCTCGACACGGCCGTCGCCACGTCACTCGCGCATACGAGAACGCTAAGTCCACAAGCCGCGACCGGCGACGGGGAAAGCGCGAACGGGTGGCCCGGACATCCTTATGTGCGCCATACGAGTTGCCGCGCACAGGAATTTTCTGACGGTCCGTGACCTGCGGCAATATCCGATTGTGCGCTTTTCCTTCGGCGTGTCTCCTCACCAGGACGGACCATTCCCGAAATGCGGGCGCGTGCACGGCATCTGAGGGTCTGTCTGGGAGGCGTTTTCTCGCCGATCGACCGGGGACGGGTCCCGGGGCGCCTTCCGCGGAGGATGACATGCGTACTACTCGTGCCCTGGCTGCCGCCGGTGCCGCGGTCGCCGTCCTGGGGCTCGCCGCCCCGGCGGCCGTCGCGGACGGCATGGGCGCCAGCCCCAGCAACATCATGGCCCTGCCCAGCGTGATCGCCCGCGGCGGACAGCTCACCGTCACGGTCGACGGCTGCTTCAGCGGCGGCAACGCCATCGCCACCTCACCGGGGTTCGAACGCCCCGCCAACCTCTCCCTCCTCGGCGGCTCCGGTACGACGTCCAGCGGGACGGCCAGGATCAGCAGGGAGGCCACCCCCGGCGCGTACAGCATCACGGTCCGCTGCTCCAACGGTTCCTCGCTGACCCGTGACTCCGCGTACACCGTCCTCGGCGGTGTACGCGGCGGCCTCGGCGGCAGCAGCGCCACCGGGGCGACCCCGACCGACATGGCGATCGGCGGCGGTCTGGTCGCCGCGGCCGTCCTGGCCGGCGGGGTGTTCTGGATGCGCCGCCGCACCGAGCGCACCATCTGACCTCCTCCCCCTTCGGAGGTCGTGGCGCACGGAACAGGCCTTCGCCCCGGACCCTTTCGGGTTCCGGGGCGAAGGCCTGTGCGGGTGGCGGTGCGGTCAGGCGCCGTCCTCCCCGGCACGGCGGCGGGAGAAGTGGTACGCGGCTCCCACCGAGCCCGCGATGAGGGCCGCGCCGATGCCCAGTTCCTTGAGGTCGAAACCGGCGATGCTGCCGCCCTCACCGGCCCGGACCCCTCGGGGCACCTGCTGGGCCGGCTGGAGCGGCTGGATGTTGTTGTCGTTCGTGCGGCCGGAGGCGATGGTCAGACCCGTGGAGCCGCTCGCGCCGTCACACGTGAACGTCACCTGGTACACCGCGCCCGGCCTGGCGTCCCAGTCGACCATCGCCGTCGCCGAGGACTGGCCCGGCGAGATCCTGACGGTGTCGAAGACCCCGGAGGAAACCGTGGCGGCCCCCTTGCAGCCGCCGTTGTCGCGGTCGAGTCGCAGGGTCACCTGGCCGCCCGCCGCGATCGTCGAGGGCAGGACGCTGAAGCCGAACGGCGTGATGTTGTGGTTGCCGTCGCCCTTCGCGACGGCGGCCGGCGCGGAGAAGGCGAGGGCGCTGATGCCCAGCAGTGCGGCCGAGGCGACGCGTATCGCGCGCATGGTGATTCCTCCGGGTCCCCGAGGAGCAGCCGCGGACCTTTTCCGCTGGGCCGTAAATGCACCTCGATGTCCGAAACGCTAGGAACATGTGTGCGCTCCCGCGATCCCAGTCGCGCGAATGGGGCAACCGTGTGGGCCGCACAGGGGACACCGTTCCCGCGACCGGGGGACGCCCGCGGTGTGGCGGACGTCCCCCGGCGGGCGGCTCCGGTGAGGGGCCGTCAGTCCCCGATGTACGGGGAGAGGTTCACTTGAGGTGCGGGAAGAGGTTCAGGAACGGCTGTGCCGACGCCGTGATGCCACGGCTGTACGGCGCGTCGAAGTCCCAGATCAGGAACAGCAGGAAGGCGATCAGCGCCGAGAACAGCCCGGCGAGGATCAGCTCCCGTGTCGTACGCCGGATCTGCAGTGCGAAGACCATGCCGATGGTGATCACGGCCCCGCCCAGCAGCCCGAACCACACCACCAGGGGCATGGTCGCCCCGGTCGAGTTCGAGCGGGCGCTGCGTGCCAGGTCCGCGGCGGCGACCTGGTCGACGAGCGGCTGGTAGGCCTGCGCCTGGAAGTCGGTCTTCGGCTGGTAGTCCGTCACGTCCGCACGGATGCGCTCCAGCAGGTCGGTACCGCGCCGGGTGAGCTTCTGGTGGTCGGCCATCGTCTTCCACTCGACGTCGACGACCTGGGAGACGTACGCGTCGACGTCGGCCCGGACACGGTCGCGGATGTCCGGCGGGTAGGCCCGGACCCGCTCCGAGATCTCGTGCAGCGCCTGCGCCTCCGACTGGACGTGGTCCTGGGCGGCGCTGCGGGCCTCCCACACACCGGCGATCGCCAGGCCCAGGACGATGGCGTACACCACGCCGATCCACATCGTCATGTACTCGATGACGTCCGGGGTCTCGCCCGGATCCTCGTCCTCGGACGCGGTGCGCTCGCGTACGAAGGTGATGACGACGACCACGGCACAGGCCGCCACCATCGCGATGACGAGAACAAGCCATTCCGACAAGGGGTTCCTCCGGGGGTCAGCGCGGACGCAGCGCGGCGATGGCGACCACCGCGGGCATGGTGATGAGCAGGACGTAGACGACCGCCGGCGTCCGGCCGGTGGCGGGCCGCGGGCGCGGCTGGGCGTGGTACTTCGGATAACTCACCGGCGACACCGAGGGATGCGGGGTCGGCCTGGGCGACGGTCTCGGCGTCGGGCTCGGCGTGGGCGTGGGAGTGGGTGTCGGAGTCGGCCGGGGCAGGGGCGCCGCCGGGGCCGGGCGCGGCGCGTGGGTGGGCGGCGGAGGCACGGGTTTCGGCGTCGGCCGCGGGGTCGGGGTCGGCCTGGGCGTCGGCTTCGGCGTCGGGGTGGGCTTCGGCGGGGGAGGCGGTGTGGGCTCGGGCGGTGGCGGGGTGGGCGTCGGTGACGGGCAGGGCGGCGGCGGGGTCGGCTTCCGGCAGACCGGCGGGATCGGCCAGGAGCCGTCGCCGGCGATCGCCACCGCCTCCGTGCCGTCCGGCCCCGTCGAGGCGTAGGCGCAGGCGTCGGCCGCTGCCACGCCCGCCGGCGCGCCCGCCAGCAGCCAGGTGAGCGTCACCAGGGCCAACACCCTTGCGGTGAGGGCGGTTCGGGTCGGTTCGGGTCCATGCACGACGGAGATCATGAGGCCTCGCGGGGCCGCGCACGCGGGAGCGTGAAGGGATTGCCCCGAAGGAGTGGAAGACGTGGTGCGACGGTTTGAAGATCCGACCTTCACGCATGGCCGGATGCGCACCCCTGTACGAGACGGGACGCCCGTGTCACAGGGGTCGGAAAGAAATTTGTGCGGCCGTTGAACACTTCCGTGGTCCCCACCCGTACCTAGGACCGTGCGGCGGCACAGACGGGCGCTGCAACATCCAGGTGATTATGGGGAGTTGACGATGAAGACCTCCTGGCGGAGCGCCTCACTCGCGGCGACGGCCGTGTCCGTCATGGCGTTGACGGCTGCGTGCGGTTCGGGAAATGTGGCCACACCTTCCTCTGCGGCCCAGAACGTCGGTGCCACGGCGGCGGCCGGAGGTTACGGAAGCGTCGGTGCGACTGCCACCGCCAGCTCCGGTTCGGCCAACGGCTACGGCGCCGACGGCCAGCAGGCCGCTGCCGCGGAGCCCGCGGGCCAGCTCACTGTTGCCAGCAACCCCGACCTCGGCAAGGTGTTGAGCGACGGTGCCGGGCTCACCCTCTACCGTTTCGACGCCGACACGGCCAATCCGCCCAAGTCCAACTGCGACGGTGCCTGCGCCACCACCTGGCCGCCGGTCCCCGCGAACGACGCCACGGCCGGCGCCGGTATCGACAAGTCCCTGCTCGGCGAGGTGACCCGTAGCGACGGCACCAAGCAGCTGACCGTCGGCGGCTGGCCCGCCTACCGGTACGCCAAGGATGTCAACGCCGGTGACGTCAACGGCCAGGGCGTGGGCGGCAAGTGGTACGCGCTCGCCCCCGACGGCAAGAAGGCGACCCTCGCCTCGCTGCCCGGCCTGTCCGTCCGCAAGGACGCGAAGCTCGGCGACATCGTCGTCGACAAGAACGGCCACACGGTCTACCGCTTCCTCAAGGACAAGGCGTGGCCGGAGCCGGTGTCGAACTGCCTCGGTGCCTGCGCGGAGAAGTGGCCGGCCGTCGGCATCGTCTCCGCGAGCGACACCAAGGGCGTGAAGAAGAAGGGCCTCATGGGCTTCACCCGGCCCGACGGCGTCAAGCAGATGACCGTCAACTGCTGGCCGATCTACACCTTCTCCGGTGACACGGCCGCCGGACAGACCAACGGCCAGGGCGTGGGCGGCACTTGGTACGCCGTCTCTCCCGAAGGAAAGCCGGTCGGCGCGCCCGCGGCGTAGCGAGAACACCTCCCCAGGGTTGATCGCCCCGCCCACTCGGCAACGGATACGCGGAAGGGAGGGACGCGGGCAAGCGAAGAGAAGAGTGCCGAACGAACCACAGCAGCGCGTACGACCCCAGGTCCGCCCCCTCCGCACCGCACGGAGGGGGCGGGCCCCTTTGGCGTCAACTCCCCAGCAATTCCGGCATTCTCCGCGCCTCTCCGCGTGTCCCCGCACGTCGATCCGGCACGTGCCACCGGCAGCGACCGGGAACGGATGGTCAATTTCCGTTTCCGCTCGCTCCTTTGGCGGGCGATCAGTAGCCTCAGCTCGAACACCGGATCGCCTACGCCTTGGAGAGATACATGGAGCGTCCCGCCTGGGCACCACGAAGCGTCGACATCTCGGTGCCGAGCGTTTCGCGTATCTACGACTACTACCTGGGCGGTTCGCACAACTTCGAGGTCGACCGGGAAGCGGCCCGCAAGGCCATGGAGTTCCTCCCGGGACTTCCCAAGATCATGCAGGCGAACCGGGCGTTCATGCGTCGCGCGGTGCGTTTCGCGGCGGCCGAGGGCATCACCCAGTTCCTCGACATCGGCTCCGGGATCCCCACCTTCGGCAACGTCCACGAGGTGGCCCAGGAGGCCAGCCCCGGCGCCCATGTCGTCTACGTCGACCACGACCCGGTGGCGGTCGCGCACAGCCAGGCGGTCCTCGCGGGCAACGCGACCGCGGGCGTCCTCGCGGCCGACCTCCGCAAGCCCCAGGAGATCCTGGCGAGCCCCGAGGTCCAGCACCTGATCGACGTGAACCGGCCAGTGGCGTTACTTCTCGTTGCCATACTGCACTTCGTGGAAGACACGGACGACCCGTACGGAGCGGTGGCACAGCTGCGCGAGGCACTCGCACCCGGCAGCCTGCTGATCCTCACCCATGCCTCGTACGAGGGACTCCCGTTGCCCCCGGAGCGGGCGGAGGGCGCGGTGGACGTGTACAAGGACATTCGCAACCCGCTGATCATGCGCTCGCGCGAGGAGATCGCGCGGTTCTTCGAGGGGTACGACATGGTGGAACCCGGACTGGTGCCGATGCCGGACTGGCGGCCGGACACCGCACCGGAGGACGAGGATCCGTATTCCTTCTCCGGTTTCGCCGGCGTAGGACGCACGGCGTGACCGCGGAGCCGGACGGGCCGGAGGACAGACTGCGCAGGTTCGCGACCATCTGGAGCCGGGCGGTGTTCCCGGCGACCTCGACGTCGCTGACCCGGCCCGAGTTCGAGGAGCGACTCCTGCCGCTGGCACGGCGGTTGAGTGAGGCGCTGCGGGCCAGGAACCTCGACGCCGAGGAGGGCAAGGCGGTCGGCGCCGCCCTCGTCGCCGCGCACTGCACCGACCCCGACGCCCTCAGTCGCACCCTGGAGTGCGTCGACGCCTACCTGGTGCTCTACTGCGGCGGCGACGGCCCCCAGGAGGACCTCCGGATCCGCTCGGCACGGCTCCAGCACGCCATGGCCGCCGGGTTCGCCCAGGAACTGCGCGAGCGCACCCTGGCCGAGCAGGAGGCCATCTCCGTGGCCGCCCTCCAGGCCCAAGGAGTCGTCGCACAGGCCCTGCACGCGACCGAGGCCCGCTTCCGCGCGGTCTTCGAGGGCGCGGCCATAGGAATCGGCATGGCCGACCTCGAAGGCAACATCCTCCAGGTCAACGGCGCGCTGCTGCGCATGTTCGGCATCACCGAGCAGGCCATGGGCGGCCGCAACGTCCGCGAGTGGACCCACCCCGAGGACGCGCCCCAGACCTGGACGCTCTACGACGAACTCGTCCGCGGCGAGCGCGAGCACTACCACGTCGAGAAGGCGTTCTACCGGCCTGACGGAACGGTCCTGTGGACCAACCTCACGGTCTCCCTGCTGCGCGACGCCGACGGCGACCCGCAGTACCAGCTCGCCCTCATGGAGGACACCACCGAGCGACGGCTGCTCAACCTGCGGCTGCGCTACGAGGCGACCCACGACGCCCTCACCGGCCTGCCCAACCGCACCCTGTTCTTCGAACGCCTGGAGAAGGCGCTCGGCGCGGGCGACAACCAGCGGTTCGGCTTGTGCTACCTCGACCTCGACGGCTTCAAGACCATCAACGACAGCCTCGGCCACGCGGCCGGCGACCGGCTGCTCGTCGAGGTCGCCGACCGGCTCCAGTCCTGCGCCACCGCCCCCGGCGAGATGGTCGCCCGGCTCGGCGGCGACGAGTTCGTGGCGTTGACCACAGGACCCGACACCGAGCGCGAGGTCGACGAACTCGCCGGCCGCATCATGAACGCGCTCATCACCCCGGTCAGCATCGACGGCCGTGACCTGACCGTGCGCGGCTCCATCGGCATCGTCGAGGGTCCGGCCGGCGAGCGCGGCCCGGCGGAGGTGCTGCGCAGCGCCGACATCACGATGTACCGGGCCAAGTCGGCGGGCGGCAACCGCTTCGAACTCGCCGACCCGGAGGCCGACGCCCGCGCGATCACGCGCCACGGTCTGACCACGGCACTCCCGGCCGCCCTGGACCGGGGCGAGTTCTTCATCGAGTACCAGCCGCTGGTCCACCTCGGCGACGGCAGCGTGCGCGGCGCCGAGGCCCTCGTCCGCTGGCTGCACCCGCAGCACGGCGTCCTCGGCCCCGACCGCTTCATCCCGCTCGCCGAACACACGGGCCTGATCGTGCCGTTGGGCCGCTGGGTCCTCGACCAGTCCGTACGGCAGGCCAAGCAGTGGCAGGAACGACACGGCGGCAACGACGCCACCGGCCCCCTGCGCATCAACGTCAACCTCTCGCCCTGCCAGCTCAGTCACCCCGGCCTGGTGCAGGACACCGTGGACATCCTGGAGCGCGCGGGCGTCGCGCCGGACGCGCTCTGCCTGGAGGTCACCGAGTCGGCACTCATCGGCGCCGACGACGACCTGCTCAAGCCGCTGCGCCGGCTCGCCGAGATGGGCGTCGACATCGCCCTCGACGACTTCGGCACCGGCTACTCCAACCTCGCCAACCTCCGCCGCCTCCCGGTGAGCATCCTCAAACTGGACCGCTCCTTCACCCAGGGCATGCAGCAGTTCCCGGCCGACCCCGTCGACCTCAAGATCGTCGAGGGCATCGTCTCCCTCGCCCACAGCCTGAACCTCGCGGTGACGGTCGAGGGCGTCGAGACCGGCGCACAGGCCGAACAACTCCGCATACTGGGCTGCGACACGGCCCAGGGCTGGTACTACGCCCGCCCGGGCCCGCCGGAGCGACTGCACGAACTGGCGTTGGTGGACGCGACGGGGTGAGGACGTAAGTCGGTTGCGGGAGGGCCGGGTTCGAGTGTGATCATGTGCGGGTGAGTCAGGAAGCGCATGCATCGGACGACGTGAACAAGGCCATCGAGGGTGAACTGGCGCTCATGGACCCGGCCGTCCGCTCCTCCCGCAGTGAGGCCGTCCGCCTGCTGGACCCCGAGTACGTGGAGGTCGGCGACTCGGGCCGGCACTACACGTACGAGCACATGCTGGCCTGGCTGCCCGAGCACGCGGGCAGCGCGAGGGAGGGGCCCCGCTACCGCCCGTCGGCCATCACGGGCATCGTCCTGGCCCCCGGCCTGGTGCAGCTCAGATACGAGACCGACTTCGACGGCCGCCGTGCCCGCCGCACCTCCCTGTGGCGCAAGCGCGACGAGGAGACGGGCTGGCGGATGTTCTACCACCAGGGGACGCTGGTGCCGCCGGACATCGACTGAGACAGGCCGCGACGCGAAGGAGCCGGACTCCATGAGCACCGAACTGCAGGGCCGCACCGCCGTGGTGACAGGCGCGAGCAAGGGCATCGGACTGGCGGTCGTGCAGGCGCTGGCCGGCGCGGGAGCGACCGTCGTCGCCGGGTCGCGCACCAGCACCGAGGAACTGGACGCGCTGGTCAAGGAGTTCCCGGTCACGTGGGTGCCGGTCGACCTCGCGGAGCGCGCCGCGGCCGAGCGGCTGGTCGCGGCGGCAGACGGGCGCGTCGACGTCCTCGTGAACAACGTCGGTACGGCCCCGCCCCGCACCGGCGGTTTCCTGTCCGTGACCGACGAGGACTGGCAGCGCACCCTCGACCTGAACCTCCTCACGGCGGTACGCGTCACCCGCGCCGCCCTTCCGCCGATGCTGGCCGCCGGGCGTGGCAGCGTGATCACGATCGGTTCGGTCAACGCCACCCTGCCCGACCCGCTGGTCATCGACTACAGCGCGGGCAAGGCCGCCCTGGTCGCCTTCTCCAAGGCCCTGTCCAAGGAGGTCGGCCCGAAGGGCATCCGCGTCAACACGGTCAGCCCCGGCCCGGTGGAGACGGAACTGTGGCTCGGCGGCGGGGGAGTGGCCGCGACCGTGTCGGCCGCCGCCGGCATCACCCCGGAGGAGGTCGTGGCGCGGGCCTCCGGCGCCACCGTCACCGGCCGCTTCTCCAGGCCCGCCGAGATCGCCGACGTGGTCCTCTTCCTCGCCGGCGACCGCGCGGCGAACCTGACCGGCAGCGACCTGGTGATCGACGGGGGCCTCATCCCGACGTGGTGAGCCGCGCGGTCGCCGGGGACGAAGAACTCCCTTACGGCGGCGCCCGATTGTCGCTGCCTCCACGGCAGCTGCGGCACCCGGCGGTGGTGCGGGTGGCATCCGCACCTGTGCCCGGGTGGGCCCGCGAGCCCGACTGTCCCCGCCGAGCCTGTGGCGACCGGCATCAGCGGCAGCACCGGGGTGAGGTGCTGCGGCTCACGGCCTCCGGACCAGGGTCCGCTGAGTTCGCGCGGGGGGACTGCCTCCGCAGCGCCTGCTGGACCTGGTGTCGGTGCCGCGCTCGGGTGGGCTCGCGAGTGCGGGTGCTTCCGCACCATCTGCCGCGCGGGGAATCAGCGGCGGCGCCCGGGTGAGGTGCTGCCGCTCGCCCCTCTCACGGCCTCCGCACCAGGGCCCCGGCGAGTTCGCGGGGGTTCGTCGCCTCGACTGCAGCCGCCGCAACCGCCGTCCGGGCCCCACACAGCCCGCGCAGCTCACCGTTTCCGTGGCAACCGGCATCCGCACCAGCCCCACCCGCCGACCCCGCGCAACTCACCGCTCGCGCTGCAACCGGCATCCGCACCAGCCCCCCCGTCAAGCCCGCGCAGCTCACCTCACCTCACCTCACCGCTCCAACAACATCCGCTGCAACTCCCTCGCCGCCCGAGGCGGAGCCACATCGCTGCGATGCGCCAGCGCGATGGTCCGGTGCAGCCCCGGCCGTGCCAGCGGGGTCACCCGCAGCCCGCGCCCGGACTTCGTCGCGACCATGCGCGGTACCACGGCCACGCCGAGCCCCGCCCGCACGAAGCCGAGGACGGCGTCCATCTCGCCGCCCTCGACCGCGAAGTCGGGTTCGAAGCCCTCGGCGCGGCAGGCGGCGACGGTGAGTTCGCGGAGGTCGTAGCCGTGCCGGAACATGACCAGCCGTTCGCCCTCCAGGTCGGCGATCCGTACCGTCCGCCCGCGCCCCGGCACGGACGCCTCCGGTGACGACACCACCACCAGGTCCTCGCGCAGCAGCTCCACCGTCGTCAGCGCCGGTGACGGCGTGGGCAGCGGCAGGACCACCAGGGCGAGATCGAGGGCGCCGCGCGCCAGCTCCCGTACGAGATCGTGCGAACCGCCCTCCTCGATCAGCAGCCGGATGCCCGGATAGCGGTCGTGGAAGGCGCGCAGCACGTCCGGCAGCAGGCCCGTGCACAGGCTCGGGGTCGCGCCCAGGCGGATCCGGCCGCTGCGCAGCTGGACCAGCTCCAGGACCTCGTGCCGGGCCGTGTCCGCGTCGGCCAGGATGCGCCGGGCCAGCGGCAGCAGCGCCTCGCCCGCGTCCGTGAGCGTGATGTTTCCCCGCGCCCGCAGGAACAGGTCCGCCCCCAACTCCCGCTCCAGCGCCTTGATCTGCTGGGACAGCGACGGCTGCGCGACATGGACCAGATCGGCGGCCCGGGTGAAGTGCCGGGTCTCGGCGACGGCCACGAAGTACTGGAGCTGCTGGAACTGCATGCGGTCATGATAGTCGTAGCCTATGGAATCCAGGCGGATCATGTCTTGGACCGATCGACCTTCCGGGACCTAACGTCCGTAGACATGGCTCTGGCAACGCGGACGGACCGACGGCCGTCGATGGCGCGCACGGTGTGGGACAGTTCCGTCGGCAAGAAGACAGTGATGGCGGTCAGCGGCCTGATCATGCTGCTGTACCTGGTCGTCCACATGATCGGGAACCTGAAGATCTTCTTCGGCGCGGGGGAGTTCAACCACTACGCCCACTGGCTGCGCACCGTCGGCGAACCCTTCATGCACTACGAGTGGACGCTCTGGCTGATCCGGATCGTCCTGGTCGTCGCCGTGGTCGCGCACGCCGTCTCCGCGTACCAGCTCAGCCGCCGCGACATCAGGGCGCGCCCCAGCAAGTACGTGCACAAGAAGCCCCGCGCGACCTACGCCACGCGCACCATGCGCTGGGGCGGGATCATCCTCGCCCTGTTCATCGTCTGGCACATCCTCGACCTGACCACCGGCACCGTGCACTCCGGCGGCTTCCAGGAGGGCCACCCGTACCAGAACGTCGTGGACACCTTCTCCACCTGGTACGGCGACACCCTCTACATCGTCGCGATGCTCGCCCTCGGCCTGCACGTCCGGCACGGCTTCTGGAGCGCCGCCCAGACCCTCGGGGCGGGCAGCCGCAGCCGCGACCGCGCCCTGAAGACCATCGCCAATGTCCTCGCACTGCTGCTCACCGCCGGCTTCATCGCCGTGCCCGTGGGCGTCATGACCGGAGTGGTGAGCTGAAATGGCCCTTGAATACGCCGACTTCACGACCGGGGAACCCGTCACCGACACCAAGGCCCCCACCGGCCCGATCAACGAGCGCTGGGACACCCGCCGTTTCGAGGCCAAACTCGTCAACCCCGCCAACCGGCGCAAACACACGGTGATCGTCGTCGGCACCGGCCTCGCGGGCGGCTCCGCGGGCGCCACCCTCGCCGAACAGGGCTACCACGTCGTCCAGTTCTGCTACCAGGACTCCCCGCGCCGCGCCCACTCGATCGCCGCCCAGGGCGGCATCAACGCGGCGAAGAACTACCGCAACGACGGCGACTCCGTCCACCGCCTCTTCTACGACACCGTCAAGGGCGGCGACTTCAGGGCCCGCGAGTCCAACGTCCATCGCCTCGCGCAGATCTCGGTGGAGATCATCGACCAGTGCGTGGCGCAGGGCGTGCCGTTCGCGCGGGAGTACGGCGGCCTGCTCGACACCCGCTCCTTCGGCGGCGTGCAGGTCTCCCGCACCTTCTACGCGCGCGGCCAGACAGGACAGCAACTCCTCCTCGGCGCCTACCAGGCGCTGTCCCGGCAGATCGCCGCCGGGAACATCGAGATGCACCCGCGCACCGAGATGCTCGACCTGATCGTCGTCGACGGGAAGGCGCGCGGGATCGTGGCCCGCGATCTCATCAGCGGCCGTATCGACACGTACTTCGCCGACGCGGTCGTCCTCGCCAGCGGCGGCTACGGCAACGTCTTCTACCTGTCGACGAACGCCATGAACTCCAACGCGACCGCCGTGTGGCGGGCCCACCGGCGCGGCGCGCTCTTCGCCAACCCGTGTTTCACGCAGATCCATCCGACCTGCATCCCGCGCACCGGTGAGCACCAGTCCAAACTCACCCTGATGAGCGAGTCGTTGCGCAACGACGGCCGGATCTGGGTGCCGAAGGCCAAGGGCGACACGCGTCCGCCGAATCAGATCCCCGAGGACGAGCGCGACTACTACCTGGAGCGCGTCTACCCGTCCTTCGGCAACCTCGTGCCCCGCGACATCGCCTCCCGCGCCGCCAAGAACGTGTGCGACGAGGGGAAGGGCGTCGGCCCCGGCGGGCAGGGCGTCTACCTCGACTTCGCCGACGCCATCCGGCGGTTGGGCCGCAAGGCCGTCGAGGAGAAGTACGGGAACCTCTTCGACATGTACGCCCGGATCACCGCCGAGGACCCGTACACGGTCCCCATGCGGATCTACCCCGCCGTGCACTACACAATGGGCGGCCTCTGGGTCGACTACGACCTCCAGACCACCATCCCGGGCCTGTTCGCGATCGGCGAGGCCAACTTCTCCGACCACGGCGCCAACCGGCTCGGCGCCTCCGCGCTGATGCAGGGCCTCGCCGACGGCTACTTCGTGCTCCCGGCGACCATCAACGACTACCTCGCCCGGCACCCCGGGCACGAGGACATCACCGCCGAACACCCCGTCGTACAGGAGGTGTTGGCGGAGACCGAGGACCGCGTCAACCTCCTCCTCTCCGTGGACGGCGACCGCACCCCCGACTCCTTCCACCGCGAACTCGGCGAACTCATGTGGGAGTTCTGCGGAATGGCCCGCACCGACAGCGGACTGCGCAAGGCGCTGGAACGGATCCCGCAGATCCGCGAGGAGTTCTGGCGGCGGATCAAGGTCCCGGGCACCGGCGAGGAGTTCAACCAGTCGCTGGAGAAGGCGAATCGCATCGTCGACTACCTGGAGCTCGCCGAGCTGATGTGCCTCGACGCACTCAACCGCGCCGAGTCCTGCGGCGGTCACTTCCGCGAGGAGTCACAGACCCCGGACGGCGAAGCGGCGCGCAGGGACGAGGAGTTCTCGTACGCCGCCGCCTGGGAGTTCACCGGCACCGGATCGTCTCCCGTACTGCACAAGGAAGACCTGGTCTTCGAGTACGTCCACCCCACTCAGCGGAGCTACGCATGAAGCTCACCCTGCGCGTCTGGCGGCAGAAGAACGCCGACGCCGAAGGCGCCATGTCCACCTACCAAGTGGACGGAATCTCCACGGACATGTCGTTCCTGGAGATGCTCGACACCCTCAACGAGGAACTCATCCTCAAGGGTGAGGACCCGGTCGCCTTCGACCACGACTGCCGCGAGGGCATCTGCGGCGCGTGCAGCCTGGTCATCAACGGCGACGCGCACGGCCCGGAGCGCACCACGACCTGCCAACTCCACATGCGGTCGTTCGAGGACGGCGACACGATCGACATCGAGCCGTGGCGCGCCTCGGCCTTCCCGGTCGTCAAGGACCTCGTCGTGGACCGCTCGGCCTTCGACCGGATCATCCAGGCGGGCGGTTACATCACCGCCCCGACCGGCGCCGCCCCCGAGGCGCACGCCACCCCCGTCCCCAAACCGGACGCCGACTTCGCCTTCGAGCACGCCGAGTGCATCGGCTGCGGGGCGTGCGTGGCCGCGTGTCCCAACGGCGCGGCCATGCTGTTCACCTCCGCCAAGGTCAACCACCTGGGCGTCCTCCCGCAGGGCGCCCCCGAGCGCGAGACGCGGGTGCTGGACATGGTGGCGCAGATGGACGACGAGGGCTTCGGCGGCTGCACACTGGCCGGCGAATGCGCCACCGCCTGCCCGAAGGGCATCCCGCTGGTCTCCATCACCGCCATGAACAAGGAGTGGCTGCGGGCGACCCGCAAGGTCGCCAAGCGCTGAACTCCCGCGTGAACTCCCTTATGGGACAGGAACGTTCGCCGACAGGATGCGGACGGGCGGGACCGGGAGTGGTGCTCATCCCCGGTCCCGCCAGGCATCGGCGTATGCGGACGCCGTTCAACAAGCTCACATCCCGGCTCCGGGCACAGGTCACGCGCAGGACGCCCGGCGTAGGAAGAACTGTTGCGACCGGACATACGGAACCGGCCAGCTTGTTCCTTCGCCGAACCCGGCCCGTGATCAGGGAGAGCCATGACCGGCGTTTCCACCCTCGACCGTCCTTCGCAGCCCGCCGCGCCGACCCGCTACACCGTCACGCTCGCCCGCGACGAGGACGAGGTGCGCGCCGCGCAGCGGCTGCGGCACGACGTCTTCGCCGGGGAGATGGGCGCCCACCTCTCCAGCCCGCAGCCCGGCCTGGACGTGGACGCCTTCGACGCCTACTGCGACCACCTCCTCGTCCGTGACACGGTCACCGGGCAGGTGGTCGGCACCTACCGGCTGCTGCCGCCCGAGCGGGCCGCGGTCGCCGGACGGCTCTACTCGGAGAGCGAGTTCGACCTCGCCCCCCTCGACTCGATCCGCCCGGGCCTCGTCGAGGTCGGCCGCTCCTGCGTCCACCCCGACCACCGCGACGGCACCGTCATCGGCCTCATCTGGGCCGGCATAGCCCGCTACATGGTCGACCGCGGCCACGAGTGGCTGGCCGGCTGCTGCTCGATCCCGCTGGCCGACGGCGGCGCCCTCGCCGCCGGCACCTGGGACCGCGTCAGCGCCAAGCACCTCGCCCCGGAGGAGTTCCGGGTACGGCCCCTGCTGCCCTGGAACCCGGACGGCGTGACCCGCCCCACCGACCGCGTCGAACTCCCGCCGCTGCTGCGCGGATACGTCCGCCTCGGCGCCTGGGTGTGCGGCGAGCCCGCCCACGACCCGGACTTCGGGGTCGCCGACCTGTACGTGCTGCTGTCGATGCGCCGGGTCAACCCGCGCTATCTGCGGCACTTCCTCTCGCTCGTGCCGGCCTGATGAGCGTCTGGCTGCCCAGCGCGCCCTGCACCCCCAGGACGTGCATCGAGTCGAAGGGGTCCGTCACGGCCGTACCGCGCGCCGTGCTGCGCTTCGTGACCGTCCTGGTCGTGGTGGCCGCCGGGGCCGCGCTCACCCCCGTCGGCGGGCGCGTCCCCGCCCGCGCGGTCCGCTGGTGGTGCCGGACGATCGTCCGGGCCGCCGGCATCCGGCTCCGCATCACCGGCACCACCACGCCCACCGGCGGGCTGCTGCTGGTCGCCAACCACATCTCGTGGCTGGACATCCCGCTGATGGCCGCCGTACGCCCCGCCCGCATGCTGGCCAAGGCCGAGATCCGGCACTGGCCCGTGGCCGGAACCCTCACCGCCGGCAGCGGTGCCCTGTTCATCGACCGCGAGCGGCTGCGCGCCCTCCCCGACACGGTCGCCTCCATCGCGGGTGCCCTGCGCGCGGGCGGAGCGGTCGCCGTCTTCCCCGAGGGCAGCACCTGGTGCGGGCGGGCCCAGGGCCACTTCCGGCGGGCCGTCTTCCAGGCCGCACTCGACGCCGGAGTCCCCGTCCAACCCGTCGGCCTGCACTACCTGACCGACGGCGGCACGGCCAGCACCGCACCCGCCTTCGTCGGCAGCGACTCCCTGCTCACCTCGGTGTGGCGGGTCGTCTCGACGCGCGGACTGGTCGCCGAGGTCGAGGTCGGCGAGACCATCGCGCCCGGCAGCCACCCCGACCGCCGCTCCCTCGCCCACGCCGCGCAGACCGGCGTGACGGCCCGTCCCCAGCGCCAGGACCACTGCTCCTCGGTGGCTCAGGCACCGGTGAAAATCCGCAGGACGGCCCGCAGACGTCCTGTTAGCGTGGCGTCCATGAGGATCATCAGGCACACCGGCACCGCGACCGCGCGAGCGACCAGCTCGCCGGCCGCCGACGCCTGACCTCACCCACCACTCCCGGCGGCCGGAAACGGACCGCCGGGACGTGTCGTTTCCAGCCCCTTCGCAGGCTTCCCCGCGGTTCCTTTCCGGTCCCCACCCGACCCGAAGGACTCACCGCCATGAACACCGACGACACCGTCCGCACGTTCCTCGACTTCTACCGTGAACGCGGGCACGAGCTGATCACCGGCGGCACGCTCCTGCCGCCGCCCTCGGACCCGGTCCTCTTCACCACCTCCGGCATGCACCCCCTCACCCCCTACCTCCAGGGCCGCCCCCATCCACAGGGGCGCCGCCTGGTCAACCGCCAACGCTGTCTGCGGACCACGGACCTCGACGAGGTCGGCGACCTCACCCACCTCACCGTGTTCGAGATGCTCGGCTCGTGGTCATTGGGCGACTACGGCCATCCGCAGAGCCTGCGCTGGGGCTACGAGCTGCTGCGGGACGGCTTCGGCATCCCCCGCGAGAAGTTGTACGTCACGGTGTTCGGCGGCGACGAACAGGTTGGCCCCGACCTTGAATCGCTGCGTACCTGGCGGGAGTCGGGGCTGCCGGTGGAGTCGACGAGGGACGAGAACTGGTGGTCCAACGGGCCCGTCGGACCCTGTGGTCCCGACTCGGAGATCTTCTTCTGGACCGGTGACTGCCCGCCGGAGGGCCGACCGACCACCGACTCGCGCTGGGTGGAGATCTGGAACCACGTGCACATGCGGTACGAGCGTGGTGAGGACGGTGGGCTTGTGCCGCTGCGGCAGGTCAACGTCGATACGGGGATGGGGTTGGAGCGGCTCGTGTCCGTCCTTCAGGGGCGGCGATCGGTCTATGAGACGGATCTGTTCGAGCCGTGGGTGCGGACGGTTTCGCTGTTGTGGGATCTGGACGAGCGCTCGATGCGGGTGGTCTGTGATCATCTTCGGTCGAGTGTGGTCGTCCTGGGGGACGGGGTACGGCCGTCCCACACCGGTCGCGGGTATGTGTTGCGGCGGTTGATCCGGCGGCTGCTCACCGTGCTGCGCGGGGATGACGACTCGCGTACGTTGTGCGATCTGCCGGGGGATCTTTTCGGTACCGGCACTGTGCGGGAGGTGTTGCTGGACGAGGAGCGGCGGTTCGGGCAGCTTCTTGAGCGGGGGCGGCGGGTGTTGTCGCGGCCGGAGTTTCGGGGGCCGTTGAGTGAGGAGGACTATCGCTACCTTCACGACACGCATGGGTTGCCCCGTGATGTGGTCGCCGGTTCGGTGGATCAGAGCTGAGTGGTTCGGCCGCGGGTTCGTCGTGGCTGGTCGCGCAGTTCCCCGCGCCCCTGGGAAGTTGCCATCGACCTTGCTGGACAGGGCGCCGTAGTGCTCCCTGCCGCCCTTGCCACATCCCTCGGCGGGCCCGCAGCCACGATTCTGCCTCCCTCTTCCCCTCCACCCTGCCCCATGCCGATCACCCAGTCCGCGCCCGCCACCACCGCCATGTCGTGCTCGACCACCACCACGGTGTGACCGGCGTCGACGAGGCCGTGCAACTGGCGTAGCAGGACCTCTACGTCCGCCGGGTGGAGACCGGTCGCCGCGACACCTTCTTCGTGAACGCCGGAGTGCCGGGCGTGCGGTTCCCGCTGGTCACCGGGCATGAGATCGCCGGGCACATCGACGCGCTCGGCGAGGGCACCTCGGACAGCGGCTGGCGGGTCGGCGACCGGGGCGCCGTCGGCTGGTTCGGCGGCAGCCGCGGCCACTGCACCCCTTGCCCACAGGGCGACTTCATCGTCTGCGAGAACCTGAAAGTGCCGGGCTGGGCGTACGACGGCGGCTTCGCCGAGATGGCGGTCGCGCCGGTCGACGCGCTCGCCCGCATCCCCGAGAGCCTGTCGGCCAGTGCCGCCGCGCCCACGGGCTGCGCGGGCGTGACCACGTTCAACGGACTGCGGCGCAGTTCCGCCGGGCCGGGCGACCTGGTGGCCGTACTCGGACTCGGCGGTCTCGGCCACCTGGGCGTGCAGTACGCGGTGGCCATGGGATGCGAGACCGTGGCGATCGCGCGGGGCGCCGAAAAGGCCGACTTCGCCGAGTAGTTGGGCGCGCACCACTATGTGGACAGCACGGCGGACACCGAAGTCGCCGAGGCGCTGCGGGCGTTGGGCGGTGCGAAGGTGGTGCTGGCCACGGCGGCCTTCAGCGCGCTGCACGGCATCCGCCCGATGGTGGAGACCGTCCCTCTGGACCGGGCGGGCGAGGCCTACGAGCGGATGCTGTCCGGCGCCGCGCGCTTCCGGATGGTGCTCACGCCATGAGGGAGGCGAGCCGCCGGTAGGAGTCCAGCAGGGCTTCGCGGTCGTAGGTGCTGGTGGTGACGAGGACCTCGTCGGCCCCCGTCTCCTTCAGCACCGTCTCCAGCTCGTGGGCGACCTGTTCCTCGGTGCCCGCGAGCTGTCCGGTGAGCCCGGACTCGTAGAAGCCGAACTCCTTCTCGGTCATGGCCAGTTGCTCCACGCGTTCGGCGGGTGGGAGCGGCGGGAAGGTGCCGTGGGTGCGCGCGTACGCCATCGACCAGGCCTCCGGGACGAGGAGCCGGCGGGCCGCCTCGGGGGTGGCGGCCACGGCGACGGTCCCCGAGATGACGACGTAGGGCCGCGGGGCCCAGGGAGAGGGCTGGAACCGGGCGCGGTAGTGGTCGATCCCGCGCTGCATCTTCTCCCGGTTGCGGAGGTCGCCGATCACCATCGGCAGGCCCGCGCGGGCCGCGATGCCGGCACCCTCGCCCATCGCGAGCACGAACGGCGGGACGCTCAGGCCCTCCGAGGGCCGCGCGTGGGCGCCCGTGGGGGAGGTGCCCCGGAACCAGTCGAGGAGTTCGTCGAGTTGTACGGCGAAGTCGTCGGCGTCGTCCTTGTCGCGTCCCAGGGCCCTGCGGACGCCGTCGGTGAAGCCGACCGAGCGGCCCAGGCCCATGTCGATCCGGCCAGGGAACAGCGACTCCAGCACCCCGAACTGCTCCGCCACGACCAGGGGTTGGTGATTGGGCAGCATCACCCCGCCCGTGCCGACGCGGATGGTGCGGGTGGCCGAGGCGACGGCGGCGGCCAGCACGGTCGGCGCGGAACCGGCGACCCCGGGCACGCCGTGGTGCTCCGACACCCAGAACCGGTGAAAGCCCAGCTCCTCGGCCTCCCGCGCCAGCCGTACGGTGTCGCGCAGCGCCTCGGCGGGCGGATGCCCCTCACGGGTGCGGGAGCGGTCGAGGACGGAGAAGGGGGTCGAGCCGATCACGGAACTCACATCGGGTTCAACGCCCGGGAGCCCCCGGCATTCCCGGAACCGGGCCCGGCACTCATCGCCGGGACCGGACGCGTGCCTCCCGGGGCGGTGCGATGAACTGCAGCTCCAGCGTGACGGGCGGCTCCGCGAGCCCCGGCCCGCCCGCCGCCGCCCACTCCAGCACTTCCTCCGTGCAGTCGTCGTCCATCGCGAACCCGACCCAGGTCGGCCGCCCACCTGCCCGGCGCCCCGCGGCCGACGGCTGGACCACGATCACGTTGGCCTGGTCGCAGGGGCCCAGGCAGTCCGTCGTACGGACGGCGAAACCGTGCTCGGCGGCGCCGGACCGCAGCCGTTCCAGCTGCCAGGCGTGGTCCGTCCCGGGGTGTTTGCGCGGGTCGCCGCAGCAGCAGCCCCGGCAGACGACCAGGGTGCAGGGGCGATGGGGGTACCGCCCGGTCGAGCGAAGCCGAGACTGGGGGAGGGCGGCGCCGATCAGGAACGTACGGGGGGCGGGAGCGGCGGCAGACATACGAGAAGCATGAGGCCAGGGCCCCGCGCGCGCGGCGCCGGGGTCCGCCTAGGGTGGCTCGGTGACAACTGACAACAGGCGGCCACTCGCCGTGTTCGACCTCGACAACACCCTCGCCGACACGGCGCACCGGCAGCGGTTCCTGGAGAGCGAGCCGCGCGACTGGGACGGCTTCTTCGGTGCCGCCGCGCAGGACCCGCCGTTGGCGGAGGGCGTCGCGCTCGCGCTGGAGTGCGCCGAGGAGTGCGAGGTCGTCTATCTGACCGGGCGGCCCGAGCGCTGCAGACGTGACACGCTCGCCTGGCTGGCCGCGCAGGGGCTGCCCGAGGGGCGGGTCTTCATGCGGCGCGACGACGACCGCAGACCCGCGCGGCGCACCAAGCTGGAGATCCTGAGGCGGCTCGCCCGCGACCGCGAGATCCGGGTTCTCGTGGACGACGACGAGCTGGTCTGCGACGACGCCGAACGGGCCGGGTTCAGGGTCGTACGGGCCCGCTGGACCGCCCCCTCCGCCGCGCTGGAGGCGGCACAGGAGGGGGAGGGCCGGACCTGAGAGGGCTGTTCGCTACGGTGTCAGTCCTCGTCCTCGATGCGGAAGCCGACCTTCAGGCCGACCTGGAAGTGCTCGATCTGCCCGTTCTCGATCTGGCCCCTGACCTGCGTCACCTCGAACCAGTCGAGGCTGCGGAGGGTCTGCGCGGCGCGGGCGACGCCGTTGCGGATGGCCTGGTCGATGCCCTCGTGAGAGGTGCCGACGATCTCGGTGACCCGGTACGTGTGGTTGGACATGCGGGTACTCCTCTCGGCCGTGACGGGCGCGTCACGCGTCACTCCACCGTGCCCCAAGGCGCGGCGGTACGCGAGACGGCCCGTCACCCGCCGTCAGCGCACCACGCTCAGTGACAGCGCGAAGCGTCCCTCCCGGTCGGTCCACCAGTGGGCCAACTCCAGCCCGGCCGCCGCCAGTTCCGTCCGCACGCCCTCCTTGCGGAACTTCGCCGAGATCTCCGTGCGGAGTTCCTCGCCGGCCGCGAAGTCGACGGCGAGATCGAGCGCCGGGATCTTCACGGTCTGGTCCGTGCGGGACCGCAGCCGCATCTCGATCCACTCGTGGGCGCTGTCCCAGAGGGCGACGTGGTCGAAGGTGCCGGCGTCGAAGTCGGCGCCGAGTTCTCGGTCGACCACGGTCAGGACGTTCTTGTTGAACGCGGCCGTCACCCCGGCCGCGTCGTCGTACGCCCTGACCAGGACCTGCTCGTCCTTGACCAGGTCCGTGCCGAGCAGCAGCGCGTCGCCGGGAGAGAGCAGGGCGCGGAGGCCGGCGAAGAACGTGGCGCGTTCCGCCGGGAGCAGGTTGCCGATCGTGCCGCCGAGGAACGCCAGCAGTCGTGGACCCGGTGTCTCCGGCAGGGTGAGGTCGCCGGTGAAGTCGGCGATCAGCGCGTGCACGTCCAGGCCCGGGCGCTCCGCGATGAGGGCGTGCCCGGCCTGCGTGAGCGCGCTCTCGCTGACGTCGACGGGGACGTACAGGCGCAGTGCGGTGAGCGCGTCGAGCAGATGGCGGGTCTTGTCCGAGGAGCCGGAGCCCAGTTCGACGAGGGTGCGGGCACCGGTCGCGGCGGCGATCTCGCCGGCCCGGTCGACGAGGATCTCCCGCTCGGCACGGGTGGGGTAGTACTCGGGCAACTCGGTGATCCGCTCGAAGAGTTCGCTGCCGTGGGCGTCGTAGAACCACTTCGGCGGGAGTGACTTCGGGGTGCGGGTGAGGCCCTCCAGGACGTCGGCGCGCAGGGCCGCGTCGGTGGCGTCCTCGGGCAGGGTGCGGGTGAGAAGGAACGGGCTCACGTACGGGGCTCCTTCGGTGGTGCGAGGTCTTTCAGGGGGGTCAGGTGGACCTCGGTGCGGGTCGCGGTGAGCAGAGTGCGGTCGGGGGCCTCCTGCCAGTGCGGGTCGTCGTCGTAGGGCTCGGAGGCCACGACCGTGCGGCGGCCGGGCTCCGAGAGGTACCAGAGGGTGTCGCCCCAGGCCGTGGCGGCGATCGTCTCGCCGTTGGTGAGAAGGAGGTTGAGGCGAGAGCCGGGGGCCGCGTGGGCGACCTCCGGCACCGTGTCGGCGAGCGCCTGGCCCTCCTCGTCGCCCGCCCGCAGCCGGCCGAGGACCAGCGCCCAGACGAACGCCGAGTCGCAGCGGGCCTCCAGGGACAACAGGTCCACCGGCGGCAGGCGCCTGGCCAGTGCCGCGAGTGTGCGGGGCCAGCCGGTGACGGCGCCGTTGTGGCTGAACAGCCAGGGGCCCGCGGCGAACGGCGCCGCCGCTGCCTCCCCGTCCGCACCCGCGAACGTCGCGTCCCGTACGGCGGCCAGCAGCGCCCCCGAGCGGACCACGCGGGCCAGGTCGGCGAAGGACTGGTCGCCCCAGATGGGCACGGCCCGCCGGTAGCGGCCCGGCACCGGATCGCCCTCGGCGTACCAACCCACCCCGAAACCATCGGCGTTGACCGTCCCGTGCCGCTGCCGCCGGGGCTCCCAGGACTGGCGGTACAGGCTGTGCTCCGGTTCCACGAGGAGTCGGCCGAGCGGCTCCTCGGGTCCCAGGTACGCCAGATGACGGCACATCAGACGGCCCCCGAGCGGGCCGTGCGGAATCCGGAGAAGATCTGCCGCCGGATCGGGTAGTCCCAGTTGCGGAACGTGCCCCGGCAGGCCACCTCGTCCACCGCGAAGGAACCGCCCCGCAGCACCTTGTACTCCGGGCCGAAGAACACCTCCGAGTACTCCTTGTACGGGAACGCCCTGAACCCCGGGTAGGGCAGGAAGTCGCTCGACGTCCACTCCCACACGTCACCGATCAACTGCCGTACGCCGAGCGGTGATTCGCCCGCCGGATAGCTGCCGGCGGGTGCCGGGCGCAGGTGGCGCTGACCGAGGTTGGCGTGTTCCGGTGCCGGGTCGGCGTCGCCCCACGGGTAGCGCATCGAGCGGTCGGCCGTCGGGTCGTGGCGGGCGGCCTTCTCCCACTCCGCCTCGGTGGGCAGCCTGCGTCCGGCCCAGCGGGCGTAGGCGTCGGCCTCGTACCAGCACACGTGCACGACCGGCTCGTCGTGCGGTACGGCCTCCGTGACACCGAACCGGCGCCGCAGCCATTGGCCCGCCTCCCGGCGCCAGAACTGCGGCGCGACAACGGAGTTGCGGCGGATGTGCGCCCAGCCCTCCTTCGTCCACCAGCGCGGGTCGTCGTAGCCGCCGTCCTCGATGAACGCCAGATACGCACCGTTCGTCACCGGGGTCGTGTCGATGTAGAAGGGTGCCACCTCGCGCCGGTGTGCGGGCTTCTCGTTGTCCAGGGCCCATGGCTCGGTGGAGGTGCCCATCGTGAACGGGCCGCCGGGGACGAGGACTTCGGCCGGGCCGGTGTACAGCGGTACCGGCTCCGGGTCCGGGGCGGTCAACGCCTGCGGTCCCGTGCGGAGCTGATGGGTGATCAACATGGTCTCGTCGTGCTGCTGTTCGTGCTGGGCGACCATCCCGAAGGCGAAGCCCGCCTCCGTCAGCCGCGTCCCGCGGAACGTCGAATCGGCCAGTACGTCCGTCACCCGGCCGCGCACCTCGGCCGCGTACTGCCGGGCCTCCGCGGGCGGCAGCAGCGGCAGCGAGGGGCGTTCGGAGCGCGGGTGCTCGAACGCGTCGTAGAGGCCGTCGATGTCGGGCCGCATCGCGTCCCGGCCGGCGACGGCCCGCAGCAGCCACAGCTCCTCCTGGTTGCCGATGTGCGCGAGGTCCCAGACCAGCGGGGACATCAACGGCGAGTGCTGGGCGGTGAGTTCGGGCTCGTCCACGCAGCTCGTCAGGAGCGTGGTGCGGTCCCGGGCCGTGGTGAGGGTGGTCAACGCCCGTTGCCTGAGCGCCTCGATATCGATGTCGGCGGCGGTGTCGGCGGCGGTGTCGGCGTCGGTCATGTGCGGATGTCCTTCCCGTGCGGGCGGCTGTCCGTGCCCCGCACGCGGTCGAGCAGATCGTCGGCGGGACAGCGGCCCCGGACGACATAGCGGTCGAAGTACGCGCGGACGGCGCCGGTGACCTCGGCGGTGGCGCCGAGCCGGGGCAGGGCCTCCAGGGCCGTCGCGAAGCAGACGAGGGCGACCTCGTGCAGCTCCGGGTCGGACAGTCCGTAGCGGGCCGCGTCGATCCACAGCGGATTGTGCGGCGCGGGCAGTCCCTGGGCCCGTTCGGCCAGCGGCTTCACGGCCCGGTACGCGGTCTCGGCGGCCTCGGGGTCGTCGAACAGCGCCGTCGTCACGGCCAGCGGCACGATCCAGCCGTCGTCGCCGGGCTGCGCGTCGATCATGCGCAGTTCCAGGTGCCCACGTGGTCTGACCGGCGGGAACAGGGTCGTGACGTGGTAGTCGAGGTCCTCACGGGTCGGCGGCCTGGGCGCCCCCGACCTGATCCACTCCCGGAACGTCAGCTCCTCCGGGACCTCCCACGGGCCGCTGTCCTGCCGGATGCACATCACCGGCGAGTCCAGGACGTGGTCGGTCCAGGCGTCGCGCGGTGCCGCGTCCAGTGTCGGTCCGCCCGCCCGGCCGGGGCCGATCTCCATCCAGATCAGCTGCCGGGTGGAGCGCCAGCCGGTGGGGCTGCGGCCGACCAGCGGGGAGTTGGCGAACGCGGCCACCAGGACCGCGCCCAGCTGGTGGGCGAGCCACCAGCGCCGCCCGAGGCCCAGCGGACCCGGCTCCTCGTATCCGGCGTCCAGGCACACCTGTACGGACGCCGAGGTGCACATCATGCGGCGCCCGGCGGGGCCGGTGCGGTCGAGGCAGCGCTCCATCGCGTCGTAGCGCGGCTCGTGCAGGAAGCGGCGCGGCGGGTGCCAGGGATCGTGGCCGATGCCGACCAGTCCCAGGCCGTCGCGGCGCAGCATCGCGCGGACGGTGTCGAGATCCTGGGAGACGGAACCGATGCACTCCATCAGGGAGGCGGCGGGCGGCGAGCTGAGTTCCAGCTGGCCGCCGGGCTCGACGGTGAGCGCCGACCTCAGAGGCACGGTCTTCAACGCGGCGTAGGCCGCTTCGAGTCGTTCGGGTGTCACGGGGAGCTGCGGCAGGCGCAGCTCGTGGACGAGCCATTCCACTTCGACCCCGAGCGTGCGGGGCGGACCGGTCTTGAAGCAGATGCCCCTGACCAGGGCTTCCACCTCGGGTTCGGTGACCGCGGTACGGGGCTCCGTACAGTCGCCGCAGTCACTTGCCGTATCGGACATGTCGGGATCCTCCTGAGATTCCACCATGCCACCGGCCCGGTTTCTGTTGGGCCCGGGTCGGCACACTCGTACCACCCAAGACCCTCGCGTCGCGTCGCACAAGGGTGCGTATCGGCACGTTCGGGATCGGTAATCTCCGGTTCGCCGGACGTTCGCGGAGCCCGGAAACTCCGTTGCACCGCACGACCAGCATCGCTCACGATGCCTGTATGAGCACGACGGGGGAGAACACGGGGGAGATCGCGGGGCGCGCGCTCATGGCGTACACGGGGGTTATGCCATGAGCGCGCGCCTGCGCGGCATCGCGCAGCAGACCGAGCAGATCGTGGCGGCCGGGAGCTACCGCGCGGCGGACGGGCGCGAGGTGTCCATCGCCGCGGAGACCGAGGCGGCCCGCGCGGGCACGCGCCTCTTCGGACCGGAACCGGTGCAGATACCACCGTTCTCGCCCGTGGAGACATCGTTCGAGGTCACGGGCGAGAGCAGCCTGGAGGCCGCCCGCCGGCTCACCGGCCCCGTGGCCGTGCTGAACTTCGCCTCGGCCCGCAACCCCGGCGGCGGCTTCCTGAACGGCGCGCAGGCCCAGGAGGAAGCCCTGTGCCGCGCCTCCGCGCTGTACACGTGCCTGCTTGAGGCCCGAGGCTTCTACGACCACCACCGCGCCCACCGCGACCCGTTCTACACCGACCGGGTCGTCCACTCACCTGCCGTCCCCGTCTTCCGCGACGACAGCGGCCGACTCCTGGACGAGCCGTACACCGCCGGTTTCCTGACCGCCGCCGCGCCGAACGCGGGGGTCGTCCTGCGTACGGCACCGGAGCGCGCGGCCGAGCTGCCGGGCGCCGTCGCCGTACGGGCGGAGCGCGTGCTGGAGACGGCCGTCGCGCACGGCTACCGGCGGCTGGTCCTGGGCGCCTGGGGCTGCGGGGTGTTCCGACACGACCCGGCCCAGGTCGCGGGCGCCTTCCGCACGCTGCTCGGACCGGGCGGACGGTTCGCCGCGGCCTTCGAGCAGGTGGTGTTCGGCGTCCTGGACCGCACGCCGGGTGCCACGGTCCGGGACGCCTTCCTACGAGCGTTTCCGGAGCGTCAGCCTTAGAGGCACCGGTCGGGAACCGCGCCCCGAAGGGGCGCGGGGCTGTATCGATATGCGGCTACCGCCGCGTGGGCGCGATCAGCCACGGCGTCGCCGCAGACGAAAAACAACCCAACCCAACCCAACCCAACCCAACCCAACCCGGCCCGGCCCCGCGCGGAGCGCTCCCGCTCAGGTCCAGCCGTAGCGCTCGTGCAGCCGGTGCCGTACGAGGTTGAAGCGCATCTGGTCGATCGCGCACGCCTCCCGGCGCATGCCGTCCTCGTGCAGCCGCAGCACGCGGTCCACGTCGACCCACGAGTCGCGCCCCGACTTGTCCCACGGGCCGCTGCCGATCGCCACCCACTCGCGGTCGCCGTCGTGCCGCTTGCTGGAGAGCTGGACGGCGAGCAGGGTCCCGCCGGGCTCACGGGCCACGACGAGCACCGGGCGGTCCTTGCCCCGGCCGTCGTTCTCCTCGAACGGCACCCAGGTCCACACGATCTCACCGGGGTCCGGGTCGCCGTCGTGCGCGGGGGAGTACTCGGTACGCACCTTGCCGACCTCACGGGGGTCGGCCTCGGTGGTGGCGGAGGGGCCGAAGCGGCCCGGGACGTTCTCATCGGTATACGCGGTCACGGAGGCACCTTAGAGCGTGTCTCCGTGACCGCGGACGCCGGGCGCCCGTCAGACGATCACTTCTCGTCCTTCTCCACCGGCACCTTCTGCGACGGCCGTGGCACACTTCCGTCGAGGGCCGAAGTCCCGTTCGGGGTCTGCCCGTTCTGGTTCATCGTGGCCAGCAGCTGGCGGGCCAGACCGAGACCCGTGCCGCCCATGGTGAGCGCCTTGGCGAGCATCTCCGCCATGCCGTCGGCCCCGTTGAGGACCACCATGTTGTCGACGCTGCCGAACGCGGACGCGCCTGCCCGCACGATCTCCGGCCAGTTCTCGGCGAGTTGCTGCGCGACCACCGCTTCCTGGTTCTCGGCGAGGGCCGCGGCCCGCGCCTTGATGGCCTCCGCCTCGGCGAGACCCTGGGCCCGGGTCGCCTCGGCGGCGGCGAGACCCTTCGCCTGGGCGGCGGCGGCCTCGGCCTCACCGGTGGCCCTGGTGGCCGTCGCGGCGGCGGCACCGCGTGCCTGGGTCGCCTCGGCCTCGGCGTTCGCGGCCGTCTTGATCCGGTTCGCCTCGGCCGTGGCCGCCAACTCGGTCTCCTTCGCCTTGGCTTGGGCCGCGGAGATCCGCGCGTCGCGCTCGGCCTCGGCGCGGGCCCTCGTCTCGTACGCCTGGGCGTCCGCGGGCTTGCGGACGTCCGCCTGGAGCTGCTGTTCCCGGCGCAGGGCGTCGAGTTCGGCGATCCGGGTCTCCTGTACGACGACGTCCTGCCGGGCCGCGGCGTCCGCGAGCGGTCCGGCCTGCCGGGCCTTCGCCGCCGCCTTGTCGCGCTCGGCCTGGTAGCCGGCCTGGAGGATCTCGCTGTCCCGGGTGGCCTCCGACATCCGTGCCGCGGCCTTCTGTTCGGCCTCGGTGGCCAGCCGGTTGGCCTCGGCCTGCGCGATGCGCGCGTCCCGCTGTACGGCGGCGGCGTGCGGCATCGCGAGGTTCTTGATGTACCCCGTCGGGTCCTCGATCTCGTGGATCTGCAGCGAGTCCACGATCAGACCCAGCTTCTCCATCTCCGTACCGCACGCGGCCCGGGTCTGGCCGGTCAGCTTCTCCCGGTCGCGGATCATGTCCTCGACCGTCAACCCGCCCACGATGGACCGGAGATGACCGGCGAACACGTTGTGCACCCGCTCCGACATCATCTTCTGCTGGTCGAGGAAACGACGGCCCGCGTTGGCGATCGACACGAAGTCGTCGCCCACCTTGAAGATGACCACGCCCCGCACCTTGAGCGGAATGCCCTGGGTGGTCACACAATCCACGTGCAGCTCGGTCTCGTTGAGGTCGAGCGAGATCTTGCGCACCGCCTGCACACCCGGCAGCACCAGCGTGCCGCGCCCCGTGACGATGCGGAACCCCATGCCTTCCTCAAGGCCTTCGGTACGGTGCTTGGAGCCCGAGATGATGAGTGCCTCGTTGGGCTCCGCGACCCGCCACATCGACTTGAACAGACCGATCAGTACGAGGACGGCGACAACCGCCACCCCCGCTACGACGCCGATGACCATCGGCATACGCCCCCTTGTGATGGTGCCCTTTCGGCACCGAACGAAGGGAGTGTGCGCCTGTGGGACACCGGGGTACAGACGTTGACGGATCCTTGTTGCAATCTTGACGCGAACGCCCTTGAAACGGCTCTCACCTGCGGGGGAGCACGCTCAACTGTCGTACGCCTCTGTGACGTAGACGGTACGTGGCGGCAGATATTCCACGACCATCACCACGGTCCCCCGCTCGATCCGGCCCGTGCCGGTGGCGGCGTACGCGAGGAAGTGCTCGGCGCCCCCGCGCACCCGGACGATCACCTCACCGACGAGCCCGGGCCCGACCGTGCCGGTGACCCGCCCCATCAGCCCGACCATCGACGCATCCTGCATGGTCACAGGGTACGGGCCCAACCCGGCTATGCCGCCGGGGAATCCGCGGTGACCGGCTCCGGCCACTTCTCGTGCCAGCGCAGGTCCGCCTCCAACTGGGCGGCGAGCGACAGCAGAAGGGGTTCGCTGTTCGCCGGGCCCAACAGTTGGGCGCCGACGGGGAGTCCGCCCGCCACGAAGCCCGCGGGGACGTTGACGCCGGGCCAGCCGAGGATGTTCCACGGCCAGGCGTAGGGGCACGCGGCGATCATCGCGCGGTCGGTCGCCAGGCCGCTCAGGTCGAGCATCGCGCCGACGAGAGGCGGGGGAGCGGCGGTTGTCGGGGCGAGGACCAGGTCGTACCTCCCGAAGAACGCGCCGAACCGGTCGTGCAGGACCGCCTCCGCGCGCCGCGCCGCCCGCAGCGGGGCCCCGCCGAGCCGTCGGCCCAGGCGGGCGGCGTCCAGAGTGCGCCGGTCCAGGAGTTCGGGGTGCGGAGCCTCGCGGACCCGCTCGGCGACACCGACGGTGGCGCGCGGGACGAAGGTCAACCCGATCCGGCCGTACGGCGGATCGTCCTCCACGACCGTGTGCCCCAACCGGGCCAGTTTCTCGGCGAGTTCGAGCACCCGGGCCCTTACGTCCGGTCGCAGCCGGGCCGGCAGCGCGGTGAACGGCGGCTTCAGCGCGAGCGCGATGCGCAGGCGTCCGGGGTCGCGGCCCACGGCGT
The DNA here is from genome assembly GCF_044753545.1 of Streptomyces sp. NPDC088350. NCBI lineage: Bacteria > Bacillati > Actinomycetota > Actinomycetes > Kitasatosporales > Streptomycetaceae > Streptomyces > Streptomyces sp. NPDC088350. The sequence goes on along the minus strand of NZ_JBIVNL010000003.1, from coordinate 340,468 downwards.
CCGCGAGGGTGAGCGCGGGTGGTCGGTGCGGGTCCCGGGCGTGGTTGCCGCTCGCCGCGTCCAGGAGCAGGGCGGCGTCCGCGACCGTGCGGGCGAGGGTGCCGTTCACCGTGATGCCCTGGAAGGACTCGCCGCGCGGCCAGGTGGAGATACGGCCGCGCTGCGGTTTGACGCCGATGAGGTGGGTCCAGGAGGCGGGGATGCGGACCGAACCGGCGCCGTCCGAACCGAGCGCGGCCGGGACCAGCCCCGCCGCGACGGCCGCCGCCGAACCACCCGACGAACCCCCGGGCGTATGAAGGGAGTTCCACGGATTGCGGGTCGCCCCGAACGCGGGCCCCTCGGTGAACGGCCACTGCCCGAACTCGCAGGTGTTGGTCTTCCCGACGATCACGGCCCCGGCCGCGCGCAGCCGCCGTACCGCCTCGCCGTCCTCGGTCGCCGGCGGGAACTCGCCCCGGCAGCCGAACGCGGTCGGCTCGCCCGCCACGTCCGTGTCGTCCTTGACGGCGACCGGCACCCCGAGCAGCGGCCTGCGGCCTCCGGCGGCCAGTTCCTTGTCCGCGGCTTCGGCCTCGGCGAGGGCCGCCTCCGTCCGTACGACCCGAAAGGCGTTCAGGGAGGCCTGAGTCGCCCCGATCCGGGCGAGGGCCCGCTCAGCCAGCGCCCGCGCCGTCACCTCCCCGTCGGCCAGCGCGCGGGCGGACTCGGCCAGGCCTGCGGAACGGTCGGGCGTCATGGCGGCACCTCCGGAAGCGCGTTGTCTACCGAACGGTAACGTCCAGGCGGGCAGCGCGCTGCGGTTGCGGCAACTTCCGTCGGGGCGTGGGTGGTTCGGCCTTCGCCACAGGCGTCCCACAGAGATCGTCCAGCATTGCGCAAACCATTGACGTGCTCCTGCCCCACCCCTACTTTCTGACCGCATTCACGAACCGCGTTCGACCTGACGAACGTCCGAGTCTCCGGGAGAGCCGCCCGTGACCACCCGTCCCCCCACACCGTCCCGCCGCGCCCTGCTGCGGGCGATGGCCGCTCTGCCCGCCTCCGCGCTCGTCCTGGGCGAGGCACCCGGGCTGCTCGGCACGGCCCTGGCCGCCGCACCGGCGAGCGGCTACGCCACCCGGTACACCATCGTCCCGTTCCTCAACAGCGACGACGGCACCGTCAACGTCTACCAGTCCGACGACGCCACCGACTTCCGGCTCGTCCAGGCCTCCGCGTACACCCCGCCCGGCAACCGCATCCGCGACGCCAGCGTGTTCAGGCACACCGACGGCTCCTACTACCTGACGTACACCACCCACACCTGGGAGGACGTCAGCACCACCATCGGCTTCGCCCGCAGCGCCGACCGCGTCGACTGGACGTTCCTGTACGACTACGCGGTCCCGATCACGAACCTGTCCCGCGCGTGGGCGCCCGAGTGGTTCGTGGACGGCGACGGCAGTGTCAACGTCATCGTGTCCTGCTCCACCACCGACGACGAGTGGATCTTCACCCCGTACCGGCTGCAGGCCACCAACTCCGCGCTGACGGCGTGGAGTTCACCGGTCGCCCTGTCCGGCATCGGCTCCAACCACATCGACACGTACATCGTGCGGACCGGCTCGACCTACCACGCCTTCACCAAGAACGAGACGGCGAAGTACATCGAGTACGCCACCGCCACCAGCCTCACCGGCCCCTACACGATCTCCAGGACCGGCGACTGGGCCGGCTGGGGCAGCTACCGCGAGGGCCCCTCGGTGGTGCGGCTCGACAACGGCGGCTGGCGGATCTTCTTCGACGGCTACGGCGACGGCACCTACTACTACAGCGACAGCTACGACACCTTCGCCACCTGGTCCGCGCCGACCGCGCTGACCACCCTCTCCGGCACGGCACGCCACTTCACGGTCATCAAGGAGACGGTGTCCGGCGGCCCGAGCCTCGCGACCGGCGTCACCCGCTCCTTCCAGTCCGCCAACTACACCACCCGCTACTGGCAGGAGCAGTCCTCGCTGCTCAACCTGCCCGTGGTGACCGGCTCCAGCACCACCGCCCTGAAGCAGGCGTCCACGTTCACCGTCGTCGCCGGCCTCGCCGACGCCACCGGCTTCTCCTTCCGGGACTCCGCCGGCTACTACCTGCGCCACTACGACTTCCGGGGCCGCTTCGACGCCAACGACGGCACGACGACGTTCGCGCAGGACGCCACGTTCTACGCCCGGACGGGCACGGCCACCGGCTCGCTGCGCTTCGAGTCGTACAACTACCCCGGCTACTACCTGCGCCACTACGACTACCAACTGAGAGTGGACCCGACGGACGGCACGGACCTCTTCCGGACGGACAGCTCGTTCGTGCCCGTGACGGCCTGGGCCTGAGAAGTGACTGCGGTTCGCGGAAACGGGGCAGGATGCCTGAGAATTTGAACGGCCGTGGCCTGGAGGCGCTGGGCGCATGAGTGGTACGGCAGGAACCCGGATCCGTGAACTGATCGTCACCCCGATCGCCTTCCGCGACCCGCCCCTCCTCAACGCGAACGGCGTCCACGAGCCGCTCGCCCTGCGATGCGTCCTCCAACTCGTGCTGGAGGACGGCACGGTGGGCCTCGGCGAGTCCACGGGCGGCACCGTCCGCCTGGAGCGACTTGAGGCCGCGGCGAAGACCGTCGCAGGGAGGGACGTCTTCGACACGACGGCCCTTGTCGCCGCGATCGACGACGCCCTGCTGCCGACCGTCCCCAGCGCCCACGAACGCGGCTGGACCACCTCCGCGGTGGAGGTGGCCTGCCTCGACGCACAGGGCAAACTGCTCGGACGGCCGGTCAGCGACCTGCTCGGCGGGAAGGTCCGGGACGCCGTGCCCTTCGCCGCGTACCTCTTCTACAAATGGGCCGAACACCCCGCCCTCGACGGCCGCCCCGCGGTGGGCGACGACTGGGGTGCGGCGCTGGACCCCGCCGGGATCGTCGAACAGGCCCGGCTGATGCAACAGCGGTACGGATTCAGGTCGTTCAAGCTCAAGGGCGGTGTCTTCCCGCCCGACGAGGAGATCGCCGCGATCAGGGCACTGGCGGAGGCCTTCCCGGGGCAGCCGCTGCGCCTGGACCCCAACACGGCCTGGACGACGGAGACATCGGCATACGTGGCAGGTCAACTGGACGGCGTACTGGAGTACTTGGAGGACCCGACCGCCACCATCCCCGGCATGGCACAGGTCGCGACGGAGTCACCGCTCCCGCTGGCCACCAACATGTGCGTGATCGCCTGGGAGCATCTGAAGCCGGCGATCGAGCAGCGCGCGATCCAGGTCCTCCTCACCGACCACCACTACTGGGGCGGGCTGCGCCGGACCCGTGAACTGGGCGCCGTCTGCGAGGTGTTCGGGCTCGGCCTGTCCATGCACTCCAACTCGCACCTGGGCATCAGCCTCGCCGCCATGACCCATGTGGCGGCGACCATCCCCAACCTCGACCACTCCTGCGACACGCACTACCCGTGGAACTCGGCCGACGACATCGTCGTCCCCGGAGTGCTGGAGCTGCGGGACGGCGCGGTCGAGGTCCCCACCGGTCCCGGCCTCGGCGTGGAACTCGACCACGACGCCCTCGACCGACTGCACCGGCTGTACCTGGACTCCGGTGTGCGCGGACGCGACGACACCGCCTACATGCGGCGGGTCCGGCCCGACTACGAACCCGGACTCCCCAGGTGGTGAACTCGCTGCCCCTAGGCGCTGGTTGAGGCGGCGCGGCGTCGGGTCTCCGTGAGGTGGATGTCGACGTACCGGGTGAGGATCACCCCGCTCTGCGGGTCGTCGGCCGGCAGGCTGAAGCGGCGGAGCAGGCTGACCCCGTCCAGGGCGACGCCCTCGCGGGCCAGGACGAAGACGAGGGCGAGGAACGCGGAGCGGGCGTTGCCGTCGTCGAAGGGATGGAAGAAGCACACGTCGAGAAAGGCGCGGGCGGCGCGGGCGGTCAGGGGGAGGGCCGCCGACGCGCTCTCGGCCAGGCAGGCGTCCAGGCGTTCGCGGGTGTCGGGGCCGATGCCGTAGCGCTCCCTGCCTCCTTTGGCGAAGGCCGGCAGGGTGCGGAACGACGGCTGTCGCGTTGCGTGCAGCACGTGCCGCTGCCAGCCGCGCAGCAGGTCGAAGTCGAGCGGGGCGCCGCGCGCGGCGTCGGCCCGCACCAGGTCCAGGGCGGTGAGCAGGCCTTCCCCGCGAGCGGTCGACACGGTGGAGTCGAAGGCGCGAACGTACTCCACCGCGCCGTCGCGCGACGGAGTCACCGGTCGGTCCCCATCGCCGTCCGGGGCCTCCTCCCACGGCACGGTCCCGCGCACCGCGAGCCAGCTCCGCAGATGGTCCGGCACAGGCCCGGCGGGCGGCCGTACGGTGTCGTCGGGGCGCAGTGACAGGGCGAGGCGCTCCGCGACGTCGTCGACCAGCACCCGGTCGGGGCCGGTCCAGCTGTGGAACCGCCCGGCGATCGCGTCGTGGACCAACTCGTGCGCCACCTCGGGGTCGACGCGCCAGCGGCTGAGGAACCAGATGAGCACCTGATGGCAGTGCCCGTACCAGCCGCTGCCCGAGCCGGTGCGGTCGAGGGCCTGGAAGATCAGGTTCCGGGCGGCGCACTCCCACAGGGTCCGTTGGTCCCCCACGGCGGCCAGATCCAGCGGGTACGCCTCGAACAGGCCGGCGAGCCGCTCCAGCCACTCGCGCCACTCGCACAGCCCGGCGACCACCCGGTCGAGGGTCTCCTCCGGTGTGGTGAACGAGTGCGACGCACAGCACCAGCTGCCGACCGGGCCGCCGTCGTAGTCCCCCTCGTCGTGCGCCCACCGCCAGCCCACGGCCCAGCCGCCGTAGTGCTCGGCGAGGGCGTACGACATGGCGTCGGCCCAGAGCCTCGCCGCGTCCCCCTTCCCGTCGTCCGGCGCGGGATCGCCGTAGGGGACGGCGGGGCGGGCCGGCATCCGGCGGGCCGGTCCGAGCGAGCGCACCACGTCCGCCGCGGACTCGCTGTCGAAGGGATGACGGGTCGGGTCCACCTCGTCCCAGCTCAGCGAACGAGGGTTCAGATCCTTCAGCACCGCGCAAGCCTGCACACCCGCCCGGCGCGGGTTCAACCGAATTACCGCAGGGCACCACCCGTCAACGCGGCGTCGTGGACGGCTCGTTGGGGAGCATGGCCCGCGGCGGGCGGCCGGCGCTCGCGCGCAGGGTGGGTTCGTTGCGCAGCCGTACGAAGGTGATGAGCAGCGCGACGGCCTGGACGGCGGCGCAGCCCAGGACGGCCGTGCCCAGGTGCGCCGGCGGGGTGACGGCGACGAGGACGCCGGCGACCGGGAAGGGCAGCAGCAGGAGCAGCATGGTCAGGGAGAGCGTCGTACCGAAGGCCGTGGCCGGGATCACCAGCGAGCGCAGGGTGCGCAGTACGACCGTGAGGCCGCCGTCGCCCGCCATGAAGAGGGCGATGAGGATCGTGTAGGCGGCGTAGGACGGGGCCTGGGGAAGGGCCAGACAGGCCGCGGAGGCGAACGTCGCGCACACGACACCCACGCCCCACAGGTCGACGCGGGACAGGGCGAGCCGGCAGAGGGTGATCGCCAGCAGGGTCGCGGCGGCGGCGGCGGACCACAGGGTGCCGACGTCCGCGGAGGAGCGGCCGAAGTTCTCCACCACGATCACGGGACTGGCCGACTGGAGCAGGCCGAGGGCGAGATTGGAACAGGCCAGGCCCGCCACCAGCCAGCGCAGGGCGGGCAGTCGGCGCAGCATGCGCAGCCCGGTCCGCAGACCGCCGGGTGTGGGTTCGCCGTCCGGGCGGGCGGAACGCAGCGGCGTCGGTGGGGTCTGGAGTCCGAGTACGGCGGCCAGCAGGGACAGCCCGGTCAGGCATCCGAGCATCCAGCCCGGTCCCACCAGCAGCAGGAAGCCCGCGAGCAGGGGGCCGACCAGCATGGCGGTCTGGTCGATGCCGATGAGCACCGACTGCACTCCGTGGGGCCTGTGTTGGGCGCGCCGGGTGACGATCGCCCCTACGGCCTCGTTGGCGACGAAGCTGAACTGGGTGAGGGTGCCGGTCACGGCGGCCAGTACCAGCACGGTCACCGTCTCGGCGGTGCCGCGCGGCAGCATGGCCAGGGCGACGGCCGCCGCGGCCAGCACCACGGCCCGCAGCAGCGAGGCGAGGAAGCACACGATCGCCGCGCCGCGCCGGTCGACCACCTTGCCGGCCAGCACGAACGCGGCGATCCGCGGCGTCCACTCCAGGGCGAACGCCAGGCCCGTCAGCGACGGGGAACGGGTGATGGCCAGGACCAGCAGCGGCATGGCGTACGTCGACATGGAGAACGCCAGGGCGTCACTGGTGCGGGGCGCGTAGATCCTTCGGAACAGGCTGCCGGATGGAACGGCTGCATGGCGACCGGCCGGAGGCCGGTCCTCGTGCAGGGTGATGGCCACGGAATGGGGGGCTTTCGGTGAGACGTATCGCGGAGGTGGATACAGGTGGTGCCGGCCCGGGACGAAAGGAATTCGGCGGAGGCGAGGGAGAGGGGAAAACGCCTTCGGGCAAAGACAGTTGAGGCTTGAAATATAGCGCAGTCATGCGACGCGGCATATCCGGCACGCACATCTCCTCGGGGGCCGCGCATGGGATTCGCGGCATTTCCGATGCCGAAATCGGAAGTGTCCGCAGATTCGTGATGTCAGGGCCGGGAGGGCGACCCCCCCTGCACATCTTCGTCGCCCCTGCCGCGAGGTCCCGCAGGAAGTGCCGGGCGCCGATCGGGAACACGACGGTCAGCGGCATCGCGCTCATCAGGGCACCGGCCATCACCACGGCGTAGTCGGTGTTGTGGGCCACGTTCAGCTTGGCCAGGGCGACTTGGCGGGTGAGCCGGTCGGGGGTGACCGGGACGACCAGTGGCCAGATGCAGTCGTTCCAGAGGTTGATGAACGTGAAGATTCCGAGGAAGGCGAGCGCCGGCCGGAACAGCGGCAACGCCACCCGCCAGTACATGCGGAAGAAACCGCAAGAGCCTTGAGGGAACCGGCCCAGCCGAACTCGGCCATCCTGACGAACTGCGGCACGAGCGGCAGTTGGCCCGGAATCATATAGGTCGCCAAGGGGATGCCGAACAACGACTTCCGCGCCGGGAACTCGCACTTGGCGAAGGCGAACGAGGCAAGGGAGTCGAGGAACAGTACCAGTGCGGTGCCCGCCACCGAGACGACGACGGTGTTGAACAGTGTGCCGAAGAAATCGATCCGGCGGATCACCTGCCGCATGTCGTCCAGGAGATGGGGAACAGCGAGACCAGCACACCGCACAGCAGCAGCACCCGCACACCGATACGGGAGAGCCTGCTGCCGGAGCCGATGGCGAGCCCCGCCCCGCCCCGACGCCGGTCGTCCGGTCAGCGGCCATCGCGGGCTCCCTTGCGCCGCGGGTGGAGCGGGTGGGAACTCCGGGAAGTGACGGGCCGTTACGCAGAGGCAGCCTTGGGGAGGGGTCGAAGAGCAATTCACCGAGCCCCGGGGCCGACCGAGTCACCGAGTCATTCAGCTCTCGCGTCACCGCATCACCGAGTTCGCCCAGCCGCCCGCCCCGCCCCCGCTCACCCCACTCGTCCCCGGAGGCCCGAACGATGACCCGGATCCACGCCCACACGCACCCTCACGCACACCCCCACCCCACCCGGCGTGCCCTGCTCGGCGGCGCCGCCCTGACCGCCCTCGCCGTGACGGTCGGCACCGGCCCGGCCAGCGCCGACTCGGCGACCGCGGAGCCCGGTTGGCCGACGGAGTTCCCGCTGCCCGACGGTTTCCTCCCCGAGGGCATAGCGATCGGCAGCAGGCCGTACGCCTACATGGGCTCCCGGGCCAACGGCGCGATATACCGCACCGATCTGCGCACCGGCGAGGGCGGGATCCTGTCCGAGGGTGCCACCGGCCTGGTCTCCGTCGGGCTGAAACTGGACCACGACGGCCTGTTGTACGTCGCCGGCGGCACCGGAGCCGCGAGAGTCGTCGACTCCCGCACCGGCGAGATAGTGACGACCTATCAACTCACTGCCACTACGGGCCACTTCATCAACGACGTCACCCTGCTCGGCGACCGCGCCTGGTTCACCGACTCGTACGACGCGGTGCTCTACGGCGTGCCGCGCGGCCGTGCGGGCGAGGTCACCGCCCTGCCGCTCACCGGCGACTGGGTGCAGACACCCGGTGTGATCAACGCGAACGGCATCGTCGGCACCCCCAACGGCCACCACCTCATCGTCGTCAGCAGCACACCCGGCAAGCTCTACCGCGTGTCCCTGAAGACCGGCCACGCCACCGAGATCGCCCTGAGCGGCGCGTCCGACGTGGCCAACGGGGACGGTCTGTTCCGGATCGGCCGCACGCTGTACGTCGTCCGGAACCGCCTGAACCTGATCAGCGTGTTCGACCTCGACGCCCAGGCCACCACCGCGACCCTGCGCCGTACGATCACCGACCCGCGCTTCGACATCCCCACGACCGCCGCCCGCTTCGGCAACCGGCTGTATCTCGTCAACGCCCGTTTCACCAGCCCGCAGACGCCGGACACGACGTTCACCGCCGTCGCCGTGTCGATCTGATGTGACAGGGGAGGGCGGGGCTCCGCAGTGGGGCGCGCGGGGAGCCCTTCTGCGGAGCCCCGCCCGGGGGTGGCTCAGCGGTTCGGCGTCGGCTCACCCGCCGTGACGACGGCAGCCTTGACGGCCCCAGCGCTGTTCGCGCCGGCCACCGCGGTCGCCGTTGCCGAAGACGCCTGGCGTGGGCGGAGCAGCAGGACGCACACCAGGGCGGCGAGGAGCGTCAGTGAACCGGCCACGACCAGGCACAGGCGCAAGCCGTCCAGGAACGAGTCGCCCAGTGCGCCCAGGGCGCGCCCGGTGTTCGCGCCGAGGTTCATGTGCGCGACGGCGCCCAGACCGCCGGCGTCGGCGGTGGAGACGATGCTCCGCTGTGCCGCACCCGTCACCCCGGCGTCGGTGAGGTGGCCGGGCAGGGTGTCGAGTGCCTTGGTGGTGAGCAGGGCGCCCAGGACGGCCGGGCCGAGCGCGCCGCCTACCTGCCGGAACGCGTTGTTGCCGGCCGCGGCCATGCCCGCCTGCTGATACGGCACGGAGGCCACGGCGGTCGCGGTCATCGGTGTGACGACGGTCCCGATGCCCAGGCCCAGCAGCGCCAGCCGCCACGCGATGGACGCGAACGACGTGCCGGCGTCGACGGTCGTCAGCGAGAACAAGGCGCCGGAGATGACCAGCAGGCCACCGGTGATCAGGACGCGCGGGGAGACCCGGTGCATGAGCCGCCCCACCGGCTGGCCGACCACGATCGCCGCCCCGGTGACCATGAGCAGCCGCCAGGCCGCCTGAAGCGTGTCGAGCTGCTGCACCAGACCGAAGTACAGGCTGAGCAGGAAGAAGAAGCCGATCAGCGCCAGGAAGGTGATCATCGCGACCAGTGTGGTGGCGGTGAACGCCGGGCTGCGGAACAGCGTCAGATCCAGCATCGGGCTGTCGCTGCGCCGCTCGGCGAACACGAACGCGACCCCGCCGGCGACCGCGGTGAACAGCGCCACCATGACCTTGACGTCCGTGAAGGAACCGGCGCCGCCCTCGATCACGCCGTAGACGAGCGCGGTGATGGCGAGAGTGGCGGTGAGCTGGCCGGGCCAGTCCAGCCTGCGGCCGTGCGGGGCGCGTGAGTCGGGGAGCAGGCGGGCGGCGAACCCCATCGCGATCAGCGGGACGGGGACGGACAGCAGGTAGATCCAGCGCCAGGACGTGTGGTCGAGGATGACTCCGGCGATCAGCGGGCCGACGGCCAGCGCGGCCATCAGGGCGGTCGCCCACACGCCGATGAACTTGCCGCGCTCCCGGTGGTCCGGCACCGCGTGACTGATCAGCGCCAGCGTGGTGGGCAGCAGGGTCGCCGCGCCGAGACCGGCGAGAGCCTGGCCGATCCACAGCACCTGCACCGACTGCGCGGACAGCGCCACGGCGGCACCGGCGGCGGCGAAGAGCAGGCCCGCCTGGAACACCTTCTTGCGTCCGTGCACATCGCCGAAGACACCGGCGGTCAGGATGAACGCGGCCATGGGCAGCACGAACGCGTCCTGGACCCAGGACAGTTGGGCGGTCGACGCGTTCAGCGCCGCCTGGATCGCGGGCAGGCTCACGGCGACCGTGGTCACCGGCAAGTAGGCGACGAAGACGCCGAGGCAGGCCATGACGAGAGTGGCCGCCCGCCGCTCGGGCCGCGCGCTCGCCGGGGTCGTGACGTTCACGGGGAACTCTCCTTCTCGAATCCGATGCCCTCGAACAGGCACGCTCCTCAGGATCTGCTCCGCCATGGACAATCACCAACGCGCGGCCGAAAAGTGCCCAGAAACCTCTATCGGTGGCACTGCTGATGCCAGACTTCCCTCATGACAGACGAAGTGGACGGGAAAATCCTCCGCGCGCTCCAGTGCGCGCCGCGCGCCTCGTTCCGGCTGATCGGCGAGGTGGCCGGGGTCTCGGAGCAGACCGCCGCCCGCCGCTTCCACGCCCTGCGCCGCGCCGGGGTGATGCGCGTGGTCGGCCTGGTCGACCCCGCCGTCCACGGCGAGGCGCGCTGGGTGGCCCGCATCCGCTGCCGCCCCGACCGGGTCGGCCCGCTCGCCGACGCGCTCACCCGACGGCCCGACATCGCCTACGCGGGCCTCGCGTCCGGCGGTTCGGAGATCATCTGCGTCATCAGCGCCCCGGTGCACGTGCCCCGCGACGACGTCCTGCTCCGCCAGCTGCCCAAGTCGGCATCGGTCCTCGACGTGAGCATCGACCTGCTCATCCATCCCTTCGGCACACAAGGGCGAAGCGACTGGACGGGCTACGGCGGCCACCTCACGCCCGAGCAGGTGCGGCACGTCGTGGGCGACCGGCCTCCCGCGCCCACCGGACCACCCGTGCGCCTCACCGACGAGGACACCCCGCTGCTCGACGCGCTCGCGGAGGACGGCCGCGCCACCCACACCCAGCTCGCCGACGTCACCGGTTGGTCCACGGCCCGCGTGGCCCGCCGCCTCGACGCCCTGGAGAACTCGGGCGCCCTCGTCTACGACGTCGAACTGCTCGCCGCACGGCTCGGGTTCGCGCTCAGCGCCACCCTCTGGCTGCGCGTCGCCCCGGCCCGCCTCGCCCGCGTCGGCGAGGAACTCGCGGGCCACGACGAGGTGGCCTTCGCCGCCGCCATCAGCGGCGACTCCAATGTGATGGCCGTCGTCATCTGCCGCGACACGGAGGACCTGTACCGCTATCTGACCACCGAGGTCGCCGCCGTCCCGGGCATCGACGGCTACGGCGTGAGCATCCGCGTCCACACGCTGAAGCAGGCCACCTCGCTCATCTCGCGCGGGCGGCTGGTGCCTCCGGCGTTCGCGTAGGGCGGCCGGACACACCGAGCCGGATCACACGCGGGGGCATGTGATCCGGCGGTGGGTCGTGCGGTGCCGGTACGGCGGTGCCCGTACGGCGGTGCTGTACGGCGGCGCGTCAGCGCTTCGTGTAGATGAAGCCGACCTTGTCCAGCTCGTCGCCGGAGCGTCCGTGGAAGCCGGCGATCTGCCAGCCGGACGGGGCGGTGCGGGTCACGCAGTCCGAGGTGGTGGTGCCACCGGCCAGGGTGTTGCCCAGGTTGGTGGTGAACTTGGCGTAGAAGATCCGCGTGGTGTCGTTGTACTTGCTCTCGCACAGGTACGCCGTCGTCACGTACTCGCCGCTGCCCAGCGTCAGCGAGGACGCGGTGCCGCCGGTGCCGCCGTGGGTGAGCGTGGTGCCGTTGGCGAGGGCGATGCCGACCTGGTCGACGCGCGAGCCGGTGCGCAGCGAGATCTTGGTGGCGCGGGCGGCGGCCGGGACGCTGTCGATGTCCTGGTAGTAGTCGCCGTGCGGACCGCCGAACTGGTCGCTGAGCTGGAAGTCCGCGTTCTGCGACCAGGTGAAGCCGACCGTGATCGGGTCGTGGTCGGAGAGCATCAGCCCGTCCGAGGTGAGGAACTTGGCGTGCTCGTTGTTGTACGAGGTCGCGTTGAGCGTCACCAGCTTGCTGCTGCGGTAGAGGACCTTGTCCACGACCTCGCAGGTGTTGGGCACGGTGGCCCCGGTCTGGTCGCACACCAGCGCGTCGCTGCCCTTGACCGGCGCGACGCCGCCGCGGATCAGCTTGACCCAGGCGTCGGTGAGCCCGTTGGCCGCGCCGAACTCCGCGATCGTGTCGGCGGAGCGGGTGTAACGGGTGTTGGTGTCACCCATCACCACGACGGCGTTGCCCGCCGAGTGAGTGCCGATGAACGAGGTCAGCTGGCTGAGGTTGTCGGCACGGGAGGCCTCGTCGCCGTCGTTCGTACCCGCGTTGGTGTGCAGGTTGTAGAAGTCGACGTACACGCCCTCGGAGAGGCGCTCGCGCATGAACGTGAAGCCCTTGGGGGTCAGGCAGTCGCCCGAGTCGATCTGGCAGGAGTTCCAGTGGACGCGCTCGAAGTCGTCGCCGTCCCAGGCGTAGTTGGAGACCGTGTTGAGCCCGCTGCCGATACCCGCGCCGCCGCTGGTCGCGGTGCGGTAGGGGTGGGTGTCGGTGGAGTACAGGTAGGCGTGGTAGTTGAAGTCCTCCTGCACGTTCACGATGTCGTACGGGGCGATGCGCGTGCCGATCGCGGTGGTGCTCGTGTCGCGCGGCGTCGAGGCGCTGGACAACGACTCCGGCAGCCCGGCGACGTTGTAGGTGAGCACGCTGAAACTGCCCGAGGTTGCGGCGGCGGCCGGAGTGGCGGCGGCCACCGTGATCCCGCCCAGGGCCGCGGCTGCGGCCGCCAGACAGGCGAGAAGTCTGCGCATGGGGAAGTGCCTCCTGCGGAGTGACAGAGGGGGAGGGTGATGCGGCGGTCATGTCAAAATGTAGCGACAAGCGCTTGCTATGACTCCCCTCCGGCCGCACTGAATCAGGAATTCCGCGTGACGCCGAGATGGCCAAGTCCCGCTGTGCGCCCGTTTGTTGACGGTGCGGGCGGATACGGCCCAGGGGAGCGTCCCGCAGCAACCGCTCAACCGGCCGCCCCTGCTGCTACGGCCGGGCCAAGTGCCGCATCGTCAACGCCAGTTGCAGCCGCAGTCGTCCCTGGGGGGTGCGTACCGGCCAGCCCAGCAGGGACTCCGCGTGGGTCAACCGGTCCTGGAGGGTGGAGTGGTGGACGTTGATCCCGGCAGCCGCCGCGCGCAGGCTCGTGGTGGCGGCGACGGCGTTCAGAGTGGCCAGCAGCCAGGGCGCGTTGGCCGCCGCCGCTTCCAAGTCGTGGACGTCGGGCGGCGGTTCGGCACCCGGTGCGACCAGGTCGGCGAGAAGGGCGATGCCGCCGAGTTCGTCGGCGTGCACGACACGTTGGCCCGGGTCCTGCGCGGTCCCGTCGGCGGTGAAGCGGAGGGCGGTGCGGGCGGCGGCCCAGGAGCGGGGCAGGTCCAGTACGGGGACGGCGGGGCCGACCCCCAGCCGTCCGACGGGCGGTTCGTCACCGAGGTGGACCGGGACCGGGTGCGCCGGGGCCGTCTGCGGATCGCCGTCCGGATGCGCGGCGGGTGACAGATGCCGCCCGCCGCCGGACGTACCGGTGTCCCGGGGCGCGGCGACGATCCGGGGCCGCCCGTCGAGCGGGGCGACGACCCGGGCCCGGGTCGCGGGGTCGGCCGTGTCGAGGCCGAGGCGGCGGGCCGCGTGCAGCCGGGCCGTCCCGGGGGCGGTGGCGTCGAGCAGCGTCTCGACCAGCTCCGGGTCGTCGGCGGGAATCCGGCCCCGGGTGCGGTCGAGCACGATCCGTACCGCGCCGGCCGCGCGCTCCAGGATCACCGCGTCGACGACACTGGGCGCCGCCTCCGCCGTACGCTCCAGCCACAGCGCCGAAGCGCCGCCCGGCGTCAGCGCGGCGGACGGCCAGGCGGGATCCGGCGGCGACTCGCTGTCCCTGCGCGTACCGTCCGCCTCGACCCGCACCCGCACCCGCCGCTCGGCGTCGACCAGCCGCGCGGCACACCCGGCCAGCACCGCCGCCCCGCGCACCAGCGCCTCAAGCCCGGCCCGCGACTCGGCGAGCCGATCGAAGTACCCGATGACCCGCACGGCGGCACCGGCGTCCGGATCCAGCGCGGTCAGGCGCCCGGCCAGCTCTTTCATATGCCCATGGTGCGCCATGGAACGGGTGCGCAGGAGCCCTCGGACAAGGTTCCCTCGACGGCGCGGGACACGGGTCCGGGCGGGGGCCTGCCGAGGCGCCGTGTGGAACACTCCCGGCCGGAGCACACCGTCCCGTCCCTGGACATCGAGCAACGCGAGCCACAGGCGCCGACAGGGAGGACCGGCCACGGTACGTATCCGGGGCCCCGGCCTCGTAGGGAAGCGGCCTGAACTGCCTGCGCCCCCTGCGATCGAGGGCGCCGTACGCGAAGGCGGGGCAGGGGCGGCCCGGCACGGCAGCAACGCGAATAGTCGGCGCCGACCCGCCACGGTAGGCGTGCACGCAGCAGGCCCCGGCCTCGCAGGGAAGCGGCCTGAACCGTTGCGCTGTACACGGGGCGGGGCTGGGCCGGAACCGTCGCAAGGCGAATCGACGACGCCGACGGAGACGGCCCGCCACCCCGCCCGCGCGCCGACGGCGGACACCGGTCGCACTCGCCCGCCCCGGCGGCCCCCGGCATCGTACGGAAGCCGCCCCCCCCCCCAACCACTCCCTTGCTTACGCCGCCAGCAACCGCCGCAGCCAGCTCACATGCGCGGCCCGTGCCGCCTGGGACACCGCTGCCTGGGGGGCGAAGCCGTCGAAGCCGTGGAAGCCGCCGGGCCAGACGTGGAGTTCGGCGATGCCGCCGGACTGCCAGAGACGGGACGCGTAGGCGACGACCTCGTCGCGGAAGGTCTCCGCCGAGCCGACGTCGAGGAAGGCCGGGGGCAGGCCGGTCAGGTCCTCCGCGCGGGCCGGTGCGGCGTACGGCGACACGTCGGGGCCGCCGCGGCGGTCGCCGAGGAGGGCGGTCCAGCCGGTCTCGTTGGCCGTGCGGTCCCAGACGCCGACGCCGGCCATCTGGTACGTGGACGGGGTGTCGTTGCGGTCGTCGAGCATCGGGCACAGCAGCAGCTGCCCGATCGGCCGCGGGCCGCCGCGGTCCCGGGTGAGCAGGGCCAGCGCCGCGCACAGCCCGCCGCCGGCGCTCGCGCCCATGATGAGGATCCGCTCCGGATCGCCGCCGATCTCCTTCGCGTGCTCCGCCGTCCACAGCAGACCGGCGTACACGTCCTCGATCGGCGCGGGATGCGGGTGCTCGGGCGCCAGCCGGTACTCCACCGACACGACCACCGCGTCCAGTTCCCGCGCGTACTCCAGTGCCCCGCCCACACCGACCCGGTTGTCGCCGAGCACCATGCCGCCGCCGTGCACGTGGTAGATGACGGGCAGCGGTCCGGGCGTCGCCGGTGCGGTCGGACGGCAGATCAGCAGCGAGATGTCGGGCTTGCCGACCGGCCCCGCCACCTCCCGGTCCTCGACGGCGAAGGCCCCGTCCAGGGTCAGGTCCAACTCGGCCAGCTGCGCGATCCCCGGGCCCCGGCGGATCTCCTCGATGTCCTCCAGCGACATCCCGGGCGAGATGAACTCCTTGATCAACTCCAGGGCGGCGGCGAGTTCGGGGTCGAACGGGGGCGGGACGGAAGTCATGCGCTTCTCCTGACGCTGGGCGCGGCGGCTCGTACGGCCATCCTCCGCGCGTCCACCCCCGATCCGCCCACCGCCGTACGGCGGAACCTCTCCGCCGTACGGCGGGTGCCTTGCCAGGACGTTACCTGTTGTTCACCCGCGGGACGTGGAAGGTATCTCTCGCGCGGACAACGATGTCAAGATCCCCGCGGACACCCCATGTATCACCTCATGTGCCAATTCATGTACCAGGAGCACCACCCGTGAACATCTCCCTGACCGTCTGGCTGCTGACGATCGCCGCCCTGTGCGCCCTCGTCGGCGTCGACTTCCTCGTCGGCCGCAAGCCCCACGACGTGTCCCTCAAGGAAGCCGGCATCTGGACGGTCGTCTGGGTCGTCCTGGCCTGCCTGTTCGGCCTCGGGCTGTTCTTCTACGGCGGCAGCGGTCCCACCGGGGAGTTCTTCGCCGGATACATCACCGAGAAGTCGCTCAGCGTCGACAACCTCTTCGTCTTCGTGCTGATCATGGGCAAGTTCGCGGTGCCCTCCCAGTACCAGCAGCGGGTCCTGATGGTCGGCGTCCTCGTCGCCCTGGTGCTGCGCGCGGGCTTCATCGCGGCCGGCGCCGCCATCATCTCGGCGTTCTCCTGGGTGTTCTACATCTTCGGCGCGTTCCTGATCTGGACCGCCTGGAAGCTGGTCCAGGACGCCCGCAAGGGCGGACACGAGGAGGAGTACGAGGAGAACAAGCTCCTCAAGATCGCCGAGCGCCGCTTCGGCGTGGCCGACCGCTACCACGGCACCAAGCTGTTCATCAGGGAGAACGGCAAGCGCATCATGACCCCGATGCTGGTCGTGATGCTCGCCATCGGCTCCACCGACGTGCTCTTCGCGCTCGACTCCATCCCCGCGATCTACGGCCTCACCCAGGACCCGTACATCGTCTTCACCGCCAACGCCTTCGCGCTGATGGGGCTGCGCCAGCTGTACTTCCTCATCGGCGGCCTGCTGAAGAAGCTGGTCCACCTGAGCTACGGCCTGTCGATCATCCTCGGGTTCATCGGCGTCAAACTGGTGCTGCACGCCCTGCACGAGTCCGGCGTGCACGTCCCGGAGATCTCGATCCCCTTCTCCCTCGGCTTCATCGTGCTGGTCCTCGCGGTGACGACGTTCACCAGTCTGTGGGCGACGAGGGCGGCCGACGAGGAGACCGCCGTCAAGTCGTAGGCGCGGAGCTTGACTTCGAGAGCGCTCGAAGACCTACCGTCACGAGGGACGGTGAAGGTCCCGGCGAACTGTGGAACGGAGTCGGACATGCGGGTCGGTGTGCACATCAACCGGTTCAACCATCCCGGAGGGCCGGCGGCGGTCGGGCCCGAGCTGGCCGCCGCGGGCGCCGCGGCCGAGGCGGCGGGCGTCAGCTGGCTCTCGGTGATGGACCACTACTTCCAGATGGAGTTCAACGGCGGCGCCGAGGACGCCATGCTGGAGGCCTACACGACGCTGGGCTTCCTGGCCGGCAGCACCTCCACGGTCCGGCTCGGCGCGCTGGTGACCGGAGTGACGTACCGGAATCCGGGGCTGCTCGCGAAGATCGCCACCACGCTCGACGTGCTCTCCGGCGGCCGGGCCACGCTCGGCATCGGGGCGGCCTGGTACGACCGCGAGCACCACGGTCTCGGTGTGCACTACCCGCCGGTCGCGGAGCGTTTCGAGCGGCTGGAGGAGACCCTGCGGATCTGTCTGCAGATGTGGGACCCGGAGGCCAACGGCCCCTTCGAGGGCAAGCACTACCGGCTCGCCGAGACCCTGTGCGTGCCCGCGCCGGTCAGCACCCCGCACCCCGAGATCATGATCGGCGGCGGTGGCGAGAAGAAGACGCTGCGGCTGGTCGCCCAGTACGCCGACGCCTGCAACCTGATCGTGTCGACGCCGGACGAGCTGCGGCACAAGCTCGACGTGCTGCGCGGGCACTGCGACAGGCTCGGGCGCGACTACGACCGTATCCGCAAGACGATCGTTCACACCGGCGAGTCCGTCACCACGGGCGACGTCGACGCGTTCCTGCGGGAGATCGCCGGCTTCACGAAGCTCGGTGTCGACACGGTGATCCTGGGCCCGCGCACGGGCGAACCGGCCGAGTGGATCGAGCGGTTCGTGGCGCCGGCGGTACCGCGCCTGGCCGAACTGGACTGACGCGGAAGGGCCGGAGTCCCCGGGGGACTCCGGCCCTTCCACGGTGGAGCGGGTTGCCCGGATCAGGCGGCGACGGCCTCGCCCGCGTGGCCGTGCAGCTGGGTGAGGACCTCGGTCAGCTGGGCGACGACCTCGGCGTCGTCGGCCGGGTGGGTCTCGGCGAAGCGGACGACGGAACCGGGGATGGAGAGCTTGATGTCCTCGATCACCTTGCCGCCGGCGATGCCCACGGCCTTGCGGGTCTCGTCCTGCGCCCACACGCCGCCGAACTGGCCGTAGGCGGTGCCGACCACGACGACGGGCTTGCCGCCGAAGCTGCCGGCGCCGTAGGGGCGGGACAGCCAGTCGATGGCGTTCTTCAGGACGGCAGGGATGGTGCCGTTGTACTCGGGGGAGAAGAACAGGAACCCGTCGGCGGCACCGGCGGCCTCGCGGAGCTTGGCGGCGGCGGCCGGGACGGCACCCTCGACGTCGATGTCCTCGTTGTAGAACGGGATGTCGGCGAGACCCTCGAAGATCTCGATGTCGGCGCCCTCGGGCGCGAACTTCACGGCGGCCTCGGCGAGCTGGCGGTTGTGCGAGCCGGCACGCAGGCTGCCGACGAGCGCGAGGATACGAACGGACATGGGGGACTCCAAGAGGGGGGCTGAAACACTGCTGTTACGATCCGGACCGAGGTCCGTTTAAAAGTTGTACCAGCTTAAGCGGACTGCGGTCCAGTTTTGTTCCGGGTGCTTTACGCTGTCTTCATGTCCAGCACGCTGCCGCCCTTCCCGAAGTCCGAGGAGTCCATAGGCGAACCCCAGTTGCTGGAGGTCCGCTCCTTCGCCGACGAACCGTGTCTGCGCGCCGACGCGGCCCGCAACCGGGCCAAGCTGCTGGAGGCCGCCGCCCGACTGATCGCGGAGCACGGGGTGGCGGGCGTCACCATGGAGGCGGTGGCCGCCGCCGCCGAGGTCGGCAAAGGGACCGTCTTCCGCCGCTTCGGCGACCGCACCGGCCTGCTGATGGCCTTGCTGGACCACTCGTCGAGGCGGCTCCAGGGCGACTTCCTCGGCGGGCCGCCCCCGCTGGGCCCCGGCGCCCCGCCGGTCGAGCGGCTGCGGGCCTTCGGCGTGGCGGTGCTCTACCGCTCGGCCGAGCAGCTCGATCTGCAACTGGCCGCCCAGCCGGAGCCGACCCGGCGCTACTCCCACCCCTCGCTGGGGGCGCTGCGCACGCACGTCACGATGCTGCTGCGGCAGATCGTGCCGGACGCCGACTGCGAGCTGCTCTCCCACCCGCTGATGGCGTATCTCGACCCGGCCCTGATCAACCATCTGACCAGGCAGTGCGGGCTGCCCATGGAGCGTCTTGAGGCCGGCTGGATCGACCTCGTGGCCCGCGTGACCAGTACGCCGTCGCCCTGCTGACTCCGCCTCAGGCGTGGCCGGCGAACATGTCGAGCATGCCCTGCGGGGCGTCGTCACGGAACATCAGCACCCCGTTCGCCGCCGAGTCCGCCGCCGACTCCTCGCCGCGCGGGAACAGCTTCTCCTCGTAGGCGGTCAGCGCGGCCTCGGTGTCACCCGGGTGCGCGGCCAGCGCCAGGCCCAGTTCGGCCCCGTCGAGCATCGCCAGGTTGGCCCCGACGCCCGCGAACGGCGACATCAGATGGGCCGCGTCGCCCAGCAGCGTGACCCCGGGCACCCGTTCCCAGCGGTGCCCGATCGGCAGGGCGTGGATGTGTCGCGGGACCAGCGGCCCGTCCGCGTCGCCGAGCAGGGCCCGCAGGCTCTTGTCCCAGTCGGCGAAGTGCCCCAGCGTGTACGCCTTCGCCGCCTCGGCGTCCGTGAAGTCGACGCCGGCGAACTCGTGCTCGGGGACGGCGAGCGCGACGTAGATGTGCAGGCTCCCGTCGGTCTCCCGGTGGGCCAGGAAGCCCTTGCCCGCGCCGAGCGCCATCATCATGCCGCCGCCGACGACCTCGGCGCTCACGGGATGCCGCAGATCGGCGTCCGGCAGGTCCACCTCGACGAACGAGATGCCGGTGTACGCGGGCTTCGCGTCCGACAGCAGGGTCCGCACCCTGGACCAGGCGCCGTCCGCGCCGATCAGCAGGTCGGTGGTGAAGGAGGTGCCGTCCGCGAGTGTCACCTCGTGCCGGCCGCCGTCCAGCGGGCGGGCGCCGGTGGCCTTCGCGCCCCAGCGGACGGTGCCCTCGGGCAGGGAACCGAGCAGCAGGTCGCGGAGCCGGCCCCGGTCGACCTCGGGGCGCCCGGAGGTACCGTCGTCGGGCTCGTCCAGCAGGACCGTCCCGGCCTTGTCGAGGACGCGGGTGGCCTCGCCACCCGGGTTGACCAGCGCGCGGAACTCCTCGTAGAGACCCGCCGCGCGCAGCGCCGACTGGCCCGAGTCGTCGTGGATGTCGAGCATGCCGCCCTGCGTGCGGGCGGCGGGGGAGGCGTCCAGGTCGAACACGGCGGCCTCGATGCCGTTCACGTGCAGGACCCGGGCGAGCGTGAGCCCGCCGAGTCCGCCGCCGACGACGGCTATGGGGTGGTGCGAGGTGGTCATGGTGGTCTCCTCGAAGCAGGTGGGGAACGGCGTCATTCGGGTACGGCGGTCCGCTCGATCCCGGTGATCAGTGCCTGGAACCGCCAGGACAGGCGGGCCAGGGGTGCCCCCGAGAGCAGGTCGGCGGAGCGCGCGGCGAGGTGCGGGTGGGTCCGGGCGGAGGCGTTGCGCACGGCGTGGGTCAGGGCGTCCCAGTCGTCCCGGGTGTCGTCGGCCGCGTGTTCGGCGGCCGTCGCGGTGGCCTGCTGGAGCAGCAGGTCCACGCCCCACGCGGCCTGTGCGGGCGGGACGCGGCCCTCGTCGAGCAGGGCCAGCAGGGTCTCGATCAGGTTCAGGTAGTGCGGGCCGCTGGGCCAGGCCGTCATCGCCGAACGGGCGAGGCTCGGGTGCTCGAAGAGCATCGCGGTGTACGCGGTGAGCACCCGCTCGACCCGTTCACGCCAGGTGCCCTCGGTGGGCGCGGGCCCGATCGTGCCGAGCAGCTCGTCCAGGACCGCCGCGTGCAGCTCCGCGGTGTTGCGGACGTACACGTACAACGAGGCCGGACCGGTGTCGAGTTCCTGGGCCAGGCGCCGCATGGTGACCTTCGGCAGACCTTCGGCGCGCAGCACCGCCACGGCGGCGGCGACGATTCCCTCCCTGCTCAGGGCGGGTTTCGCCGGGCGTTCGCGGCGGCTGCGGGGGGTGTCGGGGCGAGCTGTCATGCCTCGAAGGTAGCGAACATGTTCGCTCCGAACAAGTTCGTGACGAACATGTTCGTAAAATCCCGGACCATGTTGTGCCGTCGTGACGACCGTTCCCCCGCCGCACTGACCGCCCCCGGCTTCTGCCAAGATGCCGTACGTCATGGTGCAGATACCGAAAACGCCCGCAGCCCCGTCGCCCGCACCGCGCTCCGTGCCCACGAGCGCCGATGTGGCCCGCCTGGCCGGCGTCTCCCGCGCGACCGTCTCCTACGTCCTCAACAACACCAGCGCCGTACGGATCAGCGAGCCCACGCGGCGTCGCGTCCACGAGGCCGCCAAGGAGCTCGGGTACGTCCCGCACGCGGCTGCCCGCAGCCTGCGCGCCGGGCACAGCCGGATGGTGCTGATGCCGGCGCCGACCATTCCGGTGGGACTGCTCTACAGCCAGTTCATCCACGAACTCCAGTGGGCGCTCAGCCGCCTCGACTACACGGTCGTGCAGCACGGCTCGGTGGGCTTACAGGGGGACGAGGCCGCCCGCGCCTGGGCCGAACTCCGCCCGGTCGCCGTCCTGGTACCCGGCGCCGGACTCGGCCCGCAGGGCGTCGCCGTCCTCAAGCGCTCCGGCGCGCGGGCCGTCCTCACCCTCGGCCCCGAGCGGGTCGAGGGCGCCCACGCCCTGCTCATGGACCACGAGGGCGTCGGCCACTGTGCGGGCACGCACCTCCACGACCGCGGCCGGCGCCGGATCGGCGTGGTCGTGCCGGAGGAGCCCGGCCTGGAGACCTTCTCCCGCCCCCGCCTCGACGGCGTGCGCCGCGCCCTGCTCGACACGGACGCCACGGTCACCGAACTCCCGCTCGCCTACAGCGAGGAGAGCGCCGCCGAGCTCGCCGCGCGCTGGCGCGCGCTCGGCCTCGACGCCGTGTTCGCGTACAACGACGAGTACGCGATGCTGCTGATGCGCGCCCTCCAGGACGAAGGCATCCGCGTCCCCGAGGACACAGCCGTGATCGGCGCCGACGACCTGATGATCGGCCGCTTGCTGCGTCCCCGCCTGAGCACCGTCCACATCCAGCTCCCGTCCGGCCGCGACCTCGCCGAACTGGTCGACACCGCGGTACGCGAGCCCGGCGTCCTGCCCGGCACCCACGAACTGCTGGCGGCTTCGGTGATCCACCGCGATTCGAGCTGAACGGGGCCTGGGACCGGGGGAGTTGTGCCCCGCGCCGGGACGGCGGAGCAGGGCACGGTCGACACCGGGCGCGACCGCGGCCCCGCCGATCGGCTCGGCGTCGGAAGGGGAAAGGGATCGTGAGGGACCCGGCCGAGATCGGCCCCGCTTCGCGATCGAGGCCGACCGGACCCTGCGGCGCGGACCGATCGCCGCCAAGTCCGCGACCCCGGAGCGGAGTTGAGTCCATGAGCCGATGAGTCATGGGCCTCGCGCTCGCCGTGTTCCGACGTTCCCGTCCTGCCCCGGACCCTCGACGACCGGCATCACGCCGGCTCTCCGCAACTCCCGCGCCGGTAGCCGGAGTTACGTCTCCCGCCCGTCGCCGGCGACGCGTTTCCCGCCCGGCGCGACTAGGATGTTGCACGCTCAACCAGACGGGGATGCGTTCGACCACCGGACGCGGTTCGTACGGCTGCGCCGGATCACCGCATCCCGTCACGCGAACTACACGGGACTCCCGCTGCCCCTGTGAGTCCCGCCGGTGACGGAACGGAGAGCCGCCATGCCCCTGCTCGACCCCAAGATCTGGCAGTCCCGCCCCCTGTCGGGCCCCGAGTACCCGGTCACCGAGCCCGCCACGGGCGACACGCTCGGTACCGTCACGCTCGCCGCCGCCGAGGACATACGCCCCGCCGCCCAGGCGGCCCGTGCCGCGCAGGCCGAGTGGGCACGCGTCCCGCACTTCGTCCGGGCCGGTGTGCTGCGCAGGGCCGGTGACCTGTTCGCCGCGCACGCCGAGGAACTGCGCGAGTGGATCGTGCGGGAGTCCGGCTCGATCCCCGGCAAGGCGGACTTCGAACTGCACGTCGCCGCACAGGAGTGCTACGAGGCCGCCGCGCTCGCCTCCCGCCCCGCCGGGCAGGTCCTCCCCTCGGAGGCGCCCAGGCTGTCGTACACCCGCCGTGTCCCGGTCGGAGTCGTCGGTGTGATCGCGCCGTTCAACGCCCCGCTGATCCTCTCCATCCGCTCGGTCGCCCCGGCGCTCGCGCTCGGCAACGCGGTCGTCCTCAAGCCGGACCCGCGCACGGCGGTCTGCGGGGGACTGGCCCTCGCGGCGGTCTTCGCGGAGGCGGGCCTGCCCGACGAACTGCTCCACGTCCTGCCCGGCGGCGCGGAGGTGGGGGCCGCACTGGTCGCCGACCCGCAGGTGCCCGTGATCTCCTTCACGGGCTCAACCGCCGCCGGGCGCGCGGTCGGTGAGTCGGCGGGGCGCCATCTCAAGCGCGCGCACCTGGAGTTGGGCGGGAACTCGGCCCTGATCGTGCTGGCGGACGCCGACCTGGACGCGGTGATCTCGACGGCGGCCTGGGGTTCGTTCTTCCACCAGGGGCAGATCTGCATGACGACCGGACGGCATCTCGTCCACGAGTCGCTCTACGAGGAGTACGTCGAACGCCTCGCCGCCAAGGCCGACTCCCTCGCCGTCGGCGACCCGCACCGCGCCCAGGTGCACCTCGGCCCGATCATCGACGGCGCCCAACTCGCCAAGATCCACGGCCTGGTGGAGGCCAGCACGGCGAGTGGCGCGAGGCTCGTGGCGGGCGGTACGCACGAGGACCTCTTCTACCGGCCGACCGTCCTCGCGGGCGCGGACGACGCCACCCCCGCCTACACGGAGGAGGTGTTCGGCCCGGTGGCGCCGGTCCGGTCCTTCGCCACCGCCGACGAAGCGGCGGCGCTGGCCACGACCGGGCCGTACGGACTCTCGCTCGGCATCGTCACGCGTGACAGCGCCCGCGGCCTGGACCTGGCGGAGCGCATCCCGACCGGGATCGTCCACATCAACGACCAGACCGTGAACGACGAGGCCGTCGCGCCCTTCGGCGGGATCGCCGCGTCCGGCACCGGCGCCCGCTTCGGCGGCGAGGCCAACCTGGAGGCCTTCACCGACGTGCGCTGGACGACGGTGCGCGGGGACGTGGCGACGTACCCGTTCTAGGGATTTCCTGAACGGCGGTGCCTACCGACCGCTCTGCTCGGCCTGCGCCTGCTGCTCGGCGACCGACTTGCGGACCTCGTCCATGTCGAGCTTGCGGGCCTGGCCGATGACGTCCGTCAGGGCGGCCTCCGGCAGGGCGCCGGGCTGGGCGAACACGGCGACGCGGTCACGGACGATCATCAGCGTGGGGATCGACTGGATGCCGAAGGCCTGGGCCAGCTCGGGCTGGGCCTCGGTGTCGATCTTGCCGAAGACGAGGTCGGGGTTGTCCTCGGCGGCCTTCTCGTAGACCGGGGCGAACTGACGGCACGGCCCGCACCAGGACGCCCAGAAGTCGATCAGGACGAAGTCGTTGTCCGTGACCGTCTGGTCGAAGTTCTCCTTGGTGAGCTCCACGGTGCTGCTCATGACGTGATTCCCTCTTCCTCGATGTGGGGGCGAAGCCGCCTGGCACAACACGGCCGTCCGGACGCGTATTCCGCGCCCCTACCCGTGTGGCCTCGGCGCACACCACCCAGCAGACTGGCCCCATGACGGAAACGGAATCCATCGCGTACGACGTCGTGGTGCTCGGGGCCGGGCCCGTGGGGGAGAACGTCGCCGACCGCACCCGTGCGGCCGGTCTCTCCACCGCGGTCGTGGAGAGCGAACTGGTCGGCGGCGAGTGCTCGTACTGGGCGTGCATGCCCAGCAAGGCCCTGCTGCGCCCGGTCATCGCCCGCGCCGACGCCCGCCGCGTGCCCGGCCTCGGCCACCTCGTCCAGGGCCCTCTCGACACCGCCGCGGTGCTCGCCCACCGGGACTACGAGACCTCGGGCTGGAAGGACGACGGACAGGTCCGCTGGCTCGACGGCATCGGCGCCGACCTCTACCGGGGCCGGGGCCGCCTCGACGGCCCCAGCACGGTGACGGTGACGGGCCCCGACGGCGTACGGCACGTCCTCACCGCCCGGCACGCGGTCGCCGTGTGCACGGGCACCCGCGCCCTCCTCCCCGACCTGCCCGCACTCGCCGACGTGAAGCCCTGGACGAGCCGCGAGGCCACCAGCGCCAAGGCCGCGCCCGGCCGGCTGATCGTGGTCGGCGGCGGGGTCGTCGCCGTCGAAATGGCCACCGCCTGGCAGGCGTTGGGCTCCCGCGTCACCCTCCTCGTCCGGGGCAAGGGCCTGCTGCCCCGCATGGAGCCCTTCGCCGGCGAACTGGTCGCCGACGCGCTCGGCGAGGCCGGCGTCGACCTGCGCACCGGCACGTCCGTCACCTCGGTGACCCGCGAGAACGGCACCGTCGTCGCCGTCACCGACAGCGGCGACCGCATCGAGGCCGACGAGATCCTCTTCGCCACCGGACGCGCCCCGCAGACCGACGACATCGGCCTCGACACCATCGGCCTGGAACCGGGCTCCTGGCTGTCCGTGGACGACACCCTGCGCGTCCAGGACAGCGACTGGCTGTACGCGGTCGGCGACGTCAACCACCGCGCCCTCCTCACCCACCAGGGCAAGTACCAGGCACGCATCGCGGGCGCCGCGATCGCCGCCCGCGCCGCAGGCGTCCCGCTGCTGGAGACCGACCCGTGGGGCGCCCACGCGGCCACCGCCGACCACGACGCCGTACCCCAGGTCGTCTTCACCGACCCGGAGGCGGCGGCCGTCGGCCTCTCCCTCGCCGAGGCGGAACAGGCCGGCCACCGCGTCCGCGCGGTCGACGTCGAGTTCTCCTCGGTCGCGGGCGCCGGCCTCTACGCCGACGGCTACCGGGGCCGCGCCCGCATGATCGTCGACCTCGACGAGGAGATCCTGCGCGGCGTCACCTTCGTCGGCCCCGGTGTCGGCGAACTGATCCACTCGGCGACCATCGCCGTAGCCGGCCAGGTCCCGATCAACCGCCTGTGGCACGCGGTCCCGTCCTACCCCACGATCAGCGAGGTCTGGCTCCGCCTGCTGGAGGCCTACCGGGGCTGAACACCCCTGAGTACACAGGTCAGTTGGAAGCCGATTCCCTACGGCAGCTCGAAGCCGAGCGCGGCCGACGCCTCCTCCGGCGTCGGCTGCGCCCAGCGCTCCGCCATCGCCTCGTTGGACGACAGCGAGCGCAGTTCGGCCCGGTCCAGGTAGAGCAGCCCGTCGAGGTGGTCCGTCTCGTGCTGCACGATCCGCGCGGGCCACCCGGTGAACACCTCGTCCACCGCCCGCCCGTGCTCGTCCTGCCCGGTCAGCCGCACCGAGGCGTACCGCGCCACCACGGCCTGCCATCCCGGCACGCTCAGGCACCCCTCGAAGAACGCGGCCCGACCGTCGCCCACGGGCTCGTACGACGGATTGACCAGCACCCGGAACGGCTGCGGCACCCGCCCGCGCACCACCCGCACCTCGTCCGGCACCGGTGCCGGGTCCTCGATCACCGCGATCCGCAGCTCCACCCCGACCTGCGGGGCCGCGACGCCCACGCCCGGCGCCGCGTGCATGGTCACGCGCAGCGCCTCGACGAACCGCGCCAGCAGCGCGGGCTCCAACTGGCCCTCGAACGGCTCGGTTCCGCGCCGCAGCACCGGGTCACCGGCCGAGACGATGGGCAACGGACCGCCGGCGGCGAGGAGTTCCTCGACACGCTCGGCCAGGGGTGCGCGATCACTGAGAAGTGCCATCGCGCCAGGATGCCATGGTCTCCGGCACGACCAGGAGTGACGCACGCCACTCGAACCCCCGGGAACTCGGTGCCATCACGCGCCGACTACTGGACCACTACGGCTACGACACCCCACCCGCCCGCTTCCTCGCCCCGCGCCGTCCCCTCGTCCCCTGCCTCCCGGAGAAGCCCGCCGATGTCCACCGCTCCCTCGACCGCCCCGGCCGAGGTCCCGCAGGAGCCCGCCCCGGCACCGTCCCCCGGCCGCTGGGCCCCGCTGCGCCCCCTGGTCCTGCGCCTGCACTTCTACGCCGGAGTGCTCGTCGCCCCGTTCCTGCTTGTCGCCGCCGTCACCGGCTTCCTGTACGCCGGTGCCTTCCAGGCCGAACGGATCGTGTACGCCCATGAGTTGACCGTCCCCGTCGGCGACCGTGAACTGCCGATCTCGCAGCAGGTGACCGCCGCCCGCACGGCGCACCCCGAGGGCACCGTCTCCGCCGTCCGCCCCGCCCCGGAGGCCGGCGCCACCACCCGTGTCATGCTCTCCGGCGTCAAGGGCGTCGCCGCCGGCCACACCCTCGCCGTGTTCGTCGACCCGTACACCGGGAAGGTCCGCGGCGCGCTCGAACAGTACGGCGCGACCGGCGCGCTCCCGCTGCGCACCTGGATCGACGAACTCCACCGCGATCTCCACCTCGGTGAGAACGGCCGCCTGTACAGCGAGTTCGCCGCGAGCTGGCTGTGGGTCGTCGCGGGCGGTGGCCTGGTCCTGTGGTTCTCCCGGCGCCGCGCCCTGCGCAAGGTGCGGGGCACGAGCGGACGGCGCCGCACCCTCGGCCTGCACGGCACGGTGGGTGTCTGGGCCGCCGCCGGGTTCATCTTCCTCTCGGCGACCGGACTGACCTGGTCGACGTACGCCGGCGCCAACATCGACGAACTCCGCACCTCGCTGGGCCAGTCGACCCCCTCGGTGTCCGCCGCGGCGAGCGGTGAGCACGCGGGTCACGGCGGCTCCACCGCGACCGGCGACGCCGAACACGGCGTGGGCCTCGACAAGATCCTCGCCGCCGCGCGCGCCGAGGGGCTGGGCAACCCCGTCGAGATCGTCCCGCCCGCCGACGCGGACTCGGCGTACGTCGTCAAACAGGTCCAGCGCAGCTGGCCCGAGAAGCAGGACGCGGTCGCCGTCGACCCCGCCACCGGCAAGGTCACCGACGAACTCCGCTTCGCCGACTACCCGTTGCTCGCCAAACTGACCCGCTGGGGCATCGACCTGCACACCGGCGTCCTCTTCGGCCTCGTCAACCAGATAGCCCTGATGCTGCTCGCCCTCTCCCTCATCCTGCTCATCGTGTGGGGCTACCGCATGTGGTGGCAGCGCGGCCGGGGCTCCTCCTTCGGCCGCCCGGTCCCGCGCGGCGCCTGGGCACAGGTACCCCCGCTGGTCCTCGTCCCGTGCCTGGCGGTGATCGCCGTACTCGGCTATTTCGTCCCGCTGTTGGGCATCCCGCTGGCCGCGTTCATCGCCGTGGACGTGGTGCTGGGAGAGGTGGCCCATCGCCGGGGCGGTCGAACGTACGCGAAGTAGCCACGTACACGAAGGGGCCCGGTTCCATGACGGAACCGGGCCCCTTCTCCTTCTCCCTGCGGTGTCTCAGACCTGCTCGAAGTCACCCGCGAGTGCCGAGGCGATCCGCAGATGCGAACCGGCCTCCTCGTGCCGCCCCTGCCGCTCCAGCGTGCGGCCGAGCATCAGCCGGGCGTAGTGCTCCACCGGGTCACGCTCCACGAGGACACGCAACTCGGCCTCGGCGCGCCGCAGTTGGGCCGAGTGGTAGTAGGCGCGCGCCAGCAGCAGGCGCGGTCCGGTCTGCTCGGGCACCTCCTCGACCAGCCCGCCCAACACCCGCGCCGCCGCGGCGTAGTCCTTGGCGTCGAAGAACAACCGCGCGCGCTCCCAACGCTCCGCCGGTGTTCCGTGGTCGTAGTACGTCATGTCCACTTGACCTCCTTCGACCCCCACAACGGACCCTGTTGGTTGAATATTCCACTACTGATATTCGCTACTCCGCCACGGCGGCCAGCGCGGCGTTGGCCCGCTCGGTGATGAGGGTCAGTACCCGGCCGGCGGTCTCCAGGTCCTGCGCCGGGATGTCGGCGTAGACCCGGGCGGTGTGGACACCGGTCTCGCTGCTGACCCGGTCGAACTTCTCGCGGCCGGCGTCCGTCAGCCGGATCCCGGCCCCGTCGGCTTCGACCAGCCCGGCCGCGAGCAGCTGCTCCACGACGCCGCGCACGGTGGCCTCGTCGGCCTTCAGGGAGGTGACGACCTCCTCGACGAGCCTGTCGCGCTCGACGGGCCCGCCGGCGACGGCGACGAGCCTGAGGGTGATCTGCTGCTGGAAGTCGAGACCGTGCCGGGTCAGGACACTTTCCAGGACCGCGCGTCCGGCGTAGTGCGCGAGGCCGATGACGCGGGGGTCGAGTCGGGGGGCGGTGGTGGTCATGACTGCTCCTTCTCGTGCTCACTCGCATGGTCGAGGGGTGTGTCGAGCAGGGTCGCGAGATCCCGGGTGAACTCCTTGGTCCGCGCGCTGCCGAGGCCGCCGAGCGGCTCCAGCAACTGCTCCAGAAGTCCGTGGACGACCGTGATCGCCCGCCGGGTCACGTCACGGCCCTCCTCGGTGAGGGCCAGCTGGACCGCGCGCGGGTCACGGGGGTCCCGGGTGCGCTCGACGAGGCCGGCGGACTCCAGCGCGCGGGCCAGCTTCGACACATAGAGGGCTTCGAGTCCGGTGTGGTCGGCGAGGTGCCGCTGGCTGGGACGCAGCCCGGAACGCCGCATGCCGTACAGCGACGCCACCAGGGAGTACTGCGCATGGGTCAACCCCAGGGGTGCCACCGCGCGGTCGACCGCCGTGCGCCACTTCGTCGACAGTCGCCAGACCAGGAAACCGGGCGTAGCGCCCTCGGATGCCGTACTCATGACCGATACGGTACATGGCTACTATGTCCATGGCTACTATTTTTTGACGGTCGGGTGGCAGGAGAACGGCGGGGGAGACGGCCCCGGCGAGGGGTTGACGGACTGACGGAACGGCCTCGACGGGACTAGGTTGTCGCCATGAGCAATCTTGATCGCGAAGCGGTTCCGGCCCTGTGCGGCGGCCGCGGTTTCGTGGTGGCGGAGCCCGTCCGCGAACTCCTCAGCCCGCGCCGGGTCCAGCTCGGCGAGTCCACCGAAGTCCGCCGCCTGCTGCCCAACCTGGGCCGCCGCATGGTCGGCGCCTGGTGCTTCGTGGATCACTACGGCCCCGACGACATCGCAGACGAGCCCGGCATGCAGGTGCCCCCGCACCCCCACATGGGCCTGCAGACGGTGAGCTGGCTGCACGAGGGCGAGGTCCTGCACCGCGACTCGACCGGCAGCGTCGCGACGATCCGCCCCCGCGAACTCGGCCTCATGACCTCGGGCCGCGCGATCAGCCACGCCGAACAGAGCCCCGGCACGCACGCCCGCTTCCTGCACGGCGCGCAGCTCTGGGTCGCCCTCCCCGACAGCCACCGCCACGTCGACCCGCACTTCGAGCACCACGCCGAACTGCCGGTCGTCACGGCGCCGGGCCTGCGCGCCACGATCGTCCTCGGCGACGTCGACGGCACGACCTCGCCCGGTACGACGTACACCCCGATCGTCGGCGCGGACCTGGCCCTCGCCGCCGGCGCGGACGTACGCCTGCCGCTGGAACCCGACTTCGAGTACGCCGTCCTCGCCATGTCCGGCGAGGCCCACGTCGACGGCGTCCCGGTCCTCCCCGGCTCGATGCTCTACCTCGGCTGCGGCCGCACCGAACTCCCGCTGCGCGCCGCGTCGGACGCGGGCCTGATGCTGCTGGGAGGCGAGCCGTTCGAGGAGGAGCTGATCATGTTCTGGAACTGGATCGGACGGTCCCAGGAAGAGATCGCACAGGCTCGTGAGGACTGGATGACCGGGTCGCGATTCGGCGAGGTGAAGGGGTACGAGGGGGCGCCGCTGCCGGCTCCCGAACTGCCTCCGGTGGCGTTGAAGCCGCGGGGGAGGGTGCGCTGACCCGCGGAGGTGCGCCAACGAGCCTGCCTGACGAGGGAGCGGGTGGATTTCCGCCCCTGAGCCTGGGCTGCTGCGGCAGTCCGCTTGCCGACTTCTGCCGACCTTCCTCACCGACGGAGGACCTGCGCTTCAGCGCCCCTGCTGTGCGACAGGATGATCTGCGCCTCAGAGCCATGAACCTGGTCCTTGCCACAGCGCAGGGCGGCGCGCAGGCTGCGGCCGCACTGCCCGCTCCACTTGCGGTACCTGTACACCCGTACACGGGGACCGGCACAGGATTTCGGGCGCGAGGGCGGTGACACCGAGAGCCGTGCGGTAGTTCTCGCCCCGGACGAGGCCACCCATCGGGGCATCGCCGCAGGGTGGTCGAGCCGTCGGAGTGCTGGTCCTCGCGCCCTCCCGCACACCAGCCCACCCCGGTCGATTCCAGGGTGTCCAGCCGTACGGACACGGGGGTCTTGCGCGAGCGGGGCCGGGGCGGTCGGGCGAGGCTTTCGTGCCTGGCGGTCAGGCAGGGGTGATCGTGCTGCACCCGTGGGTGCAAGCGTTCGATGCCTTCGGCTTACCCGCCCACACCGGCACCAGCGCGGGGTCGGACACGGGGGCGGCGAGCATCGGTTCCGGCAGTGTCCACGGCACGGCCCATGGCTTCCGCCCAGCCCGCCCGTCGGTAGACCGAGTGCGCGTACGCACACCCGACTACCGGCCCGACCACGGCAGGCCGGCGCACTACAACACCTCGCCGCGGGCTGTGTGTGTCAGGCCGCGACGAGCTCCTGCTCGCGGTCCGGCGTCTTGGCCTTGGGCTTCTTGTTCGGCAGCGAGAGCCGGAAGACCTTGTGCCACGCGGAGAACACCTGCTTGGGCAGCGGCCCGGTGACGTACTCCAGCTCGTACTTCTCGAACAGTGCGCGCACCTTCACCGCGACCTCGGCGTACCGGTTGCTCGGCAGGTCCGGGAACAGGTGGTGCTCGATCTGGTGGGAGAGGTTGCCGGTCATGAAGTGCATGGCCCTGCTGCCGCTGATGTTCGCCGAGCCCATCATCTGGCGCAGGTACCACTGGCCGCGCGTCTCGCCGTTGATCGACCGGCGCTCGAAGACCTGCACGCCCTCGGGGAAGTGCCCGCACATGATCACCGAGTGGGTCCAGATGTTGCGGACCAGGTTCGCGGTGAACGTGGCGGCGAGCGTGGGGAGGAACGACGGGCCCGACAGCAGCGGGTGGATCACGTAGTCCTTGAGCACCTGCTTGCGGATCTTGCGGCCCACGGCCCTGGCCCGCGCGCGGAACTCCGGGTTCTTGCGGCGGCGCTTCTGCAGGTTCTTGCCCAGTTCCAGGTCGTACGCGGCGATGCCGTACTCGAAGAAACAGGCGTTGAGGAAGTTCCACAGCGGCTGGCCGAGGTGGAACGGGTGCCACCGCTGGTCCTCGTCGACGCGCATGATGCCGTAGCCGAGGTCGTTGTCCTTGCCGATCACGTTGGTGTACGTGTGGTGCAGTTCGTTGTGGGAGTGCTTCCACTGCTCGGACGGCGAGACGTGGTCCCACTCCCAGGTGGTGGAGTGGATCTTCGGGTCCCGCATCCAGTCCCACTGGCCGTGCAGGATGTTGTGGCCGATCTCCATGTTGTCCATGATCTTCGCCACGGACAGACCGGCGGTGCCGAGCAGCCACGCGGGCGGGAAGAGCGAGAACAGCAGCACGCCCCGGCTGGCCAGTTCGAGCTTGCGCTGCGCCGAGATGACCTTGCGGATGTAGGCGGCGTCCTTCTCGCCGCGGCTCGCGATCACCTCGTCGCGGATCGCGTCCAGCTCGCGGCCGAGCTCCTCGATCTGCTCCGCGGTCAGGTGGGCGGTGGGGTCGGTGGCGGTCAAGGTGCTCCTACCGTTCGATGTCGCAGGGGCCCGCCGCGGCGGACACGCAGGTCTGGATGAGGACGCCCGGCTCGGCCTCGGTGATCTCGCCGGTGCGCAGGTCGCGGACGGCGCCCGCCTTGAGCGGTGTGACGCAGCCGAAGCAGATGCCCATGCGGCACCCGGAGGGCATGAGCACGCCGGCCTCCTCGCCGACGTCCAGCAGCGGCGTGGCGCCGTCCGCGTCGACGGTCCTGCCGGTGGCGCTGAACGTGACCTCGCCGCCTTCGCCGGCGACGACGACGCCGGGGCGGAAGCGTTCGGTGTGCAGGCGCTCCGGTACGCCGTGCCCGGTCCAGTGCTCCTCGGCGGCGTCGAGCAGGCCCGCGGGCCCGCAGGCCCAGGTCTCGCGCTCGGCCCAGTCGGGCACGAGCGCGTCGAGACGGGCGATGTCGAGCTTGCCGTCCGTCTCGGTGTGCACCTCGGTGAGCCGTAGCCTCTTGTCCGCGACCAGGCCGTGCAGTTCGTCGCGGAAGATCACGTCCTGCGGCCGTGGCGCGCAGTGGACCATGACGACGTCGTCGAACTCGGTGTCGCGCAGCATGCCCATCACGGGCGTGATGCCGCTGCCGGCCGTCAGATAGAGCACCTTGCCGGGCTTGGCCCGCGGCAGCACGAAGTCACCGGTCGGCTGGTCGAGCTGGATCAGCGTGCCCGGTTTCGCCCTGCGGACCAGGTGATTGCTGACCTTGCCGTCCGGGATCGCCTTCACGGTGATCGTGACGCGGCCGTCCTGACGGTCTGTCGGCGAGGTGAGGGAGTAGGCACGCCACAGGCGCACGCCGTCGACGTCGACCCCGATCCGCACGTACTGACCTGCCGTGTGGCCGCGCCACCCCCGTCCCGGTCTGATCACGACGGTCGCGGCGTCACCCGTCTCGGGGTGCACGGCCTCGATGCGCCCCCGCAGGTCGGCGCCCGCACGCAGCGGGCTGACCAGGTCGAGATAGTCCGACGGCAGCAGCGGCGTCGTGACCATCTCCAGCAGTTTCCACGCCCTGCTGCGGAGGGCTGTACTCGTCATGACTCCAGCTTGCTGGGCCAGAAGGCGTAAAGTCCTGACCGTAGAGCGTGAATCTGATCGGCTGAATTGTTCGTAGGGAACAAAAAAGTGAGCCATGCAATCCAGAGGGCCGGCGAACTGACCCTGGACGAGACGACGGTCACAGCAATCCGGGCCGCGCTGAAGAGCACCGCCGACGAGGTCGTCCAGGCGATCATCGACGAGGTGCCTTCCTACGCCAACGCCCTTTCGGGCCCCATGGGCGGCACCATCCGCCGGGCCGTCCGCACCGCACTGGGGCACTACCTGGACCTCGCGAGCGGCAACGCCACGGGCGGCGACGGCGGTGACGCGGCCTACGACCTGGGTCGGGGCGAGGTGCGCGACGGCCGTTCGATGGACGCCCTGCTCAGCGCCTACCGTGTCGGCGCCCGCGTGGCCTGGCGATGCCTGGCAGCGGGTGCCGTACCCGCGGGTCTGCCCGCCGCCGAGGTCGCCAAGTTCGCCGAGCTGACCTTCGCCTACATCGACGAGCTCTCCGCCGCGAGCGCCGCGGGCCACGCCGACGAACTGGCCGCCCGGGGCAGGGACCAAGAGCGCCACCTGGAACACCTGGCCCGCGACCTCCTCGCCGGCGCGAGCCCGGACCTGCTGCTGGCCTCCGTTCAACGGGCCGGGTGGCAGCCTCCGGTTTCCCTGACCGCGGTCCTGCTGCCCGCCGCCCAGGCCCGGCCCGCCTACCGCGCGCTCGACCCGGGCACCCTCGTCCTCGACGATCTGCCGGACGCCACCGGTGTGCTGCTCGTCCCCGATGCCGACCGAGCACATCTCCTGCGGCAGCTGACCGACCGCACCGCCGTGGTCGGCCCGGCCCGGCCATGGACTCGTGCGTCCGCCTCGTACGCACGAGCCGTACGCGCGCGTTCTCTCTCCTCTGATATCCGCGACACCGAGGACCACCTGCCCGAGCTGGTGCTGAGCGCCGACATGGACGCGTTCGCAGATCTGCGTGCCCGAGCCCTCGCACCGTTGCGGACCTTGCCTGTCGCGACCGCACGGCGACTGGAGGAGACGCTGCGGGAGTGGCTGCTGCACCAGGGCAGGCGGGACGAGGTGGCGGCGGCGTTGTTCGTCCATCCCCAGACGGTCCGGTACCGGATGACGCAGCTGCGGGAGCTGTTCCCGGATCTCGCATCGCCACACCGGGTCCTTGAACTGACGCTGGCGGTCGGTCTTCGGGTCGGCTGACGCGTACGTCGACCGTCCACGACCGCGTCCGCGAGCGGGTGTGCTCCGGTCGGCTCAGCTGATAAAAGCTGGTTCGCGTCCCGTCCGGTGCGTGAAGATTCTGGTGTGGCAGACACGGAACCCACCGAAGAAGAGACGCCGGACGGACTGCTGGGCCGGTGCCTGGTGGCCAACGTGGCGCGGGAAACCGCGCGCGGCGAGAGCGGTCTGGACATCCAGCGCGGCACGAAGCACTTCCCGGTGGGCGCCCTGCTGTGGATCCCGCCCATGGTCGTGCGCGCGGACGACCTGGAGAAACTTCCGGGTCAAGGGTGTCTACGGCGAAGGTCTCGTCCGCGGCCTCAACGGCTACGACCACGACCCGCCCGCCCCGCGCACCCTCCAGAACCCGTGGACCCGCGAGCCGGCCCAGAGCTGGGCGGACGGCCGGAACCACCTCCTCGCCCACTACGGCCCCAGGGGACCCCACTACAGTCGCATGCCCCCTCCCACGGAATGGGTCCCCGAGACCTGAGACGTGGCGCTCGACCGTGACCGACCGATCCGTCCCGGCACACCGTGCGAGGGATGATGGGGATGGAATGACGGAACGTGAGGTCAGGAGCTTCCATGGCGAAACCGGTTCACCGACCCCGTGAGGACGCGGAGTTCAATTTCATCCTCGGGATGAGCGGAGTTCCGGTCCTCGCATACTTCACCGGGACATGGCCCAAGGCGATCGAGCCCTGCCGCGTGATGGACCTCGTCGTGGGTGGCATCGCCGACGACTACACGGGCCGCCTGACGGCCGTCCGCGCCGACATCACGCGTTGTCCGGCCGCAACCGAGCGATACGGGATCACCGGGGCCCCGTCCTACGTCCTGCTGAAGGAGGGAGAGGTGGTGGCGTACGGCACGGGGCCCATGAGCATCGGCGAGGTCCGGAAGGTCCTGGACGACCACCTCTGAGCGGCCGCTGGGGCATGTGGCCGGGACGGCTCTCTTCATGGGCGGTATGGGCGGTATGGGCGATGAGGACGCCGGGACCGAGCACCGTTCCCAGTTGACGGGCCATGTCCACCGCTGCCGACGCCATGCCCTGTTGCTGTGGCGAGACGCTGTTGACGGCGGCCGTCGAGGACGCCGTCAGCAGGCCCGCACAGTCACAGACACGGCACTTGCTCGGTCATCACTGCGAGCACGACTGCGTCAGTGACAGATGTGCAGGGAACCTCCGGCGTAGGTGCCTGTCCCGGCGCCGTGCGGGGTTCGGCGGCGGGCGTTGGTAGCGTCGGCACGCCGTGCCTGCCGATGCGACACATGACATTCGACCGGAGAGAGACGTGATGTCCCCGACGATTCGCAGGGCCGTGATTCCCGCCGCAGGGCTCGGCTCCCGGCTGCTCCCGCTGACGAAGGCGACACCGAAGGAGATGCTGCCGGTCGGCGACAAGCCGGTCATCGAGCACACCGTCCGCGAGCTGGTGGACTCGGGCATCACCGACATCACCGTCGTCGTATCGGGCGGCAAGTCCCTGATCCAGGAGCACTTCCGCCCCAATCCCGCCCTCGTCGAACAGCTCCGCGCGGATGGCAGGACGGCCTACGCAGACGCGGTGGAGGAGGTCGCGGAGTTGGCCCGCCGGGGCCACCTCACCTACCTCGACCAGTACGGCCCCTACGGCAACGGCACCCCCGTACTGAACGCCGCCCGTGCCTTCGGCGACGAGCCGGTGCTCGTGCTGTGGCCCGACGACGTCTTCGTGGCCGAGATCCCCCGTGCGCAGCAGTTGATCCGCGCGTATGAGCAGACCGGCTGCCCGGTGCTGGCCCTGATGCCGATGGACCCCGTCCAGTCGCAGCGCTACGGGGTGCCCATCGTCAAAGAAGACCTCGGGGAGGGCCAACTGCGCATCACCGGCCTGGTCGAGAAGCCCGAGCCCGCCGCCGCACCGTCGTCCTACGCGGCCATCGGCGGCTACGTCGTCACCCCCGGCATCGTCGACGAACTGCGTGAGCAGACCCGCCGCTGGTACGAGCACAGGACCGGCGAGGTCTACCTGACCGACGCCATCAACGCCTACGCCTCCACCCGCGCGGTGTACGGGCAGGTCATCCAGGGCCGCTGGTACGACACCGGCAACCCGGCCGACTACGTGGTCGCCCAGATGGCGTTCGCGCTCGCCCACCCGGAGTACGGGCCTGCTCTACGCGGCTTGGTCGCCCAACTCGACGTCGACCGTGCTGCCGCTCTCCAGGCGAAGACCAGCACCTGACCCCGCTGTCGTCCACCCCCGCTGCTGTCTACTCCCCGAGCAGGAGGTGGAGGTGAGCTTCAAGCACGGACCCTCATGGCAACGGGTCGCCCAGTCCCGCGGTCGCGCCGCGGCGGGCGCGGATCACCGCGATCACCGTGTCGGTGGTGCGGTCGAGGTGGCTGCGGCCGTCGGGGAGTTCAGCCGTGGGGCTGATGTAGCTGAGCGGCCCGAAGTGGGTGGCCGGGTCGAGCCGGTGCACGGTGATCTTCCCCGCGCGAAGGGCCCGGTTCCATCCGCTACGACGGAACAGCCGCCAGCGCTGGGGGAAGATCCACGTACCGATCTGCTCGATCCGGTCGTTCGCGCTGGTGAGCCGATACAAGTGCTCGGCATGGGTGAGGTCGTTGGCGCCGTTGTGGAAACCGCCGAGCGTGATCAGCAGCAGCGGGCAGCGCAGCTGGGTGTGCAGTTCGTCGACCGCGCCGGTGGCGACCTGGGCGCCGCCGCTGTAGCTGAGCAGCACCACGGGGATACCGCTGTCGGGCTGGTAGCCGGCGTGCCGGAGCTGAGCGGCGATCTGGGAGCCGACGGCCTGGTTGTACAGGGGGCGGTAGCGGTGGTCGGCGGCGACGAAGGTCTGCACGACGTTGTGCAGGAACAGCAGCAGCCCGAAGCGGCGGCGCAGCCACGCCCACACCGGCCGGTCGGCGAGCGGGTCGGCCAGTGGTGAGTAGGGCTGCACCTGTCCCAGCACCCGTAGCTCCGGTGCCCCGGCGATCAGGGCCTGGACCAGTTGGCCGCCGTCGCGGCTGTCACGGACGCGGCGTTTGCCGATGCCGTCGAGGTACACCAGGTAGGCATCCGGGGGAGTGTCGGGGGCCGCACCCCGTGCGTAGGGAACGCCTTCCGGGAGCTCGTCGACAGGGGCCCGCCAACCGGCGCCGTAGGCAAGGATCTCGTAGCGGGCCAGCAGGGCCTCGGCAAGCAGGACAGGTCCGATCACGCAGGCCCAGAGCAGGAAGTCGTTCATGCGATCGACTCCCGCACTCCGGTCGCGCTGAACCTCACGACGAGACGCCGAACGGCCTCCACGGCGAGACCGAGGCCGGTCCCCGCGGCGGCGACACAACCGGCGGCGCTCCACCAGCCCAGCCCGCCGGCCGTGGCGAGCGGGCCGACCAGGCCGGCCCCGACCCCCACGAAGAGCAGGAAGTGGAGCAGGGGCCCGAGCAACGGGAAGGCGAGGACGGCGGCGAGAAGCAGCGGGACGACCAGGCTCGGTGTCCATACCAGGCCGGTGCCCGGCGGTGGCGAGGACAGCACCAGGTCGGCCACGGTCCGGGCGGTCAGTGGCCACAGCGCGAACACGACGCCCTCGACGAGGCCGGCGGGCAGCAGCAGACCGGCCACGAAAGTCCGCGACATACCGGGCCGGCCCGCGACCAGCGGCAGGATGCGCCCGGCGGCCTCCGACACTCCGGCGAACAGCAGCAGGACGACGACGGTGGATGACATCACTCGGCCTCGCCGTGCCGGACCGACGGTGACGACTGACCGGCCGCGCCGGTCGGGTGCGGGTACCGCTCCAGTTCGTCGGCGGCGCGCCGATATCCCCCCGCCTCGCGCTGGGCCTCCCGCAGGGTGCCCGCCGCTGTCCGGAACCGGGGGTCGTGGAGCAGCTGCCGGGCGAGGACGCGCACCGAGTCCCTGGTGACGTCCTGGGTTCGGATCGACAGGCCCGCGCCGAGTTCGACGACGCGCCGGGCCACCATCGGCTGATCGGCGCCCTGTGGGACCACCAGCAGCGGAACCCCGGCGTACAGGGCCTCGTTGACGCTGTTCATCCCGCCATGGGTGACGAACAACGCCGCGCGGGCCAGCACCTCCGGCTGTGGCACGAAGCGGCGCGCGAACACGTTGGCCGGCAGCGGACCCAGCGACTCGGGATCGGTCTGTCCGGTGGAGACGATCACGGTCCCGCCCAGCGGAGCGAGTGCGCTGGCCAAGGAGCGCAGCAACTGCGGGTCGGCGTTGAACACCGTGCCCAGGGAGGCGAACAGCACCGGGTCCCGCAGTCGGTCGGCCGGGAACGACGGGTCGGCCGGACGGGCGCCGATGCTGGGGCCGACGAACCGATAGGACTGGTCGAAGTCCTCGACGGCGGGCTGGAACGCCCGTGAGGTGTAGACCAGATTGAGCGGCTGGCGGATGTTCGCCAGGTCGAGCAGGGGCAGCCCGCGCGCGTCGAAGCGGCGGTGCAGTTCCCAGCGGGACCGCAGGTACCCCCGGACGCTGCAGGGCTGAGCCTTCGCCGTGGTCAGCAGGTCCCAGGAGCCACGGGTGGGGCTGGGGACATGCCGGTTCAGGGCGAACGTGGTGAACGAGGAGGCCGCCGGCACCCCGAGTTCGCGGGCGGCCACCGCGCCCCACAGGCAGGCGCTGTCGTGGACGATCAGGTCGGGCCGGTCGCGCCGCAGGTCGGTGAGCACGGCGGGCAGCAGGCGGACGGCGGTGCTCGCCAGTGACTCCAACCACGAGACCGGAGTCGGCGGATCGGGGAGGGGCTGGTCGCCGCCGGGGTACAGGTACACCGTCGCGCCGGTCGCCTCGATCTCCTTACGGAACGCCGGCGAGGTGTGGTAACTGACGGCGTGGCCGCGTCGGACAAGCTCGGCCACGACCGGCAGCGTCGGGTTGATGTGCCCGTGCATACCGATGCCGAGGAACGCGATGGTGCTCACAGGCCGACCCCCGCTGTGGAAGTAGTCGATGTCGTGTCCGGGCTTGCGCAGGTCGCCGAAGAGTCGTCGACCCGGTACAACCCCGGCCCGTTGACGCGCAGTTCGTCCAGAAAGCGCCCCGCTGTGCGGCACGCGGTGT
Source organism: Streptomyces sp. NPDC088350 (assembly GCF_044753545.1). Lineage (NCBI taxonomy): Bacteria > Bacillati > Actinomycetota > Actinomycetes > Kitasatosporales > Streptomycetaceae > Streptomyces > Streptomyces sp. NPDC088350. The sequence continues at coordinate 300,114 of NZ_JBIVNL010000003.1, read as the reverse complement.
CGATCAGCCGTGCGGCATGGCCGAAGTCCCACGGGGCGGGCCAGTCCTCGATGCCGGTCGGCAGCACGACGGTCGGGATGTGCCGGGACACCTCACGCAGGTCGCGCTCGATCTGATGGTGCAACAGCAGCAGCCCGGCCCTGGCGGCGATCGCGTCGGCACGTCGGCGTGGAACTGTGGGAGGGGGCGGTGAGCTCTCCGGACCGGTCGCCACCACGACCACGCCGGCCGCCCCGGCCTGCCGGGCCGCCAGCACCGGGACGTAGGCGATCACTCCGCCGTCGACGAGTGTCCGGCCCGCACGATCCACCGGGGGCAGCATCCCCGGAATGGCCGCGTCGGCCAGCAGCGCGGATGCGCGGTCTCCCCGATCGAGCAGCACCGGAGCGCCGGTGACCAGATCCATGGCCACCGCGGTGAACGGGACCGCCAACTGCTCGATCCGCGGGGGCAGTTCAGCCCGCGCGATCAGTCGACGCAGGCCACGGTCGGTGAAGACACTGGTCCGTGCGGACAGGTAGCCGAGCGGATACACGTCACGGCGCCGCAGCCGGGTCCACACGTGGTCCAGCCACGGCGCGGCCCTGTCGGGGTGTGCGGCCGCGATGGCGCCGTTGAGGGCACCCACCGAGGTTCCGACGATCATGTCCGGGACGAATCCGCGGCGCTCCAGCGCGTACCCGGCACCGATGTGCGCCGCTCCGAGCACACCACCGGCGCCCACCACCACGGCAACGGGACGGGGAAGCGCGCCCAAACCCGCCGTCGGCGGCGTTCCGGGCGATTGGCCCGAGGCGCCTCCGCGGAAGTCGAAGTGTGCCGATGAGACTGATCTCCGGCGACGAGCAACCCTCATGATCCACCTTCCTCGACCTGGGCACCGAATCGGATCGGTTCCCCACCTACGACCGGGCTGCCGCACAATGTGTGACACCGTTGGGTCGCGGTGTCCGGCGAGGCCTCGCCCTGGAGACACACCGAGCCGTGAAGCGGAGCGCGTCAGTGGTGCATGAGCAGCACGATGGCCGTACCCATGGCAGTCGATCCGTGCCAGAAGCGGTCGCAGGCTCCGCCGATGTCCATGGAGACGCCCGCGCGGCCCGACGTCCCGCGGAGCCCGGGCATGTCCCGGGTCAGTGACCGTAGGGCGTAGGCCAGAAGGCAGAGCGTCAGGACGCCGGTGACCAGGTCACCGGTCCGCGCGTCCGTGACGCCGCCGTGCCGCACCGGCATCCACGCCATGGCGGCCATGCCGACGGCGTAGGGCGACCTCCGCACGAGGTCGGCCGGCCCGGGGCGGCGGCCGAGGACCGCGGTCAACGGGAACCACAGTGCCGCGGCGGCGAAGAAGACCACCTGGGCCCGCGCCGGCACTTCGCCGTCCCGGAGCCACGGCAGCACCGCCATGGCCGACGCCATGACGGTGTGCAGCAGCCGGTCGCCCCGGTCGCGCCACCCGGAGCTTCGTGGCGGCACGGCCCGCCGCAGCGCGTAGACGGCCGAGGCCGCGAACAGCGCGGTCAGCATGCCGTGTACGACATCAGTGGCGGTCATGCCTCACCGCGTCCTCCCACCGAGCGGACCAGTCCCCGTTCGCGACCGCCTTGTACGGGGCGGGCAGCGGACGGTCAGACCGTGGGCCGCGGGGCGCGGAGATGGGCCCGCCGGACCAGTTCCTCCTCCTCGACCAGTTCGAGCATGGGCTTGCCCGGCGCGCACAGCATCGTCACGACGAACCGGGTGCGCGCGTCCGTCAGGGCGTTGCCGTCCTGGTAGTGGATCGGGTCACCGCCCGGCTCCCAGAACGTCCCGCCCGCCTCGACCACGCGCTCCGGCTCGCCCTCCATCTCGAAACGGACGGCGCCCTCGACGACGTAACCGAACGCCGGTCCCGAGTGACGGTGGGGCGGGCTTCCCGGGTCTCCGGGCTCCCACTCGACGAAGATGGTCATCGCCGACGCGCCCTCGGGGACGGTGAGCGGTGCGGTGTCCTGCAGCATCTTCGCCGCCGTCTTCCATCCCTCGGAGGGGGTCCGCGGTTCGGTCCCCCGTGCTGTGTCCTGGTCCGACATGGGTCGGCCTCCCTTGGATTCACCCGGCCATGGCCGCCATGGCCGCCTCCAGTGATGACCGGGTTCCGGACGGATCTGTGACACTCGCCGCCGCCTCGGTGTCACAACCTTGGCATGTGCCCTGTCCTAGAGGGAGTGAGAAGCCGGCCGTGACGCCGCCTCACGAAGCCATCAGCGGGGTCACCAACCCCAAGGCGGGAAGGACCCGGAATGCGAGTCGTTGTAGCGGGAGCCACTGGTCTGATCGGTTCGAGGACGGTCAACAGGCTTAGGGACCACGGTGTGGAGGTCGTACGTGTGTCGCGCCACGAGGGCGTCGACATCACGACAGGAAAGGGCCTCACCGAGGCCGTGCGCGGCGCCGATGTGGTCGTGGACGTCACCGACACGCCCTCCCGCGGAGAGCTGGAGAGTCTGGAGTTCTTCGGTACGGCGACCCACAACCTCCTGGAGGCAGCGGCGCGGGCGGGCGCCGAACATCACGTGATCCTGTCCATCGTGGGAGCCGAACGTCTCCAGGCGGGCTACTTCCGAGCGAAGGCACTGCAGGAGGAACAAATACGCCGCTCGCCCATGCCCTACTCCATCGTGCGCGCCACGCCGTTCTTCGAGTCGGTGGAGTACATGTCCCGCGCGGCGACGTACGGAGACACCGTCCACGTCGCTCCCGTACTGATCCGCCCGGTGTCCGCGGACGACGTCGCCGCCGAGATCGCGCATGTCGCCGTGGGAGTACCGCTGTTCGGTGTGCTGGAGGTCGCCGGTCCGGAGGAGCACCGCCTCGACGACCTCACCGCGAAGCTGCTGGCGGCGCGCGGCTACCTGTGGGACGTCGTCTCCGACGCCCACACCCCCTTCTTCGGGGCGACGCTCGGGGAGCGGTCGCTGCTGCCGGGGGCGGACGCCCACCTGGGGCACGAGAACTTCTCCGAGTGGCTCGCGCGCCGATGACGCCGTCGGCACGCAACCGTCTCCCCGCCTCAAGCCCGGACAGGAAACAGCCATGAGTGAACACGACCGACTACCCGACGCCGTACGGTGCGGGTGACCGTCATGACCCCGCCGCCGGTCGACTCTCCCGTACGGGAACATCAGGACGCCTACGCGGTCAGCGCGGAGTTCTACGACCTGCTGCAGGGGGAGCGGGACGAGGTCCGGGTGCGTTCGCTCTACCGCGACGACGTCGGAAGGGCCCGGGTCGGTGTGCTGGACGTCGGCGCGGGGACCGGGCGTGTCACCCTGATGAGCCTCCTGGAGTCGCGCGTTCCCGTGCACGCGGTGGAGCCCGCCCGCTGCATGCGCACCCCGCTGATGACGCGACTGGCGTCCCTGAGCGCGGAGTTGACGACGCGGGTGACCGTGCACCCGTACGCGCTCGACGAGGCGGGGCTGCACGGGGTCGCGGACGTCGCCGTGTGCCACAACACCGTCGCCTGTCTGCGTCCGGCGTCGCGCCGTGCGCTGTGGCCGGCCGTCGCCGAGGCGCTCGTGCCCGCGGGGGTGCTGCTCGTCCAGCTCCCGCCGGCTCGCCTCCCACGGTACGAGACCGCGCACGCGATGCCGACCCGGACGGTCGGCCGGCACGAGTACGGGGGACGCATGGTGACGTCGGCCGACGGGGACCGGATCCGGGCACGGTTCGAGTACTGGGTGCGCGACGACGGGCGGGTGCTGCGCCGGCACGACGAGACGTTCTGGATGTGGCCGGCCACCCGTACGGAGATGGTCGCGGAACTGGAGAGAGGTGGTTTCCTCGCGCTGCCCGAACGACCGGACCCTTCCGTCCTGGCTGTACGACGCGCACAGACATGACGTGCACGGCCATGACCCGCTCCGCCAGGCCGCGCGTCCGCCCGCCGTAACATGGGCAAGCGCTTGCGCGAACGGGTCGGAAGTGAAGGCGGCACGCATGGGTATCGGGGACGGCACGGACTCCCTCGTCGAGGCGACGAACGTGTTCATGGCGGCGCGTCCCCAGCTCTTCGGCATCGCCTACCGTGTGCTCGGCAGCGCGACGGAGGCCGAGGACGTACTCCAGGAGGCGTGGCTGCGCTGGCAGCACACCGACCGTGCCGTCGTCCGCGAGCCGAAGGCGTTCCTCGCCACCGTCACCGCCCGGCTGGCGCTCAACGTCGCCCAGTCCGCCCGGGTGCGGCGCGAGTCCTACATCGGCCCCTGGCTGCCGGAGCCGGTGGACACGCGCGCGGACCCGCAGTTGGGTGCCGAGCGGGCCGAGGCGCTCGACACTGCGGTGCTCTTCCTGCTGGAGCGGCTCAACCCCGTGGAACGGGCCGCCTATGTGCTGCGGGAGGCCTTCGACTACCCCTACCAGCAGATCGCGGACATGCTGGAGACCAGCGAGACGAACACGCGCCAGTTGGTGAGCCGCGCGCGCAAGCACATCGCGTCGGAGCGCCGCAAACCCGTCGACGCCACCGAGCACCGACGGCTGATGGAGGTGTTCCTCACCGCGGCACAGACCGGTGACCTGGCCGTGCTCGAAGGCATCCTCGCCGAGGACGTGGTCAGCTACACCGACGGGAACGGGCTGCGCGGGGCATCCAGGTTCCCGGTCGTCGGCCTGGTGCACGTCTCCAGGTACCTCGCCGCCTTCGCCCCGCGCTTCTGGCCGGAGAAGGAGATCCACTGGGTCGAGGCCAACGGCGGGCCGGCCGCCCTCGTCACGGCCGGCGGGACGGCCGTGGTGCTGCTGACCCTCGACATCTCGGAACGCGGCATCGAGCGGGCCATGTGGGTCATGAACCAGGAGAAACTGGCACCTTACGTGGCCTCCCTGGACGGCGGCGCCACGTCCTCGTCCTGAGCGCCGCCCCGCGCGTCACAGGAGCGGCTACCCGTCGGTCATCCGGTCGTCCGGTATCCGGGACGCCACGACGCGAAGGTGCGCTCACCATGGCATGCAGCACAGTTCGTCCAGCACGTCGCAGCACCACGGGGGTCACACGGTGACCGAGCCGATCCAGCCGCCCGACCTGTCCACCGAGCAGGACTTCGACGGAGAGGCCTTCGCTCCCCTCTACACCACGACGGTGACCGTGACCGGCGGGACGGCGGCCCACGGGAGAGCCTCGGGGAGGGCACGCTCGGACGACGGAATCCTCGACCTCGACCTGCGACTGCCCGCCGAACTGGGCGGAGACGGCCGCGGAACCAACCCCGAGCAGCTGTTCGCCGCCGGGTTCGCGGCCTGCTTCCACGGTGCGCTGAGCCTCATCGCACGACAGGCCGCACTCGACCCCGCCGCGATATCCGTCGAGGCGACCGCGGCGTTCGGCCGCAATCCGCAGGACGGCGGCTACGTCCTGCACATCGACCTCGTCGTCGGCTGGCCGGGCGTCGCGCCTGACGTCGCCGCCCAGCTCCTGCGGCGGGCCGACGCGCTGTGCCCGTACGCGAGGATGGCCTGGCACGGCACACCGACCACCATCACGCCGGCCTCCTAGACACCCGGCGGCCGGAGCCGTCACAGATCGCGGGACTACCCGGTCGTACTGGATGAAGACCCCAGTGATCGGAGTGGACCGTGGCTGTCACCGAACAACGTCTCGCCACCATGGTGCTGGTGATCGGCACCGGAGGTGCCGGCCTGCGAGCGGCGATCGAACTGGCCGAGGCCGGCCTCGACGTCCTCGCCGTCGGCAAGCGCCCCAAGGAGGACGCCCATACGGCACTCGCGGCCGGCGGCATCAACGCGGCGCTGGCCACCATGGACCCCGAGGACAGCTGGCAGCAGCACGCCGCCGACACCCTCAAGGAGAGCTACCTCCTCGCCGACCCCCGCACCGTGGAGATCGTCACCCGGGGCGCCGCCCGGGGCATCGAGGACCTGGAGCGCTACGGCATGGCCTTCGCCCGGGAGGAGGACGGCCGGATCTCGCAGCGCTTCTTCGGCGCGCACAAGTTCCGCAGGACCGCCTTCGCCGGCGACTACACCGGCCTGGAGATCCAGCGCACCCTCGTCCGGCGCGCGGAGCAACTGGACATCCCCGTGCTGGAAGGGGTGTACATCACCCGGCTGCTGGTGCACGAGGGCGCCGTGTTCGGCGCGTACGGCTTCGACCTCACCAGCGGACGGCGCTACCTGATCCACGCCGACGCGGTGGTCCTCGCCGCCGGCGGCCACACCCGCATCTGGCGGCGCACCTCCTCGCGGCGCGACGAGAACACGGGGGACTCCTTCCGTCTGGCCGTGGAGGCCGGGGCCAGGCTGCGCGACGCCGAGCTGGTGCAGTTCCACCCGTCCGGCATCATCGAACCGGAGAACGCCGCCGGCACCCTGGTCAGCGAGGCCGCCCGCGGCGAGGGCGGCATCCTGCGCAACGCCCTCGGGGAACGCTTCATGAACCGCTACGACCCCGAGCGCATGGAGCTGTCCACCCGCGACCGCGTGGCCCTGGCCGCGTACACGGAGATCAAGGAAGGGCGCGGCACACCGGGCGGCGGCGTCTGGCTCGACGTCTCCCACCTTCCCCGGCAGACGATCATGACGCGCCTGCCCCGCGTCTACCAGACCCTGCTGGACCTGCAGATGCTGGACATCACCCGCGATCCGATCGAGATCGCGCCCACCGCGCACTACTCGATGGGCGGGGTGTGGGTGCGCCCCGAGGACCACAGCACCGACGTACGCGGCCTGTACGCCATCGGCGAGGCGTCGAGCGGGCTGCACGGCGCCAACCGCCTCGGCGGCAACAGCCTCATCGAACTGCTCGTGTTCGGCCGCCTCACCGGCCAGGCCGCCGCGGCGTACGCGCAGTCCCTGACCGCGCAGCCGCGGTCGGCGTCGGCCATCGCCGAGGCCCGCGCCGAGATCGACGGACTCCTCGCCGCCGACGGACCCGAGAACGTGCGTGCCCTGCAACGCGCCATCCGCGACACCATGACCGAGCACGCGGGCGTCGTACGCGACGAAGACGGCCTGCGGGCCGGCCTCGCGGAACTCGCGGTGATCGAGAAACGCATGGAGGCCGTCGGCATCCACCCGGACATCGCGGGCTATCAGGATCTGGCGCACGCCTTCGATCTCAAGTCGGCCGCGCTCGCGGCCAGGGCCACCCTCGAATCGGCTCTGGAGCGCCGCGAGACGCGTGGCTGCCACAACCGCAGCGACTATCCCGGCCTGGATTCCGCTCTCCGGGTGAATCTCGTGTGGTCCCCGACGACGGGCATCACCCACGAGAGCATTCCGGCCGTCCCCGAGGAGATTTCCGCCCTGATGGAGGACGTCTCGACCGCGGGGAAACTCGTCGAATAGGAGCTGTCACAAACAGAGCCCGTGCCCGGTCTCTACTGGTACAGGCATCAGGGAAACCCGAAAGGAATTCCGTCATGAAGGTCGTAGTGATCGGTGGAACCGGGCTCATCGGCTCGAAGGTGGTCGCCGGGCTCGGCGCGCACGGGCACGAGGCGGTCGCGGCGGCGCCCAGCACCGGCGTCAACACGCTGACCGGCGAGGGGCTGGCCGAGGTCCTGCAGGGTGCGTCGGTGGTGGTCGACGTGTCGAACTCGCCCTCGTTCGAGGACCAGGCGGTCATGGACTTCTTCCACACCTCGACGACGAATCTGCTGAAGGCGGAGACCGAGGCGGGCGTGGCGCATCACGTCGCACTGTCCGTGGTCGGCACCGAACGCCTCCAGGGGAGCGGGTACTTCCGCGCCAAGCAGGCCCAGGAAGACCTGATCAAGGCGTCGGGCAACCCCTACTCCATCGTCCACGCCACCCAGTTCTTCGAGTTCGCGAAGGGACTCGCCGACGGGGTCACCGAGGGCGACACCGTGCATCTGCCCGACGCCAGGATCCAGCCCATCGTCTCCGACGACGTGGCCGTGGCCGTCGCCCGCACCGCGGTCGGGGACCCGGTGTGCGGCGTGGTGGAGGTCGCCGGCCCCGAGGCGTTCCAGCTCGAGGACTTCATCCGCATGGGACTCGGCGCCCAGAACGACCCCCGAAAGATCGTCACCGACCCGCAGGCGACGTACTGGGGTGCCGAGTTGCAGGAGAACACACTCCTGCCGGGTCCGGACGCGCACATCGCCGGAACGCGGTTCGCCGACTGGCTCACAAAGCAGAAGTAGGCACCCCTTTTTGGGTGGCCCTTTCCTCCGGCGCCTCGGGAAGGGCCACCCGAGCCATTTCGGAAACGGTTCGTCGCATTCCCGCGCAGGGCGATCGGCATGTGCCGTCTGCCGCCCAGGAGAACGCGGGGACAGCACAAGGAGCACGATGACCAGAATCCACGAGGGACACCCCGACATCGCGGTCACCGTCACGGCGCTGACCGCCGAAGCCGCCGCACTGCGGAGCCGCGTCACCGAACTGCGGCAGGAACTGGTGGACGTCAACGACCGTATGACCGCCCTCTCGACGTTGCTGCACCGGGACGCTCGCGGTGCCCGAGGCCCGAGCCCCGCCCGTGTGCGCAGCCGGCCGTGAACTGTCGTGTCCGTGGTGGGATCCGACCGGTCCCGTTCACCGCCGACGGGTGGTGTGTCAGCGGCTGCTCCTGGTGACGAGCCCCGTCTCGTAGGCGGTGATGACGAGTTGGACCCGGTCCCGGGCGCCCAGTTTGGTGAGCAGGCGTGACACGTGCGACTTGGCGGTGGCCACGGTGATGAAGAGGTCCTCGGCGATCTCGGTGTTCGACCGGCCGCGTCCGACCAGGGTCAGCACTTCCCGTTCCCGCTCGGTGATGCCCTCGACCGGCCGCGGGGCGCGCTCGGGGGCCGGCGCGGGGCGCCCGGCGAAGTCCGCGATCAGACGGCGTGTCACACCCGGCGCGATCAGTGCGTCGCCGGCGGCGACCACGCGGATCGCCGCGAGGATGTCGTCCAGCGCCATGTCCTTGACCAGGAAACCGCTCGCGCCGGCGCGGAGCGCGCCGTAGACGTGGTCGTCCTCGTCGAAGGTGGTCAGGACGAGCACGCGAGTGGTCGCCGGACCGGCCGTGATCAGGCGGGTGGCCTCGATCCCGTCCATGCCGGGCATCCGGATGTCCATGACCACGACGTCGGGGCTGGTGTCGGTCACCAGTTGGACGGCCTCGGCGCCGGTGGCGGCTTCGCCGACGACCTCAAGGTCGCTGTGATCGGCCATGAGGACGCGCAGGCCGGACCGCACCAACGGCTGGTCGTCGGCGAGCACCACCCGGACGGTCATCGGGCCTCCACCGGAACTCCGGCGGGTGCGGGCAGGGGCAGCCTGGCCGCCACCTTGAATCCGCCCTCGGGGCGCGGTCCGGCGGTGAGCCGGCCGCCCAGCAGGCCGACCCGTTCCCGCATCCCGATGAGGCCGAAGCCGTGGGCCGAGCCGTTCCCGGTGGCGCCGCGCCCGTCGTCGACGACTTCCACGGACAGTTCCTCGTCTCCGTAGTCGATGGCCACCCGGCAGCGCCCGGTGCCCGCGTGCCGGACCACGTTGGTCAGCGCCTCCTGCACGATGCGGTAGGCGGACAGGTCGATGTCGGCCGGCACAGGACGCGGCTCCCCGCTGCGGCACACGTCGACGCGTACCCCCGCGTCCGCGGTCGCCGCCGCCAGCCGTTCGACGTCCGCCAGTCCCGGCGAGGGGGCGAGCGGCGACTCCTGCGAGGTCGCCGCGCCCCGGTCGGCCTGACGCAGTGACACCAGCGTGCGCCGGAGGCCCGACAGGGTCTCTCTGCTGGTGGCCTCGATCGCGCGCAGGGCCTCGCGCGCCTCCGCCGGCTGGGTCCGGATGACCCGGCTGCCCACACCGGCCTGAATGGCGATGATGCCGATGCTGTGCGCGACCATGTCGTGCAACTCCCGTGCGATCCGCAGCCGTTCGGCGGTCACGGCCTCGGCCACCTCCTGTGCGCGCAGCGCCACCGCGTGCCCGCGGCGCTCGCGGATCAGCAGACCGGCCATGCAGGACGCGGCCAACGCCAGGAGGGCGATCACCTCGTTGACGGCCAGGCCGTCGCCGTGCGCGAAGACGCCGATCACCAGGAGTTGCACGGCGACGGAAACGGTCACGGCGACCATCGAGGCGCGCCGCACGCAGGTGGCGACGATGAACCCCAGCACGAGGTCCACCGCCAGATACGACAGGAACTCGCCCTGGTACGACGCCGCCGGACTCTCATGGCCGGAACGCGGCGGGCCCACCACCACGGCGGTGGATCCGAGGAGTGCCATGGCCAGCGCCGGCAGCGGCATCCGTCGCACCACGCCGGCGAGCAGGCTGACAGCCAGCAGCGCCCCGACTCCGTGGACCGTGCCCGACGCGCGCGGTGCGGCCCCCACCAGCAGAGCCACCACGACGAGGTAGGAGGCACCCCCCGCCCAGGCCACGGCCTTGGTTCTGGTCATCGGCGGCATTCCCTCCCGGGAACAGCACCGCGGTGCGCGAGGCGCGCGGGCAACGGAGTGATCGTCATAGGGTTCACGCCGCGAGACTAGGCGGCCACCGCCGACATGGCATCAGCCCGGGGACGTACGCCCACGGGCCAACGGGGCCGCAGGATTGCCGCCCACGGCCCCATGTCCGCGCAGAGCGCACTCGGCACTGTGGGTGCCGTGATCGAAGTCACCGAACTCACCAAGCGCTACGGCAGCAAGACGGCCGTCGACCATCTGTCCTTCACCGTGCGGCCGGGCCGGGTCACCGGATTCCTCGGCCCCAACGGAGCCGGCAAGTCCACCACCCTGCGGATGATCCTCGGCCTGGACGCGCCCACCAGCGGCGCCGCCACCGTCAGCGGCGTCCCCTTCCACCGCCACCCGCGCGGACTGCGGCACGTCGGTGCCCTCCTCGACGCCGGACAGACCCACGGCGGACGCACGGCCGCGGCCCACCTGTCCGCCCTGGCCCGCAGCAACGGCATCCCGCGGCGCCGGGTGGACGAGGTGCTTCAGGAGGTGGGGCTGACCGAGGTGGCCAACCACCGCATCGGCGGATTCTCCCTCGGCATGAAGCAACGCCTCGGCATCGCCACCGCCCTGCTCGGCGATCCGCCCGTGCTCATGTTCGACGAGCCGATCAACGGCATGGACCCGGAGGGCGTGCTCTGGGTACGCCGGCTCTTCCGGCGCCTGGCCGCCGAGGGGCGCACGGTCTTCCTCTCCAGCCACCTGATGTCGGAGATGGAGAACACCGCCGACCACCTGGTCGTCATCGGCCGGGGCCGCCTCATCGCCGCCGAGCCGCTACGGGACTTCGCGGCCCGCAGCACCCGTAGCACTGTCGTGGTGGGGACACCGCAGGCCGCCGAGCTGGCAGCGGTGCTGACAGCGGCGGGCGCCTCGGTCGAGCCGGAGGGCTCGGAGGGCGCCGAGAGGCTCGCCGTGACCGGGCTCCCGGCGGACCGGATCGGGGCGCTCGCCCTCGACAACCGCATCCGGCTGGACGAGCTGACCACCCGCACCGCCTCACTGGAGGCGGCCTTCATGGAACTCACCGCCGACAGCGTCGAATACCTGGCAGGACAGCCCCGATGACCACACTCGCCCCCGTCTCCCCGGCCACCGATGTCGCCGCGCCGCCCGCCCGCTTCCGGGACCTGCTCGCCTCCGAGTGGATCAAGACGCGGTCCCTGCGCTCCACCCCGTGGACGATCGGACTCACCTTCCTGTTCGTCCTCGGGTCCGCCGCCGTGGCCACGTCGGCGGACAAGGGCGCAGGCTCCGCCCCCGCTGACTTCCGGCCCTTCGACGCCTACCCGGCGGCCGGTTACTGGACGCTGATGCTCGTCGCCGGCAGCATGGGCGCGCTCACCGTCGTGAGCGAGTACAGCAGCGGGCTGATCCGCACCACCACCGTGGCCGTCCCCGCCCGCGGCTCCGTCGTGCTGGCCAAGGCGGCCGTCACCGCCGCGCTGTGGACCGCGGTCGGCACGGCCGCCTCCACCGGTTCCTTCCTGGTCTCCCAGGCCGTCCTGGACGGGCACCACGCCGGCGTTCCGATCACCCACCCCGGGGTGCTCCGAGCACTGGTGGCGTCCGCGTTGCTGGCTCCCGTCTGCGCCCTGGTCGGCCTGGGCCTCGGCGTTCTGCTCCGGCACGCCGCCGCGACCATGGTCACCAGCGTCTTCACCCTGCTGATGCTGCCCACCATGTTCTCGGAGAGCAACCGCTGGTCGGCGGACATCAAACACGCGCTGGTGTCGGCCGCCTGGAATCGCCTGGTCCAGGACTGGGGGCCGCAACCCGGATCCCTGGGCTACACCGCCACGGTCCCCGGCTGCTGGATCGTGTACACGCTCTGGCCGCTGATCACGATCGCACTCGCCGTGCTCGTCGTGAGACGCCGCGACGTGTGAGCGTGCCTCCAGGGGCGCGGGCTCCCGCCGCCCCTACTCGTATCGGAGGTTCGCCGGGTGCGAGGACCGCCACAAGGTGGGGAGCGTCAGCACGGTCACGGCGACGCCGGCGGCAGCCCCGATGCCGGCTGTCGCCAGCATGCTGCTCCAGTGGTAGACCGATGCCCTGCCGATGAGGCCGAGCAGCGCGTTGCCGAGGGCGGTTCCCACCACTCCTGCGACGAGTAGTCCCATGGCGACCGGCAACGCGGTCTGCCACAGGACCGAGCCGCAGAGGACGCGCCGTGGGGTGCCGAAGGTGACGAGTACGGCCAGGACGCGTTTACGGTCCCGGAGTTGTTCGAGCGCGCCGAGCAGCATACTCGCCGCGATCAGCAGCAGGACGGCGGTCACCCCGGCCGGCAGGTCCCGCCTGATCCCGTCGAGGGCCGTGTCGCCCTGGGCCGCGGTTCGAAGGGCCGACACCTGAAGCTTCTGCCGTGTGTACGTCTTGTTTTCGTGGGCCCCCGACCGCGGACCGGCTCGGTCATCGGTGGACTTCCTTGGCCGGTGTGTTCCTGTCCTTGTATTCCTGTGCCGTCGGTTTGGTGATCTGCGCCCTCTCGCCGTAAAGGCCCTCGCTGAGCCAGGCGCGGAGATATCGGGCGAGGCGGAACACCGCGTTCGGATGCGCCGCCGCGTCCGCGGTGCCGGGGGCGATCGGCCGGTACTGCACATGTTGGGTGAGAAGGTGGAGCTGTTCCTGGGCCAGTGGCTCGTGCACCTCGACGAATTCGCCGTCGGGCAGGCGCTTGACGATGCCGGTCTCGCGTCCGTGCAGGACCTTGTCGCGGTCGCCGCGCTGAAGTCCGAGCGCTATTCGCTTCGCTACGGAATAGGTCACCACAGGCACGACGAGGAGACCGATGCGGACGACCCAGGTCACCGACTCGACCGGGACATGGAGACGGACCGCGATGATGTCGTTCCCGGCACCGATCAGGGACACCAGATAGAAACTGAGCCACGCGACGCCGAGTGCCGTTCGCACAGGACGGTTGCGTGGTCGGTCCAGAAGGTTCTGCTCGCGCCTGTCACGGGTCACCCAGGACTCGATGAACGGATACACGCCCAGGGCGAGGAAGAAACCGACACCCGCGGTCAGCGGAATCAGGTTGTCGAGCGCCAGCGTATGCCCCCAGAAGGTGATCTCCCAGCCCGGCATCACCCGCAGCAGTCCGTCCGCCACGCCCATGTACCAGTCGGGCTGCGACCCGGCCGAGACCTGGTCGGCACGGTAAGGGCCGTACTGCCAGACGGGGTTGATCTGTGCGATCGCGGCGACGGCGAAGACGACACCGGTCACCAGCAGGAGATATCCGGCGGATTTGACGGCGCGTACCTTGGCCGGTACACCCACGACATTGTCGTTGGTGCGTCCGCGGCCCGGGTACTGGGTGTGCCCGTGATAGAGCATCAGGGCCAGGTGGGCGGTCAGCAGTCCCACCATGAGGGCCGGGATGATCAGTACATGGATGGTGTTGAAGCGCGCCACCAGGTCGTTGCCGGGGAACTCGCCTCCGAACAGGAACATCGACAGATACGTTCCGACGATCGGAATCGACAGAATCGTTCCGTTCACGACGGCGAGGCCGGTGCCGGAAAGCAGGTCGTCCGGGAGGTCGTATCCCGTGAGTCCCGCGAACATGGCGAGGACCAACAGCAGGAATCCGAAAAGCCAGTTGACTTCGCGGGGTTTGCGGAAGGCACCCGTGAAGAACACCCGCATCATGTGCGCGAGGACGGCGGAGACGAAGATCAGGGCCGCCCAGTGATGGGCCTGCCGGATCAGGAGACCGCCGCGGACGTCGAAGGACAGGTGCAGGGTGGAAGCGAACGCCTCCGACATCATCTGGCCGCGGAGTGGCACGTAACTGCCGTTGTACTGCACCTCCTTCATCGACGGATGGAAGGAGAAGGCCAGATACACGCCCGTGACGACGAGAACGACGAAACTGTAGAGGCAGATCTCCCCGAGCAGGAAAGACCAGTGGTCCGGAAAAGCCCTTCGTGCTTTGTCTCTGATCAGGCGGTGGACGCGAAGGCGTCCGTCGGCCCAATCGGCCACCCTCTCGCCCTTTCCCATGTCGCTGCCGCCCATCACAGCTCACTCGGGCAGGGTCGTGCGCGCCGGGTGTCGGGTCCGCGCATCTCACGCCGCTCCCATTCCGTTGTTCCGCCCCAGATTCCGTCCGCCTGTCCCACGTGCACGGCCCATTCGAGACACTGCTCCGCGACGGGACAACGGCCGCACACGGCCTTCGCTTCGTCGATCTGCCGAAGTGTGGGGCCGCTGTGGGATATGGGGAAGAAGAGCTCGGGATCTACGTGCAGGCAAGCTGCCCGTTCACGCCATCGCATGGCATGGTCACCTCGTTCGGCAGTCAAGGAAGAAGTGCGGTGCTGTTCAGTAAGACCGGGCAGCCGTCCTGTGTGTGACATGAGGTCGCGGCGAGCCCGTGTCACAGGATCCGGGAGTTCCCGGTCTTAACGGGTGAGCCGACGCCCCTGCCGTGTGCGGGGCCGCGCGAGCCAAGGGGAGGCCGTATGGACCAGGGCGATGCGGTGCCGATCGCCGAGCTGTGGGAAGAACGTCGGTTCCTGCTCGACGTCGCGCACTGGATGCTGGGTGACCCCGGTGCGGCCGAAGTCGTCGTCGACGAGGCCTATCAGCGGTGGTACGGGCTGTCCGACGCGGTGCGTCGGCAGGTCACCGTTCCCCGGTCCTGGCTGGCGAAGACCGTGGGCGGGATCTGCCTGGGCCGGCTCGCACTGTCCGGCAGGGGCGCGGCCCACCACGGAGAAGGGCACGGAGCACGGCCGTCGGAGGTGGAGGAGGAGGCCGGCCGGGTCGTGCTGAACGCGCTGGAGTCGCTGTCGACGGCCGAGCGCGCGGCGTTCGTGTTCCGCGCCTTCGGGATGACCCCCGACACGGTCGCCGACATCGTGGGCCGCACGGAGCCGGAGCTCGCCGAACTCGCCGAACGGGCCAGGCGGTGGCTGGAGTCGCAGCGCACCCGGTCCACGACGCCGCGACAGCACGACGCCGTCGTCCGCGCCGTGTGCCGTGCGTGTGTCACGGAGGACGGCGCACTGCTCACCTCGTTGCTGTGCCCGGACGTCACGGCGTTCTTCGACGGTGGCGGCAAGATTCGGGCTCTGACCGGACCGGTCCACGGCGGACGGCCGGTCGCCGACAGTCTGCTGACGCTCCTGGCCGGCCGCCCGCGCACGACCCTGGCCACCCATTCCGTCAACGGCCGCACCGGTCTCGTCGCCCGCTACGGCCGGCAGGTCGCCGCCGTCATCAGCCTCGATGTCGCGAACGACCGTGTCGCCCAGGTCTGGGTCATGCTCAACCCCGACAAACTGCGGTCCTGGAACCAGCCTCGTACAGGAGGGGGCGCCCGCCCCGACGAGAGCCCGTGACCGGGACGAGGAGGTCACGCCGTCGCCGTCACACACCGTCCGGCACGGCCCCGGGGGACAGCGCGAAACGCGCACGCGAATCGAGGAAGGCCGCGATCTTGCTCGGAGTGAACACCCACAGCACCTGGTGAATGCCGTACTTCGAGGCGGCGGCAGTCATGAAGGCGAGGGTCCGGCCGTCCCGGCGGACCACCACGCCCGTAGCGCCGTTGGCGTCCACAACCTCGGACTCCGTCTCACGCCAGAGCTGCCGATAGGCCGACAGCCTGGCCACTCGGACACGGCCCCGCACGGGTACCCGGGCACAGCCCCGCATGCCGTTGCCGTCGGAGAGGCTGACGGCGTCGGGTGTGAGCAGGGCCTCCAGCGAGGCCACGTCTCCCGTCCGGGCCGCTGAGACGAAGGCGTCCAGAAGGCGTCGGTGCTCGGCCGCGTCCACGCTCTCCCGCCGCTCGTCCAACAGGTGACGGCGAGCACGGCTGACGATCTTCCGCACATTGACGACGCTGAGTTCGAGCATGTCGGCGATCTCGGCGTAGGCGTAGTCGAACGCCTCGCGCAGCACATAGGCGGCGCGCTCGACGGGAGTCAGCCTCTCCAGCACCAGCAGCAGCGCCAGTTCCACCGCCTCCGCGCGCTGGGCCCCGACCTCGGGGTCCGCGCTGGTGTCGACGGGTTCCGGCAGCCACGGTCCGATGTACGTCTCCCGCCGCACCCGGGCCGACTGCGCGACGTTGATGGCCAGACGGGTCGTCGCACTCGAAAGGAAACCGACGGGATTGACCACCAGCGAGCGGTCGGTCTTCTGCCAGCGCAGCCACACCTCCTGGACCACGTCCTCGGCCTCGACGGCGCTGCCGAGAACCCGGTAGGCGATCCCGAAGAGCCGCCTGCGGTGGCGCACGAAGACGGCGACCGCCTCGTCGAGGTCGTCAGGTGTGGTGAGGGACGGTTCGACGTACATGATTCATTGGCCTCCGTTGCTCCGCTCCATCCATCCGCTGCATAGACCGCGGCCGACGGACGCCTGTGACAGAACCGGACGATGTTTTTCTCGGATCCGCGAAATCCCACTGTTCGACACACTGAGATGCGCTGTCTGACACTCGAAGCACTGCATAGGATGTCGACAAGGGATGAGGAGGGGAGAGTCCATGGTCTCCGCGAGCCGTACGGCACACAGCATCGAGGTCACCACCGAGGGTCTCCAGGAGGAACTCGTCCGGCTGCGGATCCAGAAGCAGGCGCTGGAGAGGGAGTTGGCCGCGGTCGTGGCCCATCTCGACTCGGTTCAGCGTGCCCTCGGTGCCCTGGCAGGCGTGCTGGCCGCCCCGGAAGCCGGTGTCCCGGCGGACGAACACGCCGTGCCCGCTGCCTCGCGGACGGACCGGGACGACGGCGCGCACAAGCGGTACGGCGGGCTCACCGAGCAGATCATGGCGTACTTCACCAAGGTCGGTGACGTCGACGTACGGGCCCGGGAGGTCGCGGCGGCGCTCGACCGTGACACCGACAGCGGAAGCATCAACGCGGTCCGCAGCACACTCGACCGCCTCGTCGCCTCCTCCCGCCTACAGCGCGCCGGCAGGGGCCTGTACCGCGTCGGGCGTTCCTAGCCGGCGCGGGGCGGTCAACGCGACGAGCCCAGGACCACCACGACACAGGCGATCAGCGCCAGGGTGATCAGCGTCATCGCGATGAGCGTTCCCCGCAGCCACTGCCGGATCCGGAGGTGGTGCTGCGCCTCCATCGCCTCGACGCGCTCGGCGATGTGATCGGTCACCATGCGGGCGACGTGCTTCTGCTCGTCGACGTACCACCGCTCGATGTCCCGTCGCTGCTCCGGGGTCAGCCCCTCCACGCGCGCGGTGAAGTGCGCCACGCGGCGATCCGCCGCTCCCAGATGAGCCTCCCGGTAGAGAAGGCCCTCGATGTCGGTCAGGCCGCGGGCGGCCTCCTCGCGTGCGTCCACGGCGTACCCCCAAGGGAAACGAGAACTCCACACGCTCATACAGGGCTGCCTTCCTTCGCACGGCCGGAACCCGGGCCCTGCGCCTCCCCGCCCGTGACGAAAGCGTCCCGCGGGTGCTGGACGGAGGCAAGGGACACGAGGTCCCGTCCCGTCACGGCAGCGGTGAGCCAGACCGCGAGGACACGGATCTTGCGCTCCCAACTGGGTACCGCCAGCACGTGGTAGCCCCGGTGCATCAGCCATGCCGGGAACCCCTTGATGACGATGCCCTTGTACTGGAAGACGCCCCGCCCAAGACCCAGCGTCGCCACCACGCCCAGGCTGCTGTGGCGGTAGTTCCGGACCCGCCTGCCGCGCAGGTCGGCCACGAGGTTCTTGGCGAGGCGTCTGCCCTGCCGCACGGCGTGCTGGGCGTTCGGTACCGTGCGCGCGCCCGGCACCGGGGAGGCCAGGTCGGGAACGGACGCGTCGTCCCCGGCCGCCCACACGTCCGCGACCGGTTCGCTGTCGGTGCCCACGCGCAGATCGGGGCGCACCAGCAGCAGACCACGCTCGTCGACCGGCAGGTCGGTGTGGTTGTGCACGACCGGGTTCGACGCGTTCCCGGCGGCCCAGACGATCAGCGCGGAGTCGTACTCCGTGCCGTCGGAGAGGACGACGTGGCCGTCCTCCGCGGACAGCAGTTGCGTGGTGAGGTGGACATGGGCGCCGCGGCGTTCCAGGTGGCGCACCACCCAGGCGCCCGGCCCGTCGCTCACCTCGGGCAGGATGCGGCCCCGGGCCTCGACCAGGTGGAAGGACAGGTCGTCGACGGCCAGCTCCGGATAGGACTTGAGCATCGCGGTCGCCAGCGACAGCAGTTCGCCGAAGCCCTCGACACCGGAGAACCCGCCGCCCACGAAGGTGACGCCGAGCAGCTTTCGCCGCTCGGGACCGGGTGGCAGCGACGCGGCCTGGTCGAACGCGGTCATCAGCCGGTCCCGGATCGCCACGGCCTCCTCCACGTGCTTGAGGCCGATGGCCTGCTGCGCCAGTCCGGGGATGGGGAAGGTACGGGTCACGGCGCCGGCGGTGACCACGAGGATGTCGTAGCGCAGCTCGTAGGCCTCGCCGCGCACCGGGCGGACGGTCACCGTACGGTCCGCGTCACGGATCTCGGTCACCGTCCCCGCGATCAGCCGGGTACGGCCCAGATGCCTGCGCAGTGAGACGACGGCGTGACGCGCCTCCACCGACCCGGCCGCCACCTCGGGCAGGAAGGGCTGATAGGTCATGTACGGACGCGGGTCGACGACCGTGACCTGCGCCTCGCCCGGACGCAGCCTCTTCTGCAGGCCCCATGCGGTGTAGAAGCCCGCGTAGCCGCCGCCGACGATCAGAATCTGTCGCATGATTCCCTCTGCTTTGTTGTCCGTCACCCCATAGACCGCGCGGGCCGCGCCGATGTGACACGCGGGGGTGGCTCGGTTCGCGTTCCCGCGCCGGTGCGTCCGGCTCGGACGGTCGCTATCGAAGTGACTCACCGGGGTCGTTCAGGAGCTGGTGGACGGCCGCGTCGACGTCCAGATGGCATTCCTCGGTACCGGCGGGCACCATCGCGAGGGTCCGTCGCAGGAAGGCATCCAGGGCTCGCGCCGGGACGGTCACCACGACCGCCTCCTGCCTGGGGCACGGGCAGAGCGCGATGTGCACCCTGCCCGCCCACGGGTGCCGGGAGGGCCAGACCTGAATGTCGCCGACGCCGACGAGCTTCTCCAGCCCGTCCAGCAGGAGTTCGCGGCCGACCACCCAACGCACGGTCGCATCGGTGTACAGGTGGAACGTCAGGGACACCGCGTAGGGATCGGCTCTGTCGTAGGACAGGTCGAGCATCACGGGCCTGTCCACTCCTTCGGCGACGACCAGGCGGACACGCATCCGGCACATCATCAGAGTGAAGCTGTCGGGTTCTCTCATCACATCACCGCTCGGTAAACCGGTGGGATCAAGGGGTTTCGGACGGCACACGGTGTGCTGCGTCGTGTGCCTGATCGTGTGATTCGGGCACATCACGATTCTGCGAGACCTCGTAGGCTCGCGCCATCAGTCAAACGACCCCCGAGTCGCCGCGCAGTCACGTTACTGATGTTTGTCCCGGTGAGCCGGGTGCACGGTGAGCCCCAGCCTCCTCGCCGTGCGGCGGGAAGGACGGTGCAACGTACGGAGTACCCATGTCACCAGGCGCGCGCGTCGAACCGCTGCCCCCCGCCCCTGCCGGACACCTGCCCTCACGACGGCCACGCCACCGCCCGGCACCGGCACCGCACAGGGCCGTACCCGAACCGTCGAGTGACACCGTGTGGTGGGACGCGGACGGCGGCCCGCCCCCTGAGGTGGTGGGCCGCGCCCGGCAACTCCAGGAGATCAGGGCACTGCTCGGTCCGGTCACGGCCGCGGGCCGTCCCCTGCTGCTCTCCGGGGAGCCGGGGGTGGGCAAGAGCGTCCTGCTCGGCGAGGTCGCCAGGGCCATGTCCGGGGCTGGTGCCCATGTCCTGTCCGCCGTCGGCGTCCGGTTCGAGGCCGAACTCGCCTACGCCGGTCTCCACCAGCTCCTGTCGCCGCTGAACGACCGGTTCGCGCGGATGGAAGACACTCATCGGAAGGTTCTGCGCAGTGCGCTGGGCTACGGCGGTGCTCCGGTGCCCGACGGGACGCACGTCGCCGACTCGGTGCTCTTCCTGCTGCGTCAACTGGCAACCGAAAAGCCTGTGTTCCTCGTCGTGGACGACCTCACCTGGCTCGACCTGGCCAGTTCGGCGGTGCTGGGCTTCGTCGCCCGGCGGCCGGCGGGCAGCCGTATCGGATTCCTGGCCGCCTCCAGGTCGGGAGCCGAGACCTTCTTCGAGGGAGCCGGTCTCGCCCGGTACGAGGTGCCGCCGCTGGATCGCGACGCGGCCGTGGAACTGCTCGGAGCCCGCTTCCCGGGGCTGGCCGCACCGGTACGCGACCGTGTCCTGGCTCAGGCGCAGGGCAATCCGCTGGCGCTCGTGGAACTGCCCGTCGCGCTGAGCGGCCCGCAATGCGGCGCGCCGGCCGATCCGCCCGACGTACTGCCCCTGTCCCCACGCGTCCGGAGCCTCCACGCTTCGCGCGTGGCCGGCCTCCCGGCCGCGTCGCGCCGGCTCCTGCTGCTCCTCGCCCTCGACGACACCGGGGATCCGGGTGTCCTCCGCGCCGGGTCGGAGGACCCCAAGGCGCTGGCGGCGCTGGCGGCGGCGGAACCGGACCGCCTGATCACCGTCGACGGCGCGAACCGCCGGGTCTCCTTCCGCCATCCGCTCATGAAGGCCGCGGTCATCGGGACCAGCACCCTGACCGAGCGCTGCCAGGCTCATCGCGCGCTCGCCGACATGCGCGCGGACACACCCGAACGGCGGGCCTGGCACCTGGGCCGGGCAACCCTCGTTCCCGACGAGCGTGTCGCCGCACTGCTGGAGGAGGCCGGGCGGCGTGCCGCCCGCCGGGGTGACGCCACGGCAGCGGTCGCGACCTTCACCAGGGCCGCCGAGCTGAGCCCCCGTCCCGCGGACCGAGGACGCCGGCTGGCCCGGGCCGCCCACCTCGGTGCCGACGCGGCCGGTGACCTGCGCGCGGCGTCGGACCTCCTGGACCGAGCCCGGCGCGCGGACCTCACCGGGTCTCCGCTCGCCGCCGCCACGGCGGCGCTGCTCCTGCTCAACGGTGGTGACGGCGACCTCGACATGGCCCATCGCGTCCTGGTGGAGGCCATCGAGACCGGCGCCCACGGATACGACGCCGGGGACGAAGCCCTCGTCGAGGCACTGCACGTCCTGCTGCTGGTGTGCTGGGCCGGCGGTCGGGACGACCTGTGGGAACCCTTCCACGCCGCGCTCGACCGTCTGAAGCCGGCCCCTCCGGCGCTGCTCTCCGCCTGCGTCCGGATGCTGGCGGACCCGGCCCGCACCGGCTCGACCGGCCGTCGGGAACTCGACTCGGTCCTCGCCCGCATCCGGAACGAGGAGGACCCGGGACGGATCGTCCGCGCCGGTACGTTCTCCGTCCACCCCGACCGGCTCGCGGAGCTGCGGAACGTCTCCTGGCGTGTGATCCGGCAGGGACGCGGGGGCGGTCACGTCCGCCGGCACCTCGACGCGCTCATGCACCTGTGCGGACAGGACTTCCCGGGCGGCCGGTGGGAGGAGGCCGCAACCCTGGCCGCCGAGGGCCTGAGGATCTGCGAGGAGCGCCAATACCCCTTCTTCTCCTGGTACTTCGCGTACCACCAGGCCCTGCTCGCCGCCGTCCGCGGGCATGCCGAGGAGAGCCGGAGCCTGGCCGACCGGATCACCCACTGGGCTGTGCCTCGCGGGGCCTTGGGCGCGGTGGCCCTCGCCGACCACGCCCGCGTCCTCGCCGAACTCGGTACGGGCGACTACGAGAGCGCGTACCGCCACGCCGTGGCGATCAGTCCCGCCGGTCGACTCGCGCCGTACGCCCTGTCGTGCTGCATGGACCTCGTGGAGGCGGCGCTGCGCACCCGGCGTACCGCTGAGGCGGAGGCACACGTGAGCGCCATGCGGGAGGCCGGACTGGCGGCGCTCTCCCCGCGACTGGCGCTGCTGGTGGCCGGCTCTGCCGCGCTCGTCGCGCCCGAGGACCGCGCCGTCGGCTTCTTCGAGGAGGCCCTCGCCGTTCCCGGTGCCGAGCGCTGGCCCTTCGATCTCGCCCGGATACGGCTGGCCTACGGGGAGCGGCTGCGGCGTATGCGCTTCGTCACCGAGGCCCGGGCCCAACTCGTCGCGGCGGCCGAGGTGTTCGAGCGCCTGGGCGCCCGGCCGTGGGCGGACCGGACGGCGGCCGAACTGCGCGCCACCCGCCGGTCCCGGACCGGGGCCACGCACGGTTCCGTGACGCTCACCGCACAGGAACAGGAGATCGCCGCACTCGCGGCGTCCGGGATGACCAACAAGCAGATCGGCGAACGGCTCCACCTCTCGCCCCGAACCGTGGGTACGCACCTGTACCAGCTGTTCCCGAAACTCGGCATCGCCTCACGTGCGGCACTCAGGGACGCGCTCGCGTCCCTTTCCCCCGGCGCCGCGTTCTAAGACTGCGGCGAAGGGGGAGACCCCTGTGTTCCGGGCCGGCCCGGCGGCAGTGCGGCGAGGGCCTCGCCGAGCGTGACACGGGAGGTGACGCCGAGCTTCGGGAAGATCCGGTGCAGGTGGGCCCCCACGGTTCGGTGGGAGAGGAACAGACGTTCACCGATCTGCTTGTTGGTCATCCCGGAAGCCGCCAGTGCGGCGATCCGGTGTTCCTGCTCCGTCAGCTGGACGGCCCCCAGGTCCTGGTGCGCCCGGGTGGCGGCACGGCCGGTGGCACGCAGTTCCTCGGCCGCCCGCGCCACCCAGGGGGCGGCCCCGAGACGGCGGAAGGCCTTGAGGGCGGCGGCGAGGTGCACCCGGGCGTCCTTGGCGGCCCGTGCACGACGCAGGTGTTCCCCGTAGGCCAGGCGGACCCGGGCCAGGTCGAAGGGCCAGCGCTCCGCCCCGGGAACGGCGAGGGCCTCCTCGAAGAAGCCGGCCGCGCGGTCCTCGGGGGCGGCGAGCGCGGCCGAGCCTGCGGTGACGAGTGCCAGCCGGCTGGAGATGCCGGGCAGGCCCGCCCGCCGCATCGCGGCGACATGGGCGAGCGCCTCGGCCCGGCGCCCGCTGCGGACGGCGGCTTCCACGAGGTCCATCGGAACCCACAGGGCCAACGGGGCATGGGGGGCCAGCACGCCCGAAGGGCTGATCGCCGATGCGTGGCGGTAGGCCGCCTCGTGGTCACCGCGTCCCAGGGCGGACAGTGCCGTCATGTGCCGTGCGAAGTGCTCGATGGTCCGAGCGCCGCGAGGCACCGCCCACTCCGTGATACCCCGCGCCAGTTCCCGCACCGTGCCGTCGTCGCCGTGCGCCGCGGCGAGCAGGCCCCGGGCCCGGTGGAACTGCTGGGCCAGCAGCCCGTAGCCGTGGGCCTCGCACAGCGCCAGACCCTCCGCGGCGAGACGCCCGCACTCGTCCCACCGACCCGTCATGAAGTCGTCCAGGCACAGCACGACCAGCGCGATGAGGGCCGAGGTGACGGCGCCGCCTTCGCGCCCGTCGTCGACGACGGGCCAGAGAGCGGCGCGGCACCCCGTCGCCCGGTCCACGAAGAGTGCCGCCATCGCGATCCGTTCGACGCGGCTCGGGTCCGCTTGCAGATGCAGGTCGTGGATCACCGCATCGAGCAGGGCGAGGGAGGCCGCGGAGGAGCGTGCCGGGTCGGCGTAGACATCGCCGAGCAGTTCCTGGAGGGGAGGCATCGGCACGGTCAGCTGGGACATCGCCGCGTGATAGGCGGCCCAGAGCTCCGGTCTGCCCGCGCACAGACACACCCTGCGCAGGGTGCACAGCGCCTCGAAGAGCGACTCGTCGTCACCGTCGGACCTGCCGTCGCGGGTCGTGATCGCACCGACGAGCAGCCGGTGCGCGGTGTTGACGTCACCGTCGCGGTTGAGCAGCACGTGGGACGCGGCGGCAGCCGCCCGCAGGGATCCCCTGAGTTCGGGGTCGGCGCGCCGGGCTTCCACGAGCAGTTCCGCCGCCGTGCGCAACTCTCCGGCGACGTCCGCGCCCACGAAGGCCGCTTCGGCCAGCCGCCTGCTGCGGTCCACGGGGCCGGGAGTGAGGTCGGCGGCCCGTACCAGCGCGTTGAACGCGCCGACGGCGTCGCCGCGCCGACGGACCCGATGGGCGGTGTGTTCCAGGAGTGCCGCGACCCGCTCGTCCGGGGCGGGTGTGGCCTCGGCCAGGTGCCACGCCCGGCGGTCGGGCTGATCGGTCAGGGCCTTGGCCAAGGCGTGGTGGGCTGCCAGGCGTTGACGGCCGGTCGAGCCCGACACGATCGTCGCGCGGATCAGCGGATGACGGAAGGACACCTGCCCCAGGCCGCGGTGTTCGACCCGCAGCAGCTCCGCCCGCTCGGCCGGGGCGAGCAGGGACAGCACGTCCTCGCCGGGGGCGGCGGCCCGCAGGACCGGCAGGTCGCCGCTGTCCTCCAGCGCGGCCAGCAGCAGCAGTCGGCGGGTGGGTTCAGGCATCTCCGCGACCCGGGAGGCGTACAGGGTCTGCAGCCGACGGCTGAGCGGGAGCACCTCGGACAGCACCACTCCGGCGCTGCCTCGCGAGTCGTCGAGAGCGGCCGGCAGTTCCAGCAGGGCCAGCGGATTGCCCTGGGCCTGTGCGAGGACCCGCCGCAGCTCCCGCCCGGCGAGCAGCGGGAACCGGGCGCCGACCAGGCCTGCCGAGGCCGTGTCGTCCAGCGGCGACACGATGAGTTCGGGAAGTCCCGAACGTTCGAAGAAGCTCTCGTACCCCGGCCGTGAGGCGGCGAGGAGGCCGACCCGGCTCCCGGTCAGCCGCCGGGCGACGAACGCGAGCGCCGCGGCGCTGGCCCGGTCGACCCAGTGCAGATCGTCGACGACGAGCAGGACCGGGCGGGTGCTCGCGACCCGGCGGAGCAGCGCCACCACGGCCCCGTAGACGACCAGCCGATC
The DNA here is from genome assembly GCF_044753545.1 of Streptomyces sp. NPDC088350. NCBI lineage: Bacteria > Bacillati > Actinomycetota > Actinomycetes > Kitasatosporales > Streptomycetaceae > Streptomyces > Streptomyces sp. NPDC088350. Next base: position 274,725 of record NZ_JBIVNL010000003.1, on the reverse strand, counting down.
CACCGGTGCACCGTCGCCCGTGCCCAGGGCGACGGTCAGGGCCTCGCGGTGCGCCGGGTCGAGCCCGGCGCACGCGGGCAGCAGCGGTTCGAGGACGTGGTTCAGCCCGGAGAAGCTCAGATCCACGAGGAACTCGACCCCGGCGGAGCGCAGCACCAGCGCACCCGCCGCGGTCGCCGTCTCCGCCGCGGCGTCCAGGAGAACGGACTTGCCGACGCCCGGCTCCCCGGACAGCAGCAGCACCCCACCGCCGCCGAGCACCTGGTCGACGTACGACCCCAGCAGTTCGAGCTCCCGGTCGCGTCCCACCAGCCCCTCGGCCGTGCTACGCGGCATCGACCCGGCACCGGACACAGCGGCCCCCTTCGAGAACTGACGTGATGAACTCCCCGCCTCCCGGCCCTGGTTCAGCCGGCGGACGGCCGCGGGGCGCGCAGGTGGGCCCGCTTCTCCAGCTCGTTCTCGTCGACCAGCGTGAGCATCGGCAGGCCGGGCGCGCCCAGCATGACGACGACGTACTGGGCCGGCGTGTCCGACGAGGCGTTGCCGTTCTGGTAGTGGATCACTTCACCGCCCGGTTCCCAGAACGTCTCACCGGCCCTGATCACGCGCTCGGGTTCGCCTTCGAGTTCCCACCGGACGGCGCCTTCGGTGACGTAGCCGAAGCACGGCCCCGAGTGCCGGTGCGGTGGCGTCCCGGGGTGACCCGGCGGCCACTCGACCAGCACTGTCATCGCCGCAGCGCCCTCCGGTACGAAGGGCGGCCTGACGTCCGCCAGCATCCTGGGGCCGGTCCCTTCCTGGCCCCCGTGCCCGCCGTGTCCATCCGTTGATCCGGTCTCCAACACCGTGTCACACCTCCGTCGATCCAACGTGCTTCACGGGAGAAGACCGGGCACGGCCCGCATGTGTGACACGACGGGTGGACGACGTCCAGGACGCAGTCGAATGACTGAAGCGACTCGCCCCCGGATCAAGGAGGCTGGAGCAGTCCCCGGGCCGGCGGCGAACCGTCGCTTCCGGGGTGCCGAAGCCACCGTGCCCGGTATTCCGGATGCCGGTGAGCCGACTCCGCGCCGCGTTCACACGGCATCACCACGTTAGGGATCACACTATGTTTCGACACGCGTTTGGGAACGCGCACCGTCGGTCCGATCGTGCGGGCGGTGCCGCATGACCGAACAGAACGGCGGTCTGACCATCGGCGTCGACCTCGGCGGCACGAAGATCGCCGCAGGGGTGGTCGACCCCGGCGGAGAGGTCGTCGCCCGGGTACGCGTCCCCACCCCGCACGACCCGGACCGGATCGCCGAGGTGATCGCCGAGGCGGTCCAGCGGATCCGCGGGAACTGGGACGACATCCGGGCGATCGGCGTCGGAGCCGCCGGGTACGTGGACGCGGACCGCTCGACGGTGCGCTTCGCGCCCAACCTCGGCTGGCACGACAAGGCGATCCGGGACATCGTCCAGGAAGCCACCGGACTGCCGGTCGTCGTCGAGAACGACGCGAACGCCGCCGCATGGGGCGAGTTCATCCACGGAGCCGGTGCCGGGCACGACGACATGCTGATGGTCATGGCGGGCACCGGCCTGGGCGGAGGCATCATCAGCAGAGGCCGGCTCTTCCGCGGTCGCTTCGGCATGGCCGGCGAGATCGGCCACTACCGTGCCGTCCCCGACGGGCTCCCGTGCCCCTGCGGTCAGCACGGCTGCATGGAGCAGTACGCCAGCGGAGCGGCCCACACCCGCCGCGCCCGCGAGATGGCGGCCGGCGATCCGGCACGCGCCGCGGCGGTGCTCGCGCTGGGCGACGGCACCCCTTCCGGCGTCGAGGGGCACCATGTGACCAAGGCGGCCCTCGGCGGCGACCCCTTCTCCCTGGAGGTGTTCGCGCGGTCGGGCCGCTGGCTGGGCCAGGTCCTCGCCGACCTCGCGTCCGTCCTCGACCCGTCCGTCCTCGTCATCGGCGGCGGCCTCGGCGACACCGGCGAACTGATCAGGCGTCCGGCCGAGATCTCCTACCGCCGGGCCCTGGGCGGCGGCGAGCACCGCGTCTACGCCGAGGTCCGCACCGCCACCGTCGGATCGGACGCAGGCATCGTCGGCGCGGCCAATCTCGCCCGCCTCCACGAACTGCTCTCGTCCCCGGCAGCCCGTCTCTGACCTGCGGCGCACACGCCGACGGGCCCGAAGAGCGGTGTCCGGGCGCCGGCGCAGTCGTCATTCCGATCCACGTCCGCCACGACCGGTGGGTGGACCCGCCCGGCCGGGAGTCCCCACCCGCACGTCCGCGCACCCGGTCCTGAGAAGGAGCCTTGTCCATGACCGCGAACGCCTCTTCCAGGGGGCCGGCCCACTCAAGGGCCGCGCTCACTCCGACCAACCTCCGCCGTATCACGGCCATCTCGGCCGCCGCCTCGATCGGCGGCTTCCTGTTCGGCTACGACAGCGCCGTCATCAACGGTGCCGTCACCGGAATCCAGCACCGGTTCGATGTCACCTCCAGCGAGACGGGCACCATCGTTGCCTCCGCGCTGCTCGGTTCCGCCTTCGGAGCGGCCGTCGCCGGGCGCCTCGCCGACCGCATCGGCCGTCCCCGTGTGATGCACCTCGCCGCCGTCCTCTTCGCGATCAGCGCGCTCGGCTCGTCCATGCCCTTCTCCGCCTGGGACCTGGGAGCGTGGCGCGTCATCGGCGGGACGGCGATCGGCCTCGCGTCGCTGATCGGTCCCACCTACATCGCCGAGGTCGCACCGCCCGACCACCGCGGTCGGCTGGCCTCCTTCCAGCAGGCGGCCATCGTGCTCGGCATCACCGCCTCCCAACTCGTCAACTGGGGCATCGCCCAAGGGGCCGGCGGCAGGAGCGAGAACCAGCTCGGTGCCCTGCACGCCTGGCAGTGGATGCTCATGGCCGCCGTCGTACCGGCGCTCGCCTACCTGTTCCTCACCCTGCGCATCCCGGAGTCGCCGCACTACCTCGTCGCCACGGGCCGTGAGGTCCAGGCCCTCGCCGTAGTGCGCGACCTGCAGGGCACGTACGCCGGCGCCGAGGACCGGATCGCCGAGATCCAGCACGCGCTCAAGACCGACCACAAGCCGCGGGTACGCGATCTGCTGGACGGCCGCTTCGGGCTGCTGCCGATCGTGTGGGTCGGCATCGGTCTGGCCGTCTTCCAGCAACTCGTCGGCATCAACGTCATCTTCTACTACTCGTCGCTGCTGTGGCAGTCGGTGGGCATCGACCAGGCCAACTCCCTGCTGATCAGCCTTTCTACGTCCATCGTCAACATCGTCGGAACCGTCGTGGCGATGCTGCTGATCGACCGGGTCCGCCGCAAACCGCTCGCGCTGACCGGCTCGGCCGGCATGGCCGTGTCGCTGGCCTTCGCCGCCTGGGCGTTCTCGTACAAGACGGGCAGTGGCGGCGATCTGTCCATTCCGGACACGCAGGGCACCGTGGCGCTGGTCGCCGCCCACTCCTTCGTCTTCTTCTTCGCGGTCTCCTGGGGTGTCGTGCTCTGGGTGATGGTCGGCGAGATGTTCCCGCTGCGCATCCGCGCCGCCGCGATGTCGGTGGCGACCGCCGCCAACTGGATCGCCAACTGGGCCGTCACCGAGAGCTTCCCGCGCATGGCGGACTGGAACCTGTCGTCCACCTACGCCGTCTACGCGGGCTTCGCCGTGCTCTCCTTCGTCTTCGTCGCGCTCCGGGTGCGCGAGACCAACGGCAGGAAACTGGAGGAGATGGGATGACGACGTCGCGCACTGCTCTGCTGAACAACCGTGCCCTGCCGGCCCGTTCGGCGGCGGGCTGGTGGTCGGCCGCGTCCTGCCGAGGCGCCGACATCGACACCTTCTTCCCCTCTCCGGGAGACCTGGCGACCGTCCAGCGGGCGCTGACGATCTGCGATCGGTGCCCGGTGCGGATCTCGTGCCGCCGCTACGCGCTCGACCACCGGGAACGGCACGGGATCTGGGGCGGCCTGACCGAGGAGACACGCGAGACGCTCCTGCGCATCGGGCCGCCGTCGCGCCTTCGGACCCCGCCGGAGAGCCGGGGCGCGAGCGGAGGTTAAGTCGTCCTACCGATGGTGCACGAGCGACGAGGGTGTAATGGGCCGAGGCTAGGATGTCGTGCGATGTGACCCCCTGCACGGAGGAAGCCGCACATGCTCAGCCCAGCAGCCGGGGCCCTCCCGAGGCCGAACGCGGTACCCGCGCGATGATCGGCCGGGACGACGAGCTGCGCGTCCTGCGCGGGCTGCTGGCGGACGCGGCGGACGGACGCGGCGGTGCGCTGTTGATCCACGGCACCGCCGGCGTCGGCAAGTCCGCGCTGCTGCGCACCATCGGCGTCGAGGGCGCCGAGGACGGTTTCAAGGTGCTGAGCGCGGCCGGGGTGGAGACCGAGCTGTGGCTGCCGTTCGCGGCCCTGCAACTGCTGCTGCGACCGGCGGCCGACGGCATCGGGAAGCTGCCCTCCCCGCACCGGACGGCGCTGGTCGACGCGTTCAGTGCGACGCAGACCGAACCCCACATCTTCCGGGTCGCGCTCGCCGTACTCGAACTGCTCGCCGACGAGGCCGACCGGCAGCCGCTCCTCCTCCTCGTCGACGATCTGCAGTGGATCGACGCGTCGAGCCGGGACGTCCTCAGGTTCGTCGCCCGGCGCACCCGCGACCTCCCCGTACTGATCATCACGGCCTCGCGGCTCCACGCCCCCGACTCCTACGACACGGGCGCGCAGCCGGATCTCCCGCTGCGACCGCTCGCCGGGCCGGCCGCCGCCGAACTGCTCGACGCGGGCGCGCCGGACCTCCTGGCGTCGACACGGGCCCTCATCCTGGAGCGCGCCGAGGGCAACCCGCTGGCCCTGGTCGAACTGCCCAAGGCGGTGCAGGACACGGCCCCGCAGCTGGACGATCTGCCACTGACCCAGCGGCTGGAGGACGCGTTCGCCGCGCGCACGGACTCCGTGAGCCCGGAGTGCCGCACCCTTCTGCTGGCCCTGGCCGCCGAGCCCAACGCACCCCTGAACCGCCTGCTGGACGTGGCGAGCCGGCTGCGGGACACGGTGGTCTCCGTGGACGCCGTACAGGAGTCGGTGGACGCCGGTCTGGCCAGTCTGGTCGGCCGTACCCTCCAGTTCCGGCATCCGCTGATGCGCTCGGCGATCTACACCCGTGCCACTGTCACGGACCGGCTGGCCACCCACCGCGCCATCGCCGCGGCCATGGCCGACACCCCCCAGCACCAGCTCCTCCACCTGGCCGCCGCGACGCTCGGCCCGGACGAGGAACTCGCCGCCCGGCTGGAACGTTTCGCCGGCACGGCACTGGCCCGCGGCAAGGTGGCGTCGGCCGTCCCGGCCCTCCGCCAGGCGGCCGAGCTGGTCCAGGACCCGCGCCGTAGAACCGAAATCCTGGTCCGGGCGGCGGAGTCGGCCAGCGAGATCAACGACCGGGTCCACACCCAGTTGTTGCTGGGCCGGGCCGACATGAGCGAACTCGGCCCGGTGGAGCGGGCCCGCCTCATGGTCGTGTCCGACAAGGCGGCGTTCGAACCCGACGACCCGCACCGCCGGATCGAGGACATGGTGACGACGGCGGCCGGTGCGTTCGACACCGGAGACGTACAGGTCGCCGAGAACCTGCTGTGGCGGGCCGCCGCCCGATGCTTCTTCCAGGACGGTGACGCACGTGTGCGCACGCTGGCCGCGGCCGAACTGGACCGCTGGAATCCCGACCCGGACGCTCCTGTCGTCCTGACGGTACGGGCGTACACCGAACCGTACCGGCACGGCGCCGAGGTGATCGCACGGCTCGACGCCCTCCGGCCGGACCACCAGGACGGCCGGATCCTGCATTTCCTCGGCAGCGGCGCGATGGTCCTGGGCGATGTCACCCGCGCCGCCCGGTACCTGTCGCTGGCGGCCTCGGTGTGGCGCTCGCAGGGCAGGCTCGGGCTGCTCGCCCGCTCACTGGCCGGCAGCTGGCCAAGGGTGTACCTCGGTCAGCTCGACCGGGCCCGCGAGGAGTCCGGCGAAGGACTGGCCCTGGCCGAGGAGACCGGGGAATGGATCGTCTGGCTGGGCATGAAGGCGACCGGGAGCCTGGTGGCGGCCCTGCGCGGAGAGACCGAGGACGCGGCGCGGATGCTGGGCGAACTGCGCGGGCACCGGCTGTTCCCCGGCATGCCGTTCGCCGCCGTGATGGCGCAGCAGGTCGAGGGCCTGCTCGCCCTCTTCGACGGCCGTACCACCGAGGCGTACGACGTTCTCGCGCGCGCGTTCGACCCCGCTGACCCGCACTACCACTCGGTCAGCCGCTGGCTGCTCGCCCCGGATCTGGCGGACGCCGCGGTGGCCGCGGGCACCGTGCGGCAGGCCCGGGAACTCCTGGACGGACTGGCCGAGTCGGCCTCCCGGCTGCCCTCGGAAATGATGGTGGTGGCCCAGGCCTACACGGAAGCGGTGCTCGCGCCGGACGACACGGCGGAGGAGCGCTGCACGGCGGCGCTGGCCGCGCTGCCCGCCGGCTGGGTCCTCGCCCGGGCCCGACTGCAACTGCACCACGGCCGCCGGCTGCGCCGGCAACGGCGCTACGTCGACGCCCGGAACCCGCTGCGCGGCGCCCGCGACGAGTTCGACCGGATCGGCGCGCGGCCGTGGGCCGAGATGGCCCGCGAACAGCTGCGCGCCGCCGGTGAGTCGAGCGGCCGGCGGCATGCCAACACCAGCGACCGGCTGTCGGCCCAGGAGATGCAGATCGCGGTGCTGGCGTCACAGGGGCTGAGCAACCGGGAGATCGGTCAGCGCCTGTTCATCTCGCACCGCACCGTCGGAGCCCATCTGTACCGCATCTATCCCCGCCTGGGCATCACCAGCCGCGGCAAGCTCGCCGCGGCGCTCTCCGCACTCCAGGACGGACACCCGTCGGCCGACTGATCGACTCACCGGCTGCCGGCACCGTCCTCGGCGGCGGAACTCCCGACCGTCAGGCTCGGGCCAGCGCGGTGCGGAGCTTGTTCCGCGACTTGACGTCGAGCTTGGTGAACACCTTGTGCAGGTGCCATTCCACCGTGCGAGGGCTGATGAACAGCTCGGCGCCGATCTCGGAGTTGGTCATTCCGTCGGCGGCCAGTCGGGCGATCTGGGCTTCCTGCGCGGTGAGGGCCTCACGCACGTCGACCGCGTGCTGCCGTACCGACTCGCCGGTGGCCAGGAGTTCGCGACGGGCGCGCTCGGCGAAGGCGTTCGCTCCGAAGCCGTGCAGCATGTCGTAGGCGGTGCGCAGTTGCTCGCGGGCGTCGACGCGCCGGTTCTCGCGGCGGAGCCACTCGCCGTACACCAGGTGGGTGCGCGCGAGGTGGACGGCGGCCCGGCTCCGCGAGAGGCGCTCGACGGCCTCGCGGTACAGCAGGTCGGCGGCCCGGCCGTGGGCGAGCAGTGCTCTCGACCGGGCCAGAGCGCCGAGGGCCCAGTCCGTGCCGGCGGCGAGGGCTTGTTCCTCCAGCCGGTGCAGGGCCGCCTCGGCCGCCTCGAGAGCATCACTGCGGGCACCCGCCTCGACCAGTTCGAAGAGGGTGAACCCGAAACCCGCCAGTTCCTCGTGCTCCCATGCCCGTTCGGCCCTTGCCAGGGCTTCCTGGTAGCGGCCCAGGCCGTTGTACAGCACCGCGATCACGTAGTTGCTCAGCCCGATCGCCCGCCCCTCGCCCCAGGTCGTCGCGTCCCGGACCCTGCCGTCCGTCCACTCCGCCACCAGGACGTCGTCGCCGCGCCAGACCTGGAGGAACGCTGTGGCGTACCCGAGGGGCGAGTTGCCGGTCACCTCCGTCATGGTGTCGGACTCGTCGATCAACGCCGAGGCGAGGTCGAACTCCCCGGCATGCACATGCTGGATGGCGCGGTAACAGAGCGCCAGGGGAAGGAAATTGAGCGCGCCGGTCTCGCGAGCCGTCCGGACCGCGCACGTCGTCAGTTCCTGGCATGTCTCGTCGTCCCACATGTCACTGGCGACCAGCCACGTCAGCCAGAGCCAGCGCATGACGTCGTCCTCGCCCCGTTCGGCGGCCTGCCGGAACGCCCGCAGCGCTACCTTCAACGCCGGCGCACCCTGGACGTAGCCTTCGGTGAACCGGGTCGCCAGACCGTCGAGAAGGAGGTCCGTCAGCCGTGGCGGGTGCGGGGCGGGCGGTGCGGTGCGGGCGGCCTCGGCCACCTCCCGCAGTCCGGTACGGCCACTGAGACGTCCGGCGACGGCCGCTGCTCCGATGGCTTCGAGGTACGCCTCGCGCGCCTGTCCGTCGTCGATCCCCTCCAGCCGACCGGCCGCGTCGAGCAGCAACGGCAGAGCTTCACCGCCGCGCCTGCGCGCGAAGGAGATCTGGGCGCGCAGCAGGACCAGCCGGGCCTGCTGGACCTCGTTCAGCGGGCCCAGCTCCGTGGCGGCGAGGAGTTCCAGCGCGGCGTCGGGGGCTCCTGCCTCGAAGGACGCCCGCGCGGCGGCAGCCGCCCGGGTACCGCGCCTGACCGGGTCGGGTGTCAGCTCGGTCGCACGTCTCAGGAACGCGGCCGCCGCCGCGACACCGCCGCGGGCCTGGGCCCGGTCGGCCGAGCGCTCCAGCTCGCCCGCCAGGGCCTCGTCGGGTTCGACCGCCGCGTGGGCGCGATGCCAGGCCCGGCGATCCGAGTCGAACTCGGGATCGGTCGCCTCGGCCAGCGCGCGGTGCACGTCCCGGCGTACCTCGGGGTCGGCCGCGCGATTGGCCGCCGAGCGCACCAGCGGATGACGAAACCGCACCCGCGCGCCGAACTCGATCAGCCCCGCCGCCTCGGCCGCCCCCGCGGCGTCCGCCCCGATGTCGAGCCGCTCGGCCACTCGCCGCAGCAAGGGCACGTCCCCCATCGGCTCGGCTGCCGCCGCCAGCAGGAGCCGTTGCGCCGCGTCAGGGAGCGAAACGATTCGGCGCAGGAAACTCTGCTCGATCTGACTCGCCAGCGGCCGGGCGTCCGGACGCCCGAACCCGCCGGCCAGCTCCGCCGCGGTCAACCCCCGTGTCAGTTCCAGCAGAGCCAGGGGGTTGCCACGGGTCTCGGCGACGATCCGGTCCCGGACCCGCTCGTCCAGCCGGCCGGGTGCCACCGAGTCCAGAAGGGCGCGGGCGTCGTCGTCGCGCAGACCCCGGATCACGAGCTCCCGCAGCGCCCCCCACGGGTCGTCAGCCGGAACGGGCGTCGAGGTACGCACCGCGAACACCAACGCCACCCGCTCCGCGAGCAGCCGGCGCGCGACGAAGGCCAGTGTCTGCGCGGAGACCCGGTCGAGCCACTGGGCGTCGTCCACCACGCAGACGAGCGGCTGCTCCTCCGCCACCTCGGCGAGCAGGCTGAGCACCGCGAGCCCGACCATGAAACGGTCCGGCGCGCTCCCCGCCCTGAGACCGAACGCGATGGCCAGGGCGTCATGCTGGGGGCCGGGAAGACGATCGAGCTGTCCCAGCATCGGCATGCACAGCTGGTGCAGTCCGGCGAACGCCAGTTCCATCTCGGACTCGATGCCGGCAACCCGCAGGATCTGGCACCCCGGCGCGTTCCCCGCCAGGTAGTCCATCAGCGCGGACTTGCCGACCCCGGGCTCGCCGCGCAGCACCAGCACCTGGCTCTGACCCACCTTCGCGCTGGCCACCACCTGGTCCAGCGCCCAGCACTCGCCACGCCGGCCACGCAGCCCGCGCCGAGGAGCGCTGCTCGACATCCACCACCACCGCGCAGGTCAAAGGAGCCAGACCCTGAGGAACTCGGGCCGTCCCCATCATGCACCACGTGCGCGCGGCCGGACGATCAAGCGGACCGCCGCCGCGGAGCCCGGTCGAGGCCTCGTGAACTGCTGGTGGCGGAATGGTCACCAGGGGCGATCATCGGGGCTGCGGCAGGGTGTGAAGCCCCCTGGAGCAGGTCGATGAGGTGCGCCATGTCGCCGGCGCGCGCCGCGTCGAGGAAGGCCTTGAGCAGCCCGTCCCGCTCCGCCGAATCGACCGGGTTGTACCGATGTTCGGTGAGACGCCTGCGTGCCCGGACCGCCAGTTGCCGCGCGTTGACCTCGCTGAGATCGAGCATGTCGCCGATTTCACTGAACGGATATGCGAACGCCTCGCGCAGTACGTACACGGCACGTTCGACGGGGGACAGCCGTTCCATCAGGAGCCGGACCGCGTGTGCGAGGGCCTCGCCGCGTTCGGCCTCGCCCGCGGGATCGACGGCTGCGGGATCTCGTTCCGGACTCCATCCGCCTACACTGACCTCGCGACGAGCGCGGGCCGAGGTCGCCGTGTTGAGCGCGACCCGGGTGGTGACGGCCACGAGGAACGCGACCCGATCCCGCACCTGTGCCCGGTCCGCGCCCTGCCAGCGGACCCATACGTCCTGAACGACGTCCTCGGCGTCGACGGCGCGGCCCAGCCTCCGGTAGGCGATCCCGAACAGCAGGGACCGGACGCTCTCGAAGTCCGCAGCCGTCTCGTGCCCCGCGCGGACAGCGGTCGTTGTCGTGTTCCCGGTGGTACCCGCGCTCGACGAGCCCGGCTTCGGAATGACGTCGATGCTGGACAGGCCCATGACGATCTTCCCCGCTCCTGGTGCGCTGGGTCGCCGGGGCCGGCTCATCGTGTGCCGGGGCCCGGCTCGGTGACCCAGCCACCGTCGTACGGAGCGGGTACCGGGCGCGCCCGTGGAATCCCCGGTGTACCCCCGGGTGGAGCGCGATGGTCAGGTCGAGGGGGACGCCGGTGCGGGCACCGTCGAACTCGGCCGTCCCCGAGCTGTGCCAGGGACGGCGGGACCACTGCGGAACGGGACATGAGGGCAGGGCCGCCGATCGTGGGATCGGCGGCCCTGATTCCGGGATTCCGAAGCGCTCAAGGCGTCGACGGTAGGTGATCGAGTGAACGAGTGCCCAGCCGTCCGGGTCACTCGGGCCGGACGCCCGCCTCCTCCATGACCCGCTCGGCGGCGCTGGGCCAGTTGTCGTCGGTGACGACGACGGTGCCGGTCACCGTGTTGCCGCGCACCCCGGCACGGAGGCTGATGGAGCCGTTGCTGGTCCAGTTGTCCGTCACCGTGAGCGCGCCCGTGTTGTTGGTGGCGTTGGAGTTCTCGTGGTCCCAGTCGCCGGTGTCGCGGAAGACGTTGTTGACGTCCGAGTAGTCGCGTGATCCTTCGTCGTGGTAGATGCCGTAGTGGCCGTTGTTGTCGGCGCAGTAGTTGCGGTCGATGAGGGTGCCCGGCGCGGCGGAGAGGGTGTAGATGCACGCCCCGTCGTCCATGGTCCGCATCACGTCGTGGATGTGGTTGCCGGTCACCCGGACGTTCTTCAACGTGGTGGGGGTGGTGTACACGGGCTGGAAGTCGTACAGGCCGCGGTTGACGTAGTCCTGGCTGCCGCCCGGGTCGTTGGTGCCCCAGCCGTAGCCGATCGCGATGCCGGTGTAGGGCATGTCGTAGATCTCGTTGTGGGAGACGGTGGTGTCGGTGGCGTAGGTCACCAGCACGGCCGTCATGTCGCGGTAGTCCAGCGCGAGGTCGTGCATCACGTTGTCGCTGATGGTGATGTTCCGGTTGGTCATGCGGGGGTCACCGGGGTGGTGGGCGTCGGCCTGGATGCCGCCGACCACGACACCGCCGCCCGCGTCCTGGGTGAAGACGTTCCCGGTCACGCTGATGGTGTCGGCGCCGAGCCCGACCCCCGTGGCGTGCGCGTTGGCGTCGTTGCCGATACCGAGGGCGACCTGGCCGAGCTGGGTGAACCGGTTGCCGGTGAAGCTGATGTGGGAGGCGGCCGACACCTGGACGGCGGCCGGCATCTGGTGCCAGTGGGGGCGGGTCGCCTCGAACTGCCGGCAGCCGTACTGGCAGGAGTTCAGCGCGTCGGAGGGACGCTCCCAGTCGCCGTAGACGAACGCGCCGGTCTGCTGGTCGGCGTACCCCTGGCCGGTGGACGGCTGGAGCCAGCTGGTGTGCGAGAACTGCAGGCCCGAGAAGGTGATGTGGGTCGCGGGGGAGCGGTAGGTGCCGCCGACGGAGAGGAGCGACTCCAGGCGCGGCATCTCCACGTCGGCGGTGGACATGTTCTGGCCGGCGAGGGGCTTGTAGTACAGCGTTCCGGTACGGGTGTTGAGGTACCACTCGCCCGCCGAGTCGAGGAACTCGTAGGCGTTCTCGATGTACAGCGGTCCCTGCCGGAAGGGGTTGCCGATGGTGTCGTACCCGAAGGTGTTGTTGTTCCAGGCCGGCTGCCTCATGGTGATGACGCCGTCGCTGATGCCCGCCACCGGCGAGTAGCGGTTGGTGAAGGAGCCGAGGGCGTCGATCTCGGTACGGCCGGGATCGGAGAGGGTGTTGAGGTACTTCAGCGCGCTGCTGGTGAAGGTGTAGCCGTTGGCGTCGGAGGTCAGGTCGGCGCGGTTGAGCTGGGTACGGGCGCGGGTGGCCTGGACGCCGTCGACGTACAGCTGGCGGATGTCGAAACCGGTGCCGACCCTGGCCTTCCAGATGTTCTTCGCGCGGTCCTGCAGTGTCCAGCCGGTGGCCTTCCGCGCTCCCGACAGGACGGGGTGGGCGCCCGGTTCTGCCGTCCAGACGACGGTGTGGCCGTTGGTGCCGGAGTCGGCCCGGTCGAAGGTCAGGGGCGCGGCGAGCCGGTAGACGCCGTCCGCGAGCCGGACGACGATGTCGGCCCTCATGCGTGCGTTGAGGGTGCGGACCTTCGCCTTCGCCTGCTCGATCGAGCAGGGGCGGGACGCCGAGCACGCGGTGCCGCGGCCGTCCGGCGAGACATGGAGGACCGTCGTCCTCTGCGCCGCGAAGGCGGGTGTCGCCTGGCCCAGGGCCGTGGCGGTCACGGTGGCGAGGGCCGCGACGGCTGTCAGGCAGGCTCTGCCGACCGGGCTCTGAGGCGTCACCTGGCCCTGGGACGAGGGAATTGAACGTGTGAACCGCACGTGGCACCTTCCAGTGGCCGGAACGAAACGGCGGTTACATTAGTCGTCATACGAATTGCGGCAAGAGATACCGCGCAGTAACTTCGCCCGGCCGCCCGTTACGAGCTCGACCGGCGGCCCGCCGGTGAGCGGCGGCGCTGCCAGGCGTCCTCGATGTGCGACGTCATGGCCTTCGCGGCCCCCTCGGGATCCCGGGCGAGCAGACACGCCATCAGCTGCCGGTGCTCCGCGTTCGCCAGTTCGCAGGCGCGGCTGTCGGGTGCGCCGCTGTACAGGGAGGTGGTCCGGGCCTGGGTGTGGACGCTGCGGACGATGGAGCTCGCGAGCCGGTTGCGGGACGCCTCCATGATCCGGCCGTGGAAGACGAGGTCGGTCTCGATGAAGTCGTAGGGGGCCGCGGTCTCCCCGTCCAGCCGCACGAGCAGCTCCTCGACGGCGCGGAGATCGGCCTCCGTCGCGAGGACCGCCGCCTGGGCGGCCATCTGGGACTCCAGTGCCGATCGCACGCCGACGAGCTGGTCGAGGACCACGAGTTGGTCGTCGTGCCGGAAGGTGGCGGCCAGTACGACGGGATCGAGGAGGTTCCAGTCCTCCTGCGGGGTGACGGTCGTTCCCGATCCCTGCCTCGCGCGGAGCAGCCCCTTGGCCTCCAGGGCCTTGACCGCCTCGCGGACGGTGGTGCGGCTGACCCCGAAGGTCTCGCACAGCTCGGGTTCGATGGGCAGCGTCGAGCCGGGGGGGAAGTGGCCCGCCACGATCCGGTCGGCGAGCGCCTCCACGACGGCGTGCGCGAGCCGGGCCGGCCGCCTGAGCCAGGGCTGCAGCGCGGGCGGCCCGCCCCCGCTGTCCGTGCCCGTGTCCGTCATGCCGACCGCCCCCTCCGCTCCGATGCGTGCCCGCATTCTAGCCGCACATCCCTTGACGGCATTCGTATGACGAATTATGTTTCCCAGGCATTTCGGCTTCTCTGTGAGGTGGGACACCGTGCGCATCACCGATGTTGCGAGCCATCCGATCCGGGTGCCCGCCGCCGATCCGCCGTTCGTCTGGCGGGACGGGCTTCAGGGCAGCCCGCCGGAGGGTGAGGCCGCCGTGCTGCACATCCGTACCGACGAGGGAGTCGAGGGTGTGGCGATGAGCCCGCGGCGCGGCTCCGCCGTCGTACTGGCGGATCTGCTGGACCGGGTGCTGCGCGAGGAGTTGGTGGGGCAGGATCCGCTGCGCCGCGAATGGCTCTGGCACCGGCTGTGGGAGCTGGACCGGACCGAGGAACTGCCGCTGTACCTCCTCGGCCTCGTCGACACGGCGCTGTGGGATCTGGCGGGACGCCTCGCCGACCGGCCCACCTGGGAGGTGCTGGGCGGCTACCGCACCTCCATCCCCGCGTACGCCTCCACCGTCACCTACTCCTCCGTCGCGGAGTACCTGGACATCGCCGACCAGGCGCTGGAGCTGGGCTATCAGGCCATCAAGCTGCACGCCTGGGGCGACGCGCGACGCGACGCCAAGCTGTCCACCGCGCTGCGCGAGCATGTCGGCGACGACGTCCCGCTGATGTTCGACGGCTCCGCGGGCTTCGACCTGCCCGACTCCATCCATGTCGGCAACGCCCTCGCCGACGCCGGATACCTCTGGTATGAGGAACCGATGCGCGAGTTCAGCGTCACCGCGTACCGGCGCCTTGCGGACGCGGTGCGGGTGCCCCTGCTCGTCGCCGAGACCTCCGACGGGGCCCACATGAACTCCGCCGACTTCATCCAGGCGGGCGCCGCCACCTTCGGCGTCCGTGCCTCCACCCAACTGCGGGGCGGCTTCACCGGCGCCCTGCGCACCGCCCACCTGGCCGACGCCTTCCGGCTGCGCGCCGAGGTGCACGGACCCGAGATCCCCAACCGGCACCTGTGCATGGCCATCTCCAACACCACCTACTACGAGTCCCTGGTGATGGGGAACCCCATCAGCCGGGAGAGCGGTATCGACGCCGACGGCATCGTCCACGCGCCGACCGGCCCCGGCGTCGCGCTGCCCGCCGGCCTCGACTACCCGGCCGTACTCCGGCACTTCGTCGACGCGGAGACGGCCACTCCGCCCAAGGCGTGACCCCCAGGGTCCATCGCCCCTTCCATCCCGCACGACCGTCCCGCGTCCCCGCACGAACGAGGTCAGCCATGAACAACGGTGTTCGGTACCCCTCCCGCTCGCGCTTCTCCCGGCCACGGCTCACCGCCGCCGTCGCGGCCCTCGGCGCCGGGTGTCTGCTCGCGCTCGCCGGGTGCGCCAGCGCGGATCCCACCCCCACCGGCGGCGGGGCCGCCGCGACGTTCTCCCCCGTGCCCCAGAAAGCGGGCAGCGAGATCACGGTCTGGGCGGACGCCACCCGCGTACCGGGCGTGCAGGCCTACCAGAAGGCGCACCCGGACGTGAAGATGAAGATCGTCACGTACAGCGGCGACGCCAACGGAGCCAACGACCTCCAGACCAAGGTCCAGCTCTTCGACCGGACCGGCAGCGGCTGGCCCGACGTCGCCTTCACCGCGAACGTCAACGACGGCACCTGGGCCTCCCAGGGCAAGTCCCCGTACGCGGCCGCCGTCGACAAGGGCATCATCCCGAAGAGCACCCTCAGCGGCTTCGCCGCCGGAGCCCTCGACCCGTGCGTCTTCAACGGCGACACCTACTGCGTCCGCAACGACCTGGCCCAGAACGTCCTCTGGTACGACAAGAAGCTGATGGACTCCTTCGGGTACACCGTCCCCACCACCTGGGAGGAGTACCAGGCCCTCGGCGAGAAGGTCGCCAAGGAGCACCCGGGCTATCTCGTCGGCACCGCGGGTGACTCCTACGCCCCGGAGGTCTACTTCTGGGCGAGCCAGTGCCCCGCGAGCACGGTCACCGGCGGCAAGAAGGTCACCGTGAACCTCGAAGACCCCAAGTGCACACGGATGGCCAAGCTGCTCGACGGCCTCATCGCCAAGGGCGCGGTCTCCAAGGACACCGTCTTCAGCGCCGGCTTCATCAAGAACAAGGCCGCCAAGGTGCTCATGCTCCCGGGCCCCTCCTGGTACGGACAGGTGCTGTTCAACTCGACCTTCAAGACGCCCAAGGGCCGGATCGCGGCAGCCGCCCCCCTCAAGTTCGCCGGCGGCACCACGAACTACACCGGCAACGTCGGCGGCGGCCTGTGGTTCGTCTCCTCCCACAGCGAGAACCTCAAGGCGGCCTCCGACCTGGTGACCTGGATGACCACCTCCGACGACTACCAGGCCACCGCCGGCACCTACCCCGCCTACAAGACGGCCGCCACCGCCTGGCTCGCCAACCAGACCACCACCGGCTACTTCGCCGGTGACATCGGCCCCGTCTTCCAGCAGGCCGCCGAGCGGGTGTGGCCGGGCTGGTCCGCCACGCAGTACAGCCAGGAGGCGATCTACGCCTCGACCGTCGTCCCCGCCCTCAACTCCGGGAAGTCGCTCACCGGCACACTCGGCGAGTGGCAGACCGCCATCACCGACAAGGCCAAGTCCCTCGGCTACACCGTCGGGCGGTGAGGTGATCCCATGACCGCCCCCTCCGCCCTCCCCGCCGTCCGGCCCAAGCGCGGCGACCGCAGCGCCCGCAACCCGCTCGGCCGCGCCGGATACCTCTTCGTCTCCGGCTATGTCGTCCTGCTGCTCGCCTTCGGGGTGCTGCCCACCGGATACGCCCTGTGGCTGGCACTGTCCAACTCCCGCGGCCAGTACGTCGGCCTGGGCAACTTCACCCGTACCTTCGCCGACTACCGCTTCGGCCCGGCCTTCACCCACATCGGCCTGTATCTGCTCGTCTGGCTGACGGTGCTGATGCTCCTGGTCGTGCTGCTCGCGTTGATGCTGCACGGCCGGATGCGCCGGACCGCTTCCGCCCTGCGGTTCCTCTTCTATCTGCCGGGCGCCCTCGCCGGGGTGGCGAGCGTGCTGCTGTGGCTCATCCTGCTCGACCCGGCCTCCAGCCCGGCCGGAGGGCTGCTGGACGCGCTCGGCTGGCACAGCCTCGCCCAGGTCATCGCGCCCGGCCATCTGCCGGTGCTCTTCACGGTCATCGCCTTCTGGACCGGCGCCGGCGGCTGGATCGTGATCATGTACGGGGCGCTCAACAACATCCCGGACGAGATCCTGGAGGCGGCCCGGATCGACGGCGCGAACACCCTGCAGATCGCGCTGCGCATCCAGATCCCGATGCTCACCAAGTGGATCGCCTACATGCTGATCCTCGCCTTCGCGGCGGGCACCCAGCTGTTCGTCGAACCGCAACTGGTGTCCACCGCCAGCTGGGGCATGATCCCCGACAGCTGGTCCCCCAACCAGCTCTCGTACCAATACGCCTTCCAGGCGGGCGACTTCAACGGCGCCGCGGCGCTCTCCGTCGACCTGCTCCTCCTCGGGCTCGGCTGCGCGGCACTCGTCGTCTTCCGCGCCGGGCTGTTCGACCGGGACTGAAAGGCCGTCATGACGCTCACCTCCTCCGCCGAGCCCCGCACCGGCGCACGCTCCGGCCGTCCGGCAGCGCCGGTGCGGCGGACCCGCCCGAAGAGCCTGGCCGCGCGCGCCGCGTGGATCATCGTCCTGGGCTTCTTCCTGCTGTTCTTCGTGCTGCCGGTGGTCTGGCTGCTGCTCGCCCCGACCAAGAGCGACGGCCAGATCCTGCGCGGCGCCCCGTTCTCCGTCGGATCCCTGAGCGGGCTCGCGCACACCTGGCGCAACCTGTACGGCTTCCAGGACGGGGTCATCCTCGACTGGCTGCGGAACTCCGCCGTCTACACCTTCGGCGCGCTGGTCATCACCCTCGTCACCGGCATCCCCGCCGGCTACGGTCTGGCGCTCACCCGGTTCATCGGCCGCCGACTGCTGCTGACCATCACCCTGCTGGTGATGCTGATGCCGTCGGCCGCGCTGGTCCTGCCGCTGTACCTGGAGATCAACGCGGTCCATCTGGACGGCACGATCTGGTCCGTGATCCTGCCCTTCTCGTTCTTCCCGTTCGGGGTCTACCTCACCTACATCTACTTCTCCTCCAACCTCCCGGCCGACCTGCTGGCCGCCGCGCGGATCGACGGCTGCTCGGAGTGGCAGGTCTTCCTGCACATCGCCCTGCCGCTGGCCAAGCCGGTCGTCGCCCTGGTCGGCTTCTTCAACTTCGTCGGCAACTGGAACAACTTCTTCCTGCCCTTCGTGATGCTGCCGGACAGCTCGCGGTACCCGGCCCAGGTGGGGCTGAACAACCTGCTCACCTCGTCGTCGGCCTTCAACACCTCCGCGGGCGTCGGAGACCAGATCATGCGCCCGGAACTAGCCCTGGCCGCCCTCGTCACCGTCCTGCCCGTGCTGCTGGTGTTCCTCTTCTCCCAGCGAGCCCTGGTGTCCGGCATGCTGGCCGGCGCCACCAAGGAGTGAACTGCCGCGATGTTCCGGACCAGTTACCGCGTCGAAGCCGACGGGGTGGTCGTCCTCGCCGACGCCGGCCGGCTGAGGATCCAGGTGCTGGACCCCGGGATCATGCGCGTGGTGCAGACCCGCCGGGACCGCTTCGGCACCGCCGAGAGCCTCATGGTCCTCCCGGCACCCGCCACCGCCCCGCACGTGTCCGAGGTCGACGACGGACTCCTCCTGTCGGCCCCCGCACTGCGACTCGCGATCAACTCCCGCAGCGGCGCGTTCACTTGGACGGACGCCACCGGACGGCTGCTGGTGCGCGAACCGCACGAGGGGACGGCGACGAGAACCCTGGAGGAGACAGAGGTCCACCGCCCCCTCCGCGCCACGGACGCACACCGGACACACGCGCGAGGAGTCGACGGACCGAGAACGGTGACCGACTCCGGGCCGCGCGTCGTGGACCGTATTGCGTACTCGACCACGCTGCGCCTGGAACTCTCCGGGGGAGAGGCGATCCACGGCCTGGGCCAGCACATACCCGGACGCCGACGGCCGGTTCGACCTGTACGACGACAGCGGTGACGGATTCGGCTACGAGCAGGGCGAGTTCACGTACACATCGCTGCGCTGGTGCGACGCCGAGGATCGGTTCCTCGTCGAGGCAGCCGCCGGCGCGGGCGGCGACAGGCCCGCGCACCGGGACTTCCGCCCCGTCGTGGTGGGTGCGGGAGACGGCCTCGGGCCGAGCGAACCCGCCATGGACGGCCCCGTCGTTCACTGCGGCGGCCGGCCGGTGAGCCGTCGGCTCAGGTGAGGGAGACGTCCTTCGGTGTCCCTGCGATCGTGGCGTAGCGGTCGCGCATCGCGTCGCTCGCGGCGGGGCCCGCCGCGAAGACGTACGCGGTGCTGTCGTCGAGGCGGCGGCCGGTTCCGGCGTCGACGACGACGGGCTCGACCTCCTCGCCGGTGTGCGCGTCGACGAGGATCATGCTGCGTTCCGCCGGTGCGAGGCGGGAGTTGCCCCAGGCGGCCAGGGCGACGATCACCGGGCGCAGGGAGTGGCCGAGTCCGGTCAGCACGTACTCGTGGCGGACGGGGTTGGTCCGGTACGGCCTGCGTTCCAACAGCCCGTCCTCGACGAGGGTCTTCAGCCGGGTGGTGAGCATGCTGGAGGAGATGCCGAGGCTCTCCTGGAACTGGTCGAAGCGCGTGTAGCCGTCGAAGGCGTCATGGAGGATCAGCAGCGTCCACCACTCGCCGACGTGCTGCACCGTCGTGGACAGCGGGCACTCCCGGTCCTCCAGCCTGATCCGGCTTGCCACGGCGACCATCCCCTTAGTTACTGCTAATGTCGAAGTCAGTTACTTCTATTTTAGCAGTCTCCTCGGGGGCGGTGTCTCGCGTGCCCGCACCCGGAAACGGAATACACGATGACCCCACCCATCAGCGAATCCCTCGAAGGCCGGCGCGCCCTGGTCACCGGCGGCACCAAGGGCACCGGAGCCGCCATCGCCCGGCGTCTCGCGGAGGCCGGCGCGACCGTCCTCGTCACCGCGCGCAGTCGCCCCGAGGAGGTCGACGAGAAGACGTTCATCGCCGCCGATCTGTCCACCGCCGAGGGCGCCGCCCGCGTCGCGGCCGAGGTGGACGCCCGTACGGGAGGTGTCGACGTCCTGGTCGACAACCTCGGTGGATCCACGGCACCGGCCGGTGGATTCGCGGCGCTCGGCGAGGACGAGTGGGCGACGGAGCTGAACGTGAACCTGCTGGCCGCCGTCCGCCTGGACCGCGCCCTCCTCCCGCACATGATCTCCAGGGGCAGGGGCGCGATCGTGCACGTCACCTCGATCCAGCGCCGTATGCCGCTGTGGAACGGGACCCTGGCCTACGCCGCCGCCAAGGCCGCCCTGACCACCTACAGCAAGGGCCTGGCCAACGAGGTCGCCCCGCACGGCGTCCGGGTCAACACCGTCTCGCCCGGCTTCGTCCGGACGTCCGCGGCCGACCATCTCGTCGACCGGATCTCCGAGGAGGCGGGGATCACGACGGAAGCGGCTCTCGGCCGCCTCATGGACTCCCTGGGCGGCATCCCCCTCGGCCGCCCCAACCGGCCCGAAGAAGTGGCCGAGTTGGTCGCCTTCCTCGTCAGCGACCGCGCCTCGGCCATCGTCGGGGCCGAGCACGTCATCGACGGCGGCACCGTCCCCACCGTCTGAACCACAACAGGAGGAGCGTCATGCACGACGACCAGTACCGGACCATCGCCCCGGACACCCTGCCGGAGGTGGTCATCCGCTATCTGAAGGCGCACGGTGTCCACGACACCGCCGCCGCCGTCTCGGCGTTCACCGGTGACGCCACCGTGATCGACGACGGCACCCCGTACGAGGGCACCGCGGCGATCACCGAGTGGCTGGACCGGTCCGCCACCGCATTCACCTACACCACCCGGCTCACCGGCGCCCGGCGGGCCGACGCGGACCACTGGGTCGCCGCGCAGCGCCTCGAAGGCGACTTCCCCGGCGGAGTCGTCGATCTGCACTACCGGTTCAGCCTCCGCGACGACCTCGTCGAACGCCTCGTCATCGAGCCCTGAGGCGTCGGACACCCGCGTGCCCTGCGGCCGTCGTGGTCCGGATCGATGACCGCCAGGCATCGGACCATGCCGAATCGATCATTGTTCGCCCAGCTCACCTGGGGTGAGGTGAAGGAGACGGCGGTCGTTCGGGCGCACGTCGACGATACGAGCAACGGAGATTTCCATGGGTCAGCTCGACGGCAGGGTCGCGGTCGTGACGGGTGGCAGCAAGGGCATCGGATACTCCTCCGCCCTGCGTTTCGCCGAGGAGGGCGCCCACGTCTACATCACCGGGCGCGGGAAGGCGGAACTGGACGAGGCGGTGGCACGGATCGGCGTGCGGGCCACCGGTGTTCAGGGTGACGTCACGGATCTCGCCGACCTCGACCGGCTGTTCGCGACCGTCGGAGCCGACGGGCGCCGTATCGACGTCCTGTTCGCCAACGCGGGCGGTACGACCTTCGCGCCCCTGGCGGACGTGACCGAGGAGGACTACGAGTACGGGACCGGGCTCAACCTGCGCAGCGCGCTGTTCACCGTGCAGAAGGCGCTGCCCCTGCTCAACGACAACGCGTCCGTCATCCTCGCCACGTCCACCACGGGTGCGCGCGGGGCGGCGGGCGTCGGGCTGTACGCCGCCGCCAAGGCCGCGGTCAGGTCCTTGGCCCGTACCTGGGCCAACGAGCTGAGGCACCGCGGGATCCGGGTCAACGCCCTCGCACCGGGTGCGACCCGGACGCCGGCCCTCGCGGCGGCGACCCCGGAGGGTGTGACGCCGGAGGAGTTCGGCGCGATGGTGGCCGCTCCCGTCCCTCTCGGCCGTACCGCCGAACCGGAGGAGCAGGCCGCCGCGGCCCTGTTCCTCGCCTCCGACGAGAGCAGCTACATCACCGGCATCGAGCTTCACGTGGACGGTGGAATCAACCAGATCTGACACATCCGACACCTCTGACGGTCGGTGCGCGGAGGTTGGTGGCCGTCGGCCGGTTCACTTCGCCGTCGCGAGCGCGGCGCGGACGAGCCCCTCGCGCGCCGCCGTCGGAGTGGCTCGCGGCCAGGCCAGGACGAGTCGGCTGCGGGGCGCGTCGAGCACCGGGACCGCGATCACGGACGGCCCCAGCCGAGGGATCGCGCTCTCCCCGAGCACGACCACCAGTTCGCCCAGCGCGACCCGGTCGATCACCTCGTCCAGGCCGACCGGCGGGGCGTGTTCGCGGAAGAGGGGCTCGTCCCGTACTTCGAGGACGGTCAGGCTCGCGCGGTCGGCGAGGCGGTGTCCCGCCGGGAGGAGGGCGACCGGGGCCTCGTCGAGCAGATCCACCGTGTCCAGCCCGTCGAGATCGTGGCCGGCGCACAGGAGCGCCAGGTCCGCCGTGCTGTCGCGCAGGGCTCCGGTCGGGTCGGGGGTGAACCGCACTTCCACGGGCACCGGATCGGGACCGCGCCGGTAGGTCTCCAGCACATGGGACAGCAGTCCGGTCCCGGTACCGGCCGGAGCGGCGACCACCAGCCGGTCCGGCCGCGCCGCCTGCTGGGTCCGGCGTACCGCGCCGTCCACCGAGGCGAGGACGGTGCGGCTCTCCCGGAGGAACACCTCACCGGCGCGCGTCAGCCGAACCTGCCTGCTGGTGCGCTCGAACAACCGGACCCCCATACGGCGCTCCAGCCTGCCGATGGCGCGGGACAGCCCCGGCTGCGCGATGCCCAACTCCTCGGCGGCGCGGCCGAAATGGAGGCTCTCCGCCACGGCGACGAAGTAGACGATCTCCCGGGTCTCGAGTCGGTCCACGGCCCGCGCTCAGTTCCGGACGGCGTTCAGCGCGGTGTCGAGGAGGTCACCGATCGGCCGGGTGCCGCCGGTTCGCGCCCACTCGTCGACGGCGACGTTCAGACAGGCCAGGGCGGAGGAGACGATCGCGCGGGCCCGCAGTTCCCGGGTGCGGGTCGGTCCCCGGAGCCGTCGGGTGACGTCCGGGAGCAGGGTCTCCGCCCAGCGCGCCCGCTTGTTCAGCAACGCCGGCCGCAGCGCGGGGGTCGCGTCGAGCATCCTCGCCACCGCGACGTTGGTGTCGGCGTCGGCGGTGAGCTGGTCGAGGTGGGGTCGCACGGCGTGGCGCAGCGCGGTCCAGGGGTCCTCGTCGAGGGGGCGTGCCGCGAGGGCCTCGGCGAGTCTGTCGCCGATCTCGTCCATGTGGCCGACGACCATGTCCTCCTTGGTCGGGAAGTAGCGGAACACGCTGCGTCCCGACATGCCGACCGCGGCGGCGATCTGATCGACCGTCGTCTGCTCGAAACCGTGCGCCACGAACAGCGTCATCGCGGTCTCGGCGATCTGCGTCCGCACGGCGCGCCGGGTCATCTCCCGCAGCCCCGACTTCGCCCTCGCTGTGTTGGCCATGTGCCCAGAATAGCGGTTACCGCCTAACCTGTCAGTGGGTGACAAGTTCGTCTATGGTTGACGCATGCGTCGGCGTCGACCCGGGGCCGTGCGTGAAGCGATCGATGATCTTGAGGAGTGGGTGCACCATGAAGGTGATCGTTGTCGGGACCGGGACGATCGGGGCGGCCGTGCGGGACACGCTTGCCGCTCATGGCCACGAGGTCCTGTCGGTGGGCCGTACCTCCGGCGACCGCCGGGCGGACATCACGGACACGGCGAGCCTGCGGGCCCTCTTCGCCGGGGTCGCCGGGGCCGGGGGCTTCGACGCCGTGGCCTGCGCGGCGGGGGACGTGTTCCCGGCGCCGCTGGAGCAGACCACGGACCAGCAGTGGGCCGACTCCGTGGCGGCCAAGGGCATGGGGCAGATCAACCTCGTACGGGCCGCCCTGCCGCACATCGCCGACCGGGGCTCGTTCACGCTGGTCTCCGGCGTGCTGACGGACGAGTTCACGCAGGCCGCCACGATCGGCGCGACGGTGAACCACATGGTGGAGGGCTTCGTGAAGGCGTCCGCGACGGAACTGCCGCGCGGTGTCCGGATCAACTGCGTCAGCCCCACGGTCCTGACGGAGTCCGTGGCCTACCACCCGTACTTCCCCGGATTCCCCCCGGTACCGGCCGCCGAGGTCGCCCTCGCTTACCTCCGTGCCCTCGCGAATCCCTTCACCGGCCGCGTCCTCAAGCTGCACAGGACCGACGGCTGACGTGTCTCAGGCCCAGGTGTCGAGCCACAGCCTGGCGCGCCAGCCGTCGTACGGAATCGTCGAACCCGAGTAGATCGGAAGGAAATAGAGGAAGTTCCACGCGATGACCAGGACGAGGAAACCCGCGGCCACCGCACCCACCGTGCGGCGGTTCGGGTCCGCCCCCGGCGGACCCAGCAGCGCGCCCAGCATCATCGCCACGGCCAGGCACAGGTACGGCACGAAGGCGACGGCGTAGAAGGAGAAGATCGTCCGGTCCTGGTAGAGGAACCAGGGCAGGTAGCCGGCGGCCACCGCGCACAGGACGGCTCCCGCGCGCCAGTCGCGGCGCAGTGCCCACCGGAAGAGGAGGTACACCAGCGCGCAACAGGCCGACCACCACAGCAGGGGCGTGCCCAGGGCGAGGATCTCCTGCGAGCAGCCGGACGCGGCATGGCAGCCGTCCTGCCCGGCTTTCGGTGACTCGTAGAAGAAGGCCACGGGGCGGCCGAGGACCAGCCAGCTCCACGGGTTGGACTGGTAGGGGTGGGGAGTGTGCAGCCCCACGTTGAACTGGTAGACGAGATATTCGTAGTGCCACAGGCTGCGGAGCGGCGCCGGGATCCACGACCAGGTGCCGCCCCGGCCGTCCGCCCAGTGCCGCCCGTAGCCGTTGTCGGACAGGAACCATCCGGTCCACGTCGTCAGATAGGTCAGCACGGCGACCGGCACGAGGGACAGCACCGACCCGCCGAGGTCCCTGCGCAGTACCGCCCGATAGGGGTGGCGTGCCCCGGCGACGCGGCGGGCGCCGACGTCCCACATCACGGTCAGGACGACGAAGAAGGCCAGGAAATACAGGCCGTTCCACTTGGTCGCGGCCGCCAGCCCCAGGAAGACGCCGGCCGCGAGCCGCCAGGGACGCGGTCCCGTCCCGGCGCGGTCGCCGACGTGCTCGTCCGGGCGGGCCCAGCCGTCCCCGTCCACCGGCAGGGCTGCCGCGAGCCGGGCCCGCGCACGGTCGCGGTCGACGAGCAGGCATCCGAAAGCCGCCAGCACGAAGAACATGACGACGAGGTCCAGCAGGGCGACCCGGCTCATCACGTAGTGCAGGCCGTCCATGGCCATCAGCACGCCGGCCAGGCAGCCCAGCAGGGTCGACCGGAACAGACGGCGGCCTATTCGGCACAGCATCAGCACCGACAGCGTGCCCAGGACCGCCGTCACGAAGCGCCAGCCGAACGGATCGAGGCCGAACACGGACTCGCCGAGGGCGATCACCCACTTGCCCGCGGGCGGGTGCGCGACGAAGGACCCGGTGTCGGAGAGCGGGATCACCTGAGGGTGCGCCAGGACCTGCGGGTCGGCGACCTTACTCTTCGGCCAGGTGCCCTCGTAGCCGAGGCGCAGCAGGGCCCAGGCGTCCTTGGCGTAGTAGGTCTCGTCGAAGAC
Source organism: Streptomyces sp. NPDC088350 (assembly GCF_044753545.1). Lineage (NCBI taxonomy): Bacteria > Bacillati > Actinomycetota > Actinomycetes > Kitasatosporales > Streptomycetaceae > Streptomyces > Streptomyces sp. NPDC088350. The sequence continues at coordinate 249,160 of NZ_JBIVNL010000003.1, read as the reverse complement.
CAGAGCCCGGGGCTGCCCGAGGTGCCGGAAGCGGAGCACTCCGGCGAAGGCGGCGACGAGCAGCGGCCCCAGCCAGCCCATCGCCCGCGCGACGCGGTACGCCGCTAACGGGCCGAGGCCCAACAACTCCCAGACGCGGGTGGCCGGTTCGGAGAAGGGCGGAACGAGACGTTCGCGTACGTCGGTCCGAGGCGGGGCCACGTACCCGAACCGGCGCAGCCGCTCCGCCCAGGCGCCGGTTCGCACCGCGGGACCGGAGCCGCCGAGGTCACGGGAACGTGTTCGAGTGCTGTTCGTCACCCGGTGACCTTAACCACTCGGTGGGCGCCGGAGACGGGGGCGCCCCCTGGGACGGTGGACCGGCCCGGCCGACCGGGCTCGGTCCCTTACGACGTCGGGGTGTTCGCGTCAGACGCCGGCAGCGGCGGTGTGCAGGTTCTTCGCGGCCAGGGCGAGACCCTCGGTCTGCGAGTACGCGGCGTCCTCGTGCTCGATGTTCACGGCCATGTCCGGGTCGATCTCGGCCAGGGCGCGCAGGAACTCGGTCCAGAACGGGATCCCGTTGCCGTTGCCGACGGCGACGAACTTCCACGCCGGGTTCTCGGGCCACGCGTTGCACCAGAAGCCGTAGCCGGTCGGGACCTTGCCGGGGTCGTCGGCGGACACCCGGGTGAACGAGGTGTCCAGCACACCGCGGATGTCGGCGCCCGGGCAGAGCGTCGCGTCCTTCGCGGCGGCGTGGAACACCAGCGGGCCCAGCCACTTGATGGACGCGATGACGTCCATGCCCTGCCACATCAGGTGCGACGGGTCCATCTCCGCGCCGACGTTCGTCAGGCCGCCCGCGTCGACGAGACGCCTGAGGGTGACCGGCGAGAACACGAGGTTGTGCGGGTGCATCTCGATGGCGACCCGGACGTCGTTCTCCCGGGCCAGCGCGTCGATCTCCTTCCAGAACTCGACGGCCACACCCCACTGGTAGTCCAGGACGTCCATGTAGACGCCGTCCCACGGATTGACCACCCAGGACGGGTACTTGGCGTCCGGGTCGGAGCCGGGCGTGCCCGACATCGTGACGACGTGCCGTACCCCGAGCAGGCCCGCGAGACGGATCGTGCGGCGCAGGTCGTCGGCGTGCTTGGGGCCGACCCCGGGGAGCGGGTTGAGCGGGTTGCCGTTGCAGTTGAGGCCGGTCAGCTCCATCCCGCGCTCGGCGAAGGTCGCCAGGTACTCCTCGCGGGCGGTCGCCGAGGACAGCAGCAGGTCGACCGGGCAGTGCGGGGAGGGGATGAAGCCACCGGTGTTGACCTCGACGGAGGTCAGGCCGTTCTCCTTGAGGACGTCGAGGGCCTCGGCGAGGGGGCGGTCGTGCAGACAGGCGGTGTAGGCGCCGAGCTTGAGAGCCATGCGGGTGCTCCTTGGATACGTGGGTGACGGTCAGACGGCGGGCGGGACCTGGACGGCCGCGCCGTGGGACTGCGAGGACTCGACGACCGCGCGGATGATCTCCATGGTCCGCAGTCCCTCGGCGAACGAGGCGCAGGCCGGAAGCGGTTCGGCGACCCCGGCGACCTGGTCGAGGAACGCACGGGCCTGGTAGGTGAAGTTGTCGGCGTTGCTCGCGCCCACGCCCGGCGCCTCCATCGGCACCCCGCCCGCGAAGTACGGCATCTGGGGACCGGCGATGATCTGCCGGGCACCGCGGGTACGGACGTCGGGCTGGGCGTCGTCGAAGAGGTACTCGGCCGGCCGGTGCTGGTCGAACGCGGCCCGGCCGCCGACCCCGAGGACGTCGAAGGCGAGCCCGTTGGGCAGCCCGAAACCGGTGCGGGTCACGGAGAAGGTGCCGACGAGCCCGGACTCGAAACGGGCCGTGAAGGACGCGGTGTCCTCGTTCTCCACCTCGCCGAACTCGTCGGAGACGGGAGCGGCGTTGTGCCCGACGACCGCGCCCAGCGGCAGCGGACGCTTGGTGATCTGCGTGGACAGCGTGGCACCGGAGACCGAGACGATGGGACCGGCGACGTACTCGGCGGCGTCGATGACGTGCGAGCCGACGTCACCGAGCGCGCCGGAACCGGCGCCGCCCTTGAAACGCCAGCTCAGCGGACCCCTGGGGTCGGTGGCGTAGTCGCACCAGTAGCGCCCGCTGAACAGGGTCAGGTCACCCAGCTCGCCGCGCCGCACGTGGTCGCGGATCGCGGCGATGCCGGGGGAGCGGCGGAAGGTGTACCCGACGGCGGTCACGACACCGGCGGACCGCTCCAACTCGGCCATCGCACGGGCGTCTTCGAGCGAACCGGACAGCGGCTTCTCGCACAGCACGTGCTTGCCGGCGGCGACCAGCGCCTCGGCGATCGGCCGGTGCAGCGCGTTCCCCACGACGATGCTGACCGCGTCGATCGTCGGGTCCTCGGCGACGGCCTCCCAGCTCGGCAGCGCCTTCTCGAAGCCGTAGCGGCGGGCGGCGTCCTCGGCGAGCGCGGTGTTGGCGTCGGCCACCGCGGCCAGCCGGACCGGCGGCAGGCCCGCTCCGAACACGGTGTTGACGTTGCGGTACCCGGCGGCATGGCTGCGGCCGGCCATACCGGCTCCGATCACCGCGACGGACAGGGGCTTGGCGGAGGAGGTCATGAGGTGTCCCTTGGGAAGAGAGGTCAGCTGGAGGTGGGGAAGTTGAAACCGGCGGCGACCTGCTGGGCGGGCTGCGGCCAGCGGGTGGTGACGACCTTGGGGCGGGTGTAGAAGCGGATGCCCTCGGGACCGTGGATGGGGGAGTCGCCGATGAGGGAGTCCTTCCAGCCGCCGAAGGAGTAGTACGACATCGGCACGGGCACCGGCACGTTGACGCCGATCATCCCGACCTTGACCTTGCGCTGGAAGCGGCGCGCGGCCTCACCGGAGGCGGTGAACAGGGCGGTGCCGTTGCCGTACGGGTTGGCGTTGATGACGGCGATGGCCTCGTCGAGGGTGTCGACGCGGACGATCGCGAGGACCGGGCCGAAGAGTTCGTCGCGGTAGGCGTCCATCTCGGCGGTGACGTGGTCGAGGAGGGAGGGGCCGGTGAAGAAGCCGTCCTCGTGGCCCTCGATCTTGAGGCCGCGGCCGTCGACGACGACGGTGGCGCCCTGCTCGGTCGCGGTGGCGACGGCGTTCTCGACCCGCTCCTGCGCGACCTTGGTGATGAGCGGTCCCATCTCCACGCCGGGGACGTGGCCGGGGCCGACCTTCACCTCGCGGGCCTTGCGGGCCAGCACCTCCACCAGGCCGTCCGCCGCGTCACCCACGGCCACGGCGACGGAGACGGCCATGCAGCGCTCGCCGGCCGAGCCGTAGGCGCCGGCGGTGATGTGGTTGGCGGCGAACTCCAGGTCGGCGTCGGGCAGGACGACGGCGTGGTTCTTGGCTCCGCCGAGGGCCTGGACGCGCTTGCCGTGCGAAGTGGCCTGCTCGTGCACGTACTTGGCGATCGGCGTCGACCCGACGAAGGAGACGGCCGCGATGCCGGGGTGGGTGAGGATCGCGTCGACGGCGTCCTTGCCGCCGTGCACGACGTTGAACACACCGTCGGGGAGCCCGGCGCGCCGGTACAGCTCGGCGACGAAGTTCGCGGCCGACGGGTCCCGCTCACTGGGCTTGAGGATGAACGTGTTGCCGGTCGCGATCGCGATCGGGTGCATCCAAAGGGGCACCATCGCGGGGAAGTTGAAGGGGGTGATGCCCGCGACGACACCGAGCGGCTGACGGAAGTTGTGGACGTCGACGTCCCGCGAGACCTGGTCGGAGAAGGACCCCTTCAGGACGTCGCCGAGACCGCAGGCGAACTCCACGACCTCACGGCCGCGGGTGATCTCGCCCCGCGCGTCGGCCACGGTCTTGCCGTGCTCCGCGGAGATGATCCGCCCCAGCTCCTCCTCGTGCTCGACGAGCAACTGCCGGAAGGCGAACATCACTTGGGTGCGCTGCGACAGCGACGACTCCGACCAGGACTCGAAGGCCCGCCCGGCGGCGGCGACCGCGGTGTCCACGGCGTCGGGTCCGCCCAGGACCACCCGGGCCTGCTCCTGGCCGGTGGCCGGGTCGAACACCGCGGCGGTGTCCGTGCCGGGCACGGACGAACCGTCGATCCAGTGCTGAATGGTATTCACGGCAAGGTGTCCTTACAGGTAGTGGCGCTGGGACTGCTTGTGGGCGGCGTAGGTCTCGTGGGCGGTGCGGGTGGTGTCCAGGGCGGAGACCTGGCTGACGGGCACGTCCCACCAGCCGTGCGCGGGCGGGTTGGGCCCGTACAGGTCGGTCTCGACATGGACGACGGTGGTGCGGCTCGCGGCCTTCGCCTTCTCCATCGCGCTGCGGAACTCGTCGACGGAGGTGGCGTGCAGGACGTCCGCGCCGAGCGAGGAGGCGTTGGCGGCGAGGTCGACGGGGAGGACGTCTCCGTCGAGCTGGCCCGAACCGCCGTTCCGGTAGCGGTACTTGGTGCCGAAGCGCTGTGAACCCAGGGACTCGGACAGGGCGCCGATCGACGCGAAGCCGTGGTTCTGGACGAGGACGACGATGACCTTCAGGCCCTCCGAGACCATGGTCACGATCTCCTGGGCCATCATCAGATACGAGCCGTCGCCGACGAGGACGACGACCTCGCGCGAGGGGTCGGCCATCTTGGCGCCGACGCCGGCGGCGATCTCGTAACCCATGCAGGAGTACGCGTACTCGACGTGATAGGCCTTCGGATCCCTTGCCCGCCACAGCTGTTGGAGATCGCCGGGCATGGAACCGGCCGCGTTGATGACCACGTCACGGTCGCCGAGCACGTCGTTCAGGGCGCCGAGGATCTCCGTCTGCGCGGGCAGCGGGCCGTGGCCCACCGTGAAGCAGCCGTCCTCGATCTCCCTTGTGCGGGCGATGAGTTGACGGGTCCGCGCACGGTACTCCGGTGCGACCTCCCAGTCGGCGAGGGCATCCGCGAGGGCCTCGACACCGAGCCGGGCGTCGGCCACCAGCGGTTCCGCGGAGTGCTTGACGGCGTCCAGGCGGGTCACGTTGAGGTTGACGAAGGCGACGTCCGGGTTGGCGAAGACGGTGTGGCTGGCGGTGGTGAAGTCGCTGTAGCGGGTGCCGATACCGAGGACGACATCGGCGTCCTTCGCCAGTTCGTTGGCCGCGTAGGAGCCGGTCGAGCCGATGCCGCCGACCGCGCAGGGGTGGTCCCAGGGGACCGCGCCCTTGCCGGCGTGGGTGTCGGCGACCGGGATGCCGGTGGCCTCGGCGAAGGCCCGCAGCCGGGTCTCGGCGCCGGAGTACACGGCACCGCCGCCGGCCACGATCAGCGGCCTGCGCGCGTCGCGCAGCAGCCGTGCGGCCCGCTCCACGGCGGCGGGCTCCGGCACCGGGCGGCCCACATGCCAGACCCGGCGCCGGAAGAACGCGACCGGCCAGTCGTACGCCTCGGCCTGTACGTCCTGCGGCAGGGCGAGGGTCACGGCGCCGGTCTCCACCGGGTCGGTCAGCACCCGCATCGCCGCGAGCGCGGCGGGGATCAGCTGCTCGGGGCGGGAGATCCGGTCGAAGTACTTCGACACGGCGCGGAAGGCGTCGTTGACGGTGACGTCCCCGCCCCGGGTGTCCTCCAGCTGCTGGAGCACCGGGTCGGCCGCGCGGGTGGCGAACATGTCGCTGGGCAGCAGGAGCACGGGTATGCGGTTGGTCGTGGCGAGGGCCGCGCCCGTGATCATGTTGGTGGAGCCGGGACCCGTCGATGCCGTGCAGGCGAAGGTCGCCAGGCGGTCGCGCATCTTCGCGTAGGCCACCGACGCGTGGACCATGCCCTGCTCGTTGCGGGCCAGGTAGTAGGGCAGGTCCGCCTCTTGGGTGACGGCGGCCTGCAGCAGCGCCTGGCCGACGCCGGCCACGTTGCCGTGTCCGAAGATGCCCCAGACCCCGGGGATGAGGCGCTGCTCCTGGCCGTCGCGCTCGCTGTACTGGTTCGCGAGGAAGCGGACCAGGGCCTGGGCGGTGGTGAGTCGTACGGTGGTCATCGCTGCGTGAGTCCTTCGAAGGGCAGGCGGTCGTCGACGTCCTGGGACCGCCAGGTCTCCCGCACCCATCCGTGGGCGGGGTCGTCGCAGATCAGCCAGGCGCGGTCCTGGCCCGGGCCGGCCATGACGTTGAGGTAGTAGAGGTCGTAGCCGGGTGCCGCGATCGACGGGCCGTGCCAGCCGTGCGGGATGAGCACGGTGTCGCCGGAGCGGACCTCGGCGAGCACGTCGATCGGCCGCTCCTGGGTGCCGTAGACCCGCTGGTAGGCGAAGCCGTCCTCGCCCGCGACCTGGAAGTAGTAGATCTCCTCCAGCTCCGACTCCTGGCCCGGCCGGGCCTCGTCGTGCTTGTGCGGAGGGTAGGAGGACCAGTTGCCGCCGGGGGTGAGGACCTCGCACACCAGGAGCTGTTCGGCGTCGAAGGTGCCGGGCAGGCAGTAGTTGTTGACCTGGCGGGAGCAGGCTCCGGCGCCGCGGAGTTCGACGGGCACGTTCTTCTGGGACCCGTACCGAGCGGAGAGTGAGCTCCGCCCGGTACGGGCGTTGGGCAGTGCGAACGTTCCTCCGCTCGCACTGCTGATCAGGGCCTCCGACTGGCGGGGGAGGTACGCGAAGTCGGTGGCCGAGGCGAACACGCCTGTCCGGCCGGCGAGTTCGAAGGCCGTGCCGTCCGTGGTGACGGTGCAGGAGCCCGTCAGCGGCAGGACCAGGAACTCGGAATCCCCGGTGGACAGGGCGTGTGCCTCGCCCGGCTTCAGGGTCAGGATCCTGAGGCCGGAGTATCCCCAGCCCGCCGACTCGGGCGTGACCAGGAGGTCGTAGGGGCCGTCGGCCGAACTCCCGTTGGGCAGGTGGTACTTGCTGGTGTCGCTCACAGCAGGCTCACCGCCTTGTCGACCGCGCCGGCGACATCGCCGTTCGAGGGGTAGAGCAGGGAGCGGCCGACCACCAGGCCCTGTGCGGTGGGGAGTCGGAGGGCCTTGCCCCAGGAGGCGAAGGCCGCTTCGGCGTCCTTGACCTCGCCGCCGAGGAGGAGTGCCGGGAGGGTGGAGGAGGCCAGGACGCGTTCCATACCGTCGACGACCGGGAGCTTCAGCCAGGTGTAGGCGGTGCGGCGGCCCAGGCCCGAGGCGATGGTGATCGACTTGACGACGGCGTCCGTCGAGAGGTCGTTGCGTATCTTCCCGTCCTGCCAGCTGGAGAGGAACGGCTCGACCATGGCGATGAGTTGACGGTCGTTCAGCTCGTTGACGGCGCGGGCGGTGTTCTCCAGGACGGAGGGTGTCGCCGGGTCGTCGAGGGCGATACGGGTGAGCATCTTGCCGCCGTCGAAGCCCATCGCGGCGATCGTCTCGGCGTCGTAGCCGGTGAAGCGGTCGTCGATCTCGAAGGCGGAGCCCGCGAGCCCGGCCCGGTTCATCGAGCCGAAGACGCTCTTGCCGTCCAGGACGCCGAGCAGCAGCAGGTCCTCCAGGATGTCGGCGGTGGCCAGCACCCCGGTGACACCGGGCCGCTCCAGCGCGACGCACAGCCGGTCCAGCAGCTCGAAACGGTCGGCCATGGCATGGGGGTTCGCGCCGACGCCGTTGGCGCCGCGGGCGGGATGGTCCGCCGCGATGATCATCGCCCGGCCGTGCTCGCCGAGCGGCGAGGTGGCCTTGACCCGGCGCGCGGCGGCGAGGGCGACGGCACCGGGGTCGCCCACCCGGGCGGACACGATCCGGCTCACGTTGTCGGACAGCACGTCGTCACGCCCTTCGTTCGGTGGTGGGGGAGGTGGCGGCGAGGGATGCCTCGTGGAGCTTGGCGTCGACCTCGGCCTCGGTGGGCATCGCGTCGGAGCAGGAGAGCCGGCCCGCGACGACGGCACCGGCCGCGTTGGCGAAGGCGACCGTGCGGCGGGTGTCCCAGCCGGACAGCAGACCGTGGCAGAGCGCGCCGCCGAAGGCGTCACCGGCGCCGAGGCCGTTGACGACGTCCACCGGGACCGGCGGTATCTCCACTGCCGCCCCCGTGCGGTCGACGGCGAGGACACCCTTGGGGCCCTGCTTCACCACGGCCAGTTCCACGCCGGCGGCGAGGAGTGCCTTCGCGGCGGCGTACGGCTCGCGTTCGCCCGTCGCCACCTCGCACTCGTCCCGGTTGCCGACGGCGACCGTGGTGTGGCGCAGGGCCTCGGTGTAGTAGGAACGGGCCTGATCGGCGTCCTTCCAGAACATCGGCCGCCAGTCCAGGTCGAACACCGTCGTCCCGGACTTCGCGCGGTGCGCGAGCGCGGCGAGGGTGGCCGAGCGGCTGGGTTCCTCGCTCAGCCCGGTGCCGGTGACCCACAGGACCGAGGCCTCGCGCACGGCGTCCAGGTCCAGTTCGTCCGGCCGGATGTCCAGGTCGGGAGCCTTGGGCAGCCGGTAGAAGTAGAGCGGGAAGTCGTCCGGCGGGAAGATCTCGCAGAACGTCACCGGCGTCGGCGCGATGTCCGACGTACCGACGAACCGGGTGTCGACGCCGTAGCCCGCCAGCGCGGTACGGACGAAGTCGCCGAACGGGTCGCGACCCGTCTTGGTGACCACGGCCGAGGAGTGCCCGTACCGGGCGGCGGCGACGGCGACATTGGTGGGACTGCCGCCGAGGTACTTGCCGAACGTGGTGACCTCGGCCAGGCCCACGCCGGTCTGGAGCGGATACACATCCACCCCGACACGGCCCATGGTCAGCACTTCCAGCGGCATTTCGCGATTCCCTTCGCTCCGGAGAGACTCCGGTGACGGTTGACTTAAAGCGCTTTAAAAGCGCCTACAGCGGAGTACTGTGCCTGCGCTGAAATGTCATGTCAATAGTTTGTTACGACGAAGCGGCGAGGTACTCGTCGATCTTCGCGCGCATGAACAGCGAGGACTCCTTGGCCCGTTCCTCCCAGGCGAACACGCACGCCGTGAGAGTGCCGTCGAAGTCGTTCTCCCGCAGGGCCCGGAACAGCTCGCCGAAGTCGACCTCGCCCTCGCCCATGTCGAGGTGCTGGTGGATCCGGGCCGTGGTGCCGGGCGGGTTGAGGATGTAGCGGTTGCCCGACGACGCCGTGTGGTCGAAGGCGTCGGCCAGATGGACATGGGTGAGGAGATCGCCCGCGTGCCGGATGATGCCCGGGGCGTCGTCACCGATGTGGAAGGTGTGCGGCGCGCAGTAGAGGAAGCTCACGCTCGGGTGGTTGATGCCCCGGATGAAGTCGACCGCCTGGTGGCCGTCCTCGATGAAGTCGTCGGGGTGCGGTTCCAGCGTGAGCCGGATGCCCTCCTGCTCGAAGAGCGGGAGGAGTTCGTCCATCGACTTCCAGAACTGGGCCTCGCTGCGGTCCGCTTCCTCGGGCCGGCCGTTGAACTCCGAGATCATGCTGTCCACGCCCAGCTCGGAGGCGATCTGGATGGACCGCTTCCAGTAGCGCACGGCGGCCTGCCGGGCGTCCTCGTCGGGGCCGGACCAGCGGAACAGCGGCAGCAGGGAGGAGATCCCGACGCCGGCCGCATCCAGCGCCTTGCGGAACTTGCGCACGGTGGCGTCGTCCACGCGGGGGTGCCGGAAGAACGGGATGAAGTCCTCGCGGGGTGACAGCTCGATCCACTCGTAGCCCAACTCGGCCACCACGCCGGGTAGTTCGAGCAGGGGGACATGACGGATCATGTACGGGTCGAGGGCGATCTTCATGAGGGAATGCCTTCGGGTATAGGGGGGAGCGGGGGGTGCGTCGGACGAGGCCGTCCGCGCGCACGGGGTACGGCCGGTGTCCTGGTGTCGCTGTCAGCCGGCGCTTTCGGCCGAGGTCGTGACGTCCTCGTCCTCCGGCAGCTCGTTGACGTCGACGCCGCGGACCTGGGACAGCTCGTGTTTGAGTGCGGCGAGTTCGGTGCCGCCTGCCATGTGGTTGGTGAGCTCTTCGAGGGTGATCTCGCTGCGTTCGGCGGAGAGTTCCATGGTGCCGAGGCGCAGGACGCTGAAGTGGTCGCCGACCATGTAGGCGTGGTGCGGGTTGTGGGTGATGAAGATGACGCCGAGGCCGCGTTCGCGGGCGGCGGCCACGTACTTGAGGACCACGCCGGACTGCTTGACGCCGAGGGCGGCGGTGGGCTCGTCGAGGATGAGGACGCGGGCGCCGAAGTAGACGGCGCGGGCGATGGCGACGCACTGGCGCTGGCCGCCGGAGAGGGTGCCGATGGGCTGGTCCAGGTTGTCCAGGACGATGCCCATGTTGCGCAGTTCCTCGTCGGCGGTCTTCTTCATGCCCTCGATGTCGAGACGGCGTACGGGCCAGGGGCCCTTGGTCATCTCGGAGCCGAGGAAGAAGTTCCGCCACACCGGCATGAGCGGGACGGTCGCCAGGTCCTGGTAGACGGTGGCGATGCCCTTGTCGAGTGCCTGGCGGGGGGTGGTGAAGTGCACGGGCTCGCCGTCGACGAGGAACTCGCCCTCGGTGTGCTGGTGCAGGCCGGAGATGATTTTGATGAGGGTGGACTTGCCGGCGCCGTTGTCGCCGAGGACGCAGGTGACCTGGCCGGGGCGGACGGCGAGGTCGACGCCGTGCAGGGCGCGGACGTTACCGTAGGACTTGCCCGTGTTCCGCAGCTCGACTACGGGGGCGCCGTTGCCCGTTGCGGGGTCCGCGAGAGGGGTCGGGTGGGTGGTGGTCACTGGGGTCACCTCCGGGTCGCCGCGCGGCTGACCCACAGATTGATGAGGGTGGCGCCGAGCAGCATCACGCCGAGGAACGCCTTGAACCAGTCGGGGTTCCAGCCGGCGTAGACGATGCCCTGCTGGACCATGCCGAACATGAACGCGCCGAAGACGGGGCCGATCGCGGAGCCCGCGCCGCCGGTGAGGAGACAGCCGCCGATGACGGCCGCGGCGATGTAGATCAGTTCCTGGCCGACGCCTTCACCGGACTGCACGGTGTTGAAGGAGAACAGCTGGTGCATGCCGATGAACCAGGCACCGAAACCGACCAGCATGAACAGGGAGATCTTCGTGAAGTTCACCGGGACACCGACGGCGCGGGCGGATTCCTTGTTGCCGCCGACCGCGAAGATCCAGTTGCCGTACTTGGTGCGCAGCAGGACCCAGGTGGCGATGGCCGCGAAGACCAGCCACCACACCACGGTGATCTTGACCTCGACGTCGCCGATCCGGAACGAGGAGGCGAAGACCTTCTTGGCCTGGCTGAACCCGTCCATGGTGCTGATGTCGTCGGTCGCGACATTGCCGGTGATCAGCTTGGTGACGGCGAGGTTGACGCCCTGGAGGATCAGGAAGGTGCCCAGGGTGACCAGGAAGCTGGGCAGCCCGGTCTTGACGAGTAGCCAGCCGTTGAGGAATCCGATGCCCAGCGACACCGCCAGGGCGACGAACACACCGACCCATACGTTCATGGTCAGTTGGTAGCTGAGCATGCTCGCGCTCAGTGCCGAGGTGATGACCGCGACACCGGCGGAGAGGTCGAACTCGCCGCCGATCATGAGCAGGGCGACCGGCAGCGCCATGATGCCGATCGTCGACGACTGGTACAGGATGTTCGCCATCGAGGCGCCGTCCCGCACCGGCGGGGCCGTGATCAGGAAGAACACGAAGACGGCGGCGGCGCCGAGGAAGACGCCTATCTCGGGGCGGGCCAACAGCCGTATCGCCAGGGGCCGTTCCGCGGTCCGGCCGTCGGTCGGCTTGGGGCCGGAGGCCGGCGGTGTGGTCACCGCCGGCTCGGCGTGCTGGGTCATGCTCATCACCGGGTGCCCTTCGCGGCGAACGTGGCGACGGTGGCGACGTTGGTCTTGTCGACGAAGGCCGGGCCGGTCAGTACGGGCTGCTCACCGCCGCCGCTGTAGTTGCCGTTCGTCTTGTAGAGCCACAGCGAGTCGACCGCCAAGTAGCCCTGGAGGTAGGGCTGCTGGTCCACGGCGAACTGGATGGTGCCCTTCTCGATCGCGGAGATGAGGTCCTTGTTGAGGTCGAAGGTGGCGACCTTCGCCTTGCTGCCCGCGTCGGACACCGACTGCACGGCGGTGAGCGCGAAGGGGGCGCCGAGGGTGACCACGTCGTCGATGGTCTTGTCCTGGGTGAGCTTCGCGGTGATCGTCGACTTCACCGACGGCATGTCCGTGCCGTTGACGTAGAGGATGTCGGTCTTGCCGCCGAAGGTCTTCTTCACGCCGGCGCAGCGCTGTTCGAGGTTGACGTCGCCCTGGGCCTGGATCACGCACAGCGTGTGCTTGACGCCGGTGGAGTTGAGCTTGGTGCCGAGCGCCTGGCCGGAGACGGACTCGTCCTGGCCGAAGAAGGAGAGCAGGCCCTGCTTCTTCCATTCGCTCAGTCCGGCGTTGAAGCCGACGACCGGGATGCCGGCCTGCTCGGCCTTGGCGACGACGGCCTTCATGGCGTCGGGCTTGGCCAGGGTGACCGCGATGCCGTCGACCTTCTGGTCGATCGCGTTCTGGACCAGGTTGGCCTGGTCGGCGGCCGTCTCGTCGTTCGAGTAGATGAGCTTGACGTTGTCCTTGGCCGCGGCGGCCTCGGCGCCCTTGCGGATGGTGTCCCAGAAGGTGTCGCCGGAGGGCGCGTGGGTGACCATCGCGATCGTCATGCGGGGAGTGGTGGCCTTGCCCGCCGACGCGTTGCCGGTGGACTCCTCGGACTTCTTGCCGCCGGAGCTGCTGGAGCAGCCCGCGAGCGCGAGGGCGGCCACGGTGGCCGCGGCCACGACGGGGAGGACTCTGCGGGAGTGGGGAAGGGATGTACGGCTCATGGCTAGTGCACCTCGCTGTGCGACTGAAAGAGGTAGCAGGGCGGTGGGTCCGCGCCTGCTTGATGGGCCGGGGTCGGTATGGAGGGTCGGAGTGGGCTCACATGGAGCCGTGGCGGCCGGATGTGCCGACCGTGACCGCTTGGTCCGCCTTGTGGGCGGCTTCCGCGGTGGGGAGGTGTCCCCGCCGATCGCGGGCGACGTGCCAACGACCTTCGTTGGAACATCAGGACAATTTAAAGCGCTTTAATTCCTGGTACTATCGACTCGTTTCGGGAGCGTGTCAAGGGTGTTGCGCGAGAAGATTGCAGCCGGGAGGCACAGGTGGAGGACGCCGGGGCGGAACGTCGCCGGACGGGCGCGAAGAAGCGCCCACGACTGGAGGACGTAGCCGCGCGCGTGGGTGTCTCCACCGCGTCCGTGTCCCTCGTGCTGCGCGGTGTGGCGGGCCCCAGCGAACGCACCCGGCAGCGTGTCCTGAGGGCCGCCGCCGACCTCGGCTACCAGGTGGACCGCACCGCCAGCCTGCTGGCCAGCAGGCGCACCAGGATGCTCGGCGTCATGGTCGACGTCCACAGCCCCTTCCACGCGGACCTCGTCGAGCACCTGCACTCGGCCGCCGAGGAGGTCGGCTACGACCTCGTCCTGAGCACCCAGACCCGCACCCGCGACGAGCGCACCGCCGTCGAGACGCTGCTGGCCTTCCGCAGCGAGGCCCTGATCCTGCTCGGCCCGACCGCCCCCGTCGACACGCTCGCCGCGCTCGACGGCAAGGCCCCCGTCATCGTCGTGGGCCGGCGCATCGAGGAGGGGGAGCTGGACGTGGTGCGCACCGCGGACGACGACGGCGTGGGGCAGATCGTCGACCGTCTGGTGACGCTGGGGCACCGCGAGATCACGTACGTCGACGGCGGCAAGGGTGTGATCGCCACCGACCGGCGCCGCGGCTACCGCACCGCCATGCGGCGCCACGTTCTGGACGCCCACATCAGTGTGCTGCGCGGCGACAACACCGAGGCGGCCGGCGAGCGTGCCGCCCGCCACCTCCTCGACGCGGGCGAACTGCCCACCGCCGTAGTGGCGTTCAACGACCAGAGCGCGATCGGTGTGCTGGCCGGTCTCGCCCGCGCCGGGGTCTCCGTCCCCGGCGAGGTGTCCGTCGTGGGATACGACGACGACCGGCTCTCCCGCCTGAGCTGCTTCGACCTGACCACGGTCAGCCAGGGGGCCGAGGAGCAGGCGCGCTACGCGGTGGCCGCCGCGGTGGAACGCCTCGACCAGGGTCGTACCGAGCCCCGGGAGGTCGTCCTCGCCCCGCACCTCGTCGTGCGCCGCACCATAGCCGGGCCGCGGTGAGCGGTTTCCGAAGCCCACAGGGCTGATGAACGGTGGGCCCGTTGGAGGGCGCGGAGTGGCTGAACCCAGTGCTGCGCGGCCTCGGAGCGTCGCGGGTGCCCACCATGTGACCCGCATTCTCGGTGTGGGGTCGGGGTGGTTGTCACGGTCGCCCGGTCGGATGAGAATGTCGCGCTGTGGGACACCGGTATCGGCCGCGTGATGTGTTCAGCGCGGACGTCCCCCGGCTGCGGAGACAGGGAAGTGTCCCGTTCCCCTCTGTGACCAGGCGTCCGAAGAGCGTCGGGCTGCTTCGCCGGTGCCGGGGCGGCTCTCGGCCCCGGGCGTCGACGGTCGGCCCTCGCGACCGATGCGTCCGGGACGCACCTGACACGCCGGAGACCCGCGCCGGAGCTGCTCCCCCGTCAGGGGGGAGCAGCCGACGTCGGATCAGACGCGTTCGTAGAAGCCGTCGAGACGACCGCGTGCGAGGACGTCACCGGCGGCGGCCAGCACGTCGCGCGGCTTGGCCGAGGCCGGCACGGTGTCGCTCTTTCCGACGGTCAACGGCTTGGCCAGCGCGAACAGTTGGAAGACATACCGGTGCGGGCCGTGGCCCTTGACCGGTGCGGGCCCGAGGTAGCCGCGGCGCGAACCCGAACTCAGGAGCCGTACGCCGTCGACGGTGTTCTCGGCGGCGAGATCACCCTGTGCCAGACCGGTCACCGTGGGGTCGAGCAGGGCGATGCCGTGGTTGTACGGCAGGGCCGTCGGCGCGTCGGGATCCTCGATGACCAGCAGCAACTGTGCCGTGCCGGCGGGGACCGCGTCCCACGTCAGAGCCGGTGACAACTCCTTTCCGCCCAGACGCCTCCCGGCGTGGACGGTCGGGATCGCCGCCTCGTTCGCGAAGTCGGGACTGCTCAGTGCGAACGTGTTCTCGCTGGCCAGGTTCGGTGAGTTCCAGGCGAGGCCGTCCTGCCCCGCTCGCTTGTTCTTCAGTAATTTGCCCATGACTGCCATGCGTTTCTCTCTTGTCCGTGATGATTTCCGGGTGGATCAGAGCCGCCGGGTGGCGGCGGAGGCGAGCAGGGGCTCGGCGAACCGGCAGATCTCCTCGGCCCCGTCGAACTCCTGAGCGGTCGGTTCGTCCCACTCGGATCCGACGGGCGCCCCGGCCAGTTGTGGCCGCCAACGAACACGGTCCGGGCGACGACCTGGGTGCCGCCGATCCCGCCCTCGGCGACGACGCGTCTGGAGAACTCCGTGGTCCGCGTCTCGGCAGCCTTGGGCGGGCACCGGTTCGTGGCCCGCCAGTGCTGGGCCGTCTTGTGGGGCGACAGTGTCCGACCGCGCAGGCGGCCCCTGGGTCCGCGGCGCCGGGAGTACCCGGGGCCGATCGGCGTGATCACGTCCGCCGTGCCGTGGATCAGCATCGCGGACACCGCGTGCGTCGGCCGGGTGCCGAGCAGCGCCGCGGGCAGCCCACCGGCCATGGCCGCCATGACCGCCACCCGGTCACCCGCCTTCAACGCCGGCCGGTGGGCCATGAACGCGCCGTTGGACATGCCCGCCACCACCGCCCGATCGGGCGGGGTGCCGTACCGGCCCGCCGACCAGCCGATGATCGCCCGGCGGAAGGCCACGTCGTCCACTCCCGCCAGGTCGGCGCTCGTGACACCGCGTCCGTCGGCCCGGCACCCGCCGAAACCGTACGGGTGGACGACCGCGAAACCCCAGGCGTCGGACTGCCTGTCGAAGGTCGTCCACTCGCGCATCACCTGGCCGGTGACGTTCCACTGGTTGCCGTGCGGCACGAGCACGAGCACGAGCATGAGCACCAGCGCCACCGGCGGCTCGTACCGCGCGGCGCGCGGCAGTCGGACGGCGAAGCGGCGGTGCGTCCCGCCGATCCTCGGTTCACAGGCGAACGGGTCGCCATCGCCCCACATGTGTGCTACCCCCAGATATCGGGGCGATACCGCCGATTCCCGACGGGACGCCGTGACCGGCCTGGATTCTTATACACCGGAAGCGCGGCGACTCGCACAGGCAGATAACGGACATGGCGAGCTCCAGGGTGTTCGCCGGCGACCCGTTCCGCAGGTTCGGCCGGTCGCGGGACGGTGTCCCGCTGTGGTGGAAGGTTTTTAACCGCAACAAGAAAAGTGTGGTGCTCGACCTCGCCGACAGCGGTTGCGTCATGCCTGCGGCCGGTCCGCCGCGGTGCGCTCCAGAGCGGCGACGTACAGCTGGGGATCGCTGGTGCTCAGCTCCCGCAGGGCCCGCGCGTGCGGGGCGAACTCCGGGTGGGACAGGGCCTGTTGGAACTGTTCCCGGCTCGCCCACTCGGCGATGTTGACCTATGCGCCGGGCCGGTCCGCGTGCCGCAGCAGGCGGTGCCGCAGAAAGCCGGGGCGGGCGCTGAAGAACTGCGAGGTCTCGTCGAAGACGCGCTCGAACTCCACCGTGGAGCCGTGCACGCCGAAGCGGTTGACGAAGGTGATCACCTGGGGGTTGCCTCCTCCTGGGGTGGGCGGGATCCGCGGGATCCATCGTCGCCGTGCCGGCTCGACCGGGGGTCGAGAGCCCGGCCCGTCCCGGCAGGTCGGCCACCCCCGTTCATCCCTCCTCGCCGCTGAGGATTGCCCAGGCGTACCCGGCGGCCCGCCGTACGAGTTCGGCCAGTGCCTCGGTGTCGGCGTCGTCGCCGCCCGGTGGCGGACCGAGTCCGCGCACCTGCCGGTCCGGGGCGACCGGCGGCAGTGGATGCAGTGCCGGCCCGGTCAGGTCACCGCCGGCGAAGAAGCACTCGTCGGCGGGGAGTCCGGCGGAATCGGCGGGTCCCTCGGCGGAGGGCGCGCTGCGTGCCGCGCGGAGCCCGGCGAGCAGTTCCTCCCGGTTGCGGCCGCGCAGCGCGGGCAGCAGGAAGGGGTTGTCCTCAAGAGCGCCGGCGAACGTGTAGTGCACGGCGGCGCCGTGGACACACGGATCACCGGTGTCGCGGCATCCGCACTGCGACGAGAGCTCGCCGCGCCGGGGGAACAGCGTGAGGCCCACCTGCGCGAAGGTCTCGTCGATGGTCTCCGGCATCCGGCCCTGGAGGAGGCCCGCCGCGTGCTGGAGCCGGCCCGCGAGGGCGTGTTCCGCCGTCTCCCACTCCTCGTCGGTGAACACGGGCAGGGTGAGTGTCACCTGGTAGGGGCGCCCGCCCTGCTCGACCCGTGCGGTCACCTCGCCCGGGCCGACCCGCAGCCCCCGCACGGCGCCGTTGCGGGCCAGCGAACGACCGCGCGGCAGGCGGGTGTTGGGGTAGGTGGCGCCGATCGACTCCAGGGCACGGATCCAGCGCCTGCTCGACCAGGTCGCGCCGAAGGCCTGCTGTCGCTCGCGGGTGATCGTGGTGCGGCCGGTGGCCGGGCTCATACGGTGTCTCCCGAGTCGGCGAGCCGGACCAGGGCGCGCAGCGCCTCGTCGTCCAGCTCGGTCAGCCAGGTCTCGCCGGTGCCGACGACCGCGTCGGCCAGCGAACGCTTGCTCTGCAGAAGG
Organism: Streptomyces sp. NPDC088350; assembly: GCF_044753545.1. Taxonomy (NCBI): domain Bacteria; kingdom Bacillati; phylum Actinomycetota; class Actinomycetes; order Kitasatosporales; family Streptomycetaceae; genus Streptomyces; species Streptomyces sp. NPDC088350. The sequence goes on along the minus strand of NZ_JBIVNL010000003.1, from coordinate 231,460 downwards.
GCGTCGATGCGCTCCTCGAACGTGTCGGCGGTGACCAGCTTGTGCACCAGCACGGTCTTGGTCTGGCCGATGCGGTGGGCGCGGTCCGTGGCCTGGTCCTCGACGGCCGGGTTCCACCACCGGTCGTAGTGCATGACGTGCGAGGCGCGGGTCAGGTTCAGGCCGAAGCCGCCCGCCTTGAGGCTGATGAGCAGCAACGGCGGTGCGCCGTCGTCGTCCTGGAAGTCCCGCACCATCCGGTCCCGCCGCTCGGGCGGGGTGCCGCCGTGCAGGAACGGGACGCGGTCCAGGCCGAGTTGTGCCGACAGATGGCTCGCCAGCAGGTCGCCCATCACCCGGTACTGGGTGAACACGAGTGCCCGCTCGCCCGCGGCCACCACCTCGCCGAGCATCTCGGTGGCCCGCTCCAGCTTTCCGGAGCGCCCGGCGAGCTGCCCCGCGTCGGTGTCCTCGGCGCCGAGGTACTGGGCGGGATGGTTGCAGATCTGTTTGAGGTGGGTGAGCAGCCGCAGGACGTTGCCCTGGCGCCGGATGCCGGTGCCCAACCCTTCCTGGCCCGTGTCGAACGCCTCGTCCACTGCCGCCCGGTACAGCTCCGTCTGCTCCGCGGTCAGGTCGCACGACACCGTGGACTCCAGCTTGGCGGGCAGTTCGTCGACGACCGTGCTCTTCATCCGCCGCAGCATGAACGGCGCTGTGACGGTGCGCAGCCGCTCGGCGGAACGGGTGTCGCCGTCGCGCTCGATGGGAACGGCGATCTGTTCCTTGAAGCGGTGGTGCGAGCCGAGCAGGCCAGGGTTGGCGAAGTGCATGATCGACCACAGCTCGGAGAGCCGGTTCTCCACCGGGGTGCCGGTCAGCGCCACCCGGGCCTGCGCCGTCAGCCGGCAGGCGGTGCGCGCGGTCTGTGCCGCCTGGTTCTTGATCTGCTGGGCCTCGTCGAGCACGACCAGGTCCCAGTCGACCGAGGTCAGCAGCTCGGCGTCCAGACGCAGCAGCGCGTAACTGGTCACATGGACCGTGCCGGGCGTGAACTCCTCGGGGCGGGTGGCCCGTCGGGGCCCGTGATGCGGTATGACAGCGAGGTCAGGGGCGAAACGAGCCGCCTCGCGGGACCAGTTGCTGACCACCGAGGTGGGGCAGACGACGAGCTGGGGCCGATCGCGGGGCCGTCCGGCGAGCAGGGCGATGGTCTGGAGGGTCTTGCCGAGGCCCATGTCGTCGGCGAGCAGGGCGCCGAAGCCCAGCCCGGTCAGCGACTGGAGCCAGGCGATGCCCCGCTTCTGGTAGTCACGCAACTCGGCGTGCACACCGGTGAGTTGGGGTTCCTCGTTGGCGAGCGCGTCGCGCAGGCGGCCGACCAGTTCGGCGACCGATCCCTCGGCCGGCGCGGGCACGTCGCCGAACTCCTCCGTACGGTGCCGGCCACACAGCGCGACGGACAGGGCCTCGGCCGTGGACAGCCGCCCGGTCCGCCCCACCAGAGCGGCGAGTTCGGCCACCCGCTCGCAGTCGACCCGTACCCACGCACCGCGCCACAGCGCGAACGGCTCGCCGCGCGCGGCCAGTTCGGCCACCTCGTCCGCGGTCACCACCTCGTCGCCGACCACCGCCTCCCAGCGGTAGGTGACGGTACGGTGCCGGGTCCCGGCGGTGTCGCCGCGCCTGCCGCCGCGCCGGGACCCGACCCGCAGCCGGGGCCCGAGCACGCCGCCGCCGTCGGCCAGCTCCTGCGGGACGATCACCTCGATGCCCGCGTTGCGCAGGTTGTTGCCGGCGTCACCGAACAGGTCCGCGGCCTCCACGGCGGTGAGCCGCACCTGGGCGGGCCGCGCCTCCCCGAGGCAGCCGGCCAGGGGCCGGAACCAGCGGGCGGCGATGCCGAGCGACGCGGTGAGGGTCTCCTGCGGGTGGTCCAGGAGGCGGTCGCCGAGCGCCATCGCCGGGGCCCGGCTGCTCCACACCCGCTGCGCGGGCAGCAACAGCGCGGGTGCGTCCGGGGCCTGGAGATGGAAGGTCAACGGCCAGGGCGCGTCCGGCCCGTCCGGCAGCCCCAGCCGCAGACAGAGCCGGCCCACGACGCGCTCACCCGACGCGGCGGACGCCCATCGCCCGATGTCGTCGGCGGAGGGAACACCGGGGTGCACCGTCTCCGCCCGGTCCCCCGCCAGCGCGGCGATCCACACACCGGCCCACGTCGTCCCGGCACCACCGGTCTCCGGAGTCCGTGCCAGGGCCGCCGGGGCGGCAGCCCGTACGCAGGTGTCGGCGACGGCGTCACCGAAGGCACCCAGCAGCGCCCGCGCCGACCAGACCCGTTCACCGGAGGAGCCGTCGGTGCCGGCGGTCGAGGCGCCGGACCGCCCCGCGTGCCGCAGCGCGTGCGCCGCTCCCGGCAGGGCCTCGGCGAGCGTGTCCAGGCGCGGGTCGCCGGCCGGTTCGATCCGCCAGTGCGCCAGGGCCGGCGCACCCGCACCCGGGCCGAGGAGGGGAATCGCGTGCCCGGCGACCACGTGTTCCAGGGCCCAGCGGGCGGCCACCGACCAGGCGTACACCGACCGGTCGAGCCGTGTGCCGTCGTCCCTCGGCGCCAGCTGGGCCAGCGCGCGCAGTACCTCGCTCAGCGGCACCAGCAGCGCGGGCACGTCCGCATCGGTCAGCCGGCCGCCACGGGGCAGCAAGGTGGGCAGTCGATCGAGGGCCCGCGTCCCGCCCTCCGGGCCGAGCAGGCCCCCGGACGCGGCATCCGCCGCCGGGTCCGCCGTGCCCCAGAAGGCCATCCGCCCCCGCCCCGGCAGGCGGGCGTCCGGTACGAACGTCGCCTGCAAAAGGCCGGGAAATCCCGGGGTTTCCACTGCATTCATCCGGTGGTCCTGTCTTTCGGAATGCGAGGGGCCGAGGGGCCGAGGGGCTGACACGCCGTGCACACGGGAATACAGAATAGACATGCCGGGAGTGGTGGCATGACGGAACCGCCGCCGAAAGAGATATCGGCGGCGGTTCCCTGGCCGAAATTACTCGCCGCGTTCCGGCGCGGTGTACCAGCTGCGCGGGTCGACGTCGCGCGGAACCCAGGAGGGGGCGCCCTGCTCCGTGTTCACGCTCTTCTCCACGACGACCAGGTTGCGATGGACGTGCACCGCGGCGACGCTCCGTTCCCAGCGCGCGGCGGGGGAGTGGGCCGCATCGGCCGCCGGGGTGCGCTCCTGGTGGTTGAGCCCGTCGATCAGCGCCTTGACGAACCCCATGGAGGTGGTCGGATCGTTCAGGTCCCGTTTCGTTGCCGCCCCACCCCCGCCAGTACGCGGTCTGGGTGTCTTCGATCACACGGCCACGGGGGTCTTCACCGAGGGTTCGGGGAAGAGACGGGCCCGACCGGCGGTCTCGCGCAGCAGTGCCTCGGCGCAGCGGGCGACGCCCAGGTCGGCGAGGCCGGCGGCGACGTTGGAGAACGCGGCTCGAGTACAACTCGACGACCGAAAAGATTCGGACATAGTGCCCGTAGTATTCCCGGGCGGCCCGGAGCAGATTTCCGAGAAAAGTCAAGTCGATATGGGTTATCCATTCCGGGAACAGAATTTATTCCGGCTGTCAAATCCGAACGTCGGCGACGCCATGCGAAACCGAATGGGAAATGGGTGTACGGGCATCGGCCCTGCCGGGAACCCGGGCGGGCTCGAGTGCGCCGGGCGAGTCTGGACCGGTTTCCGGAACACCGGCGAAGAGGGAGCAGATGCGCGTTCTGATCACCGTGCCGCCACTCGATGCCCATTTCAACGGCAGTGTGCCGCCGGCCCGGGCCCTGCGGACCGCGGGCCACGAAGTGCGGGTGGCCGCACAACCACCCTGACCGGCGGCATCACCGCCACCCGGACTCACCGCCGTGCCGGTGGGCGACGACCCCGACCTCGCCGGTGTCATGGCCCGACAGAGGCCGCTGATCTACGCACACCACGAGGGCCGGGACCTGCCCCGGGTCGCCACCGGATCCGACGGCCCGGAGTTCCTGCGCACCAGCAGCGCGCTGCTCACCGACGCCTTCTACTCCCGGATCGGCAGCGACCGCACCGTCGACGACCTCGTCGACCTGTGCCGCACGGACAGTCTTGTCGAGCGGCTCGTCCTGACCGGCACCGCGCCCGACTCCGAGCTCATCCTCCTCGTGAAGGAAGCGGGGCTCCAGCGTCTCGTCGGCTTCCTCGTCGACGAGGTGTTGTTCCGTTGCGAGGAGCCGGTCAACACCACACCTGTCGACGTCGCGCTGGAGGTGACCCACGAGGACGAACTGCGCCGCACGGTACTGCGCATGGAGCGGGGCGAACCGATCCGGGTGCTCGACGCCGACGATCCGGCGCTGGTGATCCGACGGCACTTCCGCTGCGCCCTGCCGGACCTGGTCCGCAGGCTGTACGGCCCCGCGCAACCGCCGCACAGCCGGGACTTCACCGATGTCTTCCTCCCCGAACGACCGGCCGACCTCGCCGAGTTGCCGCAGATCCTGCAGGCCACGCACCAGGCGGGCAGCACGCTGCTCTCCGGGTGCACGACAGCGGGCCCCGGCCTCGGCGCGCTGTCGGTGGCGTACGGCTCCGACAAATGGGCCAGTTTCCACTGGTACACCCAGCACTACGAGCACCACTTCGCCCGCTACCGGGACCGGCCCGTACGGGTGCTCGAGATCGGGATCGGGATCGGCGGTTATGCGGGTGACCTGGGCGGTCCCTCGCTGAAGATGTGGAAGCGGTACTTCCATCGAGGCGTGGTGTACGGGCTCGACCTGTTCGACAAGTCCGCGCTCGACCAGCCCCGGCTCACCGCGCTCACCGGCGACCAGGGCGACCCGGCGGCGCTGCGCGAACTCGCTGAGAAGTACGGGCCGTTCGACATCGTCATCGACGACGGCAGTCACGAGAACGAGCACGTACGGATCTCCTTCGACGCGCTGTTCCCCCATGTCCGCCCCGGCGGCCTGTGCGTCATCGAGGATCTACAGACCGCCTACTGGCCCCGGTTCGGCGGCACCGCCGGGCCCGAGACCGCGCCCGAGACCTCGATCGGCCTGCTGAAGCGGCTCCTGGACGACCTTCACCACGCCGAGTTCGACCCCAAGCCCGAGGGGGCGCCGACGCTCACCCAGCGACAGGTGATCGCCGTTCACACGTACCACAACATCCCGGTGTCCGCGGACCGCACCGTCGTGCGGGGTGGTGCCGTCATGCCGCGCCAACTCGTCGAACAGGCGGGGATCGACAACATCCGGCCGCCGCTCGCGCAGTTCACGGAACGGGTCGACGAGGAGGACCGGCGGGGACTGGAAGCGGTGCAGCGTGCCGTGGGGTCCCGGTACGCGGCGCGCGGGCACCTCAGCCCCAAGGAGCCCGGGGTGCTCGCCTTCTACCGCTCGCTCACCCACGCGCTGACCCGCTGAGCACCCGTGGCCCGTCGGGTGGGGGAGCCTCCACCCGACGGGCCACGGTATGCCGTCGGCGCCCTTGGTCACGGCCGGTGCCGCGACGCCTCCGCCCGTGCCGTCCCGGTCTCGCGCCCGCCGGCCAGGGTGAGTTCGAGGATGCGCCCGACCAGTGCCGCATGGCTCAGCAGGTCCGGTGGCGCGGCAGCCGCCTCGGGGCAGGCGTGGTGCTCGGAACCGTGCACGGAGAACCGCCGGAACTTCGGGTCCCTCGTCATCTGTCACCCCCGTCGTCCGCGTGTGCCGGGAAGGTCCCGGTCCGGATCTCCCCAGGTTCGCGCAGCGTCCTACACGCCGACTGGATCCACGGTCGACGCGGGACGCGGCGGCCTCGGGGCGTTGCCCGAGCGCTGACTGGTGACTGGATTCTGGACTGTGGGTATAGTGCTTGGACGTGCAGTCTGAGTCGGCGAGGTGGGAATGGCGGACGGCAATCGGGCCCTGGACGCCGAACGGGACGCGATCATCGGTGCGTTGAGGCCCGTCGCCGACGGGATCGCGGCGACGTTCGGCCCGGTGTGCGACGTGGTGCTGCACGACTACCGGCACCCGGAGAAGTCCGTGGTCGCCGTCGCCGGAGCCCTGACCGGGCGCTCGGTGGGCGGCGCGATGAGCGAGATCGGGCTACGGGTGCTGGCGCGCGGGGACGAGGCAGCCGACGAGCTGAACTACCTGACCCGGACCAAGGGCGGCCAACTGCTCAAGTCGTCCACGATGGTGCTGCGCGACTCCACGGGCGCGGTGTTCGGCGCGCTCTGCGTCAACGTCGACGTCACCGCCGTACAGCAGGCACAGGCACTGCTGGCCGGCATCGGCGGGGGCGGTGCGAGCGAGGCGTCGGCCACCACCACCTTCGGCAACGACATCGGCTCCGTCGTCGAGGCCATCGTCGACGCCCATCAACTGCGGCGCAGCAGGACCTGGGTCCAACTCGACCGCGCCCAGCGGCTGGAGCTGTTCCGCAGTCTCGACGAGCACGGGGTCTTCGCCGTCCGCCGGGCGATCGAGCAGGTCGCCGTCCGGCTCGGCATCTCCCGTGCCTCCGCCTACAGCTACCTCTCCCAGGCGCGGGCCGCGACCGGCACCCCCGCCCCTTCCGATCCCGCTTCCGATGGAGGAGCCGAGTGACGACCACCACCCCGCCCATCACCCTCGACGACGTCCGTGACGCCGCCGCGCAGATCAAGGGCGTCGCCCACCGCACCCCGGTGCTGCGCTCGCGCACCCTAGACGCACTCGTCGGCGCCGAGGTGTTCCTGAAGTGCGAGAACTTCCAGCGGATCGGCGCCTTCAAGTTCCGCGGCGCCTACAACGCGGCCTCCCGGCTGACACCGGAGGAACTGACCCGGGGCATCGCCGCCTACTCGTCCGGCAACCACGCCCAGGCCGTCGCCCTCGCCGCCCGCGAACTCGGCACCACCGCGGTGATCGTCATGCCCGAGGACACCCCGGCCTCGAAGCTGGCCGCCACCGCGGGGTACGGCGCCGAGATCGTCACGTACGACCGCTACCACGGCGACCGGGTGGCCATCGGGGAGGCCCTGGCCGCCGAGCGCGGGCTCACCCTCATCCCGCCCTACGAGCATCCGCACATCATGGCGGGGCAGGGCACGGCGGCACTCGAACTCCTTGAGGAAGTGGGGGAGTTGGACGCCGTGCTGGTGCCCGTGGGCGGCGGCGGGTTGATCGCCGGGACGGCCACCGCCGTCAAGGGGCTGAACCCGGGCACCCGCGTGATCGGCGTCGAACCGGAGGCCGGGGACGACACCAAGCGGTCCTTGGAGGCGGGCCGACGGGTGTCCGTCCCGGTGCCGCGCACCATCGCCGACGGGCAGGCGGCCGACATCCCCGGCGAGCTGACCTTCTCAGTGAACCGACGGCTGGTCGACGAGATCGCGCTGGTCGGCGACGAGGAGATCAAGGACGCGATGCGGTTCGCCTTCGAGCGGCTGAAGATCGTGGTCGAGCCCAGTGGTGCCACCCCGCTGGCCGCGCTCCTCGCGGGGCGCGTGGGTCCGCTGTCGGGCCGGGTGGGGATGATCGTCTCGGGCGGCAACATCGACAGCGAGCGGTTCGCCCTGTTGTGCGCGAAGAGTTCGTGACGACGGTGTCCAGGTTTCCACGTCGGCGTTCCCCCGAATGGCGCTCCCCGGTGGACAGGAAGACGATGGAGTGGTGGGGCGCGGCCCCCGCCGGAGCGCCGGTGCCGTTCAAGGATGCCGGGAGACGGAGACCGGCCCCGGCCGTGCTGTGCGCGGCCGGAATGGAGGCAGCCGTCATGCTGGAAGTGAAGACGGTCGACAAGCCGGACGAGCGGCGTGACTTCCCCCGCGGCCACCTCGAAGCCGTCCACCTCAGCGGACTCGACTTCGCCGTGGGCACCTTCGAACCGGGCTGGCGCTGGTCCGAGTCCGTGGCGCCGATCGCGGGAACCAAGAGTTGCGAGATCCACCACAACGGATATGTCGTCCAGGGGCGGATGCACCTCCGCATGGACGACGGCGGCGAGAGCGAAGTGGGCCCCGGCGACGTCTTCGTGTGCTCGCCCGGACACGACGCGTGGGTCGTCGGCGACGAACAGGTCATCGTGTACGACTTCGCGGGCGCCATGGCCAAGGACTACGCGAAGGCTCCGTAGCCGAACCGTGCGTACGCGCCCTGCGGCACCGCGTCCGCCGGGCGCGTACGTCATGCCCGGTACTCGACGACCTGTCCCTCGGCGTACGCCACCGCGTCCGCGTGCCCGAACAGGCCCGGCAGCCCGCCCGTGTGCACGAACACGGTCCGCTCGCCCGGCCTGATGTCACCGTCCCGGACGGCCGCGATCAGACCGGCCATGGCCCGTCCCGTGTACGTCGGATCGAGGACGAGCCCGGCGGTGCGCGCGGCCAGGGTGAGGGCTTCGGCGGCCGGGGCGGTGAGCGTGGCGTAGCCGCCGCCGATCTGGTCCCGCCGGATCCGGAGTCCCTCCGGTGCGGTCAGACCGGCGAACTCGCCTACGGCGGAGGCCGGTTCGGGCAGTGCGCCCACGTCGACGCCGAGCACCGCCTCCGCGCCGAGCGAGACCACCAGCCCCGCCATCGTGCCGCCCGAGCCGAGCGCGACGACCGCGGTACGGAGATCGGGGAGCTGTTGGCGCAACTCCTCGCCGCAGCGCGCGTATCCGCGTGCGCCGAGCACGCTGGAACCACCGAACGGGATCAACGCGGGCTCCGCACCTCCCTCGCGCAGTCGCTCGCACACCTCGGCCGCCGCCCGGTCCAGTCCGGCCCGGTCCACCTCACCCGCCCAGGCGATCCGGGCGCCGAACAGCCCGTCGACGGCGAGGTTCCCCGAGCGCGACAATCCCGGCGATCCACGCAGCACCAGCACCACGTCCAGGCCCAGCCGCGCTCCGGCGGCGGCCGTCAGGCGGGCGTGGTTGCTCTGCGGGGCGCCCGTGGTGACCAGGGTGTCCGCGCCCTCGGCGAGCGCCGCGCCCACGGTCCACTCCAGCTTGCGGATCTTGTTGCCGCCGCCGCCGAGACCGGTGAGGTCGTCGCGCTTGATCCACAGGTCTTCCGGGCCGAGCCCGATCGCGGTGGCCAGGCGGGGCGCGGGTTCGACGGGGGTGGGGAAGGTGGCCAGCTCCACGTGGGGGTCGCTCATGCCGTACATCATCGCGCGCTCTGGACGCCGGTCCCTCTGCGGGCCCGCACACGAACCCGCCCGCGGGCTTGCCCATGGAAACCGATCGGTTTACTGTGGTCGACGTGAGAGGGAACCGATCGGTTTCCATCTCGTCCCGGATGCCCTGCGGCATCCCCCACCTCGGAGATCCCCATGACGAACATCGAAGGTTCCGTCGTCCTCGTCACCGGCGGCAGCCGTGGCATCGGCCGGGCGCTGGTCACCGCCCTGTACGAGCGCGGCGCCAAGAAGGTGTACGCCACCGCCCGCGACCCGAAGACCGTCACCCACCCCGACGCGGTACCGCTGGCGCTGGAGGTCAGCGACCCCGCGTCCGTCGCGGCGGCGGCCGAGCAGGCGCAGGACGTCACCATCGTGATCAACAACGCGGGCGCGTCCGTGAACGCGAACTTCCTCGACTCACCCGTGGAGGACGTCCGCCGCGAGTTCGAGACCAACTTCTACGGCCCCCTGCTCGTCACCCGCGCGTTCGTGCCGATCATCGAGCGCAACGGCGGCGGCCACATCCTCAACGTCCACTCGGTACTGTCCTGGCTCGGCGTCCTGGGCTCCTACAGCGCCTCCAAAGCGGCCCTCTGGTCGCAGACCAACTCCCTGCGCCTGGACCTGAAGCCGCGCGGTATCGACGTCACCGGACTGCACGTCGGCTACGTCGACACGGACATGGCCGCCCAGGTCGACGCGCCCAAGTCCACGCCCGAGAGCGTGGCGGCACAGGCCCTCGACGGCATCGAGTCCGGCGCCTTCGAGGTGCTGGCCGACGACCTGACCCGCCAGGTCAAGGCAGGGCTGTCCGCCGAAGGCGCCGCGCTGTACCCGCAGTTGGCGGCGGCCTGAGGCCCGATGCGCCGGACGGGTCCGTCAGATCGGCAGCAACCGGCCGACCAGCGCGCTGAGTTGCCGCGCGTTGCGGCACTCGTGCATCTCGACCAGCTCCGCGTAACCGGGCGCGGCCGAGTCGCCGGTGCCCCACTGGGAGCGCTGCTCGGGGTTCAACCAGTAGACGCGGCGGGCCCGTTGGGCGATGTGCCGGACGGCCGGAAGATTCGGGTCGCTCATGTTGGTACGGGCGTCACCGAGCACGAACACGGTCGTACGGGGGCCGACCGCGTCGCCGTAGCGCTCCGCGAACTCGCCCAGGGCGACGCCGTAGTCACTGCTTCCGTGCCAGCCGGTGAGGGTGGCCTCGTCGCGGATGCGGGTGCCCAGTCCCTCGGGGTCGGCCGTGCCGTGCACGAGCAGCGGAGTCACCTCGTCGAGACGGTTGACGAAGGCGAACACGCGCACCTTGCTGAACTGGTCGTGCAGCGCCTGCACCAGCAGCATCGTGAAGTCGGAGAAGCCCGACACCGAGCCCGACACATCGCACAGCAGCACCAGTTCGGGCCGGACCGGCCGGCGCCTGCGCAGCACCGGCCGCATCGGCACCCCGCCCGTGGACAGCGAACCGCGCAGGGTGCGGCGGAGGTCGATCGTGCCCCGGGACGCACGGCGCCGACGCGCGGCGAGACGGGTGGCCAGCTTCCGGGCGAGAGGCTGAACCGCCCTGCGCAGCTCGGCCAGTTGGGCCCTTCCCGCGAACAGGAAGTCGACGCGGTCGGCCGTCGGCGCCACCGCCCGCCGGGCGATCTCGTCCCGGCCGCGCCGCTCGGCGACCCGCCGCCGCGCCTCCGTGGCGACCTGCCGCCGGAAGCTCTCGATGCGCTGCCGGATCTCGTCCTCGAGCAGCCGGTCGGTGAACCCCGCGTCCCCGCCCTGTGCGCGGATGCTCGTCCGCACCCGGGCCAGCAGCGTCTGCGGTCGCAGCCACTCCAGGGTCTGGTGCGACGACCAGCCGTCCGACGTGGGGGAGTTGCCGTAGCCGCCGAAACCGTCGACGGCCTCCGCCGCCAACTGCCCCATCAGCGCCCGGTCGTTGGCGGCCAGCGCCGCCGCGAGCCGGTCGCGGAGGTCCTCACGGTTGGTGGGCTCGCCCTGCGGCGCTCCGACGCCGCGCGGGAAGTACAGGTCGAAGACCGGGTCGAACACCGGGCGCCCGGCCGTGCCGTGCAGCAGCGTCGCGGCCAGCCCCTCGCGCAACAGCTCACGGTCCGCGAACCCGAGCGCCTCCATCGCCTGCGCCGCGTCCACGGTCTCACCGGTGCCGATCCGCAGACCGTGCGCGCGCAGCGCCCCGACGAGCCCCGTCAGCCGCTCGGCGACACCGACGGCGGTCACACGGCGTCCAGATCGAGCTTCGCCGCAGCCCGGAGGATGTCGTCCTGGTGCTTGAGCAGCACGCCGAGGGTGTCGCGTACGACCGTCTCGTCGAGCGTGTCCGCGCCGAGGGCCAGCAGCGTGCGGGCCCAGTCGATGGTCTCGGCCACCGACGGCACCTTCCGCAGCTCCATCTCCCGCAGCGCCCCGACCACCCGGACCACCGACTGGGCCAGCGCCTGGCCGAGTCCCGGCACCTTCAGCCGTACGATGCGACGCTCCAACTCCTCGTCGGGGAAGCCGATATGGAGGAACAGGCAGCGGCGGCGCAGCGCCTCGGAGAGTTCCCGGCTCGCGTTCGAGGTGAGGACCACGAAGGGGCGGCGGGTCGCGGTGATCGTGCCCAACTCCGGGACGGTGACCTGGAAGTCGCTGAGGACTTCCAGCAACAGGCCCTCCACCTCGACGTCCGCCTTGTCGGTCTCGTCGATGAGGAGGACCTTCGGTTCGTCGCCGCGGATCGCCGTGAGGAGCGGGCGGGGGAGCAGGAACTCCTCGCTGAAGATGTCGGTGCGGGTCTCGTCCCAGCTCTCGTCGCGGCCCGCGCTGATGCGCAGCAGCTGCTTGGCGTGGTTCCACTCGTACAGGGCCCGGGACTCGTCGACGCCCTCGTAGCACTGGAGCCGGACCAGCTCCGCCCCGGCGACCTCGGCGACCGCCTTGGCCAGCTCCGTCTTGCCGACGCCGGCCGGGCCCTCGACGAGGAGCGGCTTGCCGAGGCGGTCGGCGAGGAACACGGTCGTGGCGACGGCGGGCGAGGCCAGATAGCCGGTCTCGGCGAGGCGTGCGGCGACTTCGTCGACGGAACGGAACACGGGGCCTCCGGCGGATCGCGGGTGGTGCGTCGGCGCGCAGCGACATGTCCAAGCGCTTGTTCACCCCTACTGTCGCCCACGGTCCGGCCGCCGTGCAAGCCTGTATACCGATCGGTTTCCCGTCGGCTCCCGGCGCGGTAACCTCGCAGTATGGCCACGACAGACAAGGCGTCCCCCCGAGACCGGCTGCTCGACGCGGCGACGGAACTCTTCTACCGCGACGGCGTCTCCATCGGCGTGGAGGCCCTGTGCAAGTCGGCCGGGGTCTCGAAGCGGTCGATGTACCAGCTCTTCGACAGCAAGGACGAGGTCCTGGCCGCGAGCCTGGAGCGGCGCGCCTCCGGTTACGCGGCGCGGATCGCTCCCGGTGCGGAAGACGCCGCTACGCCCCGCGAGCGCATCCTGTACATCTTCGAGCAGGTGGAGAAGGGCTCGATCGAGCCCGGATTCATGGGCTGCCCGTTCCTCGCCGCACTGGTCGAGCTGAAGGACCCCGAGCACCCGGCGAGCGTGGTCGCCCGCGCGGCGAAGGAGCGGATGCAGGACGCGTTCCGGGCCCAGGCCGAGCTGGGGGGCGCGCGTGAACCGGAGCTGCTGGCACGGCAGTTGATGCTGGTCTTTGATGGTGCGAGTGCTCGGTCCGGTGCGAAGTTGGAGACGCTGGAGGGGTTGACCGTCGAGACTGTGCGGACGTTGTTGGATGCGGCGGGGGTTGCCTGAACGTCGGGAAACGTCGTCGATCGTCTGCGGCGCCGTTGTGGCTGGTCGCGCCCACGCGGCGGAGCCGCATATCGATACAGCCCCGCGCCCCTTCAGGGAGCTGCCGGACCGTCCGGCCATACTCACGCAGCCAGTGCCACCGCCTCCACCGCAGGTGTGCGCAGTACCCGTCGTGCCGTCACCACGCTCGTCCCCAGCGTCACTGTCGACGCCACCGCGACGACCGCCAGCCAGATCCCGAGCCCGTGGTGCGGCAGGACCGAGTCGGTGCGGACCATGGTGAACGGGACGATCCCGGCCAGCGCGGTCACCGTGCCGGACCGCACCCCGGTGACCGTCAGGACGGCCGTCTCGGTGCCCACCGTGCGCAGCACCTGCCCCGGAGTCGCGCCCGCCAGGCGCAGCCCGCCGAACTCCCGGGCTCGGTAAGTCGTCGCCGCGTACAGCGAGTTGACCAGCATCACGCACACGAAGACCACGATGATGCCGACGACCGTGAAGTTGAGCGTCTCCAGGTTCTTCGCGTCCACCGACTTCGTCAGGCCCGAAGCCCTCACCGCGTCGCTCTCCACGGCCTGCATGTACAGGGTCGCCGTGGCCACCGCCGTGAACAGGATCAGCGACATCAGGATCCCGGCGAGCCGGTCGGCCCGCTCCCGCAGGTTGCGTACGGCCAACCACCCACTCGCACCCGGCAGTTGGAGCCGGTCGAGCACTCCCTTCAGCAGCCGTGGCGCGAGCAGCGCCAGGCCGACCGACAGCAGGATCGCCCCGTACGCCGGCGCCGCCATCAGCGCCGCGTCCGTCGAGGAGAAGGCGAAGGTCACCGCGACCGACACGACACCCGCGACCAGCGCGCCGTAGGCGAAGAACGTCCGCGCCCGGTCCCGCTGCCGCCGCCCGCGCGTCGCCCGCCGTACGGCCAGGATCGCGGCGCCCGTCGCGGCCAACAGCGTGATGCCCAGGCCCGATTGCAGGGCGAAGGGGCCGAAGGAGTAGTCGACGGTCGGCGCGACCTGACCGCTGTCCTGGAACACCCCGAGCAGTGCCCGCCCGCCGAGCATCGCCGGACCGATGGCGAGGATCGTGCCCGCGAGGGCGACGGCGACCGCCTCGCCCACGACCATCCGCCTGAGCTGCGCCGGGGTCGCTCCCGAGCAGCGCAGCGTCTCCAACTCCCTTGTGCGCATCTCCAACATCGGCCGCGCGGTACCCACCTTCGCCGTGCTCGTCCTGCTGCTCCTGACCCCGATCGGCAAGTGGGGCGAGGGGCCCACGGTCGTCGCCCTCGTCCTGTTCGCCGTACCGCCCCTGCTCACCAACGCCTACGTCGGCATGCGCGAGGTCGACCGCGATGTGGTGCGCGCCGCGCGCGGCATGGGAATGACGGGCCGTCAGATGCTGTTCCGCGTCGAACTGCCCCTCTCCCTCCCCCTGTTGATGAACGGCGTACGGATCGCGGCCGTCCAGCTCGTGGCGACCGCCACGATCGCCGCGCTGGCGGGCGGCGGCGGACTCGGCCGCATCATCACCGCCGGTTTCAACCTCGCCAACACCGCCCAGGTGGTGGCCGGGGCCGTGCTCGTCGCGGTGTTCGCGCTGCTCGTCGAGGGAGTCTTCGAGGTCGTCGAGCGACTGGCGCCCCGCTGGGCGAGGGGCGCGCGATGAAGCGACGCACGGCTACGGCGGCGCTGCTCCTGGCAGCCACCGCCTGCTCGACCGGACCCTCCCTGGAGAACAAGGGCGCCGTCACCGCACCGCCCGGCGACAGCCACCACCTCACCATCGGCTCGGCCGGATTCACCGAGAGCGACCTGCTCGCCCAGATGTACGCGCTCCTGCTGAAGCAGGCCGGACACCAGACGTCCCTGCTCACCGTCGCCAACCGCGAACTCTACGAACCCGCCCTGGAATCAGGGCAGATCGACGTCGTCCCGGAGTACGCGGCCACCTTCGCCGACTGGCTCAACGCCAAGACCAACGGCCCCGACGCACCCGCCGTCGGCTCACCCGACCTCGCCACCACGATGAAGGCACTGCGCCAACTGGCCACGCCACGCGGGCTGACCGTCCTCGACCCGGGGAAGGCCGTCGACCAGAACGCCTTCGCGGTGGCCCGCTCGTACGCCGAGGAGCACCACCTCAAGAGCCTCAGCGACCTCGGCGCGTCCGGACTGAAGGTGCGGCTCGCGGCGGGCGACGAGTGCGTGCAACGGCCGTACTGCGAACCGGGGTTGAAGAAGACCTACGGCATCGACATCACCGCCGTCGACCCGAAGGGCGTCGGCACGACCCAGGCGAAGAGCGCGGTGCGGAGCGGGCAGGACCAGATGGTGCTGACCACGACCACCGACGCCACCCTCGACGAGTTCGGCCTGGTCCTCCTCACCGACGACAAGCACCTCCAGAACGCCGACTACGTCGTCCCGGTCGTCAACCGCTCACGGGCGGGCAGCACGGGCGTGACCAAGGCGCTGGGGAAACTGAACGACGTCCTGACGACGGCCGACCTCGCGTCCATGAACCAACAGGTGGACAGCCGGCGGCGGTTGGCGCAGGACGTGGCGCGCACGTATCTGAGGGACAAGGGCCTGTTGAGGTGAGGTTCGGGGGATTGTCAGTGGCGGCTTGTACCGTTCGGGCATGGGTGTCTATCTGATCGATGTCGGTGCGGGGGAGTGGCTGCGTGAGGACACGGGGGAAGGGGGGATGGGTGCGATCGCCAAGGGGCTCGACGCGGAGTTGGCCCGGCGCGGGCTGCCGTCGTACGTACCCGCGCCGGAGCGGGACGCGGCCCTGGGTTTCGAGGAGAAACTGAGCCCTTCCATGAAGGGTTTCGACACGCTGTGCCGTGCTCGACTGACCTCTGAGGAACGGGAGTTGATCGGCGACTGGTCGGTGCTCGTGCCGGTCTCGCTCGACGCGGAGATACGGTTGCCGATCGGCTCCGCCTACACGGACGAGACCGTGATCGTGGGAGCGCCCCAGGTGCTCGCCCTCGCCGAACGCCTGGCGGCGGCCCTGGAACTGCCCGCCGAGATACCGGAGGCGACCGAGAACCTCGCGCTCACCTTCTGGTTCCTGGAGGGCGAGGCGGAGGAACTGGCCGCCACCCGCCCCGGCCGCTGGAGCGAGGACCGGGACACGGCCTTCTACGTGGCCCTGTACCTGCGTGCGGCACAGCACTCACTGCGACAGGGCTGCCCCATCACCTACTCCTGAGCCGCCGAGTGATCCTCACGCGTCCGCCACCGAGTCGAAGTCCACCTGACCGCGGGGCACGCCGAGCGCGTCCGCGTCCACGGACCGCCGTAGTGCCTCGTGCAGTTTCGCCGGGGTCAGCACGCCGAGGAAGCGCGCCCCGTCCAGTACGGCGACCCATCCGGCGTCGTGCTGGAGCATCACGCCGAACGCCTGCTTCAAGGGGGCGCCGACCGGGACCCACGCGTTCATCCGGTGGGCGAGTTCACCGACCGTGCCGCCGGCCGTGAGTTTGTCGGCCTTGACCCAGCCCTGCAGTTCACCCCGCTCGTCGAGGACCACCGCCCACCGCGCGCCCTCCGTCCGCAGCCGGTCGGCGGCCCGCTGGGCCGGTTCGTCGAGGCGGGCGACCGGTGGCTGTTCCAGGTCGTCGGGTTCGATCGCGGTGACGGACAGCCGCTTCAGCCCCCGGTCCGCGCCCACGAACGACGCGACATACGGCGTCGCCGGGGTGCCGAGCACCGCGCCCGGTGTGTCGTACTGCTCGATCCGCCCCTGCCCGTACACGGCGATACGGTCGCCGAGCCGTACGGCCTCCTCGATGTCGTGCGTGACCAGCAGCACCGTCTTGCGCACGGTGGCCTGCATCCGCAGGAACTCGTCCTGCAACTGTTCGCGCACCACGGGGTCGACCGCGCCGAAGGGTTCGTCCATCAGCAGTACCGGCGGATCGGCGGCGAGCGCCCGCGCGACTCCGACGCGCTGCCGCTGCCCGCCCGACAACTGGTCCGGATAGCGCGGACCGTACGTCTTCGGGTCCAGGCCCACCAGGTCGAGCAACTCGGCGGCCCGCGCCCGCGCCTTCGCCCGCTTCCAGCCGACCAGGGACGGCACGGTCGCGGTGTTGTCGAGGATCGTGCGGTGCGGGAAGAGGCCCACCTGCTGGATGACGTATCCGATACGGCGGCGCAGCCGTACCGGGTCGACGCCGGCGATGTCCTCGCCGTTCACGAGGATCCGCCCGGACGTGGGTTCGATGAGCCGGTTCACCATCATCATGGTCGTCGTCTTGCCGCACCCGGACGGGCCCACGAGCGTGACGAGTTCGCCCTCGGACACCTCGAAGGACAGCCCGTCCACGGCCGTCGTACCGTCCGGATAGCGCTTGCTGACCTGCTCGAACCGGATCATGTCCTCACGCTAACGGCACCGGTCCCGCACCGCCCTTCAACGGCGTCCCACCGGTTTCGTGACGCGCACATGCCGACCCTGAAATGATGCGGGGCACCTCCATCTCCCGGCGGGCCGAAGGGACAGCGGCATGAACGACGGAGTCGACGCGACCGCCCGCACCGGAAGGCTGCGCCGCCGCACGGTGCTCACCACGGCGGCCCTGAGCGTCGTCCCCGCGGCGATGGCAGCAGCGAACGGCTCCGGAGGAACCGGCTCCCGCACCACGGTGTCGGGCCTGACCGCGGAACACCGCACCGACCCGCTCGGCATGGACGCGGCACACCCGCGATTCGGCTGGCGCACGACATCCGCGGCCCGGGGCCGGCACCAGACCGCGTACCGGATCCGGATCGCGTCCTCGCCCGAGCAGCTCGCCGACGGCCGGGCCGACGTCTGGGACAGTGGCCGCGTCGACTCGGCGGACTCGGTCGCCGTGCGCTACTCCGGCCCCGAACTGCGTGCCTCGACCCGCTACCACTGGACGGTGACGGTGTGGGACGAGCAGGGCCGGGCCGTCCACGCCGCCCCGACCGCCTTCTTCGAGACCGGCCTGCTCAGCACCGACGGAGTCACCGGCTGGGACGGCGCCCAGTGGATCGCCATGGCCGGCAAACGGCCGAACACCCCCGGCGCACCCCTCCTGCGTCACCAGACGACACTGACCGGCGGCCGGGTGAGCGAGGCCCGCCTCTACCTGTCCGCACTCGGCGTGTACGACGCCTACGTCAACGGCCAACGCGTCGTTGTGCCTCAAGGCGACGGCACGACCCACGAGTTGCTGACCCCCGGCTGGACCAACTACGACACCACCGTCAACTACTTCACCTACGACGTCACCCACCTGCTGACGGACCCGACACAGGTCACCCTCGCCGCCGTCCTCGGCAACGGCTGGTACAACGGCCGCATCTCCGAGAACAGCGCCTACTGGTCGGCCGACGGCAACTCCCTCGCCCTCAAGGCGAAACTCCTGATCCGGTACGCCGACGGCACCACGCAGACGATCGTCACCGCCCCCGGCGACGACTGGCGAGCCACGGACACCGGCCCCTACCGCGCCGACGACATCTACGACGGCCAGTTCTACGACGCCCGCCAGGAACTCCCCGGCTGGACGGCGAACGGCTACGACACCTCGGCCTGGTCCGCCGTCGAGGCCCAAGACCCCTTCCCCGACGCCCGGTTGGTCGCCTACCCCGGCGAGAGCGCCCGCCTGATGCCCGGCTGGGACCGCAGGCCGCACTCCGTCACCGTCTACACGGGAGTCACGGACCAGGAGAACAGCGCGAACGGCAGGGGCAGTATCGTCGTCGACCCCGTCCGCACGGTCACCGATCCCGAGCGGGCCGCCACCGTCTCCGTCACCCTGCACCCCGGCGACACCGCCGTCATCGACCTCGGCCAGAACCTCGTCGGCGTGCCCCGCTACACCCTGCGCGGCACGGCGGGCGCCCAAGTCGCCTTCAAACCGGGGGAGATGCTCAACGACGACAGCGCGGGCGCCGACGGACCCGCCGGCTCGGTCTACCGCGCGAACCTGCGCACCGCCGAGGCCACCAGCACCTACGTCCTCAAGGGCGACCCCGCCGGCGAGACCCACCAGGACTCGCTGACCTTCTACGGATTCCGGTACGTCTCCGTCACCACGACCGAGACCGTGACCCTCGTCGACCTCGCGGGCCGCGTGGCCACCTCCGCTCTCCGCGACATCGGCACCGTCACCACCGACGACACCGCCGTCAACCAGCTGATCAGCAACGTCCGTTGGGGCCAGCGCGGCAACTACCTGTGGATCCCCACCGACTGCCCCCAGCGCGACGAACGCCTCGGCTGGACCGGCGACACCCAGCTCTTCTCCCACACCGGCCTGTACAACGCCGATGCGGTCACCTTCCTCAGCCACTTCCAGGACACGTTGATCGACTCACAGCACACCTACGGTGCGGGAAAGGCCCAGTTCCCCTGGGTCGCCCCCGGCCACCGCTACGGCGGGCCGCTCCCGGCCAGCGGCTGGGCGGACTGCGGGGTGGTCGTGCCGTGGACGGTGTGGCAGATGTCCGGCGACACCACGATCATCGACCGCAGTTGGGAGGCGATGACCCAGTACCTCGACTGGATCCGGCAGCGCACCGGCGACACCCACTCCGGCCAGGGCGCGGTCTTCGGCGACTGGCTCGCCTTCCAGATCACCAGCACCCAGCTCATCAGCGACGTCTACTACGGCTACAGCGCCCGCCTCATGGCCGACATGGCCCGCGCCACCGGCCGCACCGCCGAAACAGCCGCCTATGAGCGGCTGTTCACCCGCATCAAACGAGCCTTCGTCACCAAGTACCTCGCCACCGACGCCCTCACCGGACAACTGACGGTCCGATCGAGTCTTGGCGACCCACCACCCCACACCCCCGGCAACACCGCCGGCAAGACCGAGGACGACACCCAGACCGCCCTGCTCTGGATCCTCAAACTCGGCTTCTACGACACGGAGTTCCAGCACCGCCAACTGGTCACCCTGCTCGCCGACAACATCGGCAACAGCCCTGCCTACAAGGCGGCCCACCCCGACAGCACCCGCGCGCAGTACGCCGAGAACACCCTCTCCGTGGGCTTCCTCGGCGTGAACGTCATCGCCCCCGTCCTCACCGACGAGGGCCGCGTCGACCTCGCGTACCAGCTCCTCCACCAGAACGCGATGCCGTCCTGGCTGTACTCGGTGGCCAACGGCGCCACCACGGTCTGGGAGCGCTGGAACTCGTACTCGAAGGAGCACGGCTTCGGGCCGGTCGACATGAACTCCTTCAACCACTACTCCTACGGCGCGATCATGGAGTGGATGTACGAGAGCATGGCCGGCATCGCGAAGGACCCCGAACACCCGGGCTTCAAGCACTTCTTCCTCCGCCCGCACGTCGACCCCACCGGACGGATCACACAGGTGAGCGGCTCGCACGTCTCGCCCTACGGCGAGATCGTCAGCGAATGGACCGCGCGGGACGGGAAGTTGACGTACCGGGCGGTCGTCCCCGCCAACAGCACGGCGACCCTGCGCATCCCCGCCACCGACCCGTCGACCGTCCACGAGGACGGAGGGCCACTGGCCGAGGTACCGGGCGTCGCACTCCTGGACTGCGCGAACGGCACCGCGTCCTTCGAACTCCCCTCGGGGCGCTACGAGTTGACCTCCCCGCTCGTGTGACCGCTCACCAGCACCACCTCCAGCGTGCGGGGACCGTGCACCCCCTCGACCCGGTCCAGCTCGATGTCGCTGGTCGCGGAGGGACCTGAGATCCAGGTCAACGGGCGTGCCGGATCGAGGCGTTGGAGAGCCTGAGGGATCGAGGAAACCACCTGCTCCGGCACTCGTACGACGCAGATGTGGTGGTCGGGGACGAGTGTGATCCGGCGGCGGCCCTGGTCCGGGCCGCCGTCGAGGACGAGGGTGCCGGTCTCGGCGGCGGCCACCGCGCAGGCGGTGACCACGCTGTCGATCCGGTCCAGTTCGTGCGGGGTGGTCTCGGCCCGGTCCGCGATCTGCTCGACGTCGGAGGTCGCGAGCCAGGAAGGGTCCAGACCCGGCGGCACGACGACCGTCCTGGAACCCCGCTGGGCGAGCAACCCGGCGATCACGGCGGTGAGTTCGGCCTCCGTGCAGCGGTGTACGAGGGCCCGGTAGTCGGCCAGGTTCTCGGCGAGGAGGTCCACGGTCTCGGCGACGCTCCGGTCCCCGTGCTCGTGCAGATAGCCGCGTTCGACGGCCTGGTCGTAAGGCGTGTCGTCCCGTGCCACGTCCGCGAGCGCGCGCTCCACGCGGCCCAGGATCCGTTCCCTGCTGCTCACTTGGCGCCGTCCTTTCCGCCGTGCGTGCGCTGCCACCAGTCACGGAACGGCTCCGCGGGTACGGCGGGCAGATCCCGGGTGCCGCTCCATGCCCTGCCGGGTCCGGGCAGTGTCCGGGGATGGAAGCGGCGGGTGCGGGAGGCGAGTCGCTGGCCGGTGCGCAGGGCGCCGGGGTGGGTGAACGTCCAGCGTGCCGCGCGCATCGCCGCGCGTTCGGCGGCATGCCCCTTGGCGGGTTGCAGGACGACCTTGTTGCCCTCGCGGGTCACCGGCCCGCCCTCCACCACCCGCTCCCGCAGATGCACCAGCACCTCGGGGATGTCGATGGCGACCGGGCACACCTCGTAGCAGGCACCGCACAGCGACGAGGCGTACGGCAGCGAGGCGTCGATCTCGCTTGCCGTGCCCCGGAGTTGGGGGCTGAGGATGGCGCCGATGGGCCCCGGGTAGACGGAGCCGTAGGCGTGACCGCCGGCCCGCTCGTACACCGGGCAGACGTTGAGGCAGGCGGAGCAGCGGATGCAGCGCAGGGCCTGGCGGCCGACCTCGTCGGCGAGGGTGTCGGTGCGGCCGTTGTCGAGGAGGACCAGGTGGAAGACGCGCGGTCCGTCGCCGTCGGTCGTACCCGTCCACATGCTGGTGTACGGGTTCATGCGCTCGGCCGTGGAGGAGCGGGGGAGGGTCTGCAGGAACACCTCCAGATCCCGCCAGGTGGGCACGATCTTCTCGATGCCGACGACCGAGATCAGCGTCTCGGGGAGGGTGAGGCACATGCGGCCGTTGCCCTCGGACTCGACGACGACGAGGGTGCCGGTGTCGGCGACCATGAAGTTGGCGCCGGAGATGCCGACTTTGGCGCGCAGGAACTTCTCGCGGAGGTGGAGCCGGGCGGCCTCGGCGAGTTCGGCGGGTGTGTCGGTCAGACCTTCCGGTGCCGGGCGGCCCCACTCGCTCATCTCCCGGGCGAAGATCTCGCGGATCTCCCCGCGGTTGCGGTGGATGGCGGGGACGAGGATGTGCGAGGGGCGGTCCTTGCCCAACTGGACGATGAGTTCGGCGAGATCGGTCTCGTAGGCGCGGATGCCTTCCGCCTCCAGGGCCTCGTTGAGCCCGATCTCCTGCGTGGCCATCGACTTGACCTTGACGACCTCCGACTCGCCCGTCTCCTTGACGAGTTGGGTGACGATGAGATTGGCCTCGTCCGCGTCGGCGGCCCAGTGGACGATGCCGCCGGCGGCCGTCACCGATTCCTCCAACTGGACGAGATAGCGGTCGAGATGGCGGAGAGTGTGGTCCTTGATCTGCTTGCCGGCCTCGCGCAGGGCCGCCCAGTCGGGCAGTTCCGCCACGGCCTTGGCCCGTTTGGCGCGGATGGTGTGGGTGGCGTGGCGCAGATTTCCGCGCAGGGTCTGGTTGTTGACGGCCTCGTGCGCGGCCACGGGGAAGGCGGGGAACGCGGGCATACCGACGAACGTGCCGCTCATGCGCGTGACTCCTCTTCCGTGGTGGCTTCCGTTTCCCTGCCGCCTTCTGCTTCGGTGGCGGCCAGGATCTCCGCGATGTGCACCGGCCGCATGTCGGTGTGGAGCCGGGCCATCGTGCCGCCGATGTGCATGAGGCAGGAGTTGTCCGCCGCGCACAGCACCTCGGCGCCCGTCGACTCGGCGTTGCGCACCTTGTCGGCACCCATCGCGGCGGAGACGTCGGCGTTCTTCACGGCGAACGTCCCGCCGAAGCCACAGCACTCGTCGGCGCCGGGCAGTTCGACCAACTCCAGCCCCTTGACGGCCCGGAGGAGCTTCAGTGGCCGCTCGCCGAGCCCCAGGCTGCGCAGCCCGTGACAGGTGGGGTGGTAGGTCACCTTGTGCGGGTAGCAGGCGCCGACGTCCGTCACTCCGAGTACGTCCACGAGGAACTCGGTCAGCTCGTACGTCTTCGGCACCACGGGCGCCAGCGTGGCCGCGAGGGTGTCCCCGCGCCCCTCCGCCCGGGCCCTTTCCCCCATCCGGGGATACAGTTCCCGCACCATCGCCCCGCAGGACCCGGAGGGCGTGACGATCGCCTCGTACTCCCCGAAGACATCGGAGAAATGCCGGGCGAGGGGCTCGGCCTCATGGCGGTAGCCGGTGTTGTAGTGCGCCTGGCCGCAGCAGGTCTGCGCCATCGGGAAGTCGACCTCGACGCCCAGTCTGGTCAGCAGTTTCACCACGGCGCGCCCGGTGTCCGGATAGAGTGTGTCGTTGACGCAAGTCAGGAACAGGGCGACTCGCATCGCGGCTCCTTGGTGGTCGATCATCGGATGAGTGCAGCGTAGTCGGAGGTCACGCTCTGGGGGAGCCCCCCCACTCACCGCGCGGCGAGCCGGGCCTCCGCCGCCCGCCACCGGGCGGTGCCACCCTGAGGCTCGTAACGGGTCGACGGCTGGGTACGGGCGAGGAGCCCCCGCATACCGGCCAGATCACCCACGAGCCCGTGGGCCCGAGCCTGGACGAGCACATTACCGAGGGCGGCGGCTTCGGTGGGCCCGGCCACCACCGGCAACCCGCAGGCGTCGGCGGTGAGTTGGCACAGCAGTGCGTTGCGGGTACCGCCCCCGACGATGTGCACGACGTCGACGGGATGGCCGGCGAGGTCCTGGGCGTCGTTGACCGCCCGCCGATGGGCGAGCGCGAGCGAGTCGAGGATGCAACGGGTGACTTCGGCCGGGGTGTCGGGTACCGGTTGCCCCGAGGCTCGGCACGCGTCGGCGATCCGCTGCGGCATCCGCCCCGGCGCCAGGAACGCCGCGTCACCCGCGTCCACGACCGATCGCAGGGCCGGAACCCTGGCCGCCTGGCGCAGCAGTTCGCCCAACTCCGGCTCGCCCCAGGCCCGTACACACTCCTGGAGCAGCCACAGCCCCATGATGTTGCGCAGATAGCGGACCGTGCCGTCCAGCCCCAGCTCGTTGGTGAAGTTGGCGGCCCGGCTCGCCTCGGTCAGCACCGGCGCGGCCAGCTCCAGCCCCGCCAGGGACCAGGTGCCGGTGCAGATGTAGGCGAACCGCTCCTCCACGGCCGGGACGGCGGCGACAGCGGACGCGGTGTCGTGCGACCCGACCGCCGTCACCGGCACGGGCCCGCGCAGCCCCGTCTCCTCCAGCACCTCGGCCCGCAGCACCCCCGCCGGATCACCCGGCTGTCGCAGAGGCGCGAACAGGGCGAGGTCGATGCCGAGGCGGGAGGCGATGTCGTAGGACCAGTCGCGCGTCCGGGGATCGATGAGCTGGGTGGTGGAGGCGTTGGTCAGCTCGGTGCCCTGCTCCCCGGTGAGCCAGTACGAGAGCAGATCGGGGATGAGCAACAGGCGCTCGGCACAGGCGAGTTGAGCCGAATCGCGGGCCGCTGTCAGCTGGTACAACGTGTTGAACGGCGCGTACTGCAACCCGGTCGACGCGTACAGCTCACCCGCCGGCACAGTCGCCCACACCTTCTCGGCGACCCCCTCCGTGCGGGCGTCCCGGTAGTGCACGGGATTGCCCAGCAGCGCCCCGTCCGCGTCCAACAGGCCATAGTCCACGGCCCAACTGTCGATGCCGACGGAATCCACGTGACCACTCACCCGCAGCCCGTCGAGGACTCCGGCGTAGAGGGCGAGGATGTCCCAGCGCAGTCCCTCGGGAGTGCGGACGGGCCGGTTGGGGAAGCGGTGAGCCTCCGTCAACTCCAGGGTGTCGGGCCCGACATGGCCGACCATGACGCGCCCGCTGGACGCGCCGAGGTCGACCGCGGCGTACGCCTTCATACCGGTGCTCACCGAAGGAAGGCGGCTGCAACGCCGGCGTCGACCGGGACGTGCAGCCCGGTGGTGTGCGTCAAGTCCCCACCGGTGAGGGCGAAGACGGCGTTGGCGACATGCTCCGGCAGCACTTCCCGCTTGAGGATGGTGCGTTGGGCGTAGAACTCGCCGAGCTTCTCCTCCTCGATCCCGTAGGTGGCCGCCCGCTGAGCGCCCCAGCCGCCGGCGAAGATGCCCGAGCCGCGTACGACACCGTCCGGGTTGATCCCGTTGACCCGGATGCCGTGCTCGCCCAACTCGGCGGCGAGCAGGCGTACTTGGTGGGCCTGGTCGGCCTTGGTCGCCGAGTAGGCGATGTTGTTGGGGCCGGCGAACACGGCGTTCTTGGAGGCGATGTAGAGGATGTCGCCGCCGAGTCCCTGAGCGATCATCGCCCGGGCGGCCTCACGCGAGACGAGGAACGATCCGCGGGCCATGATGTCGTGCTGAAGATCCCAGTCCCGTGCCGAAGTCTCCAGCAGGGGCTTGGAGATGGAGATCCCGGCGTTGTTGACGACGAGATCGACCCCGCCGAAGGCGAGCAGGGCGGCCTTGAAGGCGTCGGCGATCTGCTCTTCGGAGGTCACGTCGACGGTGACGGCGACGGCCTTGTCGGGCCCGCCCAACTCCTCCGAAACGGCCTGCGCGCTCTCGGAGTTGAGATCGGCGACGACGACACACGCCCCCTCGTCGACGAGCCGCCGCGCGATCGCCTTCCCGATCCCACTCCCCGCACCCGTGACGAGCGCGACCCGGGTGGCGAGCGGCTTGGGCTTCGGCATCCGCTGCAACTTGGCCTCTTCCAGGGCCCAGTACTCGATGCGGAACTTCTCCGACTCCTCGATCGGCGCATACGCCGACACGGCCTCGGCGCCGCGCATCACGTTGATGGCGTTGACGTAGAACTCGCCGGCCACGCGCGCGGTCTGCTTGTCCTTGCCGAAGGAGAACATGCCCACGCCCGGGATCAGCACGATCGCCGGGTCGGCGCCGCGCATCGCGGGGGAGTCGGGCAGGGCGTGCCGCTGGTAGTAGGCGGCGTACTCCTCGCGGTAGGCGGCGTGCAGCTCCTTCAGCCGCGCGATCACCTCGTCCAGCGGAGCGGTCGGCGGCAGATCGAGAACCAGCGGCCTGACCTTGGTCCGCAGGAAGTGGTCGGGGCAGGAGGTACCCAGCGCGGCGAGCCGGGGGTGCTCGGCCCGTGCGAGGAAGTCGAGCACGACCTCGGAATCGGTGAAGTGCCCGACCTGCGGCCGGTCTTGAGAGGCGACGGCACGGACGTACGGCGCGAGAGCGGCGGCCCGCTCCCGCCGCACACCGTCGGCCGGCGCACCGTAGCCCTCGACGACGGGCCCGAAGGGTTCCGCCTTCCCGCGCTCGACGAGAAAGGCCTCGGCGGTGCGGATGATGTGCAGCGAATTATGCGCGCACTCCTCGGAACTCGCACCCCACGCCGTGATTCCATGCCCCCCGAGCACACACCCGATGGCCTGCGGATTGGCCTCCTTCACGGCTGCGATGTCCAGCCCCAGCTGAAACCCGGGCCGCCGCCACGGCACCCACACCACCGTGTCACCGAAACACTCGGCGGTCAGCTTCTCCCCGTCGGCGGCGCACGCGAGCGCGATCCCCGAGTCGGGGTGCAGATGATCGACATGAGCCGCGTCCACAAGCCCATGCATGGCGGTGTCGATGGAGGGCGCCGCACCCCCCTTCCCATGCAGGCAGTAGTCGAACGCGGCCACCATCTCGTCCTCGCGCTCAACCCCCGGATACACATCGACGAGCGCCCGCATCCGGTCGAGCCGCAGCACGGCGAGTCCGGATTCGGTGAGCGTCCCAAGGTCACCACCGGACCCCTTGACCCACATCAACTCGACGTCGCCGCCGGTGACGGGATCGGTGCCGGTGCCCTTGGCGGACGCGTTCCCGCCGGCGTAGTTGGTGTTGCGGGGATCACCGCCGAGTCGATGTGAGCGAGCGAGGAGAGAGGCGGCTTCGGGGTGCGGTGCCATGACTTTCGGTTCCTTACGAGAGAGGTGAATGCATTTCCCTAGGGGCGCGGGGCTGCATCGATGTGCGGCTCCGCCGCGTGGGCGCGGCCAGCCACAACCGGCCCGCACCCCGCATGGCAACAGATCCAGGCAGACGCTTAGGCGCCCCACCCCGCCTGCCGCCCCCCAACCCGCTCAGCAACAATCCGCTCCTGCCACCCGCTGGAGCGATACGCGGCAATCGGGTCAGGGGCGAGCCCCTGCTCCTCGCGCAGCTCCCGCAGCAACGGCCGCACATCCGTGTTGTACGCGTCCATCAACACGGCGTTGGCTTCCAGCACATCCCCGGCCCGCTGCGCCGCCCCCAACGCACCCCGGTCCACGAGCAACGCCTTGGCCGTCGCTTCCTGCACGTTCATCACCGACCGGATGATCGCCGGAATCTTCGCCTCGATGTTGTGACACTGGTCCAGCATGAACGCGACATCCGCCGTGAACCCCCCACCCCGGATCACCTCGTACATGATCCGGAACAACTGGAAGGGATCAGCCGCCCCCACCATCAGATCGTCGTCCGCGTAGAACCGGGAGTTGAAGTCGAACGCTCCGAGCTTCCCCTCCCGCAGCAGCGTCGCGACGATGAACTCGATATTGGTGCCGGGAGCGTGATGCCCGGTGTCGACCACGACCTGCGCCTTCGGTCCGAGCTTCAGGCAGTGCGCGTACGCCGTCCCCCAGTCGGGCACGTCCGTCGCGTAGAACGCCGGCTCGAAGAACTTGTACTCCAGCAGCATCCGCTGCCCGTCCCCGAGCCGCTCGTACACCGCCGCGAGCGCCTCCGCCAGCCGATCCTGCCGGGCGCTCAGATCGTCCTGCCCCGGGTAGTTCGTCCCGTCGGCGAACCAGAGCTTCAGATCGGCGGAGCCCGTCGCGTCCATGATGTCGACGCACTCCAGCAGATGATCCAGCGCCTTGCGCCGCACCGCCGCCTCGGGATGGCAGACGCTGCCGAGCCGGTAGTCGTCGTCCTGGAAGGTGTTGGAGTTGATCGCGCCGAGCTTCAGCCCGTGGTCGTCCGCGAACTTGGCCAGCGCCCCGAAGTCGTCGACCCGGTCCCAGGGAATGTGCAGGGCCACCGTCGGCGCCACGCCGGTGAACTCGTGGACCTTGGCGGCGTCCTCCAGCTTCTCCTGCGGAGTACGCGGCACGCCCTCCTGGGCGAACACCTTGAACCGGGTCCCCGAGTTCCCGTACGCCCACGACGGCGTCTCGACTGCCTGGGTCCTGAGAGCGGCCTTCACCGCGGCGAGATCGGTCACTTGAGGGCTCCTGTGACGTGCGACGGAACGACGTGTGTATGAAACGATTCAGAGAGGGAAGCTATGAGCCTCCCGAAGGGGTGTCAAGCCCTACGGCGAAGCCTGTGCTCCGTGACTCCAACGTGACCTTTGGCTATCGAAAGTTTTTCGACGCGGACCCATTGACGTGACAAGGCTGGCGCGCCTAACGTCCCGGCAACCAAGTTGAAACCTTTCACGACGCTGTGAGGGCCCGCCCGCCGGCGTCGTCGAGGAGCCCCTCATGACCCACCCGTCAGACGCGGGTCCGGCCCCGGTGCTCGCGCTCAAGGGCATCTCCAAGTCCTTCGGCGCGGTGCGCGCCCTGCGGGACGTGTCCCTCGAACTCTTCCCCGGTGAGGTGCACGCACTCGCCGGTGAGAACGGCGCGGGCAAGTCCACGCTCATCAAGACCCTCGCCGGTGTGCACCGGCCCGACGCCGGCCAGGTGCTGCTCGACGGCGCGCCCGTCCTCTTCCACGGCCCCGGCGACGCCCGCGACGCGGGAATCGCCGTGATCTACCAGGAACCGACCCTCTTCCCCGACCTTTCGATCGCCGAGAACATCTTCATGGGCCGCCAGCCCCGCCGCGCGCTGGGCCGTATCGACCACAAGGCCACGCACGCGGCGACCGCCGACCTCATGAAGCGGCTCGGTGTCGAGCTGGACCCGGACCGCCCGGCGCGCGGTCTGTCCATCGCGGACCAGCAGATCGTGGAGATCGCCAAGGCGCTCTCCTTCGACGCCCGTGTCCTGATCATGGACGAGCCGACGGCCGCCCTCACCGGCAGTGAGGTGGCCCGCCTCTTCGGGGTGGTCCGCACCCTGCGCGAACAGGGCGCCGCCGTCCTGTTCATCTCGCACCGCCTGGAGGAGATCTTCCAGATCTGCCGGCGCGTCACCACCCTGCGCGACGGCGCCCTGATCTCCAGCGAGCCGATCGAGGGAATGACCGAGGACGATCTCGTACGCCGCATGGTCGGCCGCGATCTGGACGAGCTGTACCCCAAGCAGGACGTCGAACCCGGCGAAGTCGCCCTGAGCGTCAAGCGGTTGACCCGCGAAGGTGTCTTCACCGACGTGTCCTTCGACGTACGGCGCGGCGAGATCGTCGGTCTCGCCGGGCTCGTCGGCGCCGGCCGTACCGAGGTGGCGCGAGCGGTCTTCGGCATCGACCGGTGGGACGCCGGCGGGGTCGAGGTCGACGGCAGGTCGCTGACGAACGGCGCCCCCTCGACCGCGATGGCCGCGGGCCTCGCCCTCGTCCCCGAGGACCGCCGGGCCCAGGGCCTCGTGATGAACATGTCGATCGAGCGCAACATCGGCCTGACCGGGTTGCGTACGACCGTCAAGGCGGGCCTGGTCGATCGCGGCGCCGAGCGCAGCCGCTCCCTCGACTGGGCGGTGAAGCTGCACGTCAAGTACGCGCGGATCGCCGACACCGTCAACACTCTCTCCGGCGGCAACCAGCAGAAGGTCGTGCTCGCCAAGTGGCTTGCCACCGGCCCCAAGGTGCTGATCGTCGACGAGCCGACCCGTGGCATCGATGTCGGGACGAAGGCCGAAGTGCACCGGCTGCTCAGCCAGTTGGCCGCCGACGGGGTCGCCGTCCTGATGATCTCCTCCGATCTGCCCGAGATCCTCGGCATGGCCGACCGCGTGCTGGTGATGCACGAGGGCCGCCTCACCGCCGAGATCCCCCGTTCCGAAGCCACCGAGGAAACCGTGATGGCCGCAGCCACCGGGAGGGCCGCCGCATGACGGTTACGGCTCCCAATCCCGCGCCCGCCGCCGAAGTTCCCGAGTCGAGCGGCACCCGCCTCGTCGACCGTGTCTTCAAGATGCGCGAACTCGCCATCCTGGTCGTCTTCCTGGTGATGATCGGCATCACCCAGGCGGGCAACAGCCAGTTCCTGTCCGAGCAGGGCATCAAGGACCTGCTCCTCAACGCGACCATCCTGGTGCTGGTCGCCACCGGCCAGTCGCTGGTCGTCATCACCCGCAACGTCGACCTGTCGGTCGGCTCCACGCTCGGCATCACCGCCTTCGCCACCGGCACCTACCTCCAGGGCGGCGGCAACGCTGTCATCGCGATCCTGCTGGCGGTACTGCTCGGCATCGGACTCGGCCTGGTCAACGGGCTGTTGGTCAGTCTGGGGCAGGTGCCCGCGCTGGTCGTCACGCTCGGCACGCTCTACATCATCCGGGGCGTCGACTCCATCTGGGTCGGCTCACGGCAGATCACGGCCGCCGATCTCCCGGGCGGATTCGTGGACTTCGGCTCCGGCGGGCTCTCGGCGGTGCCCTGGCTGGCGCTGATCGCGCTCGCCGTACTGATCGTCACCGCCTACTACCTCAAACACTTCGGCAGCGGGCGGGAGTTGTACGCGCTCGGCTCCAACCCCGAGGCCGCCCGGCTCGCCGGCATCCCCGTCCGCAGGCGGATCCTCGCCGCGTACACCTTCTGCGGCGGACTCGCCGGACTCGCCGGCGCGATGTACCTGGCCCGCTTCGGCAACGTCGACTCCGGCACCGGCACCGGCTACGAACTCACCGTCGTCAGCGCGGTGGTCGTCGGTGGCGTGGTCTTCACCGGCGGCTCCGGCAGCGTCTACGGCGCGGCCCTCGGCGCACTCCTGCTGACCTCCATCAACAGCGTGCTGCCCGCCCTCGGCGTCAGTTCCGTCTGGGTGCTCGCCATCAACGGCATCCTGCTCATCCTCGCCATCGCCGTCGACCGGATCGTCGCCCTGCGCGTGGCCACCGCACTGAAGAAGAGGAACGCCCGCCATGCCTGAGTCGTTGACGCGCGCGATCCGCTGGGACACGGTGGTCGGCGCCCTTCTGATCGTCCTGCTGCTGTTCTCCTTCTCCTTCGTGGACGGCTTCGGCAACGCGCTGAACCTGTCGTTCCTGATCGGCAACACCCTTCCCATCGCACTGATCGCGCTCCCGATGACCCTGCTGGTCGTCGCCGGCGAGATCGACCTGTCGGTCGCCTCCACGGCCGGCCTGTCGGGCGCGGTGATGGGCAAACTGTGGAACGACGGCATGGCGATCGAGACGATCATCCCGATCTGCCTGCTGCTGGGTGTGGCCTGCGGACTGGTCAACGGGCTGTTGGTGACCCGCCTTGGGCTGCCGTCCCTCGCTGTCACCATCGGCACGCTCGCCGCGTACCGGGGTATCGCGCAGATCGTGCTCGGTTCGGACGCGGTGACCGACTTTCCCACGCAGTACCTGGACTTCGCGGCGGGGCGGCTTGGGGGCACGTTCTTGCCGCAGGCGTTTCTGCCCTTCCTCGTGCTGCTCGCGATTGCCGTGGTCGTGCTGCATGCGACGCCGTTCGGGCGGTCGTTGTTCGCGATCGGGGCGAATGTGGAAGCGGCGCGGTTTGCCGGTATCCGGGTTCGGCGGCAGAAGTTGATCCTGTTCACGGTGACGGGGTTGATGGCCTCCCTGACCGGGATCTTCTGGGCGCTGCACTACGCCAGTGCTCGGTATGACAACGCGACCGGGCTCGAACTGTCCGTCGTGGCAGCGGTGTTGCTCGGCGGTATCGATTTCGACGGTGGAAAGGGGACGTTGGGAGGTGCGGTCGCCGGGGTGTTTCTTCTCGGTGCCCTGCAGAACGTGATGAGTCTGCTGAATGTTTCGGCGCAGTCGCAGATTGTCGTCACCGGTGTGCTGCTTGTTGTTTCGGTGCTTGGCCCTCGGGTTGCTCAGCAGATCTCTGTGGCCAGGGCCGCGGCTCGTTCCACTGGATAGGTCGTATTGCGTCTGCGGGCCCGTTGTGGCTGGTCGCGCAGTTCTCCGCGCCCCTTTAGGGCGCTTCCGCTCACCCTCGTATCAAAGGACCCCGTGCCATGCGCAAAACATCCCTTCGT
Organism: Streptomyces sp. NPDC088350; assembly: GCF_044753545.1. Lineage (NCBI taxonomy): Bacteria > Bacillati > Actinomycetota > Actinomycetes > Kitasatosporales > Streptomycetaceae > Streptomyces > Streptomyces sp. NPDC088350. The sequence continues at coordinate 199,203 of NZ_JBIVNL010000003.1, read as the reverse complement.
CGTGCCCTTGCGGCCGTCGTCGCCGTCACTTCGCTCACCCTCGTCGCCACCGCCTGCGGTGGTACCACCAAGAAGGATGTGAAGGCCGAGAGCACCGGGTCGGCCGTCACCGGGGGCAAGGCGGACCCGAATGCCGCACTCAAGAAGGGGCTCACCGTCGGCTTCCTGCCCAAGGCGGTCAACAACCCGTACTTCACCACGTCCGACAAGGGCGGCGAGAAGGCGCTCACCGAACTGGGCGAGAAGTACAAGGAGGTGGGCACGACGAGCGCCACCGACACCGCGGGACAGGTGAGTTACGTCAACACGCTCACCCAGCAGCAGGTGAACGCGATCGCCGTGTCCGCGCAGGACCCGGGCGCCCTGTGCACCGCGCTCAAGCAGGCGATGAGCAACAAGATCAAGGTCGTCACCTACGACTCCGACACCAACCCCGACTGCCGCAACGCCTTCGTCTCGCAGGCCAGCGCCGAGGACCTCGGCCGTACCGAGGTGCAGCTGCTCGCCCAGCAGATCGGCTACAAGGGCGAGATCGCGATCCTGTCGGCCGCGCAGACCGCGACGAACCAGAACACCTGGATCGGCTTCATGAAGGAGGAGCTGAAGGACCCGAAGTACAAGAACATCAAGCTGGTCAAGGTCGCCTACGGCAACGACGACGCCCAGCAGTCCTTCCAGCAGACCCAGGGCCTCCTCCAGGAGCACCCGAACCTGAAGGGGATCATCTCCCCGACCACCGTCGGCATCAAGGCCGCCGCCCAGTACCTGTCCGGTTCCAAGTACAAGGGCAAGGTCAAGCTGACCGGCCTCGGCACCCCCAACGACATGCGCAAGTACGTCAAGAACGGCACCGTCGACGGCTTCGAGCTGTGGGACCCGGCGAAGCTCGGCGCCCTCGCCGCGCAGACGGCGGTGGCGCTGGCGTCGGGGCAGATCACCGGCAAGGAGGGCGAGACCTTCACGGCCGGCGGGACGTCGTACACCATCGGCAAGGACGGCGTGATCAGCCTCGGCAAGCCGACCGTGTTCGACGCGAAGAACATCGACCAGTTCAACTTCTAGTAGATACAGGGGTGTTGATGCAACGCGTGTGCTTCCTGCTGAAGGTCCGGGCGGACCGCCTCGACGAGTACCGTGAGCGGCACGCCGCCGTGTGGCCCGAGATGCTCGACGCGCTCTCGGCCACCGGCTGGCACAACTACTCGCTCTTCCTGCGTGAAGACGGCCTGCTGGTCGGCTACTTGGAGACCGAGGACTTCGCCGCCGCCCAGGCCGGCATGGAAGCCACCGACATCAACTCCCGCTGGCAGGCGGACATGGCGCCGTTCTTCGAGTCCCTGGACGGCGCCCGTCCCGACGAAGCGATGAAGCCCCTCACCGAGGTCTTCCACCTCGCGTGATCCCCCCACAGGAGCTGCTCACATGAGAAGACGCGCCGTGCTCACGACCGCCGTACTGGCGGCCGTGGCAACGCCGGGCATCGCACGGGCGGCCGACCCCGGCCCGTCCGTCACCAAGAAGAACACCACCCAACTCGACGCCCAGGCCGTCTACTTCGTCTCCTACGACGGCCTCGTCAACAACAACTCGTTCCAGAAGAACGGCCTGTTGACCTACAAGGGCTACCAGTACGCGGCCTGGTACACGTCCACCAAGAACGCCGTCGTCGCCCGCCGGCTCCTCGGCGCCACCACCTGGTCGCAGATCACCCTCTCCCACACCCTCAAGAGCGACGACTCCCACAACGTCATCTCGATGGGAGTCTCCAAGGTCGACGGCCGCCTGCACCTCAACATGGACTCCCACAGCGACGGCTTCTTCTACGTCAGGTCGGTCGCCGGCCTCCTCGACAACCCGGCGTCCACCGCCTGGACTTCGGCCGTCCTCGGCGCCGTACAGACCTCGCTGGACGGTGTGGCGCTCACCTCGCAGTTCACCTACCCCCAGTTCATCGCCACCCCCGAAGGCAAGCTGCAGCTCAGCTACCGCGTCGGGATCTCCGGCAACGGCCGCAACGCCCTTGCCGAGTACGACGGTTCGACCTGGACCGCGCTGGGGGAGTGGACCAGCTCGACCGGCACCTACACCAGCACCCACGGCTCCAGCACCGCCCGCAACATGTACCTCCACGGCATCGACTACGACGTCAACGGCCGTCTGCACTCCTTCTTCACCTGGCGCGAGCAGTCCGCCGCCGTGATGTGCAGCAGCGGGGGCATCACCAACCACGACACCGGCTACGTCTACTCGACCGACCGGGGCCGCAGTTGGCGCAACGACGCCGGAACCGCCGTAGGGACGACAGGCAGTTCGGACACGGTGGCCGTCACGGACGCCGGACTCGTCGTCGACTCGCTCAACCCCGACCACTCCCTGATGAACCAGGAGAGCCAGTCCACCGACTCCACCGGCCTCCCGCACGCGATCATCAGCTATGTCCCCGGCCGCTTCGGCCAGTGCACCACCGACTACGTCACCGACCGCACCGCGAACGGCCGGGCCTTCCACGTCCGCAAGAACGCGTCGGGCACCTGGCAGAAGACCGAGATCCCGATCGCCCTCGACTCCAGCCAGCGCACCAAGCTGGTCCTGGACAAGTACGACAACGCCTACGCGGTCCTGCCCTACGGCCGTGTCGCCGCCGCCTCGAAGTCCTCCGGGTACTCCGACTGGGCGCTGCTGTACGACGGGAGCGACCTGAACGCGTTCGGTGAGGTCGTCATCGACGAGCCGCGGGTGAAGGCGGACAACGTGCTGTCGTTCATGTACCAGGAGAAGTCGAGCGGTACGACCCCCTCGGCACTCCACGTCGTCGACTTCGCCCTGCCCGCGTGACCGGGACGGTGGCCGGAGTCGGCAAAGGTCATGACGGTAATGTGAAGGTCTTCCCGCCGCCCCACGTCACCCTGGAGGTCTCCGCCTGATGGCCCAGCCGGTGGGTATCAAGGACGTCGCCCGCGCCGCCGGAGTCTCCGTCGGCACGGTCTCGAACGTCATCAACCGCCCGGACACCGTCGCCACGGAGACCCGGGCCCGGGTGCTGTCCGCGATCGACCGCCTCGGCTACGTCCGCAGCGAGTCCGCGCGCCAGCTGCGCGCGGGCCGCAGCCGCATCATGGGGCTGCTCGTCCTGGACATGGGCAACCCGTTCTTCGTGGACGTGGCCCGCGGCGCCGAGCGGGCCGCGCGCGAGTCCGGGCTCGGCGTGATGGTCTGCAACAGCGCGCAGAGCCCCGGCGAGGAGGCCGAGTACCTGTCGCTCTTCGCCGAACAGCGGGTGCGGGGCGTGCTGTTGACCCCGGCCGACGCGACCGGACGGAACATAGAGTCGTTCCGCCGGCACGGCATCCCCTTCGTGCTCGTCGACCGCGTCGCCGAGGGCACCACCGAGTGCTCGGTCTCCGTCGACGACGTCGCGGGCGGCGCGCTCGCCGTGCGGCACCTGGTCGACGCCGGTCACCGCTCGATCGCGTACGTCAGCGGGCCGCCCGGTTTCAACCAGGTGCGGGACCGCCGTACCGGCGCCAAGAACGCGCTCGCCGAGGCCGGTCTCGACCCCGACGCGCTGCGCGAGCTGCCCACCGACCGGCTCGACGTGGCCGCCGGGCGGGACGCCGGCGCCCGTCTGCTGGGCCTCGCCGACCGCCCCACGGCCGTCTTCTGCGCCAACGACCTCCTCGCCCTCGGCGTGCTCCAGGCCATGTACGCGGCCGGGGTCGGCGTCCCCGACGACCTCGCGATCGTCGGTTACGACGACATCGAGTTCGCCGCTGCCGCCGCCGTACCGCTCACCTCGGTCCGCCAGCCCGCCGTCACCATGGGTGCCCTGGCCGCCGAACTGCTCCTGGAGGAGACCGAGGCGGAGGCGGACACGACGGCCCGGCCGCACGAACACCGGCGGGTCGTGCTCCAGCCGGAACTGGTGGTGCGCCGCTCCAGCCTCGCCGCCCGCTGACCCACCGGTCAGTAGGATTTCATGATCCAGGGGGTCGGATATCGGACGCACATGTGCTGAACTGTGACGCGGCCCGTCTTCCCGTCCGTCCCAGGAGCACCGTTGTCCGTCAGCTACCGCCAGCCCGGCGTCGTCCTCACCGACCGCCACTTCACCGTGCCCCTCGACCACGAGGACCCCACGGGCGAGACCATCGAGCTCTACGCCCGTGAGGCCGTCGCGAGCGACAAGGCGGACCGGGAGGACCTCCCGTGGCTGGTCTACCTCCAGGGCGGACCAGGATTCGGGGCGAATCGTTTCGTCGGCAGGCAGGCCTGGCTCGGCCGGGCTCTGGACGAATTCCGGGTGCTCCTCCTCGACCAGCGCGGCACCGGCCACTCCACCCCGCTCACCCGGCAGACGCTTCCGCTGCGCGGCGGTCCCGCCGAACAGGCCGACCACCTCACGCACTTCCGCGCCGACTCGATCGTCCGGGACTGCGAGACGATCCGCCCGGCCCTCACCGGCGGCGCCCCCTGGACCGTCCTCGGCCAGAGCTTCGGCGGCTTCTGCGCGGTGAACTACCTCTCCACCGCCCCCGAAGGCCTGCGTGCCGCCGTCCTCACCGGCGGCCTGCCGTCCCTCGACGCCCACGCCGACGACGTCTACCGGGCCGCCTACCCGCGCATCGAGCGCAAGGTCACCGCCCACTACGACCGCTACCCGCAGGACGTGGACCGGGCCCGCCGCATCGCCGAGTACGTGACGCAGCACGAGCCGGTCCTCCCCAACGGCTACCGGCTCACCGCCGAAGCCTTCCAGTCCCTCGGCATCGTGCTCGGCGGCAGCGAGGGCAGCCACCGCCTCCACTTCCTCCTTGAGAACGCCTTCGTGCGCACCCCGCGGGGCTTCGAACTCTCCGACGCGTTCCAGGAAGAGGTCCAGAACTCCCTCTCCTACGCCGGGCACCCCCTCTACGCCCTCGTCCACGAGGCGGTCTACGGCCAGGACAGCCGCCCCACCGCCTGGTCGGCGGAGCGCGTCCGCGCCGAGTTCCCGCAGTTCGACGCGGCCAAGACGCTCGCGGGCGACAGCCCCCTCCTCTTCACCGGCGAGTCCATCCACCCCTGGATGTTCGACTGCGACCCCGCGCTGCGCCCGCTCCGCGACACCGCCGAACTCCTCGCCGCCCGCACCGACTGGCAGCCCCTCTACGACCCGGCGCGCCTCGCCGCCAACGAGGTCCCGGTCGCGGCGGCCGTCTACCACGACGACATGTACGTCGACGCGACCCACTCGCTGCGGACCGCCCGCTCGATCCGCGGCCTGCGCACCTGGGTCACCGACGAGTTCGAGCACGACGGCGTACGGGCCGGCGGCCCGCGCGTCCTGGACCGGTTGCTCGCTCTCACGCGCGACGAGGCGTGAGAGCGGCGGCGACGGGATGTGACAGCGGCGACGAGATGTGACATCGGAATTTCCGTCATAAGGTGCATTTCGATGAATACCACCTCACTCCGCCGGGCCCGCCCGGCCGCCCTGGTCCTCGCCGTCGTCGCGGCGAGCACGGTCGCGCTGGTCTCCTGCGGCGACGACAACAACAGCTCCGGCAGCAGCTCGCAGACCGCGACCCCGGACAAGGCCTCCTTCTCGGGGATGACCCCGTCGGCCCTGAAGTCGGCGGCCTCCTCGGCGATCGCGTCGGCCCGCGCCCAGGCCTCCGCCGCCGCGTCCTCCGCCTCTGCCGCGGCCTCCTCCTTCGAGGCCTCCGTGTCGGCCGAGGTGGCCCGCGCGAGCAAGGACGCCCAGAACCGACTCAAGGACGTCAAGGGCCAGGGCAACGCGATGTCCGACGTCGCCATGACCGGCAAACCGCGCGCCCAGACCGGCGGACTGCTCGCCGTCGTCGTCACCATCACCAACAAGACCGACAAGAAGGCGTCCTACGCCGTCCAGGTCGACTTCCTCGACTCCTCGGGGAAGGTGGTGGAGACCCGCTACGTCGGCGCCGAGAACCTCGCACCCGGCGCGAAGGCCCAGCCGGTCGCCATCAGCACCAAGCCGCCGGAGCCGGTGCTGACCCCCAAGTTGGCCAAGGCGCAACGCTATTGAGCAACAGGCGGGTCAACGCTCGGAGTTGAGCGCGTCCACGGCTGCTCCCGCGTCCCCGATCGTCGTGTAGTCGACGGCGACGAAGTTCACCGGCCGACCGCGTTCCCGCTCGCAGCGGTGGACGCGGTCGAGCACGTACCGGCGGGAGTTGACCTTGCCCGCGTCCAGACGGCTGCCGCCGTCGATGGTGATGAAGTGGTTGAGCAGGAACAGACGTTTGCCGCTGCCACCGCGATGCGGTACGCAACTCATCGCGTCCGGCGTACGGAACGCGAACGGGGTCTCCATCCCGTAGTCGTAGAAGTTCCGGTACCAGGGCGCAGGGCCGTCGGCCTTCTCGGCGAAGACGACGAGCCGACGCCCGCTGTCGATCATGTCGCCCAGGGTCGGCCACGGCTTCGCGGGATCGGGGTCGGGGGTGTGGACCAGGTCGGTCAACCCGGCCTGCGCGAAGGCCTGTTCGGTGTCCTCGCCGCTGATCGCGTCCTGCACGATCAGCGTGACGACCTCGGACGGATGGGCCCGCATCCAGTCCCCGATCTCGCGCAGCGCGGGCACCAGGGCGATCGCCCCCGCCCGGCACACGGAGTGGCACAGCCACAGCCCCTCGCGCGGCGGGTTGACCTTGTTGACGGCCGCGGCGACGAACTTCCGCTGTTCCGGGGTGAAGTCGGACTCGGCGAGCCGCGCGGCGATCTCGTCCGGCCGCTCCCACCGATAGGTGTCGATCTGCAGGGCACGCACCCCGTCGTCCAACTGGGCGGAGATTCCCGGGTCTTGGAGCGGGCCGATGAACCGGTCGACGGTCGTCGACATCGCGTTGTGCGAGGTGAGGTAGGCGACCTCGTCGTAGGAGCGGTCGCACAGTTCCGCACTGCCCTCGCAGGTGCGGGACGCGACGGGCGTGACGGCGTACGGCACCAGCAGGACGCCGGCGACGGCGGCGCCGCCCGTGGCCAGGGCCAGCCACCGGAGGCGCGGCAGCGCCGGGACGTGCGGCCGGACCTGGAGGGCCCAGCCCACGCCGGTCAGGAGGGCACCGGCCAGCACGGGCACCAGGGCGGTCGTCAGGGCGGTGGCCGTGAGCCGGTCCAGGGCCGTGCGCTGCACATCGTCGACCAGCCGGGCCAGGCTCGGCGGCCAGGAACCCGGCGGATCGATCACCCGCCCGCCGCTGGCCAGCCGGAACAGAACGGCGACGAGCCCGGCCAGCACCCCGCCGGCCGCGAGCGACCAGCCGAGGGGGAGGAGTCGGCGGCCGGGAGGTGCCGAGCCGCCGCCGCCCCACAGCACCACCAGCGCGACCACGAGAAGCGCCGAGGCGAGGGCCTCCGCGAGGCCCAGGCCGACGGCGGTATAGGTGCGGGCGCGGTGCAGGGGAGCCAGGTCGTTGCCGGACGCGGCGAGTGTGTTCGTGAGATTCCAGGTGCCGCCGCCGACCGTAGCCCGCAGCTGAGCGGCGGCCGTACGGGTCCGGTCCGACACGACGGCGGGGGCGACGGTCGCGACGTCCCCGTCCCGCAGCGCCGCCTCGACGGCCGGACGCAGGGCGTCCCGTTCCGCGACGGGCAGGCCGCTCACCAGTGTCCCGGCCGCCTGGCCCGCCTGCGCCTCGGTCAGCGGAAGAGCGGGCAGCCCGCCGGGCACGTGTCCCGCGACGACGGCACCCAGGGCGGCGGACAGATCGGCCGAGAAGCGCGCGAAGTCGGGCTCGGGCCGGTCCTGGACGGAGGCGACGAGATCGCCGAAGTAGATCTGGGCGAGGTCGTTGAGGTTGGCCAGCACCGGCCGCAGATCGACCGTGAGGTTCAGCGAGTCGCGCGTGCCGCCCAGGTAACCCACCACGGCGTCGATCTGCTGCTGGGTGAGATCCCGGACGGTCTCCGGGGGCAGCACCAGCTTCAGGTTGGAGGTGACCTGGGCCTCCGGCACGGGCAGCCGGGCCAGCAGCCCCCGGGTGACCGCGGCCGTCTTCGGATCGACCAGTACCTGGTTGTAGAGGCGGTCGTAGGCCTTCTGCTCGTCCAGCACGGACCGGTAGAAACCCGGTGAGACCACGGTGGAACGGGCCGTGGCGGCGATGCTGAGGACGGCGGTGGCGAGGACGGCCAGGACCAGGGCCGCGATGCGCGGCAGCCTGCGGGACGCGACACCGACCGGGTCCATGACTCACCATCGTCGTCCCGCCCCACCCGCCCCGCAAACGGACACGGGACGCGGAAGCCGGCTGGGGCACCTCGACGTGACCGGGTCAGTACGCTGAACGGCATGGAAGATCACATAGCGGCCCCGGCCGACCTGCGCGGCGACTGCGAGCGGTGTTTCGGGCTGTGCTGTGTGGCGCTGCCGTTCACCGCCGCGACGGACTTCGCGATCGACAAGGCCGCGGGGACCCCGTGTCCGAACCTCCAGAGTGATCACCGTTGCGGAATCCACACGAAGCTCCGGCCGAAGGGGTTCACCGGCTGCACGGTCTACGACTGCTTCGGGGCCGGGCAGAAGGTCTCGCAGCTCACCTTCGCCGGCCAGGACTGGCGTACCGTCCCGCGCGCGGAGTCGCGTCGGATGTTCGACGTGTTCCCCGTCGTACGACAGCTTCACGAACTGCTGTGGTACCTGACCGAGGCGCTCACCCTTCCCGCGGCCGAGTCGATCCACGGCGAGTTGCGTCGTGCGCTGGAGACGACCGACGCGCTCACGCGCGGAACGCCCGACGAGTTGGGCGTGTTGGACGTGGGCGCGCATCGGCAGGAGGTCAACGTGCTGCTGCTGCGGACCAGTGAGCTGATGCGGGCCGGGGCGAAGGGGAAGAAGAAGGACCGGCGCGGCGCCGATCTCATGGGTGCCCGGCTCAAGGGCGCCGATCTGAGCCGGGCCGATCTGCGCGGTGCCTGTCTCATCGCCGCCGATCTCACCGGGGCCGACCTGCGCGGTGCGGATCTGATCGGCGCCGATCTGCGGGGCGCCGATCTCACGGACGCCGATCTGACCGGCGCGTTCTTCCTCACCCAGCCGCAGGTCAACTCGGCTCGGGGGAGTGCCGGGACGAGACTGCCGGGGTCAGTCGTCCGCCCCGTGCACTGGACAGCGGGCCTCTGAGGGGTGGCCGTCGTCCGGGTCCGTGGCCATCGGACGGGATGCCGTGCGCCGGTCCAGGTGCAGCCGCAGCCCCTCCGGCATCAGTGTCAGGCGCTCGGTCACGCGCAGTCGGTACGCGGGGTCGGGGCGCAGCTCGTAGCGGCGCAGCAGCAGGCCCAGGACCAGGGTCGCCTCGTGCAGGGCGAACTGGCGGCCGATGCATGCCCGTGCCCCCGTTCCGAACGGCTTGAAGGTGTGCGGGGCGCGGGAGCGTACGGCCTTGGCGTCGAAGCGGTCCGGGTCGAACCGTTCCGCGTCCGCGCCCCACACCTCGGGGTCGCTGTGCAGCATCGGCGTCAGGATCAGCGCCCAGGCGCCCCGCCGCATCGGGTGGACCCCGGCCAGTTCGGTGTCCCGGGTGGCCTCGCGGGCGTACGCGGGGGCTGTCGGCCACAGCCGTAGCGACTCGTCGAGCACCCGGCGGACATAGCGCAGCTTGGCGACCTGGTCGTAGCCCGGGACCTCCGTGTCGCCCCAGACGCGGTCGACCTCGGCGCGGGCGCGGGCCGCGATGTCCGGGTGGCGGGCGAGGTAGTGCAGGGCGAAGGACAGGGAACCCGAGGTCGTCTCGTGGCCGGCGACCAGGAAGGTGATGACCTGGCGGCGGACGTTCTCCGGGGAGAGGCGCTCCCCGGTCTCCGGGTGGGTCGTCTCCAGCATCCGGTCGAGCAGGTCGCCGTCGCCGCTCGCGCTGCGGCGGGTCTGCACGAGGTCGTCGACCGTGCGGTTGAGGTAGGCGATGTCGGCCTCGTTGCGGCGGGTCGCGGTGCGCAGGAGGAGCGGGGCCAGCGGCGCGGGCACGGAGTTGAGACGCTGCGCGTAGCCGAGCGTGCCCACCATCGACGTCACGAAGGGGTGCGGGCGGTCGCGTTCGAAGGAGCCGAAGTCGTGGCCGAAGCCGGTGCGCGCGATCGTCTCCAGGGTCAGCTTGGTCATGTCACCGGGCACGTCCACCGACCGTCCGGCGGTCAGTTCCCGGTCCCAGTGGTCGGTCAGCCGTTCGGCCACGGCCAGCATCATCGGGTGGTAGCCCTCCATGGCCTCGCGGCTGAAGCCGGGGGCCAGGACATCGTGTGCCAGCTGCCAGTTGGGCTCGTGGTTGTACGCCGTGAACAGCCCGTCCCCGGCGACCGGCCGCAGATTCGCGACCCCGAGGCCCACGTGCTTGGCGAACCGCGACTCGTCCGCCATGTCGGCGACCAGGTCGGCGCCCCACACGAACACGAACTCCTTGCCGAAGGCCTTCCGGCGGAAGATCGGGCCGAGCTGCCGGGCGAAGCGGAGCGAATCCTGGAGGGGAGTGCGGCGGTCGGCGCCGATGACGTCCCCGAGGAACGGGACCCGGCGTGGGGGGCGCGGGATGCGGTCGAGGCGGGGCCAGCCCTGCTCGGCGTCCCGGAATCCCTTCGGCAGCGCGGTCGGCGTCGCCGTCGTCGTCTCCGCCATGACGCGATCTCCCTTGGTCCACCAGCAGGTCGAGCCTGTTGTACGTGGGTTCAATAGCGTGTCCAAGTCTGATCCCGTTGTTGAACCGACGTCAAGTAAAGTGCGGGAATGGCCGCGAACCAGGGTGAGCGCACGCGCCGCCGGCTCAGCACCGAGGAGCGCCGGGAGCAACTCCTCACGGTGGGCGCGCGGTTGTTCTCGGAGAGCCCCTACGACGACGTGTGGATCGAGCAGGTCGCCGAGATCGCCGGGGTCTCCCGCGGCCTGCTCTACCACTACTTCCCGACCAAGCGGGACTTCTTCGCGGCCGTCGTCGAGCGCGAGAGCGAGCGGATGCTGCGGATGACGGCGGCCGTGCCGGGCGTACCGGCCCGCGAGCAGCTCGCCGTCGCCCTCGACACGTATCTGGAGTACGTGCACACCCACGCGCACGGCTACCGCGCCTTCCACCGCGCCGACGCGGCAGGCGATCAGACCGTACGGCGGGTCTATCAGCGGGCGTTGGCGGCGCAGGAGCGGCAGATCCTCGCCGCGCTGGCGGCGGACCCCGAGTTCGGGCCGGCCCTGGGGGAGCGGGCCGATGTGAAGCTCGCGGTGCGCGGCTGGCTGGCCTTCACCACCGCCGTCTGTCTGGAGTGGCTGCGGGGCCCGGAGTTGAGCCGGGAGCAGGTGCGCGACCTGTGCGCGCGGGCGCTGTTGGGCGTCATCGCGCCCTGAACCCGCCCGGGACGACTTGGCGGAGAGATCGCGTGGCGTGGTTGGCGTGCGCCCCGATCTTCGGTAAGTTAGGCAAGGCTTACCTAAGGAGGTTCAGGGATGGGTGACAGCCAATCGTGGACGGCCGTGCCTGCCGCGGCCGAGCGGGCCCGCTCGGTGCTGGCCGCCGCATGGTCCTGCGCGGTGACCGCGGAGGGCGGTCGCGAGGAGTTCGTCGGCGCGCACAGCGTGGACGACGAGGGCCGGGTGCTCCTTCAAGTACCCGAGGACAGCGCCCTGTTGGCCGCCGCGATCTGCGCGCCGCGCGGAGAGCCGTCCGCGGTCCTGGAGTTCGCGGACGTCGCGCCCGTCCCCGTGCGCAACCGTATCCGGGCCCGCCTGTGGCTCGCCGGCTGGTTCGTCCCCGAAGACGGCCAACTCGCCTTCCGGGCAACGCGCGTGGTGCTGCGCCCGCCGTCCGGCGCGGTGGTCATCGACCTCGACGAGTTCGCCGCTGCCGAACCCGACCCGCTGGTCCTGGCCGAGGCCCAACTCCTCACCCACCTCGCCGACTGCCACTCCGACGCGGTCGAGCGGCTCACGCGGCTCGTCGAACCCGACAGCCTGCACGGCGCGGTCCGCGTCCAGCCCCTCGCCGTCGACCGGCACGGACTGACCCTGCGCATCGAACGCACCCGCACCCACGGCGACGTACGGCTGCCCTTCCACGCGCCCGCCGACTCCGTCGCCCACCTCACCGAGCGCATGCACGTGCTGCTCACCCAGGCCAGCGCCGCGGCCTGTCCGCGCCCCCTACAGCGGCAGCGCACAGACGGCGACCGGTGACGCGAACGGCTCGCCCGCGAGCCGCAGTCGGCCGCTCGTACCGTTCACGTGGAACACGCTCACCGTGCTCGACCTCTGGTTCGCGGCGAACAGCAGTGTCCCGTCCGGCGAGAACGCGATCTGCCGCGGGAAGTCACCGCTCACCGGCACGGTGTCGAGCAGTCTGAGCCGGGCGCCGTCCGCCTCGACGGCGTACCGCGCAAGGGAGTTGGCACCCCGATTGGCGAGATAGGCGTACGCGCCGTTCGACGTCACCAGGATCTGCGCCGGGTAGTTGGCGGTGCTGCCGGTGCTGCCGCTGGACTGCGGGTCGCCGATCCTCAGGCCGCCCGTGGCCGGGTCGTAGGCGCAGACCGCGACGGTGTCGCCTACCTCGTTGGCGAGGTAGGCGTACCGGCCGCCGGGGTGGAACGTGAGGTGGCGGGGGCCCGCGCCCGGCCGGGTGTGCCCCTGGGAGACCTCGGTGAGCGTGCCCTTCGTGGTGTCCAGGCGATAGGTGTAGACCGTGTCGGTGCCCAGGTCGACGGCGAGGACGTGGCCGCCGTCGGGGCTGGTGACGAACTGGTGCGCGTGCGGGCCGTCCTGGCCCGGACCTGGCTGCGGACTGGAGTGCTGGACCAGAGCGGTGCGCGCGCCGAGTGCGCCCGAGCTGTCGATCGGGTGCACGGCCACGCTGCCGGACGTGTAGTTGGCGCTCAGCAGCCAGCGTCCGGTGGGGTGCACGGACAGATGGCAGGGGCCCGCGCCGCCGGTGCTCCGCGTACCGAGGACTTTGCGGTCCGCCAGGCGTACGGCGGTCACCGCGCCGGCCGTCCGCTCGTCGACCGCGTACAGGGTGCGCCCGTCGGGGTGCGGGGCGAGGTACGACGGGTCGGCGACTCCGGTGAGCGTTCCGGCGCCGGTGATACGGCCGGTCGTCGGATCGTAGGTGGCCAGGCCGATGCCGGTGCCGCCGCCGTCGACCGAGGTGTAGGTGCCGAGGTAGAGGGGGCGGGGGCCGGCGGCGCTGCCGGTCGCGGGTGGTGCGGCGGACGCCGGTGCCTGGGCGGCCGTAGGAGCGGAGTCGGGGTCGGCCGGTGCCGGGGCCGGTGCGGGGACCGCGACCACCGCCGCGGTTCCCGCCAGGGCGCCGATGAGGCGGCGCCTGCTCCAGCCCTCGCGTGACGCGTCCGCATCACTGGTCATGGTCACACCCTCAGGTCGTCGCTCACCCCGGTCGTCACAGCAACCTTGGCGCGGAGGGGCTGTGGAGCGCAAGAACGGCAACGGGCGTTGCGGAGGGTGCAATGGGGGTGTGGTGTGTGGTTTACCAGTCGCCGTCCTCCACCGGCTTGCCCTGCGCGTCCTTGAGGGGCTGCACCTGGCCGGGCGCGGGCTGCTGCCAGGGCTCGTGGTCGTCGCCCAGCCAGTCGCCGACCGGCTTCACCGCTTCCAGAGCGTCGGTGGGGGCGAGGTCCTCGGCGTCCTGGTCGTAGTAGTCGAACCAGGGGAGCCCCGCCCGGGTGTACGCGGCGCGGTCCACCGGTGACGGCGGCGGCTCCTCGCCGGTGATGCGGCGCCACTCCGGAGGCGTCACGAGGTGCACGAAGACCCGGCCGGCGGGTTCCTCGGCCCAGGCGTTCAGCGGGCGGTCGTCCTCGTAGACCTCCTGGCGCATCGAACCGCCGACGCCGAGCCCCATTTTGGGAGAGGCCGCCGGACCGCTGCGCATGGGGGCGGTCTGCGCGGCCATCGGCATGGCGGGCATGCCGAAGCCCCCGCCCGGCATCGTGATCGCGCGCGCCCGCTCCGACCGACGGCGCTCGTCCTCGCGCCATTTGGCCAACTCCCGCTCGGTGAGCGGGAAGGACTGCAGTTGTACGCCGCCCCACACCTCCTCGCCCGTGACCTGGCCCTCGACGGTCGCGCCGAGACCGAGCGGGACCGCGACGAACTGACGGACCGTCCCCTTGCCGGAGTTGATGCCGTCGAGCCACGGCTGGCGGGGCAGCACCACATAGTTCTGCGGGTCGCGGGAGAGCCGGTCGCTCCACGGTTTGCCCGAGACCGCGCACACCTTGCCCACCCCGACCTGCAGGGCGGCCGGCTCCCGCGTGTCCCCGAAGCTCAGCCACATCGCCTCGCGCAGATACACCGGCAGCATCACCCCGCCCCGCGCCCGCCACTGTGCGGGCACCGTGTCCGGGAAGTCCGCGACCCGCCGGACCGGGAACTCGCCGAGCCCCGGTGGCAACGGATGGGTGCCCGTCTCGGGAAGTCGCAGGGTGCGGATGAACCGCACCGCAGCCCCACCGGGAAGCCGCAGAGTGTTCCCGTCGATCCGTACGCCGCTGTCGGTCATGTGTCCGCCCCCATGGTTCCACTGTGCCGTGGGGGACGGCCCGCCCCCCTCGCCGTGCTGCCGAAGGCGCCCCGCCCCCAGGTGACTCCGTCACCTAGAACGATCGGTGCCCGTGCCCCGGTTCCTGCGCAGCCGATCCGGCACACCCACCCGCTCCCGCAGCCAGGCCAGCCACGGCATGCGCTCCCGCTGCTCGCGGCTGACGCGGTCCAGCTCCTCCAGGAGACGGCGCGAGCGGTGCTCGGTGTCCAGCTCGTCCAGCAGGCGGTTGACCTCGGTCAGCATGGCGCCCAGCAGCTGCCACTGGGCGGCGTCGCGCTGGACGTCCGCCAGGAGCAGCTGGGCCAGCTTGTCGCGGGTCGCGGCGGCCGTGTGCAGCTCGGCGGTGAGCCGCGACTCCGCGGACTCGGCGCTCACCGTCACGTCGGTGGTCACCAGCACCGCGAAACTGACCACGGCGTCACCGATCTCGGACAGCAACTGCTCCACGGCGGCGCCCGTCGGCGTCGCGAACAGCGGCTCGGGGTCGCGCTGTTTCGCCAGGTCGGTGAAGGTGCGCGCGAGGACACGCAGGACGACCGTGCAGATCTCCAGCGTGTCCAGACCGGTCCGCAGCACGACCCGGTGCAGCAGCCCCTCCCGTACGCGCGGATTGAGCCGCAGGCTGTCCTCCGCCTGTCGGAGTGCCGCGTCCACCTCGACGATGTCGTGGTCGAGCCGGCGCGCCTCGTGCAGCCGCGCGGTGGCGTGGTCGACGGGGGTGCGGCCCGCCGCCTCCTCGCCCATGCGCCGCATCAGCCGCCGCAGCCGACGGGCCAGTCCCTCGATCGACTCGCCGGCCTCGTCCACCCACACAGGGGGAGCCAGCAGCAGATTGCAGGCCAGCCCGACGACCGCGCCGATCAGGGTCTCCACCACCCGTGCCCAGGCGGTGTTCCCGACCGTGGTGACCCCGAGGACCAGCATCGCGCTGATCGCCACCTCGGGCACGTACTCGTCGACCTTCACCAGCCGCCCGACGACCAGCGCGGCCACGATCAGCAGGGCCAGGCTCCACCAGGTCAGCCCGACCAGCAGGCTGAAGGCGATGGCGACGAGGACGCCCGCGACCACGGCGTTCACCCGGCGGATGCCGTTGGTGAGGGTGGCGTAGAGGGTGACCTGGACGACGAGCAGCGCGGTCAGGGGAGCGGTCAGCGGCGCGGGCTCGGGGCTCAGTCGCAGCGCGACGACGTACGCGACCGTCGCAGCGGTCGCCGACCGCAGCGTCTGCACGACCACCGGGTCCCGGTGCCGCCCCACGAACCGCACCAGCGGCGCCGTCCACTCACGGACATCTCGCATCCTTGGCCCATTCCCTCTCACGGGTGCGCTGAACGTAGTCATTGAGGACCGTAGTTGTCCGCATGACCTCCTAGATTGTCATCACCGCACGGAGTAATCGGGAGGGGAACGTTCATGGCGAACAACCAGGGCATCGAGGTGCTGGCCCGCTCGCACGACTGTCTGCGCGAGGTGGTCGCCGCCGTGCCCGACACGGCCTGGGCGGCACCGACGCCGTGCACCGAGTGGACGGTACGCCAGGTCCTCAACCACGCGCGCGTCGACCAGCAGGCCTACGGCCTCGTCCTCACCGGCGACCGGCCCGACTCCGACCCCTTCCACCCCGCGGACACCCTGGACGGGGACCCGGTCGCCGCACTCGACAAGGTGCTCCGCGCGGTGGCGGACCGCTATGCCCAACTGCCCGCCGACGCCGACCGGGTGCCCACACCGCTGGGCCCGATGCCCCTCCCGTTCGCCGCGGCGACGGCCGCCATGGACGCGGCCGTACACGCCTGGGACATCGCGGCGGCCACCGGCCAAAGCCGGCCACTGCCGACAGACTTGGCCGAGGGCATCTGGCCGGCCGCGGACCGGCTCGTCGATCAACTCCGGGACTCGTACCGGGTGTTCGCGCCCGCGGTGGAGGTCAGGGACGGGTACGACCGGGCCGAGGAGCTCCTCGCCTTCCTCGGCCGCGATCCGCACTGGACGCCCGCCGGATCCTGAGGGAAGCCCCGGCCGAGGGCCACTGCTCCACCTTCACGACGTGGAGGCGGCCCGACCGCGCGACCGATAGCCCGCGATCTTCGCGAGGTTGCCGCAGCGGTCCATGGAGCACCAACGGCGGCGCCGGGCCTGGGAGTCGTCCAGGAACAGCAGCGAACACTCCGGGTTCTCGCACTCCTTGACCCGCTCCAGCAGCGGACTGCCCACCAGCAGAACGGCGTCCCGGGCCACCGTCGCCAGCGCCGCGCGGGCCGGATGCGCCGACTTCCAGCGGTGTTCGCCCAGTTGGGGGGCGAGGTCCGGGCGCGCGGCGACCTCGTTGACCCGCTCGATGTCGGCCGCCGCCGGTTCCCGGCCGGCCGTCGCGTCGCGTACGACACGGTAGAGCGCCTCGCGCAGCGTGCGCGCGTCCGTCAGCTCGCGGGCCGTGACCCGCGCCGGCTCGGTGCCCGTCGACAGCTCCGCTTCCGTGATCCAGGTCGCCAGGGCCGATGGATCGGGGAGCCGCTCGACGGGGGTGCCGTGCCGTTTGCCGAGGGTCGCCACGAAGTTCAGGCACGGGCGTCCGCCGATGAACGGGAAGGAGAGCGGGACGGTCATGGCGGCGAGCTTACCTCTCGTACACCGGTTCATGCGGTGTACGCGAGGGTGGCCCGTGGTGACTGGTGACCCTTGACACCGGTTCATCGGGTGTCGCATGGTGACACCAGTTCAACGGGTGTCGGCCAGCTGTAGTGGCCGCGACAGGGAGTGGGTGCGGTATGCGTGCGGTACGGATCGACGAGTTCGGCGGGCCCGAGGTGCTGGTGCCGGTCGAGGTGCCCGACCCGGTCGCGGGTCCCGGGCAGGTCCTGGTGCGGGTCGCGGCGGCCGGGGTGAACCGCGCGGACGCCCTGATCAGGTCCGGGAACTACCACCGGGCCGGGAAGCCGCCGCTGATCCCGGGAGTGGAAGGCGCCGGTACCGTCGCCGCGTTGGGGGAGGGCGTCACCGGATTCACGGTCGGGCAACGGGTCGTGGCCCTCGACGGTGTGAACTCGCCCGGTTTCTACGCCGAGTTGGCGGCCGTACCCGCCACCCAGGTCACCGCCCTGCCCGACGGAATCGACCTCGCGCACGCCGCCGCGCTGCCCGTCGCCTGGCTGTCGGCCTGGTACTGCCTCCGACGCCTCGCCCGGGTCACCAAGGAGGACACCGTCGTGGTGAAGGCCGCCGCGAGCGGGGTCGGCAGCGCGGCCGTGCAGATCGCGGCGGAGACCGGTGCCCGGGTCGTCGCCCTCGCCGGATCACCCGAAAAGGCCGCCTGGGCCGGGGAGTTCGGCGCGCACGTCACCCTCGATACCTCGGCGCACCCGGACGACGCGGAGGTCGACGAGGTGCTGCGGCTCACCGGCGGCCGGGGCGCCGACGTCGTCCTCGACACCGTCGGCGGCCGGGCCTTCGGGCGCAGCCTGCGCGAGATCGGACACGGCGGCCGGGTCGTCGCCCTCGCCAATGTCGCCCTGGAGCCCAGCACCGTCGACACCCGCGACTTCTACCCGAAGAACGCGTCCGTCCTCGGGTTCCAGCTCACCGACCTCCAGGTCCACGGCGGCTACGACCCCCGCCCCGACCTGCGGGAACTCGCCGAGCGGGTCGCCGCGGGCACGTACCGCGTGCCGATCGAGACCGTCGTACCCCTCGCGGAGGCGCGCGCCGCCCACGAACGGCTGGAGCGCCGGGACAACCGGGGCAAGATCGTGATCGCGGTGCCGGGGGACTGACGTCAGACGTACAGCTTGTCGAGGAAGGCGGTCAGATTGCCCACCGTCCGGTCGATCTGCTGCTCCACGGTCAGGCTCTCCTCGATGCGGATGCCCGACTCGGGGATCTTCCTGCCGCGCACGTAGAGGGAGCAGGCGAGGTCGGTGCACATGTACAGGCCGACCGAGTTGCCGTCGCGGCCCGCCGGGCCGGCCTTGCGCGCGGTCATCAGGGAGACACCGCCGCCCGAATGGGTCGTCACGCACAGCGAACACATGCTGCGGCGCAGAAAACCGCGCTGGGAGGACGGGAACCGCAGTGTGACCCCGACCAGCCCGTCCGCGCGCTCGGTGACCAGATAGCTGCGGTCCGGCGCCCCGGGATCCCGCCAGCCCAGGAAGTCCAGGTCGCCCCAGGGGCGGGTGTCGAGATCGCGGGGGACCGCCAGCCGCTTGGCCTCGCCCTTCGAGCAGTTGACAAATGAGTTGCGGATGTCGTGCTCGGTGAGTGATCTCATGGGGGACTCCTGGGACGGTGCCTGTGCCGAAACCTAGGGGGTCTAGGTTTTGGGTCAGGGTAGTGAGGCGAGCGGTGGAGGGGCCAATGGATTTCGGGGGCGTCAGCAGCTGCGGGAGTTTCGAGACCTTCGAGAGCTTTGGGGCACGACAGGCGCGGGCGCTGCGGCATGTGGCGGAGCGCTCCTCGGGCCCGGCCGTCGATCCAGGGCTGCGCATCACGCTGAACTTCCACCCCGACCGTACGGCGGCCGGCCGCCCGATCCTCGACGCGCTGGCCCAGGACGGCACATACCACTCGCAGTTCGTCACCGGTACCAGCAACGGCGGCCTCACCGCCCACCCCGGCGGCGACCGCTGGCGCTGGGAGAGCCGGATCTTCGCGGGTGCCTACGACGACGCGCCCGCACCCGAGCGACCGGTGTACGGGGCGTTGGACTTCCGGCGCCAAGTGGTCGGCGCGGCACCGCGGTTCGGCTCCTCGCACCTCCGGCTCGGCGCCGGGACACTCGCCCGTGCCACCTTCTGCTACCCCGACAGCGCGGCCGAACCGACCGACTTCGGTGTCGCCACCGGCATGTCCCTGATCGCGCTCGCCGAGGCCGACGAACAGGACGCCCTGAACGACTACATCGAGACACAGGTGCACGGCGGAGTCGTCCTCGCCCGGGACGCGGAAGCCCTCGTCCTGGACGCGAGCTACCGCGGCACCCCCGTCGAAACCGCCGCCCGCCGTCTGCCCTGCCCCGTCGAATGGCACCCCGGCTACCGGCTCACCGTGGCGGAACTGCGGCTGCACGCGGGCTATCGGGGCGAGGAGTACGCCGATCTCGGTGCCCTTCTCGCCGAGCGCGGTGTCATCGACCCACGGGTCATCGGCGACGCGGCCCGCACCGGGCGCTACGAACTCCAGGACCTGAAGATGGTCTGGCACACCCTTGCTCGCTTCGGGGCGCCGGAGGGAGCGGGGACGGCCTACACCGATTCGGCGACCGGGGCGGGTGTCGGCGGCCACACCCCGGGGAGCACTCCAAGTGCGTAGGCCCGGGCCACCAGTTCCGTACGGTTCGCCGCGTTCCACCGGGCCGACAGCCGCCGTAGGCGATAGGTCACGCCGTCCGGCGTGAGGCCGGTCTCGCGGGCCGCGTGGGTGGTGGTGGCACCGCCGGCGAGCAGGGCCAGGATGCGGCCCCCTCGATCGGTGTGACCTGCGCGGGGGTGTCCTCGCCGGGCCTGCCGTCGCGGGGTTCGCCCTCGGCCTGTACGCGCAGCATGACCAGCAACGTCGGTGTGTCCTCCACGGTGTCGCTGACCGGGCCGGCCGTAAGCTCCCCGTACCGCTCGACGCCGTCCGGGGCCCGCCACCGTACCGACACCTGGCAGCGCGACCGGTGCCGCAGCCGCAGTGCCTGCGCGATCCGCTCCACCTGTATCGACTCCTGCGGCTGCAACAGGTCGAGCACGTCCCGCCCTCGCCGCCGGCGCCGAACTCGCCCCGGCCCTCGGCTACTTCGGCCGCGACGCCCCCGACGCCGACTATCTCCACGCCGACGAACTCCGCGCCGCCGAGAACGCCGGAGCCGTCTCGCTCCGGCCGGCCTTCATTGCGGCGTCGGAGGGCGGAGCGACCTTCGTCCAGCACCGCGTCGCCCCCGAGGCCGACGAGGTGTGGGCCCTGCTGGACGCGGGCGCCCGGGTGTACGTCTGCGGCGACGGCTCGCGGCCGGCACCGGGCGTGCGGGAGGCGTTCCGTACCCTGTACCGGGACCGCGCGCCCGGCGTCGACGCCACGGCCGTCGAGCGGTGGCTCAACGCACTGATGGCGGACGGGCGTTACGTCGAGGACGTGTGCGCCCCCGGCTGACCGCAAGGGAGAGGTGGGCGCACGGTGACGGACTCCTCGGAGCGAGCCCGACAGGTACTCGGCGCGGCGGGCATCCCGCCCGGCGACCTCGCCCACCTCCGCCCCCTGGGCGGCGGCACCTACAACACCGTCGAGGAACTCACCCTCACCGACGGCACCCGCTACGTCCTGAAGACCGCGCCCACCGCCCCCGGCCTCGCACACGAGCGCCAACTCCTCCTCTCCGAGGCCGACTTCTACGGCGCCGCCGCCAAGGCCGGGGTGGCGGCGCCGCGCGTCGTGGTCCTCGAGGGCGACACCCTCCTGATGACGCTCTGTCCGGGCGAACCCTGGGACGACTCCCTCACGGACGCCGAAGTGACCGCCCTGCGCACGGAGTTGGGTCGTCGGCTCGCCCGCCTGCACGAGATCACCGGCCCCGGCTTCGGCTATCCCTCCGGCGCCCTCGGCCCGCTCGCCCCCGACTGGCGCACCGCGTTCACCACGCTGTACGACGCCGTCCTCGACGACACCCACCGCTACCGGGCCTGGCTTCCCGTCCCCGCCGACGACATCGCCCGTACGGCCCGCGCCGCCTACGACGCCCTGGACGAGGTCACCGTCCCCAGCGCCGTCCACTTCGACCTGTGGCAGGGCAACATCCTGGTCGACCGCACGACCGGAACGCCCCGCGTCGGCGGACTCATCGACGGCGAGCGCATGTTCTGGGGCGACCCCCTCGCCGACTTCGTCTCCCTGGCGCTGCTCGACGACATCAGGAAGGACGAGGCGTTCCTCGCGGGGTACCGGGAGGCGGGCGGGCGGGTCGAGTTCGACCGGTCGGCCCGCCTCCGGTACGCCCTGTACCGCAGCTACCTCTACCTGATCATGCTCGCGGAGACGGTGCCCAGGGCGTTCGGCGCGGAAGAGAACCGCTGGCGGCGGGAGCGGGTCGCCCCTGAGCTGCTCGCCGCCCTCGGAGAGATCGACGAGACGGCTTCCACCACGTAGTGTGCATTCCACCGCCCCTTAGTTCAGGGCGTGAATTAAGAGGGTGCGGGGTTCGGAGGGAGTCACATGGCGGGGCGGAACGGGCGCACGGTACGCGACCTCAGGCGGGCCAACCGCACGGCCGTACTGCAACGGCTGTACTTCGACGGACCCCTCAGCCGCTTCGAACTCGGCCCGGTCACCGGGCTCAGCTCCGGCTCGGTGAGCAACGTCGTCGCGGACCTCGTCGCCGACGGACTGGTCGAGGAGGCCGGCAGCGTCGACTCCGACGGGGGCCGCCCCCGCACGCTGCTGCGCGTCGCCCCGCACAGCGGCCACATGATCGGCGTCGACGTCGGCGAGACCCGCGTCCGCGTCGAGCTGTTCGACCTCACCCTCACCGAACTCGCCCGCGCCGAACGCCCGTTGGAGCAGCAGCGCTACGAGGTCGAGGTCATCGTCGGCCACATCCGCGACGGCATGGCCGAAGTCCTCGCCACCGCCGACATCGCACCCGAACAGCTCCTCGGCGTCGGCATCGGCGTCCCCGGCATCGTCGAACACACCCCGGACCACGGCGCCGTCGTCCACGGCCAGACGATCGGCTGGGACGCGGTCCCCCTCGAAGAGCTGCTCCGCTCCACCTCCCCACTCCCCGACGCCGTCCCGTACTTCATCGACAACGGCGCCAAGACCCTCGGCCAGGCCGAGATGTGGTTCGGCGGCGGTCGCGGCGCGCGCAACGCGATCGTCGTCCTCTTCGGCTCCGGCGTCGGCGCCTGTCTCGTCACCCCCGAGGTGGAGCACGGGCGGGCCGTGGAGTGGGGGCATCTGACCGTACGGGTCCGAGGCCGCCGCTGCCGCTGCGGAGCCCTCGGCTGCCTGGAGGCGTACGCGGGCGCCGAGTCGTTGCTCGACCGCTGGCGCGAGCAGGGCGGCCGTCCGCCCGAGGGCACCGACGAGGAGACCGCGATGACCGCGCTGCTGGTCGCCGCCTACCCGCCCGAGGGCACCGAGGCCGACCCCGTCGCGCTCGCCGTCCTGGAGGAGACCGCCGAATACCTCGGCGCCGGCCTCTCCGACCTGATCAACCTCTTCCAGCCCGAGCGCATCCTCATCGGCGGCTGGGCCGGACTCCAGCTCGGCTCCCGCTTCCTGCCCGCCGTGCGCCACCACGCCACCGCGTACGCGCTGCGCCACCCCGCCGGACGCGTCAGCATCGACCTGGGCCTGCTCGGCCCCGACGCGGTCACCGTCGGCGCCGCGATCCTCCCCCTCGCCGACTTCTTCGCCCGCGGCGGCCGTCGCGCCGAACCCGAACCGGAGGGCCCGCCGCCCGCCTGGCGCACGGCGCTGGAGGAACGCGCACCGCACTGAGGCATGACCTCGGAGGTAATCGACCCCTCCGCGGCTTCCCGGAACCATGAAGGGCGTACCCACTCGTCCCACCACCGGATTCCGGGAGGTTCCCCATGCCGTACTTCGCCAGCCCCGTGGACGCGGCCCGACTGCGCTACGTCGACTACGGTCCGGCCGACGGGCCGGTCCTGCTCTTCGTCAACAGCGCTTATCTGGGCGTCGAGATGTGGGAGTTCCAGATGCTGCCGCTGGCCGCGGAGGGCTACCGCTGCGTCGGCTTCGACCGGCGCGGGCACGGCAGGTCCGAGGACACGTGGAACGGGTTCGACCTGGACAGCCTCGCCGACGACCTGTACGGGCTCCTCGAACTCCTCGACCTGCGCGAGGTGACGCTGGTCGGCCACTCCATGGGGAGCGTGGAGATCGTGCGCTGTCTGACCCGGCACGGCGCCGGGCGGGTGGCCCGGATCGCCTTCGTCGGCGGCATCGCCCCGGGCGTGGTCCGCTCGCCCGACAACCCCGACGGCCTGGACCCTGACCTTGTACGCGGTGTCAACGAGGAGTGCCGGCGTGACCGGGCGGCGTTCTTCGCCGACGGAGTCGACGCCTTCTTCGCCGTCGACCGGCCCGGCAATGACGTCTCCGCGTCCTACCGGAAGTACGTCGTCGACCGGGCCCTGGTCTCCACCGCCCGCTCGACGGCCGCCGTCCAGGCGCTGATCGCGATCGTGGACGTCGCCCCCGAACTGCCCAAGATCGACCTGCCGGTCCTCGTCGTGCACGGCACCCACGACACCTCGGCCCCCCTGGAACTGACCGCCCGACGCGCGGCCCGCCTCGTGCCCGACGGCACCCTGAAGGTCTACGACGGCGCCGGGCACGGGCTGTTCGCCACCCACGCCGAGGAACTCAACGCGGATCTGCGCGAGTTCGCGGGATGATCACCCCATGAACGAGATCATCCTGATGTCCGACGCCCGGGTCGCCGCCATCCCCGTGGAGGAGTGCGGGGAACGACTCGTCGACGTGAGCGACGTACTGCTGGTCGACGACCACAAGAACAAGGACTCCGACAGCGGCGCCGAACTCCACCTGCGCCAGGGCGTGTTGGACCGGCTCCTCGAAGCGGAAGCCCTGCTGCCGGACGGCCTGCGCCTGCTCTTCGTCGAGGGATACCGGCCGCCGGTCCTCCAGCGCCGCTACTTCGAGGGCTACGGCGACCAGCTGCGCGCCGCCCACCCGGACTGGTCCGCCGACCGGATCCGGACCGCCGCCAGCCGCTATGTGTCCCCGCCCGAGATCGCCCCGCACACCGCGGGCGCGGCGGTGGACCTGACCCTCGCCGACACCCACGGGCGCGAACTCGACATGGGCACCCCGATGAACGCGAACCCGGAGCAGAGCGACGGGGCCTGTTACACCGACGCCGACAACATCACCGCCGAGGCCAGGGCCCACCGTGCCGTACTGGGCAAGGCGCTCGGTGCGGTGGGCCTGGTCAACTACCCGACGGAGTGGTGGCACTGGTCGTACGGGGACCGCTACTGGGCCCTCGCGACCGGCGCGCCCGCCGCCCTGTACGGGCCCGAGGACCTCGACCTCTCGTAAGGCTGTACCCGGAACTACCCGGCGAACGCATCCACACCGGTTAGATCGGCGGACAGCTTCCACAGCCGGGCGGCCTGCTCGGGATCCGTCGCCCAGGACTTGACGCCGATGCGCTCGCCGTCGGCGGGGGCGGGTTCGGCGACGTCGCAGTCCTCCAGGTAGACGCCGCCGAGGCCGTCCAGCTGGGGCGAGGTCGCGGCCCAGACCTGGGTGGCCGCGCCCTGCTCCGGGGTCTTGAAGATGTCCGGATGCAGCAGGTTGCCGTCCTCGTCGATCCAGCCGCGCTCCACCATCTCCCGCGTGGTCAGGTGGCGTTGGAGCGGCGTGAGGATGCCACCCGGGTGGAGCGCGAAGGCCCGTACGCCGTGGTCGGCGCCGAGCCTGTCGAGGTGGACGGCGAACAGGACGTTCGCGGTCTTCGCCTGCCCGTAGGCCTCCCACTTGTCGTACCCGTGGCTCCACTGGATGTCGTCCCAGCGGATCCCGGAGTTGTGATGGCCGCCCGAGGACACCGAGACCACCCGCGCGCCGCCCGGTGCGATCGCCGGCCACAGCCGGTTGACGAGGGCGAAGTGGCCGAGATGGTTGGTGGCGAACTGCGCCTCCCACCCGGGCCCGACCCGGGTCTCCGGACAAGCCATGATGCCGGCGCTGTCGATCACGAAGTCCACGGTGCGGCCGGAGGCGAGGAAGCGGTCGGCGAAGCCGCGCACGCTCTCCAGGTCGCCGAGGTCCAACTCGTCCAGCTCGACGCCGTCGAGTCCGGCCAAGGCCTCGCGCGCGGTGTCGGGACGGCGGGCGGGCACGACGACCCGGGCCCCCGCCTTGGTGAGCGCACGGGTGGTCTCCAGGCCGATACCCGAATAGCCGCCGGTGACGACGGCGAGCTTTCCGGCGAGGTCGATGCCTCTCAGGACGTCGTCGGCGGTGCTCTTCGCGCCGAATCCGGAACCGATCTTGTGCTGTGCAGTGGTCATACCGGAACGCTACGAATTGAAGTGCGCTCCAAGTCAAGGAGAAGCCCCGACCGCGACGGGGGAATCACGGCCGGGGCGGCCAGGTGGTGGGCACGGAAGGCGGTCGCCTCGCGGCGAAAGGCTCCACAGGGCTTCAGCCGAACGATCGTCCCTGTGGGCGGAGGTTGAGGCCCGGGGACACTGTTCCCTCCGCACCCACGGTCTGTTCAACGGGAAACTACCGGTGGGTGTTCCGGCGCGTGCCGCCGCACGCGGTGATGTGCGTCACTTGCCAGTGGTCCAGTCCAATAGTGCGTCCGCCGACCAGGTCGTCAGCACCCGTTCGGCGGGCACCCCGCACTCCTCCGCCCGCGCGCAGCCGTTGATCTGCCAGTCGAGCTGACCGGGCGCGTGCGCGTCGGTGTCGATCGAGAACAGCACCCCGGCGTCGACGGCCTTCCGCAGCAGCCGCCTCGGCGGGTCAAGGCGCTCCGGGCGGCTGTTGATCTCCACGGCCGTCCCCGACTCGGCGCACGCGGCGAACACCTCGTCCGCGTCGAACTCCGACTCCGGCCGCGCGGCACCCCCGTCCCGCCCGATGAGCAGCCTCCCGGTGCAGTGCCCGAGGACGTCCGCGTGCGGATTCCGTACGGCGGCCACCATCCGGCGGGTCATGGCGCGGGCCTCCATGCGCAGCTTGGAGTGCACGGAGACCACGACCACGTCGAGCCGCTCAAGCAGCTCCGGTTCCTGGTCCAGCGAGCCGTCGTCGAGGATGTCGCACTCGATGCCGGTGAGCAGCCGGAACGGCGCCCAGGTCTCGTTCAGCGCGGCGATCACCTCCAGCTGCTCGCGCAGCCGCTCCGGGGACAGCCCGCGGGCCACGGTCAGCCGGGGCGAGTGGTCGGTCAGCACCGCCCACTCGTGGCCGAGCCGGGTCGCCGTACGGCCCATCTCCTCGATCGGGCTGCCGCCGTCCGACCAGTCGGAGTGGAGGTGGCAGTCCCCGCGCAGCAGCGCCCGCAGCTTCTCGCCGCCGGGGCCGGACGGGACGGGGGCCTCTGCCTCCAGTTGCTCCAGATAGGCGGGAACCTGCCCGGACAGGGCCTCACGGGCCACCTGCGCGGTCTTCGGGCCGATGCCCTTGAGGGACTCCAGCGTCCCGGCGGCGACGCGCTCGGCGACCTCGCCCTCGGGAAGCGCCGCCAGGACCCCGGCCGCCGTACGGAAGGCGCGTACGCGGTAGGTCGGGGCCAGGGAGCGTTCCAGCAGGAAGGCGATCCGGTCCAGTGCCTGCACGGGATCCATCGGGCCTCCTCCCGCGAGCGGCCCCCGGCCGGGCACCTTGGACCACTCGCGACCGCGTGATGCGTTCTAGGCTCTATTGCATGACCGAAATCGCCAGCCCGCACATCTCGACCCCGCGGATCATGGTGCTCAAGGTGCAGCCCGGTACCCCGCCGTTCCGCATCGTGGAGATCGACGGGGAGATGGTCTGCGAGGCCCGGGGCATCACCGACGTCCTGGAGGTCGCGGCCGTGTGCGGCATCACGGTCCGCGACCTGGACGACCCGGACGTGGTCCGCTGGGTCGGCGGGGACAAACTCACCTGGTTGCCGCACTAGCCCTTACGGAGTCAGCCGACGGTCCACTTCTGGTTGGCGCCGCCCGAGCAGGTCCAGATCTGCAGCGGGGTGCTGTTGGCGGAGTTGTTGCCGGTGACGTCCAGGCACTTGTTCGCCTGCGGGTTGACGATGTCGTGCGCCGAGCTGACGGCCCACTGCTGGGCGGCGGAGCCGTTGCAGTCGTAGAGCTGCACCCTGGTGCCGTCCGCGGTGCCGCCGGCGGCCACGTCCAGGCATGTGCCGAGCGCGCGGATCGTGCCGTCCGAGCCCACCGTCCACTGCTGGGCGGCCGAGCCGTTGCAGTCGTAGAGCTGTACGGCCGTCCCGTTGGCGGAGTTCGCCCCGGCGACGTCCACGCACTTGCCGGCCAGGCCCTTGATCGCCACCCCGGCGGCCGTGTCACTCGTGGTCACCGACACCGAGTCCACCACGAGCTGGGCCGGGAAGGCCGTGGAGCTGTTCGGGTCGCCGGGCCAGTCGCCGCCGACCGCCAGGTTGAGGATCAGGAAGAACGGCTTGTTGAAGGCCCAGGTGTTGCCGCCCACGTCGGCGGGCGTGCGCGTCTCGTAGACGACACCGTCGACCGACCACTTGATCGCGTTGGGCGCCCAGTCGACGGCGAAGGTGTGGAAGGCGTCCGCGAAGGCCTGGCCGCCCGAGAGCGAGTAGGCGGCGCCGATGCCGGCCGAGCCGGAGTAGCCGGGGCCGTGGATGGTGCCGTGGATCGTGGAGGGCTCGTAGCCGACGTTCTCCATGACGTCGATCTCACCGGAGTCGGGCCAGCCGACGGATCCGATGTCGGTGCCGAGCATCCAGAACGCGGGCCACATGCCCTGCCCGCGCGGGATCTTCATCCGGGCCTCGACATGCCCGTACTGCGCGCTGAACTTCCCGGAGGTGTTCATCCGGGCCGAGGTGTACTGACAAGTTCCGTACCAGCACTGGTAGTTGGCCGGGTTCTCCTTCCTGGCGGTGATCACCAGATGGCCCTGGCCGTCCAGCGCCGCGTTGTTGGTGCCGGACGTGTAGTACTCGCGCTCGTGGTTGTTGACGTTGTCGCCCGTCTCCAGCGTCCACTTCGAGGAGTTGACGGCAGACCCGGCGTCCCCGTCGAAGGTGTCGGAGAACGTGACGGCGTCGGCCTGCGCTGCCGACGAGGAGTCCGCCCGCGCCGGACCGATCGCGGCGGACGCGACCAGTGCGGCGGACAGGGCGGCGAAGAGGCATCTGCGGAGGAGTCGTGGGGAGGCCACGGCATTCCCTTCTGTGCGGCGGACGCGGGGACCGACACGCCGACGGAGGTGGGGGGTGAAAAGCGTCGCCTCTTGATTTAAGGAGTGAGTTAAGGGGTCGTCAACACCTTGGTACGTACCAGTGGTCGAGTGTTATGAGGTCGCCTTCGGTGCTTTGGGTGCCTTCGCCGCCTTGGTCGTCCTTGCCGCCTGCACGGGCTTGCGGGCGTGCACCGCCCGGCCGAGCCGGCGCCCCAGCAGGACCCAACCGATCAGCGCGCCGGTGGTGTTGAGGATGACGTCGTCGATGTCGAAGGCCCGCCCGGTGATCAACGCGCCCTGCGCGAACTCCACCAGGAGCATGACGCTCGCCGTCAGCAGCAGCACCTTCAGAATGCCGCGTGCCCGTGGCGCGAGCACGGGCACCAGCACGCCGAACGGGATGCCGAGCACCACGTTCCCGCCGATCTGCTTGATGGCGTCCCGCATGGCCGGCTGGTCGAGATAGGCCTTCAGGGAGCGGCCCGGATGCAGATTGGTGTGCACGAGCGCCTTGGACGCGGGGGACGGTTCCAGGGTGAGCTTTGCCAGTACGACGGCGAACGCCACCATCAGGACGAAGCCGATCAGCATCGCCAACAGACGTACAGGGAGGGACAGTTGATGGCGTCCGCGTTCGGGGCGGGTCGACCTCGATGCCGGCTCCGTCTTCTTGGTGTTGCGCAGGCGAGAGACGGTACGGGCCATGCGGTGGTCCTCCAGATGTTCGTGGTTCAGCAGAGTCCGGTCAGGCGCTGTACGAGATGTTCACGTTCTTGAAGCCGAGCGAGCCGAGGAGACCCTTGAGCATGTTGGTGGTGTTCGTCTCGGCGCGGGTGGTCAGGCCGCTGGTCTTCGCCGCCTCGGCGATGTGCTTGGCGGCGAGCTTCTGCACGGCCTGTTCGTTGTTGGGGTTGTCGGAGAAGATGTCGCCCAGGCGGTCCAACAGGCCGCGCTGCTTGGAGACCGTGTAGGAGTGGTCCGGGTCCAGCGCCGGCTTGCCGAGCGTCGCGCGCGGCAGCTTGATGCTGGCCGACGTGCGGTCGCCGTTGACCGTCACGTCCTGCTTGCCGAGCCTGCCCAGGTCGACATAGCCCTCCACGGTGCCCGCGCCGACGTACAGCGTGCGGGTGCCGCGGATCGCCTGGGGCAGGAACCTGGAGTCCTTCTCCAGGTCCACGACGACCTGGAAGTTGCCGGAGGCCGCGTCGTAACGGCTCATGTCCTGAATGGACTTGAGCAGAGCCGGACCCGAACGGTCATGGGTCTCGGTGCCGAAGATGTCCCGCAGTCCCGGGAGCACGGCCAGTCGGAGCCCCGCGAACAGCACGGCGATCACAACGACGACGGCGGTGAGCACCTTCGCCCAGCCCGGCATACGCCGGGGTGTACGGCTGATGGAAGTCGTCATGGGGACGGCCCTCCCTTCCTCTGTATCCGCATGCCCCTCAAATCGCTTGTCAGACCGACCTGTTGGCCGAATGAACCCGCTGACGGGAGCGTGGAGGGCGCACTAGCGTGAAAAGTCACTGTTCCGGCCCGCCAGGAGTCCCGGATGACCGCAGACAGCATTTCCCGGCCGCTTCTCCCCATGCATCTCGTGACCTACCCGGAGCCCGCTCCGCCCCGTCTCGTGACACTGGCCACAGGCACCCCGGTGTGGCTCGTCACCCGGTACGCGGACGTACGGCGAGTGCTCATGGACCCGCGTTTCGACCGGAGTTCACTGCACGCGAAGGACGCGCCGCCGCTCCTCGTCGTACCGAACATCCTCGACGACCCGGACGGGCTGCTGAACCAGGACGGCGCCGGGCACCAACGGCTGCGCGGCACGGTGCAGCGGGCGTTCACACCCCGCGCGATCGCCCGGTGGCGGCCCTGGGTGGCATCGGTGGTCGACGCGCTCCTCGACGACTTCGCCCGGCGGCCCCAACCCGCCGACATCGTCGACGGGTTCACCTGCCCGCTGCCCGTCTCGGTGATCTGCCGGCTCATGGGACTCGACCACCTGGAACGCGACCGCATCCGGAACTGGGCCGACCACGCCCTGTCCGGCGGCGCGCACACGGCGGACGAGGTCGTCGCCGCCATGACCGAGTTCGGGGCGTTCGCCGACCGGCTGATCGGCGAACGGCGCCGCACACCCGGCGACGACCTGGTGAGCGCTCTGGTGACGGCCGGCGACAGCCTCGGCATCGAGGACCGGCACCTGGTGGCGCTGGTCTGCGGACTGGTCGTCGCCGGACACGAGACCACCATGACCGCGCTCGGCAACATCGTCGTCTACCTCCTCACCGACGGACAGGCGGCCCGGACCGCCCTCGCCGAGAGCGAGGAGACGGCCGCGACCGCCGCCGAGCAACTGCTGCGCCACGTGCCGCTCAGCGAGGGCCGCGTGCTGCCCGGCCTGATCCGCCGGGCCGTCGAGGACGCCGAGATCGGCGGGGTGACGATCCCGGCGGGCAGCGTGGTCGCCGTCCAGACCAACTCCGCCAGCCGGGATCCCGACGTCTACCCCGTGGGCCCGCCCGACGTGACCGCTCCGCCGCCCGTGCCCGGCGTGATCTTCGGAGCGGGCCCCCACCACTGCCTGGGCGCCTGGCTGGCCCGCCTGGAACTCGAACTGGGCCTGCACCGCCTGACCGCCCGATTCCCGCTGCTGCGCGCCGAGTTCACCCCGGACACCGTCGCATGGCGGGAGGGACAACTGACGCGCGGGCCGCTACGGCTGCCCGTGTCCTGGTGAACACCCGCTAGTGCGACCGCAGTTCACGGTCACCGGACGGACGCGACCACCACATCCCCTCCCCGTGCGTGAGCCCGGGCAGGCTCAGCTCCACCTCGCGCACCCGCCGTGCCGGCAGCTCGCCGGTGATCAGCCAGCTGCCGACCCCGCCCGTCGTCCCCGCGAACTCGGCACGACAGGAGGCGAGTTGCGCGGTCACCGGCGCGAGCGCGTCCAGCGGGACCTCCGTCTCGAACGCGACGTACGGCTCGTACAGCCGCGTCCGCGCCAGCCGCAGCGCACGGCGCAGCACGATCGGGGTGAGACCGCGGAAGTCGGCCGCGGTGCTCAGCGGGCCGATGAATCCGGAGCGCGTGAGGGTGACCCGGTAGTCCGTCACGGGCGCGCCGTGCAGCCCGCCGAGCAGTGTCGCGTGGACGGTGTCCTCGACGGCCTGGTGGAACGCGCGGGGGAGCGCGCCGAGTTCGGTCTCGTGGGCGAAGACCCCGCCGGAGCCGCGCGGCCCCGGGTCCACGCGCAGCCCGATCGTCGCCCAGTACCGGACGCGGTCGTGCCACGGCAACTCGTCCCAGGCCTCGCCGGTCCCGGCCGGGCGCTCCAGGAACCGCACCCGGCTCGGCTCGAAGTCGGCCTCGACGCCGAAGTCCTGGACGAGGGTCGCCGCGACGACCTCCTTCTGCACCTCGCCGTACAGGAGCAGCACGGTCGCCCCGGAGGCGGCGGGCCGCGCGTGCAGCAGCGGGTCCTGGTCGGCCAGTGCCAGCAGCGCCGAGCGCAGCGCCGCCGCCTGCCCGGGGTGCCGGGCGCGGACGACGGTCTCCAGGGTCGGCGGCGCGAACTGCGGTGCCCGCTCGGTGAGTTCACCGAGCCGGTCGCCGACCCGGAGGTCCTTCGGGCCGGTCAGCGCGCCGATGTTCCCGGCGGTGAGCGGACCGGGTCGGCCGATCACTTCGAGACGCGTGACCCGCCCGGAGACCTCGACCGCCCGGCCGTCGGCCCCGCGGCGGCGGAACGTGAGCCGCTGCTGCGGGGCCACCTCGCCGTCGTAGAGCCGCAGATACGCCGTCCGTTCGCGGCCGGGACCGGGGCGGACCGCGAACACCGTGCCCCGAGGGGTGGCCGGGCCGGTCGGGGCGGGCGGGATCAACTGGACCAGGCGTGCGACGAGTTCGGGGATTCCCTGGCCGCCGAGGGCCGAGCCGAACAGGAGCGGGTGGATCGAGCCGTCGGCGGTGCGGGCGGCGAGGGCCTTGCGGAGGTCGTCCGGAGTGGGAGGCGGGCCGTCGACGACCGCCGCGAGGACGGACGGGTCGACGTCGGCGAGTGCCTCGGCCAGGTCCGGGTCGCCGGGCGGGCGGGGCAGCACACGGGCGCCGGGCGTGCCGAGGCCCGTGACGTCCGTGAGGGGGACGACGTGCGGGGTCAGACGGCGCCGGATGTCCCTGATGAGATCGTCGGCGCGGGCACCCGCCCGGTCGATCTTGTTGACGAAGACGAGCGTGGGCAGCCGCAACCGCCGCAGGGTCCGCAGCAGGACCCGGGTCCTGGCCTGGACGCCCTCCACGGCGGAGAGCAGCAGGACGGCGCCGTCGAGCACCTCCAGGGCACGTTCGACCTCCGCGACGAAGTCCGCGTGGCCGGGGGTGTCGATCAGGTTGATCTGGGTGTCGCCGACCGTGAACGCGGCGACGGCCGAACGGATGGTGATCCCGCGCCGCCGCTCGATCGCGCCGTCGTCCGTACGGGTGTCACCGGCGTCGACGCTGCCGAGCCGGTCGACCGCGCCGTGGTCGAACAGCAGCCGCTCGGTGAGGCTGGTCTTACCGGCGTCGACGTGGGCCAGGATTCCGATGTTCAGGGTGTGCATGCGTGGTCGAGTCCTCAAGAACCGTCGTCCGGTGGGAAGGGCGGTGGATTCCGAGGAGTCGGCGCATGCGAGGGTTCCTGACGGGAGGAGACACGGACGCGGCCATCATCGCGCCCCTCTCCGGTCGGTCCGCAACCGGTTTTCGGGGTCAGTAGCATGAGGCGTGGTCGGGAATGATCATGCGAGGAGCCGTTCGTGCGAGACATCGCCGTGTTCAGCGGGAGTGCCCATCCCGAGTTGGCCAAGGAGGTCTGCGCGCATCTCGATGTACCGCTCAGCCCCACCCGGGTCAGCCGGTTCGCCAACGACTGCCTGGAGGTACAGCTCCAGGCCAACTGCCGGGAACGGGACGTCTTCCTGATCCAGCCGCTGGTCAAGCCGGTTCAGGAGAACCTGGTGGAGCTGCTGTTGATGTGCGACGCGGCGCGGGGCGCCTCCGCCGGGCGGATCACCGTCGTCATGCCGCACTACTCCTACGCCCGCTCCGACAAGAAGGACGCCCCGCGCATCTCGCTCGGCGGACGGCTGGTCGCCGACCTGATGGTGGCGGCCGGCGCCAGCCGCGTCCTGGCGATGACCCTGCACTCGCCCCAGGTGCACGGCTTCTTCTCGGTGCCGGTCGACCATCTGCACGCGCTGCGCGAACTCGCCGCGCACTTCCGGCAGTACGACCTCTCCCGCACCACGGTCGTCTCCCCGGACCTCGGCAACGCCAAGGAGGCCGCCGCGTTCGCCCGGCTGATCGGCGCCCAGGTCGCGGCCGGCGCCAAACAGCGCTACGCCGACGACCGGGTCGTCATCAGCTCCGTCATCGGTGAGATCGCCGACCGGGACGTGATCGTCCTGGACGACGAGATCGCCAAGGGCAGCACCGTGCTCGAACTCCTGGACCGGCTACGTGACTTGGGCCCGCGCTCGATCCGGGTCGCCTGCACCCACGGCCTGTTCGCGGCGGGCGCGCTGAAGCGGATCGGGGAGCAGCCCGACGTACTGGAGATCGTCTGCACCAACACGGTGCCGGTGCCCGAGGAGGAGCGCACCGAGAAGCTGCGCATCCTGTCCATCGCCCCGGCGCTCGCCGAGGCCGTACGCCGTATTCACAACGGTGAGTCCGTCAGCGCCCTGTTCGACGCGCCGCCGAACGCATAGACATGAGGGGACGGAGCAACGCTCGGCAGCACCGAGGTGATCAGGAGGACTCGCCGTGGCGAAGGCGAAGTTCGAGCGGACCAAACCCCATGTGAACGTCGGCACCATCGGGCACATCGACCACGGCAAGACCACCCTCACGGCGGCCATCACGAAGGTGCTGCACGACCGGTTCCCCGACCTCAACCCCTTCACGCCGTTCGACCAGATCGACAAGGCGCCCGAGGAACGCCAGCGCGGCATCACCATCTCGATCGCCCATGTCGAGTACCAGACCGAGCACCGGCACTACGCGCACGTCGACTGCCCCGGGCACGCCGACTACATCAAGAACATGATCACCGGCGCCGCCCAGATGGACGGCGCGATCCTGGTCGTCGCGGCCACCGACGGACCCATGCCGCAGACCAAGGAGCACGTGCTGCTGGCCCGGCAGGTCGGCGTGCCGTACATCGTCGTCGCCCTCAACAAGACGGACATGGTGGACGACGAGGAGATCCTGGAACTGGTCGAGCTGGAGGTGCGCGAGCTGCTCACCGAGTACGAGTTCCCCGGCGACGACCTCCCGGTGGTCAAGGTGTCCGCGCTCAGGGCCCTCGAAGGCGACCCGGAGTGGACCGCCTCGGTGCTCGAACTCCTCGCCGCCGTCGACGAGTTCGTGCCCCAGCCGGTACGGGACGTGGACCGGCCGTTCCTGCTGCCGATCGAGGACGTCTTCACCATCACCGGCCGCGGCACGGTCGTCACGGGCCGGATCGAGCGCGGGGTGCTGAAGGTCAACAACGAGGTCGAGATCATCGGCATCCACCCGCAGAAGACGAAGACGACTGTCACCGGCATCGAGATGTTCCGCAAACTCCTCGACGAGGGCCGGGCCGGCGAGAACGTCGGACTGCTGCTGCGCGGGGTCAAGCGCGAGGACGTGGAGCGCGGCCAGGTCGTCATCAAGCCCGGATCGGTCACCCCGCACGTGGAGTTCGAGGCCCGCGCCTACATCCTGTCCAAGGACGAGGGCGGCCGGCACACGCCCTTCTTCCACAACTACCGCCCGCAGTTCTACTTCCGCACGACCGACGTGACCGGCGTGGTGACCCTGCCGAGGGGCACCGAGATGGTCATGCCGGGCGACAACACGACCATGCACGTCGAGCTGATCCAACCCATCGCGATGGAGGAGGGGTTGAAGTTCGCGATCCGCGAGGGCGGCCGGACGGTGGGGGCGGGTCAGGTCACCCGCATCGTCAGGTAGACATCATCAGGTGGGCGTGGTCTCCGCCTGCTCCAGGGCCGCGTCCAGCGTGGGACGGGGCGGCAGCAGCTGCGCGAGTCCGGTGATCCGGAGGATGCGCAGGGTCAGCGGATGGGTGCAGACGAGGTGCAGCCTGCCGCCCTGGTCGAGCACCCGAAGCCGGGCATGGAAGAGCAGGCGGAGGCCCGAGCAGTCGAAGAACTCGACGTGCCGCAGGTCCAGCACGACACGTGCGCCCGGCCTGCCGGTCACCCGGTCCAGATACGGGATGATCTCCATCGCCGCGGCGATGTCGATCTCGCCGCGTAACTCCAGCACCGTGAACCCCCGGTCCTGGTGGATGCGCAGATGCCGGGTGAGCGGCGTGGGTTCCTGCTGCACGACCACATCCCCTCCCACAGTTCCCGCCCTGCAAGTTACCCTCGATGGAGTGAATTTGAGCATGTTCGATTGACATATGTCTTCGAATCGAGCCAGAGCTTTCTGAGATGTTCGGCGCAGCCGCGCACCGGCGCACGCCCGGGCCTACGACAGGGCGTGCCAGGCCTTGGAAAGTGCCTGGCGGAACTGCTCGCTCTGGTGCGCCGTGAGCTCGCGCACCATCCGCTCCTCCAGCTCCCGCACCGGCTCGGCGCAGCCCGCCAGCAGCTCGCGCCCCTCGTGGGTCAGCAGGATCAGCAGCTCGCGCCGGTTGCGCGGATTGCGTTCCCGGCGGATCAGCCCGCGGCTCTCCAGAGAGCGCACGAGGTCGGCGATGGACTGGGCGGTGACGAAGGAGTCCCGGGCCAGCTGCGCCGCGGACAGGCCGTCGTGTCGCTCCAGGACCGTGAGCGCGGTGTACTGGAGTGCGGTGATGCCGTACGGCCTGACCAGCTCGTCCAAGTGCGAGCGCACGACGAGCTCCACCTGCTTGACCATGTACAGCAGGGACGGGGGTGCCTTCGTCGCTTGGATGCCGACCAGGGATTCAGCCATGGATTCACCCTAGAGCATTGACAGGAAACCTGTCTGTAATGAGACTGCGAACCAGACGAGCAACCAACAGGAATCCTGTTGGTTGAAATCTTGGCAACGATGCTGAGGAGTGGTGATGACCGCCTTCGAGATCGAACCCGGCCGCCTGTTCGTCGGGGGGCAGTGGCGCGAGGCCGCCGACGGAGCGCGCACCGAGGTGGTCGACCCGTCCCGGGGCCGGGTCGTCACCACGGTCGCCGAGGCGGGCCCCGCCGACGTCGACGCGGCCGTCCGCGCCGCCCGCGAGGCCTTCGACAGCGGACACTGGTCCGGCCTGAGCGGCCGTGAACGCGGCCGGATCCTGCACCGCGTCGCCGAACTCATCCGAGAGAACGCCGACGAGCTGGCCCAACTGGAGAGCCTCGACGTCGGCAAGCCCATCACCCTGTGCCACGCCGTCGACGTGACCAACGCGGCCAACGACTACGAGCACTACGCGGCCCTCGCCTTCTCCCTCGACGGCGCCACCCGCGACACCCCGCTCAACGCCCTCGCCTACACCAAGCGCGAGCCGCTCGGCGTGGTCGCCGCGATCACCCCGTTCAACTTCCCGCTGATCCTGGCCGGTTCGAAGCTCGCCCCCGCCCTCGCGGCCGGCAACACCGTGGTCCACAAGCCCGCCGACGAGACCCCGCTCAGCGCCCTCTACATGGCCGGGCTGCTCCAGCGGGCCGGCGTCCCCGACGGCGTCGTCAACGTCGTCACCGGCACCGGACCGGTCGCCGGCGAGGCCCTGCTGCGGCACGCGGGCGTCGACAAGATCGCCTTCACCGGCTCCACCGCCGTCGGCCGGCACGCCGCGAGCGTCGCCGGCGAGAACCTCAAGCCCGTGACCATGGAACTCGGCGGCAACGCGGCCCACATCGTCTTCGAGGACGCCGACCTGGAGAAGGCCGTCGGCGCGGTCATCAAGGGCTTCGTCTTCAACACCGGCCAGTTCTGCATGGGGGGTCCCCGCCTGCTGGTCGCCCGCCCCGTCTACAGCACCCTCCTCAACATCCTCGCCGACGCCGTCCCCGGCGTACCGCTCGGCGACCCCCGGCTCCCCGAGACCGTCGTGGGCCCGATGGCGGGCGAGAAGCACCTGCGGAAGGTCGAGGAGTACGTCGACCTCGCCCGCAAGGAGGGCGCCCGCATCGTCTGCGGCGGCGAACGCCTCGACCTCGACGGCGGCTACTACTACAAGCCCACCGTCATCGCCGACCTCGCCAACGACTCCCGGGTGATCCAGGAGGAGATCTTCGGCCCGGTCCTCACCGTGCAGCCCTTCGACACCGAGGACGAGGCCGTCGAACTCGCCAACTCCACGCGGTACGGCCTGGCTTCGGGCGTCCAGACCGGCAACCTCGCCCGCGCCCACCGCATCGCCGACCGCCTCCAGGCGGGCATCGTCTGGGTCAACGACTGGGCGATGCTCGACCCCAACGTCCCCTTCGGCGGCGTCAAGGACTCCGGCTTCGGCCGCGAGTACGGCCCCGAGGGCCTCGCCGCCTACACCAGGACCAAGTCCGTCGTCGTCTCGCTCGACTGAGCGCACCCACCAAGGAGTTCGTACGATGTCCACCACCACGCGCGCGGCCGTCGTCGAGTCGGGCGGCGCACCGTTCACCCTCACCGACGTCGAACTGGCCGAGCCGGGCCCGCACGAGGCGCTCGTCCGGGTCGTCGCGACAGGCCTGTGCCACACCGACCTCGGAGTCGCGAGCGGCGGACTGCCCTTCCCGCTCCCCGGAGTTCTCGGTCACGAGGGCGCCGGTGTCGTCGAGGAGGTCGGCTCCGCCGTCACCGGTGTCGCACCCGGCGACCATGTCGTCCTGTCCTTCACGTCCTGCGGCGACTGCCGCAACTGCCAGGGCGGACACCCCGCCTACTGCGCCGCCTGGCTGCCGATGAACCTCATCGGCGGTCGCCGCGCCGACGGCAGCAGCACCATCAGCCGCGACGGGGAGCCCCTCGGCGGGCACTTCTTCGGCCAGTCCTCCTTCGCCGAACGGGCGTTGGTCGACGAACGCAGCCTCGTCAAGGTCGACCCGGACGTGCCGCTGGAGTCGATCGCCCCGCTGGGCTGCGGAGTGCAGACCGGTGTCGGCGCCGTCTGGAACGTACTCAAGCCGCGACTGGGCGACACGGTCGTGGTGCTCGGCGCCGGAGCCGTCGGTCTGTCCGCCGTCATGGCCGCCGCCCTCACCCCCGCCACCCGGATCATCGCCGTCGACAAGGTCGCCGAACGCCTGTCCCTGGCAAAGGAGTTGGGGGCCACCCACACCATCAACGCGGCCGAGGGCGACCTCGGTGAGACCCTCGCGGTACTGACCGACGGACAGGGAGCCGACGGCATCGTGGAGACCACCGGCAGCGTCGCGGTCCTCCGCCAGGGCGCCGACGCGCTCGCCGCCCGGGGCACGCTGGTCGTCGTAGGGGCGCCGCCGTTCGGCAGCGAAGTCGCCCTGGACGTCAACGGGTTGATCCCCGGGAAGCGGATCGAGGGGCTCACCCTCGGCGACAGCGAGACGCAGAGCTTCATCCCCGCGCTCGTGCAGCTGGTGAAGGAGGGGCGGCTCCCGCTGCACCGCCTGATCAGCACCTATCCGTTCGCGGACATCGACCAGGCGGTACGGGACATGAGCGCGGGCAAGGCCATCAAGCCCGTGCTCACCTTCTGAACCTCTGAGTCACCGGCCCGTGTCGACCTTCTGACTCAGTCGACCGTCAGCACCAGCTTGCCCGAAGTCCGGCCGGTGCCGCCGAGCCTGTGTGCCTCGGCGGCGTCGGCCAGCGGGAACGTCCCGGCGATCGTCGCGCGCAGCCTGCCCGCCGCGACGAGTTCCGCGATCGCCTCCATGTCGGCGCGATCGGCGTCGACGAGCATCCGGACCGCCCGTACCCCGAGCCGCTCGGCCTCCTCCGGGAACTCCGCCGTGCCGATCGGGATGATCGACACCACGACCCCGCCCGGCCGCAGCACACGCAGCGACTTGACCGAGGTCTCGCCGCCGAGCGTGTCCAGGACCACGTCCACGTCCTTCACGGCCTCGGTGAAGTCGGTCTCCCGGTAGTCGATCGCCTCGTCCACTCCCAGCTCGCGCAGGAAGTCGTGCTTGCCCGCGCTCGCCGTGCCGATCACATACGCGCCGCGCGCCTTGGCGATCTGCACCGCCACATGCCCGACCCCGCCGGCCGCCGCGTGGATCAGCACCCGCTGCCCCGGCTGAAGGTCCGCGTTCTCCACCAGTGCCTGCCACGCTGTCAGCGAGACCAGGGGCAGCGCGCCCGCCTGGACGTGGTCGATCCCGGCCGGCTTGCGGACGAAGGCGCGGGCCGGAGCGGCGACGTACTCGGCGTGCGAGCCGTGGCCCCACGGGTAGGACAGCATCCCGAAGACCTCGTCGCCGGGCTTGAAGCGGGCGACACCGACACCCACGGAATCGACGACGCCGGAGACGTCCCAGCCCAGGACGAAGGGCGGCTCGCCGAGGAACCCGCCGGTGGCGCGGTGCTTCCAGTCGGTGGGATTGACTCCGGCGGCCCGCACCTCGATCAGGATCTCGTTGGCGCGCGGCGCGGGCCGCTCGACCTCGGCTGCTTCGAGGACCTCGGGACCGCCGAGGACGTGCTGAGTGATGACGCGCATGGTGTTCACAGTGCTCATGGTCATTGAGCCTGCCGGGTCCCGCGCGACAAGAAAATGGCACGATGGCCAACCTTCGATAGAATCGTGCCATGCAGCACGTGGAACGGGTCGTGGTCCTGGCGCTCGACGGCGTCTACCCCTTCGAACTGGGCATCCCCAGCCGCATCCTCGGCGCCGCCGACGGCCGCTACGAGGTGCTGACCTGCACCGTCGACGGCCGTCCGGTGCGCACCAACGCCGACTTCTCGGTCACGGTGGAGCATGGCCCCGAGATCCTGGAGACGGCGGACACGGTCGTGGTCGCCTCCATGGCGACCCCGCGCATCCCCCAGGGGCTGCCCGCCGAGATCGCTGGCGCCCTCGCCCGGATCCGCCCGGACGCGCGGATCGTCTCGATCTGCACGGCCGCCTTCGTGCTCGCCGCCGCCGGACTTCTCGACGGCCGCCGCGCCACCACCCACTGGCAGGTCGTCGACCGCTTCCGGGAGCTGTATCCGCAGGTCGACCTGGACCCGGACGTGCTCTTCGTCCACGACGGCCGGATCCTCACCTCCGCCGGCGCGGCCTCCGGAGTCGACGTCTGTCTGCACATCGTGCGCACGGACCACGGCAGTGAACTCGCCAACACCGTCGCCCGCCGCTGCGTCGTCCCGCCGTTCCGGGACGGCGGCCAGGCCCAGTACATCGAGCACCCGGTGCCCGAGTGCGGAGCCACCAGCACGGCGGCCACCCGCGACTGGGCCCTCACCCACCTCGACGAGCCCCTCGCCCTGAACGACCTCGCCCGCCACGCCGGC
Source organism: Streptomyces sp. NPDC088350 (assembly GCF_044753545.1). Taxonomy (NCBI): domain Bacteria; kingdom Bacillati; phylum Actinomycetota; class Actinomycetes; order Kitasatosporales; family Streptomycetaceae; genus Streptomyces; species Streptomyces sp. NPDC088350. Next base: position 158,275 of record NZ_JBIVNL010000003.1, on the reverse strand, counting down.
ATGAGCCTGCGCACCTTCGCCCGCCGCTTCAACGACGAGGTGGGCCTCAGCCCCGGCCGCTGGCTGATCCAGCAGCGGGTCGCCCGCGCTCGCGACCTGCTGGAGGCCAGCGACCTGTCCGTCGACCAGATCGCCGGCCGCGTCGGCTTCGCGACGGGCGCGTCCCTGCGGCAGCACCTGCACGCGGCGATCGGGGTCTCGCCGCAGGCGTATCGGCGTACGTTCCAGGAAACCCGCTGATCCCCCAACGTTCCGGGCCGCCCGCGCGTCGTAGGAACAACACGTGAGGGAGCAGGGCATGCGCAGAGGGCTCGCGGCGGTCGCCGCGCTGGTGGCCGCGACCGCGGTGGGATGCGGCAGCAAGGGCGGGGGAGACGTCGTGGTCGCGGGCACAGCACCGGCCACGCCCTACGACGGGCCGCTGTACGTACCGGCGAGCGGCTCCGACAGGCCGGGCGCCGCCGGCCGGGCGCTGGAGTGCGATGGGAAGATCTACGAGAGCGGCGCCGCCGACGCGTGGAGCAGGGGCGACGGCGGCAGGACCCCCGAGGGAGGCCTGCGGGCGTACTTCGCCATCGAGCAGCCGGACGTGCCGCGCACGGGCTACCGCGTCGAGCGCGAGGAGAGCGGGCGCGTCCTGTTCTCCTACGACGTCGCGGGCCGCACGAAGGTCGCCGTCGTCGTCGCCAAGGACGGGAAGAACAGGCCGGGTTGGGGACCGGAGACCAGCGCCTCCTGCGACCCGGCCGAACTCCCGGCGAGCTTCACGAAGGCGCACGGATACGAGATCTGGACCGACAGGGACGGCAAGCGGGTGCCGACCACGGTGCTGAGCAGTTCGGCCGGTGCCGCGCACTGCGACTGGCGGAAGGCACACTTCCTGCGGACCGGCGAAGGCGAGAAGGGCAGGCTCTACGCCCGCGATCCGGACGGGGTGCTCGATCCCGGCATGCTCACCGCCCCGTACGACGGCGACGTCCGCATGCCCGGCACCGCTCGCGACACCGGATACCGGTACCAGGACCGGCAGTTGTGGCTCACGGCGGACGCGTCGAAGGCCTATGTCCGCACGCCCGAGGGTGTGGAGGCGTGGCCGCTGGTCAAGGACGGCACGGGCTGTCTCTGAGCGGCCGTCACCGGCTCATGTGCAGGGCGACCAGCAACTGCCACACCTGGTCGGCGATTTCCTCCGCCGTGCCCTCCAACAGCCCGTGCAGCCAGTCCGCCAGGACCCCGCCGAAGGTCCCGGCGACGGCCGAGGCGACCAGCGGAGCGTCCGCCGCGCCCGCGAGTTCGCGCTCGCGGAGACTGTAGGCGCGCAGGTCCCGGTGCAGGACCCGGCCGAGCGGGCCGCCGCCGCCCGGGCTCAACAGGGCGCGGTACAGGGCCGCGTGGGGGAGCAGGCCGGCGAAGAACTCCGGCAGCGCGGGCGGCGCGTGCACCGGGTCGGGCCGGCCGCGCCAGGCGTGCAGCGCCTCCACCGCGTCCCGTACGACATCCGCGCAGGCGTCGACCGCAAGCGCTTCCAGGCCGTCGTAGTGGACGTAGAACGTGGCCCGGCCGACCCCGGCCCGGCGGGCGAGGGCGGCGACGCCGACCTCCTCCAGGGGGTGTTCGGCGCACTCGTCGAAGAGGGCCTGGCGCAGCCGGGCCCGGGTGCGGGCGGCCCGCCGGTCCTCGGGCTCGGCGCGGCTCACCGGGCGATCAGGACGGCGGCCAGGGCGAGCGCGCCGGGCAGCGCCTGCGCGAACAGGATGCGCCGGTTCGCCGTCACCGCGCCGTAGACGCCCGCGACCACGACACAGCTCAGGAAGAACACCTGGGCGCGGAACCCGGTCGGGTCGGCGGCGATCAGGCCCCAGATCAGGCCCGCGGCGAGGAAGCCGTTGTACAGGCCCTGGTTGGCGGCCATGGGCGCGGTGGCTCTCGCCATCTCGGGGTCGAAGCCGTGCAGACCGCGTCCGGGCTTCTTCTGCCACAGGAACATCTCCAGCACCAGGATGTACAGATGCAGCGCGGCCACCAGCCCCACCAGCACGTTCGCGAGCGTTTCCATGATCGGCGGTCTCCTCGTCTTCTTGGACAGGTGTCCATCATAACTGGGCACATGTCCATGTTCAGACTTTCCGGAGAGTGACGGAACCCTCACTTCCGCACAGCCTTGAGGTTGATCTTTTACGGTTCAAACCAGATAAGCTCCCCAGCGGCGCAGCGAGTTGACGTGATCGTGACCGGTCGGCTCGTGGTGCGTCCTCCTGAGTGCGGTCTGTCCTCGCACACCCCCCTGTTCGTTCGTGTCGCTTCGAAGGATGCAGATGGAACTCGCCACTCCGCCACCGGCGGCGCGGGCACCTGTCGCCTGGTACAGCTGGTGGCTGCTGCCGCTGGCCTTAGGGGGTGGGACCGTCGCCGCCACCTTCCTGAGCCCGGAGCGAATAGCCGAGACCGTCGCCGGAGCGGCGGCCACGGCGGCCAGTGCCGTGTGCGTACGACTGCTCGTCCGCGGCCAGGTTCAACTGCGTCGCGCCGAAAGCGGTTTCCGGGCCGCGCAGGCCGAGCACTCCCAGCAGTGGCAGCAGCATGTGGCGGGCCTGGAGCGGAAGTTCGGCACCGAGCGCGCCACGCTGGAGGCGCGGCTGACCGAGCACTCCGGTGTCTACGAGACCCGGCTCGCCGACCGCTCCGGCGCCTACGAGGCGCAACTCGCCGAGCAGGCACGGGCGTACGAGGAGCGGCTGGCCGAGCAGGCCACGTCCTACGAGGCGCAACTCGCCGACCAGGCCGAGGTGTGGCAGGAGCGGCTGGCCCACCAGCTCGACGCGGTGGCCAGGCTCGCCGACGAGCAACTCCCGGACGCGCTGGAGCAGTTGCGCGCCGGTGACGCCATCGACGACCTGCTGCCGGTCGCCGGCCAGTGCGCGAAGGTCAGCGCCGAGCTCCAGGCCGAACTGCGCAAGGTGCTGCGGATCTCGCTCATCGGCGTCGAGGCGGAGTTCAACCGCTCCACCGCCGCCGAGCAGGCCGTCATCAGCATCGGCAACCGTATCCACGTGCTCACCGGCAAGCTCCGCGGCCGACTGCACGAACTCCAGGGCGAGCACGGGCGGTTGCCCGCCGTCGCCCGCGGTCTGATGGAGCTGGACCAGGAGATCGGCCCCGCCGACTGTCTCGCCGCGAGCGTCGGTGTACTCGGCGGCTCGGACCGGCCCGGCCGGCAGTGGCAGGAGCCGCAGCGCCTGCTCAGCGTGGTCCGCGGCGGCATCGGCCGTATCAAGGACTTCCACCGGGTCGACGTACGCCATCTGCCCGAACTCGGCGTCGACGGCGGTCTGGTGGACCACCTCACGCTGATCTTCGCCCACCTCCTGGACAACGCGGCCCGCTACTCGCCGCCCACCGAGCCGGTGATCGTCTCCGGCAAGGAGGTGCCCAACGGCGTCGGCATCGAGATCCAGGACTCCGGCAAGGGCCTGAGCGAGGAGTCCAAGCGCGAGGCCGAGCACGCCCTCGCCGGCACCGGCGCGGGACCCGGCCTCGGCGGAATCTCGGAGGACGCCAGCATCGGCCTCCGCGTCGTCGGCACCCTCGCCCGCCGCTACGGCATCCGCGTCACCTTCGCCGACTCGCCCTGGCTCGGCACCTCGGTGGTCGTCGTGGTCCCGCACAAGTACTTCAGCCAACTCCCCCCGACCGCCGTGACCGGCACCCCGTCCTTCCAGGCCGCCGCGACGGCCGCGACCGCGGCGCTGACACGTGTACCGTCCGGCGCCGGAACCCCGGACGGCACCGCCGAGGCGGAGGACACCACGCCCGGCGGACTGCCCAGGCGCCGTAGCAAACGCGGCGAGACTGCGCGGCCCCCGGCGGCCGAACGCGCCGGGCGGACCGGGGAGATGGCCGTCTCCGCCGTACCGCCCGACGCCTCCTTCACCGGCCTGGCCGCCTTCGCCACCGCCGGACGGGAGACCCCGGGGGAGGAACCGGCGTCCGCAGGCCGCGAGTTCACCGAGCACAGCACGGAAGAGAGCGACTAGTTCACATGACGCAACAGGGAACCGACGTGAGCTGGGCGCTCCGCGATCTGGTGGAGTCCATCCCGGAGATCCGCTTCGCCCTCGTGGCCTCCAGCGACGGGAAGGCGATCACCTCCTTCGGCGCGGAGGACCCCGACGACGTGGACCGCTTCGCGGCCGTGGTGGCGGGCCTCCAGGCGCTGGCCCAGCCGGTCGCCGAGCAGTTCCCCAAGTACGCGGGGCAGTTGCGGCTGGCGATGATCGAGGTCGACGGCGGCCATCTCTTCGTCGTGCGCGCGGGCGTGGAGACCTATCTCGGCGTGCTGGCCCGGGAGGGCCTCGACCAGGGCCTGCTCGGGCACCAGATGCGGGACATGGCCCGCAGGATGGGTGAGCTCCTCGGCACCACTCCGCGCCTGGAGGAGCACTCTGGATGAGTGCTCCCCGCCGGCCGGCAGACCCCTCCGGCCTGGAGCGTTACTACGTCCTGACCGGAGGGCGCAGCGGACCGGGCGGCTCGGCGTCGAGCCTCGACGTGGCGACCCTCATCGTCTCCCGCACCGCCCCCGTACCGGGCATGCAGCACGAGCACGAGGAGATCCTCCGGCGCTGCCGCGATCCGCTGTCGGTGGCCGAACTCGGCGCCCACCTCCGACTGCCCTTCAACATTCTCGCGGTGCTGCTGGCGGATCTGCTGGAGGCAGACCGCGTCGAAGCCCGTGACCCCATCCCGGCGCACGACGCCGGCCGCGGGCCCGACCTCGCGCTCCTTGAGGAGGTACTCAGTGGACTTCAAAGGCTTTGACCATCCCGGCTCACCCGCGGGTGACGGCACCCGCTCGGTGAAGGTGATGATCGCCGGCGGTTTCGGCACCGGGAAGACCACGATGGTCCGCTCGGTCAGCGACATCAAGCCGCTCACCACCGAGGAGACCCTCACCCAGGCGAGCGCGGGCGTCGACCACCTCATCGGGGTGACCGACAAGACGGAGACCACCGTCAGCCTCGACTTCGGCAAGATCGGCATCAACGACGAACTGGTCCTCTACCTGTTCGGGACGCCCGGCCAGGAGCGGTTCTGGTTCCTGTGGAACGGCCTGTTCAAGGGTGCGCTCGGCGCGGTGGTCCTCGTCGACACCCGCCGCCTCGCCTCCAGTTTCCGGGCGATCGAGGAGATGGAACGGCAGGACGTCCCGTTCGTCATCGCGCTGAACGTCTTCCCCGACTCCCCGGAGTATCCGCTCGACGAGATACGGGATGCCCTGGACATCGCTCCGGACATCCCGGTCGTGGCCTGCGACGCCCGCGACCGCTCCTCCAGCCGTGACGTACTGGTCGCGCTGATACGGCACTTGAAGGAACGCTCGGCCGTCGTCGCACTGGAGCCCCGATGACCGACCAGACCTTAAACGGCACCGACGCCCCGCGCGGCTGCCCCGTCGCGCACGGCCCGTCCGGCGACCTCACCCGGCTCTACGGACCGGAGGCGGCGACCGACCCGCGCGGTATCTACGAGCGGCTGCGCGGGCAACACGGCTCCGTCGCACCGGTGTTGCTCGAAGGCGACGTACCCGCCTGGCTGGTCCTCGGCTACCGCGACAACCGGCGGGTGCTGGACAACCCCCGGCAGTTCACCCGGGACGCGCGGATCTGGCGCGACTGGCGCGAGGGGCGGGTGCCGGACACGTCGCCGATCATGCCGATGGTCGGCTGGCGCCCGGACTGCGTCTCGCAGGACGGGGAACCGCACCGGAGGCTGCGCGGCGCGGTGACGGACGGGTTGCTGGCCGCGGCCGGTCGAGGTGTCCGGCGGCACGCGACGTACTTCGCCAACAAGCAGATCGACGCGTTCGCGGACGCCGGTCGTGCCGATCTGGTGGCGGACTACGCCGAGTATCTGCCGATGCTCGTCCTCACTCGCATCCTCGGGCTCCCGGCGGCGGACGGGAACCGGCTCGTCGAGTCGAGTGCCCAGGTCCTCAAGGGTGGTGAGGACGCCCTCCTGCACAACGACCGCATCATCGAGATCCTCGGTGAACTCGCCGACCGCAAACGGGCCGAGCCGGGCTCCGATTTCACCACCGCGCTCATCGAGCACCCTGCCGGTCTCGACGCGGAAGAGGTCGTGATGCATCTGCGGCTGGTGCTGATCGCCGCGCACACCACCACGAGCAACTTGCTGGCTCGGGTGCTGCAGCGGATCCTTACCGACACCTCGCGGCTTTCCGGGCTGGTCAGCGGGCAGTTGACCGTCTCGGCGGTGGTGGAGGAAGTCATGTGGGACACCCCGCCGTTGGCCGTCATGCCGGGGCGGTTCGCCACGGCGGATCTCGAACTCGGGGGGCATCGGATCGAGGAGGGGGATCTGCTCGTCCTCGGGCTCACCGCGGGCAACGGCGATCCGGAGGTTCGGCCCGACGCGGGGGTGTCCGTGCAGGGCAACCAGTCGCATCTGGCGTTCAGTTCGGGGCCGCACGAGTGCCCCGGGCAGAGTATCGGGCAGGCGATTCTCGAGGTCGGGGTGGATGTGCTGCTGCATCGGCTGCCGGGGTTGCGGTTGGGGGTGGCGGCGGAGGAGCTGACTTCCACGGCGTCCACGTGGGAGTCGCGACTGGACCGTCTGCCGGTTGAGTTCGCGGTGTGAGGGGGCTGGTTCTTCGTCTGCGGGCGGGTGGTGGCTGGTCGCGCCCACGCGGCGGAGCCGCACATTGATACAGCCCCGCGCCCCTGAATGCAGGCGAGCTGCCCAGCCCTTGGCCGGGCAGCTCGCCTGCGTCTCACACTGCCAACAAGTCGTCCACCGAACCCTTCACCGCCGGGCCTTCCTTCCCCGCCTCGTACCGACCCGACACCAGCGCCCACTCGTAGTTGCCGTTGATCCAGTGCTGGATGGCCTCCACGCCCTGCTGTACCCGGAGGCGTTCGCCCTCGTTCAGGGACAACTCGTCGCACATCTGCGGGACTTGGGACTCCAGTTCGAGGTACTCGGTGAGGCGGGCGTTCGTCATGCGGTAGGCCTCTTCGGCGGCCGCTTCCCACGACAGGCCGCGCTCGCGGTGGAGCACGGCTATCAGGTTGTGGCCGTCTCCCCGGCGGCGTTCGCGCTCGAAGGAGTGGATGTCGTTCATGAAGCCGATGGTGTCGGCGGCGAGGTCACGCATGCGTTCCATCAGGGGATGCGCCTGCACCTGGGCCGGTACCTCGAAGCCGCGGCTGCGCTCGCCGGCGTCGATGCTGTGGTGGATGCCGACCGTGCGACGCCGGAACTCGGTGTACTCGTCGAGGTCCAGCGTGCCCGCGATGCCCCGGGCCGCCAGGTCGACCTCCTCGCAGTGCGCCACCAGGAACCGCCCCCAGGACGCGGCGAACCGGGTCCGCCAGGTCAGGGACATGCCATCCGAAAGGTGCTCCCACACCTGCGTCCAGGCCACGGTGATCGGGCAGACGACCCGGGGCCTGCTGCCCGCCGGACGCAACGGCGTGACGATCAACTCCCGCGCGACCTCCAGTATCCGGTCGGCGCGGTCGGGCTGGCTCGCGTCGAACTGGTCGTCGAAGAGGAACGCCAGCGAGAACCAGTTCATCAGGACGACCATGTCCGCGGCCGACGCGTGCGGATAGGTACGGGCCGCGGCCTGCGGGAGATCCCACGACCGGTACTCCTCGAACCCGGCCTGGCTGCGCACCAGGCCCATGTCCCAGATCCAGCGCAGATGACGGGCCCGGGCGTACTCCAGATGGTCGCTGACGGGGGTGTCGAAGGGGAGGTCGAAGGTGACGTCCTGAGGCATGCGCTTCCTTTCGGGAGACGGAACACGGAGTCCCCCCACTGCGAGCGGGCGGTCCGTTCGACCGCCCGCGCCCTCGAACTGCGCTTCGTGGTGCGAAAGTTGAACCGAGAAGCGGTACGAGGCTGCCCAGAGCGTAAATGATCTACGCGGTGCCCCGGTCGTGATCTCTGTTACTGCTCATGCCTCCTGAGCTGCGTACACTCCCGCCCCTCCCACATAGGTGAGCGCCACCCGCGTCTCCGCGATCTCCTCCGGCGGACCGGCGAACGGGTCGCGGTCCAGGACCACCAGATCCGCCAACGCCCCCGCCGCCACCCGGCCCGTGTCGTCCAGATGGTTCGCGTACGCCGAGCCCGCGGTGTACGCCGTGAGAGCTTCGGCGAGCCCGAGCCGCTCGCCGGGCAGGAACACCGGCCCGTCGCCCCCGGGTTCGACCCGGTTGACCGCGACATGGATCCCCTGAAACGGATCGGGACTGCTCACCGGCCAGTCGCTGCCCGCCGCCAGGGTGGCCCCGGACCGCAGCAACGCCCCGAACGGGTACTGCCACAAGGCCCGTTCGGGCCCGAGGAACGGAATCGTCAGCTCGTCCATCTGCGGTTCGTGCGCGGCCCACAACGGCTGGATGTTCGCGACCGCGCCGAGCCTCGCGAACCGCGCCACGTCGTCCGGGTGCACGACTTGCAGATGCGCGAGATGCGGCCGGGTGTCACTCGGCCCGTTCACGGCCCGCGCCGCCGCCACGGCGTCCAGAGCGTTCCGTACGGCCCGGTCGCCCAGTGCGTGGAAGTGGCACTGGAAGCCGAGCGCGTCCAACTCGGTCACGTACTTGGGCAGGTGGTCCGGGTCGATGAAGCTGGTGCCCCGATTGGCCGTGGCGCAGCCGCACTTGTCGAGGTACGGGTCGAGGAGGGCGGCCGTGCCGGTCTCGGCGACCCCGTCCAGCATCAGCTTCACACTGCCCGCCCGGAACCGGCCGTGGCTCAACGCGGCCCGCCGTTCGACGAGTTCGGGGATCTGCTCGGCGCCGCGCTCCCGGTCCCACCACAGCGCGCCGACGACCCGCGCGGTGAGCGAGCCGTCCCGGGCGGCGGCGAGATACGCGTCCGACGGATCGTCCATCCCCAGGAACTCCCCGACCAGCGCGTCCTGCCAGGCCGTGATGCCGAGTGAGTGCAGATGCCGCTGGGCGTGCAGCAGCGCCGCCAGCCGGTCGGCCCGTGTGGCGGGAGGTGTGAGCCGCCCGACCAACTGCATCGCCCCCTCCTGGAGCGTCCCGGCCGGCTCGCCCGACGCGTCCCGCTCGATCCGTCCGTCGACCGGATCGGGCATGTCCCGTGTGATGCCCGCGAGTTGGAGGGCACGGCTGTTGACCCAGGCACCGTGATGATCCCGGTTGGGCAGATACACCAGCCGGTCCGGTACGACCGAGTCCAGCAGCTCCTTCGTCGGCGTACCCCCCTCGAACGCCTCCATCGACCACCCGCCCCCGGTGATCCACTCCCGCTCGGGATGCGCGTCCGCATAGGCCCGCACCGCGGCGAGCGTGTCCTTGGCCGTCCTGGCCCGCGTCAGATCGCACTGGGTCAGCTCCAGCCCCGCAGGCACCGGATGCACATGCGCGTCCTGGAACCCGGGCAACAGCAACCGCCCCGCCAGATCGACCACTTGGGTACGCGGCCCGGCGAGTTCGCGCACCTCGTCATGTCCTACGGCGGTGATCCGGTCGCCGGTGACGGCCACGGCGGTCGCGGTGCGGCCCCCGGGGGTGAGGACAGGGCCGTTGGTGAAGAGGAGGTCTGCGTGCATGGTCCGTATCCTTGCGGGGTCATCGAGAGGTGGCGAGGAGCTGCGGGGCGTCGGCGTCGGTGCCTTGTCCCGAGTGGAAGTACGGCGACCTGCGCACCCACTTCGCCCACGCGGCGGCGACGAAGCCGGACGCGATCATGGCCAGCGGGGTGAGCAGCAGGAACCAGCCGTTGTTCGCGCTGACTTCGAGGTGGTCGGTGGAGGTGTAGAAGGACCAGCCGAGGTAACCGCCCAGTCCCAGCAGGGAGATGGCGCTCAGCGTGGGCAGCACCACCGCGCGCACGCCCTGCCGCCAGTCCTCCCGGAGGAGCGAGCGGAACCGTACGGCGGCGGCGAGGGCGGTCAGCGCGTAGGAGAGCGCGACGACGATGCCCACCGCGTTCACCGTCGCCATGATCATGTCGGCGAGGCGGGGTATCACCAGTGCCAGTGCCGCGACCGTCGTCGCCAGCGCGCCGATCAGCAGGGTACCGAGGGCCGGAGTGCCGTAGCGGGAGCTGACCCTGGACCAGACGGGGCCGAGCGTGCGGTCCCGGCTCATCGCGAACATGCCCCGGGCGGTGGGGATGACGCCGGCCTGGAGTGAGGCGACCGCCGAGAACATCAGCGCGACCAGGGGCAGTGCGGCCAGTGGTGGGGAGGCCAGGCGGTCGCCGAAGTACGCCAGGCCCTGGGCGCCGTGGCCCGCCAACTCGCCCTCGGACAGCACCCGTTGGAACGCGATCGAGCCGAGCAGGAACAGGCCCAGCATCGTCACCAGGGTGATGAGGCCGGCCCGGGACGCGTCGCGCGGGTCGCGCACCTCCTCGTTGACGGTGAACGCGGCCTCGAATCCCCAGTAGCAGAACACCGAGAGCAGCAGTCCCTGCGCGAGCGCCGACGCCGAGGGGATCGCGAACGGGTCGAACCAGCTCAGGCTGAAGGCGTGCGGGCCGGTGACGATGCCGTAGCCGCAGAAGCCGAGCAGGACCACGTACTCGAAGACCAGCAGGCCGGTCTGGAGGCGGGCGGCGGTGCGGACGCCGGTGACGGCGGTCAGGGTGACGGCGACCAGGACCAGGATTCCCACGGCGGTCGTCTGGGCCGTCGAGCCCGGGTCGAGGGCGAGGCCCGCCAGGCGGTGCAGGCCGGCCTCCCCGGCGAGCTGGATCATGGCCGAGCCGGTGACCGCCGTGGTGTAGGCGAGGAACGCGATCGTCGCGACGATGTTCACCCAGCCGACCAGGAAGCCGAGCCACGGGGTGAGTGAACGGCCCACCCACACATAGCCGTTGCCCGCGTTCGGCTCGACCTTGTTGAGCCGGGAGTAGGCGCCCGCGATGCCCAGGATCGGCAGGAACGCGAGCAGCATGATGGCCGGCAGATGCAGCCCGACCACCCCGGCGGTCACGCCCAGACCGATGCCGATGCTCGTGGTCGCGGCGGTGCTGGAGGCGGCGATGGCGACGCCGTCCAGCAGACCGAGGGACTTGCGCAGTGCGGGCCCCGACGGGGGTGGCGTGTCGTTCATGGCGTGCTCTCCGCTCGCACCGGGGGGCCCGAACGGCCCCGGTGAACGCACATGAAACTGCCCGCGCACTTAACAGGTCAACGGTGTTGTCATAAGGTGCGGGCACCTGGACACGAGCATCGAGGAGGTCGTCGTATGAGCGACCGCGTGGTCCCGGCCGCCGACCGGCGGCGCAGACGCCCCACCAAGCAGGGCGTCGTCCTGTCCGAGGAATTGATCGTCGAGACCGCCCTCAGACTGATCGAGGAGCACGGCACCGAGGCTCTCTCCGTGCGCCGTCTCGGCCGCGCCCTCGGCGCCGACCCCAGCTCCCTGTACCGCTACTTCCGGCACACCGACGACCTGATGCTGGCGGTCGCCGACGAGCTGATCGGCCGGACGATGCGCACCTGGCGGCCCACCGGCGACTGGCGCGCCGACCTGCGGGACCTGGGGCTGCGGATGCACGCGGGCGCGCTCGCGCACCCGAGGGCGGCGGCGCTCAGCGCGTACCGGGTGACCGGGCGGGTGTACGAGATCCAGGCCGTGGAGGCGATCCTCGGGGTGCTGCGCGGGGCCGGTTTCCCCGACGCCGAGGCGGTGCGGCTCTACCACGCCTACGTCGACCAGGCCCTCGCGTTCGGCGCCCTCGACTCCGCGAACACGGCGCTGCCGAAGTCCGCCCGCGACGCGGAGGCGGCCGTATGGCAGGCGACGTACGCGCGGCTGCCGGCCGACACGTACCCGCACATCGCGGCCACGGCCCGTCATCTCGTGGCGGCCATGCGGCACAGCTCCTACCCGGCCGCCCTGGATCTGCTGCTGGGCGCGGTGGCGGCACGCCTCGCCGAGATCAATGCGGCGGCGGAGGGCTGAGCGGCAGACTGGGGTCATGACTCCAGAGCCCGCACGCACCGCGAAGCAGCGCAAGCAGGACACGCTCCGTCGGCTGGAGCACGATGAGGACGCCTGGGTCGCCACGGCCGGCGAGGACGGGGGCGCGCCCTGTCTCGTGCCGCTGTCGTTCGTGTGGGACGGCACGACCCTGCTGTTCGCGACCCCGGCCGCGAGTCCCACCGGCCGCAACCTCGCGGCGACCGGCGTCGCGCGGCTCGGCATCGGGCCGACCCGTGACGTCGTGATGGTCGAGGGCACCGTCGTCATGCTGCCGCCCGCCGACCTGCCCGAGGAGGACGCCGAGATCTTCGCCTCGAAGACCGGCTTCGACCCGCGCCGACTGGCCACGCCCTACAGCTACTTCAGGGTCCTCCCGCAACGCGTCCAGGCCTGGCGGGAGGCCAACGAGCTCACGGGGCGCGACCTGATGCGCGAGGGGGAGTGGCTGGTGGCCGACTGAGGCCCGGATGCCGTGCCGTCGGCATCAACTCGCCGAACGGGGATATCCGTTGGGTGCGTGGCAACCGGACTCGACCCTTGCGCGCCTGAACCTTCGGAGGACACATGGCACTCGTGAACGCTTGCTTCGTCGTGCTCGACGCGGTCGAGCCGGAGAAACTCGCCGTGTTCTACACGGAGTTGCTGGACGGCGAGCAGACGGACATCACGCTCGACCAGGTGGAGATCAGGGGCGCCGACGGGACCCGGCTGGCGTTCCGCCGGGACGTCGGTGCCACCCCGCCCAGCTGGCCCCGCGCGGAGAACAACCAGCAGGTCCATCTGGACTTCCTGGTGGCGGACATGGACGAGGCCGAGCGCAGGATCGTCGGCCTCGGCGGACGCCCGCTGGAGACCAAGGACATGCCGGGCCCGTACGAGGAGCGGGTGTACGCGGACCCGGCCGGCCACTCCTTCACACTCCGCCCGACACCGCCCACGGCCGCCGACCAGGGCTGAGACGGCCCACTCCCGCAGCCGATCAAGTCTCAGGCGGCTCGTTCCCCGCAGCCGACCAGGGCTGAGATCGCTCACTCCCGGCCGCCGACCAGGGCTGGGCGGGTCACTCCCGGCCGCCGACCAGAGCTGAGGCGGTTTACTCCCGGTCGCCCTTGTCCTTCGCCGGCCAGATACCGGTCGAGTGCTCGATGGCCTTCGCGCCGGTGCGGTCCGCCGCGCTGCGCGCCACCGCGAAGAGGGCGCCCTGGAGCGCGGCGGCGAGCAGGATCTCGCCCCAGCCGCGGTCCCGGTCCAGGGGGTCCGGGGCGTCGTCCTCGTGCCGTATCGCCTTCCACGTGGCGCGGAAGGCACGCCCCGCGAGGGCACCGCTCACCAGGCCCAGGACGAGGCCGACGGGCTGGTAGACGAGGGGGAGTTTCTTCTTCTTGGTCTTGGCCACGGGGTCTCCTTCTGCGGACGAGCGGGTCGGCACGGGTCGGCACCCCGACGGTGTCACCGAAGCCGGGTCTTCGGTAGAGGGACCGTCCTCGCCGCACTCGCCGCACTCGCCGCGCATCCGGTGATCGCGGTCGCCAAGGCCGTCGGCGGTCCGGTCGCGGGATCACCCGCCCTGCTCTCGGAGGCCGCGCAGTCGGTGGCCTGAGCCTCAACGAGGTCTCTCTCCGCGCTGCGCCGCAGCCGCCGCCCCGCCGAGATCTCCCTGGACATCACCGACCGGCCGGCGGAGGAGGCAGGGAGAAGCCCCGCCGCGACGGGGGAACGCGGCGGGGCCTGAGCGTCGGCTTCCCGGCGGACACCGGTTCATGCGTCCCGGAACAAGAGAATTTCTCCGGGCCCGAGAGCGGTAAAGGGGATCAGCTCGCGTCGGTCGGTTCGAGGACGAACACCGGGATCTGCCGGTCCGTCTTCGTCTGGTAGTCGGTATACGGGGGATACGCGGCGACCGCCCGCTCCCACCACTCGTCCTTCTCGGCGCCGGTCACCTCGCGGGCCGTCAGGTCCCACTTCTGCGGTCCGTCCTGGAGCTCGACCCGGGGATCGGCCTGGATGTTGAAGTACCAGACCGGATGCTTGGGCGCGCCGCCCTGCGAGGCCACCACGGCATAACGTCCGTCGTGCTCGACGCGCATCAGCGGCGTCTTGCGGATCTTCCCGCTCTTCGCGCCCACCGTCGTCAACAGGATGACCGGCAGACCCGTGTCCATCAGTGTCGTCCCCTTGGTGCCACCGGAACTCTCGTACAGCTCCACCTGCTCGCGCACCCACTGCGTCGGGCTGGGTTCGTACTCACCCTCAAGAGGCATGGCATCCGTCCCATCTCGCGTTCTACGGCTGTCTCGCACCGAGTCAACACCAGCCGGCGCGCGATTCATCCACACCGCGACGCGCTTCGGCCACGCCCCCTCCACCGGGTGACGCCTTCGGGCCAGTCGTGGTCGGTGCTCGGCGAGATCCGGCTGAGCGCGAGGCCCACCGGACGGCCGTATCGGGCCAGGTGTGCCCTTCGTCCCAGCGTCCGGAACGGACTGATCGTCCGTCACCGCGACGACGAGGGCACCCGCGCCGTGGTCGGTGCCTTTGCCGCCGGGCCGGGCGCGAGGCGACCCCGGCGGCGCGCGAACCGGACCACCAGGTTCAGCCAGATTGTAGGGACCATCGATCTGGCCGAACTTCAGGTGGCCGCATAGGTGCCTCGGGCATCTAATGAAGATCGGCACGACGCACTCATCGTCTGCGAGGTCTTCCATGACGGACATGACGGAACTGACGGCTGTGACCGACCCGACCGAACCCGTCGCCTTCCCCCAGGACCGCACCTGCCCCTACCACCCGCCCACCGGCTACGACCCCCTCCGCGCCGACCGCCCGCTGACCCGCATCACCCTGTACGACGGCCGCACGGCATGGCTCGTCACCGGACACTCCGCCGCCCGCGCACTGCTGGCCGACCAGCGCCTGTCCACCGACCGCACCCACCCCGACTTCCCCGTGATCAACGAACGCTTCGCCGCGGTCCGGAACCGGAGGGTCGCACTGCTCGGTGAGAACGACCCCAAGCACCGCACCCAGCGGCGCATGATGATCCCCGGCTTCACCGTCAAGCGCGCCACCGCGCTGCGGCCCGGCATCCAGCGGATCGTCGACGAACGGCTCGACGCGATGATCGCCCAGGGTCCGACCGCCGACCTGGTGCCCGCGTTCGCGCTGCCCGTGCCGTCGATGGTGATCTGCGCGCTGCTCGGCGTCCCGTACGCCGACCACGAGTTCTTCGAGGCTCAGTCCCGACGGCTGCTGCGCGGCCCGAAGGCCGAGGACAGCCAGGACGCCCGCGATCAACTGGACGCGTATCTCGGCGAGTTGATCGACCGCAAGCAACGGGACCCGGGTGAGGGGTTGTTGGACGACCTCGTACGGGAGCAGCTGAGCGAAGGGGCGCTGGACCGCACGGAGTTGATCTCCCTCGCCGTCATCCTCCTCGTCGCGGGCCACGAGACGACCGCCAACATGATCTCCCTGGGCACCTTCACCCTGCTGCGTCACCCCGAGCGGCTGGCCGAACTCCGGGACGATCCGGGGCTGTTGCCGGACGCGGTCGAGGAACTGATGCGGTCGCTCTCCATCGTGGACGGGCTGGTACGGCTCGCCGCCGAGGACATCGAGCTGGACGGTACGACGATCCGGGCCGGCGAGGGCGTGCTCTTCTCGACGGCGGTCATCAATCGCGACGAGGCCGTCTACACCGCCCCGGACACCCTGGACTGGCACCGGCCCACCCGCCACCACGTGTCGTTCGGCTTCGGCATCCACCAGTGCCTCGGCCAGAACCTGGCCCGCGCCGAACTGGAGATCGCCCTGCACAGCCTCTTCGACCGGCTGCCCACCCTGCGGCTGGCCGTCCCGGCGGAGGAGATCCCCTTCAAACCCGGCGACACGATCCAGGGGATGCTGGAACTCCCCGTGACCTGGTAAGAGGCTGCGGTCCATGCACACCGAAATCCACATCGACAAGGACGTCTGCATCGGGGCGGGCCAGTGCGCCCTCGCCGCTCCACGCGTCTTCACCCAGGACGACGACGGCTACAGCACGGTCCTGCCCGGCAGGGAGGACACGGGCGACGACCCCATGCTGAGGGAGGCGGCACGAGCCTGCCCGGTGAGCGCCATCACCGTGTCCGACGTGCTGGGCTGAGCTATGTGAGGGTGCGGGGTCGATCGGCCGAGCGCGCCGACGGCCCCGCGCCACGCTCACGGCACTCGCCGCCTCCCCGCTCGACCTCAGTGGACCCGCAGCAGTGACCGGGCCGCCTCCCGAGCCTCCGCCGCCGGCTCCACGCTCCCGGTGATGCCCGCCGTGACCATGGCACCCTCGGCCAACAGGAACAGCTGCCCGCCCAGTACGGCGGGCAGCCCCGCGTCCGCCACCAGACCGGCGAGATACTCGCGGAACGCCCGCTTGTGCGCGCGGACTTGGGCCACCACGCGCTCCGAGGCCGCGCCCAGTTCGCCGTAGGAGTTGATCCACGCGCAGCCGCGGAAGTCGGCCTCGCCGAACCACTCCTCCAGCCAGTCGAAGACGGCCGGAACGCGCTCCAGTGGATCATCGTGCCGCTCGACGTACTCGGCGAGACGTCCGCGCCAGCGCAGGTCACGGCGTTCCAGATACGCCTCCACCAACTGGTCCTTCGCGGGGAAGAGTTGATAGAGCCGCTTGAGGGAGACACCGGACGCGGTGCGGACGGCGTCCATGCCGACGGCCTGGACGCCCCGGCCGTAGAACAGCTTCTCGGCGGCGTCCAGTGCCTGCTCCCGCGCGACGTCGCTGTCCATGGACCCGGCCCCTCCTTGACGTGAGAACGTGCGTTCTCTACGTTAGCAGCCACCTGGAGAACGTACGTTCTCTACTCGCTCACCGCCGCTCTGGAGACCTCCATGGCCGACCGCCCGCCCCTCCCGCCCTTCACCCGTGAGACCGCGGCGCAGAAGGTCCAAGCAGCAGAAGACGCCTGGAACAGCCGCGACCCGCACCGCGTGGCGCTCGCCTACTCGGAGGACTCCGTCTGGCGCAACCGCTCCACCTTCGTCACCGGTCGCGACGGGATCGTCGCGTTCCTCACCGCCAAGTGGGCACGCGAGCACGAGTACGCGCTCCGCAAGGACCTCTGGGCCTTCGACGGGAACCGCATCGCCGTCCGCTTCCAGTACGAGTGCCGGGACGCCGACGGGCAGTGGTGGCGGTCGTACGGCAACGAGCTGTGGGAGTTCGACGAGCACGGGCTGATGACCCGGCGCGAGGCGAGCATCAACGACCTGGCCATCGAGGAGAAGGAGCGGCGGGTCTTCGGGACGCGGCCCGAGAGCGAGCGCGGGCGGTCGTTCCCGCTTCAGTAGGCTCCCCGGGTGACCGAACAGGACTCGAAAGCCTTCCTCTACGTCGTCGTCTGCGCCGCGGGCATCGCCGCGGACGTCAGCAGGCTGATCACCGCCGCGCAGGAGCGGAACTGGGAGGTCGGGGTCATCGCGACCCCGGTGGCGATGGGCGGCTTCTTCGACACGGCCGCCGTCGAGGCGCAGACCGGGCGCCCCATACGTTCGGCGTGGCGCACCCCCGGGGACCCGCGCCCCTTCCCGCCCCCGGACGCCGTGCTCGTCGCGCCCGCCACCTTCAACACGATCAACAAATGGGCGGCCGGTACGGCGGACACCCTGGCGCTCGGCACCCTCTGCGAGGCGTACGGCCTCGGCGTCCCGACCGTCGTACTCCCTTGTGTGGGCGACGCGTTGGCCGCCCACCCCGCCTACCGGGCGAGCCTGACACGGCTGAGCGGGATGGGCGTCCGGTTCGGGGAGCCGTACTCCGGCGAGGTCCAAGAGGACGGCGGGCGGCCGGAGTTCGGCTGGGAGCGAGGGCTCGACCTGCTCTAGGCGCAGGTCACGGTCGGCCCGGCCAGCATGCCCCCGGTGTAGAGCGTCTGACCCTGGGGCATCCAGTAGCCCAGCTTCGAAACCACCGTGGAACAACGGGACTTGAGCGCGACGCGGACCACCACGGTGGCCGGGTGCCCCGGCTGGAGATCGGTGAGCGCGCAGTCCAGGGCGTGCGGGAGCCGGTCCTGCGCCGGGTGGCGGCCGATCAGCGGATTGACGCAACGGGTGTCGGCCGTCGTCAGTTCCGCCCCCGTGCCCTCCTCCGCGATCAGCCCGAACCGCGCGCTGCCGTCCCCCTCGTCACTGTGCCGGTGGACCGTGTACGTGAGGGTCGTCACCGAGTCGGGTCGCAGCGTGCTCCGGTCGACCTCGATGCCGTGCGTGGCCTTCGGCTTCGGCGCGGTCAGCGCGAGCGTGGCGTGGACGGCGCCCTGCATGTCCACTCCCTCGGGCATCGAGCGGACGCGCACGGTGGCCGTGAAGTCGTACGTCCCCGGGCCCGGATACTGGCCCGACCCGGGCAGCGTCCCGGACGCGACCGTCTCGCCGTCGTGCCGGGCGGTCCAGGTGCCCGAGGTGCGGCACGCGTACCGGACGGTCGCCCTGAGCTTTCCGCAGGTCGCGGGGACCGAGACCGCCATGGTCGGGGTGCCGCTGCCCGCGCAGAGGCTGAGGACGGCATGCTGGCCGTGTGCGCCGTGCAGGGTGCCCGCGGGCGCGCACAGGGTCGACGGCGGCTCGGGTGGCGGCGGCGCCGGGTCCGTGTCGCCCCACGCGGGCGACACCAGGGCCAGCGGCAGCAGCGCCGCCCCCAACAAGGTCCTCAGGCTGGTCAGACGTCTCGGCACCGCGTTCCTCCGGTACGGGAATGACCGGCCGGCTGCCGGTCGTCTGCGCCGAGGATGCGCGACCCCGGTCACCGCCCGGCCGCTCCCACGCCGGGCGGCCGGGGGCGGTCACACCAACGCCGGAGTGCCCGGCGCGACACCGGCACCGGACGCGTGTCAGTGCCCCAGCAGCGCCCGCAGCTCCGGCTGCAACAACTCTCCGTGCGCCCGTACGAGGTCGTCGCACAGGTCCCAGATCCGCTCGACCGGCAGTGTCGCCGCCGTCGCCGGGTCGGCCATCGCCGCGTGCCGGATGTGGCGCGGGTCGCCGTCCGTGGCCGCCCGGACCACGAGGTCGGTGACGGAGACGTACGCGCTGTTGAGGGCCGCGCACTGCGGCGGCAGGGCGCCGATCCGGGTCGGCCGGACGCCCAACGCGTCGACCAGGCACGGGACTTCGACGACCGAGTCGGCGGGGAGGTTGTCGATGAGGCCGCGGTTGGGGACGTTGCCGTAGACCGTGCGGGGTGTGCCGGTGACGATGCTGTGGATGATCTGCGGGGCGTACTCCAGCGTGCCCTCCACCAGGCGCGGGGTCCCGGACGCCAGCGCCTCCCGGGTGCGTGCGTAGCTCGCCGTGTTCTCCTCGATGATCTCCAGATACGCGCCGACCGGCAGCCGTAGCCGCTCGATCTCCTCGGTGTGGTGCAGATACCAGGGCACGTACTCGGCGGAGTGCTCGCTGGTCTCGGTGGGGTAGTGGCCGAGCCTGCGGTACATGTCGACGCGGACCCGGCGCAGGAGTTCGGGGTCCCGTGCGATCGTCTCGTCCAGGAGGGGGTAGAGGCTGCGACCCGCGCGTTCCCAACGCAGCACCCAGGACTGGTGGTTGACGCCTGCGGCGAGGTAGGAGACCTCCTCGAAGGGGACGCCGACGAGCTGGGAGAGATCGTGCATCGTCCAGTACACCGAGTGGCACAGGCCCGTCGCCCTGAGGTCCGGGGCGATGCGGCTCAGGTAGAGGAGGTTCATCGCCATCGGGTTGGTGTAGTTCAACAGGTGGGCGTCCGGACAGAGTTCGGCCATGTCCTCGGCCAGCGACCTCAGTACCGGGAAGGTGCGCAGCGCGCGGAAGATGCCGCCGATGCCCAGGGTGTCGCCGATCGTCTGGCGCACGCCGTAGCGGGCGGGGACCGCGAAGTCGGTGCGGGTGGCCTCGTTCATGCCGACCTGGACGATGTTGACGACGAAGTCGGCGTCCGCCAGGGCCGCACGGCGGTCGAGGTGTGCGGTGATCTCCGGTTTGGCGCCGCGTACTTCGGCGATGTGCCGGGCCGCGCCCTCCGCCGTGGCGAGGCGTTCCGGGTCGATGTCGTGCAACGCGATCCGGGCGTGGGCGAGTTCGGGGAAGGCGAACAGGTCGGCCAGCAGGCCCTGGGTGAACACCACACTGCCGGCCCCCACGAACGCGATCCTGACGTCGGTCATCGGGCTCCTCCGAGGATGGGTCAAGTGCCGTGCGGGGCTCATCCCTTGAGCCCGCTCGACGTCAGCGACTGGATGAACGTCTTCTGCGCCAGCAGGAACGCCACCAGCACCGGCACCACGGTGATGACATTGCCCGCCATCACCGCCGACCACTTCGTGTGGTGCTGTCCCTGAAAGGTCGTCAGGCCCAGCTGGAGGGTGTACTGGGTGTCGTGGTTGATCGCGATCAGCGGCCACGACAGGTCGTTCCACGTCGACAGGAACGTGAGGACGGCGACCGTGGCCAGCGCCGGGCGGGCCAGCGGCATGACGATCGAGAACAGCACCCGCAGCCGCGAACACCCGTCGATCCAGGCCGCTTCCTCCATCTCCCTGGGCAGCGCGAGGAAGAACTGCCGGAACAGGAACACCGCGAACGGCGTCACCAGCGACGGCAGGATCAGCGCGCCCAGCGAGTCGATCAGCCCGAACCACTTCATCATCAGGAACGTCGGGATCATCGTCAGCTGGAACGGCACGACCATCGTCGCCAGCATCAGCCCCAGCAGCAGCCGCGACCCGGCGAACCGCATCCGCGCGAACGCGTACCCGCCGAGCGACCCGAGCAGCAGATTCGAGACCACCGCCACCGACGCCACAATCAGCGAGTTGGCGAACCAGCGCGGGAACAGCGCGTTGCCCAGCACATAGCGGTAGCCGCCCAGGTCAACTCCCTTGGGCCACAAGGCGGGTGGGAAACGGTTGATCTCCGCGTTCGACATCACCGAGCTGAGCAGCAGCCACACGAACGGCAGCGCGAAGCACAACGCCAGCGGCGCCAGCACCAGATGCCACGCACTCACCCGCCGCGCACGCCGCGTACTCATTGGGTCCCTCCTTCCGTACGGCCCTGCCGCCGCCGTACGACCCGCAGCGCACCGCCCGCGACCAGCAGCGCCAGCGCGAGGACGTACGCCGACGCGGCGCCGTAGCCCGCGGTGAACATCTGGAAGGCCTGCTGCCAGACGAAGTAGACGATCACCGTGGTCGAACCGAGCGGACCGCCCTTCGTCGTCACGTAGATCAGGTCGAACACCTGGAGCGAGGTGATGAACTGCCACAGCAGCAGGAAGACCGTGACCGGGGCGAGCGCGGGCAGCGTCACATGGCGCAACACCTGCGCGCGGCCCGCGCCGTCGATGCGGGCCGCCTCGACGAGTTCGGGCGGCACGTCCTGGAGCGCGGCCAGATAGACCACGACACAGAAACCGACCCCGCTCCACAGCGAGATCAGCACCAGCAGGTACAGCGCCTGGTCCGGGTCGGCGAGGAACCCCTGTGCGGAGACGCCGAGATGGTGCAGCAGCGCGTTGGCGACGCCGAACTCCGGGTCGAGGATGAACGAGAACAGCACGCCCTGCGCGGTCGCCGACACCACGAACGGGATGAACACCAGCGTGCGGTACAGGCCGATGAGCCGGATCCGCCGGTTGAGCGCCAGGGCCAGCGCGAGCCCGCCGACCAGGCTGAGCGGCACGTACAGAGCCGCGTACAGCAGTGTATTGCCCACCGCCGTACGGAAGTTGGGGTCCTGGGCGAGCGCCCGGTAGTTGTCGAGGCCGACCCAGCGGCCGGGCGTGACCAGGTCGTCGGCGCGGAACGACAGCAGCAGCGACCAGACGACGGGCACGACGCTCAGCCCGAGGATCACCACGACGGACGGGCCGATGAACGCCCAGGCCGTGGCCCGTTCCTGGCGGGCGCGACGGCGGGCGGCGGACGCACTCGCGGTCGTCGGTCGCGAGGGAAGGGTGAGCGCGCGGGGCAGTGTGGACATCGGGGTCTCCCGGAAGGGGGAAGTCACCTGGGGATCAGCAGGGCCGCGTCGGCCTTGTCGGCGCAGGAACGGAGCGCCTTCTCGGGGGAGTCCCGGCCGAGCAGCACGGAGACGATCGCCTCGCCCAACGCCTGCGAGATCTGCGGATACGCGGCGTGGACGGGCCGGACCCGGGCCGAGCGCAGGCTGTCGGTGAAGACGTCGAGACCGACCGTACGGGCGCTGTGCTCCCGCCACTCCGGCCGTGCCGCGGTACCCGTGCTCAGCGGCAGACCGCCCGCCGAGAGGTCCCAACGGACGTCGTGGGAGGGTTCGTTCATCCACTGCACGAACTCCACGGCCGCCCGGGAACGGGCCGAACCGTTGTCGAAGACCGTCCATGTGTCGGGTCCGGAGATGGTGACCGCGTGCCCGCTGTACGTCGGCAGCGGCACCACCCCGTAGTCGATCTTCGCGGTGACGATGTCGGGGAGTTCCCAGGGCCCGGTGGCGACCATGGCCATCCGGCCGTTGAGGAACACCTGGTAGAGCTGATCGCTGCCGGGCTTGGTGTCCAGGTATGCGCTCTTGTCGTGGGCGAGCCGGGCGAGGGTGCTCAGTGCCCGTACGCCCTGGTCGGCGAAGCCGATGTGCTTGCCGTCCGGTGCGACGACCTCGCCGCCGAGGTCCCACAGCATCGGCCACAGCCGCCACACCGTGTCCTCGTCGCCGACGGCCGGCCAGCCGGTGCCGAAGACACCCCGGTCGTGGTCGGTCAACTTCCTTGCCGTGTCGGTGAATTGGTCCCAGCTCCAGCCGGGCTTCGGGTAGTCGAGCCCGGCCCGCCGGAACAGCTTCCTGTTGTAGACGACGGCCAGCGAGTCGAGCACCGCGGGCGCGGCCCGCACCCGCCCGTTGACGGTGACCGCGTCCCGGACCGGCTTCCAGAACGTGTCCCACGGCGTCGGACCGGACCGCATCGCGGACGTCAGGTCGACGACACGCGGGCTGCGCGCGACGCTCGCCAGGTCCGAGCCGAAGATGTAGGCGATGTCCGGATAGGAGCCGGCGGCGAGCGCGGCGGTGACCTTCTGGAGCATCGCGTCGGCCAACACCCCACCGCCGCCCGGGTCCACGCGGATCCTCGGATGGGTCCGGTTGAACTCGGCGACCAGCGCCTCCACCGTCTTGCGGCCCGTGTCCGCCTGCCCGTGCCACAGCTCCACGGTCACCCGCCCGTCCGCACCGACCCCGTCGGAGCCACCGCCCGCACAACCGCTCGCGGCGGCGACGGCGGCCGTCCCGAGCAACAGCCCACGCCGTGACAACCCGTTCCTCATGACGACCTCCGCACCGCACCTCGCGGACATAGCTGCCGTAGCTGTCCGGCCCGACCGCGTCGAAGCCCTTGCAGATGTTGCAGAGGCCGGGCACGGCCGCCGCCGATCTGGTGGTCGAAGTCGGCGTGTCGGGGCGGGAGTTGGACCCCGTCGGGCGTCGCACGCGCGGGATTCCCCGGCGCCGCGCGCGTTCGTCGCTCCGGTGGTGCGGCGGTCGAGGTTCCGCACGAGGTCAGTACCGCTGTGGTCGCGACGGCGGTGCCCAGGACCGCGGCCGTCCCGAGACCTCCGACGCGGGAGACACCCTTGGCGGGCATGTCCGCTCCATCAATCGCGGGTACGACCCCGCCTCGGACCGGATGGCGTCGCGGTCCTGGCGACTGTGGCCGGGCTTGGAACCTGTCCGCTACCGGCTGGGCGCACCTCTGCGTACCGCGCCGCGAGCGCGGGCACGTCCAGGATCAAAGCGCCGGGCCCCGCCGGCCGTCAAGGGTGCGTGCGATATGCGTGACGTGGAGTACACACCGCGTCGTACGCTCCACACCGGTACCGAACTCGAAGGCAGGAGCAGCAACGATGCAGTACGTGAAGCTCGGTTCGACCGGCCTGGACGTCTCGCGGATCTGTCTGGGCTGCATGACCTACGGCCTCCCGGACCGCGGCACCCACGAGTGGACCCTCGACGAGGAGGCGTCACGCCCGCTGATCCGGCAGGCGCTGGAGGCCGGGATCAACTTCTTCGACACGGCCAACGTCTACTCCGACGGCACCAGCGAGGAGATCACCGGCAGGGCGCTGCGCGACTTCGCCCGCCGCGACGAGATCGTGCTCGCCACGAAGGTGCACGGCCGCACGCGCCCCGGACCCAACGGCGCCGGACTGTCCCGCAAGGCGATCATGTCCGAGATCGACCTCAGCCTCGCCCGCCTCGGCACCGACTACGTCGACCTGTACCAGATCCACCGCGCCGACCCGCACACCCCCGTCGAGGAGACGATGGAGGCGCTGCACGACCTGGTGAAGGCGGGCAAGGTCCGCTACATCGGGGCGAGTTCGATGTACGCCTGGCAGTTCGCCAAGCACCAGCACATCGCCGAGCGCAACGGCTGGACCAGGTTCGTCTCCATGCAGAACCACTACAACCTCCTCTACCGCGAGGAGGAGCGCGAGATGCTGCCCCTCTGCGCGGACCAGGGCGTGGGCGTGCTGCCCTGGAGCCCGCTGGCGCGGGGCCGCCTCACCCGGGACTGGGGCACCACCACCGAGCGCAGCAGCACCGACAACTTCGGCAACCGCCTGTATCAGGAGGGCGACCGCAGCATCGTCGAAGCGGTCACCCGCATCGCCGGCGACCGGGGCGTCCCGCGCGCCCAGGTCGCCCTCGCCTGGCTGCTGCACCAGAACACGGTGGCCGCTCCGATCATCGGCGCGGCAAAGCCGCAGCACATCGAGGACGCGGTCGCCGCCGTCGAACTGGAGTTGAGCGACAAGGAGTTGGCAGCCCTGGAGCAGCCCTACACCCCGCACGCGATCAGCGGCCACTCCTGACGGCGCCCGCCTATTGGTTGGGCGTGAACTCCCCGGTCGGTGATGTCGTGGAAGCCGTCGAGTCCCACGACATCACCGTCCCGCCCGACAATGGGCCGGACGTTTGGAACATGACCTGGGAAAACTGGAAGAAGGGCGGCCCCTCGCCCGACTCGGAAGGTACGGCGGGCGGCCCCCGGCCAATGGTTTGGGGATTTCGCGTGTGGATACGGTGGCAATCCCATAACGGACCCGATTGACGAATCGTCAAATGGCCGAGGCCCGAACGCAATGCACAAAACCACGAGATCTCTTGTTCCGGCTCGCTGACCTGTGCAAAGGTGTGCCTGTCGGCGCGCAGACACATAGCTGATTCCCCTCTGCGCGTACGAGGCCGCTCCCGCACGCCACCCCCCATGCTTCAAAAGAGCTGCCCCAGGCGGACGTTCGGGATGCCATCAATCGGACGGGCAGACCCTGTCGGCCTGTCGGCAGGGTCGCATACCCGCCGGTATGGACTAAATTCCGCGTTTCACCTGGAGGAATGCAGCCGTGAAGGACGCAGGTCCCTCGAATTCCCCGACTTCCGCTCACCACTTCGAAGTGACCGACGAGCAGCTCAGCGCCGAGCTGAAGAAGTGGACGGGGACGACGCCCGCGCTGCAACCCGTCGGCGAACTGCTGGACCGGCACTGGGAAGCGGCCTTCGCCTATGCGGGGTTGTGCACCGACGGACCGCACCACGCCGGAATGCTCACCACGGCCGCTTTCACCCGGCTCTTCGGGGAATCCCTGCGGCAGTCCGGACCGACCGCGGCCTGGCGGCCCCAGGTGCTGGTCACCGTCCGCCGAATCGCCGCGGAATGGGACACCGACCGCCGGCAGGAAATGCTCCACCCGGACCTGCGCTCGGCGGCCGGCGAAGGCGACCGCATCGCGTCCCGGCTGCTCCCGGTGCCCGAACGGCGGCTGCTCTCCCGGGCGTTCCAGCGGCTGCCCCAGACGGCGCGCACCCTGCTCTGGCACCTGGAGGTCGAGTCCGAGCCCGTCGCGACCGCCGCCGGACTGGTCGGCCTGGACGAAGAGGGCGCCCGCATCGAACTCGGGCGCGCCGTCGGGCGGTTGCGCGAGGAGTGCCTCCAGGTCCACCGCGAACTCGCCCCTGGTGACGAGTGCCAGCTCTACATACGCCTCCTGGACGTCACCTTCCGGCGCGGCGGTGCGGAGGTCGACCCCGACCTCGCCATGCACCTCACCGTCTGCAAGCACTGCCGGCACACCGCCGACCAGCTGAACCAGTTCAACGCCGGACTCGGCGTCGCTCTGGCCGAAGCGGTCCTCGGCTGGGGCGCACGCGCCTACCTGGAGGTCAGGGCCGGCAGCCGCGCCCTGCCCGTCCCGATGCCGTCCGCCTCGACCGAACTGGCCCTGCGCAACGGCCCGCGCCGCGGCGAACTCAGATCGGCCCACAAGGCGGCCCGCCGCGTCCGCCGCCGCAACCTCACCGTGGCCGTGCTGACCGTGAGCGGACTGGTCGTCCTCCCGCTCGTCCTGTGGTCCAGCGGCGGCTCCGACGACGGGAAGACCACGACCGAGAGCCAGGCCGCCGGCGCCTCCGGCACCGGCAAGGAATCCGCCAACCCCTCCTGGGTCGGCAAGAACGACACCACCCAGGGCACCCTCAGCGGCCGGCTGCACAACGTCGAGTCCGGCCTCTGCATCGGCATCGCCGGCAACAAGCCCCTCAAGGGCACCGAGGCCGAGCTGCAGACCTGCTCCTCGGCGGCCGGCCAGCAGTGGTCGTACGAGACCGACGGACAGCTGCGCAGCACCGCCGACCCCGGCCTGTGCCTCGACTCGCACCTCGCCTTCGAGGTCCAGCTCGCCCCCTGCACGACCACGTCCGCGTCGACCGCCAAGAACATCCGCTACGACTTCACCCTCCAGGGCATCCTCGTCCCGCGCTGGAACCAGGACCTGGCCCTGACCCCCGCCTCCACCGACGGCGGCGGCGCGCTCGTCCTGAAGACGCGGGCGGACGGCTCGGCCCAGCGCTGGGTCTTCGACACGTCGAAGGCCGACCCGCAGATGCAGGTCGTCAACTGGGACACCGACACCACCGGGTCACCGACCCCCACGACCAAGAAGGCCGCCCCGGAGGCCTCGAAGACGCCGACGCCCACCCCGAAGCCGAGCGCGTCGACCCCGCAGTCCACGCCGACGACGGCGTACCCGACCATGGACTACTGCGCCTACTACCCGTCCTACTGCTCAGGGGGCGGCCAGGGCGGCTGGTCCGGATACGGCGGATACGGCGGATACGGCGGTGGCGGGTACGGCAGCGGCTACCACGGCGGTCGCTGAACCTCAGTGGTGCGGCGGCGGTGGCGGCAGGGTCGAGATGCCAGGCGCCGCCTCCGGCCACACCAGCAGCACCGGACAGGGCGCGTGATCGACGGCGAACCGTACGGCGGGCCCGAGACTGCGCGGGCCGAGCCGGGCGCGGTCGCCGTCGCGGGCCAGCACCAGCAGATCCGCGTCCCCGGCGGCGGCCACCACCTCGCGCTCGACCCGCCCAGCCCGCTCCATCCGCGTGCACGGCCGCCCCAGCCGCTCGGCCGCCGCGTCCAGCAGCTGGGCCGCCGACGCACTGCCCAGATCCTCCAGCCGCGTCCCGGGATCCCGCCGCGGACCACCCCGGCCGAGCAGCCCGGCGAACGCCCCGTGCGCGACACCGGGCACGTCAGGACCGCTGACGTGCAGCAGCACCACCTCGGAATCCTCCGGCGTATGCGTCCGTACGGCGTCCACACACGCGGGCCAGGTGCCCTCGACCAGCCAGGCGATCACACGCATTCGGCCTCCCTCGGTGTCAGAGAACCTGGAGCGACACCCACAGTGCCACCACGGCCGGGACGAGCGCCGACGGCACGGCGAGCAGCCCCAGCTTCGTGAACTCCTCGAGATCCACGTCGTGTTCGTGCTGCTGCGCGATGCGCCGCCACAGCAGCGTCGCGAGCGAACCGGCGTAGGTCAGGTTCGGCCCGATGTTCACCCCGAGCAGCACGGCGAGCACGGCCCCCGGCCCGGCCTGCGCCGTCAACGGCAGCAGGACCAGTACCGCCGGCAGGTTGTTGATGAGATTCGCCAGTACGGCGGCCAGCGCGGCGATCCCGAGCAGGGCCGCGATCCCGGTCCCGCCGGGCAGGAGGTGTCCGAGCGCGTCGGAGAGCCCGTTGTCCACCACCGCCCGCACCACGATCCCGAGCGCCAGCACGAATGCCAGGAAGGACGGCGCGGCGGCCCGCACGACCGTGAGCGGGGTCGCCTGCCGCCGTAGCAGCGCCCTACCGGCGAGGACGAGCGCGCCCGCCAGCGCGGCCCACGCCGGATCGATGCCGACCGCCGAGGTCAGCACGAACCCGGCGAGCGTGCAGGCGACGGTCGCCAGCGCGAACACCGGCAGTTCGGGCGTGTCGACGGAGGCCGGCGAGGGCGCCGCCGCCGCGAGGTCACGGGCGAAGAACTTCCGGAACACCAGGTACTCGGCCCCGATCGCGACCAGCCAGGGCAGCGCCATCAGCCCGGCGAACCGGGTGAAGCTGAGGCCGCTCGCCGCGAAGGCGAGGAGGTTCGTCAGGTTGGAGACCGGCAGCAGCAGCGAGGCGGTGTTCGACAGATGCGTGCACGCGTAGACGTGCGGCTTGGGACGCACGCCCATCCGGGACGCCGTCGCGAACACGACCGGCGTCAGCAGCACGATGGTGGCGTCCAGACTCAGTACGGCCGTGATCGCGGAGGCCAGCGCGAACACCGCTGTCAGCAGCCGGCTCGGGCTGCCCTTCGCCCACTCGGCCATCCACGCCCCGCAGGCCCGGAACAGCCCGTCCACATCGCAGAAGTGGGCGAGCACGAGCACCGCGGCAAGGAACCCGACCACCGGCCCGAGCTGCTCGGCCTCGGCCCGCGCATGGTCGAGCGAGATCGCCCCGGTGGCCACGGCGATCCCGGCGGCCGGGACCGCCAGCACAGCCTCCGGCCAGCCGAAAGGACGGACGACGGCCCACACGAGGACGGCGACGAGCAGCGCGACGGACAGGGTTTCGGCGAGCGGGGTGTTCAGGGGACGGTCCTCCGGGACGCGGGCAGTGGTGCCCGCCCCATGTAACCAGGCTCCGGTGCGAAGCCCGTGATCAGGCGCCCGTGCCCGCGCTGAACACCGTCAGGCGCACCGAGGACGCGTTCCCCGACACGGGCACGGCACCCGCCGTCCACGTCACCTTCAGCGGGTCCTTCTCGTCGGGCGGGGTCACCACCAGCGTGGCCGGGGTCGCCGTCTTCGCGCCGCTGATCTCCGGGTTGGAGAAGGTCAGCCCCGCCCAGGCACTCTGCCCCGGCTTCAGCGTGACCGTGGTGGCGGTGCTGCCCGAGTCGCGCTGGGGGTCCGGGCCCAGCTGCCGGCCGGACGCGCTCACGAACGCGGCACCGGGAAAGCCGCGCACCGTGCAGGTACGGCCGGACGCGTTGGTGAGGACGATCGGGAAGTTCTCCTGCCCGGCCCCCGGGTTGTTGCCGCCGACCTTCGCCCGCAGCTCGGAGGTGTGGCATCGGCTGCCGCTGGTGACGCCGGAGCTCGAAGAGGTGGACGTGGAGGAACCCGACGAGGTGGAGGTCGAGTCCGAGCCGGTGGCGCTGCCGCTCGACGAGGAGACCGGCGTACCGGACCCGTCGGCCGAGGCGTCGCCGCCCGCCGGCGCGGCCGTACCCGACTCGGTCCGCGGGCTGCTCGCCGTGCCGCCGCCGTTGCCGCAGGCCGTCGTCAGACCCAGCACGGCGACCGCGCTCACGAGCAGGGCCGCCCGGCGCGGGGACGGGGACGTGTTCGCCATCTTCAACACTCCTGGAGGTTCACCGCACAGCGCCTCGCGCGCTGTCACAGAGGTCCGATGCGCGTGCGCGCCGAAAGGTTCGCGGGATCACCGGATTATTTCCGACGCCGATCCCGACAGCGATGCCGACAGTGCTCAGGTGACCCGGAGCGAGCGGAGTATGCGCGCGGTCGCGTCACCGCTGTGCTGCCGTATCTGGACGTAGACCTGGGGCTGCGCCGCGCCCCCGACTTGGCGCAGCGCGGTCTCGGAGAGGGTGCCCGTGCTGCCCGAGCAGGCGCTCCAGGTGCGGATCGTGCCGCGCCAGGTCGCGTTCGCGTAGGCGCGGCTGCCGTCGTAGTGGCAGCCGGAGTGGGCGATGCGGTCCACCTCGGTCGGCACGCTGCCGTGCTCGCTCAGGCCGATGAACACGCCGTTCACGTCCGCCGTGAGGTCCTGCCACTTCGCCAGGTCGTCGGCGACCGCCAGCCCCGGCTCGTGCCCTGCCGTCAGTCCGAGCGCCCGCGGATTCCAGCCCGAGTCGCGCAGCTGACGGCCCCAGGCGTCGGGCACCTCGGCCACGACCCGCCCGGTGATGTCCTTGACCCGGATCTGTGAACTCCCGGACGACGACGGCAGGTTCATCACCGCGACGCCCGCCCCGGCGGCCACCACGACGAACAGCCCCGCCATCAGCGCGACCCCACGGTGCCGGCCGCCCGGCTTGCGCACCGGGGCCGCCTCGGCGGTCAGCCGCTCCAGCTCCTCCGCGAACTCCCG
Source organism: Streptomyces sp. NPDC088350 (assembly GCF_044753545.1). Classification (NCBI taxonomy): domain Bacteria; kingdom Bacillati; phylum Actinomycetota; class Actinomycetes; order Kitasatosporales; family Streptomycetaceae; genus Streptomyces; species Streptomyces sp. NPDC088350. The sequence goes on along the minus strand of NZ_JBIVNL010000003.1, from coordinate 127,768 downwards.
CGCCGTCGGCCAGCGCCGCTCCCGGTCGGGTTCCAGCGCGCGCAGCAGGGCCCGCTGCACATCGGGGGACACGTCCGGCCGCAGCCGGTCCGGCCGGACGACCTGACCGGGCGCCCCCGGAACCGTGCCCGTGAGCAGCTCGTAGCCGACTGCGCCCAGGCTGTACACGTCGGCGCGCTCGTCGATGCCGAACCCCGGCTGCGCCTGCTCCGGCGGCTGATAACCCGCGGAACCCGCGGCCAGGGTGAGGCCCGACCCCTGCGCCAGGCTCTTGGCCAGGCCCAGGTCGGCGAGCAGGACGCGGTAGGTGCCGTCCGGGGCGGTGCGCAGCAGCACGTTGGTCGGCTTGATGTCCCGGTGCACGATCCCCGCCTTGTGCAGCGCGGCGGCGCCCCGGGCGGCCAGCGCGGTCAGCCGCAGCGCCTCGGGGACGGGCAGGGGCCCCGCGGTGAGGAGGTCGGCGAGGGTGCCGGCGTCGGCGTACTCCATCACGAAGTACGGCCGTCCGTCGGGCAGCTCACCGATGTCGTAGACCTGCACCACCCGGTTCGAGTCGGCCTTGCGCAGCAGCCGGGCCTCGGAGAGGAAGCGCTCGCGGATGTCGAGGCGGTGCGCCCAGTTGTCGGCGAGGACCTTCACGGCGACCGGGGCTTCGAGCACGTCGTCGTGCGCGAGCCAGACCGTGCCGAACGCGCCGGTACCCAGGCGGCGTTCGAGACGGTAGCGGCCGATCTGTTCGACGGAGTGCATGGGACTATCATGCCTGCTCGGAGATCGAGGCGGAGGAGTGGAGCCAGTGCGGGAACCGGCACCGACCGAGGAGCTCGCGCGGCGTGCCGCGGCGGGTGACCCGGCCGCACTGGACGAGCTGCTGCGCTCGATCCGACCCGAGGTCGTACGGCGGTGCGGGCGGTTCCTGCCGTGCCGTGAGGACGCCGAGGAGGCCGCGCAGGACGTACTGCTCCAAGTCGCCCGCAAGATCGGCACGTTCGAGGGCCGCAGCCTGTTCAGCACCTGGCTCTACACGGTGGTCGCCAACGGCGCCCGGCAGAAGTACCGCGAGCTGAAGCGGCGGGCCGTCGAGCAGCCCGCCGTGATCGACGTGACGCAGCATGTCGACCCGCGTACGACGAGTGTGATCGCCGGGTCGAAGATCGACCTCCTGGAGGCGCTGGAGCGCCTTGAGCGGGAGTCCCCGCATCTGGTCGCGCCCCTGGTGTACCGGGACATCTGCAAGCTGGAGTACGCCGAGATCGCCGAGCGGCTCGGCATCCCGCTGGGCACACTGAAGTCCCGGCTGCACGAGGCCCGCCGCCAGGTCAGGCCCTGGCTGACCGACCTCTCCTGACCCGGCCCGGCCCGCGTCGGGCTCACTCCTCCTCGAAGAGGGACAGCTCCGCCCAGATCGTCTTGCCGTCGGCCGTGTGCCGGCTGCCCCAGCGCTGGGTGAGCTGCGCGACCAGCAGCAGTCCGCGCCCGCCCTCGTCCCACGTCTTGGCGCGGCGCAGGTGCGGGGCCGTGTGGTTGGTGTCGGACACCTCGCAGATCAGCGTGGCCGCGTCATGGATCAGCCGGAGCCGGATGGGGTGCGCGCCGTAGCGGATGGCGTTGGTGACCAGCTCGCTCACCACCAGCTCGGCCGTGAACCCGGCCTCGCTCATGTTCCAGGTGTCCAGTTGCTCCACGACCTGCTTGCGGATCGGGGCGACGAGCGACGGGTCGGCGGGGATATGCCAGGTCGCGACCTGCTCGGCGGGCAGCCCTTGGGTGCGGGCCAGCAGCAGTGCCACGTCGTCGGCGGCGCCGCCGGCCGGGAGCACGGCGTGCAGGATCCGGTCGCAGGTCTCGTCCAGCGAGTCCGAGGGGGCGTACAGGGCGTCGAACAGCAGCCGTTGACTGACGTCGAGGTCCCGTTCGCGGTTCTCGACCAGCCCGTCGGTGTACAGCGCGAGGACGGTCCCCTCGGGCAGCTCGAACTCGGCCGACTCGAAAGGGAGTCCGCCGAGGCCCAGCGGCGGTCCTGCGGGCAGGTCGACGGGCTCGGGCGGGCCGCCCGGCCGGATCATGACCGGCGGCGGATGTCCGGCGCGGGCCAGTGTGCAGCGGCGGGACACCGGGTCGTAGACCGCGTACAGGCAGGTCGCGCCGACCTCGCCCGGGCTGCCGTCGTTCCCGGCCTCGGCGGACAGCCGGACGACGAGGTCGTCGAGGTGGGTCAGCAGTTCGTCGGGGGCCAGGTCGATGTCGGCGAGGGTGCGGACGGCCGTGCGCAGCCGGCCCATCGTGGCGGAGGCCTGGATGCCGTGGCCCACGACGTCGCCGACGACCATGGCGACCCGCATCCCGGACAGCGGGATCACGTCGAACCAGTCGCCGCCGACCCCGGCGCGCGCCGCCGGCAGATAGCGCGAGGCGGCCTCCAGGGCGGCGGTGCGCGGGAGTTTGCGGGGGAGCAGGCTGCGCTGGAGGGCCAGCGCGGTCTCGCGTTCGCGGGAGAAGCGGCGGGCGTTGTCGATGCAGACGGCGGCGCGGGCGGTGACCTCCTCGGCCAGCAGCACGTCGTCGTCGGTGAAGGGGTCGAGGCGCCGGTAGCGGGTGAGGACCGCCACGCCGAGGGTGACGCCGCGGGCCTGGATCGGTACCGCCATCGAGGAGTGGATGCCGTACTCCTCGACGCGCTTGGCGCGGGTGCGGTCCCAGGCGAGCCAGCGTGCGAGGTCGCCGCCCGAGGCGACGAGCGTGCGGCCCGCGACCAGCGCGTCGGCCTGCGGGGAGTGGTCCGGGTACAGGCCCAGCTGGCCGGGCTTGGCGACCGCCTCGGGGCTGCCCTGCTGCACCGACTGGTGGGCGGCCCGGCGCAGTCCGAGCGGCGCGGTGATCGCCGCCGGGGGCTCCCCGCCGTGCTCCTGCGGGTCCAGCAGGTCGATGCTGACGAAGTCGGCCAGCGCGGGTACGCAGACGTCCGCCAGCTCCTGGGCCGTACGGGTGACGTCGAGGGTGGTGCCGATGCGGACGCTCGCCTCGTTGACGAGCTGCAGCCGCTCCCGCGCCAGGTAGTTCTCGGTGAAGTCGTGCGCGGCCAGACACACGCCCCGCACCCGTCCCTCGGCGTCCGTGATCGGCGCCATCCGGGCGAGCCAGGCGTGCGCGGTGTCCTCGCCGCCGGTGCGCAGGTAGATCTGGAAGTCCTGGGCGGTGCCGGAGGTGAGCACGCGCAGCATGTACTGCTCCAGCTCCGCGCTCTGGGTCTTGCCGCCGATCTCGGTGATCCGCAGCCCCTGGATGCGCTCCTCGGGCAGGCCGATCACCTCGCCCATCGCGTCGTTGACCCGGCTCAGCCGCAGCCGCTCGTCGTAGACCGCGATGGCGCACGGCGACTGGGTCAGCGCCGCCGTCGCGAGGGGGTCCTCGGCGGCGCGGGGGCCGCCGCCCTCCAGCGGCGTCACGACCAGCCAGTCGCCAGGACCGTCGTCCCGGGGGCGCCGGTGGTGGGCCAGCAGCCACACGGACACGGCGCTGCCGTCCCGGTGGCGCAACATGACCGTGCCGTCCCAGCGGGCGCCCGTGACCTCGGGCAGCGCTTCGGTGTCACCGGCCAGCAGTCCCACGGCCGGGCGGCCCACGACCTCGTCCGCGGTGTGGCCCAGGAGCCGGCGGGCCCCGTCGTTCCACTCCACCAGAGTTCCGGCATCGTCGATGACAACCCGCGCCGTCGCGGCATCGTCGAACGGGTAGACCGGACTCATCGTCGCCACTCCATCGCGCGCACTCACAGTGAACAGACCCGCCACTTGCGTTCCAGCCTAGTGCGTCACGCTCCCGCGCGGACCGGAACCCCCACGGCCGCGGGTACCGGTGGTCAAGGGGGAAAACCCGGTCGAAGCGGCGCACGCGGCAGAAGTCCGCCCCCGCACCCTTGACGGCCCGGTGTGGCACCCCGTCAGAATCTGTTCGGTCACGATCAGTTGTGAGTACTTCTGGGCCCTGATGAGGGAGAGCCGCCATGACGGTCACTCGCAGATCGGTTTTGATCGCTTCCACGGCCGCGCCGACGGCCGCATCACTCCTGGCCGCCCCGGCCGCACACGCCGCCGGGACCCCGGCGGGCGCCTCCGGCCGCCACACGGTCGCGCTGCGCGACGGCTGGCGCTTCGCGCTGGTCAACCCGGGCGGCATCACCGACCCGACCGGCGCCTACGCCGACGCCGCCGCACCGGACTACGACGACTCGACCTGGCGCCAGGTCGCGGTCCCCCACGACTGGAGCATCGAACAGACCCCCACCACGGCCTACGGCACGACCAGCGGCACCGGGTTCCTCCCCGGCGGCCTCGGCTGGTACCGGATCGCCTTCACCCTGCCGCCGGCCTTCGCGGGCAAGCGGATCTCGGTGGAGTTCGACGGCGTCTACATGGACTCGTACGTCTACTGCAACGGCACCCAGGTCGGCCAACACCCCTACGGATACACGGGGTTCGCCCTCGACCTCACCGACCTGGCGTACACCGACGGCACCACGGAGAACGTCGTCGCGCTGAAGGTGCGGAACCGACTCCCCAGCAGCCGCTGGTACTCGGGCAGCGGCATCTACCGCGAGGCCCGCCTCGTCATCACCGAACCGGTGCACGTGGAGCGCTGGGGCACGTACGTCACGACCCCCGACATCACCGCCGAGCGGGCCGTCGTCCGCGTGCTGACAGCCGTGCTGAACGAGTCGGGCACCGCGAGCGAGGTGGAGGTCGGATCGAGGGTCGTCGACCCCGGCGGCCGGACGGTGGCCCGCGCCACCTCCACGGTCACCGTCGCCGACCGCAGCACCGCGACCCATGAACTCACCGTCCCCAAGCCCAAGTTGTGGGACATCGAGACCCCGGACCACCGCTACACCCTGGAGACCGAACTCCGTGTGGACGGCAAGCGGGTCGACACCCACCGCACCCTCTTCGGCATCCGCGCCTACCGCTTCGACCCGGACGAGGGCTTCTCCCTCAACGGCACCCACACCAAGATCAAGGGCGTCGACCTCCACCACGACCAGGGCGCCCTCGGCTCCGCGATCAGCCTCGACGCGGTGCGCAGGCAGTTGACCCTCATGAAGTCGATGGGCGTCAACGCCTTCCGCACCTCCCACAATCCGCCCTCGCCGCAAATCATCCAGGTCTGCGAGGAGTTGGGCATCGTGATGATGGTCGAGGCCTTCGACTGCTGGCACACCGGCAAGACGACCTACGACTACCACCGGTTCTTCGACGACTGGTGCGAGAAGGACGCCACCGAGATGGTCCTCGCCGCCCGCAACTCGCCCGCCGTCGTGCTGTGGTCCATCGGCAACGAGATCACCGACTCCACCACCACCGCCGGGCTGGCCATGGCCGACCGCATCATCGGCGCGATCAAGGCGGCGGACGACACCCGCCCGGTGGTCATCGGCTCGAACAAGTACCACGGCGTACCCGCCAAGGGCTCCGCCGCCGACCTCATGCTCGCCAAGCTCGACGGACTCGGCCTCAACTACAACACCGCCAAGTCCGTCGACGGCCTGCACGCCGCCTATCCGCACCTGTTCCTCTTCGAGTCCGAGTCCTCCTCGGAGACCTCGACACGCGGCACCTACCAGGAGCCGGAACACCTCAACACCGGCGAGAACCACACCCCCGGCAGGCGTGCCACGTCCTCGTACGACAACAACCTCTCCTCCTGGACGATGAGCGGCGAGTACGGCCACAAGAAGGACCGGGACCGGAAGTGGTTCGCGGGCCAGTTCCTGTGGTCGGGCATCGACTACATCGGGGAGCCGACCCCGTACGACGTCTTCCCGGTCAAGGCGTCCTTCTTCGGCGCGGTCGACACGGCCGGCTTCCCGAAGGACATGTACCACCTCTTCCGCAGCCAGTGGATCAGCGAACCCATGGTCCACCTGGTACCGATGACCTGGAACCACGAGCCGGGGGACACCGTCGAGGTCTGGGCCTACGCCAACGTCGACACCGTCGAGCTGTTCCTCAACGGAAAGTCCCTCGGGACAAGGGAGTTCGACACCAAGACGACCACCGACGGCCGTACCTACCTGGAGACGACCGAGCCCACCGGCGACGACAAGACCTTCACCACCGGCCCCTACCCGGGCAGTTACACCAGCCCGAACGGCAGCGCGGGCAAACTCCACCTGACCTGGGAAGTGCCCTACGAACCCGGCGAGTTGAAGGCGGTGGCGAGGAGCGGGGGGAAGGTCGTCGCCTCGGATGTGTTGCGTACGGCGGGAGCCGCGCACGCCGTCCGCCTCACCGCCGACCGCGAGTCCCTTGCCGCAGACGGACGTTCACTGGTGTTCGTCACCGCGGAGGTCGTCGACGCCCATGGTGTCGTGCTGCCCGACGCCGAGGATCTGATCGCCTTCGAGGTGAAGGGCGGGTCATTGGCCGGCCTGGACAACGGGCGGGAGGAGAGCGCCGAGCGCTATCAGGCCAGTACGCGAACCGCCTTCCACGGCAAGGCACTTGCGATCGTGCGGTCCGGTACGAGGGCGGGCACGCTGAAGGTGACGGGGCGGGCGGAAGGGCTGCGGTCAGGCACGGTGACCGTACGGACGACACCCGGCCGGGACGTGGCCATGACGTCGGCGCCGCGATGCGAGGCGGATTACCCCGCGCCGCCGAACTACCCGTACGCGGACGCCAGTTACTCGGGCCGCCCCGACACGCTCCCCGCCGCCGTGCTGGACGGGGACCCGGCCACCGGCTGGTCCAACGCCTTCGCCAAGGCGGCGACGGCCCTGCTGCCGGCCTTCAGCGGTGCGCGCGAGAAGGACTGGGTGTCGGTGGACTGGGGGAGGGTGCGGTCCTTCGACCGGGTGGAGGTGTCGTTCACCGTGGACGCGACACACAGTCTGCCCGCCGCGGTGGCGGTGGCCGTGTGGGACGGTCTCGCGTGGGTGCCGGTCGAGGGGGCCGCCGTCGACTGGGCCACGGCCTCGGACAGCCCGACCGTCGTCACCTTCGACCCCGTGCGCGGGTCCCGGTTGCGGCTCGCGCTGACGAGCGGTCGTCCGGGGGTGGCCCAAGGGGCGGTGCGGATCAGCAAGGTGGAGGCTCCGGCCGGGTAGCGCGCACCCTTCGCCGCGGTCCGGACGGGAAACTGGCCTGTCCGGACCGTTGACGGGATGTCATGTCTCGAACAGCATGACCAGCGTCCGCATCTGGGAGCGCTCCCACCGCACACGGCACCGGAGCGCGCCCCCACCTCCCCGAGGAGCCCAGACGTGAAACGACGCAGAACGGCCCTGCTCGCCGCCACGGCCCTCCTCGCGGCGGCGCTCACCGCCCTGCTGGCCGGCCCGGCCGGGGCCGACGAGGTCGAACAGGTCAGGAACGGCACCTTCGACACCACCACCGAACCCTGGTGGACGACGAGCAACGTCACGGTCGGCCTGTCCGACGGGCAGCTCTGCGCGGACGTGCCGGGCGGCACGACGAACCGCTGGGACGCGGCCGTCGGCCAGAACGACATCACGCTGGTGAAGGGCGAGTCGTACAAGTTCGCCTTCACGGCGTCCGGTGCGCCCGAAGGGCAGGTGGCGCGGGCGATCGTCGGGCTGTCGGTGGCGCCGTACGACACCTACCACGAGGTCAGTCCCGAGCTGAGCGCGTCGGGCAACTCCTTTGCGTACACGTTCACTTCGCCCGTCGACACCACGCAGGGGCAGGTGGCCTTCCAGCTCGGGGGCTCCACCGCGGCCTGGCGCTTCTGCATGGACGACGTGTCGTTGCTGGGCGGGGTGCCGCCGGAGGTGTACCAGCCGGACACCGGGCCGCGCGTGCGGGTGAACCAGGTCGCGTACCTGCCGAGCGGGCCGAAGAACGCCACGCTGGTGACCGGGTCGACGGCCGTGCTGCCCTGGCAGTTGAGGAACGCGGCGGGTGCGGTGGTCGCGCACGGGCGGACCGTGCCGCGCGGCGTCGACGGGTCCTCCGGGCAGAACGTGCAGTCCATCGACTTCGGCTCGTATCGGGGGCGCGGCGAGGGCTTCACGCTGGTGGCGGACGGGGAGACGAGCCGCCCGTTCGACATCGGGACGGCCGCCTATGAGCAGTTGAGGCTCGACTCGCTGAAGTACTACTACACGCAGCGCAGCGGCATCGGGATACGCGACGACCTGCGCCCCGGGTACGCCCGCCCGGCCGGTCACCTGAACGTCGCTCCCAACCAGGGCGACGCGCACGTGCCCTGCCAACCCGGCCTGTGCGACTACACACTTGACGTGACCGGCGGCTGGTACGACGCGGGGGACCACGGCAAGTACGTCATCAACGGCGGTATCTCCACGTGGGAGTTGCTCAGCACCTACGAGCGCTCACTGCTGGCCCGCACCGGACAGCCGGCCACACTGCGCGACGGGACGCTCGCCATCCCGGAGAGCGGCAACAAGGTGCCGGACGTACTCGACGAGGCGCGCTGGGAACTGGAGTTCCTGCTGAAGATGCAGGTACCGGACGGGCAGCCGCTCGCCGGTATGGCGCACGACAAGGTCCACGACGAACAGTGGACCGGGCTGCCGCTGCTGCCGAGCCAGGACCCCCAGAAGCGTGAACTGCACGCCCCGACCACGCAGGCCACGCTCAACCTCGCGGCGACGGCGGCACAGGCGGCGCGTCTGTACCGGCCCTACGACCGGGAGTTCGCGGCGAAGTCACTGGCCGCGGCGCGGAAGGCGTGGGCGGCGGCACTCGCACACCCCTCGGTGTACCCGGACCCGAACGACGGCACCGGTGGCGGCGCGTACCCCGACGACAACGCGACCGACGAGTTCTACTGGGCGGCGGCCGAGCTGTATCTGACCACGGGGGAACGGCAGTTCGCGGACCACGTCGTCAACTCCCCCCTCAACACGGCCGACATCTTCGGCAGCCTCGGCTTCGACTGGGCGCGGACGGCCGCACTGGGCCGCCTCGACCTCGCGACCGTCCCCAGCCGGCTGCCCGGCCGGGACGGGATCCGCCGCTCGGTGACCGAGGGCGCGAACACCTACCTGACCACCCTGCGAACCCAGCCCTACGGCATGCCGTACGCACCGCCCGGCAACCTCTACGACTGGGGATCCAACAGCCAGATCCTCAACAACGCGCACGTCATCGCCACCGCGTACGACCTCACCGGCGCCTCGAAGTACCGCGCCGGCGCACTCCAGAGCATGGACTACATCCTCGGCCGCAACGCCCTCAACATGTCCTACGTCACCGGCTACGGCGAGGCCGACTCCCACAACGAACACAGTCGTTGGTACGCCCACGAACTCGACCCGAACCTCCCGAACCCGCCGAGGGGGACCCTGGCGGGCGGCCCCAACTCGTCCATCCAGGACCCGTACGCACAGAGCAAACTCACCGGCTGCGTCGGGCAGTTCTGCTACATCGACGACATCCAGTCGTGGTCGACGAACGAGACGGCGGTGAACTGGAACGCGGCGTTGGCGTGGATGGCTTCGTTCGTGGCGGATCAGGGTTGACGTCCACGCGCGACCAGGTCCCTCGGCCGTGCCTCTGAAGGACCTGGCTTCGCCGGTCCAACTCCTCGTCAGCCCAGCATGGGCTGCAGCGCACCCTCGTGCGTCAGCAACCGCACCTTGCGCTCGACCCCGGCGGCGTAACCCCGCATCGAACCGTCCGCGCCGATCACCCGATGGCACGGGCGCACCAGCAGCAGCGGATTCGCGCCGATCGCCGCGCCCAGCGCCCGGATCCCGGTGCGTGGAACTCCCAGCCGCTCGGCGAGGGCGCCGTATGTCGTCGTGGTGCCGTACGGGATCTCGTCGAGGGCCTGCCACACGCGCTGTTGGAACGCTGTTCCCGCGGCGGCCAGCGGGAGTCGGAAGCGGGTGAGGTGTCCGGCGAAGTACGCGGACAGCTGCCGGGTGGCCTCGGTGAAGGCCGGGTCGTCGCGTCGCCGGTCGGGGCCGATGAGCGGGTGGTCCGGCAGGGAGAGGGAGGTGAGGGTGGTGCCGGTGGGCGACTTCTCGCCGGTCAGGAGCAGTTCGCCCAGGGGGCTGTCGGTGAGTGCGCAGACGGTGGTCATACAGACGAGTCTGCTCCGGGACGGCGGCCGGGTCCGGCGGGATTCGGACAGGGCGTTGGGACCCGCCCGGTACCGTCCAGGGGGCCGCTTGACCTGGGGGTATTTACGGGTAAGTACCCGCGCGGTACCGTGTGGTCATGCCAGCTCTCAACGTGGAGTTCAGCGATCGCGAGCTTGAGGACCTGCGGCAGATCGCCAAGGAGCGCGGTACGTCCATGAAGGCCCTTGTCCGGGAGGCGGCCGCTGCCGACATCGCCCGGCACCGGGCGTTGCAGGAGGGCGCGGAGGCGTTCCGGCGGTTCTTCGCGACGCACGCCGACGAGTTCGCCGCCGCGTTCCCCGAGGACGAACCGTCGGCCAAGGGCGAGGGGCGGGTCGCCTGACGCATGCCCACCGTCATCCATATCGACGTGCCGTGGCTGCTCCAGCGCCATGAGGAAGTCCTGCCGGACCAGCCCACCATCAACGACTTCTCGGCGTTGGTCGCGGCCGTCGCCCGGCACCGCGTCGATCCGCCCCGCCTCGGCGTCGACTCCGACCCGGCCTGGCGGGCCACCGCCCTGCTGCACACCCTCGCCCTGCTCAAGCCCCTGCCGTCGGCCAACGCCCGCTTCGCCTGTGCCACCGCGGTCGCCTACATGTTCGTCAGCGGCGTCGGCATCGATCCGCCCTACGGCGCCCTCGTCGACCTCGCCCGCGACCTGATCTCCGGCAAGACGGACGTCTACGGCGCGGCGGACCGGTTGCGGTCCTGGCAGATCTGACGCGGAGGTCTGACGGGAAGGTCCGACGGGGAGGTCCGACTGGTGGATCTACCGGTCCTCGTCGAGTCGGGCGCCTTCCTCCCGGGCCCGGGGGCCGTCCTCGCGCGGGGTGTTGCCGGGCGCGACCAGGCTGCCCAGCAGCCCCAGCAGTTCCGCGCTGCGGCTGCCCGGCTCGGCGTGGAAGACGACCAGGCTCAGCGCCTCCGTGCCCGGGATCTCGAACTTGTTCGACCGCAACTCGAAGTCGCCGACCAGGGGGTGGCTGAGGAGACTGGTCCGGCCGAGCATCGGCCGTACCTCGTGACGGCTCCACAGCAGCCGGAAGCGGTCGCTGCGGACGGACAACTCGCCGACCAGCTCGACCAGTCGTGGATCGTCGACGTCGGGCCCGATGTGGCTGCGCAGCGTCGCCACGCCCTCGGCGGTCAGCTCCTCCCAGTCGCGGCGCAGCTCCTGCTCGGCCGGGTCGAGGAACACCGCCCGCATCAGGTTCACACCCGGCGCGTAGTTCGGGGAGAGCGCCCGGCACAGGGCGTTGGCCGCGAGGCAGTCGGTGAACCGGTTCTGCACGTACGCGGGATGGCCGGCCCATGTGTCGAGCAGCTCGCGGACGCTCGCCGGCACCGCCTCGGGGCGCCTGGCGCGTCTGCGGGACACGGCCGGCCGTTCCGGCTGCGCCAGGCCGATCAGGTGCGCGGTCGCGGAGGCGTCCAGGTGCAGCACGCGGGCGAGTGCCTCCAGCACCTGGAGGGAGGGGTTGCGGTCGCGGCCCTGCTCCAGGCGCAGGTAGTAGTCGGAGCTGATGCCGGCCAGCAGGGCGACCTCCTCCCGGCGCAGCCCCGGCACCCGGCGCAGTCCGCCGCCGCTCAGACCCACGTCCTCGGGGCGGACCCGCTCACGGCGGGCCCGCAGAAACTCGCCGAGCGCGTTCTTGCTGTCCACACCCACCACCGTAGGTCCCCATCCCCGGAGGTGGGTGTCCCTGTCACTACCAGGAACATCCGGGTACTGCCTGCTCAGCCGGTACGGGCGCAGAGTCGGTGGCGGGACGAACAGTCCCCACGCAGCTTTCAGCGAAAGGCGCGCCACCATGGCCGACATCGTTTCCGGCGGCACCCTCACCCCCGCCGAGGGCCTCACCCTCACCCGCATGGGATACGGCGCCATGCAACTGGCCGGCCCCCATGTGTTCGGCCCGCCGAAGGACCGCACCGAAGCGGTGGCCGTCCTCCGCGAGGCCGTCGAGCGGGGCATCACCCACATCGACACCAGCGACTTCTACGGCCCCGTCGTCGTCAACGAGATCATCCGGGAGGCCCTCCACCCCTACCCGGACGACCTGCACATCGTGACCAAGGTCGGCGCCCGGCGCGGCCCCGACGGAAGCTGGATCATGTCCCGGCACCCCGAGGACCTCAAGGCGCAGGTGTACGACAACCTCCGCAACCTCGGGCTCGACGCGCTCGACGTGGTGAACCTCCGCGTGGGCACCCAGGACACCCCCGACGAGGAGCCGGTCGGCGACAAGTTCGGCGCGCTGGCCGAGTTGCAGAAGGCGGGGCTGATCCGGCACCTCGGGCTCAGCGCCGTCTCCGCCGCCCAGTTGACCGAGGCCCAGGCCATCGCCCCCGTCGTCACCGTCCAGAACCTGTACAACCTGGCCAACCGGCAGGACGACGCCCTCGTCGAGCGGTGCGCCGCGGAGAACATCGCGTTCGCCGCCTACTTCCCCCTCGGCGGCTTCACGCCCCTCCAGTCGCAGGTCCTGTCGGACGTGGCCGCGCGCCTCGACGCCTCGCCCCAACAGGTCGCCCTGGCCTGGCTGTTGCAGCGCTCGGCCACCACCACCCTCATCCCCGGCACCTCCTCCCGCGCCCATCTGCGCGAGAACATCGCCGCCGCGGACCTGGCGCTGCCCGCCGACGCGGTCACCGAACTCGACGCCATCGGCAGGCGGTCGGAGGACTCCACCGTATGAGCGTCGTCCTCGTCACCGGCGCCAACAAGGGCATCGGCCGGGCCACCGCCCGCCGGCTGCGCGAACTCGGCCACACCGTCTACCTCGGCGCCCGCGATCCCGAACGCGGCCGGGCGGCGGCGGACGAACTCGGCGTCGCCTTCGTCCAGTTGGACGTCACCGACGACGCCTCCGTCACCGCGGCCGCCGCCGAACTGACCCGAGCGGAAGGGCATCTGGACGTCCTGGTCAACAACGCGGGCACCGCCGAAGGGGATCCGAAGCCCGAGGACGCCACGGCCGGGGACATGCGCCGGATCTACGACGTCAACGTCTTCGGCGTCGTCCGCGTCATCCACGCCTTCCTGCCGCTGCTGCGGGCCGCCGAGGCACCGTCGATCGTCAACGTCACCAGCGGCCTCGGCTCGTTCGGCACCGTCGGCGACCCCGCCCGGCACGAGAGCACGTATCCCACACCCGTCTACGGCTCCTCGAAGGCGGCGGTGAACATGCTCACCGTGCAGTACGCCAAGGGCCTGCCCGGTATCCGGGTCAACGCCGTCGACCCCGGCCTCACCGAGACCGACCTGCACGGACAGAGCGGTGCCGGGATCCAGCCGGTGGAGCTGGGCGCGGAGCCCGTCGTACGGCTCGTCGGTCTGGGGGCCCAGGCGCCCACCGGCACCCTCACCGAGCGGGCCGGGTCCATGCCCTGGTGAGATGAGGGCGAGGGTGGGCCGCCCCCGCCCTCGGGGCCGCCGACCGAGGGCGGGAGGAGCAAGGTCGGCGGCCGTTTGGCGCGGGAGAGCCGCCGTCCAGCGCGAGGCCTCCGAGAAAGGCCGATTCCAGTGGACCGCCATGTGCCGTGCGCCGGGAGCGTGCGAGGCGTACCGGCGTGTGCGTGTGCTTCACACGGGGCGCATGGAAAGTCGAAAGCCGGTGCGAGTGAACCGAGTTGCCACCGCGTGTGACTTACTTTCAAAGGTGAGGATGTTACCCAAGTGCCTTGTTGGGTTCGGTGGGTTGTGCAAGGGTGAAACACCCGCGCGGGGGTAATGCCCGGGGCTCATTGACCTGTTGATGAACCGAATCCGAGGAATCCACTCCGTGTCCATCCCTCACCCGCCTCGTCCTCCTTACCCGCCGCCGGACGGCGGGGCACCCGAGGAATCCGACGAGACCCTGGCCGCCCGGCTGCGGGGCCGTCCGGAGGGCGAGGCCGCTCATTCCGTCGCGCTCCTCATGGCACGGCACTGGCAGCCGGTCCAGGATTACGCGGCCATCTGTCTCGCCGCCACCGGCAGCGCCCCCGCCATGGCCACGGCAGCCGCCTTCCATCAGGTGTTCGACCGGCTGACGTTCGGCGAACACGGTGTGGCCCTGCGCCCCCGGCTGCTGCTGACCGTGCGTGACACGATCCGGGAGTGGTCCTCGGAAGAGCGAATATCCGGTGTTCTGCCCGACCTGGAGAAACCCTCCGGGGGCCGCGCCATCCGTGTTGCCAAGTCCATGACAGCCGAAAATCGGAAGCTCGCCGAGCGGTCTTTCCAGACCCTTCCGCCACTCGCCCAGTGTCTGCTCTGGCACACCGAGGTCGAGGCCGAGTCGATAATGGTGCCGGCGGCACTGGTCGGGATGGATACCGACAACGCGTCGGCCGCTCTCCAGCAGGCGCACGAAAAATTCCGCGAGGGCTGTGTACGCGCCCACCGGGAACTCGCGCCGACCCAGGATTGCCGCTTCTACAACCGCCTCCTCGACGTCCCGATTCGACGCGGCGGCGCACTGCTGCCGGATGTCCAGCAGCATCTGGCCCAGTGCCGCTACTGCCGATTCGCCGCCGAACAACTGAGTTATTTCGAAGGCGGCCTGGGAGTCCTCCTCGCGGAGGCGGTGCTCGGCTGGGGAGCCCGCCCCTACCTCGCGTCGCGTCCCGGACGCGCCCGGCACGACGCGCGTACGAAGACCGCCTCCCGGCACGGCGGACGCGGCGGCGGAGGCTCGGGGCGACACCGTCTGCTCTCCCGGATCCCCGCGCCCGGCCGCCGTATCGTCGACGCGGCCCGGTCGGCGAGGTCGTCCCGGTCGCTGTTCGTCGGCGTCGGTCTGATCGGCGCCGGAGCCCTCGCGATCGTCCTCGCCGTCAGCCTCTGGCCGGACCACGGCGGCACCGCCGACCCGGTCGCCTCCACCAGTGGGAGCGGCGGTTCCGGACACGTGTCATCGTCGGCGCCCGGCACGGCCCGACTGCCCACCGCGCCCCAGCGGACGAGGCTGCGCAACGCCGCCGCCGACCTGTGCCTCGACATCCAGGGCACCCTGAAGGCCGGCGCCGACACCGTCCTGGCCGCGTGCTCGTCGGCGAAGAGCCAGGAGTGGTCGTACGAGACCGACGGGCTGCTGCGCAGTGTCGCGAGCCCCGGGCTGTGCCTGGACTCGCACGCGGACGCCGGTGTCGTCGTCCTCGGCACCTGCGCCGACGCGAAGGCCAAGCGCGGCAACGATGTCCGCTACGACCTCACCGTGCAGGGCGAGTTGCTGCCCCGCTGGGAGTCCGGGCTCGCGCTGACCTCCACCACCAAGGACGCGGGCGCCGACGTCGTCCTCAAGATCCGCGACGGCTCCGCCACCCAGCGCTGGCTCACCGACTCGGTGTCGGCCAGCCCCGGTTCGCTGTCGATCGCCGGCACGGGAGGCCCGTCACCGCGCCCCGCGAGGATCGCGGACCGGCTCGGCTGACGACCGCCGCGCCGAGGTGGGAGACGCGGGTCCGTGCCCTCGCGGGGGAGCGGACCCGCACCCGCGTCAGGAGCGGGCGGTCGACTCGTCCAGTATTCGGGCCAGTTCACGCGGCCGGGAGAACATCGGCCAGTGGCCCGTGTTCATCCGGACCAGCTCCCAGCGTCCGCTCGCGACCAGTTCGCCCACCGGGCCCATCAACTCGTGGCCGTCGAGCAGGCACTTGATGTAGGTGCCCGGCAACGCGGCGAGGGGGCGGGACAGGACCGCCGGTTCGGTGAGGGTGGCGCCCGGGTGCGGGGTCCCGTCGGTGACTATGCGGGCGATCTGCTCGTCCGTGAGGTCCTGGCCCGCGTAGTCGGCCGGGTCCAGGGGCGGCCAGCCGCCGTCGTTCTCGGCGAGGGACTTCCTGACGTGGTCGCTCGGGAAGCCGTCCAGGAACGACGTGCCGTCGACCGGCACGTTCGCGTCGACGAACACCACCCGGGCCAGCCTGCCGCCGATCCGCTCCGCCGCCTGGCCCACGGGCACACCGGCGTAGCTGTGCCCGACGAGGACGACGTCCCGCAGATCGAGGCGCTCGACCTCGTCGACGATGTCCTGGACGTGGGTCCGCTGTCCGGCCGGAACTCCCTGCTTCTCCGCGAGCCCGGACAGCGTCAGGGGGTGCACCTCGTGCCCGGCCCCGCGCAGCTCGGTCACCACCTCGTCCCACGCCCACGCACCGAGCCACGCGCCCGCCACCACAACGAATCGAGTCATGGGGCAAACGTAGACGGCGGGTCTGACAACGGCCCTCCGGGACGATCAGACCGCCCGCGCGACCGCCCGGACCGGCGCGCCGTCGGCCCCCGGCAGCCGCAGCGGGAACAGGAACAACTCCACGTCCGGGAGGCCCACCACCCGCTCCAGACCCGTGAGGTTCTCGGCGATCACCCCGCCCGCCCCGCACAGCACCCGGTGGGCGGGCAGGGCCAGGTCGGCTGCCTCGT
This sequence comes from Streptomyces sp. NPDC088350, assembly GCF_044753545.1. Taxonomy (NCBI): domain Bacteria; kingdom Bacillati; phylum Actinomycetota; class Actinomycetes; order Kitasatosporales; family Streptomycetaceae; genus Streptomyces; species Streptomyces sp. NPDC088350. The sequence continues at coordinate 111,248 of NZ_JBIVNL010000003.1, read as the reverse complement.
CGCCGGGTTCGGGCGTCGGGTCGACACTGAGCGCGTCGACCGCGACCGTACGGACGCCCGCCGCGACGAGGGCCTCGGCCGCCTCCGGGGTGAGCCACGGGTGGGCGAGGTAGTGGTCGGTGCCCCAGTACGCCGACCAGCCCGTGGCCAGCAGCACCGGCGAGCCCGGCCGCAGCCCGCGCAGCGCCGGCGCGAGCAGTTCCGGTGTGATCGGCGCACGGGCCGGCAGTCCCCGCACGTCGGCCACCACCGCGTGCCCGGCGAAGCGCTCCAGAGGCAGTTCGTCGAGGCGGGGCCAGGCGTCGTCCACGTGGTAGGGGGCGTCGACATGCGTGCCCGACTGCGAACCCAGGTGCAGCTGAAGGACGTTGACGCCGTCGCGGGGTACGCGCAGGGCCGGAGTGACCTCTACCGCCGGGTCACCGGGATACACGGGCATCCCGGTGACGACGGGCACCGACAGGTCGATCCAGGGGGACGGCATCAGCTGCCCTCGGTGGCCAACGCGGGCGCCTCGGCGGCGGACTCCGCACCGGGGCCGGTGATCGGCGGCACCGGGACCTCGACGGTGCGGGCCAGCCGCGCGCCCTCGGGGCCGTACACGGCGCGGGGTTCGGGGAACATCCTCAGCAGCGTCAGGAACAGCACGGCGGCCACGGCCAGCGACAGCGGCAGGCTGATGTCGACGCCGTTGGCCAGGTCGCCGAGCGGGCCGACGAACTGCCCCGGGATGTTGGTGAACAGCACACCGACCACGGCGGCCACCCACCAGGCGGTCATCCCGCGCCAGTTCCAGCCGTGCGTGAACCAGTAACGCCCGCCGCGCTGACGGCGGTTGAAGACCTGGAGCGCGTCCGGGTCGTACCAGCCGCGCCGAGTGTAGAAGCCCAGCATCATGACGACCATCCACGGTGTCGTACAGGTGATGATCATCGTGGCGAAGGTCGAGATCGACTGCACGAGGTCGAGGCCGAACCGCCCGATGAAGATGAACGCGATGGACAGCACACCGACCAGTAGCGTCGCCTGCACCCGCGACAGCCGGGGGAACACCGACGAGAAGTCGAGCCCGGTGCCGTAGAGCGAGGTCGTGCCCGTCGACATGCCGCCGATCAGGGCCAGCAGACAGACCGGCAGGAAGAACCAGCTCGGGGAGATCGCGAGGAGTCCGCCCACGAAGTCGGGGGCGGCCGGGTCGACGTACTTGGGGGCCTTCGTGGCGATGATGCTCGCGGTCGCCAGGCCGAAGACGAACGGCAGCAGGGTCGCGACCTGTGACAGGAACGCGGCCCCGACCACCTTGCGGCGCGGGGTGTTCGCGGGGATGTAGCGCGACCAGTCGCCGAGGAACGCGCCGAACGACACCGGGTTGGAGAGCACGATCAGGGCCGCGCCGATGAACGACGGCCAGAACAGCGACCGGGTCGCCGCGTCCGCCGAGGCGGTGAAGACACCGGCGTACGACGGGTCGAAGTCGCCGGCGAAGGCGATCGCGCCGAGCAGGAACAGGACCGTCGCGGACGTCACGGCGATCTTGTTGACGAACAGCATGAACCGGAAGCCGTAGACGCAGACCGCGAGGACCAGTCCGGCGAACAGGGCGTACGCGACGACGTACGACAGCGTGCTCTGCTCCAGGCCGAACAGCCGGTGCGCGCCGCCGACCAGGGCGTCGCCGGAGCTCCACACCGAGATGGAGAAGAACGCGACGGCGGTGAGCAGGGACAGGAACGAGCCGACGACGCGGCCGTGCACGCCCAGGTGCGCGGAGGAGGCGACCGCGTTGTTCGTGCCGTTGACCGGGCCGTACACCGCCATCGGGCACAGGATCAGCGCGCCTACGACGACTCCGAGCAGCGTGGCCGCGAGGCCCTGCCAGAAGGAGAGGCCGAACAGGATCGGGAAGGCGCCCAGGACGCAGGTGGAGAAGGTGTTGGCGCCGCCGAACGCGACCCGGAACAGGTCGAGCGGGGTGGCGGTGCGGTCCGCGTCGGGGATGCGCTCGACGCCGTAGGTCTCGACCTCGGTCAGGGACTGGCTCGGCGCGGCGGGGGAGGGGGCGGGCTGCGTGGACGAGGGGGACAAGGGGGCTCCAGCGGGGGACGGCGGTGGAGCGCGTTGTGGCGCGGTGGCGGCGGACGGCCGTTCACGCGCGCGGGGTGGGCGGAGTGAACGGATGCCGTCCTCAAGGTGTCTGCCGACGTTAAGGCGGGCCGCAAGACCCGCACCAGAGGACGGTTCATCCATCTTCCGTGCCGTGGGTGGAGGAATCATCCACCCCTGTTGCTATGCGCTGTCGCCCGGAGTGTCCTCCGGTTCGGCGTCGGGGCCCTGGGCGCGGACCCGCTGGACGTGTTCGAGGGAGTCGCGCAGTTCGGTGAGCCAGTCGTCGGTGTGGCGCTGGACGAGGCGGACGCACCAGGCGAGGGCGTCGCTGCGGCTGCGGGCCACGCCGGCGGCGATGAGGGTGTCGAGGACCTGGCGCTCGGGCTGGCGCAGCCGGGTCATGACGGGTGCCGCGATGTGGGTGAACAGGGAGCGTTCCCCGGCGCACTCCACGCCCCACGAGACCTTCCTGCGGAACCGGTGCTCGGCCTCGCGCGCGAGTGCGATCCGGGTCTCCCGGGTGCGCTCGCGGAATTCCTGTACCCGGCCCTGGACGGCCGCCTCCTTCTCGGCGTCCGAGACGTCCTCGGCGAGCTTGGGCGCGGGGATGCGGCCGATCACGGTGACCTCCTCGCGGTCGACCGTGACCTCGACCAGTTCCTCGAACAGGTCGTCGGGCAGACGGCCGGTGAACCAGCCGCGAAGCTTCTCCTGCTGCTCTGTCGTAATCATGTAATGACGATTACTCGCGAGCGGAGCGAACGCAAGGGGCTGCGGCGGAGTGCGCCGAGAGCGGAAGCGGAATGTTTCGGGACTGTTTCAGGACGATTGGCGAGCGGGGGTGAACCGGCCATCCGGCCTGATGCGACGATCAAGAACCCCATGGTTCCGGGGTTCGCGCGTTCGAATTCTGTGACTTCACGCCACTGATTCAATACGCAAGGTTACTGAAATCTGTGGGTGGGATGTGTGTTTCCGCGACGGACTCGGCAGAGTGGCGCCCGCCGGTCCGGCACCGACCGAGCGGGACCGGCATCTAGCGGAAGGATGCACACAATGCGGAACACCGCGCGCTGGGCAGCGACCCTGGGCCTGACGGCCACCGCCGTCTGCGGGCCCCTCACCGGCACCGCCCTCGCCGCCCACGGCGCCAGCCCGTCCGCGCTCTACGCCCCGTCGGCCCTGGTGCTGACCGTGGGCCACGGCAACGACGCCGCCATCGTCACCCCGGAACGCGCGGTGACCCTCACCTGCGCGCCCACCTCCTCCGGCACCCACCCTGCCGCCGCCAAGGCCTGTGCCGAACTGCGCGGCATCGGGGGCGACTTCGACGCCCTCACGGCCCGCGACGACGTGCTCTGCAGCAAGCTCTACCGCCCTGTCGTCGTCACCGTCGACGGTGTCTGGCAGGGCAGGCGCGTCTCCTACGAGCGCGTCTTCTCCAACGAGTGCGTGAAGGACTCCTACGGATACGGAGGCGTCTTCACGTTCTGAGAGACCGGGGTCGCACGGTCTCCGTGAGCACCAGGGAGGGTCCGTAGCTGGGGAGTGCGCGCCCCTGTCACGGAGTACCGCGATCCCGCACCAGGGGTCGGCCGGGCAGTGTGGGGCTGCCCGCCGGCCCCTGCGTCATTCGGGTCCGCGAGGAGGTCCGGGAGGTGCCGGAAGCTCGCGGAGCGGCGGGAAGCGGCCGAGCAGTCCCGAGGCGCGCAGCAGTCGGTCGATGCGCGGCCCGTCGGAGACGACGCGCAGCCGGCCGCCGCGTTCCCTGGCCCGCCGCTCCGCCCGGCACAGCACCCGCAGCCCCGAGCAGTCGAAGAACTCGACGAGCCGCAGATCCACCAGCACGTCGGGCTCCGCGACCGCGGTCGCCGCGTCCAGGTGCTCGGTGACGAAACCGGCGGTCGCCATGTCGATCTCCCCCGAGACCTCGACCACCGTGAAGGGGCCGCTCGACCGTGTACGGGCACAGGAGTTGGCCGCAGGCCTGTCGCGTTCGTCGGCTTCCGCTGTCATGGCCGCTCCACCTCGGCATGGGGCGCATTCGATCTCGGTAGCTACCCCGGTGAAGGCCCGTGCATCCCTCGACTCGCCGCGCGCAAGATCTGGTTCACTCGACATGGTGAATTCCGGTCCGAAAGGTTGACTTTCTGTCAGTAGGCGGTCGTGTCGGGGTCCCGGGGTGGCGATCGCGGCCACCAACCGGGCACCTCCTCGCGGTAACGGTCGTAGTCGGCGCAGAATCTGCGGGCCAGGTCGGGCTCCTCGTACCAGCGAGTGAACGCCCACATCAGCAGCCCCGCGCAGCCGCCGTACCCGAAGAGGACCGGCCGTGCGAACAGCAGGGCCTCGCCCGCGATCGTCGCGACCACCGCCACGTACATCGGGTTGCGGACGTACCGGTACAGTCCGCCCACGACCAGCCGCTCCGTCGGTGCGACCGGCGCCGGGGTGCCGAGTCCCTCGGCCATGAACCGCGCGAAGGCCGACAGCAGCACGACCGCGCCGGCCGTCAGCGGCACGAGGCCGAGCAGTCGCAGCGGCGGCCACCAGTCACCGGCCCGCCATCCGGTCAGCCACCACGGCAGCAGTACGGCCACGGTGCCGGGGGCGAGCGCCAGGAAGAGCGAACTGCCCGTTGCCGCCGCCGATCTGCGCATACGACCAGCATGGCGCCGAAGAGGGGCCGCCGTCTCCCTGCGGACGGCGACCCCTCGGTCTCTGCGGCTCAGCCTCGGGTGGCGCCGATCACATGTGGACGACCGGTGCGGCGTCCGCGTCCTGCTGCGGAACCCCGCGGCGGTAGAGCGCGAGCGCGATCAGCGTGCCCGCGGCGAAGAAGCCCGCCGACCACCAGAACGCGGTGGTGTAGCTCTCGATCGTCGCCTGCGCCTGGACCAGCTTGCTGGACGCGTCCTTACCGGCCACGTAGTCCGTCGCGGCACTCGCGGCCAGCGTGTTCAGCAGCGCCGTACCGACCGAACCGCCCACCTGCTGCATGGCGTTGACCGTCGCCGAGGCGACACCCGCGTCCTCGGCGGCCACCCCGCCCGTGGCGAGCTGCATCGCCGGCGGCATCACCATGCCGAGGCCGGCGCCGATCACGATCAGCTGCGGCAGCACATGGGTCGCGTAGGACGAGCTGACCCCGATGCCGGTCAGCCAGGCCATGCCGACCATGGCGATGGCGAAGCCCAGCGGGATGATCGTCTTCGGGCCGAGGCGCGGCACCAGGACCGTGGTGCCCACCTGCGCCATGACCATCAGGGCGCCGATCATCGGCAGGAACGCGACACCGGTCTTGGTGGGGCTGAAGCCGAGGTTCAGCTGGAGGTAGTAGGTGAGGAAGAGGAACACACCGAACATGCCCGCGCCGGTGATCAGCACGGTGAGGAACGAGGCGCCCCGGTTGCGGTCGAGCAGGATGCGCAGCGGCAGCAGCGGGTGCGCGGCGCGGTTCTGCCACCAGGCGAAGGCCGCCAGCAGCACACCGCCCACGATCAGGAAGCCCCAGGTCTGCGGCGAACTCCAGTCGTGCGTCTCGGCGTTGGAGAAGCCGTAGACGAGGGAGAAGAGACCACCAGCGACCAGTACCGTGCCCGGCATGTCGAGCTTGGAGTCCGCCGCGTCGCGGTGGTTGGAGAGCAGGACCCAGCCGCCCGCGAAGGCGACGAAGGCGATGGCGACGTTGACGTAGAGCGTCCAGCGCCAGTCGAAGGCGTCGGTCAGCACACCGCCGAGCAGGAGCCCCACCGCACCGCCGGCGCCGGCGATGGCGCCGTAGACGCTGAAGGCCCTGGCGCGCTCACGGGCGTCGGTGAAGGTCGTGTTGAGCAGCGAGAGCGCGGCGGGGGCGAGCAGCGCGCCCGCGACACCCTGGAGGGCGCGTGCCGTGACCAGCATCTCGAAGCTGGTGGCGGCACCGCCGAGCGCGGAGGCGGCGGCGAATCCGACGACACCGACGAGGAAGGCGGTCTTGCGGCCGAACAGGTCCGCGATCCGGCCGCCGAGCAGCAGCAGGGAGGCGAACGCCAGGGCGTACGCGGTGACGATCCACTGCCGGTTGCCGTCGGAGAACCCGAGGTCCTTCTGGGCCGACGGGAGGGCGATGTTCACGATGGTGGCGTCGAGGACCACCATCAACTGCGCCACGGCGACGATCGCGAGGATCCACCACCGCTTCGAGGAGGCCGCGGGCTGCGCCTCCTCGGCACCCGACCGGGTGTCTTCGGTCAGAGTCTTCTGGGACATCGGGAACCACTCCAGGGAAGTCGTTCGGGGTTTACCAAAACGTAAACGAAACGGTTTCGTACACATCGAGACTAGAGCACATTCAGCGAAACGGCAACGTTTCGCTGAGGAGGGAGACCAGGCATGCGCAGTGGCGTGTTCGACGCCCAGGGTGCCGGGCTGCACTACGAGGTGCGCGGTACCGGCCCGGCGCTGTTGATGATCAGCGGGGCCGGGGGAGACGCCGGCTACTACTCCGGCATCGCCGGGATCCTTTCCGACGCCTTCACGGTGATCTCGTACGACCGGCGCGGCAACTCGCGCAGTACCGGCCGGTCGGAGACGCCGATGGACCTCGCCGTGCAGGCCGCCGACGCCGGCGCGCTCATCGACGGCCTGGCCGGTGGGCGGGCACTGGTGTTCGGCAACAGCGGGGGCGCGATCATCGGACTCACCCTGGCCGCGCTGCACCCGGAGGCGCTGGCGGGCCTCATCGCCCACGAACCGCCCGCCGTGAACGTCCTGCCCGACGGCGACCCCGGACGCGGCTTCTTCGCCGAACTGGCCGCACTGTACGAGCGGGGCGGGGCACCCGCGGCGGGCCGCCGGTTCGCGGAGACGACCCGCGGCGAGGGGACGTACCGCTGGCCCGGCGACCTCTGGCAGCGGTTCCTCGGCAACCAGGACCACCTCTTCGGCACGGAGTGGCCCGGCTTCGCCGGCTTCCTGCCCGACGAGGCCGCGCTCAAGTCGGTCCCGTTTCCCGTGGTGTTGGGCGCGGGTGCGGAGGACCGCGGTACGTACTACGCCCGGCCGTCGATCGAGATCGCCCGGCGGATCGGGGTGCCGTGGGTCGAATTCCCCGGCATCCACATGGAGTTCCTGCGCGATCCCGGCCGATTCGCGGCTGCGGTACGGGTGTTGGCGACCCAGATGCACAGTCGTGCGGGCGACGTGCCGGACCTCTGGGAGGGCACCGCTCGGTGAGGCCCGAGCAGCTCCGTGACCAACACCCGCCGCAGCCATGCCCGGTAGGCGTCCCGCGTCCAACCCTGGTGCCTGCGCGGGAGTTGATGCGTGTGGGGTGAGGCGAGGGCGTAGAGCGTGTCGGCGGCGGTGCGCGCGTCGAGGCCCGGGCGAAGGGCCCCGCGCTCCTGAAGTGCCGTGGCCAGGGCCAGATGCACGCCGTACGTCGCCTCGGCACCGGCGTCCGCGGACGCCCGCATGTCCGGGTCGGCGCCGGCCGCCTCGACGGTCACCATGATCAGGTCACCGGCGCGCTCCAGCAGGTCGGTCGTCCGGTCGACGGTACGGCCGATCGCGCGCTCGGGATCGGGCTCGCCCCGGATCTCCAGGGTCTCGGGGCGCTCCGGCACGGCGACCGGCTCCTCGTCACCGGCGATCGCGACGCCGAGTGTGTGCCCGTACAGGGCGGCCTTGGCGGGGAACGCGTCGTACAGCGTGCGCTCGCCGACACCGGCCAGCGCCGCGACCTCCTTCATGTGCGTGCCGGTGTACCCCTTCTCCGTGAACAGCCGGGCAGCCGCGTCCCGGATACGGGCGCGGGTCGCCGCTGCCGCCTCGGCGTGCTTGGCCGAGCGGTACGGCCGTTACCGGTCGCTCGTCCGGTTGCTCTTCTGGTTGACGGGGTCGGGCATGGGGAGGAGTCCAGAAGTAAATCGTCGCAGTCGTACTGCGGTGAAATGAGCCGGGGCGATGAGGAGTGTGAGCGTCATGCCGGAGCTCGCCGGAATCCACCATGTGAAGCTGCCCGTCACCGATCTCGACCGCTCGCGCGACTGGTACGGGCGGGTGCTCGGCTTCAAGGTCACCCATGAGTTCCCGGACGCGGACGGCGTCGTGCGCGGAGTGGCGGGGGAGGTGCCGGGACTCGGCGACACGGTGCTGTGCCTCCGGGTCAACTCCGAGGCGGCGCACGGCTGTCAGGGCTTCGACCCGGTCAGCTTCGGGGTCCGGGACCGGGCCGACGTCGAGGCCTGGGCCGCCCGCCTCGACACCCTCGGCATCCCGCACTCGCCGGTGATCGAGGCCTCGATCGGCTGGCTGCTGGTGTTCAACGACCCGGACGGCCTCGATCTGCATCTGTACAGCTGGGCGGCGCATGGGGTGGATCACGGGGATGTCCCGGGGTACGGCCGCCCGGTCGCCTGAGTGGGAGTGTGTCCGGGGAGAGGCACCGGCCCGGCGACGAGACGGTGGAGGCGTGCGGTGTGAGCCGGCCCGGCGCGCCCGTGCCCGGCTCGGACCGATCCACGCCGGGCCTACCCGTCACGCCATCTGCCGCCGCACCAACTCGTGCAGCCGACCACCCGTGTCCGCCAACAGCTGTGCGGGCGAACCCTGTTGGGCGACCTTGCCGTCCTCCATGACGACCACACGGTCGGCGTCCAGCACCGTCGACAGGCGGTGCGCGATGACGATCCGGGTGGCGTTGAGGGCCTTCGTGCTCTCGATCACCGTGCGCTGGGTCTCGTTGTCCAGGGCGCTGGTCGCCTCGTCGAAGAAGAGGATGCGCGGCCGGCGGATCAACGCCTGCGCGATCATGAGGCGTTGACGCTGGCCGCCCGACACCGCGCCGCTCCCGGAGACGATCGTGTGCAGGCCCATCGGCATCCGCTTGATGTCCTCGGCGAGCCCCGCCATCTCCGCCGCCGCGATCGCCTCCTCCGGCGTGAACGGCTCGGTGCCGCAGATGACGTCCAGGACGGAACCGGTGAACGGCTGCGCGTGCTGGAGCACGACCCCGCACTGCCGCCGTACCGCCGACTGGTCGAGGGCGCCGAGGTCCTGGCCGTCGTAGAGGACGCTGCCGGAGACCGGTTTGTCGAAGCCGATGAGGAGCCGCAGCAGGGTGGACTTGCCGCAGCCGCTGGGGCCGACGATCGCCACGAACTCGCCCGCGCGGGCCTCGAAGGACACGTCGTCGAGGACGAGCGGGCCGTCGTCGGTGTACCGGAAGGACACCCGGCGGGCCTCGATCGTGCCGGACAGTCGGCCGGGGCGGGTGCTCGCGGTGCGGACCTCGGGGGCCGCTTCCAGGACCGGTCTGATCTCCTCGAACAGTGGCAGTGCGGACACGGCGGAGACGAAGGCACCGGTCAGTTGGGTGACGGAGGTCAGGACCATCGTCACCGACGTGTTGAAGGTGAGGAAGGCCGCCGCCGACATCGAGCCGCGCGCCGGGCCCGCGAGGAGCATGAACATCAGCAGGGTGCAGATGGGCAGGTACACCGCGCCCATCACCGTGGTGAGGTTCTTGATGCGGCCCACCTTCTGCTGAAGCTCGCGGCTGCGCGCGAACTCCGACGCCCAGGCCGCGTAGGCGTAGTTCTCGGCCGCCGCCACGCGCAGCTTGGGCAGGCCGCGCAGGGTCTGGAACGCCTGGTTGTTCAGCCTGTTGCCGAGTACGACCAGTTTGCGCTGCCAGCGCACCTGCCACAGGCCGAGCGCCAGGAACACGGCCGCGATGACGACGAGCATGCCGATCGCCGAGAGCGCCATCGAGGGGCTGTACCAGAAGAGGAGCCCCAGGTTCATGGCGCCGACCGTCACCGACTGGGCGACCACCGGGCCAACTCCCGCCAGCAGACGGCGAATCGAGCTGATACCCATGGCCGCGCTCGCCAGTTCACCCGTCGAGCGCTCGGTGAAGAACTTCGTCGGCAGCCTCAACAGGCGGTCCCAGACGGCCGGTTGGAGGGTGGCCTCGATACGGCCCTCCAGGCGGAGGATGGTGAGGTTCTCCAGCAGCATGAAGGCCGCCGCGACCACGCTGGTGACCATCACCGCCAGACAGACCTGGACGATCAGCCCCGTCTGGGCCTTCGGCACGAACTCGCCGAGCACCTTTCCCGTCGCGATCGGCACCAACGCCCCGATCGCGACCGTCACCAGCCCGCTGATCAGCAGGTTCGACAGGTCGCCGCCAGTGCCCCACATGCTGAACCGCAGCAGCCCGAGCGGGCCGAGCCGGCGCTCGGGCAGTGGACGGTAGAACATCACCGCGCGCGGCTCGAACTCCTCCGCGTTCGCCTTCTCGATCGGGGTCTCGCGGCCGGTCGCCGGATGCACGGCGACATAGCCGCCACGCCGCCACAGCAGCGCGACCGGCGCCCCGGACAGCGCCCGATGGCCCACCAGAGGGCCGACGTTGTCCCGCCACCAGCGTCCGTCGAGACGGACGGCCCGCACACGGAGCCGTGCGGCGAGGGCTATGCGCTCGACGGGGTCGAGGCGGTCGCTCTCGCCGCCGCTCTGCGCGGGTTCGGCGAGGGTGATGCCGGCCGCCTCGGCGACCACCTTGCAGGCCGCGTAAGAAGCGTCGGCGTCGGCCGCCGTGGTGCGTCGTCCCGAGGACTTGCCGATCGACGCCAGCAGCGTCCGGTCGGCCTGCGCGCGGACCGCCTCACCGGCCTTGATACCGGCGGCCGTTCGCGTCTCGTGCGTCCGCTCCAGCTGCTCGATCCACTTGTCCAGCGTGGACAGCAGCCGGTGCTGCTGATCGACCATGCCCTGCCAGACACCCGGGTCCATCAGCAGATCGGCGGCGGCCTCCGCGCCGTACAGCGAGCCGTACTGCACGCTGCCCGGCGGCACCTGCATCCAGAAGACGTCGTCGTCGGTGAGCGCGGCGGCCCGTTCGGAGGCCATCGGGGCCTGGAAGAGGAGGGAGAGACCACGGCCGACACCGAGGGCGAGGGCGTGTTCGAGCGGGCTCGAAGTCGGGGGCACGTACTGGGGGTTGCCGTACTCGTCGTACGACCAGGTCTGGGTGTGCGCGGGCTGGTACAGCTCGCGCAGGCCGATGCGGTGGACCACGCAGTCCCGCAACGGGCGGGCCACCAGGGTGTGCTGGGGTCCGGCGACCGGGCCGAGCAGCAGTGAGCCCGCTTCCAGGCGGCCGAGGTGGTGCCAGTGGCCCTGCTGTACGGCGTCCACCGCGAAGAGGTCGATGGCCCCCGACGCGACCAGCCACAGCACCTGCGGGCCTTCGAGGTCGAGGCGGCCCAGTCCGGCGCAGTCGATCGGCGTGCCCAGGGTTCCCAGCGCGCCGAGGACCAGGTCGCCCTCGTGAACGGACGTCATCTCACCGCTCCTTGACCAGCGTGGCGTAGGCGCCGCCGGCCGCCACCAGGGCGTCGTGCCGCCCGCGTTCCACGATCGTGCCGTGTGCGAGGACGACGATCTCGTCGCTGTCGCGCACCGTGCTGAGCCGGTGGGCGATCACCACGCAGGCACAGCCGCGCTTGCGCAGGTTGTCCATCACCACCAGCTCGGTCTCCGCGTCCAGGGCGCTCGTCACCTCGTCCAGGACCAGGATGCTGGGCCTGCGCACCAACGCCCGCGCGATCTCAAGGCGTTGGCGCTGACCGCCGGAGAAGTTGCGCCCGTCCTGCTCGACCCGGCTGTGGATGCCGCCGGGCCGCCGCACGACCACGTCGTACAGGGCCGCGTCCCGCAGCGCCTCCGTCACCGCTTCGTCCGGGATCGAGGGGTCCCACAGCGCCACGTTGTCGCGGACCGAGCCCTCGAAGAGGAACACGTCCTGGTCGACGAAGGACACGGAGGCGGCGAGCGCGCCGCGCGGGATGTCCTCCAGTCGTTGGTCGTCGATGCGGATCACGCCCTCCCAGGGCGTGTAGAGGCCCGAAATCAGCCTGGACACCGTCGACTTGCCGCTGCCGGAGCCGCCGACGAGCGCCACCTGCTGCCCTGGGCCGACCGTGAGCGAGAAGCCGGTGAGGAGGGGCTTGTCGAGGGGGCTGTAGCCGAAGGTGATGTTCTCCAGCTCGACATGACCTTGCAGTCGGCGCGTCGAATCGGCGCCGCCGGCACGGGAGTAGAGGGGATCGGCCTGGAAGTTCTCGACGTCCTTGAGGCGGGCCACGTCGGCCGCGAAGTCCTGGATGCGGCCCGCGACGCCGTTGAGCCGGGTGATCGGCGCGGTGAAGCGGGTGACCAGGGCCTGGAAGGCGACCAACAGGCCTACGGAGATGTGTCCTTCGACCGCCCGCATACCGCCGATCCACAGGATCAGCGCGCTGTTGAGCGAGGCGAGCGTCGGCGCGACCACGCCCAGCCAGGCGCTCGGCACCCCGAGCCGCTGCTGCTCCTCCAGAGTGGTGGCGTGCTGTCCGGCCCACTTGCGGAAGTAGCCGTCCTCGCCGCCGGTCGCCTTCATCGTCTCGATCAACTGGAGCCCGGTGTATGCCGTGTTGGTGAGCCGGGCGCTGTCGGCACGCAGTTTCGCGGTACGGGTCGCGCGCAGCCGGATCACGACCCGCATCGCCACCACGTTCAGCAGCGCAACACCTATGCCCACGTAGGTGAGTTGGGGGTCGTACGTATAGAGGAGGAAGGCGTAGAGCACCACGACCACCGCGTCCACCCCGGCCGCCGAGAGGTCGCGGGCCAGGGTCTCGGCGACGGCGTCGTTCGACTGGAGGCGCTGCACCAGGTCGGCCGGGCTGCGCTGGGCGAAGAACGTCACCGGCAGCCGCAGCAGATGGCGCAGGAAGCGGGCGCTGGAGAGCGTGGAGGAGATGATGCGGCCGTGCAGCAGGTTCGCCTGCTGGAGCCAGGTCAGCACCAGGGTGAGCAGGACGCAGGCCCCCATCGAGGCGAACAGGACGCCCAGCAAGGACGTCTGACCGCCTATCAGGAACATGTCGATGTAGGTCCGGCTGAGCGCGGGCATCGCCGCGCCGACCAGGACCAGCAGCAGACTCGCCAGCACGGCGGCGGGCATCGTGCCCGCGGTACCGCGCAGCCGGGCCGGCATCGCGCCGAGGACGCCCGGCTTGCGCCCGCCCTTCTCGAAACCGTCGCCCGGTTCCATGACCAGGACGACACCGGTGAAACTGGAGTCGAAGTCCTCCATGGGCACGAACCGGCGGCCCTTGCCCGGGTCGTTGATGAACACCCCGCGCCGGCCGAAGCGGCGGCCCATGCCGTCGTAGACGACATAGTGGTTGAACTCCCAGAACAGGACCGCGGGGGAGCGGACTTCGGCGAGGGCGGCCGTGTCCATCTGCATGCCCTTGGCCGTGAGGCCGTAACTGCGCGCCGCCTTCAGCAGGTTGCTGGCGCGTGAGCCGTCGCGGGAGACGCCGCAGGCGATGCGCAGTTCTTCGAGGGGGATGTGGCGGCCGTGGAAGCCGAGGACCATCGCGAGCGAGGCGGCGCCGCACTCCACGGCCTCCATCTGGAGGACGGTGGGCGTACGGACCGTCTTCGCGCGGCCCTTGGGCAGCGGGCGCTTCGGCGGGGCGGAGCAGCGCCGGGAACGGGTGTCCTGTGCGGGGCTCACGGCAGCAGCCAATCGAGGGGACGCTGATCGGCCAGCCGGATCGAGGCCGAGGCCATGGTCATCGAGGTGAGGGCGAACGGCGGCCCGTCGACGGACGACCACCTGTAACCGCTCTTCGTCCGCGCCGACTTGTCGAGCCTCACCAGCACGGCCACCGGCCTGCCCTTCTTGGTGAACTGCTCGCCCAGCTGGCCGTCTCCGAGGAACGCGGCGATCTGCTGCGCCGACTCGGCTGACCGGTCCACCGCCTTCACCCGGCCGCGCAGCACGCCGTACGTCTGCGTGGGCACCGAGGAGACGGTCAGGTCGACGGCGGCGTTCGCGGGGATGGCGGCCGCGTTCTCGGCGGGCACGTACACCGTCGCGTAGAGCGGGTCGGTGGCGTGCGCGACCTTCTCCACGGCGGCGACGTTCGCACCGGTCTGGATGATCTGGCCGATCGTGGCGGCGAGCGCGGTGATGCGGCCCGCGGCCACCGTGCGCACGACGGAGTCGCCGCCGCTCGAACGGACCTTGAGGACAGGGGAGTTGGCGGGCAGCCGGTCCCCTTCCTGGGCGAGGACGGCGGTGACCTGTCCGGCCACGGGACTCTGCAGGAGGTAACTGCCCTCCCCGTGCGTGAGGATGGCGGACGCCCCGACCGTGGACGCCACGGAACCGGTGACCGCCCACACGGACGCGGCGGCCACCACGACCACCGTCACGGCGAGCACGAGCCAGCCCTGGGGACGCGCGAAACGCACCGGAAGATCCAGCTCTTCGGGCGACTGGAGCTTGGCGAGGGCCTGTTGGCGGAACTGCACGGAACTTCCCTCAGCTCAGGGAGAGATCTTCTACGGCAACCCGAGAGTCCCGGAGCCGGGAAGCGGCTCCGGGACTCGGTGGGACAAGGTGCGGTCAGAGACCGGCGACCAGGTGCGTGACCGGGGCCACGTTCAGGCCGGTGACACCCTCGACGGTGCCGACGACCGTGTCGACCAGGCCGGAGACCGGGGCGACGCCGTCCACCAGGCCGGTGACGGTGCCGAGGGCGTTCACGGACAGACCGCCGGAGACGTTGTCGAGCTCGGCGTCGGAGATCTCGACGGTCTCAACCTGGGGGGTGGAGTTCATGATGGAACTTCCCTTCATATGGATATTCACAAGGGGGGAGCGGCCCCCTCTGGGGACAGAGCGACGGCCGCGACCGCAGGCGCCGGGCGCCGTTTCCGGAGCCCTCGCGGCTCCTGCGGTGCGACGGATCAAAGCACGCTGCGGGCGGACCCAGCCAGTCAATCCCCCGTCCCACCAGGGCACTTGAGCCGCATCAGGCGCGAACCGTGCAGGGGCGCACACCACATGTCGGCGACTTCTTCACACCCTGCACGGCATCGCTCCCCGGGAGCGCTTGCTTCCCCGATGCGGAATCCGGCACTCCCTACCAAAGGCGTTCCGTGGAGCGTGTGCATGTGCAGATCTGCCGCACCCGGTGACTTCGTTGGGTACGCGCTGTGCAGATTCCCTGAAGTGAGGATTCCGCTCCCTGTTCTCGACGGAACGTATCCGACCGATCGCTTTCCGTATCGGCTCGGGAAGGTGCCGGGAGTGCGCGAACCGGGCCGGTGTGCGGGCAGGTTTGGTCGGCACCGATTCGATCAAGACATCCGGCCGCTCGCCGCGTGGCGGCGAACAGGCGCTGCCACGCAGCGGATACGGGCCCGCGACCACCTCCGGCCCCCGCCTGGTCAGAGGTTGGACATGGCCGATTCCCGTTTTCGCAAAGGAAGTTGGGAAACGGAATTGAACGCCTCACGTGACACGTGCGTATCAACGGGCATCCAGGCGCCCCACTAAGCCGCCACCCCGGCGGCACAGACCCCGGTCCCCAGGAGGTCGAGAAGTTTGAGTCACAAGCGAATTCCGAAGCGCAAGGCCGCGATAGCCGTCGGCGGTGTCGCCGCTCTCGGAGCGGCGGCGATCCTGCTGCCGAACGCCAACGCGTCCCAGGACAATTCGGCAAGCGCCGCCACCCCCAAGACCCTCAAGGCGGCGGGTGCCTCGGATCTCTCCTCGCAGATCGCCGGACTGCTGGGTGACGCGTTCGCCGGGTCCTACTACGACAGCGCCACGCAGCAGCTCGTCGTCAACGTGATCTCCGGCGACAACAACAACGTCGTCGTGCAGGCGGAGAAGGCCGGCGCCAAGGTGCGCCAGGTGCAGAACAGCACCGCCGAACTCACCGCCGCCGCACAGGTGTTGAAGACCAAGGCCACCATCCCCGGCACCGCCTGGTCGGTCGACCCGAAGACCAACAAGATCCAGGTCCTCGCCGACAGCAGCGTCACCGGCGCCAAGTGGGACACCGTGCTCTCGACGGTCAAGAGCCTCGGCACCAGCATGGCCACCGTCAAGAAGACCGCCGGCTCCTTCAAGACGCTGGTGTCGGGCGGCGACGCCATCTTCGCCCAGACCGCCCAGGGCGGCGTCCGCTGCTCCCTCGGCTTCAACGTCACGGCGAGCGACGGCACCCCCGCCTTCCTGACCGCCGGACACTGCGGCGTCGCGGCGAAGCAGTGGTCCGACTCGCAGAACGGCCAGCCGATCGCCACGGTCGACCAGGCCACCTTCCCCGGCAACGACTTCTCCCTCGTGAAGTACGACGACCCGGCCACGCAGACCACGAGCGACGTCAACGTGGGCAACGGCCAGACCGTCCAGATCACCCAGGCCGAGGACGCCACGGTCGGCACGCAGGTCTTCCGGATGGGCTCCACCACCGGTCTGCACAACGGCACGGTCACCGGGCTCGACGCGACCGTCAACTTCCAGAGCGAGACCGACCCCAACGGCGTCGACACCGTCAACGGCCTCATCCAGACGGACGTCTGCGCCGAGGCGGGTGACAGCGGCGGCTCGCTCTTCACCCAGGACGGCGGCGCGGTCGGCCTCACCTCCGGCGGCAGCGGCGACTGCACCAGCGGCGGCGAGACCTTCTTCCAGCCGGTCACCGCCGCGCTCACGGCGACCGGGGCCACCCTCGGCGACGCGGGTGCCGGTGCTGCGGGTGCCGGTGCCGGTGCGGGCGCGGGCGACACCGCCACGGCGGACCCGTCGGCGACGGCGGCCGACCCCTCCGCCACCGCCACCGACGGCACGGGCGACCAGTCCGGAGCGGCCGACCCGTCGGCCACCGACGGCACCGGTGCCCAGTCCGGAGCCGTCGACCCGTCCGCCACGGACGGCACAGGCGCCGGGACGGGCACCGGAACCGGCGACGGCTCCGCGCTCACCTCAAGCCACTGACCCGACCCCTTCTCGCGATTCCGGTCGGCGGTGGATCGGTCCGGCCCTCCGGCGGGAGGGCCGGACCGCCCTGTTGTGCACGTCGTTCCGGGCCCGGCTACCGGGCCCGCAGCAGAAGCAGCGCCACGTCGTCGATCCGCTCCCGGGCCGAGGCGCTGTCCCGCACGAGCGCGTCGGCGATCTCCTCCAACGGCAGCTCCCCGGCCTCGACGAGGCGTTGCCCCAGTTCGGCCAGCGCGTCCTCGATGTCGACGCCGGGGGACTCGATGAGCCCGTCGGTGTAGAGCACGAGGACGGAGCCGGGCGCGAGATCGACCTCCGTCGTCGGATAGACGGCGTCCGCGTCGATGCCCAGCAGCGGACCGCCCGCCAGGTCCAGCACCCGCACCCGCCCGTCCGGACGGCGCAGCAACGGCGGCGGATGCCCGGCCCGCGCCATCACGGCCGTACCGCGCGCCGGATCGAGCCGTAGATACAGACAGCTCGCGAACAGCTCGGACCCCAGGTCGATCAGCAGCCGGTTGGTGCTGCGCATGACCTCCGCCGGAGCCTGGCCGACCGTCGTGTACGCGCGGACGGCGGTGCGGATCTGCCCCATCAGCCCGGCCGCGGTCACGTTGTGCCCCTGTACATCGCCGATCACCGCCGCCAGGCCCTCGGACGTCACCAGGTCGTAGAAGTCGCCGCCGATCTCCATGCCCTGCGTGGCCGGCAGATAGCGGGCGGCGGCCTCCATGCCCGGCAGCGGCGGCAGCGAGTGCGGCAGCAGCGCCGCCTGCAACCCGTGCGCCAGCCGGTTCTTCACGTCGTAGAGCAGCGCACGCTCCAGCGCCTGCGCGATCAGCCCGCCCAGACTCGTCAGCACGGCCCGCTCGTCCGCGGGGAAGGCGTGCGGCTCGGCATACGCCAGCACACAGGTGCCGACCGGGCGTCCGGACGCGATCAGCGGCAGATACGCCCAGGCCGCGAACCCGTCGGGGGTGGCGTGCCGGCTCGGATACAGCCGCTCCAGCTCCTGCCGGGAGTCGAAGAACGCCGGCACACCGCTGTTCAGCGCCGCCGTCCCCGGCGTCGACCCGGTCAGCGCCATCCCGTCGAAGCGCTCCACGACCTGCGGGTCCGGATAGCCCCGGTGCCCCAGTACGTGCAGCCGCCCGCCCCGCGAACCGAGGACGACCAGCGCCTGGCTGCCCACGGCCGGGGCGACCTCGTCCGCGATCAACTGCACCACGTCCTCCACCCCGACCGCCTCGGTGAGCGCCCCGGCCAGGCTCAGCACCTGCGAGATGGTCACAAGCCGCGACGGCCCGTCGCCCGGCCGCGGCGCAGCACGGCTCAGCTCCGCGACCGCCCGCGCCCGGCTGATCCGTACGCTCAGCCCGGTGGTGTTCGGATACAGCCGGAACGACAGCCACTCGCCCGGCGGGCGCAGCGCCACGAACGAGGTGACCTGCTGACTGAGCAGCGCGGCCCGGTAACGGTCCTCGTACACCGGGTCGTTGAGCCAGGGCAGCGCCGCCCACAACTGGGTGCCCAGCAGTCCGCTCACCGACATGCCGAGCAGCTCCCCGGCCGCCGCGTTCGCGAAGCCGACCCGCCCGTGCAGATCCAGCGAACACAGCCCGTACGGCAGCCGGGCCACCATCCGCGCCGCCTCGACCGTGCCCAGCGTCCCGGCCACACTCGTCGCGGGCCCCGTCGCGAGCAGATCGGGCTCCGCGCGCACCGGCCGGCGCTCCTCGACGGCCCGCTCCAGCCGCACCGCGAGCCGGTCGCAGGCGGTGGTCAGCTGCTCGCGGTCCCGGTCGGACAGCACCGGCGGATGCGAACCCGGCCAGGTCACGAAGACCGAGCCGTAGACCGTGGACCCGGTGGCGACCGGCACCGCGGCCAGCGCGAAGGGATACGGCAGGACGACCGCGATGCGCGGATAGCGGCGGGCCATGTCCTCCTCGCCGCCCACCCAGATCAGCCGCCGCTCGCGCACCGCCTCGGCGACCGGGATCGGCGCGCTCAGCCCGACCCGCTCCCAGGGCGCGGCGAAGGCGCGGGGCAGGCCCGCCATCACGGCCATCTCCAGCACCGGCTCGTCGGGCGTCAGCAGATACACCGCACCCGAGTGCGCGTGGACGCCGTCCATCATCGTGGCCAGCGCGAGCGACAGCAGCGGCCGGCCGACCGGGGTCCGCGGGGACGCCTGCGCGTCGGACACGCCGACCACCTCCTCGCCCGGCCGTGCCGTTTCAGGGATCAGGGCCAGGCTCCACCCTGGGGACCCGACGCGCACGGCGAGCGACCGCCCCCGGCGGGCCGGGGGCCATCCGGTCCCTCCTCTCCACGGAACGGTCACAGGGGCTGCGCACTCGCTGTATAAGCGCTGTAATTGCGGACGTGGTCAGTGAGGGCGCTGAGGGTCGCGGAACGAGAACGTCGCGTGCCGAACTTGCCCTCAAAACGCTCACCGTCGATCTCGACTCCCGCGAACGGCTGCGCCGCGTCCTCGAACAGGCCCTCGTGTTCGCCGGTGCGAGCTTCGCCGGGGTGTACACGCCCGGTGCCGACGCCGACCTGCTCTGCCTGGTCGAGTCGGTCGGTGTACCGCGGACGCTCTACGGGCTGCGGGACGGCTATCCGGCGTCCGGGGGATCACCGCCCGCCGAGGTCCGCCGTACCGGACACGCGGTGTGGCTCGGCCCCGAGGAACTGGCCGCCGGCTGCGACGCGCGGCGGCTGCCGTCGGGGGAGTTCCATCTGGCGGCCCTGCCCGTGGGCGGGGACCGGGGCGGCGGCTGTCTGCTCGCGGTGAGTGAGCGACCGGAGGGCTTCGGCACCGACGACCGCGCCTGCCTCACGCTGATCGCCGAGGCGGTCGCGATCCCGGTACCGGCCGAGGCCGTGGCGGGCGGGGAACTGCCCGCGGGCTCGTTCGACCTGGCCATGGACACCGGGCGGGTCGAGGTCGGCGGCGACATCCTGGCGCTGTTCGGGCTGGGCCCGGACGACTTCGACGGCAAGGTCGAGACCCTCCTCGGACTGACCGTGCCGGAGGACCTGCCCTCACTGATGTCCGTCGTCGAGGCCGACCACATGGCCATCGGCGACCGCGAGCTGGAGTTCCGGATCCTGCAGCCCTCGGGACCGCCGAAGTGGCTGCGGCTGCGCGGCCGGCTGCTGCCCGGCGGCGACGGCCGCCCGGCCCGCCTCGTCGGCACCGTCGGCGACGCCTCCCAGCTGCGCTCCGGCGTCAACGACGTGGCCCGCGTCCAGCGCCTCGCCGCCGCGCTCGCCATGGCCGGCACGGTCCGCGACGTCAGCCAGGCCGTGGTCGCCGCCCTGCGCAAACCGCTGCGCGCCGACCGCATCGCCCTCGCCGAGCTGGAGGGCGACCGGCTCGTCGTCACCGTCCTCGACCCGCCCGAACCGGAAGCCTGGCCCGAGCTGTGGCGCCAGGAGTGGCGCAGCGAATGGCCCGACGCGCCCGTGCGCACCATGCCCACCCTCGCCGCCGCCCTGAGCGAGGGCCGCGCCGCGATCTGGCCCGCCGGCACCGCCCTGGAACCCGCCCTCGCCGAGGTCGGCCCGGGCGGCCTCGCCGTACTGCCGCTGTCCGCCGGCGGCCGGGTGTCCGGGGCCTGCCTGATCGGCTGGGACAGCCCGCACGTCTTCGGCCCCGACGAACGCGCCCTGCTCACCGCCTCCGCCGGCCTCGCCGGCCAGGCCCTGATGCGCGCCCACGCCTTCGACGCCGAACACGAACTCGTCGGCATGCTCCAGCGCCAGCTGCTGCCGCGCCGCCTGCCGAAACTGCCCGGCGCGGTCGCCGTCGCCCGCTATCTGCCGACCACCGCCGGTCTGGAGGTCGGCGGCGACTGGTACGACGTGATCCCACTGCCCGACAACCACGTCGCCCTCGTCATCGGCGACGTCCAGGGCCACAACGCGGGCGCCGCCACCCTCATGAGCCAGATGCGCACCGCGCTGCGCGCCTACGCCGTCGAGGGACACCCGCCCGACGTGGTCGTCTCGCACGCCAACCGCCTCCTCATGGACCTGGAGACGGACCTCTTCGCCACCTGCTGCTACGTCGACGTCAACCTGGAGGAGGGCTCCGCCTGGTACGTGCGGGCCGGCCATCTGCCGCCCGTCCTGCGCCACCCGGACGGCGGCACCGAGATCCCCGACGCGGACGGCGGCCCGCCGCTCGGCGTGGTCACCCAGGCCGACTTCCCGATGAGCCCGCTGCGGCTCCAGCCCGGCACCGTCGTCGCGCTGACCACCGACGGCCTCGTCGAGTCCAAGGAGGCCGACATCGACGAGGGCATCGACCGCCTCGCCCACGGCCTCGCCGTCTCCGACCCCGCCCACCTCGGCCTCGTCGCCGACGCCCTGCTCGGCAACGCCCGCCGCGACGACGACGTGGCCCTGCTCCTCATGCGCTACGACGGCCTCGCCACCCGCCCCCTCCGCGAGAACTGGACGGTGTGGCGCGTCCCCGAGGCGGCCCGGCACGCCCGCCGCTTCACCAAGCGCACCCTGCGCGTCTGGGGTGTCACCGAGGAGACCGACGCCATCCTCCTCGTCGTCTCCGAGCTGGTCACCAACGCCCTGGTCCACACCGACGGGCCCGTCCGGCTCGACCTCACCCTCGTCAACCGCCGGTTCCGCGTCGCCGTCGCCGACTCCTCGCCGCGCACCCCCGTCAAACCGACCAGCATCGGCTGGGAGGCCACCGGAGGCCGCGGGATCCTCCTCGTCGAGGCCATGTCGGCTGCCTGGGGCACCGTGCCGGTGAGCGGCGGCAAACAGGTGTGGGCCGAGATCGCACTCGACCGGTAGACGGCCGCACGGGTGCCTGCCGGGCGCGCGGCGGCAGGTCGGGACGGCTGAGCGCGCCCGCCGTGATGGGGTGCGTGCTTGTGGCACACACCTTCGAAGAACTGGTCGAGAAGCAGCGCGCGGCCCAGGCGGCACGCGCCCGGGTCCAGGAGATGCGCGACGCCCTGGGAGCCCCCGCCCACGAACCCTGGACCGAGTCCCAGACCGACGTCTACGAGACCGCCTGGCGGGCCTGGCGCGACCTCGCCCGTGACGCCCAGGCCGCGGTGAACGAGTACGCGAAGGACGAGGGCCGCGACCGCGCCGAGGTCGAGGCGGACGTACAGCGCACAGCGGGCGATATCCCCGGGTCGGACGCCGGATAGACATCTCGGCGCCCACCTATCGTTGGACTGTCGTAACAAACGAACAAGGGGAGGAACGATGAACGTCCCGGTATGACGCTAAGGTGAAGCGATGAAGGCTCTCGTTCTCTCCGGCGGCACTGGATCCCGCCTGAGGCCGATCACACACACATCGGCAAAGCAGCTCGTCCCGGTGGCCAACAAGGCCGTCCTTTTCTACGGGCTCGAATCGCTCGCCGACGCGGGCATCACCGAGGTCGGCATCATCGTCGGCGACACCGCGGCGGAGATCGAGGAGGCGGTGGGCGACGGGTCGAAGTTCGGCCTGCAGATCACCTACATCCCGCAGGACCGTCCTCTCGGAC
This sequence comes from Streptomyces sp. NPDC088350, assembly GCF_044753545.1. NCBI lineage: Bacteria > Bacillati > Actinomycetota > Actinomycetes > Kitasatosporales > Streptomycetaceae > Streptomyces > Streptomyces sp. NPDC088350. The sequence continues at coordinate 88,755 of NZ_JBIVNL010000003.1, read as the reverse complement.
TGGCCCACGCCGTTCTCATCGCGCGCGAATACCTCGGCGACGACGACTTCGTGATGTACCTCGGCGACAACTTCATCGTCGGTGGCATCACCGGTCTCGTCGAGGGCTTCCAGTCCAACAAGCCCGACGCGCAGATCCTCCTCACCCACGTGCCCGACCCCCGCTCCTTCGGCGTCGCCGAGCTCAGCGAATCCGGCCAGGTCATCGGCCTGGAGGAGAAGCCGGAGCACCCCAAGAGCGACCTCGCCCTGGTCGGTGTCTACCTCTTCACGCCCGCCATCCACGACGCCGTGCGCGCCATCAAGCCGTCCTGGCGCGGCGAGCTGGAGATCACCCACGCCATCCAGCAGCTGATCGACGACGGCGCCGACGTGCGCTCCTCGGTCATCCACGGCTACTGGAAGGACACGGGCAACGTCGTCGACATGCTCGAGGTCAACCGGACCGTCCTGGAGAGCATGGAGCGCCGTATCGACGGCGAGGTCGACGACGCCACCGAGACCATCGGGCGCGTGGTGATCGAAGAGGGCGCGCGCATCGAGCGCTCGCGCATCGTCGGACCCGTCATCATCGGGTCCGGAACCGTCGTGAGCGACTCCTACGTCGGACCGTTCACCTCGGTCGCGGAGAACTGCCGGATCACCGACAGTGAGCTGGAGTTCTCCATAGTGCTGCAGGACTCGTCCATCGCCGGGGTGGGCCGGATCGAGTCCTCGCTCATCGGCAAGCACGTCGAAGTGACCCCCGCTCCGGGGGTACCCAGCGCCCACCGCCTCGTTCTCGGAGACCACAGCAAGGTGCAGATCCGTTCATGAATCTCCTCGTCACCGGCGCCGCCGGCTTCATCGGTTCCACGTACGCCCGCATGCTCCTCGCCTCGGACGCGGCCGACGCGCCCCGCATCACGGTGCTGGACAAGCTCACGTACGCCGGCACGCTCGACAACCTGGACCTCGAGCACCCGCGCCTCGACTTCGTCCAGGGCGACATCTGCGACGCCGAACTGGTCGACAAGCTGATGGCCGAGGCGGACCAGGTGGTCCACTTTGCCGCCGAGTCCCACGTGGACCGCTCGATCAACGGCGCCGCCGACTTCGTCCGCACCAACGTGGTGGGCACCCAGGTCCTGCTCGACGCGGCCCTGCGCTACGGCACCCCGTTCGTGCACGTCTCCACCGACGAGGTCTACGGCTCCATCGAGACCGGCTCCTGGCCCGAGAGCCACCCGCTGGCGCCCAACTCGCCGTACTCCGCGTCGAAGGCCTCCTCCGACCTGCTCGCCCTGGCCTACCACCGCACCCACGGCCTGGACGTGCGCGTCACCCGCTGCTCGAACAACTACGGGCCGCACCAGTTCCCCGAGAAGGTCATCCCGCTGTTCGTCAGCAACCTCCTCGACGGCAAGAAGGTCCCGCTGTACGGCGAGGGCCTCAACGTCCGCGACTGGCTGCACGTCGAGGACCACTGCCAGGGCATCGAGCTCGTGCGCACCAAGGGCCGGGCCGGCGAGGTCTACAACATCGGCGGCGGCACCGAGCTCAGCAACAAGGAGCTCACCGGCCTGCTGCTGGAGGCCTGCGGCGCGGACTGGGACCGGGTCGAGCGCGTCGAGGACCGCAAGGGCCACGACCTGCGCTACTCCGTCGACTGGTCCAAGATCCACGACGAGCTCGGCTACACCCCGCAGCACGACTTCACCGCGGGCCTGGCCGACACCGTCGCCTGGTACCGCGACAACCGGGCCTGGTGGGAGCCCCTCAAGGCCCGGGTGGAGCGCGGCTGATGAAGTGGCTGGTCACCGGAGCCGGCGGGATGCTCGGCCACGACGTGCTGGAGGAACTCGCCCGCCGCGGTGAGCAGTTCGCCGGTCTCGACCGCGCCGCCCTGGACATCACCGACCCCGCGTCGGTGGACCGGGCGTTCGCGGAGCACCACCCCGACGTGGTGGTCAACTGCGCGGCGTACACCGCCGTCGACGACGCCGAGACCGACGAGGAGCGGGCCCTTCGCATCAACGGCGAGGGGCCCCGGCTCCTCGCCCGCGCCTGCGCCGCCGCGGGCGCGCGACTGGTCCATGTGTCGACCGACTACGTCTTCGACGGCGAGGCCCGCAGCACGCCGTACCCGGAGAATCACTCCACCGCCCCGCGCACCGCGTACGGCCGTACCAAACTCGCGGGCGAGCAGGCCGTGTTGGCGGAACTGCCCGGTGCGAGCGCGGTCGTGCGCACGGCTTGGCTGTATGGAGCCTGTGGGGGTAACTTCGTCCGCACGATGATCGAGCTGGAGGCACGTCGGGACACTCTCGACGTCGTCGACGACCAGCGCGGTCAGCCGACCTGGACCGCCGACGTCGCCGTGCGGATCGCCGATCTCGGCGAGCGCATCGGTCAAGTCGAAGGCGCGCACGGGGTGTTCCACGCGACCAGCTCCGGCGAGACCAGCTGGCACGGTCTCGCACAGGAGGTGTTCCGGCTCATCGACGCAGACCCGGAGCGTGTCCGCCCCACCACGAGCGCGGCCTTCGTCCGTCCCGCGCCCCGCCCCGCCTACAGCGCCCTCGGGCACGAGCGGTGGCGGGAGATCGGCCTGGAACCGCCCAGGGACTGGCGGTCCGCCCTGCACGAAGCACTTCCGCATATCCGCAAGGAGATTTCTTCGTGAAACGTCATGAGTTCCTGCGGGGGCTCCACAAAGCAACTGCGAACCGCAACTACCTGGAGATCGGCGTCAACGACGGCCGCAGCCTGACGCTCTCCCGGGTACCCAGCGTCGCGATCGATCCCGCGTTCAAGGTGGTCACGGAGATCCGCTGCGACGTCCACCTGGCCAAGGCGACCAGCGACGACTTCTTCGCCCGGGACAACCCGCTGGTGCACCTGCGGGGCGGCCGCCACCCCCTGCGTCAACTGGCCCGCAACCGCAGCCCGTTGGGCTGGTGGCGGACCACCACGCTGGACCTGTCGTTCATCGACGGCATGCACCTCTTCGAGTACGCGCTCCGCGACTTCATCAACGTGGAGAAGCACTCGGACTGGGCCAGCGTCATCGTCTTCGACGACATGCTGCCGCGCAGCATCGACGAGGCGGCCCGGGACCGGCACACCGACGCCTGGACCGGCGACGTCTACAAGCTGGTCGAGATCCTCGCCCGCTACCGTCCCGACCTCGTGACGGTCCTGGTGGACACCCAGCCCACCGGCCAGCTCGTCGTCTTCGGCGCGGACCCCGGCAGCACCGTCCTCAAGGACAAGTACGACGAGATCATCGCCGAGTTCGAGGTCCCGGACCCGCAGAAGGTGCCCGAGGCGATCCTGGAGCGCACCACCGCGGTGAAGCCCGAGGCGCTGCTCGGCGCCGGTTTCTGGGGCCCCCTCGCCACGGCCCGCAACCGCGGGACCAAGCGGTCCCGCGGCTGGGAGCCCCTGCGCCGCTCGCTGGAGCAGCTCAGCGTCAGCCGCTGACCTGCCCACCGCGCAGTCGCTCGTAGTAGGCGGAGCAGTCCGCGTAGGACGGAAGAAGTCCTGACTGCTCCGCCTCTGCCAGTGTCGGCGCCTCGGCGTCCTTCTCCGACAGCACCGGCTCGAAGCCCTCGGGCCAGGCGATGCCCAGCGCGGGGTCGAGCGGGTTGATCCCGTGCTCACGCCCGGGGGAGTAACCCGTCGAGCACAGGTACACCACCGTCGCGTCGTCGGTGAGGGCCATGAACGCGTGCCCCAGCCCTTCCGCGATGAACACGGAGTGGTGGGTGTCGTCGTCCAGCCGTACGGCCTCCCACTGACCGAACGTGGGAGAGCCGACGCGGATGTCCACGATCACGTCGAGGACGGCGCCGCGCACGCACTTCACGTACTTGGCCTGGCTCGGCGGCACGTCGGAGAAGTGCACACCGCGCACCACGCCCCGTCGCGACACCGAGCAGTTGGCCTGCGCCAGATCCAGGTCGTACCCGGTGGCCTCGCGGAACTCCGCACCGCGGTACCACTCGTGGAAACCGCCCCGGTCGTCAGGGAAGACCTTGGGCTCCAGGACCCAGGCGCCTTCTATCCCCAGTGCTCGCACGTTCTTCCGTCCTCCATGGCTTGCTTGTGTGGTGCTACTTGTTCAGGGCGCGCTTCAGCTTGCGCGCCACCCGGCGGGCCAGCCCCGGCTTGGGCTTGGCGGCCACCGGCTTCGGCGCCGGCTTGGGCTGGGCGGGCTGGGCGGGTTTCGGCGCCGCCTCCACCCGGATACCGCCGGCGTCACCAGTCAGCCGCACCGGCAGCCCGAGGAAGCGCTGCCCGGTGGCCGCCGGGGTCAGGCACACCGACGCGTTCCACGCCAGGTCCTTCAGTTCGGCCGCGGGCACCTCGGCCGCGAGCCGTGCGCCGGAGGACTCGGGGGAGACCACACCGGGCACGTCCAGGGTCGTACCGGACGACTTGTGCGTCAGGCGCAGCAGGACGTCGGTGGTGGCCGGGACGTAGAAGGGGAGCAGGACGCCGACGCGGGCGCCGGTGACCGTGAAGTCCTCGGGCTTGAGGTCGGCGAGGCCGAGGCGCTTGCTCGCCTTGTCGACGTCCAGGGAGAAGTTGCCGTGCGGCTCGGTGTAGTACGGCAGCATCACCTGGCCGGCGACGACACCGGCGTGCCCGGCGTTCTCGCCGTGCTGCGGGACCGGGCCGAGGCGGCACTCCTTGTTCCAGGAGCCGATGACGACCCGGACGTAGGTGTCCCAGAGGCCGCTGTCGAGCGGGCTGCCGCCGGCCGCGGTGGCGGGGTCGACGGTGGCCGTGGCGTGCAGCACCAGGCGGACGCCGTCGCCGTCGGCGACCGTCTCGTGCGAGATCGCGACGGGCTGGAAGTGCGAGGCGGCGCTGGTGCGTTCACGGACGACGAGGTCGGCCGTCGCCTTCTTGAAGTGGGCGGTGGCGTCGGCCGTGAGCATGGCGGTCGCCTCGGCGAGGGTCTTCGGGTCCGGGTGCTTGGGGGCCGGGGCGCCCTCGGCCTCGAAGACCGCCGGCTTGCCGTCGATGACGAACTCGGCCTGGTAGTGGACCAGCAGCTTGCCGTCGCGCCACTCGATCTCGCCGGGGACCGCCGTCGGCTTGAGGGAGGCCTCCCACTCGGCGAGCTCGACGAGGTCGTCGTAGCGGTCGGCGGCGGCGAGGGCCGCGACGACCCGCAGGCGCGGGCCGAGACCGGCCGCGACGCCGGGGCCGAAGCGCTCGGTCATGACACCGCGGATCTCCTTGAGGAGCTGCCGGCGGTAGTCGTCCGGGGCCTTGAGGAGACGGCCGCCACCCAGACGCTCCATCATCTCCACACGCAGCCAGCGGCGGAAGATCTTGTCGCGGGCCGGACCCGGCTCGGTGTACTTCTCGACGACGTCGAGGGCCTCGCGCAGGTTCTTGAAGTAGCCGACCGGGTCGAAGCGCTGGAAACCGGCGTTCGAGGCGTCCTCGCGCTTGATGTGGTAGTAGCAGACGTAGTCGCTGAGCACGGCGACGTTGTCCGCGGCGAGGTAGGCCTCCGTCACGAAGACGTGGTCCTCCAGGCGGCGACGCCCCTCGGGGAACCGCAGGTTGATGCGGTCGAGGAAGGCGCGGCGGAGCATCTTGTGCGGGGTGAGGCTGTCCATCAGCGGCGCGGTCTCGACCGACGCGTGCGGATAGTTCTTGCGGAACAGCTCCACGGGCACCGCGCGGCCCTTGCCGGCCATCTTGCCGACGATGACGTCGGCGCCGTTGGCCACGCCGTACTCGTACATCCGCTCCAGGGCCTCGTCGCCGAGGTAGTCGTCGTTGTCGACGAACATGACGAACTCGCCCTTGGAGGCGGCGATACCGACGTTGCGGGGCTTGCCGGACCAGCCCGACGCCTCCTGGTGGATGACGTGGATGTGGGGGTGCTCGGCGGCGACCTCGTCGAGCCGCGCGGGTGTGCCGTCCGTCGAGCCGTCGTCGACGAAGATCGCCTCGTACTCGTCGTTAGGCAGCGACTGCCTGAGCAGAGAGGAGATGCAATCCTCGATATAGGGCCCTGGGTTGTACACAGGGACGACGACACTGACCTTGACCGACATCCGGCTTCTAGCCCCCTTGTTTTCGCTGTCCGTCCCCGTTGTGGAACGGCGCGGGTGGGCTGATGCTAACCCGGTCTGTCTCGATGCCGCCCATTGGGCTTCTGTTGGGCAACGGTTAACCCGCCGTAGACCGACGTCGGCTCACGTCGTGGGTCTTGGTCGGGAGTTCCAGGATTTCGACAGAAGTACCCGTTTGGCCCGAATATGGGACGATTCGCGCGGCCGGATAGGCGGCCGAGGTGCCGAACCCGAGCAGGACCCGGGCGGCGATCAGCACGCCGAGCGAGGGTGTGGGGGCGCCCATGAGGCCGGCGATGCCGATGGGCACGAGGGCCACGGCGATCGTCGAGGAGCTGATCGGGTTCCGTACGGAGTCGAGGAGCATCGGCGCGATCGGGCGCCGGTGGAAGCCGGCCGGCGCGGGACGCGTGGTCCGCGGGGCCCGGGGGAGCCTCCGTGTCACTGCTCCGGCAGTCGTTCCATCAACGCCAGCGCGTCGAGGACGGTCCGTCGTTCCCGCTCGGTGCACCGGTCCTCGAAGGCGCGCGCCAGCCACTCCTCGCGGACCTGCCGGTTGTCCTCGATCCGCGCGCGGCTCGCTTCGGTGAGCGTGACGAGCTGTCCGCGGCCGTCCTCGGGATCGGGGCTGCGGCGGATCAGCCCGTGCTGGTCGAGGGCGGCGGGGGTGGCGGCCATCGACTGCGGCCTGACCCCCTGGGCGGACGCCAGGGCACTGGCCGTGGCCGCGCCGCGCCTGCCGACCAGGGTGAGCGCCGACTCCTGCGACGGGGTGAGGTCCTCGTCGGTCGCGACCTCACGGATGCGGCGCCGCAGCCGGCTGAGCACGACCCGCAGATCGCGCGCGGAGCGGGCGGCGGAGTCGGGGATGCCCGCAGCCGTCTCGCACGTCTCGGTCGGCTTGTGATCCATGCCCTCACCGCAGAACTCGCAGGTGAAGATCCGCGGCCCCTAGGGTGAGGCCGTGCGACTGCTGCTGATGTCCGACACCCATCTCCCCAAGCGCGCCAAGGAACTCCCCGCGCGGCTCCTCGCCGAACTCCCGCGCGCCGACGTCGTGTTCCACGCCGGGGACTGGGTCGACACCGCGACCCTCGACCTGCTGGAGAGCCGCAGCCGGCGGCTCGTCGGTGTGTACGGCAACAACGACGGCCCCGAGCTGCGCGCCCGGCTCCCCGAGGTGGCGTACGCCGAGCTGGGCGGCCTGCGCTTCGGCGCCGTGCACGAGACGGGCTCCGCCCAGGGCCGCGAGGCGCGCTGCGCGGCCCGTTTTCCCGACCTGGACGTGCTGGTCTTCGGGCACAGCCACATCCCCTGGGACACCACGGCCCCCACCGGCCTGCGCCTGCTCAACCCGGGCTCCCCGACCGACCGCCGACGCCAGGCGCACTGCACCTACCTGACGGCGACGGTCACCGACGGCACCCTGTCGGACGTCGAACTGCACCGGCTGCCGCCGAGAACCTGACCGGGATCACCGGCGCCTCCCGGGGGAGAGAGCACGGCTGGTCGACACGACGGCGAACGGACCGCATGCCGAGCCATGGGACGCCCCCGGACCTCACACCGGACCGGGCAGGTCACCGCGCCCGATGGATCGCCCCCGCCGTCGCCGTCAACGGCACCCCCGTGCCACCCCACCGCAGCGCCACGATCTCGGCCGCCACGGACACCGCCACCTCTTCCGGTGTACGGGCGCCGAGGTCCAGGCCGACCGGTGAGCGCAGCCGGGCCAACTCGCCCTCGCCCAGGCCGGATTCGAGCAGCCGCCGCATACGGTCGTCATGCGTACGGCGGCTGCCCATCGCCCCGATGTACGCGGCCGGCCGGCGCAGCGCCTCCTCCAGCAGCGGTACGTCGAACTTCGGGTCGTGGGTCAGGACGCAGATCACCGTGCGCTCGTCGGTGTCCGTGCCGTGCAGATAGCGGTGCGGCCAGTCCACGACGACCTCCACGCCCGCCGGGAAGCGCTTCGGCGTGGCGAACACCGGGCGGGCGTCGCACACGGTGACCCGGTAGCCGAGGAAGTCACCGATCCGGGCGACCGCCGCCGCGTAGTCGATCGCGCCGAAGACCAGCATCCGGGGCGGCGGCGCGAAGGAGTGCAGGAACACGGTGACGGAGTCCTCGCGTCGCTCGCCGCGCGGCCCGTAGTGCCGCAACCCCGTGGCGCCGAGGGCGAGTTCACCGCGCGCGTCGGCCGTGACCGCCACGTCGAGGCCGGCAGCGCCGAGGGTGCCGTCCACCCTGTCGGGCCATACGGCGAGCGTGGCCCCGCGCGGCGCGGGGCCGTCGACTACCGTCGCCACGGTCACCGGTTCGCGGGCGGCGACCGACCGCGCGACCGCCCCGAACGTGGGATCGGCCTCGGGCGTTACGGGTCGTACCAGCACGGTGATCTCGCCGCCGCAGGTGAGCCCGACCGCGAAGGCGTCCTCGTCGCTGTACCCGAAGGTCTCAAGCCGTGCCTCGCCGCTCGCCACGACCTCCCGCGCCAGCTCGAAGACCGCCCCCTCCACGCAGCCGCCGGACACACTGCCCACGACCGCGTCGTCCGGGCCCACGGCCATCGCCGCGCCGGGGTCGCGCGGCGCGCTGCGGCTGACCGCGACCACCGTGGCCAGGCCGAACGGGGAGTGCGCGGCGTACCAGCCGCCCAGCACCGGGAGAAGGTCATGCATGCTCGGCTCCTGTCACCGCCGCCGCCGGACGCCGCAAGCGTCGCATCCGGCGCGTGCGCGGCCCCGGACCGCCACGGACCGTTAATCCGTTGGCGTCGCTCCGGCCGTTCTGCTGCACTTGCCCGTGACGGGTCACCGACGACCGAGGAGCACTGAGATGCGCGCACCGTTCATGTCCACCCAGGAAGGAAGGCCCCCCTCATCAAAGGACATGACACCAGGTGCACTTGCTCAACCTCGGGATTCTCGCGCACGTAGACGCAGGTAAGACCAGCCTGACCGAGCGCCTCCTGTACGCGGCGGGCGTGATCGACGAGATCGGCAGCGTCGACGACGGGAACACCCGCACCGACACCCTCGCGCTGGAGCGCCGGCGCGGCATCACCATCAAGTCGGCCGTCGTCTCGTTCCCGGTCGACGACGTGACCGTCAACCTCATCGACACCCCGGGCCACCCGGACTTCATCGCCGAGGTGGAGCGGGTCCTCGGCGTGCTCGACGGCGCCGTCCTGGTCGTCTCGGCCGTCGAGGGCGTCCAGCCGCAGACCCGCGTCCTGATGCGTACACTCCAGCGGCTGCGCATCCCGACGCTCCTCTTCGTCAACAAGATCGACCGACGCGGGGCACGCCACGACGACCTCCTGCGCGAGATCTCCGAGCGGCTCAGGGCGGCCGTCGTCCCGATGGGTTCGGTCGAGGGCCTCGGCACACGCGGGGCCGGTTTCCTGCCGGGTCTCGGTCCGGGCGCACCGGCCGTCCTCGCCGACCACGACGACGAACTGCTCACCGCGTACGTCGAGAACACCGTGTCCTACGACCACCTGCGCACCGCTCTCGCCGCCCAGACCCGGCAGGCCCTCGTGCACCCGGTCTACTTCGGCTCCGCCATCACCGGCGCCGGCGTCGACGCGCTGATCGCCGGCATCAAGGAACTGCTCCCCGCAGCCGAGGGCGACCCCCAAGGCCCGCTCTCCGGCACGGTGTTCAAGGTCGAGCGCGGTCCGGCGGGGGAGAAGGTCGCCTACGCGCGGATGTTCTCCGGCACCCTCCGCACCCGCGACCGGATCACCTTCGGCGACGCGGGGGAGGAGGGCAAGGTCACCACGGTCAGCGTCTTCGACCACGGCACGGACATCGGCTCCGACACCGTCCCGGCGGGCCGGATCGGCAGGCTGTGGGGCCTCGGCGAGATCCGGATCGGCGACGCGATCGGGGTACAGCGGAAGGCGTACGAGCACGTCTTCGCGCCGCCGACCCTCGAAACCGTCGTCGTCCCGGGACCGGACGCCGACCGGCGCGCCCTGCACCTCGCGCTGACCCAGCTCGCCGAACAGGACCCGCTGATCGGCCTGCGCCACGACGAGGTGCGCCAGGAGACCGCGGTCTCCCTCTACGGCGAGGTCCAGAAGGAGGTCGTCCAGGCCACGCTCGCCGACGAGTTCGGGGTGCGGGTCACCTTCCGCGAGACGACTCTGCTGTGCGTCGAGCGGCCGGTCGGCACGGGCGCGGCGGTCGAGTTCAACAAGAAGGAGCCGAATCCGTTCCTCGCCACGGTCGGCCTGCGCGTCGACCCGGGCCCGGTCGGCTCGGGTGTCCGGTTCGCTCTCGAAGTCGAGCTGGGCGCGATGCCGTACGCCTTCTTCAAGGCCGTCGAGGACGCCGTGCGCGAGACGCTCGGGCAGGGGTTGCACGGCTGGCGGGTCACGGACTGCGTGGTCACCATGACGCACTCCGGATACTCGCCCCGGCAGAGCCATGCCCACCAGGGCTTCGACAAGAGCATGTCGAGCACCGGGGCCGACTTCCGCGGGCTGACCCCGCTCGTTCTCGTCGAGGCCCTGCGACGGGCGGGGAGCCAGGTGTACGAGCCGATGCACCGGTTCCGCGCCGAGGTGCCGGCCGACACCCTGGGCGCCCTGCTGCCGGTCCTCGCCGGAGTGCGTGCCGTGCCGCGGACCACCGAGACGCAAGGGGCGCTCTGTGTGCTGGAAGGGATGGTGCCGGCGGCCCAAGTGCACGGGCTGGAGCGGCAGTTGCCGGGACTGACGCGAGGGGAGGGTGAGTGGGAGAGCGCCTTCGACCACTACGCGCCGGTCGCGCGGGGCGCCGTTCCGGAGCGGGCACGAACCGACCACAACCCGCTCAACCGGAAGGAGTACCTCTTGAATGTGACCCGCCGGGTCGCCTGAGGTGTCAACAGGGCTGGTGGCGAGCAAACTTACTCATGAGTCAGAAGTGTTGACAGTGTCCGGAATTCGCCGGACCGTAGTGGACATGACAAATGTCCGGGCGCGTTTGATCGGTGTCCTGGTTGTCCTCTGCGGATTCCTGTCGGTGCTGGGCGCTGCGCCCGCCACCGCCGCCACCCCAACCGACTCCCTCTGGTTCGACGGCTCAGCGCTGACCGTGCAGAACGGCAGCTTCGTGGACAGCTACGGCCGCCAGGTCGTGCTGCGCGGCTACAACGTCTCCGGTGAGACCAAACTGGCGGAGAACGACGGTCTCCCCTTCGCCTCGGTCGCCGACGCGAAGAAGTCCGCGACCGCGCTGCGCGCCCTCGGCGGCGGCAACTCGGTCCGCTTCCTGCTCTCCTGGGCCTACGCCGAACCCGTCCGCGGCCAGGTCGACACCACGTACCTGGCCGCCGCCACCGCCCAGATGCAGGCGTTCCTCGACGCCGGCATCCGCGTCTACCCCGACTTCCACCAGGACCTCTACTCCAAGTACCTGTTCAACAGCGGCAGTTGGTACACCGGCGACGGCGCCCCCAAGTGGGCCGTGACGCTGGGGAGTTACCCGCAGGAGTCCTGCGGCATCTGCCTCTTCTGGGGCCAGAACATCACCCAGAACGCGGCCGTGACGAAGGCCCAGTACGACTTCTGGCACAACAACTACGGCCTCCAGGACTCCTTCCTCACCACCGCCCAGTCGACCATGACGTACCTCCAACAGCACCTGACCACCGACGAGTTCGCGGGTGTCGTCGGCTTCGACCCGTACAACGAGCCCTTCGCCGGGACCTACGACTCCGGCCAGACCAGCCGCACTTGGGAGCAGAACCTGCTCTGGCCGTTCTATGTGAAGTTCCGGGCCCGGATGGACGCGGCCGGCTGGAGCGCCAAGCCCGCCCTGGTCGAGCCGAACCTCTTCTGGAACTCCAACATCTCCAGCCAGGTGCAGGAGGGCGGACTCCTCGACGCGGGCACGCTCGGGTCGCGCTACGTCTTCAACACCCACTTCTACGACCAGAAGGCCATCTCCGGCATCCTGATGTGGGGCAACGCGGCCGACGGCCAGTACTCGACCGACTTCGGGACGGTCCGCGACCGGGCCACGGCGGCCGGCACCGCCGCGATCGTCAGCGAGTTCGGGCACCCGCTGTCCGGATCGGTGTCCGGCAAGGCGCCGACCGTCCTCAAGGCGATGTACCAGGCCCTCGACTCCCGTCTGCCGGGCGCGAGTTGGTGGTCCAACCCGGCCGGCTCGGGCCCGGTGCTGTCCGGCACGCAGTGGCAGTGGGACATCTACAACGGCCGCCACAGCGAGCTGATGAACGACAACCCCGACAAGGTGCTCACCTCCGGCGACGCCTGGAACGACGAGGACCTCTCCGCCGTCAACATGACCGACTCCGGCACGGTGACACTCCGTCAGGACGCCCGTCTGCTCGACCGGATCTACCCGAGCGCGACCGCCGGCACCACGGTCGCCTTCACCTACGAGGACCGCTCCCGCGACGGCTCCACGACCCTGACCTGGAACCCGGTCCCCAGCACCCTCCCGAACGTGTCCTCGCTCGTCGGCTCCGGCCAGTACGGCCTGCTGATGTGGCGCTCCAACAGCTCCACCGCCCCGACCGAACTCCACCTCCCGGCGTCCTTCCCGGCCGCGTCCACCACCGTGGTCTCCGACCTCGGAGCGCTCTCCGGGATCCCGGCGTACACGTCCTCCACCGCGATCGGCTACGCCAACGAACCCGGCGGCACCGGCAGCCACCGCCTCCTGCTCTCGGCCTCCGGCTCGGGAACCCTGCACTACGCCCTGATCACCAACGGCGCGTCGAGCCCCTCCTCGACGCTGCTGAGCGCGGCCAAGTCCGAACTGGCCGCATGGGCGGCAGCGCACAGCTGAGAAACGCAACGGCACCGATCCCCTCGGGGACCGGTGCCGTTGCCGTTCGCTCAACTCGCGGACGGGCTCGTCCAGTCGGCCTGCACATGGCCCAGCCGTACGCGCTGCGGATGGTCGCCCACCGGGACGGAGAGCACCTTCTGCCCGGTGGCGAAGTCGATGGCCGTCACCTGGTCGGCGCCGGCCTCGGAGATGACGCAGTCCTTCCCGTCACCGCTCACGGTCGCCCAGTACGGCGTGGACGCCGTGACGAGCGGGCCCTCCTGCAGGGTGGCCCGGTCCACGACCGTCGCGTAGTTGTCCATCGTCCCGGCGACGCACAGCTTGGTGCCCTCGGGGTTCATCGAGATGCCGTGGTGCCGCGAGTCGAGCAGCCAGGTGGTGCGGTCGGTGCTGGTCGCGGGATTCGCCGGGAGCGTCTTCACGCGGGTGATCTTGTCGCTGGCGACGTCGTACTCCAGGAAGCCGTTGAAGAAGGACACCTGGAAGTACAGCTTGGACCAGTCCGGTGTGAAGGCGGCGGGGCGGACCGCGTCCGAGAAGTTCGTGAGACCGATCGCGTCCAGCCGGTCCCGCATGTCGATGATCTTGACCTGTTTGAACGTGGTGGCGTCGACGACGGTGATGTGCCGGTCGCCCTTGGTCCAGTCCCAGGCCGGATCGTCGAGCGAGGTCGTGACCTCGCCGATCGCCATGTTCCAGATGTACTTGCCACCGTTGGTGAAGAAGTTCTCGTGGGGCTTGTCGCCGGTGTCGAACTCGCCCAGTTCGGCACCGGTGTTGATGTCCAGCACCTGCACCTTGTTGGCGGTCGAGGCCGAGACCGCGACGCGGGTGCCGTCGGGGGAGACCGCCATGTGGTCGGCGCGGTAACCGGCCACCGGGAAACGCCAGTTGATGGTGTCGGTGGCGAGGTTGATCGACACGACGTCGGCGAAGCTGGGGCGGGAGACGACGAGGGACTTGCCGTCCGGCGTGGAGTACATGTCGTCCACGTACTGGTCGTGTCCCTGTCCGACCTCGTTGTGGATGGACGTGTAGTAGATCCACTTGATCGGGTCGGCGTTGATCTCCGCGAGGCGCGCCGCCTTGTCGGGGACGATGTTGATCTGCCCGATCTTCGCGAAGTCGCCGGTGGACTTGATGACGTCCGCGGTGCCGTCCCAGTTGTTGCCCACGAACAGCACCTCGCGCAGAGCGGCGGAGGAGTCGGCCGTGGCGGCCGTGGCGGGAGCGGCGATCGTCAGGACGAGGGCGGCGGCCATGGAGCAAAGGTGCCTGGGTCTGAAGGCAGGCATGACTGCTCTCTTCTGTGAGGTGAGAGGGGTGCCGAGATGGCGTGAAGGAATCTGAACACGCGCGCATTCAGAGTGAACTTACTGAAAAGTAAGGAAGGGCCCTCTTCTCCGCAAGACTGTGGACACGACAAGATTGGCCGATGGCCGACGAGACAGGGGTGTGACAGTGGTGGGCAGGCTCAAGGCGCCGACCGGTCGATACGGCGGCAAGTCCGCCGAGCAGCGGCAGGCCGAGCGACGCGGACGCTTCCTGGACGCCGCGCTCCAGCTGTTCGGCGACACCCCCGGCTACCGCGCCACGACCGTCGCCGCCCTCAGCGAGGCCGCGGGACTGTCCACCCGCCAGTTCTACGAGGAGTTCCGCAGCCTGGAGGACGTCCTGGCCGCCCTCCACCTCCAGGTCAACGGCTGGGCCGAGGAAGCCGTACTGGCCGCGCTCACCGCCGCCGAGGGCCTGCCGCTCGCCGAGCGGTCCACCGCGATCTTCCGCGCCTACGCCGCGAACGTCACCGGCGACCCACGGCGCATCCGCATCACCTTCGTCGAGATCATCGGCGTCAGCCCCCGGCTGGAGGAACAGCGCCTGGCCCGCCGCGCCCGCTGGATCAACCTCATCTGCGCCGAGGCCCGCGCCGCCGCCCAGCGCGGGGAGGCGGCCCGGCGCGACTACCGGATCGCCGCGGCGGCCTTCATCGGCAGCGTCAACGGCCTGCTCCACGACTGGACCGCGGGCTGGGTGGACGCCACGCTGGACGAGGTCGTGGAGGAACTGGTCCGGCAGTTGCTGGGCATCATGCAGCCGCCGGGCTGGAGTCGCTAGGCCGACTCGTCCGTGGCGTGCTCTTCCAGGCGACGGGCCAGTGCGCGGACGAGGTCGCGCAGGGCCGCCGGACGCTCGATGACGAACGGGCGGTCGATGGCGGCCAGGACGGGCGGGATCCAGTCCAGCCGCTCGGCCCGGATCCGGACGTGCACCCATCCGGCGTCCTCGTCCGCCGCCTCGTCGGGTGTGGACAGGGTGGCGATCTCGGGCGGGAGGTGGCCGCGAATGTGCCGCACGCCGCCCCGGACCCGTAGCGAGACGTCGTGGGCCCAGGGCGTGCGCGCGAGGCCGTCCAGCACGGTGGCCGCCGGGTCGAAGTCCGCCGGCACGTCGAAGGAGCCGGACCGCACACTCATCGCGGTGATCCGGTCCAGGCGGAACGTGCGCACCTCCCCGTCGGCAGGGTCCGCGCCGGTCAGGTACCACCGGCCGGCATGCGCCACGAGACCGTACGGCAGGACGGTCCGGTCGCTGTCGCGGCCCTTCCGGTCGGTGTAGGCGATCGCCACCGGGCGCCGATGGAGCGCGGCTTCGGCGAGTTCGAGCAGCACCTCCGTCTCCGGGGCGGCGGCGGTGGGGGTGCGGGGCCGCGCGGTGAAGTCGGCCGTGTCCAGCAGGGCGTCCAGCCGTCGGCGCAGGGCGGCGGGCAGGACGCGCAGCAGCTTCGCCGTGGCGCTCTCGCCGGCCGCGGCGGAGGTGGTGACCAGCCCGGCCCTCCGCCCGGCCAGCAGTCCTAGCACCACGGCCAGGGCCTCCTCGTCCGTGAGCATCAGCGGGGGCATCCGATAGCCGGGGGCGAGCCGGTAGCCGCCGTAGCGACCGCGGACCGCGTCGACGGGCACGCCCAGTTCCAGCAGGTGGCCGACGTAGCGGCGGACCGTGCGCTCGTCGACGCCCAGCCGGGCGGCCAGGTCGGGGACGGTACGGAGGCCGCCTCCCTGGAGGATCTCCAGCAGGGCGAGCACGCGCGCGGTGGATGTGGTCACTCCTGAAGTCTGCCTCGGATACCGGGCGGATTCTGTCCGGTATTGGTCCTAGCGTGAGAGACGGCGGCCGTCCGGTACCGCCTTCGACCTTCGCCCTCCGACTGGGAGCCCTTCATGAACTTCGTCTCGATCCGTGTCATCACCGACGACGTCGCCCGTCTCGTCGGGTTCTACGAACAGGTCACCGGCGTCTCCGCCACGTGGTCGACCCCCGACTTCGCCGAACTCGTCACGCCCGCCTGCACGTTGGCGGTCGCGAGCACCCGCACCGTGGCACTGTTCGGCGCCGACTCCGCACACCCCGCCGCCAACCGCTCGGTGATCACCGAGTTCCGCGTCGCCGACGTCGACGCCGAACACGAGCGGCTGGCCACCCTCGACTGCGAGATCGTGCAGAAGCCGACGACGATGCCGTGGGGCAACCGGTCCCTCCTTTTCCGCGACCCCGACGGCAACCTGATCAACTTCTTCACGCCGGTCACTCCGGAGGCCGTGAAACGGCAGGAGCGCTGATGCGTGGATTCCCTTCACACGGCAAGCGTCCCGGACGGGGGGACGCGTGTCCCTAGGTGAGCGCGGTGATGACCAGTCCCGTCGCCGCGAGCAGCGCACACCCCAACACGCAGGCGGTGAGGAGGCGTTGGCGCAGACGCCGGTACGTGGCCTCGTACTCGTCCCGCAGTTGCCCGCCCCGCTCGGCCGTACGCTCCCAGGAGACACGGGTGAGGGTGAGGTACTCCGCCTCGAAGTGCCGTTCCACTTCGGCCCGTTGGCCGTCGGTGAGCCAGTCGAGCCGGGCGGTGAAACGGGCGGCGGCCGTACGGCCTTCCGTGCGGGCGGCTGCGATGAGCAGATGACCCTCGATCTCGTTGAGGAACGTCCTCGGGTCCACGGGGTGTTCGTCCATCGCGGTCACCGGGGCGTCAACTCCCGTTCCAGGGCCGGGATCTCGGGGTGGTGCAGGTCGAACGCCGGGGATTCGCTGCGGATGCGGGGAAGGGTGAGGAAGTTGTGCCGCGGGGGCGGGCAGGAGGTCGCCCACTCCAGTGAACGGCCGTAGCCCCACGGGTCGTCGGTCTCGACCTTCTTGCCGTACTTGGCCGTCTTCCAGACGTTGTAGAGGAACGGCAGGATCGACAGGCCGAGCAGGAACGAGAAGATCGTCGACACCGTGTTGAGGGTCGTCAGGCCCTCCACCGCCAGGTAGTCCGGAATCCGGCGCTGCATCCCGTTCACGCCCAGCCAGTGCTGGACGAGGAAGGTGCCGTGGAAGCCGATGAACAGCGTCCAGAAGGTGAGCTTGCCGAGGCGCTCGTCGAGCATCTTGCCGGTCATCTTCGGCCACCAGAAGTGGAAGCCGGAGAACATCGCGAAGACGACCGTGCCGAAGACCACGTAGTGGAAGTGGGCGACGACGAAGTACGAGTCCGAGGTCGAGAAGTCGATCGGCGGGGCCGCGAGCATCACGCCGGTGAGACCGCCGAACACGAAGGTGATCAGGAAGCCGGTGGCCCAGAGCATCGGGGTCTCGAAGCTCAAGGACCCCTTCCACATGGTTCCGATCCAGTTGAAGAACTTCACGCCGGTGGGTACGGCGATGAGGAACGTCATGAAGGAGAAGAACGGCAGGAGGACTCCGCCGGTGACGTACATGTGGTGGGCCCACACCGTCACGGACAGGCCGGCGATGGAGATGGTCGCGGCGACCAGGCCCATGTAGCCGAACATCGGCTTGCGGGAGAAGACCGGGATGACCTCGGAGATGATGCCGAAGAACGGCAGGGCGATGATGTACACCTCTGGATGGCCGAAGAACCAGAAGAGGTGTTGCCACAGCAACGCCCCGCCGTTCGCGGCATCGAAGACATGTGCCCCGAATTTTCGGTCCGCCTCCAGCGCGAACAGCGCGGCGGCGAGGACCGGGAAGGCCAGCAGGACCAGGACGGCGGTCAGCAGGACGTTCCACACGAAGATCGGCATGCGGAACATCGTCATGCCCGGTGCGCGCATGCAGATGATCGTGGTGATGAAGTTGACCGCGCCGAGGATCGTGCCGAAGCCGGAGAAGGCCAGACCCATGATCCACATGTCGGCGCCGATGCCCGGCGAGCGGACCGCGTCCGACAGCGGGGAGTAGGCGAACCAGCCGAAGTCGGCCGCGCCCTGCGGGGTGAGGAAGCCGCCCACCGCGATGGTCGAGCCGAACAGGTAGAGCCAGTAGGCGAACATGTTGAGGCGTGGGAAGGCGACGTCCGGGGCGCCGATCTGCAGGGGCATGATCCAGTTGGCGAAACCGGCGAACAGCGGCGTCGCGAACATCAGCAGCATGATCGTGCCGTGCATCGTGAACGCCTGGTTGAACTGCTCGTTCGACATGATCTGCAGACCGGGTCTGGCGAGTTCGGCGCGCATCAGCAGCGCCATGACGCCGCCGATCAGGAAGAACGCGAACGACGTGACCAGATACAGCGTGCCGATCGTCTTGTGGTCGGTGGTCGTCAGCCACTTGATGCTCTTGAGGTCTCTCACGCCCCGCCTGTGTCCACGCCCCGCCCGCACGTCACACTCGACGGGCGCGACGAGAATCACGAAACCGGGTGTGACGATCGCCCGGGTGCCGGACACGAACGGGACATGAGCAACGACGAGAACTTCGCCGCTGCCTATCGCGAGCACTACTGGGCGGTCAGCCGCTACGTTGCACGGCGACTGGACGGGCGGAACAACGAGGTCGAGGAAGTGGTGGCGGAGGTCTTCACCGTCGCCTGGCGCCGCCGCGCGGATCTGCCGCCGGCCCCGCTGCCCTGGCTGTACGGGGTCGCCCGCAACTGCCTGTCCAACGCGGTACGGGGGTATGGGCGCCGGCGGAGGCTCGTCGAGCGGGTGGGCAATGACGAGAGTGCGCATGGGCGGCAGGTCGCGGCGGGGCCGGATGAGGAGGCGCCCGGTTCCTGGGTGCACGAAGCGCTCGCGCGGTTGTCTTCGGCCGATCAGGAGGTGCTGCGGCTGACTGCGTGGGAGGAGCTGGGGGTGGAGGAGGTTGCCGTTGTTCTCGGGTGCGGGACGCGTGCCGCGGCTATGCGGTTGCATCGGGCGCGGCGGAGGTTGAGAGCGGAGATCGATCGGCTCGTGGTGTTTGGAGGTGCGGGCCGTTGATTGAGTATTCCGCGGCGCCGTCGTGGCTGGTCGCGCAGTTCCCCGCGCCCCTATGGGGCGCTACAGGTGGACCGGAGGATCGACGCAATGGTCGATGAACTTGAACTACTGCGTGGCGCCAACCCGTTCACGGCCGACGGCCCCCTCTACAGTGACGGGCCCCTGGACCACCACGCCTCGCGTCGGCTCAACCGGCTGCTGCACGAACGGCGTCGCCGACTGCTCTGGAGTCTCACGGCGGGAGTCGCCGTCGTGGCGACCGCGTTCACGCTGCTGCTCGGCGGACCCAGCAGCACTCCTGCCGTGGCAGCACCCCGCCCCCTGGTCGTGCAGGCGAACTCCACGCCCGTGTCGCTGAACCAGCTCGCCGCTCTCGCCGCGGCGGTCGCCGTCGACGGAACTCCCGCCCTGCGCAGGGGTACGCACGTGCAGTCCTGGAGTCTCGGCATGTCCGACGACAAACCGCCGATCACCATCCCCGAGGAACGCATCGTGCGCTGGAACGCGGACGACAGTCACACCGAACGTGTCGTCGAGGACGGGCATGTCCTCAAGGAGACGACGTATCCGCCGAGTTGGAGCGATGTCCCGCCCGACGCCCGGCCCCCGCACGACGTGGCGGCACTGCGGGCGTACCTCCAGGAGACGGCGTACAGCAAGACGCCGTTGACCACCCCTGAACTCCTCGGCGCAGTGGAGGAGTTGCTGGACCACTGGACGCTCGGGGCGCGTGAGTCGGCCGCGTTGGCGCGGGTGCTCGCCGGGGCGGACGGGCTGCGGCCCGTGGGAGAGGTGACCGATCGGCTCGGGCGGCGGGGGCTGGCCTATGTGTACCGGCAGTCGGGCAGCCGTCTGATGCTGATCATGGACCCGGCCACCGGCGCCGTACTCGGACTGGAGAGCACCTTCACGAAGGACCAGCCCGAGTACGGGGTCAAGGCGGGGGACGTCATGGACTACAGCGCGTGGACGCGGTGATCACACCCCGAGCTGCCGGGCGGCGGCGGTCACCGTCTGTTCGAGGAGCGTGGCGATCGTCATCGGGCCGACGCCGCCCGGCACCGGCGTGATCAGCGAGGCGCGTTCGGCGGCGGAGTCGAAGTCGACGTCGCCGACGTTGCCCGCGTTGTAGCCCGCGTCGATGACGACCGCGCCCGGCTTGATGTCCTCGCCGCGGATCAGCCGGGGGCGGCCCACGGCGGCGACCACGATGTCCGCCTCGCGGACCACCGCCGACAGGTCCCGGGTGCGCGAGTGGCAGTAGGTCACCGTGGCGTCGCGGGCCAGGAGGAGCAGGCCGGCCGGCTTGCCGAGGATCGCGCTGCGGCCCACGACGACGGCACGCTTACCGGACGGGTCGACGTCGTACTCGTCGAGCAGCCGCATGATGCCGCCGGGCGTGCAGGACACGAAGCCCGGCAGGCCGAAGCTCATCGTCGCGAACGACGCGAACGTGACGCCGTCCACGTCCTTCTCCGCCGCGATCGCCTCGAACGCGGCCCGCTCGTCGATGTGTTCGCCCATCGGGTGCTGGAGCAGGATGCCGTGCACGGTGGGGTCGGTGGAGAGCGCGGTGAGGGTGGCGACCAGTTCGGCGGTGGTCGTGGTCGAGGGCAGTTCCACGTGCCGGGACTCGATACCGGCCTTGCGGCTGCGGTTCTGCTTCATCCGGACGTAGGTGACGGAGGCCGGGTCCGCGCCGACCAGGACCGTCGCCAGACAGGGCGCCGTACCGGTGCGCTGCTTGAGGTCGGCGGCCTTCTTCGCGGTGTCCTCGACGATCCGCCGGGCGAGCGCCGTGCCGTCCATGAGTCGTGCCTGGGACATGATCCACTCCTGAGCTGGTTGACCAATCGCCCAGGCGCACGGCATCGACTCCGCGTGGGCCGCTCCACGGTGGTGCTCCACCTCAGCGCCAGTCACGACCCGCGGACAGCCTAACCGAGGGCTCCAGGACGGGGCCCAGGACCGGTCTCCCACGGCCGTCAGGACCCGCTCTCCGCCGGCGGTGCCGTCGGGTCGACGCCGGCCAGGAATCCGCGGGCCTGTGTCGCTAGGCGGACGGCACCGATGGCTTCCGCCCAGCGGGCGACCTCTGTCGCCAGCGCCCTTGCCCCGGCCTCGTCACCGGAGTCCCGGGCCAGCACCGCCAGCAGCAACTGCTGGGAGAGCGTGCCGGGGACCGTGCCCGCCCCGGCACCCAGCGTGGCCGCCCGGCGCCAGCGGTCCAGGGCGCGGGCGTGGTCACCGGCGTCGTGGTCGTGGTCGCCGAGGTGGCGCAGGGCCTCGCGGGCCAGCAACGGGTCGTCGCCCGACTCGGCGGCGCGCAGCGCGGACGCGTAGTGGGGCGGTGCGCCCGCCAGGTCGGCGAAGTGGTTGTCCGTGATCAGACCGAGGTACATCTCCGCCCAGCCCCGGCGTCCCTCGTCCGGGGCGGCGTCGCGCAGTGCCTCGGCCTCGCGGAGCAGGGATGCGAGGCCCTCCGGGTCCTTGCCGGCGGGGCCCAGCCGGAGCTCGCCGTCGACGACGAGCAGCACGCGGTAGGTGTTCCGCAGCCGCGCGAAGTCCACGTCCCAGTCGCCGCCCGGGAACTCCTTCTCGGCCGCTTCGATGCGCGCCGCCGAGGTGTCCGTACCGGCGAACCAGTCCTGTTCCAGGGCCACTTGGGCGGCGGCACGGGCGATCCGCGCCCGGGAGTCGGGATCGTCGGCGATGCAGGTGTCCAGAAGGCGGGAGGCGCGCTTCCATCGCCCCGTCACGCTCAACTCGTGGGCGGTGGCGATGAGTTCCTCGACGGGGATGACCGCGTTCGCTGTGAATGTCATGACGGGGAAGGTAGTTAGGCGAAAAACTATCCACAAGAAAACTACTGCGGGAGGCAGATGGTGGAGGAGAACTCGGCGGGCGACTCGGTCGACCGGCATGTGGCGGTCTGGGCGAAGGAACTCGCCTGGATGGACCCGGTGAAGGAGGCGATCTTCTTCCGGCTGGCGATCCTGGCCCGGCACGCCGGTCGGACGCGGCGCGACGCGCTCGATTCCGATGGGCTCAAGCACTGGCAGTACAAGGTGCTGCTCATGCTGCGCAGGCTCGGGCCGCCGTACGAGACGAGTCCCTCGCGGCTCGCCGAAATGCTGGGGCTGACCCGTGGCGCGCTGTCCGCGCGGCTCGCGGCCGTCGAGGAGGCGGGGCTCATCGTCCGTACGCACGAGACGGGGGACCGGCGGCGGGTGCGGGTGCGGCTCACCGACGCCGGGCACGCCGTGTTCGAGCAGCATGCGGCGGCGGAGGAAGCGGGCGAGCTCGTGCTGCTCGCAGCACTGACCCCAGCAGAGCGGCGGACGCTCGCAGACCTGCTGCGGAAACTGGTGCTCTCCGTCGAGTCCCCGTAACGCCTCCGGGTGCTGTGCTGGCCGAGAAGGTCCAGGTCAGACGGGTGGTGATCCGGACCTTCGGCATCATCCTCGCTATCCGTCCCATGCCTGGATCATCGTCTGCCGGGCGATCTTGCCGTCGTTCAGCACCAGCATCGACTCGGCGAGGACCCGGGTCCCGTCCGCGTACTGACAGGACTCGCTGTAGGCGACCCGGTCCCCCTGCACGACGCACTCCTCCAGCTTGTGCGTCATGTCGCGGCTGTAGACGTCGGCGAGCATCGCGCCGATCTCGTCCCGGCCGTGCAGGACCTTGGGGTGACTGGGCTGGGTCTGGTGGTCGACGACGTGGATCTCGGCGTCGTCCGCGTAGAGCGACAGAAGTGTCGCCGCTGTGTGATCTTCGATGCCCCGGCGCAGGGCTTCGGTGTCGAAGCCGGGGCGTGCCGCGGTGCCCATGGTGACCTCCTCAGAGAGGCGCGACCCGAACAGGAGCGAGCCGTGACGGGCCTCTCCTACGAGACTCCTCCGCCAGGCCGGGGTCGGCAAACGCAGGGGCACTTTGAGCCTGACGGGTGAGCGGTGCCCGGCGCCCGTGTCCGCGCGGGGACCGTCCGCGTTGCTGAAAGCATGATCTCAACACGACGTATTGTCGCCGCCGTTGGTCTCGCCGTCGGGGTCACCGGCCTCGTCGCGCCGATGGCGAACGCCGCCGACGCGCCCGCCATCAAGGACGGCAAGGTCAGCCCGGTCGCCCTGCTGGACTCGCTCGCGGTGAGCGAGATCCCCGCCGAGCACCAGGCGCAGATCCCGAAGGTCGCCGACCAGATGAAGGCGCTGAACCACCTGAACGACCTCCAGCAGCTGCACCAGGTCACCGACATGGCCGCGCCGGTCACGGGACTCCTTCCCGCCGTCGAGTAGCGAGACCGTGCAGCGCGCGGACCCTGAGGGCCGTCCGGAAACGGGCGGCCCTCAGCCGTTCCGGAGGATCAGCCCGCCGTCGCCAGGAACTGCGTGGCCGCCAGCTCCGCGTACAGCGGGTCCGCGCTCACCAGCTCCCGGTGCGTCCCCACCGCCCGGACGCGGCCCGCGTCCATGACGACGATCCGGTCGGCCATCGTCACCGTGGACAGCCGGTGCGCGACGACCAGGACCGTCGTCGTACGGGCCACATCGGCGACGGTGTCGCGCAGGGCCGCCTCGTTGACCGCGTCCAGCTGCGAGGTCGCCTCGTCGAGGAGCAGCAGCCGGGGGTGGCGCAGCAGGGCGCGGGCGATGGCGACGCGCTGGCGCTCGCCGCCCGAGAGGCGGGTGCCGCGGTGGCCGACCAGGGTGTCGACGCCCTTGGGCAGCCGGGCGACCAGGCCGTCGAGGCGGGTCGTCTTCAGGACGCGGGTCACCGCGTCGTCGTCCGCGTCCGGGTTGCCGAGCAGCAGGTTGTCGCGCAGGGAGCCCGAGAGGACCGGGGCGTCCTGCTCCACATAGCCGATGGCTGACCGGAGTTGGGGCAGCTCCCAGTCCGCGAGATCCCGGCCGTCGACGGTGATGGCGCCGGACTCGGGGTCGTAGAAGCGCTCGATGAGGGAGAACACGGTGGTCTTGCCCGCGCCGGACGGGCCGACGAACGCGGTCATGCCCTGGGCCGGTACCTCGAAGGTGACGCCGTGGTGGACGTAGGGCAGGTCGTCGGCGTAGCGGAAGCGGACGTCGTCGAAGGAGAGGGCGGCGGGCCGGGCGCCGGGGGAGGGCAACGGGGCTGCCAGGGACGGGGGTTCGGCGGGAAGTCGCAGCGCCTCCTGGATGCGGGAGAGGGCCGCGGCGCCCGTCTGGTACTGCGTGATCGCGCCGACGACCTGCTGGATCGGCTGCATCAGGTAGAAGACGTAGAGCAGGAAGGCGACCAGTGTGCCGACGTCGATCGCGCCCGTCGCGACCCGTGCGCCGCCCACCGCGAGGACGGTGATGAACGCGATCTGCATCGACAGTCCGGCCGTATTGCCCGCCGCCGCCGTCCACTTGGCGGCGCGCACGCTCTGCCGCCACGACTCCTCGGCCGCCGCGTGCAGGGTGCGTTCCTCGCGCGCCTCGGCGCCGGACGCCTTCACCGTGCGCAGCGCGCCGAGGATCCGCTCCAGGGAGGCGCCCATCACGCCGACCGCGTCCTGTGCCTGCCTGCTGGCCCGGTTGATACGGGGCACGATCACGCTGAGTACAGTGCCCGCGCCCACGATCACGGCGAGGGTGACGCCCAGCAGAACAGGGTCAACAAGGCCCATCATGACGACAGTTGCGACGAGCGTGAGCCCTCCGGTGCCGAGGCCGACCAGTGAGTCGGTGGTGACCTCGCGCAGGAGCGTGGTGTCGGAGGTGATGCGGGCCATCAGGTCGCCGGGCTCACTGCGGTCCACGGCGGTGATCCGCAACCGCAGCAGATACGACGACAGGGCGCGCCGCGCACCGAGCACCACGGACTCGGCGGTCCGCCGCAGCACATACGAACCCAGCGCCCCCAGCGCCGCGTTGGCGACCACCAGCGCCGACATCGCCACCAGCGCGCCGGTGATGGTCCGGTCGTGCGACAGGTCGTCGATGAGACCCCGCGCCACCAGCGGCAGCAGCAGCCCGGTACCCCCGGTGACCAGCGAGAGCACCGCGCCCGCCAACAGGGCCCGGCGATGCGGCCGTACGTAGTCGAGGAGCAGCCGCCAGGCCGGCGGACCACTCCGAGTCGCTGCGATGCCCACGGTGCTCCTCGGAAGTCGTTCGAAGCATTCAGGCTACGTCGGTCACGACCCTCGGTGGCCAGGACGGTGGCGGTGACGGCCATGGTGGTCCGCGTGGCCGTTACTGATCAGTCACGCGTAGGGTCGGAGGCAGGGACAACGGCTGACGAAAGGGTTCAGGACCATGGCGCAGGAAGTGCGGGGTGTGATCGCTCCGGGGAAGGACGAGCCGGTCCGGGTGGAGACGATCGTCGTGCCCGATCCCGGTCCCGGTGAGGCCGTGGTGCAGGTGCGGGCGTGCGGGGTGTGTCATACCGATCTGCACTACAAACAGGGCGGGATCAGTGACGACTTCCCCTTCCTGCTCGGGCATGAGGCCGCGGGTGTCGTGGAGTCGGTCGGCGAGGGTGTCACCGATGTGGTCCCCGGGGATTTCGTGGTCCTCAACTGGCGTGCGGTGTGCGGGAATTGCCGGGCGTGTCTGCGCGGGCGTCCGCAGTACTGCTTCAACACCCACAACGCCGAACAGAAGATGACCCTCGCCTCGACCGGCCAGGAACTCTCCCCGGCTCTGGGTATCGGGGCGTTCGCGGAGAAGACGCTGGTGGCGGCGGGGCAGTGCACGAAGGTCGACCCGTCGGTCTCCCCGGCGGTCGCCGGACTATTGGGCTGCGGGGTGATGGCCGGGATCGGTGCGGCGATCAACACGGGCAACGTGGGGCGCGGGGACAGTGTCGCGGTGATCGGGTGCGGCGGGGTGGGTGACGCGGCGATCGCGGGGGCGCGGCTGGCGGGGGCGGCGCGGATCATCGCCGTGGACATCGACGAGCGCAAGCTGGAGACGGCGCGGGCGATGGGCGCCACGCACACCGTCAACTCCACGACGTCCGATCCGGTGGAGGCGGTCCGGGAGCTGACCGGTGGTTTCGGCGCGGATGTGGTCATCGAGGCGGTCGGCCGTCCCGAGACCTACAAGCAGGCCTTCTACGCACGGGATCTGGCGGGCACGGTCGTCCTGGTGGGTGTGCCGACGCCGGAGATGAAGCTGGAGCTCCCGCTGCTGGACGTGTTCGGGCGTGGCGGGGCGCTGAAGTCGTCGTGGTACGGGGACTGTCTGCCCTCGCGGGACTTCCCGATGCTGATCGACCTGCACCAGCAGGGGCGTCTGGATCTGGGGGCGTTCGTGACGGAGACGGTCCGGCTCGACGAGGTGGAGAAGGCGTTCGAGCGGATGCACGGCGGGGACGTGCTGCGTTCGGTGGTGGTGTTCTGATGGGCGCGCGGATCGAACACCTCGTCACGTCGGGCCAGTTCAGCCTCGACGGCGGTACCTGGGACGTCGACAACAATGTGTGGATCGTCGGCGACGACCACGAGGTGATCGTCATCGACGCCGCCCACGACGCCGACGCCATCGCGGAGGCGGTCGGCGACCGCAGGCTGACCGCGATCATCTGCACCCACGCCCACAACGACCACATCGACGCCGCACCCGAACTCGCCGACCGCACCGGCGCCACCATCTGGCTGCACCCCGACGACCTGCCGCTGTGGAAGCAGACCCACCCCGACCGGGACCCCGACGCGCATCTCGCCGACGGCCAGGTGATCGAGGCCGCGGGCGCCGACCTGAAGGTCCTGCACACGCCCGGGCACGCGCCCGGCGCGGTGTGCCTGTACGACCCCGGGCTCGGCACGGTGTTCACCGGTGACACCCTGTTCCACGGCGGGCCGGGGGCCACGGGGCGGTCGTACTCCCACTTCCCGACGATCATCGACTCGATCCGCGACCGCCTGCTGACCCTGCCGCCCGAGACGAAGGTCCTCACCGGACACGGCGACTCGACGACGGTCGGCGCGGAGGCCGCACACCTGGAGGAATGGATCGCGCGGGGCCACTGAGGTCTCGGACGGAAACCCGACACAAGGTGTCCGGCTTCTCGCGCACGATCGACAGGACACACGTCGGACGAGCACGGGAGGCCGGACATGCCGGGCCCACTGGAAGGCAAGGTCGCGCTGGTCGCGGGGGCGACGCGCGGAGCGGGACGCGGGATCGCCGTGGAACTGGGCGCGGCCGGCGCCACCGTCTACGTGACCGGCCGCACCACCCGCGCCCGGCGCTCGGAGTACGACCGGCCCGAGACCGTCGAGGACACCGCCGACCTCGTCACCGCGGCCGGCGGCCAGGGCATCGCCGTACCCACGGACCACCTGGAGCCCACGGCCGTACGGGCCCTCGTCGACCGGATCGACGACGAGCAGGGCCGCCTCGACGTCCTGGTCAACGACATCTGGGGCGGCGAGCACCTCTTCGCCTGGGACACCCCCGTCTGGGAACACGACCTCGACAACGGGCTCCGCCTCCTCCGGCTGGCCGTCGAGACGCACGCGATCACCAGCCACCACGCCCTGCCCCTGTTGCTGCGCAGGCCCGGCGGCCTGGTCGTCGAAGTGACCGACGGGACCGCCGAGTACAACCGCGACACCTACCGCGTCTCCTTCTTCTACGACCTCGCCAAGTCGTCCGTCCTGCGCATGGCGTTCGCCCTCGGCCACGAACTCGGCCCACGCGGTGCCACCGCCGTCGCGCTGACCCCGGGCTGGCTGCGCTCGGAGATCATGCTCGACCAGTTCGGCGTCCGCGAGGAGAACTGGCGCGACGCCCTGGAACACGTCCCCCACTTCGCCATCTCGGAGACCCCGCGCTACGTCGGCCGCGCCGTCACCGCCCTCGCCACCGACCCCCAAGTGGCCCGCTGGAACGGGCAGTCGCTGTCCAGCGGCCAACTCGCACCGGTGTACGGGTTCACGGACCTCGACGGGAGCCGCCCGGACGCGTGGCGGTATCTCGTCGAGGTGCAGGACGTGGGGAAGCCGGCGGACACGACCGGCTATCGGTGAGTTCAGGTGGGGGGCACGGGCGGCAGCGCCCAAGCGGCCGAGTGACCTGGCGGCAGGGCCAAGTCGTCGCGTACGGCCGCGTAGTAGCCCTGGCGCCCTTCCCGCTGTCGTTGCAGCAGGTCCTGCCACGCCTGCGGATCGTGGACGCCCTCGCGCAGGAACTCCTCCATCGCCAGTACCGAGGTGACCCAGACCCGGGCCTTCGCCACCACGTCCGGGCTGCCCAGCATGAGCAGGGTCTCTCCGGCCGGGTCGCGGGCGAGCGCGGCCTCGGCGATCAGGGGCGCCGCCTCCTGGGGTGAAAGGGGGTGCGGATGCGGGTCGTTGCGGAGGTGGGACGCGACCCGGTAGGTGAGCGTGACCGTCTGCTTGAGGACTCGTGCGTAGTCGGTGTACACCCCGAGCCGTCGCTCCTCCCAACGGGCCTCCCGCTCACGGTGGAACCTCACCCGCTCACCCCGCACGATCGCCACGTACGAGCCGAGGGCACCGATCACGACACCGATCAGCGCGGGAAGTTGTTGTACGAACGCGTTCATGTCCGCACGCTATCTGCCGAGTTGATCGTTCCGGCAGTACGTTCGGCGTCATGACCGACACAACGCGCTTCCAGGGGTACGGAGTTCTCGTCACCGGTGCGGCCCGTGGCATCGGTGCGGCGATCTCACGGCGGCTCGCCGAGGAGGCGGCGCGGGTGCTGGTGACCGACGTCGATCTGCCCGAGGCGGAGAAGACGGCGGCGGCACTGCGTGAACTCGGCCTGGCCGCCGAGGCGTTCGGCTGTGACGTGGGGGATCGGGAGGCCGTGGAGCGTGCCGTCGCGCACGCCGTCGGCACCTTCGGGTCGCTCGACGTCCTGGTCAACTGCGCCGCCCACTGCACACCCGACCTCCCGCTCTTCGAGGACGAACCGGACGACGCGTGGGCCCGCGACCTCGACATCACGCTGACGGGGACGTACCGCTGCTGCCGCGCCGTACTCCCGCACCTGGTCGCCTCGGGACGCGGGGCGATCGTCAGCATCGGTTCCGTCAACGGGGCCCAGGACTTCGGCAACCACGCCTACAGCGCCGCCAAGGCCGGACTCACCTCGCTGACCCGCACCCTCGCCGGACACGCCGGCCGGCGGGGCGTACGAGTCAACCTGGTGGTACCGGGGACCGTGCGGACCTCCGCGTGGGAGGGGCGGGACGACGAACTGGACGCGGTGAGCGGGCTGTATCCGCTCGGCCGGGTCGGTGAGCCGCAGGACATCGCCGCGGCCGTCGCGTTCCTCGCCTCGCGCGACGCGTCCTGGATCACCGGCACCACCCTCACGGTCGACGGCGGAGTCACCGCGGTCAACACCGGCTTCCACAGGGCCCTTTCAGAGCGGGCGGGCGAGGGCCAGTGAAGCGAGTGCCGCCAGCACCCGGTCCGTATGTCCGTATCGGTATCGGACGTACGCCAGTTGCTGAACGCGGCCCGGACACGCACGTCAGCCCTCACCCCGTGGCCGGGAACTCCTCCTGCGCAGGTCCCGAATGTCACGAGGTGACGAGGAAAGTCACCGTTTTGTCGCAGCGTGACCAGGACTACAACCCTCGCCCCCGCACACCGGTCTAGCTGGCGCAGAGATCGCAAGAACCGTAGGGGTTACCGCACGCGACAGAGGGAAAGGGCACGTCATGGGGGACATACGCAGACGCGGTGCCGTCGTACTCGGCATCACAGGACTGGTCGCGCCGCTCACGCTGGCGCTGGGGAGTACGCCGGCTCAGGCGGCGAGTTGTACGACGCAGGCGGGGCCATATCAGAAGCAGGTGGAGAAGTTCCTCGGCCGGCCGGTCGACGGGAAGCAGTCCGCCGCCGACTGCAAGGCCATCCGGGCCTTCCAGACCAAGCACGGCATCACGCCGAACATCGGCTACGCCGGGTCCGTCACCTGGGGCGTGATGGACCTGATGAACAAGCAGAAGGCCGTGGGCGACAAGCCCAACAGCGCCGGCAAGTGCCCGACGAACAAGGGCCGTATCGCCTGCGTCAACCTCACGCTCCAGATCAGCTGGATCCAGGACGGCAGCCGGCTGGTCTACGGCCCGGTCCCGGTGCGCACCGGCCGCAACGGCTTCGAGACCCGCACCGGCCTGAAGAAGATCTACTGGCGGGACATCGACCACGTCTCGGACATCTACAACGTGCCCATGCCGTACAGCCAGTTCTTCGACGGCGGCCAGGCCTTCCACTCGGTCAACCTCAGCATGTGGAACCCGCCCGGCTCGCACGGCTGCGTCAACATGACCCCGACCACCGCCAAGAAGTACTGGTCGCTGCTGAAGAACGGCGACGACGTCTTCGTGTACGGCCGCAAGCCGGGCACCTGACGGACAGTCACCCGGCTTGCGTACCCACGCCGTTACGCGGGCGCGTCCCCGAAGTCCGGGATCTCCAGCCTCGCCCCGCCCTGCCGTGCCGAGTCGTGCGCGACGATGCCCGGCAGGGTGTAGCGGGCCGCGACCCACGCGTTCACGCTGGGCAGGGTGCGGGAGTTGACCGCGGTCACGAAGTCGTCCGCCAGGAAGTGGTGGCTGCCCTCGTGGCCGTTGTGCAGGTTGTCGAACTCCCGCGGCAGCCGCGACCGGTCGTGCACCGGTGCCGAGCCCGAGGTGAAGGCGGCCCGAAGGTCCGGCGCGATGTGCTGAAGTGACGGATCGTCAGGAGACATGGTGGGCTTGGGCTCCAGCAACTCGCTGATGTCCCGCACCCCCTTCTTGTCCTGCCAGAAGGCCACCGTCGCGAGCTGCTCCATGCTCGCGTCGGTCCCGAAGAACCGGAAACGCGACTCCCGGATCTGTGAGGGATAGCCCACCCGCCGGAACTCGTTCGTACGGAACGAACCGCCGCCCGCCACCTCGAACAGCGCGGTGGCGTTGGAGAAGTCGTTGCCGAACTGGCTGACCTCCTTGTCGAAGACACCGTCCCCGCGCTCGTCCACGACCCCGATCGCCGACACGCTCACCGCGTGCGTCTGCCAGGCGCCGAGCACCCCGCCCACCGAGTGCGTCGGGTACAGCAGCGGCGGATAGCTGGCGGTGGCCTTCCAGTTGTCGCCACCGCTGTACTGGTACGCCTCGTAGAACCCCAGATCCATGTCGTGGACGTAGTCGCCCTCGGCGTAGAAGATCCGCCCGAAGGCGCCCTCCGCGATCTGGTTGCGGGCGTGCACGGTCGCCGGGTTGTACTGGCTTGTCTCGCCCATCATGTACGTCAGTCCGGTCGCCCTGACCGCGTCGATGATCGCCGCGATCTCCTCCGCGCTGATCGCCATGGGGACCGCGGAGTACACGTGCTTGCCGGCGCCGAGCCCCTGGAGGACGAGGGGACCGTGCGTCCAGCGCTGGGTGAAGATCGCGACGGCGTCGACGGCCTTCGACTCCAGCATCGCCTCGTACGAGGGGAAGGTGCCCGCCAGCCCTTGTTCGGCGGCCAGTTGCTCCGCCCGCTGAGGCAGGAGGTCGGTCACGTAGACCTCGCTCACGCCCGGGTGGGCCTGGAACAGTCTGGCGAACTGGCCCGAGAACTGGCCTGCTCCGACGATGCCGAGGGAGAACGTCATAGGTGCGTGTCCTTCTCTGACGAGAATTTCGCTGACACGGCGGTCGTCGACCGACGTGTCACTGACCGAGGATGAAGTTGATCTGCTTGTTGGTCCTGCCCAGGCCGCTGACGGGTGCGTCGTTGGCGTAGACGTCCTGCATGGCGGGGTGCATCAACGCGTACACGTCCGCCGCGTAGTTGGTGATCGGATAGGAGAAGGTGGTGAAGTCCTTCTTGTCCGCGACCGGCCTGGTGAAGGCCGTGACATCGATGCCTTTCTTCTTGTAGGCGGCGACGGCGGTGTCCGTGCCGTCGGGGGTCGCAGGGAACACGATTCCGTAACTGCCGACCGTTTTCTGGCATTCGTCGGAGGAGAGGTACTTGACCCACTTCTCCGCGCCGGGTTTGTTGTGCGCCTTCTTGGTGATCGAATCGGCGAGACCGTTCATCATGGTCGCCCGGTCACCGCTCGGACCGGCGGGCGTGAACGCCGTGCCGACCTTGACGCCCTTGGCCGCGTAGTACGTCGAGATCATCCACGCGCCGTCGAAGGACGTCGCCGCCTTGCCCGAGGCGATCTGCGCGTTGGCCGGGTTGGCGCCGTCGCTGAAGTCCGTGTACGGCGCGAGATAGCCCTTCTTCGCCAGCCCGAAGTACCACTTGATCACGGACTGGAAGGTCTTGCTGTCGTACTGGTACGCGGTGCCCCAGCGCTTCTTGTCGGTGTAGTTCCAGCCGGCCGACCCGGTGAAAGGACTCCACGTCGTCTGGCCGTCGGCGTCGCCCGCGCCGCCGCTGGCGAGGCCGTACGTCTTGACGTGCTTCTTGTCGAAGCCCGGCTCGTCGCCGCGCCTGCCGTTCCTGTCGACCGTGAGGTGGGCGACGGCCTTCTCGAAGGTGCCGCCGTCCTCGGGGTTCCAGGACAGGCTGTTGAGCTGATCGGCGCTCAGACCCGCCGACTCGGCCATCTTCCGGTTGTAGAAGAGGGCGACCGTGTCCCAGTCCTTCGGGGCGCCGTAGCGATGGCCGTCCTGGCCCACCCAGTTGGCGGCGAGGCCCGGCTGGTAGGCGGAGTCGTCGACGCCGAGGCCGTCGAGGGGTTCCAGCACCTTCAGGTCGGCGAACTGGCCGAACTTCTGGATGTGGTCGGTGAACACGTCCGGCTGGGTGCCCGCGATGAAGCTCGCGGTGAGCTTGGTCCAGTAGTCGCCCCAGCCCAACTGCGTGATCTTCACCTTGAGTCCGGGGTTCCGCTGCTCGAATCCCTTCGCGCAGGCCTGGTAGGCGGGGAGCTGGTTGGAGTCCCACAGCCAGTACGTCACCGTGTCCGAGGCCGACCCCACGGAGTCGCCCTTCGCGCAGCCCGCCGTCAGGGACAGCGCGAGCGCCCCGGTCAGTGTCATGACCGTACGAAATCGCATGCCCTGCCCCTTACTTGATTCCGGTGAAGCTGATGGAGCTGACGATGCGGCGCGCGAACACCGAGAAGAGCACGAGCATCGGGAGCGCGGCGATGAGGGTCGCCGCCATCAGTCCCGACCAGTCGTAGCCGGTCTGCGGGGTCTGTGAGCGGAAGATGGCCAGTGCCACCGACAGCACGCGGGAACTGTCGCTGTAGGACACCATCAGCGGCCAGAAGTAGTCGTTCCAGGAGGTGATGTAGGTCAGCACGCCCAGCGTCAGGATCGGCGTGGAGGCCATCGGCAGCAGGACGCGGAAGAAGACGCGGACCTTGCCCGCGCCGTCGAGCAGGGCGGCCTCCTCGACCTCGCGCGGGATGTTCATGAAGAACTGCTTGAGGAAGAACACCGCGAACGGCGTCATGAACATCGTCGGCAGCGCGATCCCCAACAGGGTGTCCACGAGCCCGAGTTGCTTGATGAGGACGAAGTTCGGCAGCAGGGTGAAGATCGCCGGCACCATCAGTCCGGCCAGGAACAGCCCGAACATCCGGTCCCTGCCCCGCCAGCGCAGCCGGGCGAAGGCGTAGGCGGCCATCGCGGAGAAGAACACCTGGCAGACGGTGACCAGCGTCGAGACGAGCACCGAGTTGAGCAGATAGCGCCAGAACGTCAGCCCGCCGCCCGAACCGCCCTGCGCGATCGCCTCCTTGGTCGACTGGAGGCCGAGTGCCCGCTCGAAACCGCCGGTGGTGAAGTCGACCGGAAGCGGGTCCGAGGGATGGGCGGCGAGGCCGGTGTTCGTGGAGAGCGCGGTGCGCAGGATCCAGAAGAAGGGCAGCAGGGTGATCAGCGTGATCACGGTCATCGCGGCCCAGGCGGCGATCTTGCCGACGGAGGGTCGGGGCCGGGGCGGCCGTACCGTCTCCTGCTTGGTCGTCCTCGTGGGCGTGTTGGGCACGTTGGGCGTGGTGGTCAGGGTGGCCATGTCGTCTCCTTCCGGTCAGCCGAGGTCGGTCTGGCCGGCGCGGGTGAGCCGGTACTGGAGGAACGTGATCGCGCTCAGCACGATCAGCAGGGCCACGGACATCGCGGAGGCGTAGCCGAACTGGAAGCGCCCGAAGGCGGAGCCGTAGATGTAGTACTGGAGGACGTTCGTCGCGTTCGCCGGGCCGCCCGCGGTGGTCACCGCGACCGTGTCGAACACCTGGAACGAACCGATCACCGTCATGATCAGCACGACCGCGAGGACCGGTCGCAGCAGCGGCATCGTGATCCGCCAGAACATGCGCCACTCGCTCGCGCCGTCCACCTTCGCGGCCTCGTACATGTCGCTCGGGATGGCCTGGAGCCCGGCGAACAGCAGCAGCGCGGTGTAGCCGACGTGCCGCCACACGTTGATCAGTGCGATCGTCGGGATCGCCCAGGTCCTGTCGGCGAGGAAGGGGATGTGGTCGAAGCCGAGCCCGCCGATGATCTGGTTGCCGATGCCGAGCTGGGTGTCGAGGATCCACAGCCAGACGATGCCGGCGACGACGTTCGACATGAGGTACGGCGTCAGCACGATTCCGCGCAACAGGGCGGACTGGGTGAGCCGTTGGAGCAGGACCGCGATGGCGAGGGCCGACACCGTCTGGATGCCGATGTTGATGACCACGTACTCGACGGTCACCTTCAGCGAGGACCAGAAGATGGGGTCGTGGACCATCCGGTCGTAGTTGTCGAGGCCCACCCACTTCGCCGGTGTCAGCAGGTTGAAGCGGGTGAAGCTCAGGTAGATGCCCCGCAGGGTCGGCCAGAGGAGGAAGACCAGGAAGCCCAGCAGGGCCGGGGCGATGAAGACCGCCGCCAGCCGTCCGTCGCCCCCGCCTTCACGGGCCCGCGGTGGGCGCAACGGGGGGCTGCTTGAGGCGGTGGTCATCTGGAGACTCCTTCGTCTGCGACGGCTCGTCCTCGGGTGACTTACTTTCGATGCGAAAGAATCGTGGCGTCAAGAGGTGTGCACGCATCTTTCCTGTGCGGGATTCCGGCCATAGAATGGCGTCGTTAGTTCCAGAGCGAAAAAAGCTTGCTTGTGGGAGTCTGGCACCCATGACCACACGTGCCGCCAGCTGGCAGCCGCTGAGCCCCGGTGAACGCTCCGTGGCGATCGAGGTGCTCGTCCACGGCCCGCTGTCGCGCACCGACCTCGCGCGCCGGCTCGACCTCTCTGCGGGCAGCCTCACCCGCCTCACCAAGCCGCTGATCGAATCCGGCCTGCTGGTCGAGGTCCCCGACGGCGGCGGCCCGGCCGAGGTCCGCCAGGGCCGCCCCTCGCAACCCCTCGACGTGGTCGCCGAGTCCCGCACCTTCCTCGGGTTCAAGGTCACCGAGGACATGGTCTACGGCGTCGTCACCACCCTCAGGAGCGAGATCGTCGCCCGCCTCGACCGACCGCTCACCACCCACGACCCGGCCGAAGTCGCCGACCTGCTCGCCGGGATGACCGGCGAACTCACCGCGCGCTTCCCCACCCTCACGGGCATAGGCATCGGTGTCGGCGGTCTCGTCCAGGACCGTGCCGTGGTGGGGGAGTCGGCCTTCCTGCACTGGAGCGACGTCCCGCTGGCCGAACTCGTCGAGGAGCGCACCGGGTTGCCGGTCGTCGTCG
This sequence comes from Streptomyces sp. NPDC088350, assembly GCF_044753545.1. Classification (NCBI taxonomy): domain Bacteria; kingdom Bacillati; phylum Actinomycetota; class Actinomycetes; order Kitasatosporales; family Streptomycetaceae; genus Streptomyces; species Streptomyces sp. NPDC088350. The sequence continues at coordinate 52,968 of NZ_JBIVNL010000003.1, read as the reverse complement.
AGAACGACGTCGCCGCCCTCGTCGAGGCCGAGACCTGGTTCGGTGCCGGGCGCGGTCTCGACCGCTTCGTCGTCCTCACCATCGGCGCGGGCATCGGCTACGGCCTCGTCCTCGGCGGCAAGCGCGTGCCGTACGCCGAGGAAGACCGCGGGTTCGGCCGCCACTGGATCCTCAACCCCAACGGCCCGCTCACCCCCGCCGGTGAACGGGGCAGCGCCGTCTCGCTGTTGACCATCCCTAGCATCCGCTACCAGATCCAGGCGGCCACCGGCCACGACCTGACGTACGAGGAGATCCTCGCCCGTGCCGCCGCCGGTGAGCCCATGCCCTCCCGGGTCATCGACGAAGCGGCCCGCGCGCTGGGCGCGTTGGTCGCCCAGATCGCCAACTTCGTGCTGCCGCAGAAGATCCTGCTCGCCGGCGAGGGCGTCGGTCTGATCGGCGTCGCCGGGAAGGCGGTGGACGACACGCTCCGCGCCCACCGGCATCCGCTGGCCGCCCCGCTGGACGTCGAGACCAAGGTCTCCGACTTCCACGACTGGGCGCGTGGAGCAGCGGTGTTGGCGATCCAGGTGCTGGTGCTGGGTGTGGCCGAGGTGTGAATTGCGTTACAGGACTTGACAGATGGACGTGATCAGTAACACGGTCCGATATGTCCGGTTAGTGCGCGATTACTCACATCGCCTTCACCTGCAGCGCCGTATGCTTCACACCATGTCCACCAGTGTTGAATCAGCCACCGAGCGATCGGCAGCCGAGGTCAACGAGGAGATCAGAGCCCTGTGGCTCCGGTCGGGCGGGACACTGAGCGCCCAACAGCGCGAGGAGTACAGGCGGCTCGTCATGGAGTGGGCCGCCGCAGCTCCGCAGTCGGCCACGGCGGCCTGAGAGCCGCCCGGCCGACGCAGTGTCGTAAGGGAATCCGTCGCCCGGCCTTCCTCGTGACCCTCGGTCCAGCCGGTCGAGCCCCCGTCGACCCGATCCGTCGACCGTCGACCCGATCCCCCGTTGAACTCCCTTGAGTGACCGGCTGAGTGATCAGCCCCACATCGCCGAGTAGTGCCGCTGGAAGGCCTTGCGGTCCTGCTCGGCGCGAATCCAGCGCGTCGCCACCAGCGCGATCAGACTTCCCGCGATGACCAGCAGACCCGGTCCCACGTTCTTGGGGTCGGTGAGCCGGGACGCCAGTGTCGTCGTGCCCGCCGTGGTGTTCGTCGCCGGCGCCGAGGTCCCGGGCGTGGCCGCGCCGGCGGCTCCCGCGCTGCCGGGGGCCGAGGCGGACGGCGCGGGCGAGGCGGCCGTCTTCGGTGCCACCAGCAGCTTGACGTTGAGCGCGGCCAGCGCCTTGGTCAGCGGCTGGAAGAACGTCGTACCACCCGCCGTGCAGTCACCGCTGCCGCCCGACGTCACGCCCAGCGCGATGCCGTTGGCGAACAACGGGCCGCCGCTGTCGCCCGGTTCGGCACACACCGTGGTCTGGATGAGGCCGGTGACGGTGCCCTCGGGGTAGTTCACCGTCGCGTCGAGCGCGGTCACCTCACCGTCGTGCAGCCCGCTGGTGCTTCCGCTGCGGAACACCTTCTCCCCTACGGCCGCGTCGGCCAGGCCGGTGATGGTCACCCCGCTGCCGTTGCCGATCGCGACGACGTCCGCGCCGTCGCCCGCCGACCCGCTCGCGTACTGCACCAGAGAGAAGTCGCTGCCGGGGAAGTTGTCGGAGACCGTCTTGCCCAACTGCTGGTCGCCCTGGTTGTCGGCGAACCAGATCGATCCGACAGGCCCGCAGTGCCCGGCCGTGAGGATGAACTCGGTCTGCCCGTTGGTCACGTTGAAGCCCGCCGAACAGCGCCCGCCGGTCGACAGGATCGGCTGCGCGCCGTTGATCCGGGTCGTGAACTTGCCCTGCGTGCGCTGCATCTCCACCGAGGCGCCGATACCGCTCGCGACCTTCGTCATCGCGGTCCAGGCGGCGGCGGAGACACTGCTGTCGGCCTCCACCAGCACCTTGTTGTTCCGGTAGTCCATCGCCCACGCGGTGCCCGCCACCTTCGGCGCCGAACTCAGCGTGGTCGCGGCCGACTTCAGCTCGTTCAGGCTGTACCGCACGACCTTCGGCTCGGCGCCCGCCTTCTTCACCTCGGCCGCCGTCTTCGCATCGGTCACCGCGACGACCGTACGGCCGCCGGCGTCGACCCAACTGCCCGCCGTGCGGGCCGAACCGAGCTTCGCCACCAGGGCGGAACCCTTGTCCGCGGGTGTCTGCGGCGCGCTGAGCGTGGCGGCGGACGTGCCGGAGGAATCGCTGGCCATGGCCGCCTGGGTGACCATGGCACCTCCCAGCAGGAGTCCGCCGACGGCCGCCAACCGTGTAACTCGCCGGACGACCCGTCGTCGTGCGTGCCTCATGCATGGCTCCCGAACCCCGAACGTGCGGTGCCGAACACCGCGAGGCCCTCCGGTCGTTGAGGTGCCCTTCCTCCATACGTGGCCCGGCCCCGTCGTGTTCACCGAACGGAAGATCGGCTTCGGCTCCCGTCCTCAACAGGTCCCGCGCACCGCCGAGTTGGCCCGCGCGACACCCGGCCGGACGACGCGCGGCGGTGTCGACGCCCCAATCCGGGCGATCCGTCTATCTTGTGCCCCATGACCAGCATCCCGCGGGACCCGTCCGGTGCACCGAATCCCCTGCGTGCGCTCACCCTCGACCGGCTGCGACGGCGTACGAGCATGAAGTGGCGCACCTACCCCGAGGACGTGCTTCCGCTGTGGGTCGCCGAGATGGACGTACCGCTCGCCGAACCGGTGGTCCGCGCGGTCACGGACGCGCTCGCGCTCGGGGACACCGGCTATCCCGCCGGTACGGCCTACGCCGAGGCGCTGGCCGCGTTCGCGGCGAAGCGGTGGGGCTGGGACGGGCTCGCCGTGGAGCGCACACGGATCGTGCCGGACGTCATGCTGGGGGTCGTGGAGATGCTCCGGCTGGTGACCGGGCACGGTGATCCGGTGGTGGTGAACCCGCCCGTGTATCCGCCGTTCTTCCAGTTCGTCGCACACATGGACCGGGAGGTGGTGGAGGCGCCGCTGGGGGCGGATCTCCGCATCGATCCCGACGCCCTGGAGGACGCGTTCCGGCGGGCGGTCGCGGGCGGGCGCCGCGCCGCGTATCTGCTGTGCAGCCCGCACAATCCGACCGGTACCGTGCACACCGCCGGTGAACTGGCCGCCGTCGCCGCCCTCGCCGAGCGGTACGGCGTGCGGGTCGTCGCCGACGAGATCCACGCGCCGGTCGTCGCCGCCGGGGCGGCCTTCGTGCCCTATCTGAGCGTGCCGGGCGCGGAGAACGGGCTGTCGTTGATGTCGGCGTCGAAGGCCTGGAACCTGGCCGGGCTCAAGGCAGCCCTCGCCGTCGCGGGGCCTGCCTCCGCCGCCGACCTGGCACGCCTCCCCGAAGAGGTCGGCCACGGTCCGAGCCACGTCGGCGTCATCGCCCACACGGCCGCCCTGCGCGACGGCACGGCCTGGCTGGACGCCCTGCTGACCGGCCTCGACGACAACCGCCGCCTCCTCGCCGACCTGCTGGCCGAGCACCTCCCCGCCATCGCTTACCGCCCCGCCGAGGCCACCTACCTCGCCTGGCTCGACTGCCGCGCACTCGGCCTCGGCGACGACCCGGCGGATGTCTTCCTCCGGCGAGGCCGGGTCGCACTGAGCCCCGGCCTCGACTTCGGCACCGGCGGCACCGGACACGTACGGCTCAATCTCGCGACGTCCCCGGAAGTGATCACGGAAGCGGTGGGGCGGATGGGGGCGGGGGTGGGGTGAGGGGGGTGGGGGTGAGCTTGGCGGCGGGGTGGTGTGAGCCGGGGCGGTCGGGCTGGCGTGAGCCGGGCGGCGGGGTAGGAGCGAAGTGGGCGGTTGAGCTGGGGTGGAGGGGGACGGTTGGGTGGAGGTGAGTGGTGCGGCTGGGCGAGGTTGGGCCGGGCGGCCGGGCTGGGGCGGCTGGGTCGGGGTGTGCCGAGGCAGCCGGGCTGGGAGCGAGCCGAGGCAGCCGGCCGGGGTGACCTGGGCGGCGGGCTGGGAGCGAGCCGAGGCGGTCGGGCTGGTCTGAGCCGGGGTGGCCGGGCTGTCATGGGCACCTGACCCGGCTGCCATGATGAGCCCATGCGCGTGCTCATGCCGGTCCCCGATCGCGACTTCGACGTCACCGAGGTCGCCGTGCCCTGGCGGTTGCTCACCGACGCGGGGCACGAGGTCGTCTTCGCCGTCGAGCGCGCCGGGACCCGGCCGGCGGCGGACGCCCGGTTGCTGACCGGCGTCCTCCTCGGACGGCTCGGTGCCGAGGACGAACCCAAGCGGTTCTATCAACAGCTCGCCGCCGCACCGGAGTTCAGCGCCACGGTCGCCTGGGCGGACGTGGACGCGACCGGCTACGACGGACTGCTGCTGCCGGGCGGGCACGCACCGGGCATGCGTCAGTACCTGGGCTCGGCCCAACTCCGCGCCAAGGTCCGGGAGTTCTGGGCACTGGGGCGCCCGGTCGGCGCGATCTGCCACGGCGTTCTCGTGCTCGCCCGCACCCAGGACCCGGACACCGGCCGCAGCGTCCTCGCCGGACGCCGTACGACCTGTCTGCCGAAGTACATGGAACGCACCGCCTACTTGACCACCGCCTGGCGCCTCGGCCGCTACTACCGCACCTACCCCGCCTACGTGGAGGACGAGGTGCGGGCCGCCCTCGACGACGCCCCGAGCAGTCGGTTCGAGCGCGGGCCCAGGGAACTCACCCGGCGCGGCACCGCGAGCGACGACACGCACGCGTTCGTCGTGCGGGACGGCACCTATCTCTCGGCGCGCTGGCCCGGCGACGCCTACCTTTTCGCCCGCCGGTATCTCGATCTCCTGCGGGAAACCCCGGGTGCTTAGACTGCCGACCATGGACGAGACCCCGCTGGACCGGCTCGGCGCAAGCCAATACCTGCTGATCACCAGCTACCGGAAGAACGGCTCCCCGGTCGCCACCCCGGTGTGGGTGGTGCGCGACGGCGAGACCCTCGGTGCCTGGACGCCCGCCGACTCCTGGAAGGTCAAGCGCATCCGCGCCCGCGCCGACGTCCTCGTGGGCCCCTGCGACGTACGCGGCAACCCGACCGGCAACCAGGTCCCCGGCACCGCCGAGATCTGCGACGCGGAGACCACCGCCCACTACCGCACCCTCATCGCCCGCAAGTACGGCCTGGCCGGACGCATCACGCTCCTGGGCAGCCGCCTGCGCCGCGGGCTCAAGGGCACCGTCGGCATCCGCGTGACGCTCGCACCCTGAGGACGATCCCCTTTGCACACCAACATCAGGGAGCGCCCGTGGACCCTGCACTGAGCCCGGCCGAACTGCGGCTGCGGCAGGAGCGGATCGTCTTCGCCCGGATGCGCGGCACCCAGGACCGGGTCGCCGACGCGATCACCGCCTTCGCCGGCACCATGCTGTTCGTCTATCTCCACGCGCTGTGGTTCGCCGTCTGGATCGCCCTCAACGAAGGGCTCCTCGGGAAGGCCGGCATCTTCGACCCGTACCCGTACGGGCTCCTCACGATGATCGTCAGCCTGGAGGCCATCTTCCTGTCGACCTTCGTCATGGTGAGCCAGAACCGCCAGGCGACCCGCGAGAACGTCCGCGCCGACCTCGACTTCGAGACCAACCTCCGCTCCGAGGTGTGGTCCGCGCACATAGGCGCGGCCCTGGGCCTCGACCCCCGCGAGATCGAACAACGCGTCCAGGAACTCCTCACCGAGAACCGCGCCAAGATGAACGGCGGCACGGACAAGCCGAGTTGAGGCGCCGCACGACGTAGAAACACGACGTAGAAAGGGGCCGCAGCTTCGCGCTGCGGCCCCTTCACTTCGTACGGCGTTCGGCTACGACGCGTCGAGCACGGTGCCGGTCAGTTCCGGTCCGCCGCTCTGCGGATCGCCGTTGTCGTCCACGGCCACGAAGCGCACGGACTCGGGCTGCTCGGTCACCTGGTCGGTGATCGTGGGCAGGCTGATCTCCGCGCTGAGCTGCCCCGCCGGGACGGACGCCCAGACGTAGAGGCTTGTCAGTTTGGACAGGGGGCGCTCCGGAGCGGGCTGCTCTCCGGTGTACTCCTGGAGCCACTGCGGGTCGACGTCCAGGGTGGACAACTCCGGTCCCGCGGTGACCGGTTGCACGACGAACGGGGTGTTGATCTCCACGTCGGCGGGCGCGGACAGCGTCACCCTCCACTTGAGGGGCCGGCCCTCGGTGACCCGGTCGGCGATCGGCGCGACGGTGAACGTGGGCCTCGGGTCGTCGTTCTCGGTGGTCACCCCACCGCGGTGGGCGCCGACCACGGCGCCGTGCACCGCCTTCACGAAGATGTCGTGCTGATCGCCGTAGTCGAAGCGGGTGTTGCCCTCCACCTTCACCGGTATGTCGATGTCGTTGCCGCCGGGCCGTACCGTCACCAGCCGTGACGTGTCCTCGCCGGTGGCCGGGTCCTCGACGTAGAGCCGCACCTGGCCGCTGCCCCGGCCGGAGACCTGGACGGGCACGCGGTACGTCCTGACGCCCGAGTCCCCTTCCTTGACGGTGAGCCGGCCGATGTCGACGCGCGGCAGCGGGGCCGCGGTGACCGCGGGAGTGCCGGGGCGCCAGCCCCAGGCGTCCATCAGCCAGGCCCGGCCGGAGCGCGAACGCGGGGTCAGCTCAAGGGACTTGATCCGGCGCAGGTCGAGCCCGGCGTGGGAGGCGGCCGTCAGCGGTACGCGGACCTCGCGCGCCCAGTAGGAGGTGGTGCGCTCGGTGCCGGGCAGGCCGTCGACGCGGACCCGGCCGAGGGTCGCACGGCGGCCGGAGGTGTCGGTCAGGGACACGTCGAGCTGGGTGCCGGTCGTGTTGGGCGGCACGATCACCCGCAGGGCGAGGCCCTTGGCGCCGCCGAGCGAGACCGGCTTGTTCGGACGCACCGTCACCGGCGAACCGGCCGCGGACCAGCGCAGCGCGATCGCGCGGCGGCCCGCCTCCTTGGCGGTCTCCCAGAACGCGAAGTGCGGAGAGCCGCCCCTGGTGTCGGGGTCCAGGCAGGCGACGGCCGGGTCGGGATCCACCGCGGAGCACAACCGGCCGCCGGACACGGCGACTTGGCCGTCCGGCAGGAACCCGGCGCCGCGGTTCGCGCCCACCGCGTGGGTGAGGACCGTGGCGGGGTCCGCCGAGGGGGCCCGGCGGCCGGAGCCGTCGAGCAGTTCGCGGGCGCGGTCGTCCCCGGCGACGAACAGCCGTGCCGCCGTGGCGATGTAGGTGGAGCCGGCCTTGTGCTGCTGGTCGGCGGTGAGCCGGGTCGCGGTGCCCGGCGAGCACACCGGGTCCCGCCGGTCGGGGTCGTTGGAGAAGTCGTCCTCGGCGGGCGCCTGGGCCTGGCCCGGCGTCCACTCGGTGTTGAAGAAGTTGTGGTCGGCGCCCTCGACGTAGACCGCGCTGTGCAGGGCGGCACCCCGGCTGACTCCGCGCGTGCCGTCGACGTACACCTCGCCCTGGAGGTCGGAGACGTCACCGTCGCAGCCCGGCAGGATCGTCGCCGACGGCACGTCGGCCACCGGGTTCTGGCCGAAGATCGTGGGGCCGATGAGGACGGTGCCGCGGATCTTCCAGCGCACCGGGCCGTGATAGCCGTCCTGGGCGGCCGGCGGCGGGTAGAGGCTGTCCATCGCCGCCCGGTTGACGCCCTCGCCACCGCGCGAGTGACCGATCAGCAGGACGCGGGAGAGGTCGGCCCGCGGTGCGTTCCGGACGACCGGCGGAGCGGTGTCGGGGTGCGCGGCCCAGCCGGCCCAGCGGGCCAGGTGCTGCCGGATCAGCGACGAACGGGCCTGCGCGCCGCCGTCGTCCTCGGCGTGGAAGTCCTGGCCGTTGATGCCGTTCGCGGAGATCGACACCGTCATGTAGCCCTGGGACGCCAGGAGTCGCTGGTCGCGCAGGTAACCCCGGTAGCTCGGGACGGGCTTGGTGCCGGTGGGACAGGGCCAGTCGCCGGTGATGTCCTCGGTGCCCGGGGTGTAGCACGTGTAGTGACGGCCGTGCAGGAACAGCGCGAGCGGCCGCTTGCCGGTGGCGCCCTTCGGCGCGACCACGACCGCCTTCATCTCCACCGGCTCCGGAAACCCGGGCAGGCGAACCGAGTTGAGTGTGTACTCGCCGGTCGTCGTACGGTACGCGCCCGGCTTGCCGGGATCGATCGCGCCCGCGGGGAGCGGGGCCGGGCGCTGCGCGGCGACCTCCGAACGCCCCCTGCCGGAACCGGAGGTGTCACCTGCGGCGTCCAACCGGCGCCCTGCGGACAGCACTTGAAGGTCCGTCAGCTGCTGGGGCGCGACTCCACCGAGGCCGAGCCGGAAGGTCCGCCCGTCCTTCGCCGGTCTCGGTACACCGAGGAGCCGGCCACCGGCGTGGAACTCCACCCGCGCGTCCCCCATGGGCACCCGCGCGTCCGAGCGCCAGACCAGCTGCTGCGCGGAACCCTTCCCGGTGATCCGCCAGCCCGGCGGAAGCCCGCCGTCGTCGGCTGCCGTCGTCGCCGTCGGCGGTCCGGCGTCCGACGGTGGCGCCGCCTGCGCCGACCCGGACATCCCTCCCGCCACCGCGAGCACCGCAGCGGCCGTGACCCATATGCGCCGGGCACGGAACAATGTGTTCCCCTCCTCTGACCTCAGGCTCAGGCACCCCGGTGGTCCCGGGAGCCTCTCGCGTCCCGGAGGACGGGAAGCGGAGCCTGTGGGTTGCCTGTGGAGGAGGATTCGGCCGATCTTCGTCGGCCGGGGCCGAACTCGGCCGCGTGCCACGGCGGTTCGGGGACCGGTCGTCGACCGGCCGACCGGGTCCGCCGTCAGCGCCAGGCGCGGTACGGCTCGTCGAGGAGCTGGAAGACGGGCTCGCCGCGCACCGGGTCCTTGGCCGTGGACAGCCGGACACGGTCACCGCTGTGGATGCCGATGGGCGGGCCGATGACCCGGCCGCGCACCACGAAACCCTCGGCCATCTCGATCAGCGACACATTGCGGGCGGCGGGGGTGTTGCGGTGCACGACCGTGGAGTGGCGGACCGTGCCGGTGCCCTCGCTGCGCTCGGTGCGCAGGTCGCCGCCCTGGCAGACCGGGCAGAGCAGCCGGTGGTACATGGCGGTGGCGCACCAGGTGCAGCGCTGGAAGAGGATGGTGTCCCCGTCAGGGGTGTGCGGATCGAGGACGCCCGCCGGGGAGCCGCCTGTCGGACGGGTCGCGAATCCTGAGTGGTGGTACACGCTGTCAACTCCCTGCGCTCGGCCGGAATCCCGCGTGCGCGGCCGAGCCGGGCACGCGGGTGCGCGGTTCGCTGTGCCACCGTGCACGGCCATAGCGTATGGCACTCAGTGCCATGCGTAAAGATACTGCGTACCCTTGGATTTCTCGGTGCGGCGGTGCGGCGGTGCGGCGGAGCAGTGCAGCGGCTGAGTGGTTCAGGGGGCGAGCGGTTCGGCGGTTCAGTCGCGGCCGAACGCGGATTCGATCTCCTGGACGACACGCCACATCGGGGCCCCGCGCCGGGAGACGACGACCACGACGTCCTCGGGGTCCTGCCGCTGCTCCGCGGCGGGCTGCGCCGGGGGGTGTCCGAAGGCGGTCTGCACATACCCGAGGGCGTGGTCCACCTCGGCGCCCGCGTCGCGCTGTCCGTCCGAACGCAGCCAGGAACGCAGCGCGTTGTTGTGCGCGGCGACCACGGCGGCGGCGATCACGTCCGCCCGGAGGGTGCCGTCGCGCCGCCCGGCGAAGCGCCCGCGCAGATAGGCGGCGAGGGCACGCTCGTAGCGCCACACCACCGACAGTTCGTAGGCGCGCAGCCCCGGCACCTTCTTGGTGAGGCGGTAGCGCTGCACGGAGAACGTCGGGTTCTCGTTGTACATCCGCAGGACGAGCCGGGCCGCGTCGCAGACCCGCCGCACCGGCTCGTGCTCGTCGCCGCTGACCGAGAGGAAGGCCGTCATGTCGGCAAGGCAGCGCTCGTGGTCGGGGAAGACCACGTCCTCCTTCGACGGGAAGTAGCGGAAGAACGACCGCCGCCCGACCCCGGCCAGCGCCACGATGTCGTCGATGGTGGTCTGTTCGTAGCCCCGCTCCAGGAACAACTGGAAGGCGGCCGCGACCAGGGCGTCCCGCATGGGCGGCTTGGAGCTCATGGACGGGAACGTAGCACCAGGTCGACACGGATGGCACTCAGTGCGCTGCGGAGGGGGAACCGAGTCCCCGATACAACCGATACAGCCGATTCGATCGAAACGGTCAAGACTGTCGAGACGGTCGAGACGATCCGCGGCATAGAGTGACCGTGACCAGTTGTGCGTTTAGGGGGACCCATGCGACTTCACGTCGACCAGCGCCATGAGCGGGTGCTCGCACTCGTCCGCGAGCACGGCAGCCTGCGGGTCGCCGAACTCGCGGCCGAACTCGGCGTCTCCGCCGTCACCTTGAGGCGTGATGTGGAGGCCCTGGCCGGCCAGGGCCGGGTGCGGCGGCTGCACGGCTCGGTGGTGTGGCCGGGCGGGGCGGTCGTGGAGGTACCGGCGCCGCGCGACCCGTCCGAGAGCGTCGTGATCGGAATGATCGTGCCGACCACGGCCGCGCTCTTCGCCGACATCGTGCGCGGTGCCCGCGAGGCCGTGACGGCTCAGGGCGGCCGGCTGGTGCTCGGGGTGTCCGGGTACGTCGGCGCCGAGGACGCCGTCCAGGCCGGGCATCTCGTCGCGGGCGGCGCGGAGGGGCTGCTCGTGGCGCCCAGTTGGTCCGGCGGTGTGCCCGTGGGCGGCCAGGAACGGTGGCTCCTCGACCGGGACGTGCCGACCGTCCTGGTCGAACGCTCCGCCCCGCCCGGCAACCCCGCGGCAGCCCTGGACCGGGTGTGCGCCGACCGCGCCCACGGAGCCGCCGTCGCCGTCGGCCACTTCGCCGCCCTCGGCCACCGCAGGGTCACCGCGGTGGTCCAGGAGGGCCCGCACGCCGCGCAGATCATCGCGGGGTACGAGTCGGCCGTACGCTCCCTCGGCCTCGACGGCGCCCGGGGCGCCCCGTCCGTCCGCGAACACGGTGACTACGAGTCGAGCGTGGACTACCTGGTCGACGCGGTACGCGAGCGCGATGTCACCGCCGCCCTCGTGCACAGCGACGAGGACGCGATCGTGCTCGTGCCCCGACTCCAGGTCCGGGGCATCCGCGTCCCGGACGACCTGGCCCTCATCGCCTACGACGACGAGGTCGCCCCGCTCGCCGACGTCCCGCTCACCGCGGTGGCCCCGCCGAAGCACGCGGTGGGGGAGTCGGCCGCGAGACTCCTGCTGCGACGGCTCGCCGAGCGCGCGAGCGGACAGCCGCCGGCCCCCCGTCAACACATCGAACTGCTCCCCGAGTTGAGGATCCGCTCGTCCTGCGGAGCCAAAACGCTCACCCGGTGAACACGGGCCGACCGTTTTGATCATCGGGCACGAACGCTCTCGACCCCCTCAGCCAAGGAGAACCCGCATGCCCTCCACGCCCCCGCCCCGACCCCGCGTCCTCTACGTCACCGACCTGGCGTACCCGGCACGCGGGCGCCGCTACGGCGACGAGGACATCGCCCTGACCTCCCGGCTGCGCGAGGACTTCGACCTGGCACTGTGCCATCCGCTGGACGCGGCCTCGCTGATGGACGGCTTCGACGCGGTCGTGGTCCGCAACAGCGGGCCCGTCCTCGGCTACCAGGAGGAGTACGACGCGTTCCGCGAGCGCGCGATCCGTACCGGGGCCCGCGTCTACAACCAGCTCTCGGGCCGGGCGGACATGGCGGGGAAGCAGTACCTCCTCGACCTGAGCGCCGCCGGGTTCCCGGTCATCCCGACCGTCGACCGCGTCGAGGACCTGCACCGGCTGCCGCGCACGGACCACTATGTGGTCAAGCCCAAACGCGGCGCCGACTCCATAGGCCTGGAGATCGTCCCGGCGGAGCGGCTGCCCGCCCTGGCCGACGGGAGCGTCCTGGTCCAGCCGTGCGTCGAGTTCTCGTACGAGGTGTCCTTCTACTTCGTCGACCACGACTTCCAGTACGCCCTCCATGCCCCCGACACCGAGCAGCGCTGGCGGCTCGAACCCTACGAACCCACGCCCGCGGACCTGGAGTTCGCGCAACGGTTCGTCGACTGGAACGGCATCGACCACGGCGTCCAGCGCGTCGACGCCTGCCGCGCCCCGGACGGTGAACTGCTGTTGGTCGAGCTGGAGGACCTGAACCCCTACCTCTCCCTCGAGGCGCTCGACGACGCGCGACGGGACGCCTTCGTCGCCGCGCTGACGGCGTCCCTGCGCCGGTTCGTCCGAACGTGACGCCGCACTGAACTCCGGCGGCCGTGCGCGCGTATCTCTTCAGGGGGACGGCGGAGATCCGTGTGCGCGGAACGGAAGGAGAGCAGTGTGTCTACACCGCCCGAATCGGGATCGGCTTCGTCCGGTGGCCCGGTCCTGGAACCCGCCCGCGTTCTGCGCCGCCGCCGCTCCGACAACCTCGCGGAGCTGCTGCGGGAGACGCGCCGGGACTCCTCGGTCTTCGAGTCCGTGCCGGTGCCCCGGCAGTTCTTCGGTTCCGAGGCCGAGACACAGGAACTGCCGCCCGTAGTCGGCGAGTTGCGGCATCCGCTGCCGGACACCGGCGTCTTCGGACCCGGTCTGCGCCGGGCCGCGGTCGTGGTCGGCGTGAGTGCCGCCGCGCTGGTCGGCTTCGCCTGCGCTCTCCTGCTGCCCGGCAAGGGAGAGGCCAGCACGGCCCAGCCGGTCACCACCCCCACCCCGGTGGCGTCCGCCACCGCGACCGCCGTCACCACGGCCGACCCCGACGGAGCCGGCACGCTCCGCGAGGGCGACAGCGGCTCGCAGGTGACGGAGCTGGAACAACGCCTCCTGCGCATCCCCAACGTCTACGAGAACGGCTCCACCAGCGGTCGGTACGACGCGACCCTCAAGGAGGCCGTCGCCCGCTTCCAACTCTGGTACGGCATCAGGGGCGACGAGAACGGCGTCTACGGCAACGACACCCGCAAGGACCTGGAGTCACGCACGACACTCGACGCCGGCCAGTAGGGCTCACGCCCGCTCAGTCGTCGTCGCGGTGTCGCCAGTACCAGAACACGCCCACGACCAGGGCCAGCAGGAACACTCCGGGCAGTACGAGACCCGGAATGCGGGAGCCGCTCATCGGCATGGCCTCCGCTTCACGCGACGGGCACGACGCCGTGCGCTGCCGGTCAGCGTCCCGTGCTGTGCCCGACCAGCGCCTCGGTCACCGCGCGCACGCTGCGGGCGATGTGCTGGAGCTGGAGGACCTCGGCGGCGTACAGCTTGATGGTGTGTTCGATGACCGACTCGGGCAGGCCGATGCCGGGCAGGTCGGCCCGCGCGGTCTGCAGGGCGGTGCGGGCGACGCGGATCTCGTGCTGGACCTGGATCTGCGCGTGCCGGGCGAGCAGCACGGGGTGGCGGATGAACGCGGGGTAGCTGGCGTAGCGGGCCGGCACCAGCTCGCGCAGCCACTTGGCGGCCGAGCGTTCCCAGTCGTAGCTGCCGGGCGTCTTGACCTGACAGGGCCAGTCCTGGCTGATGCGCGTGGTGGTGAGTTGCATGTCATCGCTTCCCGGTGTGCGGCGTCGCGGGGGGTGGTTCGACGGTGTGTGGCGGCCCCGGCCTAGGGGATGACCGGGGCCGCCCTGGGCGCTCGCGCAGGCGATGCCCGACCGAACACCCCTGGCGCCGACGCGGGTAGGAGACGGCGGCTGAGGGTGTTCGTGCAGGAGCCCCGGGGGGACGGGTGTCGCCGGCGCGGCGGGTGGAGCGGCGTGCGCATGGGCGGACCGGTGCTTTCTCGGGGCGGTGCGAGCGGTGGGCTCACGGGTGCGGAACGTGCCCGGAGTGGGCCGGGTGCGATCCGTGAGCAGTATTTATATATGCCGTCCGCTTTGCAAGGCGTATGAAAACATTCATGCGGGAAATGGGTGGATTCATCCCGATATGAAGTCATCCGGTGGGGGAGTGGCGGGTCAGTCCCGCATGAAGAACTGGTGCTCTTCGGCGATCTGCTCGTAGTCCTCGAGGCGGGCCTGGGTGCGCTCGGGATCGGCGTCCGTCATGGCCTGGAGCAGCGCGGAGGCCATCACGCCGGGGGCGGCGTAGGAGTCGAAGACCAGGCGGGAGCCGGTGCCGGTGGCGAAGGTGACGTCGGCCTCGTCGGCGAGCGCGCCGAGCGCGAGGTCGGTCACGAGGGCCACCTTGAGCCCGGCGCTGCGCGCCACCCGGAGCGTGGTGAGCGTCTCGTGGGCGTGCCGGGGCATGTCGAACGCCAGCAGCCAGGTGCCGCCCGCCTCGCGTGACTGGAGGATCGCGTCGTAGGCGACGCTGCCGCCCCGGGTCACCAGCCGCACATCGGGGTGGATACGGCGCGCGGCGTACGCGAAGTACTCGGCCAGCGAGACGGAGATGCGCAGTCCGAGGACGGTCAGCGGGGTGGACGCCGACAGGTTGCGGCCGACCTCGATCAGCCGGTCGGGGTCGGCGAAGTCGCGGCGCAGGTTCTCCAGGTTCTCGATCTCGGCGTCGACGGCGGCCTGCAGTTCGTTGCTGCGGTTCTCCTCGGCCGCCGGGCCGCCCGCGAGGGTGCTCAGGGCGATCGCCTGGAGCCGCTCCCGTAGCGCCGGGTAACCGCTGAAGCCGACCGCCGCGGCGAACCGGGTCACCGAGGGCTGGCTGACGCCGACGCGCTCCGCGAGATCGGTGATGGAGAGGAACGCGGCCTCGGTGATGTGCTCGATCAGGTACTGGGCGATGCGCCGCTGCCCCGGCGACAGCCGTGGCCCGTCGAAGAGTTCCCTGAGCTGGGACGTCGGTGCCGCTCCGACTTCCGGGTCGGTCTTGCCCGAGGTGATCGCGGATGCCTGGGCGCGTGCCTGCTGCGGCGATGGCACCGATGCGCCTCCTTTGTCTCCCACAGCCACTCAACATAGCTCACGGAGCGTTGTGACCAGAGGGTGATCAGCGACGGTAAATGGTGATCGAATGACCGACTTGATCGATCGGGCGACTGCTGTCGATCAACTCGGCCAGTTCTCCCCGCGCCTTGTCGATCGACGTGTCCGAAACGACCAACAGCCCGTGCACCTCGCGCAGACCTGCCTTGCGCGGATCGGACGACTCGATGCCGTAGTACGACGGCACCCCGCTGCCCTTGTAGACGAGCCAGATCCGTTCGCCCGCGTACCGCTCGCGGAGCCGGTCGGCGAGGCGCCCCAGGTCCTGGCCCCAGTCCACGTTCGAGTCGTGCAGCCGCAAATAGGTCTTCGACGGACCGCCGAACGCCTCGTTGGAGTACGGCAGATAGAAGGGGAACGTCCGCACCGAACTCACCGCCACGAACGCCACCAACAACCCCGCGGACAGCGGAGCCCACCGCCACCGCAGCGCCGGCACACAGGCCGCCGCGACCGCCAGGAACATCGGGACGAAGATCGCGTACCGGGTGCCGAAGTCCCGCGAACCGTCCATCGCCGCGCCCAGCAGCACGGCCGTCGGGGCGAGCAGATACGGTGCCGCCGGCCGCAACCGCCGTACCGTCACCACCGCGACGGCACCCGCCGCCCACAGCGCGAGCATGCCGAGGGGTGTCTTCACCAGGAGCGCGGCGGGCAGGTAGTACCAGTGGGACCCGGTGTAGAGGTGCCCGAACAGGAAGCCCTGCCACGGGTAGTCCTCCAGACCGAACTGGATGCGCATCCCGTCGAGGAACGCCCTCGGGAACGGCAGCAGACCGACCACCTGCCCCCGCAAGCCGTGCACGGCGGGCACCGGTTCTGTGGACGCGAACCGCAACCGCGGATCGACGACGAGATACGACGCCCATACGACGGCGACCGCCGCCAGCGCCACCACGGCCGCGCCCGCGGCCCCGAGGGCCAGTGCCCGCCGCCGCGCGTCACGGTCGACAGGGCGGCGGGCGGACCACACCGACGCGACGGCCAGCAGCATCAGTACCGGTACGGCGGGCAGGGCGCTCATCTTCGTGGCCACGGCGGCTCCGAGCGCCGCCCCGGCGAGCGGGACGTACAGCCGGGGTCGCCGTCTGGCCCGCCACAGCAGCCACGCCGACGTCAGCAGGAAGCCGGCCTCCGGCACGTCGAGCGTGGCCAGCGAGCCGTGCGCGATGACATCGGGGGAGAACGCGTACAGGGCGAGTGCCGCCAACCCCCGTGCGGCGCCCACGAGTTCACGGGCGAACGCGAACACGACCAGCCCGAACAGCAGGGTCAGCACGATCACCGGCAGCCGGGCCCAGAACATCAGCCGCCAGGGGTCGTTGCCCGACTCGTACAGCAGATGGCGGCCCAACGCCCCTTGATCGCCCGCATGGTCGGCGTCGAAGTGCGGGTCGGCGACGGCGATTCCGGCGGCGATCACCAGCTTCCCGAGGGGCGGGTGCTCGGGGTTGTAGTCGAGGCTGTGCTCGCGCAGATACACGGTGGCCGTGGCCACGTACACCGGCTCGTCGATGGTCGGCGTCTGCTGGACGGCGGTCGTGACCATCACGGCGGCCATCTGCGCGAGCAGCACCACCACAAGGAGCGGCACCAGCCACCGCCTACGGCGCCGCAGCCCGGCGCAGAGGCGTGCCGACCGGCCGTCCGCCGCGCGCGGCGGCTGCCCGCCGCCGTCGTCGAGCGTGCCGGGGTCGAGGACCGAGTGCTGTTCGCGCGCCATCATCCGCCCTGCGGTGAGGCCGGCCGCACGGTGGCGGGAACGATCAGGGGCCGCGTCATGGGCCCTACTGTCGCATCGCTCCCGCCACCAGGGGCGTCACCGCTTCAGGAGTCGTACCGACAGACCTTCCGCCGTATACACCGGTACGGCCCGCAGCTTGTCCGAGTTCACCGTGATGCTGTCGAACTGGCCGCGCAGCGTGGGCGCGCCCAGCACCCGCACCGTGGAGCCCGCGGCCGGCGGGCGCTCGGCGTCGAACTGGAGGGACAGCGTGCTGCCCTTGCCGAGCACCGCGCGCCGGGTGACCTCGACGGCGGGCTCGTGGCCCGAGCGCAGCGTGACCTCCAGCGCGGCGGACTGCTGGGAGTACGTACCGTGGATCTGCACGGACTCCGAGACCCGCAGGGTGCCGCCGAGCACACTCACGTCACCGTGACCGAGCGCGTGCGCCGAACCGGCGACCAGCGCACCGGCGTTGAGCACGGTCCCGCCGGTGTACGCGTTGTGGCCGGTCAGGGTGAGGGTGCCGGTGCCCTGCTTGGTCAGGCCGCCGCAGCCGTCGATGTCGTTGCGCCAGGCGTCGGCCGCGCCGAAGCCCCCGGCCGCCGCGTCGAGGGAGACGACGACGTCGGAGGCGAAGGAGCCGTAACCGTCCGCCGCCGCGAAGAGGTTGAGCCGCCCCCACTGCTCGAATCCGTCGAGCAGGAGGTAGCCGGACGGCAGCGCGGTGGTGCGCAGCACCTCGCGCCGCTGGTCCGCGTCGAGGTACGGCTGGCGGGTCTCCAGCAGCACCTCCGCGCCCTTGGGCACGGTCAGCGCCTTGTCACGGCCGCCGCGGGTCAGCACGTACGTCAACTTGGGTTCCACCACGCGGGAGTTGGCGGTCCGCTCCGCGTACGGGTCGGTCGCGGTGGTCGCCGAGTGGGCGTAGGCGTACAGGGTGTCCGCCGTCGTGCCGGTCTGCGCCTCGAAGTACGCGAGCGCCTGGGCGCGCGCCGCCGCCTTGAGCGTGGCGTTGGCCGGGTCGCCGAGGGTGGCGGCGGCCAGGGCGGTGGCCATGATGCGCCCGCCCATCACGTCGACTGGGGAATGCATGCCGGCCATGATCCGGGTGTGGCTCAACTCCAGGGTGCGGGTGACCAGTTCCTGGAAGCGCTCCGGTACGGCGTACGCGTAGGCGAGGCCCGCCAGATGGAAGGCGTTGGTGTGGCCGCTGGGGAAACCCGCGTCGTCCGTCGGGGACGTGCTGCGCTGGCGCAGGAGTTGCGGAGCGACGACCACCTTCGAGTCGTAGACCGGGTAGCCGAGCGCGTCGGTCGTGCCGGTGTCGACGACCTCGCTCTTCTCGTTCATGCGCCACGGACGCGGGTACTGGTACGCGTACTTGCCCGGGTTGCCCGAGGCGTAGGCGCCGCGCAGGGTGTCGACCAGTTCGGCGACCTTGCCGAGCGCCGAGTCGTGCGAGCCCGCGCCGAGCGCGGAACCGGCGGGCGCGCCGGCCGGGACGGCGTCGCTGATCGTGGTGGCGGGCGTACCGTCGGGGGCACTGGTGATCGAAGTGACCGCCAGGGCGCCCGACTTGTACAGGTCGGCCAGCGGACCCAGGCCCGCGATCATCGCGTAGCTCTGGTGCTGCCGGTCGTAGAGGAACGCCTCCTTGGCCTGGTCCACGGTGCGGCGGGTGGTGAGGTCGACGCAGTAGCGCACGTTGGCGCGCAGGATCTCGGGCCGCAGCGGGGTGCCGGTGTTCCAGGCGGAACCGGTCTTCCATATCTGGGCCATGCCGCCGAGGATCCGGACCACGGCGTTGGTCTCGGGCGTCAGGTTCGCGAGGACGTTCGTCTTGTAGTCGTCCACGAACGCGAGCGGGACCGTGGCGGCCTTGGCGTCCGCGGCGGCCAGCCAGCTGACCAGCGTCGGAGCCGCGACCACACCGGCCGAGGCGCCGAGCGAGGTCTTGAGGAAACCACGTCTGTTCACGGCGAGTCGACCGGTGTGCGTGCGGTGCCCGGCGGGTGACGGCATGGGTGTGCCTCTCTTGAGTTCTACGGCCCACGGGGGCCGGTGAGGTCGTGCGATCTGCTGTGGTTCGGGGTGCGCGTGTGACGTATGAAAGCGCATACGTCTACTGACGCGTACGTGCGAAGGTTTACGGCGGGCCGTGTCCCGGCGGAGGGGGTTCGGCGTCCGTCACATGACCCCCGGGTGAACGGGAGTCGCGCGGTTCACAGGATCGATCGGGCCAAGGCCACCGCGCCCTCGACGGGCGGCACTCGGATGGGCTGTGGCCGCGCCCCCGGCACCCGCTCGGCGAGCGCGGTGGTGAGGGCGTCGTACAGGCGGGGCTGAGCGAGGACGGTGCCGCCCGAGACCACCACGTCGTCGACGGGGACGCCGCGTTCGGCGAGCCGTACGACGAGTGCGGCGAGGGACTGTCCGGCCTCGGCTATCACCTCGCGCGCGAGGAGCGATCCCGCGTCGGCCGCGGTGAAGACGACGCGGGCGTGGCGGCCCCATTCGGCGGAGACGTCGGAAGCGCTTTCCAGCGCGGCGCCGAGTGCGGGCACTTCGGCGACACCGAACGCCTCGACGAGTCCCGCGGCGAGTGGGTCCGGAGCCTCGCCCCGGTCGTGTGCCGCCCAGGCGGCGCGGGCCGCCTCGCGGACCAGCCCGGCGGCGCCGCCCTCGTCGCCCAGTACCGCGCCCCAGCCGCCCACTTGGAGCCGGCCGCCGTCGGAGAGCAGACCCACCGCGACCGAACCGGTGCCGGCCACCAGGCCGACCCCCTTGTCCAACCCGGCGGCGGGGACGAGCAGTTCGGCGTCCCCCACGACGAGTGAGGGCACGCCGAGACGTTCCTCCAGAGCGGCCCGGATCTCGGCGCACTGGCGGGGTGTCTCGCAGGCGTGCCCGCCCACGGCGACCGCGGACGGGCGCGCGTGCGCGGGCAGGACGTCGTGGACGACGGCGGCCAGCCAGTCGGCGGCGGTCACGGGGTCGTGCGGCCGCCAGCCGCTGCTCGGACGGATGTGGTCGGCGACGACATCCGCGCCCGAGCGGGCGCGCAGATGTGTCTTGGTGCCACCCACGTCGATGCCGACCACGAGGGGCGTGAAGTCCTGCACGGAACCTCTTTCGTCGTTGCGCTGTGCTGCGACGGTGGGCGAACCGTGTCCGGGGGAACGGGAGTTGACGCACTAGGGAAGCCCCGGGACGGGCTTCTGGCGGACCACGGCAGGCGAGTACCGTGACGTTCGTTAGGAAGTTAACTAACGAAGTACAGTGCGTCAAGAGGCATCGCGTATTGGGCAACGGGGACCACTGTCCGGGCCCGCGTGACGTCAGGACATCCCGTCGCCGCATCCCTCGGACACCTTCCGGGACGCGGCCTGTGAACTGGGGGAAGTGTGGAACACGTCGTGGCGCAGGCGTCTCGGCTGACCGAGAGCGCGAGCGCGGTGTTCGAGGTGCTGGCCAGAGCCGGCAGCGCGACCCGGCCGCAGCTCGCGACCCTGGCGGGCCTGTCCAAGCCGACGGTGTCCTCCGCCGTCGTGGAACTGGAGAACGTCCGGCTCGCCGCCCACTCCGGCACCGCCTCCGGCGGCACGGGCCGCAACGCCGCCGTCTACCGTCTCGGCCCGGCCGCCGGCGCCGTACTCGCCGTCGACCTCGGCCCCGCCCTCACCCGGGTGCGCGGCTGCGCCCTCGACGGCACCCTGCTCGCCGAGGCCACCGGCTCCCGGGAGGACGCCGCCGAGGCCGTGCGCGAGGCCCTCGACGCGCTGCCGGCCGGCACCCCGCTGCGCACGGTCGTCGTCGCCGTCGGTGACGTGGCCGCGCGGGCCCGGGCGGGCGCCGGGATGCGCCCCGCGACCGCCAAGGCCGGCCCGGTGTTCGACGCCATGACGGTCGCTCTGCCGCCGGGCGTACCGGTCCACCTGGAGAACAACGTCAACTGCGCCGCGCTCGCCGAACTGCACGAGGGTGCCGCCCGGGGCCGGAACACCTTCGGCTATCTGCGGATCGGCGTCGGTATCGGTCTCGGCATCGTGGTCGGCGGCCAGGTGCTGCGCGGCGCGAACGGCGCGGCCGGTGAGCTCGCCCGGCTGCCCTACCCCTGGGACGACGCCGTGGAGCCCCGCCGCGAGGCCCTGGAGGAGTACGTCGGCGCGCGCTCGCTGCTGCGCCGGGCCGCCGCGGCCTGGCGGGCCGACAAGAACGCAGACGTCCCGTGCCCCGGTACCGCGGACCAGCTCTTCGCCCTCGCCCGGCAGGGTCAGGGCACGGCGTCCGCCCTGGTCGGCCGCCACGCCGCCGACGTGGGCAGACTCGCCGCCGCCGTGGCCGCCGTACTGGACCCCGGGCTGATCGTCCTGGGCGGCAGCACAGGCACGGACCCGCAGCTGCTGCCCGGTGTGCGGGCCGAGCTGGGGCGGCTGAGCTGGCCCACCGAGGTGGTCAGCAGCACGGTCGGCGATCTCGGCACCGTGGTGGGTGCCGCCGGGCTCGCCGTCGCTAGAGGAGTCCAAACCGTGACCGATGGTGCGGGGGCGAAGGATTGACGGGTTTGGACTCGGTCTGCCAATGTCCGGACAAGCGCTTTCTAAGTCGGTCGGGACGCCGACTTGGGGTGAGCCTCCCAGCCCGTACACGACGTACGGCAACCGCACGAGGGCGTGCCCGTGCGGTGACGGCCTGGACGGCCGGGGATCTCGCCCCGTGTGGACGATGCGGCCGGGCGAGGCCGCGCCCCCGGAAAGCGAACATCCTGCAAACTGCACCAGTGCCGCCTCAGCCGGCGCCGTGCTCCGTCCCCTACGACGAAAAAGGGATCGAAGATGACCACTGTGGGTGTGCGGCGCTCCCGCCGACTCGGCCGCGGCGGCCTGAGCCGCCTTGTTCCCCTCGCTGCCGCCACCGCGGCGGGAGCCCTGCTGCTCTCCGCCTGCGGGTCGGGCTCCGGCTCCGGCGGGACCTCCAAGTCGCTGACGTTCTGGATCTCCACGGTTCCGGGGCAGGACGCGGGCTGGAAGAAGCTGGTGGCCCAGTACAAGAAGGAAGAGGGCGTCAGCGTCAAGCTCGTCAACATCCCCTACGACGGGTACCCGACGAAGCTGCACAACGCCGCGCAGGCGAACTCGCTGCCTGATGTCGCCGACGTGCCCGCCCTCGACCCGATCTGGTCGAGCAAGCTGATCGACCTCAGCTCCATCACCGGCAACAAGGCCAACAACATCAACTCCAACTTCCTCGCCAAGGACTCGTCCGGCAAGGTGCTGGCCATCCCCTCGGACGTCACCGCGTCCGGTCTGTTCATCAACAAGTCGCTGTTCGCGAAGGCCGGCGTCGCCGTCCCGAGCTCGCCGTCGAGCACCTGGACCTGGACCGAGTTCATCGCGGCGGCCAACAAGGTCCGCGAGAAGACCGGCGCCAAGTACTCCCTGACCTTCGACCAGTCGCCGTCCCGGCTGCGCGCCATGGTGTACGAGATGGGCGGCAAGTACGTCCACGCGGACTCCTCCGGCAAGTTCTCGGTGGACGACGCGACCAAGAAGGCCGTGAAGTACTTCGTCGGACTGAACGACGACAAGACCATGCCGAAGTCGGTGTGGACGAGCGGTGCCGACCCGTCCGCCATGTTCCAGAGCGGTGACGTCGTCGCCTACTGGTCCGGTGTCTGGCAGGTCGCCTCCTTCGCGGACAGCATCAAGAAGTTCGAGTGGGCGAGCGTCCCGACCCCGGCCCAGCCGGTGCAGGCCAGCGACGTCAACAGCGGCGGCATGATGGTGGGCTTCAACAACAACAGCGCCGCGTCCGCCGCCGCGAAGAAGTTCCTGTCCTGGGTGTACGAGCCCAAGCAGTACACCGAGCTGGTCGAGACCTCCGGCTTCCTCCCGGTCGAGAGCGGTCTGAGCCCGAAGTACCCCTTCAAGTCGGCCGCGGCGCAGGCGGCGTTCAAGCTCTACAACGAGTCGATCCCGCTGTACGCGCCGATCTCGGGCTACTTCAACAACGCCCAGACGAACTGGGTGCTGAAGGGCAAGAGCCTCACCACCGACCCGACCAAGACGGAGCTCGGCAAGGCGATCAACGGCCAGCAGTCGGTCGACAAGGCCCTGCAGAACATCGTGGACGGCTACAACACGGCGGTCGGCGGCTGATCGTAGGCCCAAGGGCCCGGGCGGCGGGGATCCAGACACCGCCGCCCGGCCCTGGCCGCCCACGTGATGCCGGGCTCACGGCATGAGCCCCCAGCAATCCATCCACCAGCACGGAAGTCAGGAAGATGACAAAAAGCGCCGCGGACGTGTCCGTGAGGCCGCCCAGGAAACGACGCAGCACCTACACCCTCGCGCCGCTCGTCCTCATCGCGGCCAATGTCGTGCTCTTCGCACTGTTCTTCGTGTGGCCGGCGGTGATCGGGCTCGTCTACTCCTTCACGAACTACACCGGTGTGGGGGCGTTCCAGTTCATCGGGCTGGACAACTACCACAACCTGTTCGGGGACTCCACCTTCTACGACGCGCTGACCCGGACGCTGCTGTACGCCGTGCTCTTCGTGCCGCTGAACTTCGCGCTCTCGCTGCTCGCCGCCAACCTGGTGGTGAACAAGCACGCCAAGGGCGCCTCCGTCGCCCGTGTCATCTTCTTCATCCCGTGGCTGCTGTCGCCCATCGTCGTGGGTGTCCTGTGGCGGTGGCTGTTCGGTGAGAACTTCGGGCTGGTCAACTACGTCATCGAGAAGTTCGGCGGGTCGGCCGTTCCGTGGCAGTCGAACGCGGACCTCTCGCTGATCGTGGTGGTGTTCGCGGCGTCCTGGGCCTGGACCGGCTTCTCGATGCTGCTGTTCATCGCGGCGATCAAGAACGTGCCGGTGTCCTACTACGAGGCAGCCTCGCTCGACGGCGCCGGTCCCTGGCGCCAGTTCATCAGCATCACGCTGCCGAGCATCGCGCCCACCTCGTTCATCGTGATCCTGCTCAACACGATCAACGCGATGAAGGAATACCCGGTGTTCGTCTCCCTCAACAACGGCGGACCCGGAACGTCGAACAACCTGCTTGTCCAGTACATCTATCAGACCGGCTTCCAGCGGGGCCAGATCGGCTATGCGAGCGCCGCGTCGTTCGTGCTGATGCTCATCCTGATGGCCGTCGCGATCATCCAGCTGATCGTCAACCGGCGGGTGGAGAACCGATGACAACCACAGACATGCCGCGCAAGGTCGACGCCGGTTCCGGACGAGCCGTTTCCAAGAAGCGACCCCGCGGTGCGAGCAGTGGTGGTCTCCGACGGGCCGTACCCGCGACGACACTGCTGTGGATCCTGGCCTGCCTCTACGGGCTGCCGGTGCTGTGGTTCATCCTCAGCTCCCTCAAGCCGGCCAGCGACCTGTTCTCCTATCCGCTGACCTTCATTCCGCACAACCCCACCCTGTCGGGTTACTCCGCGGCGTGGCGCAGCGCCAACTTCTCCCAGTACTTCATCAACACGGCCCTCGTGTGCGTGATCACGACGATCCTCACGGTGGGCGTCAGCTGCTGCACCGGGTATGCGCTGGCCAAGTACGACAACAAGTGGCTCAAGGCCTTCTTCATCTGCATCCTGGCCACCACGATGCTGCCCTCCGAGGTCATGCTCGCCCCCGAGTTCCTGGTGGTCCGCAACCTCGGCCTCTACAACTCGTTCGCCGGCATCATCCTCCCGGCCGTGCTCACCGCGACCGGCTGCTTCATGTTCCGCCAGTTCTTCATCACGGTCCCCGACGAACTCGTGGAAGCCGCCCGCATCGACGGCGCCCGTGAACTGTCGATCTTCCTGCGGATCATGGTGCCGCTCTCCCGGCCCATCATGCTGACCCTCGCCATCCTGTCCTTCCAGTGGCGGTGGAACGACTACATCTGGCCGCTGCTGATGCTCAACGACCCGAACAAGTTCACCGTGCAGATCGGCATCCAGAGCATCGTCGGCGCGCAGAACATCAACTGGTCGGTCCTGCTGGGCGCTTCGGTCATCTCGATGATCCCGCTGATCGCCATCTTCCTGGTCTTCCAGCGCTACGTCATGGGCGCCGACATCAACGCCGGCCTGAAGGACTGACCTTGTCCACCCCGCTCGACCACGAGTTCGTCCGCGCGGCGGCCGACGCCGCCGACCGGTCGGCCGCCCCGCTGGCGGCCGACCCCGACGGGCAGCTCGCCGGTGTGACCCACCGCGCCCTGGCCCGCCGGGTGAAGACTCTGGTCGCGGCATACCGTTCCCCGGACTCGGCGCTGCACGGCAGCGGGCATGCCGTGGTCGCCGCGACGGCCCACCTCGGCGCTCTCCGGACCGCGCAGACCGCCACCGGTCTCTTCGCGGGCGGCGACAACGTGCAGTCACCGCCGGACTCCGCGTTCACCGTCAACGACGTGTGCGACGCGCACGTCCTCGCCGCGGGCGCGGGTCCGGAACTGTGCGACGTCACGGCCGCGCTCGCCGAGATCGCCGGTGCGGCGGCCGAAGGCCTCCGGGCGGGCGGGGCGCACACGCCGAACCACCGCTGGGAACTGTGCGCGGCACTGGCCCGGCTGCACCGGTCCTTCCCGGACGACCGGTTGCTCGACCGCGTCGAGCGGTGGCTCGCCGAGGGCGTCGACATCGACGCGGAGGGCCTGTACTCGGAGCGCAGCGCCGTCTACGCCTCCCACGTCTCCAACCCGTCGCTCCTGCTCCTCGCCCACGTCCTCGACCGCACCGACCTGCGCGACGCCGTAGAACGCAACCTCACCGCGACCCTGGACCTCATCAGACCCGACGGCACGGTGGAGACCGTCCACTCGCGGCGACAGGACCAGCACGGGCGGTTCCCGCTGGCGCCCTGCCTCCCGCACTACCGGCTGCTCGCGATCCGCACCGGCCGGGGCGACTTCAGCCGGGCGGCACTCCTCGCAGCAGCCGGCGGCATCGACGACCCCGACCTGCTCGCCGAGACCCTCCTCACCCCCGACCTGTGCCGCCCGCTGCCGACACCGGAGCCGGAACTCCTGCCCCGCGCCCGGTACTTCACCACGGCCCGCCTCGCCTCACGCACCTCCACCACCGCGCACAGCGTCCTCTACGGCGGCTCGGACGTGCCCGAACACCGGCGCATCCGCTCGGGTCTGGCCTGCAATCCCACCTTCCTACGCCTGTTCGCGGGCGAGGCGGTCCTCGACGCGGTGCGCCTCTCGCGGGGATTCTTCGACCTGGGCCCGTTCCGCGCCGCCGACATGGAGCGGCTCGCCGACAACGAGTACCGGCTCACCGAAACCCTGACGGCCGCCTACTACCAGCCGCTCCCGCCGGACCGCCGGCGCGCCGACGGCTCCTACGGCATGACGGACGAGGGACGCTTCTCGGCCGCGATGGCCTTCCCGGACCGGCCTCGGGACGAGGTCTCCCAGACGACCCGCGTCGACGTGGAGCTGCGGGAGGACGGCGCCGACCTGCGGATCGACATCGGCGGACCACGAGTGCCCTGGTCCCTCGAACTGACCTTCCGCCCCGGGGGAGTTGTAGAAGCTGCCGCCCCGATCGGCGACGGACGCTGGTGCCTGACGACCGGGCCGATGACCTACCGGGCCGGCGCCGACGAGATCCGCGTCGCGGTCGACGTCGAAGCGGGCGAACCCCTCGCCGGGCCGGACCGCGGCGACGTACTACGGTACGACCCGGGCCAGGACTACACCGTGGTGGGCGGCACCGACGCGACGACCGGGAACCGCGTCTACCTCGGTGGAAACGGCCCGCAGACACTGAGCGTCGCACTGCGCGCCCGCCGTACCGCACCTGTCCGCTGACCCCGACGACCCACGCCACGGCCACCTCAGGCATGAAGGGCTGAACCACCCGTGCACCTCTTCCACCAGCGCGGCCCGCTGCACCACCTCCCCGACACCCCGGAGGCCTACGACGCGGTCCTCGCCGACGTCGTGGAGCAGGCCCTGCGCCGCATCACACCCGACGGCAACCTCGAACACCCCGACTGCTACGACGACATCGGGGACACGTCGCTCGGGATCACCTCGCTGCTGGCCCTCGCCTGGCAGCGCGGCAAGGACCCGCGACTGCCCGAGGCGGTGCGGCACAGCCTCGGCTTCTTTCTCCGGGAGCGTGTCTACACGGAGGACAACCCCGGGTATCCGAACCTGCGGGTGCGCAACTCGGGCCTCCCGTACGCCCGTTACGTCCTGGAGGCGGGCGCCCACCCCATCGGTGACTGGCCGAGCACGGCGTGGGCGCTGCTCCAGGCGGTCAACATCCTCGACGCGACGGACGGACTCGTCGACGACGAACAGCGCACCGCTCTCGTCGAGTTGGCGCACGGCTACTGGCGCTGGCTCACCGAGGCGACCTTCTTCAACCCGCAGGAGGCCGGCAACCAGGCGATCGGCTGTGTGGTCGGCGGCCTGATGCTGGCCCGCCATCTCCCTTCGGAAGAAGGGGAGTCGGTGCGCGAGCGCGCGCTGGCCGTGTACGGCGACGAGATCCGCGCCCACCGTGTGAGCGACCGGGGCGCGCTGCTGCCCCCCGAGCACGGCGGCGCGTACGACAACAACTACGGCCCGATCTCCCTCTCCTTCCTCGCGCAGGCCCACATCGTCAGCGGCGAGGACGTCTTCGCCGAGGACGGGGAGGCGCTGGCCCGCTACATCGACGCCCGCCTCACCAACGGCGGCTTCGACACCGGCGGCCCGCGCTACAGCGAGCAGCACTCCGCCTTCGAATCGGTCCTCGGTCTGCGCTACTTCGGCAGTCGTATCGGCTCGGACATCGGCCGCTACCGGGGCGACAGCCGCTGGGCCCGGCACGCGGTCAAGCCCGACGGGGGAGTGGACGGCCACTTCGCGTGGATGCTGGTCTGGCAGATCCAGGACGCCACGCCCTGGCACCGCACTCCGTCGACGGAGCCGGTCCGCCACCAACTCCGCGCCGGTACCGTGTCGGTGGCCTTCGACAAGAAGATGACCCCGTCAGTTGTCGAGGCCGACGGCACGTACTACCTGCCCGCGGCCGTGAACCGCCAGCACGGCTTCGGCCCGGTGCTCGACGGCTTCCTGTTCTGCCGCCCGATGGGCGAGGTCCGGGTCCGGGACGTCCGCGCCGACGGACTGACCGCCAAGCTGGTCACCAAGCCGGTCGTCGGCCGCGACCACGTCCTGCGGCACATCCAGTCCCTGTACGTCACCGACGGCACGAGTCTGTGGACGACGGTGGCCGTCGAACGGCTCGACGGAGCACCGTACTTGCTCGCCGGGCTGCCCTACGCGGCGGACGACGGCGACCGGGTGCGCAGGACGGCCGAGGGCGACGTCACCTCCGCGGGCGCCCTGCGCCTCACCCACCCGACCGGCCAGGGCGCCGACCACTTCGACGCCCGCTCCGAACTCACCCAGCAGGAGGCGGCGTTCGCGCTCGCCGCCGACCCGCGCGGCTACGGCAACCCCGACGAGGGCTGGAGCCACCTGGTCACCTCCACGGCCCTGGAGGCCGACCCGGCACCGGGCGCGCCGGAGCACCTGCACGTGTTCGTCGTCCGGTACGGGCCCGGCACCGGGCCGCTCACCGCCGAGTTCGAGAGCGGCGAGAACGGTGAACTCACCGTCCGTACCGAGGCGTTCAGCGCAGTGATCGGGAACGCGGCGGGCGACCCGCACGGCGAACCGGGACTGACACTCCACGCCTGAGCCCTCAGACGCGGGGCGCGTCGTACGGCGAAGGCAGCGCGGCCGGGGGGATCACCAGATCCGCCCGGCCGCGCGTGCTCGCGACGAGGTCGGCGTTGCGCTGGTCCGTGCCCGACACCCAGGCCACGGCGGTTTCGTGGTCCTTGCCGAACTCCTCGTGCCGGGCGACGAGTCGGCGTACGCGCTCGTCCTCGTCGGCCTCGCAGAACCACACCTCGTCCAGGCACGGTCGTACGCGCGCCCATGAACCCGCCTCCACCAGAAGGTAGTTGCCCTCCGTCACCACCAGCCGGGCCGTGGGCGGCACCGCGATCGCGCCGGCGATCGGCTGCTCCAGCACCCGTTCGAAGTCCGGCGCGTACACGACGTCGTCGGGATCCTCGCGCAGGCGGCGCAGCAGTGCCGCGTAACCGGCCGCGTCGAAGGTGTCGGGGGCGCCCTTGCGGTCGCGGCGGCCGAGCCGGTCCAGTTCGACGTCGGCGAGGTGGAAGCCGTCCATGGGGACGTGCGCGACCCAGGGTTCGCCGGTGCCGTTCAACGTGCGCACCAGGTGCTCGGCGAGGGTCGTCTTGCCCGCGCCCGGGCTGCCGGCGATACCGAGGACGGCACGTCGGCCGGGGGCGGTGAGAGCGGTGGCACGGGTGAGGAGTTCGTCGAATGTCAGCGGCACACCGAGAGTGTGCCATCCGTCTCGGATGCCCGGCCGGGGCGATGATGTGCCGAAGATCGGGGAGTCGACCCGGCAGAGAGACCATGGAGTGGGGGACAGGAACAGGAGCCGCCCATGCCCGACGACGCGACACAGATCCGCACCCTGATCACCGAGTGGGCGGAGGCAGTGCACCGGGGCGACATCGAGGGCGTGTTGGCGGGCCACACCGAGGATCTCGTCATGTACGACGTCCCGCCGCCCCACGCGGGCCTCCACGGCCTCGCCGCCTACCGGGCCACCTGGCCGCCGTTCTTCGCGTGGCAGGCCCAAGGCGCCCGCTTCGACATCGACTCCCTCGACATCACGGCCGGCACGGACGTCGCCTACGCCCACGCCCTGCTCCGCTGCGGCACCCCCGAGGACCTCGCCGCCTACCCGGCGCTGCGCCTACGGCTCACTTTCGGCCTGCGCAAGGAGCGGGGCCGTTGGCTGGTCGCGCACGAACACCACTCGTTCCCGCACGACTGACCTGCTCAGGACGCCTTGTCGATCAGCTCGTCGGCGACCCAGTGCGCGACGTCGACGGGGTACGGCGTCGACAGCCCGAGCACGATGTGGTGGAAGCCCGCGTCGATCGCCTCGCCGATCGCGTCCCGGGTGACCTCGGGCTCGTCGTAGGAGACCGACAGGTGGATCGAGCGCGTGAGGGAGGCCGGGTCGCGGCCGATCTCGGTGCAGTAGCGGTCGAGGAGCGCGCTGCGGTTGACGACGTCCTCGATGTCGCCGCCCGGGATGTTCCACAGATCGGCGTGCTCGGCGACCACGCGCAGGGTCGCGGCCGAGCGTCCGCCGATGAGGATCGGCGGGTGGGGGCGCTGGACGGGCTTGGGGCTGCCGAACGCCCCGGTGAGGTGGTGGTGGGTGCCGTGGAAGTCGAAGGGTTTCTCCTCGGTCCACAGCCGCCGGATCACCGTGCAGGCCTCGGCGAGGCTCGCCACGGCGTGCGCGGAGTCGCGGAAGGGGAGGCCGTGTGCCTCGTACTCCCGCCGGGCCAGGGGATGGTCGGGGCGTGAGCCGACACCGATGCCGAAGTCGAGGCGCCCTTCGGAGACGATGTCGACGGTCGTGGCGATCTTGGCGAGTACCGCGGGCGGACGGATCCGGTTGCTGGTCACCATCACGCCGAGCCGCAGTCGGCGGGTCTGCGCGGCGAGGGCCGAGAGCAGTGTCCAGCCCTCGTGGGCCGGTCCGTCCGGGTCGCCGCCGATCGGCATGAGGTGGTCGAACAGCCAGGCGTGCTCGATCTCCGGCACGGTGTCCGCCTCGCGCCAGACGCGCAGGATGTCGTGGTAGCCGACCTGCATGGGGGCGGTCATGATTCCGAAGCTGGTTCGGGATGTGCGGGGCATGGCACTTTCCGTCCTTCGGTAACGCGTGGTGGCGGGCATGACTTGGTCGTCCGGCTTCGGCTCTGGCATCATGAGCAAGCGGAACGTTGTTCCGGAAAACGATACGGAACGATGTTCCGTTTATCAAGCTCGATGGGTGGAGGAACCGCGCGGTGAGCGACAACGAGGCGGACGCGGGCGGCGCCGTCCAGTCCAAGCGGGCCGACGCCCGGCGCAACAAGGAGACCCTGCTCGACGCCGCGGCCAAGGTCTTCGTCGCGTCGGGTGTCGACGCTCCGGTGCGCGACATCGCACGCGAGGCCGGTGTCGGGCTGGGCACGATCTACCGCCACTTCCCGACACGCGCGGACCTCGTCATCGCCGTCTACCGGCACCAGGTCGAAGCCTGCGCCGAAGCGGGTCCGGCGCTGCTGGCGAGCAGCGCCGGCCCGTACGCGGCACTGAGGGAGTGGGTCGACCTCTTCGTGGACTTCCTGGTCACCAAGCACGGACTCGCCGGCGTGCTGCGGTCCGACAGCGCCGGCTTCGAAGCGCTGCACGGCTACTTCCTCGACCGCCTCCTGCCCGTGTGCACCGAACTCTTCGACGCGGCCGTCGCCGCCGGCGAGATCCGGTCCGACCTGTCGGCCTACGAGGTCATGCGCGGCGTCGGCAACCTCTGCGTCGGCGCGGAGGGCGACGACCGCTACGACGCCCTCCGGCTGGTCGACGTCCTCATCGCGGGTCTGCGGCGCTGACGCCGGTCTCGTTCACGCGCGGGCGACCGGGGCGTCGCCCCTCTCGCTCATCCGGCGCTGAGACGTTCGCGTTCCGGATCACCGGGCTGCCCGCCGACGGTGTCGACGCCGCCCGGGCGCCGACCGCTGCTCACGGCCTTGCTGCGCGAGGACTGGCCAGGGACTGACCATCAGGTCCGACTCGGGTGTCGTCGGCCGGTCGGCGGGCCGGGTCTCCTCGGCGAGGGTCCGGCCGCCGGGCTTCTCGCCGGTCGCATGCGCCCGGCGGGTGAAGCCGAGGAGTCCGCCCAAGCCCTGCGGCCGAGGCGTCCCGATCACGACCCGCCGGGTGCTGCGCCGCGAGGCGATCAGTCCCTCGGTGCGCAGGAGGGCAGGGCCATCGCCTGGCGGACCGTGCCACGGGAGGCGCCGTAGCGTTCGGCGAACTCGTCCTGGGCGGGCAGCCGTCCGCCGGAGCCGTAGCGGCCCTCGCCGATCTCCCGGGCCAGGTCCGCCGCGACCTTCCGGTACATCGCCGTGGGTTTGTCCGCCCCGGCCGAGCCGTCCGTCACCGTGCGCGTCTCCCTGGGGCCGGCAGTCGTCAGTCGCGCTCGGCGTTCTTCTTGTTCTTGATCCGCTCGGCTTCCTTGCGGACCTCGGCCTGGGTGGCGCGCTCCTTCTCCAGCCACTCGGGGCTGTCCTTCTTCAGCGTCTCGATCTGCTCGGTGGTGAGGGGCTCGGTGACCCCGCCGCGCGCGAGACCGGCGATGGACACGCCGAGCCTGGCCGCGACGACCGGGCGCGGGTGCGGGCCGTTGGCGCGCAGCTCGCGCAGCCACTGGGGCGGATCGGCCTGCAGCTCGTTCAGCTCGGCGCGGGAGACGTCACCCTTCTGGAACTCGGCGGGGGTGGCCTCGAGGTACACACCCAGCTTCTTCGCCGCCGTGGCGGCCTTCATCGTCTGGGTGGTCTGGTGCGAACTCATACCGTCAAGAGTATCGACCGTGTAAGAGGCCTCCGACCACGGCGGGTAACCTTGCGGGGTGACAGGCTCGGAAGCAACCCCCACGTTCCGGCTCGCGTACGTCCCCGGGGTGACGCCCGCCAAGTGGGTGCGGATCTGGAACGAGCGCCTGCCCGACGTACCCCTGACCCTCGTACCGGTCCCGGCCGCCGAGGCGTCCGACGTGTTGCGGCGCGGCCAGGCCGACGCCGGACTCGTCCGGCTGCCGGTCGACCGTACGGTGCTCAGCGCGATCCCCCTCTACACCGAGGCGACCGTGGTCGTGGCCCCCAAGGACCACGTCGTGACGGCGGCCGAAGAGGTGTCCCTCGACGAACTCGCCGACGAAGTCGTCCTCCACCCCCTCGACGACGTCCTCGACTGGGAACGGCCGCCGGGGGAGCCCGCGTTCGAGCGCCCCGCCACCACCGAGGACGCCATCGAACACGTGGCGTCGGGCATCGGCATCCTCTACGTCCCCCAGTCCCTGGCCCGGCTGCACCACCGCAAGGACCTCACCTACCGGACCGTCGTCGACGCACCCCAGTCGGACGTCGCCCTCTCCTGGCCCGAGGACGCGACCACCGACCTCGTCGAGGACTTCATCGGCATTGTCCGGGGCCGCACGGTCAACAGCACCCGGGGCCGCACCCCGACCCCCGCCCAGCCGAAGACGAAGGCGAAGCGCACCGAAGCCCCCGCGCGCCGCAAGCCCGCCGCCGGGAAGGCGACCGGCAAGACCGGCAAGAACCCGCGCGGCTCTTCCGGCGGCTCCAAGGGAACCAAGCGCGGCAAGCCGCGCGGACGCTGACAGCGGACGCCGTCCGGCTAGCCGAGCACTCCGGCCAGCATCCCGAACAGATCGCCGGTCGCGTCGGCCGCGCCGAGCGCGGGCAGCGCGCCCAGCGCGAGGACGGCCGCCGCGAGGGGCCACAGGCGTGGGGGCGGGGTCGTCTGCAGCGCCGCGATCCGGCGGGTGACGGCACGGTCGGTGAAGCTCAACGCGCAGGCGGGGCGGGCGCGTTCGGCGCTCAGCGCGGCGCGCGCGAGGGCGCGGGCGGTCGTCGTACGGTCGCCGACCGCGTCCGCCGCCTGTTCGTCCGCCCATCGTTCGACGAGGAACGCGACCGTGGCGCGCACGGGCCGCAGCAGTGGATTGGCCGCCGCGGCGAGCGTCGCCGCGGTCACCAACAACGCGTGCCGGTGGGCGAGATGGGCCCGTTCATGGGCGAGCAGGACCCGGCGTTCCGCCGGTTCGAGGGCGCTCAGCATGCCGACGGTGACCAGGATCCGGCCCGGCCGGCCGGGGATGGCGAAC
Organism: Streptomyces sp. NPDC088350; assembly: GCF_044753545.1. NCBI lineage: Bacteria > Bacillati > Actinomycetota > Actinomycetes > Kitasatosporales > Streptomycetaceae > Streptomyces > Streptomyces sp. NPDC088350. The sequence goes on along the minus strand of NZ_JBIVNL010000003.1, from coordinate 19,353 downwards.
GCCTGCGGCTCGGGGGAGGCGGCGACGATCAACTCGGTGTCCGCCGGGTGCCCTTCGCACAGCCGCCGCAGCGCGCGCCGCGTACGGCGGTCGGCGCGCACCGCCCCCTGGACGGACACGACGAGCACGGCGAGGGCGACACCGGCCACGATCCCGATGATCTCGGGCACCGGTTCGGGCAGCCGGTGCCCTTCCTGCCGGGCCTCGGCGACGACCGGCGGAGCATCACTGACAAGCGTCGCGGCCAGCAGGAACAGCGACCAGCAGGTGGCCGCCGCGGTCACCACGGCGGCGGCGGTCAGCACCCGGGCGGCCAGCGCGGGGGCGACCCGTCTGCCGATCGCCGGGCTGATCGCGGCGAGCAGCGCCGACAGCAGCAACGGCGTGTAGACGTCGAACCTCATCCCGCGCCCCCGGCCAGCAGGTCGCGCAGGGCCCTCTCCTCCTCGGGACGCAGCCCCGTCACGAACTGCTGCAACGCGGCGATCGGATCCGGGCCCCGGTCCAGCGCCTCGCGCATCGCCTCGGCGGTCAGCTCGGCCGCGTTCTTCGCCGGCCGGTAGGCGCCGCGCCGCCCGTCCGCGTCACGCAGGACGAGCCCCTTGTCGTAGAGCCGCTTGAGGATCGTGTGCACGGTGTTGTAAGCGAGGGGGCCGTCGATCTCGGCCTGGATCTCGGCCGGTGTCAGGGGGTGCGCGGTCGCCCACAACGCGGCGAGGACCTCGCTCTCCAGCTCACCGGCGCTGCGCCGTTCGGCCCGCGCCTGCGGGTCTGTGCCAGCCATGGCGCAACCTTACAGCGTGTAGGGCGTGACGTGCCTGCCGTTGATGTTCTGACCAGGTTCTTCCGCCTGGTCGGGGTCGACGGGGTGCCGGCCGGCGGCGGGGCGGCGAACAGGTTGGTGTGCGGGGCCGACGGAACCGGGTAACGTCTTTGTCATGTTCTTCCAGACGCCGATTCACGAGTGAGGGCGTGATGGGCCTCTGCTGACGTCTTTCGGCATCGCCGCCCGCCCCTCACCGATGAATCCGTAGATCACTTCACATCATTACCGGGAGAACCCGTGACCGTGAGCAAGAACATCAACAACCCCGTGGGCATGGGCGGCGGCAAGCGCAAGAAGCTGTCCCGCGCCGAGCGGCAGAACAACGGTCCGCACCGCAACCTCGACCGCAAGGGTGCAGCCGACCAGAAGGCGGAGCTGGTGCGCAAGATGCGCGAGAAGACGGGCACGGCCGGGGCCGCGGAGCAGGCGGGCGACGACACCGCACAGAGCTGACGCGCCGCCGCCGCGAGGCGGTACCGCACGGGGCGGGGCCCGGGCCGTGACGCACGGTCCGGGCCCCGCCGCCGTACCGGGTGTCCGTGTGACGTGCGACGGCCGCCGTAGCATCCAGCCCGACACCTGACCGTGTTTGAAACGAGCCCGGATGCGCTCCGCAACCCTACGTTCGCGGTTTCGGGCGCGCACCCGTCGTGATCCGTGGGCGGAGAGCCGCGGTGGAGCGGCCCTTCAGGGCCGACCACCACACGCCCGTGCCGTAGGCCAGATCGTCCAGGCGACGGGCGGCCGTGTACCGGACGGGGTCGAGGCCGGTCGTACGGCTGCGGTACTCCAGCGCCACGTCCAGGACCGCTGCCACGGCCGTGACCCGGCGGGCCCGGGAGGAGACCAGGCAGGCCGCCGCCGTGAGCGGCCACCAGTGGCGCGTCACCAGCGCGCCGCCCTGGGCGAGGGCGGAGACCGCGCCGGCGGTGGTGAGGCGTGCCGCCTGCCGGATCGGCTGCCCCGTGCCCCTCAGGGTGCGGGCGATGCGCACCGTCGTGAAGGCGCAGAGCGATCCGGCGAGAGGGACGGACCAGCGGCGCTGGAGGACCACGGCGACCAGCAGGCCCGCGCTCCAGGGGGCGAGCACCGCTGGTGCGATCGCGGCGGGATGCCGTACGGCCAGTGGGTGCGCCCCGGTGCCGTACTCGGCCTTGCGCCGGAACCAGTCGGTGAAGTGGGCCCGGTGCTCGTGCGCGGCGTGCAGGGACGGCTCGTACCGAATACGCCAGCCGGTGTCGACGAGGCGCCAGCACAGGTCGACGTCCTCGCCCACCCGCAGGGTCTCGTCGAAGCCCCCGGCCTTGAGCAGGACGTCGGTGCGAGCGACGACGCACGCGCTCGGCACCCAGGAGGCGGGTGTGCCGGGGCGGACGGCGGCCGGGCGCGCGCCGAGGTCCAGGGAGGAGCGGGTGTCCTCGTAGCGGCTGATCCATCCGTGGGACCCGGTCGCGTTCAGCGCGGTGATCCGGGGCACCGCCATGGCGACCCTGGGGTCGGCGAAGTGCCGTAGCAGCGTGGGTACGGTCTCGGCGGGCAGCACGATGTCGGAGTCGACGAAGGCGACGTGAGGGGTCGTCACCTCTCGCAGTCCCGCGTTGCGGGCTCCGGCCGGGCCGCGGTTCTCCGGGAGGAGTAGCGAACGGGCACCGTGCCGCGCCGCGACGGACGCGACGAGTTCCGGGTGGTGCGAGGCGTCGTCGACGACCACGACCGGGCTGCCGGCCGGGATGCAGGAGAGCAGGCGGGCCAGTTGCCGAGGCCGGTCCCGTACCGGGATCACATACGTGCAGGCCGGTTCGGTGTCCGGCAGTGCCGTGAGCGTCGGGTGGGCCAGGCCCGTGTCCAGCAGGCGTTCCGCCAGGACCGCGCCCGCCGCGTTCCGGACCGTCAGTGTGCGCCCGGACAGGAGTGCGCGGGCCCGGGGTGTGAGGCGCAGCAGGCGGGTCGGATGGCCTCCGAGCAGGGCCCGTCCGCCGTCGAGGACCCGGCTGTCGCGGTCCAGGGTGATCGTGAATCCGTGGGGGAGCGTCATGGGCGGGCCGTTCTCGTGCGGGAGGCGGGAAGACGGCCGCGGGAGTCCGGGCACCAGTCCGTGATGCGCCGGACGGTCGCGGCGACCATGGCCTCCGCCCACACGCGGCCCTCCTCGGCATCGGCTCCCGTGGGGTCGCCCAGGACACCGTTCGGTGAGAGGGCGCGGACTCCCCGAGCCCTCAGGTGCGGCATCAGCTCGGCGAGCGGCCGGAGATCGCCTGGGGCTGCCTCCGCGAGCCGGACGTCGTCGGGCGCGAAGTGGAGCATGAGGGAGGTCTCGGTGCGTCCGGCGTGGGCGTCCCCGCCCGGCACGTCACAGCTGAGCCAGGCCACGTCGTGGCCCTCCGTGCGGAGTTGGGCGACGGTGGTGTCGAGAGTGGGCACGTTGCCGCCGTGGCCGTTGACGAGGACGGTACGCCCGGCCCACAGGGACAGGGAGCGCACGGTCTCTGTCAGCACGAGACGCAGCGCTTCGTGTCCGATGGAGACCGTGCCGGGGAAACCCGCGTGCTCACCGCTGGCGCCGTACGCGATCGTGGGCGCCAGCAGCACCCGGGTGCCGAGGCGGCCCGCCGCATACCGGGCCACCTCGGTGGCGATGACGCTGTCCGTGTTCAGCGGCAGGTGCGGGCCGTGCTGCTCGGTCGAGCCGACCGGGACCAGCACCAGCGCCCGCTCGGACACCCGAGGCCAGACGGTCCGGCCCAACTCGGCCGCCGCCGCCCGCCGTTCGGGGAGCGGCGCGGTCATGACTCGCGCGTCGCGCCGAGGGTGAGGAAGAAGCCGTCGGGGACGACCAGGTCGTCGGGGGACAGCTCGTGGACGGAGGAGTGCGCGAGTCCGAGGACCGCGGAGTCGAGACCGCCGCGCAGGATGTCGAGCACGTTCTCCACGCCGGCCTGCCCGTTGGCGCCCAGACCCCACAGATAGGCGCGGCCGATCAGGACCGCGCGTGCTCCCAGGGCCAGTGCCTTCGCCACGTCGCCGCCGCGCCGGACGCCCCCGTCGAGCAGTACCTCGACCTGGTCGCCGACCGCCTCGACGATCGACGGCAGTACCCGGATGGTGGCCGGCGTGGTGTCGAGGTTGTTGCCGCCGTGGTTGGAGACGGAGAGCGCGGAGACGCCCGCGTCCACGGCGCGCTTGGCGTCGTCGACCCGGGTGACGCCCTTGAGCAGGAACGGGCCGCCCCACTCCTCCCGCATCCACTTGACGTCCTCCCAGGTGGGAGGCGCGGTCTGCATCCACTCGCCGTAGGCACCGAAGAAGGTCGGGGCCTTGCCGCCCGGCGGCTTCAGGTTGGGGGCGGTCAGGTCGGGTATGCGGCCGGACCTGGCGAAGGTCCACAGCCACTGCGGCCTAGTGGCGACCTTGGGGGCGAACCTGACCGCCGTCCTCAGGTCGACCTTCTCCGGGATCTCCGGGCTTCCCCAGTCGCGGCCGTGCGAGAAGGACCAGTCGAGGGTGGCGATGAGGGCCTTCGCTCCGGCGGCGCGGGCGCGTTCCATGCGCTGTGCCATCGCTTCGCGGGTGCCGGTCCAGTACATCTGGTAGAAGGTGTTGGCGTTGGCCTCCACGACCTCCTCCAGGGGCTTGGAGGCGAAGGAGCTCAACCCCATGATCACACCCCGGTTCGCGGCGGCCCGGGCCACCGCGACCTCGCCGTCGGGATGGACGGCCTGCACACCGGTGGGCGAGATGAGCACCGGCAGGGCGGTCTCCACACCGAGCACGGTGGTGGACAGGTCGCGCTGTGCCTGATGGCCCGCGACGTGCGGCGCGAAACCCAGCCGGGCGAAGGCGTCGAGATTGTCCTCGATCGTGCGGCCCCGCTCCGAGCCGGCCACCAACGCGTCGTAGACGGTGCTGGGAAGGTACTTCTTCGCGCGGCGCTGGGCCTCCGCGACGGTCTCGAACCAGGGGTTCTTACCCATGATGCGGCTCTTTCTCGGTGGGCGGAGCGTCAGGGGGTGAGGTTCAGGCCCGCCAGGGGGTTCTCCTCGCAGGCACTGACCGGGGGCCGCCGAAGGTCCTGCCGGGTGGTGAGCACGAGGTCGACCGGCCCGGTTCCGCCCCGCCGCGCTGGCGAGGTGCGGTGGGAGTGGTCGTCGGAGGGCTTGGGGAGGTGGTCGCGTCCGGTCGGCCGCTGGGCCAGCAGCTGCTCGCCGTATCCCTGGACGCATTCGGGGTCGGGGCCGTCCAGCGGCAGCCCGGTGAAGAACTTCGCGGCCATGCAGCCGCCCTTGCACGTGCTGTAGAAGGAGCAGGAGGCGCAGGCCCCGCCGGTCTGCGGCTCCCGCAGGTTCCGGAACAGCTCCGACTGCCGCCACACGTGCGCGAACCCGCCCTCCTGGCGGACGTTGCCGGCCAGGAAGTCGTCGTGGATCGCGAACGGGCAGGCGTAGACGTCCCCGACGGGGTCGATCAGGCACACCACCCGGCCGGCCCCGCACAGGTTCAGGCCGGGCAGGGCCTCGCCGTAGGCCGACAGGTGGAAGAACGAGTCGCCGGTGAGGACCTGGTCCCCGTGGGCGATCAGCCAGTCGTACAGCTGACGCTGCTGCGCGGACGTGGGGTGCAGCTCGTCCCACACGTCGGCGCCCCGGCCCGACGGACGCAGCCGGGTCAGGCGGAGCTGGGCGCCGTAGCGGTCCGCGAGCGCCTTGAACTCGTCCATCTGCGGGATGTTGTGCCGGGTGCACACCACCGACAGCTTGAAGTTCTTCATGCCGGCGTCGGCGAGGTTGCGCATCGCGCGCACCGCGGTGTCGTACGAACCCGGGCCGCGCACCGCGTCGTTGACGTCGGCGGTGGCACCGTCGAGGGAGATCTGTACGTCGACGTAGTCGTTGGCGGCCAGCCGGCGGGCGAGCTCCGGGGTGATCCGCACGCCGTTGGTGGAGAACTTCACCCCGACGTGGTGCGCGGTCGCGTAGTCGAGGAGTTCCCAGAAGTCGGGGCGCACCGTGGGCTCGCCGCCGCCGATGTTGACGTAGAAGACCTGCATGGCCTCCAGCTCGTCGATGACGGCCTTGGCCTCCGCCGTGCTCAGTTCGCGCGGGTCGCGTCGGCCCGAGCTGGACAGGCAGTGGGTGCACGACAGGTTGCAGGCGTAGGTGAGTTCCCACGTGAGGCAGATGGGCGCGTCCAGGCCGTACTCGAAGAGGTCGACCAGGCGGGTGGCGCCCTTGACGGGGCCGGGCGCCGGTGCGGTGGTGGTCATGGGGTGGTGCTCCTTTCGACGACCATCGACGACCCGGCGAGCGCGGCCAGGGCCGCGGCGAAGCGGGGCAGCTCCCTCTCGTCCACGCCTGCGGCGGTGCAGGCCGCGTGGGCGGTGGGGGCCGTCGCGAGCGACCGGACGACGTCGAGCAGCCGCCGGTCCTTGAGGAAGGTGAGCTTGCGGGTACCGAAGTGGTACAGCAGCGCGCCGAAGGGTTCCGGGCGCACCGAGACCTGCGGGTGCAGGTCCCAGGCACGGTCCAGGTCCAGGGGGGTCACGGTCCCGGGCTCAGTAGACGCCGCACATGCCGTCGATCGAGATCTCCTCGACCAACTCGTCCGCCTCGACGAGTGCGTCGGTCGGCGGGGTCTCCTGCGCGGGCTGTTCCTCGGTCCTGGTCTGCGTGGAGTCGTTCACGTGGATCTCCCTCAGATAGGGGGCGCCGGTAGCCGAGGACACTAGTGGCACTCGATGCCAAAAGGAAGATGTAAGGTTTGGCCAACTTGCCGGATGCGTGATCAGAGGCGGGGAAAGCCGGCTCATGGAGCAGATTCCCGACGTGGTGATAGTGGGGGCGGGCGCCGCGGGTGCGGCGGTCGCCGCGCGTCTGAGCGAGGACCCCGACCGCCGCGTTCTGCTGCTTGAAGCAGGGCCAATGCCGTCCGGCCCCGACGGCTTCGGCCCCGCGCTGCTCGACGCGCGGCGGGTCCCCGGCGCGCAGCACGGCCACCCCGGCACCTGCCTGTACCCCGTGCGGCTCATGGAGGGTCGTCCCTGGGCCGTACCCCGGGGCCGCGTCCTCGGCGGCTCCACCACGGTGAACGGCGGCTACTTCGTCCGTGCCCGTCGCGCGGACTTCGAACGCTGGGCCGCCGCCGGCAATCCGGCCTGGTCCTACGCCCGAGTGCTGCCCTTCCTGCGTGGCCTGGAGACCGATCTGGACTTCGGAGCCGGACGTGTGCACGGCGGCGACGGACCCATGGCCGTACGACGCACAGCTCTCGACCACCCGGCAGCGGCGGCGTTCCGGGACGCCGCTCTCGCCCTGGGCTTTCCCGAAGAGCCCGACAAGAACGACCAGGCGCCACCCGGGTTCGGGCCCGTTCCCTCCAACGCGGTCGACGGCATACGGCGCAACACCGGGCTGAGCTACCTTCCGCCCGAGGTACTGGCCCGGCCCAACCTCACCGCGCTGGGCGGTTGTCAGGTCGTCCGGGTGGCGGTCGAGAACGGCCGCGCCACCGGGGTGGTCGTCCGGCGCGACGGCGCCCGCACGGTGGTCGACGCCGGGTCCGTCGTCCTCAGCGCCGGGGCCTTCGCCTCGGCCCATCTGCTGCTGCTCTCCGGTGTCGGACCGCGCGCGGACCTCGAACGGCTCGGCATGCCGGTGCTCCGTGACGCGCCCGCCGTCGGGACCCGCTTCAGCGATCATCCGCAGCTGGTCCTGGACTGGACGCCCTCGCGTGACCTGGGCGCGCCGGAACAGACCTGGATGGGCGGCTGCCTGCACCTGCCGTCAGGGGTGGGGGAGAGCGGTGACCCGGCGGGCCCGGGCGACATCGAGATTCTCCAGTCCCTGGTGCCCATGGCCGGGCTGACACGGGGTGAGGTCGGCGTGCCGGGCGCTCCCCTGGCCTTCCTGGTCTCCGCGCAGGCGCCGCGACCCACCGGCACCCTGCGGCTGGTCTCGGCCGACCCCGCCGTGCTGCCCCGCATCGACCAGGGGATGCTGAGTACGCCGGACGACTACGGCCGACTGCGCGAGGCCGTGCGTGCCACCGCCGCTCTGCTGGCCGCGGCACCGCTGGCCGCTCTCTCCGACGGCCTGCTGGGTCCGCCGCCCGCCGTCATCGAGGCCGACCCGGCGCTCGACGACTGGCTCGCCGGTCACCTCGCGACCGCCCAGCACACCTGCGGGACCGTGCCGATGGGACCGGCGGACGACCCCCAGCGGGCGGCCGTCGACCAGTACGGCAGGGTGCACGGCGTCCGGGCGCTGCGCGTGGTGGACACGTCGATCCTTCCCGACGCCCCGCATCGCGGACCCGCGGCGACCGCGGTCCTCGTGGGCGAAGTCGTCGCGGACGCCATCCGCAGGGACCTGCCGTGACGGCCGGCCGCCGCGCCGGTCATCCCAGCCGGCCGAAACCGTCCGCCATGTGCCGGACGGACTGATCCAGCAGATCGGTCAGCGCGGCACCGTCGTCCGCCAGCCAGTACTCGTACGCCGTGATGGCCGCGGCGAGGACGCCGCGGCCCACCAGCATGGGCAGCAGGTCGGAGGGAGGGAGGCCGGTCCGGGACGCCGCGAAATCGGTGACGATGGACCGCCACGAGGCGTACCGCAAGGTCGCGTCGGCCTGGAGGGTCGGGACGCGCAGGATGAGTTCCATGCGCTGCCGGTGCCACGGCACGTCGGCGGGGTCGAAGCGGTTGAACTCCACGACGGCGTCGCGCACGGCGTCCATCATCGGAACGTCCGGATCACTCGCGTCGAGCAGGTTCCTCAGCCGGACCAGCTGTCCCTCGAAGTCGCCCCACACCAGGTCGTTCTTGGAGGCGAAGTAGCGGAAGAAGGTCCGCCGCCCGATGCCTGCCGCCGCGGCGATGTCGTCGACCGTCGTCCGGTCGAAGCCCTGACGGGTGAAGAGGTCGAAGCCCAACCGCTCCAGGGTCGCCGACGACGTGGCCGGTGGCCTGCCGGTCCGCGCGGGCGCCGTCGGGGTGGCTCCCGTCTCCCCAGACACCTTCACGCCGCATCCTCCCCAGGTCGGCGAAGTCCGCCTGCCCCTTCTGGGACGTCCGGTCCGAAGGACACTACCGGGGATGGGGCGGCATCGATGAGAGGCGTTGATCCCGGCGAAACATGACCGGGACATACTGGCGCCCAGGGGATGCCCACCGAGGTGCGCACCAGCGGGTTCTCCGTCGTGGTCCGCTCCGCCCGCCTCGTGCGCACCGAACCGCGGGACGACTGTGCCCGGTGCTGGTGCTGGTGCTGGTGCTGGTGCGTGGTGCAGTCGGAGCAGTCGGCGACCGTGAAGGCCAAGCCGCCGGGGCCGCCGCCCCGGCCATGCGCCACAGCAGGCTCGCGCTCCGGCTGCTGTGAAGCGTGGAGGGCCATCAGCCGCTTGGCCGAACTATGGGCGGTCACCATGCCCGCCCTGGGGTAATTTGTTCATGTTTTCCCCAGCTCCCGCCTTCACTCCTACGGGCTGTAGGGTGCTGGTAACCCTACAAACTGTAGGGGGGAGGGTGGTTCATGTCCGGCAGCGCGTTCGCCACACTCGCCGGGACACGACGGCTCGGACCGCCGACCGTGCCCCGCCGCTCGGAGTACCTCCTCGCGGCCGTGGCGGCAGCCTTCACCCTGGCCCAACTGGTCCTCGTACGCCCAGGGATGGGCCTCGGCTGGGACGAGACCGTGTACGTCAGCCAGATCAGCGCGCACGCCCCCGCGGCCTTCTTCAGCGCACCCCGGTCCCGCGGCATCTCCCTCTTGGTGGCACCGATCACCTCCTGGTCCTCGTCCACCGCCCTCCTCCGCGTCTACCTCGCCGTCCTCTCCGGCCTGGCCCTGTTCCTCGCGCTCCGCGCCTGGCGCGGCCTGTTCCCCGCCCGCGTCCTCGCCCTGGCGGGCGCCCTGTTCGCATCCCTCTGGGTGACGCTCTTCTACGGCCCGCAGGCCATGCCCAACTACTGGGTCGCCGTGGGCGCCCTGGCCCTTGTGGGCTGCTCCCTGCGCGCCTGGGGCGACCACTCCGACCGGGCCGCGCTGTGGGGCCTGGCGGCGAGCGCGTCCCTGATGGCGTGGATGCGCCCCACCGACGCGGTGTGGGTGACGCTGCCCCTGCTCGTCCTCATCGTGGCCGTCCGCCGCTGGCGCCTCCTCGTCGTCCTCCTCGCCGGGCTCGCGTCCGGCGCCCTGGAGTGGGTGATCGAGGCGTTCGTCAGCTACGGCGGCCTGACACAGCGGCTGAACGCCGCCTCGGGCATCGAGGGCGGCCTCGGCTGGCACATCGCCGTCGTCGACCAACTGCGCAGCCTGGGCGGACGCGCGCTCTGTCGCCCCTGCACCGGGGCCATGCCCAACCCCGTGGTCGACGCGTGGTGGCTGGTCCTGCCCGTGCTCGCCGTGGTGGGACTGGTCGTCGCGGTCCGGGCGCGGCGCACGGCGGCCACTCTCGTCCCGTTCGCCTGCGCCGCGACGGCCGCGTTCCCGTACCTGTTCATGATCGGATACGCGGCCCCGCGCTTCCTGCTGCCCGCCTACGCGCTGGTCGCGATCCCGGTCGCCGACGGGCTGATCCACCTGGCCACCAGACCGACCGGAGTGTGGCGGCCGGTCGCGGTGACGCTGCTCGCGGTCGGCCTCGCCGGGCATCTGGCGGTCCAACTCGCCGTCCTGGAACACACGGTGAGCCGTACGACCGCCCAGCACGGCGACTGGTCCCGCACCGCCGCCGAACTCCACCGCCTCGGCGTCCGCAAGCCCTGCCTGCTCACCGGGCAGGACGCCATCCCGGTCGCCTTCTACACCGGCTGCGCCTCGGCCGCGACGGAGGGCCACAACGCCAACTCGTCCCGCACCATCATCGACCGCACCGCACGCCGTATGCCCGTCGCCAACGTCACGCCGGTCGGCAGCCGGCCACCCGCGTACGCCCAGGACTGGCCCGTGCACCGCTTTGGCGCGCTGGAGTTGAGGGTGGCGCCGGGAGCGGGGCAGGGGGGTGGCGCATGACGGCACGGCTCGTCTTCGCCACGGCGACCGCATACGGGCGGACCGGCCGGGCGACCACGGTCTGTCCGGTCCGGCGCCACGGCGCACCCGGCCTCCGCGTCACCCCGACCACGCGCAAGGGCGGCGGCGCATGACGGCACCGCCCGACCTCACCGCGACGACCACCACCACTACCACCGTCCGCCGCCGACATGCCTACTGGCAGACCGCGTTGACGGTCGGCGTGCTGCTGGCCGTGGCCTGTGTGGTTCGGCGGCACTGGCCTGTCCTCGCGACCGGGGCCGGGCGGCTCGCCGTAGCCGATCAGGGCTGGCTGCTGGTCGCCGCGACGGCCGCGCTCGGGACATGGGTGTCCTCGGCGCTCGCGCAGCAGGGTGCGGTGCCTCAACGGCTGCCCGGGAGACGGCTGGTGGCCGCGCAGCTCGCCGCGTGCGCCGCCAACCACGTACTGCCCGCCGGGCTCGGCGCCGGTGCCGTGAACCTGCGTTTCCTGATGCGCTGCGGGCTGCCGGTCGGCCGCTCGGCCAGCGCTCTCGCCGTCAAGGCGACCGCAGGCGTGGTCGCACGGATCGTGCTCATCGGCGTCCTCGCGGCGGTCTGCCCGGGAGTGCTGCGCGTACCGCACATCTCCCTGGGCGTGGTGGGCGTCGTCCTCGCGGTCGCCGCGCTGGTGGCCGTGCTGCTCAACTGCCCGCTGTGGCCCCGGTGCCGGCGCGCTCTCGCGGCGGTGCTGACCGACATCCGGGCCGTGCACGCCCGCCCGCACCGGGCGGCGGCCCTCTGGGGAGGCTCGCTCGCCTTCGCCGCGCTGCACTCCCTCGTGCTGATCTGTGTCACCCAGGCCGTCGAACTCCCGCTGTCCCCGGCCCGGGTGGCGCTCCTGTACCTCGCCGCCAGCAGCGCCGCAGCCCTGCTGCCCACCCCGGGCGGCATCGGTTCCCTCGACGCCGCCCTGGTCTTCGCCCTCACCGCCTCCGGAACCACGGCCGTGGCCGCCGCCTCCGTCGTCATCGGCTACCGGCTGCTCACCATGTGGCTGCCACTGATTCCGGGCCTGTTGGTGCTCGGGGTACTCGTCCGACGCAAGGCCCTCTGACCCAACTGGCGTTTCCCGTCCCGCCGGTTCAGGTAGTAGTCCGATATCGACCCGCGGACGAGGGGGAGTCGCATGGTGTGGAACGAGACCGACGGCCGGTTGGGGGACGACTTCTTCACTCCCGGCACCTCGTCCTTCACCGAGTTCCTGACGGCGCACCGGCCCGCACTGCTGCCCACCCGCCGCCCCTTCCCGGAGGGCGTCCGGGCCGCCGCCGACCAATTCCCGCACGGCACAACGGTGTTGGCCCTCTCCTACCGCGACGGCGTGCTGATCGCCGGCGACCGCAGGGCCACGATGGGCAACGTCATCGCGCAACGCGACCTGGAGAAGGTGCACCCCGCGGACGACTACACCGCGGTCGCCTTCGCCGGCACGGTCGGGCTCGCCGTGGACATGGTGAAGCTGTACCAGGTCGAACTGACGCACTTCGAGAAGATCGAGGGCATCCCGATGACCCTCAACGCGAAGGCCACCCGCCTCGCCGGCCTGATCCGCCAGAACCTCGGCCAGGCCATGCAGGGCCTCGCCGTCGTACCGCTGCTCGTCGGCTACGACCCCGCCGCCCCCGAAGGCGCCAAGGGCCGTATCTTCACCTTCGACGTCGTCGGCGGCACCTACGAGAAGTCGGACTTCCACGCCGAGGGCTCCGGCTCCCCGTACGCCAGAGGCGCCCTGAAGAAGCTGTTCCACAAGGGCATGTCCCGGCGCGACGCGGCCCTCGCCGCACTACAGGCCCTGTACGACGCGGCCGACGACGACTCCGCCACCGGCGGCCCGGACATCAACCGCCGTATCTTCCCCATCGTGTCGGTGATCACCGAGGACGGATTCGAGCGGTTGCCGGAGCCGGAGACCGAGTCCCTGACCCGCGAGATGGTCGAACAGCGCCACAACCACCCGGACGGGCCTACCGTCGCCCCCTGAGCGGTAGAGTTGATCGCCGTGACCGACGAGCAGATCCGCTTCGACCGGACGCTGGCCGCGTGGGAACGCATCGAGACATGGCTGCTCAGTCATGCGCCGCGGTCCCATGCCGCACTCCCGGGCCCCGCCGAACGTTCCGTCATCGAGGCCGCGGAGGAGGCCATGGGGCCTCTGCCGCCGGAGCTGCGCGCGCTGTGGGGCCTGCACAACGGAACCGACTGGGACGGCCCGGGCCGCCTCAGAATCCTGAAGGACTACGACGTGTTCCCGGTCGCCGACGCCGTCTGGTGCCACGAGAGCGTACTGGCGGTGCTGCTCGACGCCAACGACATGGGCACCCGTCCGTGGATCCCCGCATGCGCCACGGAAACGGATGAACCGCATCTGTGGAATTTCGTCGACACCACAACCGGCCGCCTCGGCTGGAACGTTCACGCGGGGGCGTTCACGGAACCGGACGAGTCCGGTGACACGTTCGTCGGCTGGCTGGAGGGCATCGCGGCCGAGCTGGAGAGCGGACCAGCAGGATCAGGGCAGCGTCCCGGCGTCATTGACGGGTGGCTGACCTGGAACGAGGGACGTCATCACTTTCCCGGGTGACCGGATCCCCTCCGTGAGTACGGAGGGGATCCGCAGCCCGTGTCAGCTCACCGTCAGTTCGTGGCCATGGTGCACTTGAGCGACCTGACCCCTTCCGTGCACTGACCGGAAAGGCCGGTGTCGAGCCAGTACGCGTCCTTGCCCATGAGCCTCATGTTCTTTATGAATCCGCCGAACTGGCTCATCGACCCGCTGTTCTGCTGTCCGGAGATCGACGAACGTCCGCACACCTCCGTCCACAACGGGGCGTAGCCTCCGATGTTGTACAGGTGGATCGCACCGTCGCCCGCCTTCGTCGCGTAGGTCTGCAAGCACTCGCTGCCGGAGTACACCGGGTTGAGTCCGCCCGAGGACGCGGCAAGCCCGCCGCTGTTGTACGTGGCGTTGAAGGCGAACTCGTCGCAGTTCAGTCGGTCCGTCGCACTGTTCAACGCGCTGGAGTCGCCGTTGGTGGCAGCCCAGCCCTTCTCGTCGCAGATCACGTCCCGGTTCTCGTCGTCCTCGTCCGACTTGCCGCCGGGCAGGTAGTAGAGCGGTTTGTTCGCGGACCTGAGCCCCGGGTGGTTCGGCGCCTTGTGCTGGAGCAGCCAGGCGTGCGCGGCGGCCTGCGGATATCTGCCCGCGTTGAACGTGTAGGTCGGCGCGTAGTTGACGAAGACGCAGCCTCCGGTGGTGCTGAAGACGGTGTCGCAGCGGACCTGGTCGAGGTCGGAGGGATTGTCCAGGCTCCACTGGTAGCCGACGGTCTGGATGTTGATACTGCCGTCGGCGGGGTCCAGGATGGCGTTGATCTGTACGTCGGGCTTGAACGTGTAGGACTTGTCCGCGACGGAGTCGTCCCACAGGTAGGCCGTGGTGATCGACGCCTCGTGGGTGTCGCCCGGCCCCCAGTCGGGTGCTCCGTGCCAGGCACTGGGATCGGCCTCGACCGGGCGGCACGGGCTGGCGCACAGGTGCTTGTAGATGCCGAGCTGGATCCGTGCGAAGTCCAGCGGGATCGACAGCGGCTTGATCGTGAGGTGTTCGGTGAAGCTGTTGACACCGTCCAGCGCTATCTCCCGTTGGAACCGGAAGGTCGCCGTCGCCCGTGTCTGCCCGTCCACTCGGAGATACGCGGGAACGACTCGGTTCTCGCATTCCGTGAACCGGGTGGCCCGCGCGACCAGCGCGTAGTCGTCACACCAGTCGCCGAGATAGCGCGGCGAGAGTTCCCCCTCCGTGCCGGCGGGATACTCGGACAGCGCCGGACCCCAGCAGACCTGCCGGCCGTCCTGCTCGGGCCCGCAGTGCGACGTGGTCTCCGCCTTCGCGGTCGCGCGTGCGGCCGAGCCGGTGTTGGTCGCGCGAGGAGGCGTCACCAGCTCCCTCGGCACCTGGTTCACCTGGTCGGGATTGGGGTTCGTGGAGTCCGCGTCCGGCAACTTGAGGTCGACGGACGGACCGTCGGGCAGATCGTAGTCGCCGGGCACGAACGCGACGGCGTCGTAGGCGACGTCGTTGTCCGCCGTCCCGATGTTGTTCGAGTTGGTGAGGCTGACCTGCGGTGTCTTGTCGTTGAAACGATAGGCACCGAGAGAGACCCACTCGTTGTGTTCATGGGCGTACTGGTTGATCGTCTTCCTCACCGTGCCGTAAGCGGTGCCGATCTCGTAGATGCCCTGCCTGGTCTGTGCCCCGGTGTCGGGGACGTGGACGAAGATCTCCGCCTGTTTCTGGGAGACCGGCCCGTTCAACGACCAGGTCCCGCGGACGGTCATGCGCCCGGTGGGGCCGCCCAGTTGGTCGGTGGAGCGTTCCTTGGCGTACCAGAAGTGGCCCCGGTACCCGCCGCCGATCTGGTGCAGGTCGGCCTTCGCGTCGTACTGGCCCAGGCCCGGTCCGGTCGCGCTCGCGTCGGGGTAGAAGGTGAACTGGAACGAGCCGTCCGTCGTGGTGGTGCCGCAGTCGCTCCAGGTGCTGGTGCCTGCCGGCACGTCATCGACGACCTTCGCGCCCGAGGGTGCGCCGGAGCAGACGGGAGTGCCGTACTGCAGGCGGGTGCCGCGGCCGGGCTCATTGATCGCGGTCACGTACTTGATGTTCTCGAAGCCGCAGCTGGCGGAGCAGTCGGACTTCCAGGTGGTGTTGGCTTCGTGCCACCAGTACTGGGTGTAGCAGCCCGCCGTAGGGCAGTTGGGCGGGTTGGCGGCGTCGCAGTTGTTCTTGGTGTTGCAGAACGCGTCGAGCGGCGGCGCGACATGGGCCCGGCGGTATTTCGCGCTGGCCGGGTCGATGATGCTCCCGCCCGTGCCGTTCCAGTAGGCGGGGCGGAAGCCGGCGGATGAGAAGCCGGACTCGCCGGGCCAGTCCTGGCGGCCGGAGGTGGCGTAGGAGTGGCCGGTGTCCTGGGACCAGGCGGCCCAGCCCATCACCTTCTCCTCGTAGGGCCAGTCCTGGGGGTGGGCGGCGTCGTGGGCGGCCGACGAGTCGAGGTCGGTGTTCATGAAGGCCTGCCGGGACGCGGGGTAGACGGGGTTGGCGGGGTTGTTGAACCAGCCGAGACCCCAGTTGCCGTTGGTGCCCGCGTCCGCCTTCTTGTTGAAGCCGAGGTTGTAGTTCCACACAGCGGTGAACCAGTTCTCGGGCTTGGCCGAGTCGTCGTTGTTCACGGCGATCGTCTGGCCGGACTCGTGCACCTCGTTCCACTTGTCGGCGAGGATGTAGAGCGAGGCGGCGATGTTGGTGGCGTAGTCGATGGCGATCGCGCGCTGTGTGGTGACGTCGTGAGAGGTTTCGCCGTCCTTCTCGTGTCCGGCCAGGCGCATGCCGTCGGTGACCTGTCCGACGCCGTAGCCGCAGTCGGACTTGTCCCAGCGGATGCGCCAGAAGTCGGAGAGGGTGCCGCCGGTCTGGTGGCCGTAGAAACCGTCGACGGCCGCGAGCGGGCTGCCCATCTGGCCCGCGATGGCGCCCGATTCGGCCTGCCACAGGTTGGACTCCTGGGCGAGGATGCCCAGTTGGACCTGTGCGGGAATGTTTCCGCCACCGGTCAGTTTGGGCTTCGGGAACAGGCCCTGTGGGTCGATGGTGGAGATCCCGGTCTGTGAGCGCCAGCCGCCCTGCGCGAGGTAGGTGGAGCGCAGCTTTCCCTGGACTGCCATGTCCACGGCCCACTCGACCTGGTTGGGGGTCGGCTGGAGGGCCTGGGTGGCGACGTCGTTGCGGGGCACGGAGCACCAACGGTCGGTGTCGACCGGGTCGTTGGCCCTGGAGTCGGCGTCGGCCGCGGTCAGCATGCTCGCCGTCGACGTTCGGGCCTTCGAGGAACCCGTCAGCGCCGGCGACGGGCTTCCACCCACGGTGGTGCCGGGGGCAGCGGCCTTCTGGCTTGTGCGCTTGCCCGTGGCCGGCACCGAGCCGGTGATGGTCAGGGCATGGCTGGTGTGGCCCGTGGTCGTCTGCGCCGCGGGTTCCTTCGTCGCGGTGCCGGTGAAGCCGCGGCCGGCGTTCTTTATGTTGGCGATGCCCGACTGCACCGACGGCGAGACGACAGGGTCGACGGCCAGGCGGCCACGGGTGGAGAGGTCCGCGTCGGGGGAGACGGCCAGCGCCTTGATACCGCTGGCCGCGAAGCCCTTGCCGTGACCGGCCTTTCCGGTGAGGTAGACGGTGCCGTCGGTGCCCTGGCGCAGGTTCATCGCGGTGAGTCTGCCGCTCGCGACGGTGGTTTTCCTGCCGTGCGCGTAGGTCTGCACCTCGGCGTCGGTGTTGCCGGTGCGGTCGATGTAAGCGACCGTTCCGACGTCGGACACCCGGATGCCGTACGGGGCGTGTTTCGTGGCGGCGAGCTTGGTTGTCCTGCCCTTGTGGTCGACGTGGACGAGCCGGTTTCCGGCCGCACCGATTACACCGTCCTCGGTGGGGACGGCCGAGGTGATCTCACCCTGGGCGGTGGTGTCGGCGACCGTCGTGCCCTTGGTGTCCACCGTGATCAGGTGCGTCTTGGTGTCGCGCAGCGCGGTGAACACGGCGGTGTGCGTGGCCGGGCTGCACGTGGGGTCGAAGTAGGCGAGGGACGCGGTGAACGGCAGTTTGGTGACGCTTCCGTCGTCCAGGTTCACGATCGCGGTGAACGCGCCGCCCATCATCAGGTCGGGCTTGTTGGTGAAGGTGCGGGGAGCGTAGGCGACGGCCGCGTGATGGTCGTCCATGACACAGCTGTTGCCGATCCAGGTGTCGGCCGGAAGCTGAGGCTCACTCAGGACGGCGGCCGTCCTCCAGACATAGGCGTTCTTGCTGTCGGCGACGAGGAGGTGCACGCCGTCGCTGTCGGCGACGGCGGTCACAGCCCGGTCGTCGGCGGTCTTCCACCCGTGGCCGAGGGTCTGGTCAGGGTTTTTGACGCCTTCCCCCGGGGTGCTGCTGGACGGTGTCGAGGCGGGCTCGGGAGAGGGCTGGGCGGTTGCGGGTTGGGCGCATATGAGCCCCGCAAGGGCCGCGGTGACGGCGAGGACCGTCACCGCGGTTCTTCTGGAACCGGATGCCACCTGTATTCCTCATCTCTTCTCTGCACGGGCGGTACGAACGGACATCGTTGTCGCTGGAAGGGACGGCGCTCGGGCTCTCGAAGCCGGCTTCGGCGTGATCGCGGTCCGGGGGAGGGGAGGCGGCTCGTCACCCGAGATGATCGCGGTGTCGTACGGCGTTGGGCGCGAGCGCGGGTCCGCGGACGGTCCTTGCCCGATGGCGCGTCGGCCGTGCGGAAGGGCATCCTGATGGGCACGTCCAACGGACCTCTACGCCGCGGTGGTTGAGCAGAATTCCTGGACGCCCGAAGGTCGCGGGTGAGCGGCCTCGACGCACCGGGGAACGGGCGCAAGACCGCCTCTCAACAGGAGCCACCGACCGGGTGGATGTCTTCCGTCGCCTTCGGGAACTCTCCGGAAGGCCCGTCAGTCGCAGGGGAAGACGTAGCTGGACTTGTAGTTGATGTAGAGGCTGGACGAGGTCGCCCCCATCTTCGCGGTCACGGGGGCGCAGGCGAAGCTGGAGACGTACACCGGGCCCGCGTACTCGCTGAATTTGCCCGAATCCGTGTCGCAGGCGGTGCCGTCGACTTTGCAGACCCGGAGATACATGTACTGCGAGGAGCCGACGTTGTTGTCGAGGATGGCGCAGCCCTTGCCGCCGTTCTCGTAGGAGAACAGCGTTGCCAGGCGCTCGCTGGGGTCGACACCCACGGGCAGGGGAATCCCCTTGGCCAGCGTGTAGCCGGTTCCGCAGACGTTGGCGGCGGCCACGGTGGCCGACGGGTCCGCTCGGGCGAGGGCGACCGTTTCGGCGTCGGCGCTCGCCGAGATCGGTACGGACGTGCCGTCCGCGGCGACGGCTTGGGGCGCGGCGAGGACGGCGGCGATCAGCGCGGTGGCCGAGGCGGAGACGCGCACAGCCGTTCTTAGCTTGCTCATGTCAAGTGATCGCTTTCGTGGGGGGCTGGAAAGAGTGGTCATGAAGTGAGGCGATCTCCTCAAACGCCTGATCACAGTAGTTGCGTTATGAACAGGGGTGAGGGGTGCGGGCGATGTATGACTCAAATGACCGGCCCGGAAGCGCTCTCAAGCGGAAGGGGGGACGCGAGAGGGGCGAGGCCACAGGGGCGCAGGAGGCGCGGTGCGGATGCTGTGAAACGGAAGCACTGATGAGAGACCAGGCAGCGCGCGGGAATGGCCGATTTTCAGTGGTCGTCGGCCATGGGCCTGCGGCCGGAGCTGAATCGCCCCCCGGGCCCTGCCCCTTGTGCGGCGGCGGGTCTCCGGGGGGGGGGGGGGGGGGGGGGGGGGGGGGGGGGGGGGGGGGGGGGGGGGGGTGGGGGGGGGGGGCCCGGGCCCGGGGGGCCGGGGGGTGGGGCGGGCGCGGGCGGG